>NZ_JBXAJK010000002.1:0-1224619 GCF_058797175.1 Microbacterium sp. GW823-FHT02G05
TGGCCACCCATTGCTGGGTGGCCATTTTGCGTTAACAAGAGATCCCCTGGAGAGAGAAGAAGTCATGTCGAACGAGGAAGAGCGTCGTTCTGCGCCGCGCGATGGGCGCGGCGAACAGCGACGTTTCAACGACCGTACCGACTCCTCTTCATCGCGAAACAGCGAGCGACCTGCTCGCCGCTTTGTCGATGGGGATCGTCGTTCTCCCGCATCGAGCCGCGGAGAACGCCCCGCACGAGATGGCGATCGTACGCAGCGTTCCGGTGACAGCCGACCGCCGCGTTATGACTCTGAGCGTCCCGCGCGACAGGGGAGCGGTGAGCGCCCTCGTTACGATGCAGATCGTCCGAAGCGTTCGTTCGACGATCGACCTCGTCGTACGAGCAACGAACGTCCCGCGCGGGACGGCGACCGTCCCCGTCGCTACGACGGCGATCGTCCTGGCCGGCCAGCCGGCGACCGTCCTCGCTACGACGGCGATCGCCCGAAGCGCTCTTTTGACGATCGGCCCCGCCGCCAAGACGGTGACCGTCCTGCACGTCAGGGTGGCGATCGTCCGCGCTATGACGGTGACCGCCCGAAGCGCTCTTTCGATGACCGTCCCCGTCGTTTCGATGGCGATCGTCCGGCTCGTCCTGCAGGTGATCGCCCGCGCTACGACGGCGATCGCCCCAAGCGCTCCTTCGATGACCGTCCCCGTCGGTCCTTTGACGACGGCCCTCGTCGATACGACGGTGACCGCCCGGCTGGTCCGGCCGGTGACCGATCCCAGAAGCCGTACGGTGATCGGCCTCGCCGGTATGACGGCGATCGTCCGGCTCGTCCCGCGGGCGATCGTCCGCGTTACGACGGAGATCGCCCAAAGCGCTCCTTCGATGACCGTCCCCGTCGTCATGACGGAGAACGTCCCGCGCGTCAGGGCGGCGATCGTCCCTATGGACAGAGCGGACGTCCGGCTCGATCCGATGATGGCCGCGGTTCGCGTTACGGCAACGATCGGCCGCAGCGCAACTACGACGGCGACCGTGGACCACGTCGCGAAGACAATCGTCCGCGTCGTCAAGAACAGGCATCCGATCGCCCTCGCGATCCCTTTGTGCCTGACGAGGTCACCGCGTTCGACCTGCACCCTTCCGCGCGGAACGAGCTCAAGACCCTGAGCAAGGAGAACGCGGACAACGTTGCGCGTCACCTCGCGATGGCGGCGCAGCTCATCGACGAAGACCCCGCGCTCGCGCACGAGCACGCGCTGGCAGCATCGCGTCGCGCGGGCCGCATTGCGATCGTTCGCGAGACGCTCGCAATCACTGCCTATGGTGTGGGCGATTTCGCCCTTGCTCTGCGGGAGTTGCGGACCTATCGCCGGATCTCAGGCAAGGACGACCAGATCGCGCTCATGGTCGATAGTGAGCGCGGCATCGGGCGCCCTGACCGCGCACTCGAGGAAGGGCGATCCGTCGACCGATCCACACTGGACGTCGGCGTCCGTGTTGCCCTCGCGATTGCGATGTCCGGTGCACGACTCGACCGCGGTGAGCGTGAACTCGCTCTCGGCGAGCTGGAGATCCCCGAACTCGACCCGAACCGCGCGTACGAGTGGAGCCCCGCGCTGTTCGCTGCGCGTGCTGCTGTCCTTGACGACCTCGGACGCCACGAAGAAGCAGCCTTCTGGACGCATCGCGCTGCAGTGGCGGTCGAGGCGCTCGGCTACGGGGGCGACGAAGAACTCCTGATCGAAGACATGCAGTTGGAGGACGACGCGTTCGCAGAGGGACACGCGGATGCCGACGACCTCTCGACCGGGGACGACGATCTGACCGGCGTCGACGCCGACACTGACGCGGAGACCGCAGGCGAGGCAATTGAGACGTCGCCGGGAGCGACCGACGAAGCATCCGACGAACCGGGGGAGCAGAAGTAGTGGGTCTCTTCTCCCGGACTCCGGCGACCCCGCTCGCCGGGGTGGATGTTGTCCTCGCGGACCTCGACGGTGTGGTCTACGCCGGAGCCGGCGCGATTCCGCACGCAATCGACAGCCTGCGGCTGGTCGAGCGCTCTCTGCGCCTCGGCTACATCACGAACAATGCGTCACGCACGGATGCTTCCGTGGCTGCGCATCTCACCGAGCTCGGTCTGACGGTGGCACCGGACGAGGTGGTGACGAGCCCTCAGGCGGCCATGCGCCTGCTTGGCGAAACGGTTGCACCCGGCTCCACGATTCTCGTGGTCGGCGGCGAGGGGCTGGTCGTGGAAGCCGAGAAGGCCGGATACGTGGTGACGCGGAGCGCAGAAGACGCGCCGAGCGCCGTCGTTCAGGGCTTCGCGCCGGATGTGAGCTGGACGCAGCTGGCGGAGGCGGCATTCGCACTGAAGGTCCCCGAGGATGAGGGCGGGATCCCCTGGGTCGCGACCAACACCGACTGGACGATCCCGCAGTCTCGTGGCATCGCCCCAGGAAACGGCACTCTCGTCTCTGCCGTACACACGGCAGTTGGCCGTCTGGCGACCGTCGCGGGAAAACCTGAGGTGCCGATCTTCCGCGAGGCGATCGCCCGCTTCTCCGCGCGCAAACCGCTCTTCATCGGGGATCGTCTCGACACCGACATCCTCGGCGCCAACCGTGCAGGTATCGACTCTGCACTCGTGATCACAGGGGTGGACCGCCCGAAGCACGTGCTCGCGGCCCCCACCGGTTCGCAGCCGACCTACATCCTGGGTGATCTGCGCGAACTGCACGAGCCCTATCCCCAGACCAAGGTCAAGGACGGCATCACGTCGGTCGGTGACTCCGCGGTGAGAATCGACGGCGTCGATGTCGTGATCGTGGCGGAAGGCTCCCGACCGATCGACCTGCTGCGCGCAGGGGCGGCGGCGATCTGGTCGACAGGGCGTGCGATCTACGGATTCGACGTCCCCGAGCGCCTGTACGCAGACACCTTCTTCCGCCCGTAACCGTTAGATACTTTGAGCGGTCCACACCGCGTACTGCACAGGGCGGCTGCCCGCACGGTCTTCCCCGAACTTCGTCGTGCCCTCGCAGCGCTGTCCGCACTGCCGCGTAGAGTGGGGATCGTGAGCGAAGAGACCCCGGAAGAGCGCGACGCGACGCCTCCCACGGACGGCCTGTGGAGCCGCCTGCGCCTGATCGAAGGGCAGCCGCTCGAAGACCGTGCCGCGGCATATTCCGCGTTGCACGATGACCTCACGAAACGACTCGAGAGCGTGCCACGAGACGCCGGCGCCTCGACACCTGCCGATCCTTCGTCCACAGCCGTGCGGCCGGGTCCGCGGTGAGCGCCCGGCTGGATGCCGCCCTCGCTGAGCGCGGACTGGCTCGTTCGCGCACTCATGCGGCGACCCTGATTGCCGATGGACTCGTGAGCGTCAACGGGGCGACGAGCATCAAGCCGTCGCTCAAAGTAGATGAACACGACACGCTGACCGTCGCCGGCGCCGATCACTATGTGAGCCGTGCCGCCCACAAGCTCATCGCCGCGCTGGACGGTTTCGGCATTCCCGTGGCGGGACGCCTCGCGCTCGACATGGGGGCGTCGACGGGTGGGTTCACGCAGGTGCTGCGCGAACGGGGTGCGCGCCGCGTCCTCGCGGTCGACGTCGGACACGATCAACTGGCGTCCGAGATCCGCACGGACGAGGGGGTCACGGTCGTCGAAGGGTTCAATGTCCGCCATATGACCGCGGACAGCCTCCGCGAGACGACCGGCGAAGCGACCGCCCCCGATCTCATCGTCGGAGATCTCTCGTTCATCTCCCTCAGCCACGTCTATCCCGCCATTGCGGGTGTCGCCGCATCAGATGCCGACGTCGTTCTCCTGATCAAACCGCAATTCGAGGTCGGCCGCACCGCCGTGCGCGGGGGGCTCGTCACCGACCCCGCAACGCGCGTGGACGCGGTCGCACGCAGCATCTGGGACGCCTGGGATGCAGGCCTCGGGATGCTCGGGGTGCTGCCGTCGCCGATTCTCGGCACGCACGGCAACGCGGAGTTCCTCGTGCACCTCGCGCCGGGCCGCGGAACGAATCCGACAGAATGGTTGAACACCATCGACGAGTTCGCAGGAGGACGATGAACGAGCGCAACATCCTGGTCGTCGCCCATGCGCGCCGTGATGACACGGTTGCCGCCGCCCGACGCGTGATCGCCGCGCTCCGTGATGCGGGGGCGCATCCGGTTCTCGATCCGCAGGATCGCGCGGAGCTCGCCGAGGTCGATGCCTCGTTCTCCGATGTCGACGCCGTCGGTGACGCGGTCGGCGTCGAAGACCTCGAGCTGGCGATCGTTCTCGGGGGCGACGGTACGATTCTGCGCGCCGCAGAACTCGTGCGCGGCAGCAGAGCGCCGGTGCTCGGAATCAACATGGGGCACGTGGGATTCCTGGCGGAGATCGAGCGTGATGACATGGATGCCGCGGTGAAGCGCGTCATCGATCGCGACTACGAGGTCGAAGAGCGCATGGCGCTGTCGGTGCGGGTGAAGGATGCGGCCGGACTCGTCGTCTACGAGACCTGGGCGCTCAATGAGGCGACCGTCGAGAAGGCGAGCCGGGAGCGCATGATCGAGGTCGTCGTCGAGATCGACGGACGTCCCCTTTCCAGCTACGGCTGTGATGGCATGGTCGTGTCCACGCCGACCGGCTCTACCGCATACAACTTCTCTGCGGGCGGTCCTGTGATCTGGCCGAGCGTCGAGGCCATCGCGGTGATCCCGCTGTCGGCCCACGCGCTGTTTGCGCGCCCGCTCGTGGTCGGGCCGGAAGCCCCGGTCGCGATCGAGCTGTTGGAGCGCACGGACGGCACGGGGATTCTCTGGTGCGACGGTCGGCGTTCACATGATCTTCCGCCCGGCGCCCGGGTGATCGTCCGGCGCTCGTCGCAGCCCGTGCGTCTGGCCCGTCTGCATCCGATCGCTTTCACGGATCGCCTGGTGCGCAAGTTCCAGCTTCCGGTCGAGGGATGGCGGGGTGCCTTGTGATCGAAGAGATGCGCCTGCGCGACCTCGGCGTCATCGCGGAGGCGATTCTGCCGATCGGCCCCGGATTCACGGCGATCACGGGCGAGACCGGCGCGGGCAAGACGATGGTGGTCACCGGGCTTGGCCTTCTTCTCGGCCAGCGCGCCGACTCCGGTGCGGTGCGCGCCGGAGCCACACAGGCTTCGGTCGCCGGAGTGTGGCTCGTCCCACCAACGGGACGCGTGGCAGACACGGTCGATGAGGCCGGGGGAGAGCTGGAACCCCTGGATGACGAGCGTTCTGAACTCTACGTCTCGCGAACGTTGACGGCCGAGGGGCGCAGCAGGGCGAGCGTCGGAGGACGCGCGGCGCCCGCGGGCGTCCTTGCCGAGCTTGCCGAGGCGCTGGTCGTCGTGCACGGGCAGTCGGATCAGCTGCGCCTCAAGTCGACGGCAGCGCAGCGCGATGCGCTCGACCGCTTTGGCGGAAAGCCCGTCGCCCAGGCGCAGGAGCGCTATCGCCGGCTGTTCGATTCCTGGCGGGAACGCGATGCCGCGCTCCGGGACCTGATCGACAACCGGGATCGCCGTCAGGCAGAGGCTGCGGATCTCCGGGAGGCGCTCGCGCTGATCGAGGCGGCCGATCCGCAGCCGAACGAAGACAGCGAGCTGAACGAGCGCGCCGAACGCCTCGCGAACGCGGAAGAGCTCCGTCTCGCCGCCTCGCTCGCGCACAGCGCCCTGTCGAGCGATGAGGGTGGGCCCGACGTCGCTGCTCTCGCCGCGGAAGCACGCCGGGCGGTCGAGCGGACCGCGGATGCCACGCTGCTGATGATCGCCGAGGGCATCGCCGATCTCGGCTACCGGGCCGCGGATCTCGCGGCCCAGCTGTCGAGCTATCTTGCGGACCTCGACGAGGCAGGACCGCACGAGCTCGCCGCCGTCGAGGAGCGTCGCGCTGCGCTGGCGACGCTCATCCGCGCACACGGCAGTTTGGATGCGGCGCTGGAGCTCTGGAACACGGGATCTCTGCGCCTGGCCGAGCTCGAAGACGACGGTGAACGGGTAGACCGCCTGACCGCGGAGCGTGATGCCATCCGTGTCGAGCTCGATGAGGCGGCTGTCGCGCTCACCTCCGTGCGTGTGAAGGCCGCTGAGCGACTGGGTGCCGCCGTCACCGCAGAGCTGCATGCGCTCGCGATGCCGGACGCACGGCTCGAGGTGGCGGTGACACCCGGCGCCGAGAGCACTCATGGGCGCGATGACGTCGCGATCCTGCTCGCTCCGCACCCGGGAGCGGAGCCACGTTCCGTGTCGCGCGGAGCATCCGGCGGAGAGCTCTCACGAGTCATGCTCGCGATCGAGGTCGTCATCTCGGCCACCGACCCCGTGCCCACCTTCGTCTTCGATGAGGTCGATGCCGGAATCGGCGGTGCTGCGGCGATCGAAGTCGGGCGGCGCCTGGCGCAGCTCGCGCAGACGTCGCAGGTGATCGCTGTGACACACCTGGCGCAGGTCGCGGCCTTCGCGAACAATCACCTCTCCGTCGTGAAGTCCAACGACGGTCAGGTGACGGCATCGAGTGTGCGGAGCCTTGCCGGGGCGGAACGCGAAGCCGAGATGGCGCGACTGCTGTCCGGTCTCACGGATTCCGATGCAGCCCTCGTGCACGCACGCGAGCTCCTCGCGCTGCGCGAGGACTGACGACGCGGCGACACGCGGGGGAGGAACCTCCCTTCCAGAGTCTTTCACCGCGGGTTTGTGCGGCTGGGCGCATGCATCCGAGTTTCCTCGGTGCCGAGACCAGCCGCTGCTGATACCATGGAAGCCCGTGACGGACATTTCTAGCGCGCGGCCATCCAACGACATCACCAAGCACATTTTCGTGACTGGCGGTGTCGTTTCCTCGTTGGGCAAGGGACTCACGGCAGCCAGCCTCGGCAACCTGCTCACGGCACGCGGAGTGCGTGTTGTGATGCAGAAGCTCGACCCGTACCTCAACGTCGATCCGGGAACGATGAACCCGTTCCAGCACGGTGAGGTCTTCGTCACCGACGACGGCGCAGAGACCGACCTCGACATCGGCCACTACGAGCGCTTCCTCGACATCGAGCTGAGCCAGGCCGCCAATGTCACGACGGGACAGATCTACTCCGAGGTCATCGCCAAGGAACGTCGCGGAGAGTACCTCGGCGACACGGTCCAGGTGATCCCGCACATCACCGACGAGATCAAGCGCCGCATGCGTCTGCAGGCCTCGGAGGAGCCGCGCCCCGACGTCATCATCACCGAGATCGGCGGCACGGTCGGTGACATCGAGTCGCAGCCCTTCATCGAAGCCGCCCGTCAGATCCGCCACGAGCTCGGCCGCAAGAACGTGTTCTTCGTGCATGTGTCGCTCGTGCCGTTCATGGGCGCCTCGGGGGAGCAGAAGACGAAGCCGACGCAGCACTCTGTCGCCGCTCTCCGTTCCATCGGCATCCAGCCGGACGCCCTCGTGCTGCGCAGCGACCGTCCTGTCACCGAGTCGAACAAGCGCAAGATCGCGCTCATGTGCGATGTGGACGAAGACGCCGTCGTGAACGCCGTCGACGTGCCGAGCATCTACGACATCCCGACGATGCTGAACAACCAGGGTCTCGACGAGTACATCGTGCGCGCCCTCGAGATCAGCTCCGCGGCCGAGGTCGACTGGTCGCGCTGGCAGAAGGTTCTCCAGGCGGTGCACAACCCCAAGCTCGAGGTCACCATCGCCCTGGTCGGCAAGTACATCGATCTGCCCGACGCCTACCTTTCGGTCACGGAAGCGCTGCGCGCCGGAGGGTTCGCCCACGAGGTGCACGTGAAGATCCGCTGGGTGCCCTCGGATTCGTGCGAGACCCCGGAGGGTGCCGCGAAGGCGCTGGGTGACGTCGACGGCATTCTCGTGCCCGGTGGTTTCGGTGTGCGCGGCATTGAGGGCAAGCTTGGCGCGCTCACCTTCGCTCGCGAACAGGGCATCCCCACGCTCGGCATCTGCCTGGGCCTGCAGGCGATGGTGATCGAGTACGCGCGCAACGTCGCCGGCATCGACGGAGCATCCTCGACCGAGTTCGACCCCGAGACGCCCGCACCCGTCATCTCGACGATGGCGGAGCAGATCGAGATCCTCGACGGCGGTGACCTCGGCGGAACGATGCGCCTGGGCCTGTACAAGGCGGCACTCGCAGAAGGCTCGCTGGCCAACGAGGTCTACGGTGCCACGGAGTCGTTCGAACGCCACCGTCACCGCTACGAGGTGAACAACACCTACCGCACCCGCCTTGCGGAAGCCGGTCTCGTGTTCTCCGGCCTCAACCCCGACCTCGACCTCGTCGAGTACGTGGAGCTTCCGCGCGAGGTGCACCCGTTCTACATCTCGACGCAGGCGCACCCGGAGCTGCGCTCGCGCCCGACGGCACCGCACCCGCTCTTCCGCGGGCTGGTGGGAGCGGCGATCGAGCGGCACCGTTCCAGTGAGCTCTTCGACGACACCGACGAGAGCTGAGTTGACGACCTTCGCGGGCGACCTGCGCGACGAGCCCTCCGCCCCGGAGGTGCTCGCCAGCGAGGTCGTCTTCGCCGGGCGGGTGTGGGATGTGCGTGTCGATCACGTGCAGTACGGCGACGGCGAGATGGTTCGCCAGTACGTCGACCACACCGGCGCGGTGGCGGTCGTCGCGATCGATGATGAGGAGCGGGTGCTGCTGATCCAGCAGTACCGCCATCCGATTCGCCATCGCGACTGGGAGCTGCCGGCCGGTCTCCTCGACGTCGCGGGCGAACCTCTCGTCGAGGCGGCGAAGCGCGAGCTTGCGGAAGAGGCTGACCTTGTCGCTCAGGATTGGTCCCCGCTCGTCTCGACCTTCGCGACCCCCGGAGGCAGCAACGAGATCATCCACATCTTCCTCGCGACGGGGATCGCCTCTGCGCCGCAGGTGCATGCACGTGAGGACGAAGAGGCAGACATTCGCCTCGCCTGGGTTCCGCTCGCCGAGGCTGCGGATGCGGTGATGGCGGGGCGGATGCGCAATGCGATCCTCGCGCTCGGCGTGCTCGCTGCCGAGCGGCGGCGTACGAGGGAGTGACATGCTCCTCGATCGCGCGCTCGAACGCTACCTGCGACATGTGACGATCGAGCGCGGCCTCGCCGCACACACGCTGGCGGCGTATCACCGTGATCTCGACGCCTACGTGGCGTGGCTTTCGGCACGTGATGTCGATGACACGTCGCAGATCGATGCGGCAGCGATCAGCGCGTTCATCGCGGAGCGCTCGTCGGCGATACCCATGCCCGCCGCATCCAGCATCGCCCGGCTGCAGTCGTCGGTTCGCGGCTGGCACCGTTTCCTCGTGCGCGAGGGAATCGATGTCGATGATCCGAGCGCCCGCTTGCGTCCGCCGAAGCTCGGCCGGGCGCTCCCGAAGGCTCTCACGATCGACCAGGTCGAGCGGCTCCTCGCGGCCCCGTCGCCCGACGAGGCCGCCGGCATTCGTGACCGCGCGCTCCTTGAGCTGCTCTACGCGACCGGCGCGCGCGTCTCCGAGGCCGTCAGCCTCGATGTCGACGACCTCGCCCACGGCGAGATCCTGCGGTTGCGAGGGAAGGGGGCGAAGGAGCGGATCGTGCCGGTCGGCTCCTATGCGCGGGCAGCCGTGAATGCGTATCTGACGAGAGTGCGTCCGGAGCTCGCCGCGAGAGGGCGCGCATCGGCGAAGCTGTTTCTCGGAGTCCGGGGCGCGCCGTTGTCGCGGCAGAGCGCATGGCTGATCCTGCGGGATGCGGCGGAGAAGGCGCAGATCTCGGCGGATGTCTCACCGCACACTCTCCGGCACTCTTTTGCCACTCATCTTCTGCAGGGGGGCGCCGACGTGCGCGTCGTGCAGGAACTGCTGGGACACGCATCCGTCGCGACGACGCAGATCTATACGCATGTGACCGTCGACGCTCTGCGGGATGCGTACCTCACGTCCCATCCACGCGCCCGGTGAAGATCATCCTGGGGGATGATCTTCACCGGTTCCCTCCACAGGATCTGATGACACCCCTGCGTCGGTTCGTCGGCTCGGTTAGTGTGTGAGATATTGCGATTTCGCGTCCCGGAAGCATCCTGTGCAACACAAGCTATGCCTCAGCCGGGAATGTCTCTTTGTCCTCCTGCCGGGGGACGCGCGGATTTGTGAGCACTGTTTATGATTTTCGGGACCCAAGTCTGGGGCCTCGCAACCAAGGAGATATGACATGCGTTCTACCGGTCCTCTCGTCGCCCTCGCGGGCGCGGCGGCGCTTGCCCTCACCCTGACGGGATGTGCCGGCGGCGCATCCGCAGACAAGGGGTTGAGCTACGAGGACTCGCCCCTTTCGACGTACCTTTCTGCCGCGTGGGGTGGCGACCTGTCGCCTGAGGAGCAGGAAAAGAAGATGCAGGATCAGAACCGCAAGGTCGAAGAGTACGTCGCGAAGTGCATGTCGGATGAGGGCTTCGAGTACACGCCGTCGACGTCGTCAAGTTCCTATGTCTCCGCGTCCGACGTCGAATGGGAGCCTGACGACAAGAAGTGGGTCGAGCAGTACGGCTACGGCATCGTCCACAACCCGTTCGGGGACTCCATGCCCGAATCCGAGATGCCGGTGGACCCGAACCAGGACTACGTCTCCTCGCTGTCTGAGACCGAGCAGACCGCATACTACGAGACGCTCTACGGCCCCCAGCCGGATGAGTCCGAGATCGCCGAAGATGGCAGCTTCGAATACAACTGGGAAGAGGCGGGCTGCATGGGCGCGGCTCAGCACGAGGTCATGGGCGCCGACGTCTGGAGCGACGACGAGTTCGCGGATCTCCGCGACAAGATGAGCGAGCTGTGGACGAACTCCACCGAGTCGCCCGAGTACAAGAAGATCGACACGGAGTGGGCCGCATGCATGAGCGAGGCCGGCGAGCCTGGTTTCACCGCGCAGATGGATGCCTCCATGTCGATCTCCGACGAACAGGGCAAGCTGTACGAAGCGGCCTACGGCGACGGAACCGAGAACATCGATCCCGCGACGATCGAAGACCCTTCGAAGAGCCCGGAGATGAAGGCGCTCGGAGAGCGTGAGCTCAAGCTGGCGGTCGTCGACCTGGAATGCCGTACGAAGGTGGACTACCGCGAGCGCACGCTCAAGCTGCAGTTCGACCTCGAAGAGAAGTTCATCGCCGAGAACAAGGCGGCTCTCGAGGCCTTCAAGGCTGCCGCTGAGCAGAGCAAGTAACGGGCACGTCGGCAGTCGCGTAACACCCGCCCCGCGTGCGCAGTTTGTGTTGCGCCCATTTAGTAAACCCTGAAAACATATGCCTGACCAAGACTTTACGTCCTTACAGGGCGCGGACCGCGTGTCCGACCGTCGAAGGCAGGACAACGTGAGTCAGCCGAGCAAGTGTGTGGGAGGTAGTGCCAATGCGTAAGAACCGATCGATGACTGTCCTGGCGGGTGCGGCGATCGCCGTCATGCTGACAGGGTGCACGGGCCAGGGTGCTGGCGCAGGCGGAGAAGATCTGACCGAGGCGGATATGCCGCTGGCGCAGTACTTCGCCGCTGCTCGCGGGACAGATCTCTCGCCAGAGGAACAGCAGAAGCGGGCGGAAGAAAGCCAACGCCAGATCGACGAACTGGTGGTCGCGTGTATGGCACAAGCGGGGTTCGAGTATCAGCCGTGGCAGCCCTCGCCGCCCGTCGCAACGTCGGGTGAGTTCGCGTGGGAGCCGGATGACAAGAAGTGGGTGGAGCGATACGGGTACGGGATCGTCAACAATCCCCTCACGGATGAGGCTGCCGGAAACCCCAACTATGACCCGAATCAGGCGTACGTCGACGCTCTCTCGAAGCCCGAGTGGGTGGCTTTCTACGACGCGTTGAACGGTCCGCTGCCGGGGGGCATGGACGGCGAGGAGTACGTCGAACCGGACTGGACGAAGAAGGGATGCCTGGGCGCGGCGACGCACGAGGTGAACGGCGACGACCCGTGGACCAATCGCACCTACGCTGATCTGCTGGACAAGATGCAGTCACTGACCGCGGATCTTGAGGAGCACCCGGACATCGTCGCACTCGACGCACGATGGATGACGTGCATGGATGAGGGCGGTGAGTCTCGATTCTCACGACCGTCCGACGCGACCGCCTGGGTCGAAGAAGAAGTGGGACGCATATTCGGGCTCGCCCTCGCAAACGTCACACCGGATCCGGTTACCAACGTCTCCAAAGCGGACCCGTACGCGCACCCCGAGATGAAGGCGCTGGGTGAACGCGAGGTCGAGCTCGCCACCCAAGATCTGGCGTGCCGCACGAAGACCTCGTATCGAGACGAGACGCACAAGGTGCAGTTCGCGCTCGAAGAGGCGTTCATCGCGGCGAACAAGGTCGAGCTCGAAGAGTTCAAGACGGTCGCAGAGCAGGCGCAGGCGGGTTGACGCGACGCCCAGGGCAGACCCACGTGACGAGCTGAGAATCACCTCTCAGCAACGATGAGAAACAGACTATGACGAGTGACGAGAGATCCTTGACGAACGAGACGACCCGCGACGACATGACGGACGCAGACACGGACGCTATCGAGCGGGAGCTGGAGGAGGCGAGCGAAGGTGACGCGAGCTCGGCTTCCCGGGTAAGCGGCTGGGGGCGGATCCTTCGAGGCAATCGCACTCTCTGGATCGTGGCGCTGTGTGCGGTCGTGAGTCTCGTGGCCGGACTGCTCGTCGGTCGATTCCTGATCGCACCCGCCGAGGCGAGCGAGGCTCCCAAGCCCGGGCTGGTGACGGTTCCGGTGGAGTTCGGCCCCCTCAGCAACGATGTGACGCTCCGTGCAGACGTCGGGTACGCGGATGCTGTCGAGGTGTCGGTCGACACCAGCGGCGGAGGGGGCACTGTTGTCACGGGTGCAGTGCCCGAGGTCGGCGCGACGTTCAGCGCGCTCTCGGTCGCTCTTGCGGTCGCGGGGCGACCGGTCATCGTGCTGCCGGGAGAGCTGCCGGCGTACCGAACGATGCGGATCGGCGTGTCTGGGCCGGACGTTCTGCAACTCAAGCAGGCGCTCGCCGCGGTGGGACTCAATCCGGGGGATGTCGCGTCGAGCAGCTTCGACGCCGCGACGGCCGAGGCAGTCGGCCAGCTCTACGCGGCCATCGGCTATCCAGCTCCGACAGGTGATGAAGGCGTCGCCGACGCGGTGCGGGGGGCAGAGGAGGGCCTGAGAGGCGCGCAGAACGCGGCTGCCGAAGCAGAGCGTTCGCTGGAGCGTGCCCACACGGGGCCCACTGATCTGGAGCGTTGGCAGGCCGACGTGCGTGTGGCCACCGCCGAGCAGGCTCTGCGAGACGCCAAGGAAGGAAAGGAAGGGGCCCTGCCCGTGCAGCAGGCAGAGTGGGACCTGCAGACGGCGAAACTTGAGCGCGACCAGTTGCTGGCACCGGCGGATGTCTCGGCGGAGCAGGCTGCGGTGAACTCGGCGTGGGCATCCGTTGAGTCGGCGCAATCTACTCTGGACGCCGCGCGCCAGAAGGCGTTGCCGTTCCTCCCGGCGGGCGAGGTGCTCTTCTTGACCGAGCTTCCCCGGCGGGTGGACGCGGTCAACGTCAAGCGCGGATCGACGATTCAGGGCCCTGTCATGACGGTGTCAGGCGCAACCGTGCGTCTGACCGGCGCTGCCGCGGAGGCAGATGCGCGTCTGCTCAAGGTCGGCGGAGAGGCAAGCTTCACGCTGCCGGATGGGGCGCAGCATCGCGCCGTGATCGCAGAGCTGAAGCCCGGCGCCGACAGCAAAGCACGGTGGACGGTGCTGCTCACTCCCGACCCGTTGACGCCGGAGCAGGCGACGCAGCTGCGGGGAACGAACGTGCGGGTGCAGTTGCCTGTCGGCGCGACGGACGGCGATGTGCTTTCGGTGCCGGTGGCGGCTCTCACTGCGGGCCCCGGAGGGGAATCTCGCGTGGAGGTGGTGGAGTCGGATCCCCGCGAGGGTGAGAAGGCGAAGACCCGCATCGTTGTCGTCAAGACCGGACTGGCCGCGAAGGGAGCCGTCGAGGTGGAGGCGCTGGAAGGCGAACTCGAGAAGGGCGACCTCGTGGTGGTCGGGCGATGAGCAGTCCCGAATTCGACCGGCTGCTTGTCGATCCGGGCTCCGCGAGCGAACCGTCAGCGCTCACTCGTGACGAGTCTGTTCCTCTGGTTGAGCTCCGCGATGTCACACGCTCGTTCCCCGGGCCTCCTGAGGTACAGGCGCTGAAGGCTGCGAACCTCTCCGTGGCGCCGGGAGACTACATTTCGATCGTGGGTCCGAGTGGCTCGGGAAAGTCGACGATGCTGAATCTGCTCGGGCTGCTCGATCGCCCCAGCGTCGGCGAGTATCGACTGGACGGGGCGTTGACCGGCGATCTGACCGAGGACGAGCGCGCAGCAGTGCGGGCGAGGTTCATCGGATTCGTCTTTCAGTCCTTCCATCTGATGTCGCGTCGCACGGTGCTCGAGAACGTGCTGATGCCGATGCTCTACAGCGGTGTGCCGCGGGCAGAGCGGGAGCCGCGCGCGCGGGAGGCGTTGGCTCGCGTCGGTCTGTCGCACCGGGTGGATTTCTCTCCGCAGTCACTATCCGGCGGTGAACGCCAGCGGGTGGCCGTCGCTCGCGCGGTGGTGAGCGGGCCGCGTCTGCTCCTGGCCGACGAACCCACAGGGAATCTCGACGAGCGTACGTCGGCGGAGGTGATGGGGCTGTTTGAAGAGCTCAACGCTGACGGGCTCACCCTGATCGTGATCACGCACGACCCTGTGGTCGCGCAGCGTGCCCGCCGGACGATCCGCATCGCCGACGGACGGCTGACAGAGCTGTGAACGGCAGACAAGAGTCATCGCGGTGGCGCCGGATGCGCTGGCCGTTCGGGAAACGAGCGAAGGCATCGGACGAAGCGGGCGATACGACGGCCTCGGATGAGCAGTCCGCGGTTGCGCGCCTGGTGCCTTCCATCGCGCATGCGGACCGATTCACGTTCCAGGATCTGTTCGCCGAGGCGACCAGCGACATCGGTTCGCGCCCTGCGCGTCTGGTGATGACGATCCTCGGGACGGTGCTGGGCATCGCCTCATTGGTGGCGACCCTGGGCTTCGCGCAGACGGCGGCGATGCAGATCGCGCGGCAGTTCGACGGTGTGGCCTCGACACGTGTCGTCGTCGCCCCGATGGAAGCCCGCTCTGGGTCGAAGGGCACCGTCGTGTCGGCGGGGTCGCTACCGTGGGACAGCCCGCAGCGCGTGGAGCGGTTGGCCGGCGTCGAGAGCGCCACGTTGATCAGCGAGGTGAAGCTCGGGGATTCCGAGGTGATCACCGCCGTGCCGGTGAATGATCCTGCTGCGCCTCCCATCGTGTCGCCTCGCCTCTATGCGACGTCGGCGGAGATGCTCGACACCGAGGAAGGGGCGGTCGTCACCGGGCGCTACTTCGATTCGGGGCATGACGCCCGCGGAGATCGGGTGGCGGTACTGGGTTCTCGGGCGGCCGAGAAGATGGGGATCAATCGCGTCGACTCACAGCCATCGATCTTCATCGGAGGAGTCGCCTATGCGGTCATCGGCATCATCGACGACCTGGACAGACGAGGCGAGATGGGGGATGCCGTCGTGATCCCCTCGGGCGCAGCCCGTGCCGACTTCGCCCTGCCCGCGCCGACCGAGCTCAGCATCCGGATCATGGTGGGTGCGGGACCCCAGGTCGCGGACCAGGCCGTGGTCGCGTTGGCTCCGGATGCTCCGGACACGCTCGAGGCGAAGGCTCCGAGCGCAGCGTCCGACCTCAGCAAGACCGTGCAGTCGGACGTGAACGTGGTGTTCCTGATTCTCGGAGTGATCGCATTGCTGGCGGGAGGACTCGGCATCGCCAACGTCACTTTGCTGTCCGTCATGGAACGCACCGGCGAGATCGGCCTGAGACGCGCGCTCGGCGCGACGCGCAGGCAGATCGGTGCGCAGTTCATGGTCGAGTCGATCGTGATCGGGTTCATCGGCGGGTTGATCGGATCGGCGCTTGGCGTCCTTGCGGTCATCGCCGTGGCGCTCGTGCAGGGGTGGACGCCGGTAACGGATCCGTGGGTCGCCATCGCCGGTGCTTTCCTCGGTGCAGTCGTCGGCTGGGGCTCGGGGTGGTATCCCGCTCGTCGTGCTGCGCGCATCGAGCCGGTCGCCGCGCTGCGAGGCGCGTAGGCCGGCTGACCGCGCGCCGATCCTGCGGAGCAGGGCCCTGCCGCTACAATCGAGCAAGCACGAACAGACAGGAGCACTGGTGGCGAAGCAGGCGGCAAAGGGCGACATTCCGATCGGACCGACCGGTCGTCCCTACCAGGGCTTCCCGACCCCGGCACCTCTGGCCTCCCATGGCCCCGCCCGCATCATCGCGCTGTGCAACCAGAAGGGCGGCGTCGGGAAGACCACGACCTCGATCAACCTGGCGGCAGCGCTCGCCGAGTACGGTCGCAAGGTGCTGGCTGTGGACTTCGACCCGCAGGGTGCGCTGTCGGCCGGCCTCGGCATCCCGACGCACGACGTGCCGACGATCTACGATCTGCTCCTGGACACCAAACGGGACGTTCACGAGGTCATCGTGCCGTCGGCGGTCGAAGGGCTGGACGTCCTTCCCGCCAACATCGACCTCTCGGCTGCCGAGGTGCACCTGGTCAACGAGGTGGCCCGCGAGACGATCCTCTCGCGTGTGCTGCGCCAGGTCGCGGGGGAGTACGACGTCATCCTCATCGACTGCCAGCCCTCGCTCGGCCTTCTGACCGTGAACGCGCTGACGGCTGCGCATGGCGTTCTGATTCCGCTGGAGTGCGAGTTCTTCGCGCTGCGCGGTGTGGCGCTCCTGATCGAGACGATCGACAAGGTGCGCGATCGCCTGAACCCCTCGATCCAGCTCGACGGACTCGTCGCCACGATGTACGACCCGCGCACGCTGCACTCGCGCGAGGTGCTGGAGCGTGTCGTGGAAGCGTTCGGCGAGGATGTCCTGGAGACGGTCATCGGTCGCACGGTGAAGTTCCCGGATGCGTCAGTGGCCGGTGTTCCGATCACCGAGTTCGCGCCGGAGCACGCCGCAGCGCAGGCCTACCTGCGACTTGCGCGGGAGCTGGTCGCCCGTGGCGCCGTCGCCTGACGAGCGCCTCGCGCCCGACAACGTACCTTCTGACGAGCCCGCTGTTCCCGTCGAGGCGGGTTTCCGCGTCTCGCTCTCCAACTTCGACGGCCCTTTCGACCTTCTGTTGAATCTCATCTCGAAGCACGAGATGGACATCACCGAAGTGTCGTTGAGTCGCGTCACGGATGAGTTCATCGCCTACCTGCGTGAGCTCGGGCCGGACGAGGAGCTTGACGAGGCATCCGAGTTCCTCGTCGTCGCGGCGACTCTTCTCGACATGAAGGTCGCGGGTCTTCTCCCGCAGGGAGAGCTCGTGGATGCGGAGGCTGTCGCGCTCCTCGAAGCACGAGATCTGCTGTTCGCGCGGCTCCTGCAGTACCGGGCCTTCAAGGAGGTCTCCGCCTGGTTCTCGCGCAGTCTGCAGTATGAAGACCGTCGTCATGCCCGCGCCGTGCGCCTCGATGAGAAGTACCGTCAGCAGGTGCCCGAGCTGGTGTGGAGTCTCAACGTCAATGACTTCGCCGCGCTCGCGCTGCTGGCCTTCACACCGAAGGCGATTCCGCATGTCGGACTCGATCATCTGCACGCGCCGCTCGTGAGCATCCGGGAGCAGGCGGCGATCGTCGTCACCCTGCTCCGCAGCGCCGATGCCCTGACGTTCCGTGAGCTTGTCGCGGGTATCAGCGAGCCAGGCATCGTCGTGGCCCGATTCCTCTCTGTGCTGGAGCTTTACCGCCACGCCGCCCTCTCTTTCGAGCAGCTCGAACCGTTGGGGGAGCTGACCCTGCGCTGGTCGTCTGACAACTGGTCGGATGATCAGCTGGCCACTCTGGGAGCCGACTATGACCGATAACACTGCAACGACGACGGATGACACGGTGGTGACCTTGGAGGAGGTGCCGTCGCCGGCATCCGCCCTTCCGCTCACCGAGCGACTGGAGGCGATCCTGCTCATCATCGACGAGCCGCACAGCGTGGTCTCGTTGGCGGCGGCCGTGAGTGCTCCGGTCGCGGACGTCCGTCAGGCCCTTCGTGCCCTCGTGGATGACTACGACGGCCGGGGTGCGGGCCCCCGACGTGGCTTCGAGCTGCGCGAGGTGGGCGGCGGCTGGCGTCTCTACGTGCGCGAGGACTATGACGACCTCGTGGCGGACTACGTGGGTGGGCAGGCGCCCACCCGACTCTCGCAGGCCGCGTTGGAGACCCTTGCCGTGATCGCGTACAAGCAGCCGGTGACGCGCAGCCAGGTGGCGTCGATCCGTGCGGTCAATGTCGACTCGGTCGTGCGCACGCTCGTGGCGCGAGGGCTCATCACCGAGCTCTTCGCGGACTCGGAGACCGGCGCGATCAACTACGGCACCACCGATGCGCTGCTGCAGAATCTCGGCATCAACTCGCTTGACGAGCTGCCGCCGATCTCGCCCCTGCTCGATGACGGGGCGGATGGCTTCACCGAAAGGACCACATCATGACGTCGCAAGAGTCGACCGAGGGCGTTCGCCTGCAGAAGGTGCTCGCCAATGCGGGAGTCGCCTCGCGGCGCGTGATCGAGAACTACATCGTCGAAGGGCGCATCCGCGTCAATGGGACCGTCGTGACGGAGCTGGGGCGACGGATCGACCCGGAGAACGATCTGGTTGACGTCGATGGCGTCGCCATCCAGCTGGATGTCTCCAAGCGCTACGTCATGCTCAACAAGCCGACCGGTGTCGTCAGCACGATGAAGGACGAGAATGGTCGTCCGGATCTTCGCCGTTTCACGAAGGACTGGCCGGAACGCCTGTATAACGTTGGTCGCCTGGATGCGGAGACGAGCGGGCTGCTCATCCTCACGAACGACGGTGACCTCGCCCATGTGCTCGCTCACCCCTCGTTCGGGGTGACGAAGGTGTACATCGCGAAGGTCGAGGGCGTCGTGACGCCGCAGACGATCGCGAAACTCACCGCCGGAATCGAGCTCGAGGACGGGCCGATCGCCGCGGACAAGGCGCGCCTGCTGGACGTGTCGAAGGCGGGCCGTGACGGATCGAGCCTCGTGGAGCTCACGCTGCACTCGGGACGCAACCGGATCGTCCGTCGGATGCTCGCCGCGGTGGGACACCCGGTGACGGAGCTCGTGCGCCGCCAGTTCGGTCCGCTGCACCTGGGAACCCTCCCGGCGGGCCGCTCACGAGAACTGAGTAAAATCGAACGTGGTGCGCTGCTGACTCTTGCGCGCCAGGATGCCGGTACTCCCGCGGAGGCGCTGCCGGAGGAGCCGCAGGAGACACAGTGACAGATACGGACAGCGCGATTGCTGCGCGTCTTTCGGGGACCGTGCGCATCGTCGGCGCGGGGCTTCTCGGCGCGAGCATCGGCCATGCCCTCTCCGCGAAGGGTGTGGATGTCGTCCTCTCGGACACGTCTCCCGCGCAGCTGCGTCTCGCCATCGACTACGGTGCCGGCCGTGCCGCGCGCGAGGACGACCGCCCCGCACTCGTCGTCGTAGCCGTGCCGCCGGATGTCACGGCAGACGTCATCGAGGCGGAGCTTCGTCGTTTCCCGGACGCCGTCGTGACGGATGTCGCGAGCGTCAAGCTCGAGCCGCTGAACGCGCTTCGCGCCCGTGGGGTCGACCTCACCCGCTACATCGGCTCGCACCCGCTCGCCGGACGTGAGCGCGGCGGAGCCATCTCGGCGCGTGCCGACATCTTCATCGGGCGACCCTGGGTGGTCTGCCGGGACGGCGAGACCCGAGCCGCAGACCTCGCGCTCGTAGAGGATCTCGCTCTCGATGTGGGCGCGATGCCGCTCGAGATGACGCCCGAAGAACACGACCGTTCGGTCGCGCTGACCTCGCACGTGCCGCAGGTCGTCGCGAGCCTTCTGGCTGCGCGCTTCGTCGACGCCAAGGAGGGGTCGCTGGGCCTTGCCGGGCAGGGCGTGCGCGACACGACGCGCATCGCCGCATCCGATCCCGCACTGTGGGTGCAGATCCTCGGCGCCAACGCCGCTCCCGTCGTTGCCGTCCTCGATGCGCTGGCCGCAGATCTCACCCGCGTCTCTGACGCCCTGCGGGCTCCGGATGCACCGGGCGCACGTCGCACAATCGCGGACGCGATCCGTCTCGGCAACGAGGGCGTGGAGCGTCTGCCGGGCAAGCACGGCCAGAACCGCCGCTTCGAGCAGCTCGTCGTGATGGTGGACGACACCGCCGGTCAACTGGGGCGTCTCTTCGGAGAGCTCGGCGAACTCGGCGTCAACGTCGAAGACCTGCGCCTGGAGCACTCACCGGGTGCGCAGTTCGGCCTGGCCGAGATCAGCGTCGAGCCCGCAGCCCTGCGCGGTGCGATCGACGGACTCGAAGAACGCGGATGGCGGATTGCGAGCATGACCAATGACTGACACCCCCTTCATCGTCGCGATCGACGGCCCCGCGGGCAGCGGCAAGTCCAGCGTGTCCAAGGCGGTGGCGCGCCAGCTCGGCTACGGCTACCTCGACACGGGTGCGGCGTATCGCGCGCTCGCCTGGCACGTGCTCAACACCGGCGCGGACACCGCGGATGCGGATGCTGTGCGCGCCGCAGCATCCGATTTCGACCTCCGCCTCGGTCTCGACCCCGACGACCGCACCGTGCGCGTCGGAGAGCATGACGTCACCGAAGAGATCCGCGACCCTCGTGTCTCGTCCGCCGTCAGCGGCGTCGCGCGCGTGCCCGAGGTGCGTGCCGCGGTCAACGAGCTGTTCCGCGACATGGTCGCCAGGGCCTCTCAGCCCGCCGTCGTGGTCGAAGGTCGCGACATCACCACCGTCGTCGCACCGGATGCGCCCGTGCGCATTCTGCTGACGGCTGCGCCCGAGGTGCGCGCCGCGCGCCGCGCCAATGAACTCGTCGGAGAGAACGCGGCCGCCGTGGCCGCCGCGCTGCACAAGCGCGATGCCTCCGACAGCACCGTGGTGGACTTCCTCACCGCGGCCCCCGGAGTCGAGGTGGTCGATTCGACCGACCTCGACTTCGCCCAGACCATCGACGCCGTCCTCACGGTGATCGCACAACGCCAAGGAGCGAATCATGGCTGACGACGAGTACCACGGCGGGGACGACAACCTCGCAGAGAAGCTGGATGAGCTCGACCCCGAACTCATCGACGCCCGCGCAGAGACCCTGCGCGCCGGCCTGTCCGACTACGACCTGGACGACGAGGACGCCGAGCTGCTCGCCGGCCTCGTCGAGGGCGAAGACGGCATTCAGTACTACCCGGCGCTGCCGGTGGTCGCGATCGTGGGACGCCCGAACGTCGGCAAGTCCGCGCTCGTGAACCGCATCCTCGGTCGCCGTGAGGCCGTCGTGGAAGACACCCCCGGTGTCACGCGCGACCGCGTCACGTACAAGGCGGAGTGGAACGACCGCCGTTTCTCGCTCGTCGACACCGGTGGATGGGAGCCCGACGCCAAGGGCATCGACCGATCCGTTGCGGCGCAGGCCGAGGTCGCGATCGATCTCTCGGATGTCGTGCTGTTCGTGGTCGACGCGATGGTCGGTGCCACTTCGACCGACGAGCACGTCGTTCGCCTGCTGCGCAAGAGTGGCAAGCCCGTCTTCCTCGTCGCCAACAAGGTCGATGACCCGCGCCACGAGCCGGAAGCCGCAGCGCTCTGGAACCTCGGGCTCGGCGAGCCCCACCCCATCTCGGCCATCCACGGCCGCGGCGTCGCGGACCTGCTGGACGAGATCCTGAAGAAGCTGCCCGAGGTCTCGGCCGTCGCGAAGCAGGAGATCGGCGGCCCGCGTCGCGTGGCGATCCTCGGACGCCCGAACGTCGGCAAGTCCTCGCTGCTGAATAAGGCCGCAGGCGAAGAGCGCGTGGTCGTCAACGACCTCGCCGGCACGACCCGCGACCCGGTCGACGAGATCGTCGAGCTCGGCGGCAAGATGTGGCGCTTCGTCGACACCGCCGGCATCCGTCGCCGCGTGCACCTGCAGCAGGGTGCCGACTTCTACGCCTCGCTACGTACGTCGGCCGCGCTGGAGAAGTCGGAAGTCGCGGTCGTCGTGATCGACGTGACCCAGCCGATCAGCGTGCAGGACCTCAACATCATCGACCTCGTGCTGGAGTCTGGCCGTGCGCTCGTGATCGCGTACAACAAGTGGGACATGCTGAACACCCCGGAGTACGAGAACATCGATCGCCGCAAGTACCTGGAGCGTGAGATCGAGCAGGACCTCGCGCACGTCGCGTGGGCTCCGCGCGTGAACATCTCGGCGAAGACCGGCCGCCACCTCGACAAGCTGGTTCCGGCGCTCGAGACGGCGCTGGAGAACTGGGACCGTCGTATCCCGACGGGCAAGTTCAACGCGTTCCTCACCGAGCTCGTCGCCGCGCACCCGCACCCGCTGCGTGGTGGCAAGCAGCCGCGCATCCTGTTCGGCACGCAGGCCTCGACCCGCCCGCCGACATTCGTGCTGTTCACGACCGGATTCCTCGACCCGGGCTACCGTCGCTTCATTCAGCGTCGCCTGCGCGAGATCTACGAGTTCGAAGGAACGCCCATCGTCATCAACATGCGTGTGCGTGAGAAGCGTCAGCGCTAGCATCCGATGCGTGAAGAAGAGAGCCGTGGCGTCTGCCGCGGCTCTCTTCTCGTTTCTCCCTGCGTCCTGCGTCGGCGTGGGGTGTGAAAAGCTGAAGGGGTGACGATTCTTCCCCCTGCTCCTGGTGAACCGCGGCGCCCGGATGGTCCGCGCGACAGCGGTGACGCGTGGGTGATCGCGCCGACGGGCGAGCGGTACTGGGGGCGGTACGGCGCAGCCGGGCTTCTGGCGGTCGATCCGGCGCGGGGAGTGCTGCTGCAGCACCGCGTGAGCTGGAGCCACTTCGGCGGCACCTGGGCGCTGCCCGGCGGCGCGCGCCATGAGGGCGAGAGCGCGCTGGACGGCGCGCTTCGCGAATCGCAGGAGGAAGCCGGGGTGCCGGACGGTGCGGTCGTTCCTCGGTTGGAGAGTGTTCTCGATCTCGGGTACTGGTCGTACGCGACGGTCGTCGCTGATGTGCGCACGCCCTTCGATCCGGTGATCAGCGATCCGGAGAGTGTGGCGCTGGAGTGGGTGCCGGTGGAGGCAGTGGATGCGCTGCCGTTGCACCCGGGGTTCGCGGCGAGCTGGCCTTCGCTTCGCGCGCTGCTGGATGTGCGCCCCGCGCTTGTGATCGATGCGGCCAACGTCGTGGGATCCGTGCCGGACGGATGGTGGAAAGACCGCGCGGGAGCGGCAGAACGTCTGCGTGACAAGATCAGCGACGCGCTGGACGATCGCGGCTTCGGGGCGACCTGGGGCGGAAGCGGCGAGGACGTGCGGTGGTACCCGGAGACGCTTCTCGTCGTCGAAGGTCAAGCGCGTGCGATCGCGTCGGACCAGCCGTCGGGTGACGCATCGCTGCGTGTTGTGGCCGCTGCGGGTGAAGGCGATGACGCGATCGTCGACGAGGCGCGTGCGCTGGTCGGCACCGGCCGCGAGGTCGTCGTTGTGACGAGTGACCGGGGTCTTGCTGCGCGCGCTGCGGACGCGGGAGCACAGGTCGTTTCTGCTGGGTGGTTGCTCGCGCAGCTGGACGACTGAGCGCAGCGCTCGCGCGCTTTGCCGGCGTGTACCGGCTCAGTCGAAGGGGCCGGGATCGCTGTCGCGGCCACGGAGCTTGTCGATGTCGCGACGCTCGCGCTTGGTGGGGCGGCCGGCGCCGCGGTCGCGGACGCCCAGGGCCGCCTGCGGTTCGCGCGGCGGCGTGCGGTCGTCGTAGGCTGTGGCGGCCAGCGGCGCGCCGACGCGCTTCACCAGGATCTGTCGGACGACCAGGTGTCGGTCGAACCCTGCGATGCGGATCCGCAGCTCGTCCCCGATCTTCACCGACTGCGCTGCTTTGACCTTCTCTCCGTTGAGACGGACGTGACCCGCGCGGCAGGCGGTCGTCGCCGCGGAGCGCGTCTTGTAGATGCGGACGGCCCAGAGCCAGCTGTCGATGCGCGCAGACGTGCGCGCAGTGGCATCCGTCATCGCTGCTCCGTCCGACGAAGAACGAGCAGTGCGCCGGCGATGATCAAGCCCTGACCGAGCGTGTAGGTGAGCATGACGGCGGGGCTTGTCCAGTCGGGCATACCGGGAAGGAAGAGTCGGAAGGCGAGGATCGTGTCGCTGGCGAGGAAGAAGGCGCCGCCTGTCGCGATGACCGGAGTGCAGCGCGCGGCGAAGACGGCGGTGCCCGCGAGTACGATGCCATAGCCGGCGACGCCGAAGAAGAGCGAACCGGTGTGCGGGCCGAGGAAGGCGATCATGCCGATCCACCACACGGCGTAGACCAGCGCCCACCACGGCACCTTTCGGCGGGTGAGGTGGCGAGCGAAGAGCACTATGTAGGCGATGTGAGCGAGGCCGAAGAACAGCAGCATCAGGGGCAGCGTAGGACCGCCGGGGAAGAAGGCGCCCGCACCGTCTCCAAGCCACGAGAAGAGCAGCGCGAGCAGCAGGAGCGTGGCGGCGAGCGTGCGCAATCGCCGCAGGCTGAGGATCACCGGGACGGCGAGGAGGGGCATGAGCACGAGCTTGCTGGGCCCGGCAAGCGGGCTCTCCAGGCCGAGCGCGACCACGTGGAAGACGGACGCGACGATAAAGGGGAGGAACGACCAGGCGAGCGGGGTGCGTTGTGGCATCCGTTCAGGACTCCACGGTGACGTTGATGACCGCACCCGTGTCGTCGAGGTGCGCGGCGGGCCAGTATCCCTCGGGGAAGTGCTCGCCGCAGGTGTCGACGAAGTGCAGCACGATGATGCCTTCTGTGGTGGCTTCGATCGCTTCTAGAGTGAGGTCGTCGGCGGCTTC
This sequence comes from Microbacterium sp. GW823-FHT02G05, assembly GCF_058797175.1. Taxonomy (NCBI): domain Bacteria; kingdom Bacillati; phylum Actinomycetota; class Actinomycetes; order Micrococcales; family Microbacteriaceae; genus Microbacterium; species Microbacterium sp. GW823-FHT02G05. The sequence continues at coordinate 24,994 of NZ_JBXAJK010000002.1, forward strand.
GTCGAGTTCGTGTGCCGGGGGCTCGCTCGTGCTGAATCTGGTGACGATGGCATCCGTTGCCGCACGGACCAGTTCGTCGAGCCTGTCGATTGTCGCGCCGAGCTGGGGGATGAGCCCTCGCGCGGCATCCGGTTCGGTTCCTTCGAGCATGAGCTCGATCTCGCCGGTGTCTGTCGCGTAGGTCTGCGCGTACCAGTCGTGAGTGAGGACGGTGCCGTCGGTGAGCTCGGATGTCGCGCGTGTGAACGTGCCGAGCTGGGGGTCGTCGATGACAGGAGAAGCGTCGCTCATACCGCCACGTTAGCGGCAGTCGGGGTGAGTTCGAGAGCGACGAGCGGGCGGCCCGGCTTGAGCGCGGCGCGCTGCTCGAAACCAGCCGCGCGGAAGGTGCTCAGGGTGCCGTGGAACAGGTTGTTCGACGCGTGCTTGCCGGTGGTGGTGTCGACGGGGTAGCCCTCGATCAGCCGAGCACCCGCGTCTCGCGCAAAGGCGACGGCATCGTGCATGAGCTTTGCGGTGATGCCCTGACCGCGGTGTTCGCGGCGCACGACGAAGCAGGTGATGGCCCAGACGGCGTCATCGTCGAGAGGCTCGATGGTGGCCGTCGCGATCGCACGGGTGTGCGCGAGGCGCGCCTGGCTCGTGCGCGGCCCGACACGCACCCACCCTGCCGCCTCGCCGTCGACGTAGGCGATGAGACCCGGAGGCGGGCCTGCGGCGATCTCGTCGCGCAGCAGCGCCGTGCGCTCCTCCTTGGTGGTGTTGTTCCAGTCCTTGGCGCGCAGCGTCAGCCACGCGCACTGGCAGGAGGCACCGTCGCCGCCACCCGTGAGGGCATGCTGCACGTCAGCCCAGCGCTCGGTCGTCGCAGGTCTTGTCGTGATCGTGACCATGCCGGAACGCTACGCGCAGCATCCGACATCGGCAACAGACGCGCCCGGGGTGCTCAGTTCGCGCGCGGCTCAGAGTGCGGCTAGGATGGGGGAGTTGCCTGAACGGAAACGCTCAGGTGGCGGGCTGTGGCGCAGCTTGGTAGCGCACTTGACTGGGGGTCAAGGGGTCGCAGGTTCAAATCCTGTCAGCCCGACCATCGGGAGGCTCGGAATCACGCGGAAGTCGCGAGGTTCCGAGCCTCTTTCAGTTCCACCGCGGTGTCGCGTTGACGCACAAGTTCCGTCGTGACGTTGCCGGCTGAATCGCGGCAGAAACCACACCTCCTCGCCTCCACGAGTAGCGTTTGACCATGCGCCCGATCTCGCTTGCAACGCTGCTGCCGCCGGACTTCGACCCGCTCACGTGCAAGCTTCATTTCGCGGTGTTCAATGGTGAGTCCCATCCGGTCGACGCTCTCGGCAACGATCCTGAGCTGTGGCAGCGCTGGAACACGTGGCGCAATGTCAATGACGACTTCAACCGGCGATTCATCTTCGCGCTTGCACAGGACAAACATGACCCGACATTGTGGCTGTTCGGTGGCATCTGGGAAGTAGTGGGCCGTCGTCCCGAGCCGCGGCAGCATTCCTACGACGTAGCTCTTCGCGAGGACCTCATGGGCCCGTACATGAAGAGGCTCTATGTGCGGGTTGCCCTCACCGGCCGCAACCGCCGCCGAAACATGGAGGCGTGCCTCAATGACATGACTGTGGCGATGATCGCGGAGGAGCCCTTCGGTGGGGATCCGTTCCCTGGGCACGACCGCATCAATCACTCGCTCGCTGAGATCCAGGCGATCGTGAGGCAAGGCCGACCAGACTGGCGGATCGCCCTGGAGCACATGAAGGGCGTCTATGTCATCCATGACGCCGAAACCGGCGAACCTTACGTGGGATCTGCGTATGGCGACACCGGGATCTGGCAACGCTGGTCGAACTACGCTCTCACTCTCCACGGCGGCAACGTCGGGCTCCAAGCGCACCTGGCTGCCACGGGAGAGGAGTACTTCCGCAATCACATGCGGTTCGCCCTGTTGGAGTTCTGGTCGATGCGAACCGACGACCAGCATGTGATCGACCGCGAGACGTACTGGAAGAGCGTGTTGCTCTCCAGATCCCTCGGCCACAACAAGAACTAGGTCCGCGACCTCGCTGCACGATCCGGCATGACCCGAGAAATACGGGAACGCTCAGAAGAACAGTGCGCGCAGGCGTCCCAGATCCGTGGAAGTCAGCCCGAGCCCCTTCGTCGCGTAGTCCTCGATCGTGCCGAATTGCGAGCGCATCTGATCGAGCGCCGCGGCGAGGTAGCTCTCGCGGACTCCGACGACCGGCATCAGGAGTTCGCGGTCGACGCCCTGCTCCTCGATCTGGCGCAGCAGCGGTTCCAGCGCGGGCAGCAGATCGGTGTTCGTCTGCAGGTAGTCCGCGTACACATCGCTCTCGTCCACACCCAGGAGCAGGAGCAGGGATGCGGCTGCCCATCCCGTGCGGTCCTTGCCCGTCGTGCAGTGGAAGAGCGCCGCGCCTTCTCGTGTCTCGTCCGTCAGATCCAGGTAGAAGCTCCGGTAGCTGTGAAGTGCCGAGGGCAGGCGTACCAGGTCGCGGTAGGTGTCTTCGAAAAGCTGCTCTGCTTTCCCTCCGCCGAGCGCTGCCGCGAACGCCCGCGGGTTGGTGGAGAGTTCGCCCAGGCTCGCGGCAACGCTCAGTGAGCTGTCCGAGAGCACATCAAGGGCGACCAGCCGTGTCCCTTCAGGAAGCCTGTCCGGCGCGGCCTGCGCCTCCGCGGACGTGCGCAGGTCATAGACCGTGCGGATGCCGAGTGCGGAGAACTGCGGCACATCGGCATCCGCCAGGGAGGAGAGCGTCGCTGAGCGAAAGACGACACCGGGGTTGGTGAGACCCTCAGCCGTCGGCAGTCCTCCGAGATCGCGCAGGTTGGGGGCACTGGCGATCGGCTTTCGTCGGGTCTCGGTGCGATCCATGCTGTGTCCGTTTCGTCTTGAGGCCTGAATTGCCGCGGCCGGAGGGGGAGAACTGATTCGAGTATGGCCTGACGGCACGTCAGAGCGCCTCTGGACGCGGCGGCGTCCACGTGCCGTCGAGCACTTCAGCACGCGGTCGGTAAAGGCGCAGCACGTAGTTCCACCCCGGCATGATGGGCAGCGCGTTCGCGACGCCGTCGAGGTGCACCCCGAATCGGATGGTCACTGCTCCGTCGGGCTCCGTGCTCGCCGTCAGGCTGTTGATGCTGTTCACCCCCAGGGCGTTCTCCTCGAAGTAGCCAGCGGCGTTGTACAGCGACACCGACCAGAACGCATCGACAGGCACGTCTGCGAGGCGGAGCGCGTACTCGGCCGCGGGCAGATTCTCATCGAGACTGATGTAGGTCGCCTCGTACTCCGGGAGCCCGCCCCACCCGGACGCGGTTCCCATCAGGTGCATGATCGGATCGACCTCGGACACCGTGCCGAAGGAATGGTCGTACTTCGCCACGCCACGAGCAAGCGTCAGGATCGCGTCGCGGGTCTCGTTCTGGGAGCGCTCGTCGTACTCGGGCAGCGGATACGCACCGGTGCCGCCCCCTTCAAGAACGAGGGAGTCCTGCAGACGGTTCACCTGGGCGACATCCGCGGGATCCTGCGGGTCAACGAGGATGCGCACGATCAGCGCGGCGTAGTCGGTCCCCACCGTGTCGCGGCTGAGCGTGTGGGCACCGGGGGTCCGCAGGATCACCGGACCGTAGTGGTCTTGGTTGATCACCCAGACCGAGATGTACCGGTCGCCGACATCCGGCAGCGTGATCGTCACACCGTCGCGGACATCGACGATCGCGCTGCTGTAGAGCGTGTCGCGATTCTGTCGGATGATCGGCTGGTCATCGAGCGGCTTGAGCTCGTACGTGTGGTTCCACGCGCCGACACCGACACCTGCGCAGAGACGAGAGAACATGAGATCCGACTCTGCGCGGGTGAAGTTCTGAACATTGACGGGGATAGCAGTCATTTCGAGGTTCCTTTCGAAGGTGGTGTGGCGTCGACGGTCGCACCGGAGCGTCAGCCGAGAAGTCGCCTTTTCGCGGCGGCGAACTCGGTGTCGTCCAGGAGCCCCTGTGTGTGGAGGTCGCCGAGGCTCTGCAGCGCGGACGCGAGGTCGGCGGGAGCCTCGGAAGCCGACGCGGAGCGCGCGATCTCTGTCGGCGCGGCCATCTGTCGTTGCGCCGCCTCATACTGCGCGGCTTCGGATTCGGCGAGCGCCTTGCGCTGGCGATGAGCCATGATGCCACCGCTCACGGCGGTCGCGGTTCCGGCCACGACGGCGGTGCGTGCGGCGAGGCCGATCAGGCCGGGGCGGCCCATTCTCGGGAAGTATGGCATGTCAGTACTCCGAATCGGGGGACAGGGAAGCGGCGAGCGCGTTCACGACCGGGGCAGGGATCCGTTCAAAGTCGAGCAGCGTGGCGCCTGACAGCGCGGCTCGTCGGGCGAGTTCGCGGTGATGCAGGAGCTCGACGGCGATGACAAGGGCTGACGTACCATGCGGCATGACGGCGGCGAGGTCGACGATGTCGTCATGTCCGACGATGCCGGTCGCACCGAGCTGATCGAGATCGAATCCGGTGAGCTCGGCGGCCTCCAAGAAGGTCGTTCTTCCGTCCTCCTCACGGGAAACCAGCACGAGATCGAGCAGACGGAATGTCCCCTCGTCGACGAGGGCCACCAGCTCTGACATGGACGCGGGGTCCGGCAGTTCTCCGGGAAGGCCGACCAGGTAGAGGTCGACAGGCCCAAAACCCTCGTCGCGGACTGCCTCTGTCATGCGAGCGCCTTCGCCTTCAGACGTGAGAACTCGGCTTCGTCGATCGATCCGGCCTCCAGGAGTGCCGCGGCCGCAGCGATCTCGTCGCTGGGGCTCCTGCCCGCAACCTGCCGGATGTAGGAGGACGTCGCCTCCTCTGCGTCGTGAGCGGCCTGGGCGCTTCGAGCGGCCATCCCCGTTCCACGGGCGATGAGATAGACGAGAGCGGTGACAAGCGGTAGGAAGAGCAGAAAGACAATCCAGAGCGCCTTCCACCAGCCGTTGAGTGTGTGATCGCGGAACAGATCGCTGATGATCGCGAAAAGGGCGAAGAGATAGCCGATGAAGACGACCGCCCAGAGCATCCAGATGAGAACATCCCAGAACTGCATGTGTGTTTCCTTACTTTCAGTGGGAGATGATGAGTTCGCCGCGACAGACCCCAGCTCAGAGGGAGCCGAGACCCTTTCCGAACATGAGCACGCCGATAGCGACGAGCAGCACGACCGTGATGACCGTGTTCTCGCGAACAAGCCAGCGGCGCAGAGTTTCGAGCGGCTCGCGGAGCCGTTCGCTGGCGATGAAGAACGCGATGATCGGTATCAGCACGGTTGATACCGCGCACGCGACGAACACGGCTGCGGCGAGGCTCTCCGCTGAGAGAGACATGCCAGCACCGCCGATGGTCACGCCTGCGCTCGCGGCGACGAGAAGGTTCTTAGGGCGGGGGCCAGAGAGCACGAGACCGAGACCGAGCGCGCGGGGGAGCGTGAACGAGTCGATTGCCGACATCCATTTGGGCAGTGTCGGAGTCTCGCCAGCTTTCGGCCTCTTGCGCCACTGGGCAAACGCCAGCAACAGAAGCAGTGCTGCGAGCGTGAACTGCACAACAGCCCGCACCGGATCGGGGCCGCCGGACGTATCGCGCGGCGGGAGCGCCCCTGCGACGAACACGAAGAGGGCGAGAGGAATCGCGATGCCCAGTGTCCACCCGATGAGAAAGCCGAGGCCAGTGCGACCGGGATTCGGCGACAAGAGCATCAGGATCACCGAGATGATCGCCAGGGGGCTGATGGCCAGTGCGAGGGTGAGCGGCAGAATCTCGCCGATGACAGTAAGGAGCATTTCACGCTTTCCCTGGTTTGTGGAGGTCTTCCGCTGGTGACAACGCGGACACGGCAGCACGATTCGTGGAGTAGACGCTGTCATCGGGGTGTACGACAGCGAATCGTTCAAGCCGAGGTCGAGCTTCCGCGCGAACCCGGCAGAAGGCGAGTGCGATGTTCACGGCGCTCAACCACGCCCGCAGCTGCTCGAAGGCCTCCGCGCCGGTGACATCGACATCTGTGACGGCTTCCATGTCGATCACGAGGTTGCGCACGGTCCCTGCGCCTCCCGCCGACGTGATCGCTGTCTTCACGGCCTGCGTGAAGACCGAACCGTTCGCGAAGAACAGCGGTGCGGCCATCCGCACGACGATCAGACCCGGAGCCGTGAGATGCCCCATCGGCGCCTCGTCCAGGAGGGAATCGGACGGGTCGCCGTCTTCGGCGAGCACGTCGATTGCGGGGTTCGCGGCATGACGAGCGAGGTTGATCAGAGCGAGAACGAATGCCACGAGAATGCCGGCGATCGCGCCGATCAGCAGCGTGACGGCGAAGCAGGCCGCACCGACGCAGAATTCGAATCGGGACACCCGCCACAGTGCTCGGAACTCCGAGAATCCGAACAATGGCACGATCGCGACGGCGATGATCGCGCCGATCGCGGGCGAGGGGATTCCGGTCAGCAGCTGGGTTCCGAAGAGCAGGAGGACCAGCGTGCCGATCGCGAGCACGATCGAGGGCAGTTGCGTGCGGGAGCCCGCCTGATCCATCGCTGCGGTGCGGCTCGTGGATGCCCCCAGTGCGAAGGATCCACTCGCACCAGCTGCGATGCTCGCGGCGCCCAGCGCGAGCAGGTCACGATCAGGTCGCGTCGGGTAGCGGTGCCTTTCGGCATAGGAACGCGCGACCAGGAGCCCTTCTGCGGATGCCACCATCGCCAACGCCAGCGCCGACGGAACGAGCGCGAACCACTGCTCCCAGGCCAGGACCGGCCATGCCAGGGCCGGAGGGCCTGCGGGAATCTCACCCAGGACCTGCACTCCCGCGTCGTTCGCGTGCGTGAGCGATACCGCCACGGTCGCGGCGACCATGACGACGAGCGCCCACGGGACGACAGGCGCCAGCCTGCGTCCGAACATGAGGATCGTGACCGCCGCCGCCGAGATCAGCAGCGACCAGGGGTTCGCTGCGTGGAGGCCACTCAGAAGCTCGGTGAGCTTCTCGCCGAACTCGGCACCCGAGTCGATGTGGATGCCGAGCATCTTGGCGACCTGTGAGACGGCGATGTCCACGGAGAGCCCGCCGACGAATCCGACCAGGATCGGCTTCGACAGGAAGTTCGCGAGGAATCCGAGCCGGAACACCGACATGAGCAGGAAGACGACGCCGCAGATGATGGCCTGCGCCAGCGCCATCGTGGCGTAGTTCTGAGAACCTGCGATGGCGAGCCCGCCGATCGATGACGCCACGAGCGATGCCGCCGCCGCATCCGCCGTCACGACGAGCTGGCGGGACGACGCCAGCAGCGCCCACACCAGCGTCGGCACAACCAGCGCATACAGTCCCGCGGTCGCGGGAAGTCCCGCGATCTGCGCATAGCCGATGTTCAGGGGGATCGCGATCGCGATCAGCGTCACGCCTGCGAGCAGCTCGCGGCCGACGTTGCGGCGGGTCACGCCGGGGAGCATCGTTCTCATCGAAGCCATGCTCGCGCGCGGGGAGCGGCGGCAGCGTCGCCCTCATCCTTCTCGGATGAGAACGATGAGCCCGGCTTTCCGCGTTCAGCTCGCTGGACGATCCCGCGAGAGGGCTATTCTGTGAACCATGATCGAGGCCGCCCGTCGGGAGCTCGCATCGGGTGAGACAGAGAGCGCGGCGCGGCTTCTCCGTCAGAACTGGTTGCGACTCATTCTGGAGTCCAGAACCAGTGAACTCGAACAGCTGTGCGTCGCCTTCCCCGACCAGCACGATCCGCATCTGCTTCTGATCCGCGCCTGCTGCCGAGATCTCGCGGGCGACCCGCACGGAGCCGCCTTCCTTCGAGGGCAGGGCCTGCGTCTAGCAGCCGATGACTTCGTCGTCTGCTTCACCAACCTGCTCCTGGCTCCCGATTCGTCGACGAAGTCCGCCATCGCCGATGAAGCGCACGAGGCCCTGACTCGATGCGGCCCGGAAGAGGACTACCCATCTGCGCTCTTCCTGCTGGGCTGGGCTGAGGTGCGGCTGCGGCGGAATCTCTCCCGTGCGATCTCGCTCCTCCGCTCGGCCAGCGAAGAGGCGCGCCTGCAGTCACGCGACGAGGTGCTCCGCCTTGCGCAGTCGAATCTCGCGTTCGCCCTGACTCATGCCGGTGCCTTTGCGGAGGCCGAGCGGATTCTGCGGACGCTCCCCGTGGCCGCGCCGGCGACGGACTGGGACCAGTTCGAAGGAGGGCTGCCGCAGTCCAACAGGGGGGCGATCGCGTTCTGGCGAGGCGACTTCGAAGGGGCGATCGCTCATCTGCGACCGGCCGTCGCCGTCGGGAGTCCGGGGACCAACTTCGAAGCGCAGGCGCGGCTCTATCTCGTCATGAGTCTGATCGCGCTGCAGCGTGATGAGCAGTATCGCGATGCCGCGCAGCTGCTGCGGGGAGTCAGCACGGAAGACAAGCACGGGGTTCACTGGGGGACTCTTCGCGCGGTCGTGGCAGCCTGGCTCGCGCACGTGGAGGGGCACGACGACGTGGCTCGAAAGGTCGGTGCCGGTGCCTTGGCGCGCCCCGGCGCACCAGTTGCCCACGCCCTTCTCGCCGCGCTCTACGAACGTCTGGAAGAGTTCGACCTCGCGGGACAGGCGCTTCGTCTGGCGACGGCGACGGAGCTTCCTCGATATGCGCGGATCAGTGCGCTGGTGACCTCTGCCGCGCTGAGCGCCGCGTCCGGAAATGGCCCCCACGCGCATGAGCAACTGGATCGCGCGCTCGAGGAGGCCGCGGAAGATCAGATCCTCGCTCCCTTCCTGATCCCCGGAGCCCTGGTCGGCGACCTTCTCACGGCGCACGCAACCGGCGGCTCGCGACACGACCAGTTGCTGCGCGTGATCTTCGCTCGCCGAGACCAGGTTGCGCAGAGTGTCTCCGGTGTCCTGACCTCGCGGGAGCGAGAGGTTCTTGCGCAGCTGCGCACAGACCGAACGGCCGAGGAGATCGCGACGGAGCTGCACATCGCCTACCCGACGGTGAAGACGCACATCCGCTCGATCTATCGCAAGCTGGGCGTGACGACACGGCGCGCCGCTGTACGCCACGCTGACGCACGGTGAGATCTGCGCGCTCTACTCCAGCTTTCCGGTCAAGCGCCCGTGAAACTGCGTCGACCGCTCATCCAATCCGGTGACCTGTACCTCGATCCCGTGCTCCGCATACTTCGCCTGCACGGAGTCGAGAGCGGCAACGGTGGAGGCGTCCCAGATCTGCGCGGCAGAGAGGTCGATCGTCACCGAGGCGGGGTCGTCGGCATAGGAGAACTGCTCGACGAGATCGTTGCTGCTGCCGAAGAACAGCGGCCCGCGCACGGTGTACGAGGCCGCATCCTCATCCACCGCACGTGACACCGTGACGACATGCGCGACGCGCCGCGCGAACAGCACCATCGCGAGGACCACGCCGACTCCGACGCCGATCGCGAGGTTGCTCGTCGTCACGACCACGACGATCGTCACGACCATCACGGCCGTCTCCGACAGGGGCATCCGCTTCAGGGTCGATGGACGCACGCTGTGCAGGTTGATTGTCTTGATCGCGACCACCATCATCACCGCGGCGAGCGCGATCATCGGGATCTGCTCCATCACATCGCTCAGCACGGTCACGAGAAGAAGCAGGAAGGCGCCCGCGACGAACGTCGAGATGCGGGTGCGCGCACGTCCGAGCTTCACGTTGACGACGGTCTGGCCGATCATGGCGCAGCCGGCGATGCCGCCCCAAAGGCCCGCGAAGATGTTCGATACGCCCAGCGCCCACGACTCGCGTCCTTTGTGTGACTTCGTGTCGGTGATGTCGTCGACGAGCTTTGCCGTCAGGAGGGTCTCCAGCAGCCCGACGAAGGCGACGCTGAGGGCGGTCGGTCCGATGATCCCGAGCGTCTCGAGATTCAGCGGCACGAGCAGGGGAGTGATCCCGGGAAGACCGCCGGCGACCGCACCCTGGTCTCCCACCGACGGTACGCTCAGATGCGCGATGAGCGTGATCGCCGTCACCGCGACGATCGCCACGAGGGGCGCCGGAACCGCGGTCGTCAGACGCGGAAGGCCCAGCACGATCAGGATCGTCAGCGCGAAGAGCGGATAGACGAGCCACGGCACGTCAAGCAGATGCGGGATCTGTGCGGCGAAGATCAGGATGCCCAGAGCATTGACGAAGCCGAGCATGACCGAGCGCGGAATGAACCGCAGCAGGCGCGCCAACCCGGTCACCCCGAAGAGGATCTGCACGATCCCCGCGAGAATCACGGTCGGCAGCAGGTACTCCACACCATGCTCGCGCACGAGCGGTGCGACGACGAGAGCGACGGCACCGGCCGCGGCGGTGATCATCGCCGGGCGACCGCCGAGGATCGACATCGAGATCGCCAGCACAACCGAGGCGATCAGACTCACCTTCGGATCGACGCCCGCGATGACCGAGAACGAGATCACCTCGGGGATGAGGGCGAGGGTCGTGACGATGCCGGCAAGCACTTCTGTCAGGAGAAGCCGGGGACTCCGTAGAGCTTGCAGGGTCGTCGGGGATGCACGCACCGATCCACCCTACGGGAGCCCGGCGCGCAGGAATCAGTCACGCTCACGGCGGCTACTCTGAAGCCATGACCGACGCGCACCTCCGTCTGACGATCGGCGACGACGGCCCCTCAACCGCCCACATCGATTTCGCGGCGCTGGAGTCGTTCCGCTTTCCTGATGGCCTCGGCTTTCCGCCCTCGTATCAGGTGTTCGTCCGCGAGTGTGGATGGGCGCGGACGTTCGGGCTCTGGCTCATCTATCCACCCGTGCTTCCCGGATACGCGGATGGGCGCCAGCGGGCCGACAACCTGACAGCACGCTTCCTCGAAAGCTACCGGGACGGGCAGATCGAGGAGTTCGACTGGATGGTCGAACCCGACGGTACCTGGGACACCCCGAGCTCGTTGCGCGTCTTCGGGTGGAGTGAGAATGGCGACGCGCTGCTCTGGGATACGTCGGGGCGAGGTGCGGACGGTGAGTTCCCGGTGTGGGAATCCCGGGGGCTCAACGCACTGCACCTGCTCGGCGGGAGCCTGACGGAGGCACTGCCCCTCCTCCGAGAGCGCGCGAACGCGCACAGCGCGCCCGCCGACCGTGTCGACATCGAACCACTCACCACGGCGCGTCTCTGAGCCGACACCGGCAGACGGCGGGGGGAGTCACTCGACCGCGGATGCCTCGTGTAGCGCGGCCTCACTCGTGGTCACCTCGCGCACCGGGAAGAAGATGATCGGCGGCCGGCCCCGTGTGCTCACGTGCGCCGTCTCGCTGCGGATCAGCCAGTCGTTCTCCAGCACACGCAGATGATCGCGCGCCGTGTTCAGCGGGATGCCGCATTCTGATGCGATCTCACCCGCGCGACGCCCCGGCACGCGCTGAATCGACTGCAGCAGCCGCAGGCGGCGGCGCTGCGTGAGACCTCGGAAATCCTGTGTGCGGCGCAGCATGCCCCGAGTGTAGGCAGGCCCACGCTCCGTCGGCCGCGCGATCGACCGGACAAAACCGGTCGAACCCCGGCGCGCATGCGCGAAGCGGAGAGACGGGGGGCGGCCGCATCCGGCCCGGCCGCCGCTGTGTGCCCTCTCGTGCCGGGCGTTTGACCGCCGCGGCCGCCTGCGCTTGTATGGGGCCATGACAGGAACCGTGCTGCTGCGCCAGCGAAACGAGTCGGAGTTTCGCGGTATCAGCCGGGCACGTGAGGTTGTCGTCGTCGACCAGCCGAGAGATCTCGCGCACCTGGCCACGATCACCACCGCGCAGCTCTGGGCACCGCACGCGGACCCGTTTCTGGAGCTGCCCGAAATCCTGAGCGCGATGCCGGCACTCCAGTCGCTCACGATCAGTGGATCGAGTGCTGTGAGTACGGCCATCACGCAGCTCAAGGAGGGGGATCTTCCCTCTCGTCTGAGCGAGATCCGAGTGTTGATCGACGATGGCAAGACGCTGCACTGGCCGCGCATCGCACTCCCGAACCTGCGCGCACTGACCGTCGTCGGCGAGCTGCGGTTCGACGAGGAGCAGTTTCCGCTGCTCGAGAGCCTGTCCTTTCGACCGGACCGGTCCCTTCGCACCCTGCGGCAGGCCCTCACCCTTCCGCTTGTCGACCTCCACCTGCAACTCGTGCCGACCAACGAGGAGATCTTCGGGGTGCTCGCGGCGCGTCCGCTGCGCAGCCTCGGTCTGCACGGCGGAACGAAGCTGACGACCCTCGACGGCATCGGGGCGCTCTCCGACCTCACCACGCTGCAGGTGAAGAACCTCAGGAATCTCAGTGACATCTCCGGGTTGCGGATGCTGCCTCGTCTCGAACGCCTCGACCTGCAGTACTGCACGAAGATCAGCAACATCGAGGTGATCAATGACCTCGAGTCGCTGAGCCGTCTCACACTGGTCGGCTGTGGGAACATCGGCGTCGACAAGATCCAGCACACGCTCGACAGACTCGCGCAGCGGACCGTGGGGGCGACGCGGTAGAGCGCCCCGCTGTGCTGATGGCGGCGCTCTGACACCGATCCTGATGCATAATTGATGTATCAACTAAGTGAGCGTGGTTCGGGAGGACAGGCGCAGATGAGCGACATCCAGAGCATCGAATTCGGCATCGACACCTTCGGCGATCTGCCGCGTGACGCGAACGGCGAACTCGTGTCCTACGCGCAGGCGATCCGGGCAACGGTCGAAGAAGCTGTTCTCGCCGATGAGGTCGGCATCGACGCCATCGCGGTGGGGGAGCACCATCGTCCCGAGTTCGCGATCTCGACGCCCGAGACGGTGCTCGCCGGTATCGCGACCGTGACGAAGAACATCAGGCTCGCCTCGGGTGTCACCGTGCTCTCGTCCGATGATCCCGTCCGCGTGTTCCAGCGCTTCGCGACCGTCGATGCGCTCTCGAACGGACGCGCGGAGGTCATCCTCGGTCGCGGCTCCTTCACGGAGTCCTTCCCTCTCTTCGGTTACGACCTGGCCGACTATGAGGTGCTCTTCGAAGAGAAGATCGACCTCTTCCACAAGCTCCTCGATGAGAGGCCCGTCACCTGGCAGGGCACGACACGTGCCCCTCTTCACGACGCCGATGTGTTCCCGAAGACCGAGTCCGGGCGCCTGAAGACCTGGGTGGGAGTCGGTGGTTCGCCGCAGTCGGTCATCCGCACGGCACAGTACGGGTTCCGTCTCATGCTGGCCGTCATCGGAGGATCCCCCGATCGTTTCGCGCCCTACGTCGACCTCTACCGCCGTGCGACTGCGCAGCTCGAGACGACGGCGTACCCGGTGGGACTTCACTCGCCCGGCTTCATCGCCGACACCGATGAGCTCGCCAAAGAGACCGTCTACGACGACTACAAGGCGATGCGCGACCGCATCGGCGCCGAGCGCGGCTGGCCGCCCATGAGTCGACGCGAGTTCGAGTCGGAAGCGGAGCACGGCTCGCTCTACATCGGATCGCCAGAGACGGTCGCACGAAAGATCGCCAGCGCGATCCGCGCCCTCGACGTCGGACGCTTCGACATGATCTACAGCGGTGGCGCGATCCCAGCGAGCGCTCGACTGCGCTCGGTCGAGCTCTACGGCACGAAGGTGATCCCAATGGTGCGAGAGCTTCTCGCGGAAGGCGGCGGCGCGTCGTGAGCGGCGAGAGCGCCGCGTCTGCCCCGACCATCGGGATTCTCGGCGCAGGACAGGTAGGCACGGTGCTCGCGAAGCTCGCGCTCGCCGCAGGATTTCGGGTGCTGATCGCCGGCTCCGGAAGCCCCGCGAAGATCGCGCTCACCGTCGAGGTGCTGACGCCGGGTGCGGTGGCGATGGCGGCTGCGGATGTCGTACGAGACGCGGATGTCGTGATCCTCGCCCTTCCGCTCGGCAAGCTCACCCGACTTCCCGCCGAGCTTTTCGACGGGAAGCTGGTGCTCGATGCCATGAAATACTGGTGGGAGACGGACGGCATTCGCCATGACCTTGACGACCCGCGAACGACGACGAGCGAGATCGTGCAGTCATTCCTCGCGAACGCGCGTGTGGTGAAGGCGTTCAATCACATGGGGTACCACGACCTGCACGACGGGCCGCGTCCCTCCGGAGATCCGAGCCGCAAGGCGATCGCCGTCTCCGGAGACGACGCGGATGCCGTCGCCGCGGTCGTCTCGCTCGTGGATGCCTTCGGTTTCGATGCGCTCGTGATCGGCCCGCTGGCGGCGAGTCGCGGTCTACAGCCGGGGCATCCGGGATTCGGGGCGAATCTCGCCGGAAAAGAGCTCGCCGAGGTGCTCGGCGTCGCCTCCGTCTGAGATCTAGGCTGAGCACACCGGTCAACCCATGAGGAGGCGGTCATGAAGGCACCCGAAGAAGTCGTCGCCCGTTGGCAGGATGCGTGGAACAGTGCGGATGCGGATGCGCTCTCGCTGCTCTTCGCAGAGGACGCGGAGTTCGTGAACGTCGTCGGCCTCTGGTGGCACGACCGCGAGAGCATTCGAGTGTCGCACGAATTCGGCTTCACCACGATCTTCCCGGGGTCCACCATCACGATGGGCAAGCCCCGACTGCGGATGCTCGGAGATGCCGGCGCTGTCGTGCAGGCGCGCTGGCTCCTCGTGGGACAGGTCGCCCCCGATGGAACGCCGGCGGGGGAGCGCGAGGGAATCTTCACCTTCGTGCTCGAACGACGCGCGGAATCGTGGATCACCGTCGCCGCGCAGAACACGGACGTCGTGCCGAACACACAGACGCATATCAATGCACCAGAGGGGCGCTCGAGCATCTACTACCGGTCGCTGGACTAGCTACGAGATGCTGCTGACGATTGCGGCGCTCAACGCCTCGATCGGGCGGCGCGGGGCAGCGGGATTGTCGAGGAGCGCGAAATCGAGCGCGCCGAGGGGCGGCAGGTTGAACTGGCTGTCGACCCGCACGAGATCGGCGGGCATGAGCGTCTCCGGGAACACGGCGACGCCGAGTCCCGCTCGGACACCGGCGAGGATCCCCGTGATGTCACGTGCGGTACAGGTCGGCTTCCACTGCCGTTTCGGTGCTTCGAGCGCTTCGATGGCGGCTGCTCGTGACGGACTGGGACGAGGGTAGGTGACCAGCGGCACGGGTTCATCTGCATGAAAGACGAGCGCGGGATGGGCCGCCCACACCAGCTGCTCGCGACGGACGACCCTTCCTTCCGCAATGCCCGGCTCTCGCCGTACATAGACCAGGTCGAGGTTTCCGGCCTTGAGGCGTCGAAAGATCGCCGCGGATTGACCCACGGTGATCTCGACATCGACGTGCGGGTTCTTGCGCCGAAAGTCCCGAAGAATCTCGGGGAGGTGCGTCAGTGCGAGATCATCCGCTGTTCCGAAGCGCACGCGGGTGCGCTCCGCCGGTCCCGCGAAGTGCGCGTGCGCATCGTCGATCGCGGCCAGCGCGCGTCGTGCGAAGCCAAGCAGTGCCTCGCCGCTGTCGGTGAGCGAGACATGTCTCGTGTCCCGAGAGAACAGCACCCGACCGATCTGCGCTTCGAGTCGCCGTATGCGCTGACTCACCGTGGGCTGGCTGACATCGAGCTGGCGACCCGCGGCAGAGAAGCTCTTCGTTTCGGCCACAGCGACGAAGCAGCGCAGCAACTCGGTCTCGTACATAGGAGACAGCCTATTGGTCTTTCCAATGACTGATATCACTTCTATCTCGTCGCCAAATTACTGTGGTCACCGTAGATTTGCGTTCATGTCTCATCCAGGCATAGACGCCGTGCCGCATCCCGTGACCGAACCTCTTCCGAACCTCGCTCATCGTCCCGCGCTCCGCGATACTTTCATCGCGCTCGGTGGGAGCAACTACCGCAGGTACATCCTCAGCTTCATCGGAGCCTCAAGCGGTGCGTGGCTGGCTCGACTGACGAGCGACTGGCTCATGATCGAGCTCACGGGCAACGTTGCCCTGGTCAGCCTGGTCGTCGCCGCACAGCTCGTGCCGGTCGTGACACTCAGTGCATGGGGCGGGCTTCTGGGAGATCGACTGAATGCCCGCATGACCGTGCTCGCGACACAGTCCCTCATGGTGGTCGCCGTCGCCGTGCTGGCGCTTGCGACGCTGTTCGGTCAGCAGACGGTCGGCCTCATTCTGCTCAGCTCCCTGCTCATCGGGTTGAGCGCCGCATTCGAGGGACCCAGCCGCGCGGTTCTCGTCGTCGAGGTCGTAGGCACGTGGCGTCTCTCGAATGCTCTGAGCTTGAATGCTGCGGTCGGTCAGCTCGCAGGGATCGCGGGGGCTGCGCTCACGGGCATCCTGATCCTGTGGATCGATGTCGGCGGCACGCTGATCGTTGCGACGCTTTTCCTGCTGGCGGGGATCGCTGTTCTGCTGACGGTTCGCCGTGACTCCCTGTTCGGGGTGGCGAAGGTCCCCGCGCGGCGAGGGCAGGTCGCGGAAGCGTTTCGCTACGTGCGCAGCAAGCCGGAGATCACGGCGTGCATCCTGTTGATCTTCACCCTTGCGCTGTTCGGGCTCACCGGCTCGGTGCTGATGGCATGGGCTGCACGCGAGCGGTTCGATCTGGGGGCTGCCGGGTACAGCGGTTTTCAGGCGATCGCGGCGATCGGGGCGTTCGTGGGCAGTCTCGTGTCGGCGCGGCGTCGTCGACTGCGGTTGCAAGACAACGCGCTTCTCCTGGGTGTGTCGGGGATGATCTGGGCGGTGACAGGGTTCGCGCCCGCGCCCGGCGTCTTCGCCATTGCTCTCGTGGCGGCCTTCGTCACACGCATCATGTTCATGATCGGCAACGAATCGCTTGCCCAGCTGTCGACGAATGGGGCGATTCGCGGTCGGGTCGTCTCGCTGTACCTGATGGCCGCGACGAGCGGGCAGCTCGTGGGAGCGATGCTCACGGGATGGGCGGTCGTGGCTCTCGGTGGTGAGGTCACGTTCTTGATCACGGGACTCGTGCTCGTCGTCGTCTCTTTCGGAGTGTGGTTCCGGTGTCTCAGGAACGGACGGCGCCTCAGGCCAGCGAGAGGAAGAGCTTCTCGAGTTCGTCGGTCGCGAGCTCGTCGGTGTCGGGATCGGTGAGGCATTCCTTGAGGGCGCTGGAGATCACGAGGAAGCCGGCCCGGTCGAGCGCCTTGGAGACGGCAGAGAGCTGTTGGACGATGTCGCGGCAGCTCTGGTCGTTGTCGACGGCCTCGATCACGGCGTTGAGCTGACCGTGAGCGCGGCGCAGACGGTTGAGCACCTTGCGCTTGGCTTCGGCGTCGTGCGCGAAGGACGTGGTGGGGGTGGTCATCGTCGTCTCCTGTCGATGGGGTGGAGTCCTGACCAGGATACCCCTTGGGGTATAGTTGCGCATACCCCCTGGAGTATCTGAGGAAAGAGAGCGACACAATGTGCCGTCCCACCACATGCCGCACCTGCAAGAAGACCACCTGGGCAGGCTGTGGTCAGCATGTGCAGTCCGTGAAGGCCTCGGTGCCCGCGAGTGAATGGTGCAACGGCACTCATTCCGCCGCGCAGATCGCCGCGGCGAAGAACGCCAAGCCGGGCTTCTTCGCGCGCCTCTTCGGCTGCTGAGCACTCGAATCCGCCATCGGCGCGCCACAGAGTTTCCGCACTCGGTGACTGCGCACCTGTGCCGTCGGGTGCCGGACTCGTATGGTGGGAGCATGGACAGGAGCATCCTGCTGAACGGCACCGTCAGCATTCCCCTCGGGCACCGCGTCGAAGTGAGCGAGAGCGGCGCCGCGGATGGCGCTGCGGGTGTGCGCATCCACACGATCGTCGATCTCGACACGGGAGTGGAGCACCGCTGGGACGAGCATCGCCCCGCCGACGCGATCATCTGGACGGGACGCGTGCTGCAGTGCAGTATCCGATTCTCGGGGAGCGCGGGGGAGACCCAGCTTCTGATCGATCCCTTCACGCCCGGCGCGCTGGGAGCCAAGGCGGCGCTGCGCGGCGCGGATGCAGCCGCGGATGCCGCCAAGGCCGAAGCCGACCGCTGGGGCGGCGCGGATCGTCCGCCACCAGAGCCCGAAGAGCGCTTCTGGTAGGTCTACGTTGCCGTGGTCAGCGGAAATCACGGGACTGGTGGCTGAGTCCGGTGCGGAGATCTTCAAAAGCATCGGCGAGGACATTGATCACCCCCTCGGGAGAACGCTCGAGGATTCCGCGCACGATGAGCGCCGGAGAATCCCGCGCGACTCTGCGATAGCGATTCCACACCCCCGCGGAGCAGACCACGTTCACCAGGCCGTGCTCGTCTTCCAGATTGAGGAAGGTGATCCCCGCGGCCGTCGCCGGGCGCTGCCTGTGTGTCACGAGGCCCGCGACCTCGACGCGTCGCCCCACTTCGTGCGTTCGGAGCAGGTCGGCGCTCACCACCCCGCGTTCCTGCAACGCTGCCCGGAAATGCGACAGCGGATGGTCGTCGGTGGAGAGCCCCGTCGCCCAGAGGTCGGAAGCGAGTCGTTCATAGCCCGACTGATCCGGAAACAGCGGCGGCTGCACCGAGATCGTGGTGTCCGGCAGATACTGGGCGCGATCCTGCGCGGCAGCGCCAGCCAGCCAGAGCGCCTCGCGTCGTTGCAGCCCCAGTGAGTCGAAGGCCCCTGCGGTTGCCAACGCTTCCACCTGCGCGGCGGTGGCATCCGTGCGTCGCACAAGGTCGTGCAGGTCGCGGAAGACGCCGTGCGCTTCTCGTTCGGCGACGATGCGTTCCGCGAGCTTCGTGCCGATCCCGCGTACTCCGCTGAGGCCCATCCGCACCGCATGCCCGCCATCGCGGCGATGCTCCGGCGAGTCGTCGGGCAGGTCGCGGTCGAACAGAGGGACGGACGGCTGGTCCGGTTCGGTGCAGAAGGTAAGACCGGTCGGGCCCGAAGCGTCCGCAGTCGCCTCCAGCGTCTCCGTCGCTCCGGATGCATGCAGATCGGGTCGCAGCACGCGCACCCCATGTCGCCGGGCATCCGCCGTCAGCGAGGCGGGGGAGTAGAAGCCCATCGGCTGCGCTCTCAGAAGAGCTGCGAGGAATGCCGCCGGGTAGTGCAGCTTGAGCCAGGAGCTCGCATAGACCAGCAGAGCGAACGAGAGGGAGTGCGACTCGGCGAAGCCGAAGTTCGAGAACGCCTGGATCTGCGCGTAGATGCGATCGGAGGTCGCCTCGTCCAGCCCGTGTCGGCGCATCCCCTCGTACAGCTTCGTGCGGATGCGCTCGATCTTCTCCTGACCGCGCTTTGACCCCATCGCACGACGCAGAAGATCGGCCTCATCGGCGGTGCAGTCGCCCAGGGTGGTCGCCATCTGGATCAGCTGCTCCTGGAAGATCGGGATGCCCAGGGTGCGCTCCAGAATCGGCTCCAGTTTCGGATGCGCGTAGACCACCTTCTCGGCTCCCAGCTTGCGGCGGACGAAAGGATGCACGGCGCCGCCCTGGATGGGGCCGGGGCGGATGAGGGCGATCTGGATCACCAGGTCGTAGAACGACCGCGGCTGAAGGCGGGGGAGAAGTCCCATCTGCGCGCGGGACTCGACCTGGAAGACTCCGATGGAATCGGCGCGGCAGAGCATGTCGAAGACGGCGGGTTCTTCTTTGGGGATGGACTCCAGCGTCCACCGCTCACCCGTGCTCTCGGCGATCAGGTCGAAGCAGTGCTGCAAGGCCGCGAGCATCCCGAGTCCGAGCAGGTCGAACTTGACCAGCCCCATCCAGGCAGCGTCGTCTTTGTCCCACTGGATGACGGTGCGATTCTCCATTCGCGCATGCTCCACCGGCACCACCTCACCGACCGGTCGAGCGGTCAGCACCATCCCCCCGGAGTGGATGCCGAGGTGGCGCGGCGCCTTCAGGAGATCGCTCGCATAGCGGAGGACATCGGCAGGGATGTCATTGTCGTCGGCGGCCTCCAGTCCTGCGCTCCAACCGTCGACCTGTCGAGACCACGCATCCTGCTGCCCGGGCGCATACCCGAGCGCGCGGGCCATGTCGCGTACCGCGTTCTTCGGTCGGTACTGGATCACATTCGCCACCTGTGCTGCACGCTCCCGCCCATAGCGCCCATAGACCCACTGGATGATCTCCTCGCGGCGGCGGGAGTCGAAGTCCACATCGATATCGGGCTCCTCCTCACGGGTCGTCGCAAGGAAACGCTCGAACGGAAGCCGGTAGCGGATCGGATCGATCGCGGTGATCCCGAGCAGATAGCAGACCGCGCTCGCCGCCGCAGAACCTCGTCCCTGGCACAGGATGCCCCGCCGCCGCGCCTCGGCGACGATGTCGTGCACGATCAGGAAGTACCCGGGAAAGTCCTTCTCCTCGATGACGCTCAGCTCCTTCTCGATGCGTGCCCGACCCTCATCGTCGAGCCGGGGATACACCGTGGGCACCGCCTGCCATACCAGCGCGCGCAGATGCCCCATGGGTGTCTGCCCCTCCGGCAGCTCGACCTGCGGGAGAGCCGGGCGAACCTTGCGCAGAGAGAACGCGCAATCGGCTGCGATGCGCAGAGTCTGTGCAACCGCCCCCGGGTACCGGGCGAAACGGGACGTCATCTCCTGCCCGGAACGCAGATGCGCGGTGCCGTGCACCGGAAGCCAGCCGTCGAGGTCATCCATGCTGCGCCGTGCCCGCACCGCGGCGACCGCCTCGGCGAGACGGGTCTGCGCCGGAGAGGCGTAGTGCACGTTGTTCGTCGCGACGACAGGCAGACGCAGCTCCCGGGCGAGGCCCGCCAGGGTGTCGTTGTGTCGGGTGTCGAGCGGATCGCCGTGATCCATCAGCTCGACGGCGATCTGGTCGGCGCCGAAGACGTCGACCAGGCGTCGCAGCGGGGTCGCGGCATCGCCCTGCTGCAATCCCTGTCGCACGCTGCCCTTGCGGCATCCGGTGAGGATGGTCCACTGTCCGTCGGCTGCCGCGGCCAAGTCGTCGAGATCGTAGACCGGGCGGCCCTTCTCTGCTCCTCGCAGCTGGGCGCGAGTGATCGCTCCGGCGAGACGGTGATACCCCTCTGATCCTCGGGCCAGCACCAGCAGGTGCGTTCCCTCAGGATCGGGGATGCCCTGCTGGGGAGCATGCAATCCCAGAGACAGCTCGGCACCGAACACGGTCTGCACCTGGACGCCGCTGAGCTCTGCCGCCTCCGCGAAACGCGCGGCCCCATAGAAGCCGTCATGATCGGTGAGGGCGAGGGCGGTGAGGCCGAGACGCTCTGCCTCGCTCAGCAGCTCCTCCGGTGAGGACGCACCATCCAGGAACGAGTACGAGGAATGCGCGTGCAACTCGGCATAGGGCACGGCGTCGTCTGGTCGCTGCACACTCTCGGGTACCGGCTTCGGTCGAGCGCGGCTGATGGGGGCAGGGGGTTCCCGTGGGCTGCGCGGCTCCGCGCTCGTGTCACCCGGGGAGTCTGGCGTGGCGCTCAGTATGCGTTCCAGTTCGGACCAGCTCTGCGGCGGGTTATGCCATCCCATCAGCTGTACCTCCCCTCTGCCCACCAGCGCTCGCCGGAGCAGAAAACCAGCCACGCACGCCCTTCGGCATCCACGATCTGCAGGCGATGGCCGGCGCGCCCCGAGCCTTCCCATCCACGCTCGTGCAGCGGCCAGGGGCCGGCCCATCCCTGCACGATCGCCCCCTCGATCTGCGCCGGAGGTTCGGTGAGATCGTTTCGCTCAGTGACCTGCACAGTCGTGCCCTGCGCGGTGAGCACGGTCACCGCGCGTGGCGGACGAAAGACCTCTGCGGGAAGGGGATCGGGAAGGCTCCCCGGCCAGGGGCGGGTAGGGTCGCGTTCGAGAACAGCGCGCTCACCCCAGGGCGTCAGCTGCTGACGGTCGGCCAGCCAGCGCCCACCGGAGACCTCAGCGGTCAGCACCCCGTGATGGCCCAGCATCGTCTGCACGCGGGAGACGGCATGGTGAAGGCGTTCGTCGGTACCGGAGCCGAAGAGCCCGGGCTGGTGATGCGCCGCATCGTCGACGGCGGTGGGGGTGATGCGCACGACAAGGATGCCCCCGAACGCGTGGGCGTCGTCAGGGGTCTCCGTCGTGGACTCCGCCGCCAGCGCCTCGAGCTGCCAACGCACCCGGTCGACGAGATCACCAGGATCGAAGCAGGTGGGATGCAGCCAGGTGCGGGAGTGCACCCGGTCGTCGGCGTCGGTCAGATCGATGCGCACCTCGGTGCAGACGAGAGACGCGAGTCCGAGCGCGACCGTCACAGCATCGGCCGTCTGCCGCACCGCGAAGGCGATCTGATCTGCGCGCCCGAGAGGTTCGTCGAACTCGATCTCTCGGGCGAGCTCGGGATCGATCTCGACCGGGGTGAGCGCGCGGGAGTCGGATCCGCCCGACAGCGCATGCAGCCGTGCGCCGCGATCGCCCAGCCGTGCACGCACCTCGTGGCCCGGCAGTGCAGCGAACTCGCCGAGTGTGTGCACGCCCAGCCGGATGAGCAGACTCGTGAGATCTTCATCGCGCAGTACCTGCAGGGGCATCGGCGCCAGGAACTCCGGTGCCTTCCCCGGAGGGATGACCGTGACGGGGCCGGAGCTGCGAGCAGCCAGCTCTGCGGTGAAGGGACCGTCGGCGATGCCGATGCGCACCTCCGGATAGCCGTTCTCGGCCAGCTGCTCCCTGAGCGCGATGCCTGCTTCGAGTTCGCCGCCGTGATAGCGGGCGATCCCACGCGCACGCAGCGCAGCGAGCCCTGGTCGCAGCAGAGAGACTCCGGGGGAGAGGCGCTCGAGCGTCTTCAGGACGGGAAGGAACGCGCGCTCATCGTGCACCGGGTCGTGCGGGAGCAGGGTCAGCGCGGGGAAGGCGCCTTGCGCGGCGCGACGACGCTGTCCTGTCCGCACCCCGTGTTCACGCGCAGAGGCGGTGCACGCGGTGACGATGCCTGCGCGCAGAAGCGCGGTCGGCGGATGTGGCGCGGGGGAGCCGAGAACCGCGCGCAATGGCCAGTCGGGGAACCACAGCACGAGCACGCGCAGCGGGGCGTTCATGCGATGGCCGCCCACCGGGAGATCGGAGTGACGACGGCATCTGTCTGCGGCAGAGCTTCGATCGTGCCGAGGGGGCCGGGAAGGCGGACGCGGACACTGTGCGGATGCGGGTCTTGTCTGCTTTGCGCCGTCACGGTCACGACCCGTTCGGAGAGGAGGCCCCATCCTTCGCCGATCCCCTGCCACTGCGGGTCGTGGATGCGCAGCCGTCCTTCGCTCTGCGGCCAGGGTCCGGTGACCAGGAGCGTGCTGCCGCGTTCACGCAACCGCGCCTGCAACCGGGCGGCCTCAGCGCCGAGAATACGAGAACCGGGGTGCACGGCGATCAGGGGTACGACCTCTGCGAGGGCCGAGGTGACGGCCAACCAGCGCTCGCCGGGGTCGGGGACGAGGATCAGCCGCTCCAGGTCGATGCCGAACCCGGCGGCGGCTTCGAGACCGAGCGTCGGCATGCCGATGACGGCGCACCAGGAGCCTCGCTGGGACGCCGTGCTCAGCAGGGCGCAGACCAGACTCGGTGAGGGGGAGAGGGAGTATGCGCTCCCGGTCTGCAGCCCTTCACCGGGGAGCAGTCCGCGCAGTGCGGAGGGGATCGGCACGACCGGGCTGTCGCTGCGTCGTCGTTGCATGCGGCCGATCTCGCGACGCAGCCGAAGGACATCGGCGGCACGTGCTTCTTCGCGTGCCACGTCGCCAGGTGCCGCGCTGTCTTGCGCAGAAAGGCTGCCGAGTCTCATCACACCATCCTCGAAAATATGTTCGAATAAATCAAGTCGTGTCGTGATGCTAATTCGCAGATCGGACATTGGATGCCGGGCCCGGAAAGCCGTCGATGTCGGAGCCTCTGGATACGCTGTGCCCATGCAGATCGAGTTCGACAGCACCGTCATCCGCTGGAACAAGCGTCTGGATTCCTGGTACTTCGCGACCATGCCCGAAGAGCTTTCCGTGCCGTTGCGCGAGCTTCCCGCGCCGCCGCGCGGCTTCAACTCCCTGCGCGTACGCGCCCGTATCGGCGCCACCATCTGGAACACCTCGATCTTCTTCAGCGACGGCGTCTTCGTGCTGCCGTTGAAGAAGCAGATCCGAGACGAGCGCGGCATCACCGAAGGCGATCAGATCACGATCGATCTCGACATCCTCGATCTCTGACTTGCGCCCCGACCTCTCCTCGAAACGCGCAGGCGGCGCTATGGTGAGCACATGGCACTTGCGAGACTTCATGGCGGCCCGCTGGACGGGCAGATCCTGCCGCTGGACAACACCGATCGGGACAGCATGATCGTTCCCTATGGCGCCACGCAGGTCATCTATCGTCGCGGCACAGAGGCGACCAACACCGGTCAGGGCGATGGCCCCACCGAAGTGGGATTCTGGTTCGCTGAGTCCAGTGACGACATCACCCCCAATGACGACTGAACCGCAGCGAACGGTCGAGGTCGAGCGCAAGTACGACGTCGACGTGCAGACGCCGCTACCCGAGTGGAGCGGCATCCCCGGTGTTGTACAGGTGACGGACGGTGAACTCCGCCAGCTCGACGCGCAGTACCTCGACACGGCAGATGCCGCGCTCGCCCGTGTCGGCGTTGCCGTGCGCCGCCGTACGGGTGGTCCGGATGCCGGCTGGCACATCAAGGGGCCGCGACAGGGTGACAGCCGCCTGGAGCTCGGCTGGCCTCTGGGCGACGACGAGGAGCTTCCTGAGACCATCGCCACGGTGCTGGCGCAGTGGACGACCGAGCCCCTCACTCCGCTCGCTCGTATCGAGAACGACCGCATGGCCTACTTCCTGATGGGTGAAGACGGCGTGATCGCAGAGTTCGTCGACGACCGCGTACGCGCGACCGATGCGCGCTCCGGCATCCAGCGCACCTGGCGGGAGTGGGAGATGGAGCTGGGGCCGGCGGCCCCCGCCGATGAGGCCGCACGCGCGGCTTTCTTCGCCGCCGTCGAGGACGCCGTGCGCTCTGCGGGTGGACGCGACGCGTCATCCGGATCCAAGCTGGCGCGCGCTCTCGGCTTCTGAGCATGCTTCGCATCTGAGGGCTCTGCGCGCAAGCCCCTTTCCGGCGTGCCCGCGGAGTGCTTGAGTGGGCCCATGACGCGACCTGCCGTGCTCCGTTCCCTGCAGACGCTGCTGCCCGACACGACTCTTCATCAGCCGGAGGTGCGCGACGTCTTCGCCGCACAACCGGGGATGGGCCGGTTGGCGCAGCGGATCATCACCGCGTCGTTTGACGCCTCGGGCATCGATACGCGGTACACGGTGCTCCGTGAACTCGATTCCGCACACGGCGTGGATGATCCGGTCTTCTACGACCGGGACAGCGGGCTGCTGCTCTCGCCGGGGACACAGGTGCGCAACGAGCTCTATGTGCGTGAGGCCGAGACGATGTTCGTCGAGGTCGCGCGTCGCGCACTCGACGCAGACCCCGCGATCGGTCCGGCCGATGTGACGCACGTCATCACGGTCTCCTGCACGGGATTCCACGCGCCGGGCCCGGAGTATGCCATCGTGCGTGCACTGGGCCTTTCGGAGAGCGTGCAGCGCTACCACCTGGGATTCATGGGCTGCTATGCCTCGATGCCGGCGCTGCGTGCGGCCGCCCAGTTCTGCGCGGGTGACCCGCAGGCGGTCGTCCTGGTGGTCAGCGTGGAACTGTGCACACTGCATCTGCGTTCCTCGGAGAACCCCGACCTGATCGTCGCCTCCTCGCTGTTCGCCGACGGCGCGGCCGCCGGGATCGTCACGGCACGTACCGACATCGCGGATGTCCCGGGCTTCGTGCTCGATCGCTTCCATACCGCTCTGGTGACCGAAGGGGAGCAGGACATGGCCTGGACGATCGGCGACGAGGGGTTCGAGATGATCCTTTCCACCCGAGTGCCGCAGCTGATCGGGGCGAATCTCGACGCGGCACTGCGCCCGCTCTTCGAAGGCGACGCAGAGACCGCCGGTGCCTTCGATCGGTCGGAGATCGGCAGTGCGGTCACCCACTGGGCGATCCACCCGGGAGGGCGGAGCATCCTCGATCATGTGCAGAGCGGACTGCACCTCAGCGACGCGCAGTTGGAGCCCGCCAGGACGACACTTCGCGAGTGCGGAAACATGTCCAGCGCCACGGTCCTGTTCGTGCTGCAGCGCATTCTTCGAGGTTCCGACGCGCGCAGCGGAGACCGCGTCGCCGCCATGGCCTTCGGTCCCGGGCTGACCGCCGAGAGCGCCCTGTTCACCGTGCGAGCCGACGGTGCGGATGCTGCCTGACCTCTCGGTCCGCGCGAGTGAGGCGCGCGAACTGATGGATGCACCGGATGCCTCCGCGCCCATGCTCGATCGCACCTATGAGCGGTTCGCGCTCGTGAACGCCGTCGTCTCACCCTGGCGAGGTCTCTACCGCCGTGACATCCGCCCTCGCGCTCGCCGCGGACCGGTGCGGCTGCTCGACATCGGGGCGGGAGGTGGCGACCAGGCGCGGGCTCTGGCTCGGCGACTGCGCCGCGACGGGTTCGCCGCGCAGGTCTGGGCGCTCGACGCCGATGAGCGGGCGGTGCGCTGGGCGCAGGCCAAGGACGCATCCGGCGAGGTGCACTACCGGACAGGCAGTCTGGAGGAGCTGGCGGAGGCCGGCGAGCGCTTCGACATCGTGTACTCGAACCACGTGCTGCATCACGTCGCGGATGCGGCGCTGCTGCCATTCCTGGAGGAGAGTCGCCGACTGCTCGCCCCGGGGGGTGTCGTCGTGCATCATGACATCGCCCGAGGTCGGGGCGCGTACACGTTGTTCGCCGCGGCCACCTGGCCCTTTCGCACGACGGTGCTCGCGGGCTCCTACATCCGCGACGACGGGCTCACCAGCATCCGCCGCTCGTACACGGTGGCCGAGCTGAACGCCCGTGCCCCCGCGGGCTGGGAGGTGCGCGCGCGGATGCCCGCACGCGTCGAAGCACGCGCGGAGGCACCCGGTGCGCGGGCCTGACCACGAGGTGGCGATCATCGGAGCGGGTCCCGTGGGCATGCTGCTCGCCTGTCTGCTCGCGCAGGACGGCAGGGACGTCGTCGTCTTCGAGCAGCGTCCGCACCGTTCCGAACGCGGGCGGGCCATCGGCGTGCATCCGCCGGGGCTCGCGGCGCTCGCGGCGGCGGGCATCGCCGAACGCATGCGGAAGCAGGCACTGTGCCTGGACGGCGGCGAGGTTCTCAGCGCGGGAAGGATACTGGCACGGATCGATTTCCCGCCGGAGCATCCTGTGCACACCCTCCCGCAGCAGCGCGTGGATGGGCTTCTGAGCGCGCGTTTCGAGGAGTTCACGGAGGGTGTGCAGCGCGGACGTCGGGTGCGCGCCGTGAGACCGGACGGCGCGCAGATGCGCCTTGCCGTCGATGCGCAGGAGGTCACGGCCTCTCTCGTCATCGCCGCTGACGGGGTGCGCAGCGAGCGGCGGGGCGACGCGGGGGTCGCATGGCGGCGGCGCCCGGGACGCGCCGACTACGTCATGCTCGACGTCGACGATCCGGGGACGGACGCACAGGCGCGCCTGTTTCTGGAACCTTCGGGTCTCGTCGAGTCCTTTCCCCTGCCGGATGGTCGTCGGCGCTGGGTGCTCTTCCAGGCCCCCGAAGAGCCCATACGGTCGGTGCCGGATCTGCGGCGCGTGATTGCGGTGCGCACGGGGGAGGCGCCGGTGATTCCCGATGACGCGGAGCTGTCGGAGTTCCGCGCCCAGCAGCACTGCGCCGCGCGCTTCATACGTGGCCGGATGATTCTGCTGGGGGACGCCGCCCACGAGACCAGTCCGATCGGCGGACAGGGGATGAACCTCGGCTGGGTTCACGCACAGCGACTGGCCGCGGCGATCCGGCAGGGCGGTGCGCTCGGGGGGACGCAGCTCTCGCCGCTTCTCGATCTGTGGGAGAGCAGGGCGCTGCGCGCGGCACGTCGCGCGCAGCGTCGATCCGCGTTCTACATGGCGATGGGGCATCCGGCGAACGCGCTGGCGCTGCCTTTCCGAGATCTGCTCGTTCGCGCCCTCGGCAGCAGGGTGCTGCGCGAGCACACCGCGGCCGCGATCACCATGCGCCGCGTGTAGCAGGGGCGAGAAACAGTTCGGGCCCGGCACGCGATGCGCGCCGGGCCCGAACGGAATTCGATCAGAAGTTGATCATGTGACCTGCGAGGCCGTGGAAGCCTTCCTGCAGGGCCTCCGACAGCGTCGGGTGCGTGTGCACGTTGCGGGCCAGTTCCAGAGCCGTGAGGTCCCACTTCTGCGCCAGCGTCAGCTCGGGCAGAAGCTCCGAGACGTCCGGGCCGATCATGTGCGCGCCGAGAAGCTCGAGGTGCTCCGCATCGGCGATCATCTTGACGAAGCCGACCGGCTCGCCGAGACCGTGCGCCTTGCCGTTCGCCATGAACGGGAACGAGACGACCTTGATCTCGCGACCCTCGTCACGGGCCTGCTGCTCGGTGAGGCCGAACGAGGCGACCTGCGGCGAGCAGAAGGTGGCGCGGGGCATCATCCGGTAGTCGCCCAGGGTCTGCGTCTCGGCGCCACCGATGGTCTCGGCGGCGACAACGCCCTGTGCTTCTGCA
The DNA here is from genome assembly GCF_058797175.1 of Microbacterium sp. GW823-FHT02G05. NCBI lineage: Bacteria > Bacillati > Actinomycetota > Actinomycetes > Micrococcales > Microbacteriaceae > Microbacterium > Microbacterium sp. GW823-FHT02G05. The sequence goes on from NZ_JBXAJK010000002.1 coordinate 53,649, forward strand.
ACGTGTGCGAGCTGCAGCTTCGCGGTGACGTCGCCGATCGCGTAGATGCCCTCGACGTTCGTGCGCATGTGGTCGTCGATGTCGATCGCGCCGCGCTCGGTGAGCTTCACGCCCGTGTTCTCGAGACCGAAGCCCTCGATGTTCGGGGCGAAGCCGACCGACATGAGAACCTTGCCGGCTTCGATCGATCCCTGGTTGCCGTCCTTGCCCGTGTAGGTGACGGTGACCGAGGAGCCGTTGTCGACAATCGTCTCGACCTTGGTGGAGGTGAGGATGTCGACGCCGTAGTTCTTGTACTGCTTCGTGATCTCCTTGGAGACATCCGCATCTTCGTTCGGAAGGGCACGGTCGAGGAACTCGATGATCGTGACCTTGACGCCGTAGTTCGTCAGAACGTACGCGAACTCCATGCCGATTGCGCCGGCGCCCACGATGACGATCGACTCGGGCAGTTCGCGGCTGAGGATCTGCTCTTCGTAGGTGACGACGTTCTCGCTCAGTGAGACACCGGGAAGCAGGCGCACCTTCGAGCCGGTGGCGATGATGACGTTGGTGAAGGTGACCTCTTCGGTCGAGCCGTCGGCCTTGGTGACCGTGATCGCCTTGGGGCCCGTGAAGGCGCCGCGGCCCTGGTACTCGGTGACCTTGTTCTTCTTCATCAGGAAGTGGATGCCCTTGACGCGGCCGTCGGCCACCTCGCGCGAGCGGTCCCAGGCCTTGCCGAAGTCCATCGAGATCTCGCCGGAGATGCCGAAGAAGTCGGCCTTGTGCTTCAGCGTGTGGGCGAGCTCGGCGTTCTTCAGGAGAGCCTTGGAAGGGATGCAGCCTACGTTGAGGCACACACCGCCCCAGTACTTCTCTTCAATGATGGCGGTGGAGAGACCGAGCTGTGCGCTGCGGACGGCGGCGACGTAGCCGCCAGGGCCCGCACCAAGAATGACGACATCGTAATGAGGCATGTTCTAAGCCTATCGCGCGGAGTCGGAGTCAGAGGTGGGGGAGGCGCCATTGTGGCGGTAGCGGACGGCGAGCCAGATCGCTGCAGTCGTCGAGGCCAGGATCCCGGCGATGGAGAGGACCCAGACCCAGGCGGGCGCGGGGGACATGCCGGCGGTCCCTGCGGTCGACGGCTCTGCGGTGGGACGTGCCGATGCGGATGCGTCGGGCTGCGCGGTCGACGGTGCGCTCGTGGGCGCAGGGGAGGGCGCCTCCTGTTCCTCTTCGGATCCTGCTGCGACGGTGAAGGAGTAGCTCGACGAGCCCGGGTGGCCGTCGGCGTAGACCACCTTCCAGGTCACGGTGTACACGCCGGCGGATGCGGAAGGCGAGAGTCTCTGTGTCATGATCGGCCCGACCACGGTGGGTTCGCCGTCAATGACCGATACGCCGGAGCCGTCGACGACCACCACTTCGGTCGCGCCGGGCTCGGCGATCAGGTCTGCGCTGAATGTCAGCACGATCTCGTCCGGAAGGGCGCTGACTGTTGAATCCGCCGCGGGCGAGGAGTCGATCAGATCGGCATGGGCGAAGGCCGGTGCCGCGACTGCGGTCGCGAGCACTGCGGCCACGCCGAACGCCCCGAGAAGGAGAACGAGCGGACGAAGAAGGCGGGAGGCGCGATCCGGCACCGAGGCAAGCTGCATCCCTCGACCTTAGATCGCGGACCTCTGCGAATGACGTCGTCATGCCTGAGGATTCGGCTCCCCTCGGGTGCGTTGCATCCGTTAGTCTGGACGGAAGAGGAGGGCCACCGTGACACACAGCGAGAACCGCGACCAGCCATCCGCTATCCACCGTGATAGCGAGGCGAAGCACGACACCACACAGACCTTCGGGCACGACTCGGATCTGTCATTCGTGCCGTTCGGCGTGGAGCTCACCGACGTGGAACAGGCGGCGATCGCCGCCCTGCCCTCGGGATCGGCCCTGGTTCTGGTCCGCTCGGGTGCCCTCGCCGGCGCGCGCTACCTGATCGACGCCGATGTCACGACGATCGGCCGCCACCCCGAGGCCGACATCTTCTTCGACGACGTCACGGTCTCCCGTCGGCACGCCGAGATCCTTCGCGCCGGAACCGCCTTCGAGGTCATCGACCAGCGTTCGCTGAACGGCACCTACGTCAACGGAGAGCGTGTCGACCGCAGCGAGCTCGGCAACGGCTACGAACTGCGTATCGGCAAGTTCCGTCTCAACTTCTTCGCCTCACCCGCTGACGCCACGGCCAACGACTGATGGCCGCTGCCTCCGCCCGTGAGCGCTCTGCGCCCGCGGCGCTTCTCAGCATCGGTCAGGTGCTGTCGCGTCTCACCCCGGAGTTTCCGCAGCTCTCCTCGAGCAAGCTGCGTTTCCTGGAAGAGCGCGGCATCGTCACGCCGTCTCGCACCGAGTCCGGCTACCGCAAGTTCGCGCCGAAGGACGTAGACCGTCTGCGCCTTGCGCTCACGCTCCAGCGTGACCGCTACATGCCGCTCAGCGTCATTCGCGAGCACCTCGATCGCCGTGACGAAGAAGGCGTCGATCCTTCGGCAGATCTTCCTGTCTCGATCGTGGCGACTCCGCGGCGGTTCCGCCGTGAAGAGTTGCTGTCGGCAGCAGGAGCCGCGCCGCAGCTGCTGAACGACGCGATCAGCACTGGCGTGATCCTGCCCGCCGACACCTACACCGAGTCGACAGTCGCGCTGCTGCGCGGCCTTGTCGCACTCGACCGACATGGCATCGAACCGCGTCACCTGCGTCAACTGCGCCAGAGCGCGGAACGTGATGTCGCGCTGGTCGAATCTGCACTCTCCGCGCTTCTGCGTCGCACCGACACCGCTTCGCGGGCGAAAGCCGCAGAAATGGCTCCCGAGCTTGCGGCGCGCCTTGACGAGGTGCGGGGAATGTTCGCGAAAGAGGCGCTCGCGCGCCTGCTGTCGTAACGAACTGATTGCGACACACCTCCGCACACATGCGGATGTGATTGCCGGGGCAGGGGGCCTGCTCTAGCGTGGAGATATCGACTTCGAGGAGGTACGGCATGAGCGCCGAAGATCTGCGTGACCAGCCGTCATTCGGCGACGGACTCCTCTTCACGGACGGCCTGCCCGACATGGAAGACGAGGTCGGCTACCGCGGTGCCGTCGCCGCGCGCGCGGCAGGCATCACCTACCGTCAGCTCGACTACTGGGCGCGCACCGAACTCGTGGAGCCCACGGTTCGCGGCGCCAGCGGATCGGGCTCGCAGCGTCTCTACGGCTTCCGCGACATCCTGGTCCTCAAGCTCGTCAAGAGTCTGCTCGACACCGGCATCTCGCTGCAGCAGATCCGCACGGCCGTCGAGCAGCTCCGTTCCGCCGGAATCCGCAACCTGTCGGGGACCACGCTCATGAGCGATGGCGCATCGGTCTACCTCTGCACGTCCAACGACGAGGTCATCGACCTCGTCAGTCGCGGCCAGGGCGTGTTCGGCATCGCTGTCGGCAAGGTGCTGCGCGAGGTCGAATCCACCCTGATCGAGTTCGAGCCCGCGGCGATCGACCCGGTCGACGAACTCTCCGTGCGCCGCGCGCGCCGCACGGCCTGATTTTCGAAGAGACACCCCGGCAGCGGGAGCACTGCTTCCACCAAAAACGCCTTCGATGCGAGAGAACTCGCGCCGAAGGCGTTTCTGATGACAGGGATCAGGCGTGCGGTGTCTCGGGCGTGGAGATGCGGCCGGTGCGCATGATGCGATCGAGCAGTGCATCGAAATCGGTGGCGAGCTCCTGGGCCGAGTCTCCGGGCCAGATGTGCAGCGGTTTCGCGGCACCCTGCGCCTGCTGGAGCGATGTGCGCTCGGGCAGCTGCGGCGAGAGGACGAGCGGGCCGAACATGTCGCGCAGCTCTTTGATGCGGAACTGGTGCTCGATCGACTGCGGACGCACGCGGTTCACCACGATGCCGAGCGGCTGCAGGCGCGGCGAGAGACCGCGGCGGATCTCTTCGATCGCGCGCAGAGCACGGTCGGCGGCGGCCACCGAGAACAGGCCGGGCTCGGTGACGACCATGACACGGTCGCTCGCGGCCCACGCGGTGCGCGTGAGGGCGTTCAGCGACGGCGCGCAGTCGATCAGCACGAGGTCGTAGTCGGCCTCGACAGACGCGAGTGCCTCTTCGAGCTTCCAGACATCGCGCACCGTCGGGTGCGGGCCGTCGAAGTTGATGGCAGATGGACTGCCGATGAGGACATCGATCGTGCCAGGGTGCACCTTCGCCCACCCGCTGGAGGTGATCGCCTGACGGACGACCTTCTCTTTCGGGTTCGCGAGAACATCGGCAATGTTCAGCCGACCGGCGACCTGGATATCCATGCCGGTGGACACATCGGACTGGGGGTCGAGGTCGACCACGAGGGTCCGGACCCCACGGGCGAAAGCCGCCGACGCTAGGCCCAGTGTCACCGTGGTCTTTCCGACGCCCCCCTTGAGGGAACTGACGCTGAGTACGTGCACGAACACCACGTTACCGTCCCCTATGCTGGGGAAACACTCAGCCCCACCCTTGTGCGCGATTTTTTTCGCGCCTGAAGTGAGCACTACGAGGTGCGTATGTTCCAGAAGATTCTTGTGGCCAACCGCGGTGAGATCGCGATTCGCGCCTTTCGAGCCGCTTTCGAGGTGGGGGCGCGCACTGTCGCGGTCTTCCCTCATGAAGATCGCGGATCAGTCCATCGCTTGAAGGCCGACGAGGCGTATGAGATCGGTGAGCGCGGGCATCCGGTCCGCGCCTACCTCGACGTCGACGAGATCATTCGTGTCGCGCTCGAGAGCGGCGCCGACGCGATCTACCCCGGTTACGGATTCCTCTCAGAGAACCCGGACCTGGCTGCGAAGGCCGCGGCCGCAGGCATCGTTTTCGTCGGGCCGCCGGCATCGGTGCTGGAGATGGCAGGCAACAAGGTCGAGGCCAAGCGCCACGCGATCGAGGCGGGTGTCCCCGTGCTCCGGTCGACAGAGGCATCCGACGACGTCGAAGCGCTCGTCGCGCAGTCCGCAGAGATCGGCTTTCCGCTCTTCGCGAAGGCTGTCGCCGGTGGCGGCGGACGGGGGATGCGCCGCGTCGAGAGTGCCGGAGAGCTGGCACCCGCACTCGCGGAGGCGATGCGCGAGGCGCAGAGCGCATTCGGCGACCCGCGCATGTTCCTGGAACAGGCCGTCATGCGACCGCGCCACATCGAGGTGCAGATCCTCGCCGACAAGACCGGTGAGACCGTCCACCTGTTCGAGCGAGACTGCTCGGTGCAGCGTCGTCACCAGAAGGTCGTCGAGATCGCTCCGGCCCCGAACCTCGACGACAGCGTTCGCCAGGCCCTGCACACGCACGCGATCGCCTTCGCGCGTTCCATCGGATACGAGAACGCGGGAACGGTCGAGTTCCTGCTGGAGACTGCGGGGGAGCGGACCGGCGAGATCGTCTTCATCGAGATGAACCCGCGCATCCAGGTCGAACACACCGTCACGGAAGAGATCACCGACGTCGATCTCGTCCAGACGCAGCTGCGCATCGCGGCCGGTCAGACGCTCGCCGAACTCGGACTGCAGCAGGAGAACCTGCAGGTGCGCGGAGCGGCACTGCAGTGCCGGATCACCACAGAGGACCCCACGCAGGGTTTCCGCCCCGACACGGGGAAGATCACGACGTACCGCTCGCCCGGTGGCGCCGGCATCCGCCTCGACGGCGGCACGGTGCATCAGGGCGCGCAGATCAGCCCGCACTTCGACTCGATGCTGTCGAAGCTGACCTGCCGCGCGCGTGACTTCCCTGCGGCCGTGGCCCGCGCGCGTCGTGCACTGGCCGAGTTCCGCATCCGCGGTGTCTCCACGAACATCCCCTTCCTGCAGGCCTTGCTCGACGATGAGGCCTTCGTGAACGGCGACATCAGCACGTCGTTCATCGATGAGCGACCCGACCTGCTGGTCGGACGGGTATCGAAGGATCGCGGGACGAAGATCCTCAACTGGCTGGTAGACGTCACCGTCAACAAGCCGAATGGTGCGCATCCCGGTCACGCAGACCCGAGCACCAAACTCCCGGCCGTCGATCTCACGGTGGCTCCCGAGCCCGGTTCTCGTCAGCGTCTGCTCGAACTCGGGCCGGAGGGCTTCGCTCGGGCGCTGCGTGCGCAGTCCGCGGTCGCTGTCACCGACACGACTTTCCGCGACGCACACCAGTCGCTGCTGGCGACCCGCGTGCGCACACGCGACCTCACCGCGGTCGCCCCGCACCTGGCGCGTCTCACCCCGCAGCTGCTGTCGGTCGAGGCCTGGGGCGGAGCGACCTACGACGTCGCTCTGCGCTTCCTGGGCGAAGACCCGTGGGAGCGGCTCGACAAGCTGCGCGAGGCCCTCCCGAACGTCGCGATCCAGATGCTGCTGCGCGGTCGCAACACGGTCGGCTACACCCCATACCCGACCGCCGTGACGGAGGCCTTCGTGCGCGAGGCGGCGACGAGCGGCGTCGATATCTTCCGCATCTTCGACGCGCTCAACGACATCTCGCAGATGCGCCCGGCCATTGACGCGGTCCGTGAGACCGGAACCGCGGTCGCCGAGGTGGCACTGTGCTACACGGGCGATCTGCTGAACCCCGCCGAAGATCTGTACACCCTCGACTACTACCTGCGCCTCGCAGAGCAGATCGTCGACTCGGGTGCGCATATCCTCGCGATCAAGGACATGGCCGGCCTCCTGCGCCCTGCGGCGGCCGCACGACTCGTCACCGCGCTTCGCGAGCGATTCGACCTGCCCGTGCACCTGCACACGCACGACACTCCGGGTGGGCAGCTCAGCACGCTGTTGGCGGCGACCGCCGCCGGTGTCGATGCGGTGGATGCGGCATCCGCGCCGCTGTCCGGAACCACCAGCCAGCCCTCGCTGTCATCGCTGGTCGCGGCCCTCGCGCACACCGACCGCGACACCGGGATCAGCCTTGACGCCGTGTCGGATCTCGAACCCTACTGGGAGGCCGTGCGTCGGCAGTACGCCCCGTTCGAGTCGGGTCTTCCCGGTCCAACAGGGCGTGTCTACCACCACGAGATCCCGGGTGGTCAGCTGTCGAATCTGCGTCAGCAGGCCAAGGCGCTCGGGCTGGAGGGCGACTTCGAACTCATTGAAGACATGTACGCCGCGGCCGACCGCATCCTCGGACGCGTTCCGAAGGTGACCCCGTCGTCGAAGGTCGTCGGCGATCTGGCGCTGCACCTCGCTGCGGTGCGCGCGGATCCTGCGGACTTCGAGGCCAACCCTGAGAAGTACGACGTGCCCGACTCGGTCGTCGGATTCATGGCGGGTGAGCTCGGAGAGCTTCCCGGCGGGTGGCCGGAGCCCTTCCGCAGCAAGGTGCTCGCGGGCCGCGCGAAGCCGGCCGGTGTCACCCCCCTCTCCGCCGCGGAGGAGGACGCCCTCGCCGGAGACAGCGCAACGCGCCGTCAGGCGCTCAACACGCTGCTGTTCCCCGGTCCGACCGACGAGTTCAGCCGCGTGCGCGCGCAGTATGGGGACCTCTCTGTCCTCGACACCTCCGACTACCTGTACGGCCTCATGGCCGGCCAGGAGCACCTCATCGAGATCGACCGCGGTGTGCGGTTGTACGTCGGACTCGAGGCGATCGGCGACGCAGATGAAAAGGGCATGCGCACCGTCATGACGACGCTCAACGGGCAGTTGCGCCCCGTCTTCGTGCGTGACCGTTCGATCAGCGTGAATGTGCACGAGGTCGAGAAGGCGGACACCACCAAGCCCGGACAGGTCGCCGCGCCGTTCTCGGGAGTCGTGACGCTGAAGGCCGCCGTGGGCGATACCGTGCGTGCGAGCGAGCCCATCGCGTCGATCGAGGCGATGAAGATGGAGGCGGCGATCACCGCACCCGTCGACGGCGTCATCGAGCGACTCGCGATCGGTGAGACGCAGCAGGTCGAGGCGGGCGATCTTTTGCTCGTCATCCGCCCGGCGCACTAACCTTGCTTGGGCGAGTAGCTCGCCCAAGCTGGGAGTGACACCATGACCGTAGATCGCAAGAACTCGCGAAACGACGACGAGGAAGAGTCGCTCGGCGTCCTTGAAGACGCCGGGAACGTCGACACGACGGCGATCGGAATCCTCGGGGGCGCCACAGCTCAGGTGAGCGTGGCGCTTCCCGTGGAAAACGAAGACGACCTCGCCGATGACGACGTCGTCGCTGACGACGCGTACGACGAGCTCATCCTCGAGCAGGACCCCGCGGACCTCGTGAATCTCGGCGATGATGCTGTCGGCCGCATCCACGAGGCATCCGAGATCGCCGACATCGTGATCGAGATCCCCGCGGACGCAGAGCTGCCGGCCGAGCCCGAGCCCGTCGTCGAGGGCGTCATCGAAGAGGCGCACGACGAGTCGGACGCAGACACCGGCGTGGCCGAGACCATCGAAGACGCTGTGGTGCTCGACGAGCACACCGAAGACGAGGTCGACAACGCAGACGAGACGGCGGTCGCTGTGGAAGCTGATGCCATCGACGCCGAGCAGTCCGAGGGTGTCGAGGATGCTCCCGCGGACACTGTCGACGACCTGGGCGAAGAGACCTCGGAAGAGACGAACGCTCCCGATCTGACACCTGACGCACTGGCGGCGGCGATCACCAAGGCTCCCCGTCGCCCGGCGGCGCCATCGACTCTGAAGGCGGTACCCGTGCCGAGCGAGATCCCCCGACCCGCTGTCGATTCCGTCCGTGCCGCGGACGCCCCACCCGCGGCGAAGCGCCTCGATGACCTCGGCGAGCAGAACCGCGAGAGCGCGGATCTGCTGACCGCAGACCGTCTGCTCGACCCGCATCGGGTCACCAAGCCGGAGCCGCAGGGTGCCTGGAGCCACTTCGTCTACACGGTCTCGGGTCGCCGCATCAACCTCGGCGACGGAAAGCGCGCCCGCGCCCAGAAGGAACTCACGGCGCGTATTGCCGCACCCCTCACAGGCGGCGCCCGCTTCGTTCCGGTGCTCTCACGCAAGGGCGGCGTCGGCAAGACGACGATCACCGCGCTGCTGGGGATGGCGCTGGCGGACGCGCGAGACGACCGCGTCATCGCGGTCGACGCTAATCCTGACCGCGGAACTCTGGCGGAGCGCATCGCCCGTCCGAACGGCAAGACCGTGCGTGACCTCGTGCGCATTCACGACGACGTCAAGGGCTACCATGACATCTCCGCGATCGTGTCGCGCGATGCCACCCGTCTCGACGTGCTGGCCTCCGACACAGACCCGCGCGTCTCCGAGGCGTTCAACGACGAGGACTACGAGAACGTCGCCTCGGTCGCCGCGCACTACTACTCGCTCGTGCTCACCGACACCGGCACCGGTATCGTCCACTCGGTCATGGGAGCCACGCTTGACCACGCCGACCACCTCGTGATCGTCGCAGGTCTCAGCATCGACGAGGCGCGTCTGGCGTCCGAGACGCTGACCTGGCTCGAGAGCAACGGCTACGCCGAGAAGGCACGCGACGCGATCGTGGTGCTCAACCAGTCCACGCCGGGCGCACCTCTCGTGCGTCTGGATGAGCTGGAAGCGCACTTCGGCACCCGCGTCCGACACGTGCTGCGGATGCCCTATGACGCGCAGATCGCGTCGGGCAGCGCCATCACGTTCGCGAACCTGCAGCCGGAGACCCGCGTTGCGGCTCGCCAGCTGGCCGCGCTCGTCGTCGAGAACCTTCGCTCGCGGGCGGCCTGATGACCGTTCGCGAGATCCGCGTCTTCGGCGATCCCGTTCTGCGCACGGTGTGCGCGCCCATCGAGACGATCGATGACGGCGTGCGCGCGCTCGTCGACGACCTCATCGACTCCGTGAAGGTGCCGGGACGTGCGGGTGTCGCCGCCCCGCAGATCGGCGTCGCGCTGCGCGCCTTCAGCTACAACATCGATGGCGACATCGGATACGTGCTCAACCCGGTCCTCACCGAGGTTCGCGGTGAGCCTGTGCCGACGGGGGAGGGCTGCCTCTCCGTGCCCGGGCTGTGGCACGACGCGCTTCGCCACCCGTGGGCACGCGTCGAAGGCATCGACCTCGACGGAAATCCCGTGGTGATCGAGGGTGAAGGGCTCATGGCGCAGGCATTGCAGCATGAGACCGATCACCTCGACGGCAAGGTCTATCTCTCGCGGCTCCCCCCGGAGACGCGACGCGTCGCGATGCGGCAGGTGCGCGAGAGCGATTGGTTCTGACGTCACATACCGACTCGGATGACACATCTGAACGAAGAAAGGGCCCCCGCTCCTGCGGGGGCCCTTTCTTCGTCGCTGCTCAGCCGAGCGGCACCGTGGTGGTGGAGGTCGGCTCGCTGTAGATCTTCTGGATCTCGTCATCGAAGTCGGCCATGATCACATTTCGCTTGATCGACATCTTCGGCGTGAGGTGCCCGCTGGCCTCGGTCCATTCCAGCGGAAGGATCGTGAACTTGCGGATCGACTCGGCGCGGGAGACGTGGCTGTTGGCCGCATCGACGGCGCGCTGGACCTCAGCGCGTACGGCGTCGTTCTTCGCGGCATCGGCGAGTGACATGTCGGCGGGGAGCCCGTTGTTGGCGAGCCAGGTCGGCAGCATCTCGCTGTCGAGCGTGACGAGCGCGGAGATGAAGGGGCGCTGGTCGCCGACGACCACGACCTGACCGACGATCGGGTTCGAGCGGATCGGGTCCTCGAGCGCCGCGGGGGCGACGTTCTTTCCGCCCGCTGTGACGAGGATTTCCTTCTTGCGGCCCGTGATCGTCAGGAAGCCCTCGGCATCGAACGATCCGATGTCGCCCGTCCGGAACCAGCCGCCCTCGCTGAACGCCTCTGCGGTCGCCTCGGGGTTGTTCCAGTACTCCTTGAAGACGTTGATGCCGCGCACCTCGATCTCGCCGTCGTCGCCCAGGCGGACGCCGACACCGGGAAGCGCAGGTCCGACCGTGCCGATCTTCGACTTGTCAGCGAGGTTCACCGTGGCAGGGGCCGTCGTCTCGGTGAGTCCGTAGCCCTCGAGGATCACGACGCCGAGGCTGTGGAAGAAGTGCCCCAGTCGCGAGCCCAGGGGAGCGGAACCGGAGACGGCGTACACGACATTGCCGCCCATCGCGGTGCGCAGCTTGCTGTACACGAGCTTGTCGAAGAGCGCGAACTTGATCTTCAGACCCAGAGGAATCTTCTTGCCCTCTTCGACGAGGCGCGAGTGCTCGACCGCGGCCGCTGCGGCCGCGCGGAAGATCTTGCCCTTGCCGCCGGCCTCTGCCTTCTGCTCGGCCGAGTTGTAGACCTTCTCGAAGACGCGTGGGACGGCGAGGAGGAAGGTCGGCTTGAACGACCCGAGCGCGGGCAGCAGCTGCTTCGTGTCGGGCTGGTGGCCGGTGCGCACTCCCGAGTGCACCGCGAGGATCGAGATGAAGCGCGCGAACACGTGCGCGGTCGTGATGAACAGCAGCGTGGAGGCCCCTGGCATCGAGACGACGGCATCGAGCGACTTCGCGGAGTTGCGCGACAGCTCGACGAAGTTCGAGTGCGTGAGGACGCAGCCCTTGGGGCGCCCGGTGGAGCCGGACGTGTAGATCAGGGTGGCGAGATCTTCGCCGCGAGCGATGTTGCGACGCCGTTCGATCTCGGCGTCCTCGACGTCGGCGCCCTGCGCGGTGAGGGTGTCGATCATCCCGAGGTGCATCTGCCAGACGTCGCGGACGAGCGGCAGCTCGCTGCGCACCTCATCGACGCGGGCGAAGTGCTCGGGCGATTCGAGGATGAGTCCGGTCGCGCCGGAGTCCTCCATGATCCACTGGATCTGCGACGGAGAGCTGGTCTCGTAGATCGGCACCATCACGGCGCCGGCGTAGAACAGCGCGAAGTCGATGAGAGTCCACTCGTACGTCGTCCGTGCGATGAAGCCGACCTTCTCACCCGGCTGGATGCCCGCGGCGACGAAGCCTTTGGCGAGTGCGACGACAGCGGCCTGGAACTCGGCCGCGGTGATGTCGCGCCAGCCCTCGCCCTCTGGGACAGAGAAGAGCGCCAGATTCGGCGTCTTCTGAACACGTTGGACCAGCAGATCCGTGATGTTCGCTTCGGGATCAGCAGGGACGATCGCAGGGACTTCGAACTGGATCACGGCAACTCCTTCGGTACCGGACGGGGTACGGGCTTTTCCCGAGTCTAGGGCAAGGCGCCCCGCTGTCGGGGGCATTTTGATGGGATTCAGTTGCAATATTCTTGACACTGAGTCGCACGTCCCGGCATGTCGTGGCCCGGGGCTCTCGTTGCGCGTGCGCCCCGGCGATAGACTGCACTCGATGTTCTACTGGCTGATGAAGAATGTGGCGATCGGCCCCTGGGTGAAGGGGATCTTCCGTCCGTGGATCGTCGGGCGTGCCAACGTTCCGACTACCGGGGCGGCTATTCTCGCGAGCAATCACCTCTCCTTCGCCGACTCCATCTTCCTGCCGCTCATGCTTGATCGGCCGATGGCGTTCCTCGCCAAGAGCGACTACTTCACAGGCCGCGGCATCAAGGGGTGGGCGACCAAGGTGTTCATGAAAGGCACCGGTCAGCTTCCGATCGACCGCTCCGGCGGCAAAGCCTCCGAGGCGTCGCTGAACACCGGGCTCCAGGTTCTGGGCCGGGGGGAGCTTCTCGGCATCTATCCCGAGGGCACGCGCAGCCCTGACGGCAAGCTGTATCGCGGACGCACGGGCATCGCCCGCATGGCGCTGGAGGCCAAGGTCCCGGTGATTCCGGTGGTCATGGTCGACACCGACCGCGCTATGCCGATCGGACGCAAGGTCCCGCGCATCGTGCGTGTGGGAATGGTCATCGGCGAACCGCTCGACTTCTCGCGATACGACGGGATGGAGAACGACCGCTACATCCTGCGCTCGGTCACGGACGAGATCATGGTGGCCCTCCAGCGGCTCGGGGAGCAGGCCTACGAAGACGTGTACGCCTCGACGGTCAAAGACCGCCGTCCCGGTGCCGTCACAGAGGCCCGCTGACGCATCCGAGCCATCTCACGGCGGGCTAGGATTACCGCATGCCTTCCCTTTCCGACCTTGATGCGTGGCGCTCGCTTCCCATCAAGCAGCAGCCCCAGTGGCCCGACGCCGAGCGAGTCGCGGCCGTCTCCGCACAGCTCTCGGTGATGCCTCCGCTCGTTTTTGCGGGCGAGGTCGACAACCTGCGTGAGCGTCTCGCACGCGCCGCCTCGGGGCAGGCCTTCCTGCTTCAGGGCGGCGACTGCGCCGAGACGTTCGCCGGCGCGACCGCCGACCAGATCCGCAACCGCATCAAGACAGTGCTGCAGATGGCGGTCGTGCTCACCTATGGCGCGTCGATGCCGGTCGTGAAGATGGGACGCATGGCGGGCCAGTTCGCCAAGCCGCGCTCAAGTGACACCGAGACGCGTGGCGAGGTCACTCTTCCCGCCTACCGCGGTGACATCGTCAACGGCTACGACTTCACCGAGGCTTCGCGCACGGCAGACCCGGGCCGTCTGCTCCAGGGGTACCACACCGCATCCTCGACACTGAACCTGATCCGGGCCTTCACGCAGGGCGGTTTCGCCGATCTGCGCGAGGTGCACTCCTGGAACAAGGGCTTCGCGCAGAACCCGGCGAACCAGCGCTACGAGCGCATGGCCGCGGAGATCGATCGTGCGATCAAGTTCATGGAGGCCGCCGGCGCGGACTTCGATGAGCTCAAGCGCGTCGAGTTCTTCACGGGGCACGAGGGGCTGCTCATGGACTACGAGCGCCCGATGACGCGTATCGACTCGCGCACGGACACTCCGTACAACACCTCTGCGCACTTCCTGTGGATCGGGGAGCGCACGCGTGAGCTCGATGGTGCACACGTCGACTACTTCTCGAAGATCCGCAACCCGATCGGCGTGAAGCTCGGGCCGACCACGACGCCCGAGACGGCACTGGCGCTCATCGACACGCTCGACCCGAATCGCGAGCCCGGACGCCTGACGTTCATCACGCGCATGGGAGCGGACAAGATTCGCGACGCACTGCCGCCGCTGCTCGAGGCTGTCAAGGACTCGGGTGCGACGCCGCTGTGGGTCACCGACCCGATGCACGGCAACGGCATCACGACGCCGACGGGCTACAAGACGCGTCGCTTCGACGATGTCGTGCACGAGGTGCGCGGCTTCTTCGAAGCGCACCGTGCGGTCGGCACGTTCCCGGGCGGCATCCACGTCGAGCTCACGGGCGATGACGTCACCGAGTGCCTGGGCGGTTCCGAGCAGATCGACGAGGCAGCCCTCGCGACCCGCTACGAGTCGCTCTGCGATCCGCGCCTGAACCACATGCAGAGCCTGGAGCTCGCCTTCCTCGTCGCGGAAGAGCTCGAGAAGCGCTGAGTTTCGGCTTTCATGAGTGAACGCCCTTCCCGTAACGGGGAGGGCGTTCACTTTGGTATCGGTGACCGATGCCGCGTGGGTGACGCACGGGAACGCGTGGAGGCCTACTCGGAGGCGTAGACGCGCACCTTCGAGCCGCGTTCCAGGAGCTCGCCCTCTTCGGGGTCGGTGCTCTTGACGCTGAACAGGCCCCAGATGAATTGGGGAACACTGGTGTTCGGCTCGAAACCGGCCTCCTGCAGAACGGCCATCGCGTCGGCGAGATTCATACCGACGACATCCGGTACCGCGATGGGCTCCGGGCCCTGCGAGACGACGAGGGTGACTGCGTCGCCCGGGCGCCAGTTGCCTCCGTCGCCGCGGTCCGCGATGCGAATGACGCGGTCCTTCTTGATCTCATCGCTGTACTCGGTGACGGTCTCGTCGCTGACCTCGAGATGCTTGTCGCCCAGGGCCTTCGCCGCTTGGTCGATCGTCATGCCCGTGACATCCGGAAGGGCGCCGAGCGAGACCAGCAGCACGACCGTATCGCCTTCGAACAGCGTGCATCCTTCCCCACACGGGTACGGATCGCCGCCCGCGCGGGGAGTGACGTCGGCGTTGATGACGAGGCCTTCTGCAGCACCGGAGAAGAGGGCGATGCTCTCGCCGAGTTTCGCGCCGATTCCTTCGAGGTACGCCGTGGCGTCCGCTTCTGACTTGCCGTTGAGCGGCGGCACCGTCTGCTCTGCGGGGCCTGTCGAGACAATGACCGTCACGGTGGTGCCACGGTCGCTGCGTGTTCCGCTCTCCGGATCGGTGCGAATCACGACGCCGACCGGAACATCGAGAGAGTTCTCGCTCGCCTCCGTGGGTACGAAGCCCTGCTCCGTGAGGACAGCAGCCGCGTCCGGGTAGTTCGAACCCGCGACATCCGCGATCGCGACGAGCGAGCCGGGACCTGATCCGAACCACCAACCGGCACCTGCCGCGGCTGCGGCCAGCAACAGAACGAGGGCGATGAGGAACCCGCCGCGCGCGCGACGCTTCGCACTGCGGCGACGCAGGAGAGTGGCGTTGTCGAGCGGAGCGGCGCCTGCATCGATCGCCGTGGTGGGGGCACCCGTGGTGGTGCCGGGCATCACCAGTGTGAGGTCGCCGGAATCGACGAGCGAGGTGGCGGAGCGCGCGGTCTGCGTCGTGACCGTCGGAGTGATGCCCAGCTCGCGTTCGATCACTCGTAGCCGGTCAAGCATCTCCTGTGCGTTGTTTGGGCGTTCATCCGGAGACTTCTCGGTGGCCCAGAGAACGAGCTCATCCAGCTGCTCCGGAACTCCGGGGTTGCGCACACTCGGACGGGGCACCGACTCTGTGGCGTGCTGGAAGGCGATCTGCATCGGCTGCTCGCCCTTGTAGGGCTGCTCGCCAACGAGCATCTCGTAGAGCATGATGCCGAGGGCGTAGATGTCGCTGCGCGCGTCAGCGGTGCCACGGGTCACGAGTTCGGGCGCGAGGTACGCGATGGTTCCAAGCAGCTGCTGTCCGGTCGCGGTGTTCGCCGTCGTCGCACGGGCGAGTCCGAAGTCGCCGATCTTGATCCGTCCGTCTTCCGCGAGCAGGACGTTCTCGGGCTTCACATCGCGGTGCACGATGTCTGCGGAGTGCGCGGCGGCGAGCCCCGAGAGGATCGCGTCCATGATCGTGATGGTCTGCGGGATCGACAGGCGACGCTGCTCGCGCATGAGCTCACGCAGCGTGATGCCGGGCAGGTACTCCATGACGAGGTAGGCGAGGTCGCCGTCCTGACCCTGGTCGAAGACATTGACGACGTTGGGGTCGGCGAGCCGGGCGGCGGCGCGTGCCTCCTGGATGAATCGGCTCTGGAAGACCGAGTCGTCGCTGAGGTGGCCGTGCATGACCTTCAGCGCGATGCGACGCTCAAGACGGAGGTCGGTGGCGACGTAGACGGTCGCCATGCCGCCGCGGGCGATGCGAGCTCGAACCCGGTAGCGGCCGTCAACAAGCCGCCCGATGAGGGGGTCGGCCTGTTGATTGATCGTCACCCTCAGAGTCTAGAGAAGTCCAGCTGAAAGCCCTGGCAACGGCTCGCACATCCGCGGGCAGAGGACGTCGATTGGCTGAGAGCGCCGCCGAGTCACCCGAGCTCGGTGAGCCACTGGTGCGCCTGAGCCTCCCAGGTTCCGTAGCGGGCCGGGAATGCGGAGATCTGCACGGCCTGCGCCGCATCGGTGAATGCCATTGATTCCCAGCCTTCGAGGTCGAGAAGACCTGTCGTGGCCGCGCCGTTGGGGTCGGACGCGCCGCCGTAGAAGACGCGGATGCTGCGCGCGGGATCCATGATCTGCTCCGGCGTGCCCCACCCTGTGCTGGGGCGCTGTTGAAACAGACCGAGCGAGTCGCGGTCGCCCCAGTCGAGATTGCGCAGCCACGACTCCACCATCGCGGTCGCCAGAGCGATGGCCACGCCGCGGTCAGAGACGCCGAGTTCGCGACCGATCGCGATGATCAGCTGCGCGTTCGCGATCTGCTCTGCATCCAGCGATGCCCACTGCTCCGTGAGCTCGGGCGGTACCGCGGCGGGCGCAGGTCCCGCAGCGGGAGCGGGCGCGGGAGCGGGCTGCGACAGTGCGAGTGTCTGCCCGGGGTAGATGATCGAGTCCGGCCCGAGACCGTTGGCCGCGAAGAGCTGATCCAGAGTGATGCCGTGTGCGCTGGCGATCGCATACAGCGTGTCGCCGGCGACAACCTCGTAGTCCGCAGCCGCGGGGGCGGCAGCGGCAGCCTCGGCGGGCGCGGGGGCGAGCGTTGGGGTAAGTGTGAGGACATCACCCGGGTAGATCACCGATGACCAGGACAGCCCGTTCATGCTGAGCAGCGCGTCGACAGAGAGGCCGAAACGCTGGGCGATGTCGTAAGGGGTGTCGCCAGCGACGACCTCGTAGCTCGCGGGCGTTGCCGAAGATCCCGCTCCCGAAGGAGTGGAGGCGGTGGTCGATGACCCGGAGGTCCCGCGGAGCAGCGGCCGGATGTCACGCGTGTGGCCTCTCTCCTCTGCCATCGCCGGGGGAGCGCTGAGCGTCGCCGCGACGGTGGTGAGGACGACCGCGGGTAGCGCCCACGGCAGATTCTGACGACGTGTCGCGATGTTGCCGGCCACGTTTACCCCCTTGTTCGGCGCAGAAGATGCCCTGTCGACGCTGTCACGGAAGGCACCACACGTCAACTGGAGTTTTCAGAGTGACGCGTGTGATTGATGTGAATCCGCAGACGCCAGGGGCGGAGTGCACGCCTTCCGAGATGAGATAGTTGGGGTGTGTCTGCATCTGAACCGACCCCCGTCCCCACCGAATGGCTCGCTCTGCCAGACCTCGTCGACGTCCTCGGCGAGTCGCTCGGACGCGTGCGCAGACTGCTCGATGAGCACTATCTGATCGGATCGCGTCGGACCGGCGTCTTCGCCGTCCCCGCGGTCTTCCTCGTCGATGGTGCTCCACTGAGCTCTCTGCGCGGCACGGTGTTCGCACTCAAAGACGCCGGGTTCTCAGACGACGAGACGATCGACTGGCTGCTCGGCTACGAGGAGTCGATGGGTCGCGCTCCGATTGAAGCGCTGCTCGCAGGGCACAAGAGCGAAGTGCGACGCGTCGCTCGCTCGCTCGCCTGAGGGCTCAACTCCCGTTCAGGATGTTCGGCTCGTGGCCGCCTGTGCGAGGGCGCGAAGCTCTTCCAGGGCCGCGGCGTCGAGCTGCGCTCCCTGAAGCGCGTGGTCCGCTTCGGCCGCGTACTGCGCGATGAGGTCCTCCACCCGCTCGAGCGCGCCGGATTCGACGATGATCGCCTGCAATGAGCCGATCTGATCGTTCGTGAGATTGGCGTCGCCGACAAGCTCGTCGACACTTCGTCGGGCCGCGGGTGCAAGTTCCTCACGTGTCCAGGCGATGAGCAGGGTGCGCTTTCCTTCGCGAAGATCATCGCCGGATGGCTTGCCGGTGACGCTCTCGTCGCCGAAGACGCCGAGGACGTCATCTCGCAGCTGGAACGCGAGGCCCAGCGGGTGGCCGAATCCGCGCAGTGCAGACTGCTGCGAGGCATCCGCTCCGGCCAGCGCTGCGCCGATCAGCAGAGGCTGCTCGACGCTGTATCGCGCGGACTTCAGCGAGACGACGCGCAGCGCGCGCTCGGCGTGTTCGCTGTCATCGTTGACGCTCCACGCCGACTCCTCCGCGATGTCGAGGAACTGCCCGATCGTCACGTCACGGCGCATCCGGGCGTATTCGGCGCGGACCGCGGCGGCGTGCGGGTGGGCGCGCAGCGCGTGCTCCAGCAGATCGTCGCTCCAGGCGACAAGGAGATCCCCCAGGAGCACCGCCGCAGACCGGCCGAAGCCCGTCGCGTCTCCGCTCCAGCCCGCGGCGCGGTGATCGTGCTCGAAGGCACGGTGCGCGGAGGGGCGTCCGCGTCGCGTATCCGAGTTGTCGATGATGTCATCGTGGACGAGAGCAGCGGACTGGAAGATCTCCAACGCGGCACTCACATCCCAGACGGAGTCGTCCGCGGTGGCATCCGGTCCGGCGACCGCGCTCCATCCGGCATGGCAAAAGCGTGCGCGCAGTCGTTTGCCCCCGTCGAGCGTTGCGGAGGCCGACGTGAGGAATGCGGCGGCATCCGGGCCGTAACCCGCGGCCTCAGTGCGGATATGGGCGACGAAGGCCTCAAGACGGCGCGCGACCGCCTCGCGAACGACAGAGGGTGTGGACACCGTTACAGCCTACTGAGCACACAGCGAACATCTAGCCGCGCTGGCCCGGACACGCGTAGACTGGAAGCACCACCACCCGAGGGGGACACATGCCACTCTCTGAACAAGAACAGCGTCTTCTGGACGAGATGGAACGCCATCTCCTTCACAACGACGCAGACGTCGTCACGGCGCCCACGGGCGACCGTGCTCTCAGCTACCGCAATCTCATCTACGGGGCGGTTCTTCTTCTCGCCGGCATCGGTGGACTGATCGCTGGCGTGGCCGTCGGCGATGTGCCCGGCATCATCGTTGGAGTCCTCGGATTCTCGGCGATGGTCGCGGGCGTCATCTTCGCCGCGACGCCCGTCCGACGCACCGGTGAGCGACCCTCGTCGCGATCGCCGCGCGGCCCCCGTGCAGCGGCGCCTACGGAGTCGTTCATGGATCGTATGAACGACCGGTGGGATCGTCGTCACGAGGGTCACTGACCTCCTCCTCTCTGTCTGAAAGACCCGGATGCTTCGGCATCCGGGTCTTTTTTGTTCCCTCCCGCCGCCCGTAGTTGGTCTGAGCGCGTATTTTCCCTCCACCACGCTCCACTCCGCTCGCTCCGTTGATTTCTTGCGGTTTTCGGGCGGGTGCAGGAACGGCTCTCCGAGGCATTTGCGCAGAAGAGCATAGGAATGTGGGGGAAAGTGGAGTAAAGTGGAGGTACTTCGCGGAGGCCGAACGAGAAGGGGGGTGATCGGACCGATGCTTCTGGGCACCCATTCCCCCAAGCTCGATGACAAAGGTCGCGTCATCCTCCCCGCGAAGTTCCGCGAAGACCTCGCGGGTGGCGTCGTCGTCACCCGCGGCCAGGACCGCTGTCTCTACGTGTTCAGCACGGCCGAGTTCGAGAGCGTGCATGAGCGCATCCGACAGGCACCGCTGAGCAACAAAGAGGCGCGGGCGTTTCTGCGCATGTTCCTCTCCGGCGCCAGCGCCGAGATGCCCGACAGCCAGAACCGCATCACCATCCCCGCTCACCTGCGCACTTACGCGGGTCTGGGCAAGGAGCTCATCCTCACGGGTGTCGGCGCACACGCCGAGATCTGGGATGCCGCGGCGTGGAACGCCTACGCCGAGGGCCACGAAGACGCGTACGCCGAACTCGAGGAGGAGGTGATTCCGGGACTGTTCTGACGAGGGCTGTCATGCCCAGCCGCTCCTGCCCCGACACACTTCCCCGGTGCCGGGTCGAGCGGATGGGGATCAGAGTCCTCGTCAACACACCGAGAGATCATGAACCCGAACGACATCCACATTCCCGTGATGCTCGACCGCTGTGTCGAGCTTCTCGCTCCCGCGCTGCAGAACGACGGCGTGGTGCTCGTCGACGCCACCCTCGGCATGGGAGGACATTCCGAGGCGCTGCTGACCCGCTTCCCGAACATCCGCCTCGTCGGTCTCGACCGCGACACGGACGCCCTGCGTATCGCGGGCGAGCGGCTGGCACGATTCGGTGATCGCGTCACGCTCGTGCACACGGTCTACGACGCCATCGGCGAGCACGCACGCGGTGCCTCCGGAATCCTCTTCGACCTCGGGGTCTCGTCACTCCAGCTCGACGAAGCAGAACGCGGTTTCGCGTACTCCAAAGATGCGCCGCTGGACATGCGGATGGACCAGACCAGCGGGATTACCGCGGAAGAGGTGCTCGCGACCTACAGCGAGGGCCAGCTGCGCCGCATCTTCGAACGCTATGGCGAGGAGAAGCTCTCCGCCCGCTATGCCCGCTTCATCGTGCAGGCGCGCCAGGGCACGCCGCTCACGCGCTCCGGCGAACTCGTCGACCTGCTCATCGAAGCGACCCCCGCCGCCGTGCAGCGCGCCGGCCACCCCGCAAAGCGCGTGTTCCAGGCCCTGCGCATCGAGGTCAACGCCGAACTGAGCGTCCTCGCCGACGCGATCCCCGCAGCGATGGATGCCCTCGCGGTGGGTGGACGCATCGTCGTCATGTCGTATCAGTCGCTGGAGGATCGTCTCGTCAAGCAGGCGTTCGCTGCGGCATCCGCCTCCACCGCCCCTGCGGGACTTCCCGTTGAACTGCCCGAGCACGCGCCTCGATTCCGCACCATCACCAAGGGTGCGGAACTGGCCACCGAGGAAGAGCGCGCCACCAACCCCCGAGCGATCCCGGTGCGCCTGCGCGCCGCGGAGAAGCTCCGCGAGACACCTCGTGACGAACAGAGGAAGGACCGTCCGTGAGCATCGCCACCCCGCAGCTGCGGCTTCCCGTCACCCCGACGCCCGCTCCCGTCCGGGAACGGACGCTGCGCCCGCTCGAGCGCCCGCAGCCCCGCCGTCGCCCGAAGCTCGCCTTCGCGATCATCGCTCTCGCCGGCGCCGCTCTCATCGGCATCGCACAGATGGCGCTGTCCATCGCGACCACACAGGACTCCTTCGTGGTCGCCGAGCTCACACAGCAACAGCGCGAACTCACCTGGCAGGCGCAGGCGATCGAAGAGTCGATCGCCGGTGCGAGCTCGCCGCAGGTCCTCGCAAGCAGCGCCGACAGCCTCGGCATGGTCGTCGGCGGGTCGCCCAGCTACCTGCGTCTGAGCGACGGTGCGCTCATCGGCACGGGAGCTGCGGCGGAATGGAACTCCACGGTCAACCCGGGCGGCTGGAATGCCGTGCCCAACGCACTGGTCTCCGACACGCCGCCGGTCACAGACGCCGCAGCGCCCACCGGTGACGTACAACCAGTAGTGGAGGAGCCTGCACTGCCTCCCGTCGCGCAAGGACTGCCGAGCCCGACAACCCGCTGATCCACCGACGATGACCGCACGACCCCCTTCAGACCGATGACGGAGAGCAGATGACCACCCGGGCCACTCGCAGTCCACGGCGACGGACGGTCGTCGCTCTCGCGGTCATCCTGATCATCATCGGCGCCTTCGTCGTCCGTCTCGTCGACATCCAGGTGGTCAACGCGGCTTCGCACGTCGAGGAGTCGATGGAGACCGGGCAACTCGGCGACTCCCGCCCGATCGCCGGCACTCGGGGTCCCATTCTCGACGCGAACGGGACTGTCCTGGCTCAGAGCACGCTCGTCTATGACGCCGCACTCGACCCGCTGACGATTCGGGTGCTCGAGGAGGACGAGGAGAACCCCCCGAAGACACCGTGGAACGAGGCAGCTGACAAGATCGCCACCGTGCTAGGGACGACCGGTGACGAGGTCCGTGCGCTTGTCGACGACGCGTTGGCGGAGAACGACGAGTCTCGCTGGACGCAGCTGAAGAAGGGGCTCAACACGGAGCAGTTCCTTGCGCTGCGCGAGTTGCGGCTGCCCTACCTGTCCATGCCGGCTCGTGATGTGCGGACGTATCCGAACGGTGCTGTCGCGGGAAACATCCTGGGTTTCGTGGGTGACGCCGACGAGGAGCGCCCGGACGGAGTGCCTCTGGAGGGCATGGAGCTCATGCAGGACCAGTGCCTGCGTCCGACCGCCGGAGTCGAGTCCTTCCTGACGGGTGCGGATGGAGTCGTGATCCCCGGCAGCCACAAGGAGAAGCCCGCAGTGAACGGCGGTGCCCTGACGCTCACCATCAACAGCGAACTGGAGTGGTACCTGCAGCAGATGATCGCGGAGGAGACCGCCCGACAGGGTGCGCTCAACGGGTCGGTGCTGGTCGTGGAGGTGAAGACCGGAAAGATCCGCGCGGCGGCCGAGTATCCGACGGTCGATCCCAACGACGTGTCGGCCTCGGATGAGGCTGACCGCGGCGCACGGATCTTCCGTCGCACCTTCGAGCCGGGTTCGACGTTCAAGGTGGTCACCGCTGCTGCTGTGATGGAGGGCGCAGGGGCCAACGCGGGCACACGGGTCACCGCGTCCAGCCGTGAGGAGTTCCCCAACGGCGCTGTCGTCAACGACGCCTTCCCACACCCGACGTACGAGTACACCCTCGCGGGTGCGCTCATCGACTCCTCGAACGTGGCTCTGTCGAAGTTCGGCGATATGGTCTCGCCGCAGGTGCGCTACGACTACCTCAAGAAGTTCGGTGTCGGCACGGAGACCGCCGTGGGCTTCCCCGGCGAAGAGCCGGGCACGCTGCACCCGGTCGAGGACTGGGACAACCAGTCGCACTACACGACGACATTCGGACAGTTCTACACCGTCACCGCTCCGCAGGTGGCCAGCGCATACCAGGCGATCGCGAACGGTGGGATGAAGATTCCCCTCTCCCTCGTGGAGTCGTGCACGACGGCGGACGGCGAGGTCGCGAAGATCGATGCGGGCAAGCCCGAGCGCATCATCGCCGAGAGCACCGCTTCCGAACTGTCTCGGATGATCGAGAACGTCGCTGTGCAGGGCGGGCTCGCGGAGGACATCGTCGTCCCCGGATACCGCATCGCGGCGAAGACCGGAACGGCGGAGGTTCCCGACGGCAACGGCGGCTACAAGCCGGGAATCTACTTCACGAGCATGGTCGGATACGCGCCCGCTGACGATCCCGAGTACGTCGTGATCGTGACGCTGGACGAGCCCACTAGGGTAACCTCGTCTGCGGCCACAGCGTCCGCCTTCCAGAAGGCGATGACTCAGGTTCTGAAGACCTACCGCGTGCTGCCGTCCTCCGTTCCGATGGACGAGCTTCTCCCGAAATACTGATGATCGGCGCTTTGCGCCCGAAGGAATCTGTCGCATGATCGCCCTGTCCCTTGCGGAGATCGCAGGCCTCCTCGGAGGCGCCCTGCATCTCGTCGGCGACGACACCGCTGAAACCCTCGTCGACGGCACCGTCGATACCGATTCGCGTCTCATCGCACCGGGTGGCATCTTCGTCGCCAAGCCGGGCGAAGAGACCGACGGCCACCGCTTCGTCGGCGCGGCCGTCGCGAACGGCGCAGCCCTCGCACTCGTGGAGCACGTCGTCGATGAAGCCGTGTCGCAGATCGTCGTCGCGGATGTCGTCGAGGCACTCGCCGTGCTCGCTGAGGCGGTGGTCGCGCGAGTGCGCGCCACCGGGAACCTGCGGATCGTCGGGGTCACGGGATCCAATGGCAAGACGACGACGAAGAATTTCCTCCTCCGCATCCTGAGCGAGGAGGGCGAGACGGTGGCGCCCATCGCCTCGTTCAACAATGAGGTGGGTGCGCCGCTGACGATGCTGCGCGTCACGGAGCAGACCCGTTACCTGGTGTGCGAGTTCGGTGCCAGCGCGCCAGGAGAGATCGCGCGCCTGGCGGGACTGGTGCACCCCGACGTGTCGATCGTGCTCATGGTGGGTCTCGCACATGCGGGAGGCTTCGGTGGGATCGAGGAGACCGCCCGAGCGAAGGCGGAACTCGTCACGGCCACCCGCGATGGCGGAACGGTCGTGCTCAACCTGGATGATCCTCGCGTGTTCGCGATGCGCGCCCTCGCAGAAGAGCGCGGACTTCAGGTGCGCGGATTCGGACAGGGTGCAGCCGCCGACGTGCGCGCCGAAGACATCGCCGTCAGTGCCACGGGCACGTCTTGTCTCATCGTGGATGCGGACGGGCAGCGTCTTCCGCTGCGCCTCCAGGTCCTGGGAGCGCACCACGTCAATAACGCGCTTGCGGCGATCACCGCGGTCTCGGTGCTCGGTGTGTCCACCCAGGACGCGATCTCGCGCCTGGAGAAAGTCGAGATCGCCGAGCGCTGGCGCATGCAGCCGATGGGTGGTGACCGCGTGCGCATCATCAACGATGCCTACAACGCCAGCCCGGACTCGATGGCCGCGGCACTGCGCACTCTTGCCCAGATCGTCGAGCCGGGAGAGCGGACCGTCGCTGTGCTCGGTGCGATGAGCGAGCTCGGCGAGAACGCCGGTGAAGAGCACGACCGCATCGGTCTGCTCGCCGTGCGTCTGAACATTCAGCGGATCGTCGTCGTCGGCGTCGATGCCCGACGCCTCTTCCTCGCTGCGATCGGGGAGGGATCCTGGGATGGCGAGGCCGTCTTCTTCCCGACCTCCGATGAAGCCTTCGACTACCTGCAGACGGAACTGCGAGAAGGAGACCGTGTGTTGGTGAAGTCGTCGAACTCCGCCGGTTTGCGGCATCTGGGCGATCGTCTGGGAGAATCGTTCTCGTGAGGTCACTGCTAGCTGCGGCGGCGATATCGTTCGCCTTCACCCTGTTTCTGACCCCGGTCTTCCTCCGGCTGTTCCGGAAATGGGGCTGGGGGCAGGTGATTCGCACCCCCGAAGCGATCGAGAACCCGAGCCACTACGAGAAGCGCGGCACTCCGACGATGGGCGGCACGATCTTCATCGTCGGCACCATCGTCGGCTACGGCGTGGGCACCTATGCCGGCGGCAGCTACCCGACCGTGTCCGGCCTTCTCGTGCTCTGGCTCATGGTCGGCTTCGGGATCGTGGGCTTCATCGATGACTTCATGAAAGTGCGCAGCCAGCGCAGCCTGGGGCTTTCCGGCTGGCGCAAGGTGATCGGCCAGATCCTAGTCATGATCCCGTTCGGGATCGTCGCCCTCACGGTTCCGAACGTGTGGGGCCAGCTTCCTGCGAGCGAGTTCGTCTCCCTCTTCCGCGACATCCCCGTGCTGTGGCTGTTCGCCTTCGGTCCGATCGTCGGCTGGATCATCTACTTGATCTGGCTCTCCGTCATCGGCATCGCGACGTCAAACAGCGTCAACCTGACAGACGGGCTGGACGGCCTTGCAGCCGGCGCCGGCGTGTTCGCCGTGAGCGCGTACAGCCTGATCGCGTTCTGGCAGTTCAAGCAGTCATGCATCGCCTCAGGGCTGGAGCCCTCGGTGCAGGACGGATGCTACGACGTGGCCAACCCGTTCGACCTCGCCGTCGTCTCGGCGGCGTTCGCGGGCGCGCTCATCGGTTTCCTCTGGTGGAACGCGCCCAAGGCGCAGGTCTTCATGGGTGACGTGGGCTCGATGTCCATCGGAGGTGTGATCGCCGCGATGGCGATCCTCACGCGCACCGAGCTCCTGCTCGTGCTGGTCGCGGGTGTCTTCGTGCTCTCTTCCGGCTCGGTCATCCTGCAGCGCCTCTACTTCAAGCTGACGCGCGGCAAGCGCCTGTTCCTGATGAGCCCGTTCCACCACCATCTGGAGATGCGTGGCTGGCAGGAGGTCACGATCGTCGTGCGCCTCTGGATCATCGCGGGCCTCCTCGCCGCGTCCGGCGTCGGACTCTTCTACGTCGAGTGGCTGAGTCGCGCATGAGCGCACGCGATCTGGACGAGCTGACCAGCTGGCATGCGGACTGGGCCGGGCTGCGGGTTGCCGTCCTAGGCCTGTCGATGACCGGCTTCTCGGTCGCCGACACGCTCACCGAACTGGGCGCTGATGTTCTCGTGTTCTCCGAGAGCGCCAGTGAGGAGTACTCCCGGCTGGTGCCGGTGATCGGCGCCAGGCTGCATCTCGGCGCGCTGGAATCCGTGCCTGCGGAGCTCGTGGAGTTCGCGCCGGATGTCGTGATCGCCTCGCCGGGCTTCGCGCCGACGCATCCGCTGATCGTCTGGACGCAGCAGCAGTCGATCGCACTCTGGGGCGACATCGAACTCGCCTGGCGTGTGCGGGACAAGGTCGTACGTGAGGACGGCACTCCTGCGGAGTGGGTACTCATCACGGGAACCAACGGCAAGACGACGACCACCCGGATGACGGCCACGATGCTTGTCGCCGGCGGTCTGCGTGCCGCGCCCTGCGGCAACATCGGTGTGCCCGTGCTGGATGCCGTGCGTGACCCGGCCGGGTTCGACGTGCTCGTGGTCGAACTCTCCAGCCACCAGCTCTGGTACCTCGGCAACAGCGCCCCCGCGGCGCAGATCATCCCCTATGCGTCGGTGTGCCTGAACCTTGCGGACGATCACCTGGTGTGGCACGGCAGCGCAGAGGCCTACCGTGCGGCGAAAGCACTGGTCTACCGCAATACCAAGGTCGCGTGCGTCTACAACAAGGCGGATCTCGCGACGCGTGAGATGGTCGAAGAAGCGGACGTGATCGAGGGTGCGCGAGCGATCGGCTTCGACCTCGGAATTCCCGGTCCGAGTGATTTCGGTGTC
Source organism: Microbacterium sp. GW823-FHT02G05 (assembly GCF_058797175.1). Lineage (NCBI taxonomy): Bacteria > Bacillati > Actinomycetota > Actinomycetes > Micrococcales > Microbacteriaceae > Microbacterium > Microbacterium sp. GW823-FHT02G05. Next base: position 80,823 of record NZ_JBXAJK010000002.1, read on the forward strand.
GTGGAGGGGATCGTCGTGGATCGCGCTTTCGCCGCGAACCGGGCTACCTCCGCGCAAGAGCTGACGACCGTCGCCGAGCTCGCAGAACATGGCCTCGCGGCTCCGCACATGGTGCAGAACACTCTGGCGGCTGCGGCTCTTGCCCGCTCGCTGGGGGTGGAGCCATCAGCGATCCGCGAGGCGCTGGCGAGCTTTCGTCTGGATCCGCACCGCATTGAGGTCGTCGCCCGCTCGGCAGGCGTGACCTGGGTGGACGATTCGAAGGCGACCAACCCTCACGCCGCGCGCTCGTCGCTGCGGGCCTTCCCTGGTGCCGTGTGGGTTGTCGGCGGTGATCTCAAGGGCGTAGACCTCAGCGGACTCATCGCGGATGCTGCGGCGGCCCTGCGCGCCGCCGTCGTGATCGGCGTCGCGCGAAGCGAGGTCGTCGCGGCGTTCGAGCGACACGCGCCGATGGTGCCCGTCTTCGAGGTCGTCCCCGGCGAAACTGAAGAGGTCATGACCCGAGTCGTTGAACTGGCGGCGGGGATTGCGCGGGACGGCGACACCGTGTTGCTCGCACCGGCCGCAGCATCCTTCGACCAGTTCACCAGCTACGAGGACCGTGGCCACCGCTTCGCCGAAGCGGTGCGGGACTGGATCGGCCGGGGGAGCGCGCATGACGCAGGTGACACGCCCCGAAACGGGCGCTGACAAACCGTCGCGAGGTCTTGCTGCACGAGTGACCCTGGGGCGCGTCTTCGCGCCCGTCTCCACGGAGTTCGTGCTGATCGCCTCGACGACGCTGCTGCTGACGATCTTCGGACTCGTGATGGTGCTGTCCGCGACGAGTGCAACAGGTGGGGCCGACGGGCCCTACGGTGTCGTGATGAGGCAGGCCGTGTTCGCCGTCATCGGCGTTCCGCTGATGTTCCTGCTCAGTCGCCTGCCGGTGCTGTTCTGGAAGCGCATCGCGTGGCCGGTGCTCATCCTGGCAACCATGCTGCAACTTCTCGTCTTCGTGCCGGGTATCGGCGTGGAGAACGACGGCAACCGCAACTGGATCCACGTCGCCGGTCAGAACCTGCAGCCGTCGGAGTTCCTCAAGCTCGCGCTGGCCCTGTGGATCGGCCTCGTGCTCTCTCGAAAGCAGACTCTGCTGACGCAGTGGAAGCACGTCTTCATCCCTCTCGTGCCGATGTCCGGCCTCGTCGTGGGCACCGTGCTCGCAGGAGAGGATCTCGGTACCGCGATGATCCTCTTCCTCATAGTTCTGGGTGCCCTGTTCTTCTCCGGTGTCCGGCTACGGGTCTTCCTGCTTCCGATGATTCTCGCGGCGATCGCCGTTCTCGTCCTTGTTCTGATCAGCCCCCGCCGAATGGGGCAGATCCAGAGTGTGATGAATCCGGACTCCATCGACTGTTACTACGACGACTGCTACCAGCAGCTGCACGCGGTCTGGGGCATGGCCAGCGGCGGCTTCTTCGGTCTGGGACTCGGCAACTCGCAGGAGAAGTACGGCTGGCTCCCGGCGGCGTCCAACGACTACATCTTCGCGATCGTCGGCGAAGAGCTGGGTCTCATCGGCGGCATCCTCGTGCTCACGCTGTACGCGGTGTTCGCGGTCGGCGCTTTCCACATCATCCGCAAGACGAATGATCCTTTCGTCCGCATCGTCTCCGGGGCGATCACGGTCTGGGTGCTGGGACAGGCCCTGATCAACATCGGCGTCGTTCTGCGCATCTTCCCGGTGCTCGGTGTTCCGCTGCCGTTCATGTCGCAGGGCGGTACCTCCTTGTTCTCCGTCCTCCTGGCCACCGGCGTCCTGCTCTCGTTCGCGCGCACTCTTCCGCGCACCCCGGCTGCTGCGCCGACTCGACCCTCAGCCCCACGGGGTAGGGTCGCCAGGTGACCACGTACCTCTTGGCCGGCGGCGGGACCGCCGGCCACGTCAATCCTCTGCTCGCCGTCGCCGATGCTCTGCGTCTGCGCGACCCCGGCGCTTCCGTCTTCGTTCTCGGCACTCGCGAGGGGCTGGAAGCGCGGTTGGTTCCACAGCGCGGCTACGAGCTGCTCATCGTGGACAAGGTGCCTTTTCCGCGGCGTCCGAATGGGGCGGCGCTGAGATTTCCCGTTCGGTTCCGCCGCGCGATCGCGCAGGTGCGGGCTCACATCCGTGCACACGACGTGGATGTCGTCGTGGGGTTCGGCGGCTATGCCGCGGCGCCCGCCTACATCGCCGCCCGCCGCGAGGGTGTTCCTTTCGTCGTCCATGAGGCAAACGCGCGCCCCGGGCTGGCGAATGTGCTCGGGGCGCGGAGTGCTGCGGCCGTGGGTGTGGCGTTCGAGGGAACACCGCTGCGTGGCAGCACCGTCGTCGGAATGCCGTTGCGCCGTGAGATCGTCGATCTCGACCGCGAGGCGATCCGCCTCGAGGCGGCTGCGGAGTTCGATCTCGACCCCTCGCGACCGGTGCTGCTGGTCTTCGGGGGCTCCTTGGGTGCGCAGCAGCTGAACAACGCGTTCGCCGGTTCCTGGCGCGACGTGCTCGATGCCGGATGGCAGCTGCTGCACGTGACGGGAGAGCGCTCCGACCTTCCCGATCCTGCGGTCGACGGATACACGCTGCGCCGCTACGTCGACCGAATGGATCTCGCCTTTGCGATCGCCGACCTCATCGTCTCGAGGGCAGGCTCCGCGACCGTCAGCGAGATCAGCGCCCTGGGGATCCCCGCGGTCTACGTACCCTACGCAGTGGGCAACGGCGAGCAGCGGCTCAACGCGGCCTCGGCGATCGAGGCGGGCGCTGCAGTGCTGATCGAGGATGCGACGCTGACGCCCGATCGTGTCCGCGACGAGATCGTCCCGCTCCTGCATGATGCGGAGCGCCGTGCGCAGATGGTGCAGGCCGCCGCACGCGTCGGCACACGCACGGGCACGGAGAATCTGATCGCGCTGATCGATCGGGCATTCGCGCCTCAGGCGTGAGAATGTTGCAGACCCGGAGCGGCGGCGTGCCCCGTGCCAGTGTCCGGACGTCGAACTAGGATGGAGCCGACATGATTAGGCCCGATCTCTCCCTTCCGATTCCCGAGTCCATCACCGCTGCGCATTTCATCGGCATCGGCGGTTCGGGCATGAGCGGACTCGCGCGCATGTTCCTCGACGCCGGCATCCGCGTATCCGGCAGTGATCGGGCCGACAGCGACAACCTGCGCGCCCTGGCTGAGGCCGGCGCGACGGTCTACGTGGGTCACGATGCGGCGAATCTCGGCGACGTCGACACGGTGATCCACACGGGGGCCATCTGGCCAGAGAACCCCGAGTTCCTCCTCGCGAAAGAGCGCGGGCTGCACGTGATCCACCGTTCGCAGGCGCTGCACTGGCTGATCGGCACCCGCCGGCTGGTGTCGGTCGCGGGCGCTCATGGCAAGACCACCTCGACCGGGATGATCGTGACATCGCTGCGCGCTCTCGACGCCGATCCTTACTTCGTCAACGGCGGAGTGATCGAGCAGCTGGGCACCTCCAGTGGCACCGGCAGCGACGAGCTCTTCGTCATCGAGGCGGATGAGTCTGATGGCACGTTCCTGCTGTACAACACGGCTATTGCGCTGATCACGAATGTTGACCCCGATCACCTGGATCACTACGGATCCGACGAGGCCTTCCATGAGGCCTTCGCCCGTTTCGCGGATGCGGCGACGGAGGCTGTCGTCATCTCCAGCGATGACCCGGGCGCCCTGCGTGTGCGCGCGGCCATGTCGCATCCGCGCGTCGTCTCTTTCGGGCAGGCCGAGAACGCCGACGTGCGCATCACCGACATCGATACCGATGGCCCGGTGTCTGCGACGATCTCGCACGGCGATGACAGCATCCGCGTGCAGCTGCGCATTCCGGGTGCCCACAACATGGTCAACGCCGCCGGCGCGATCGCCGTGCTGCGGACGCTCGGATACAGCCTGGCTGACGCGGGCCGCGCGGTGGAGGGGTTCGCGGGCACGGTTCGCCGCTTCGAACTGCACGGCGTCGAGCGCGGTGTGAGCGTCTTCGACGACTATGCGCACCACCCGAGCGAGGTGCGTGCTGCGCTCGAAGCCGCGCGCACGGTCGTCGGCGAGGGCCGGATCATCGCGATCCAGCAGCCGCACACGTACTCGCGTACGCAGTTGATGTTCCAGGAGTTCGCGGACGTCCTGGAAGAACTCGCAGATCACACGGTCATGCTCGACGTGTACGGTGCCCGCGAAGATCCGGTGCCCGGTGTCACGGGAGAGCTCGTCAGCAACGCGTTCTCCGACCAGGACCGCGTGCACTACGTGGCCGATTGGCAGCAGGCCGCCGACTACACCTCGGTGATCGCGCGCGACGGCGACTACGTCATCACGCTCGGCTGCGGCAATGTCTACCAGATCATTCCCCAGGTGCTCGACGCGCTTCGGCGCCCGCCCGGAGCGTAAGCCGTGCGTCGGCCATCGCCGATTCCGCGGTCGACGACACCCGCGGAGGAGCAAGAACCCTCCGTCGCGGATGAGTTCTCGCAGCGTCGCTCGCTGCGAGAGCGCCTGATTCCGGGGACCCCCGAGCCATCGACGACGGAGCAGGCCGTATCCGATGATTCCGAGACGGTCCCGATCGCGCCATATCTCGGAACCTGGGGCCGTGCTGACGCCTCGGTGGAGCCTATGGCGGATGCTGCGCCTGCGCGGCCCGTGCACGAATCCTCGGAGGCACCTGCGCGCAGAGAGCCCCTCAGCCCGCGCGATCTGTGGAAGGCGACGCGGGCGCGCCGAAAGACGCTCCGTGCCGAGATTCGCCGCTTCACGCAGCGCTCGCGTCGGCGACGATTGACCGGAATCGCGATCGCCGCAGCGATCCTTCTCGTGATCGTGGGAAGCGTCGGTGCCGCCTACAGCCCGCTTTTCGCGGTGCAGAAGATCACGGTCGCCGGCGTTCAATCGCTCGATGCCAGTGTGGTCGAGCTCGCTCTCGCCGATCAGCTGGGGACGCCCCTCGCGCTCGTGAGCAGTGAGGCGGTGAAGGAGGACCTCAGTGCCTTCCCGATGATCGAGACGTACACGCTGGAAGCACATCCGCCGAACGATCTGACCGTCCGCGTCGTCGAGCGCACGCCGGTGGGCATGCTCGACAACGGTGCGGGATACACCGTCGTGGATGCGGCCGGCGTCGCGCTGCTCACGAGCGCCGAGCGCCCCGAGGGGTTCGCGATGCTCGAGATCGAGGGTGGGGTCGAGTCGCCCGCTTTCGCCGCGGCCGGCAAGGTCATGCGGACACTCCCTGCCGCTCTGCGTGCCCAGGTCGAGGCCGTGACCGCGTCGACACCGAACGATGTTCGGCTGAGGTTGTTCTCCGGGGCAGAGATCGCGTGGGGCAGCGGAGAGGACTCCGCGCTCAAGGCGCATGTGCTGGAGCTCACGATGGCGACATCGCCCGGCTTTGCGCTCTACGACGTGTCGTCACCCGAGGCTGTCGTCGTCGGCTGAACCTGCGCGCGTGGCTCCGACGCCACGGCCCCCGGACTTTGCCGGGGGAATGGGCGACACGCGCGTGTCATTGCGGCGGCACGCCGATGCGCCGATCTACCTTCAATTCAGAGAACGCAATACCGGGAAATACTTTATACCTCTACCTGAGGTTTAAGGTTCCGGATTTTTCGCTCGACTAATCGGAGGTCGGCATGAGCCACAACCAGAACTACCTCGCCGTGATCAAGGTCGTCGGCGTCGGCGGTGGCGGCGTCAACGCCGTCAACCGCATGATCGAGCTCGGCCTCCGTGGGGTCGAATTCATCGCGGTCAACACAGACGCGCAGGCGCTGCTCATGAGCGACGCCGACGTCAAGCTCGACGTCGGTCGCGAGCTCACCCGCGGACTCGGCGCCGGCGCTGACCCCGAGGTCGGACGTCGTGCGGCAGAGGATCACGCAGAAGAGATCGAGCAGGCGCTGACCGGTGCCGACATGGTCTTCGTCACTGCCGGTGAAGGTGGCGGCACCGGCACCGGTGGCGCTCCCGTCGTCGCTCGCATCGCCAAGTCCATCGGCGCGCTGACCATCGGTGTGGTCACCAAGCCCTTCTCGTTCGAAGGGCGTCGCCGTCAGAGCCAGGCGGAGGCCGGTGTCGCCAAGCTCAAGGAAGAGGTCGACACCCTCATTGTGGTGCCGAACGACCGTCTGCTGGAGATCAGCGACCGTGGCATCTCGATGATCGAGGCTTTCGCGACCGCTGACCAGGTGCTTCTCGCCGGTGTGCAAGGCATCACCGACCTCATCACCACCCCCGGACTCATCAACCTCGACTTCGCTGACGTCAAGTCGGTCATGCAGGGGGCGGGATCTGCCCTCATGGGAATCGGCTCTGCGCGTGGCGCCGACCGGGCCATCAAAGCCGCGGAGCTCGCGGTCGAGTCTCCGCTGCTCGAGGCGAGCATCGAAGGTGCGCACGGCGTGCTGCTCTCGATTCAGGGCGGATCGAACCTCGGCATCTTCGAGATCCACGATGCCGCAGATCTCGTCAAGGAAGCGGCGCACCCGGAAGCGAACATCATCTTCGGTACCGTCATCGACGACTCGCTCGGAGACGAGGTGCGCGTCACGGTGATCGCGGCCGGATTCGACGGCGGCGAGCCTTCGCTGCGCCTGGATCCGATGGTCGTGTCGCGTCCCGCCGCGACTCCCGCTCCCGTGGAGGTGCGCACCAGCGACGACGACGCGGAGCAGGAGAGCGCGGACGAGTCTTCCGCGGCGAAGCCCGCTCCGATCGCTCCTGTGGTCGCGCCGACGAGCCTCGAGCCCGCGTATGCGGAGGATGACATCGACATCCCCGAGTTCCTGCGCTGATCGGAATCCCTGAGTGGATGCTGTGCCGATGACCCTCGCTGAACGGCTGTCGGCGATCGACCGGTCGATCGCCGACGCCGCTCGCGATGCCGAGCGTGACCCGTCTGAGATCACGCGCATCGTCGTGACGAAGTTCCATCCCGCATCTCTCGTGCGTGAACTTCACGCACTCGGCGTGCGTGAGGTGGGGGAGAACCGGCAGCAGGAGCTCTCGGCGAAGTCGGCGGAACTCGCGGACCTCACGGACCTGCAGTGGCACTTCATCGGGCAGGCGCAGACCAACAAGGCGGGCGCAGTGCGCCGCGCGGCGCGAGTAATCCACTCTGTGGATCGGAAGAAGCTCGCCGACTCCCTGGATCGCGCGGCATTCGACGACTCGATCCTCGACGTCCTCATTCAGGTGAACCTGACAGACGACCCGGGGCGCGGAGGAATCGTCTCCGCCGAGCTGGAGACGTTCGCCGAATACCTCCTTGCCCTGCCGACCCTTGCCGTCAAGGGGATCATGGCGGTCGCGCCACTGGACGAAGAACCTGCACGCGCGTTCTCGCGTCTGCGTGGATACGCCGAGCGGCTGCAGGGGCTCGCCCCCGAGGCGAGTTGGATCTCTGCCGGGATGACCGGCGACTTCGCCGAGGCGATCAACGCCGGCGCGACACACCTGCGGATCGGCTCGGCAATCACCGGGCCGCGGCCTGCGCAGGGTTAACCTCAGAACACCACCAGATCTCCCGGAGGAAATTATGGGCAACCCGCTGAAGAAGACCATGGTCTACCTGGGTCTCGCCGACGAGGAAGAGACCTTCGTCGAAGAACCGGCGGCGCAGACGCCCGCTCGTTCGACCGCGCCCCGCGAGGAGGCGAAGCCTGCTGCTCCCGTGACGCCCCTGCGGCGCCCCACGGTCGTACAGCAGCCTGCCGCCGGTGTGGTCAACGAGATCCTCACCGTGCACCCGAAGCAGTACCGCGACGCGCAGGTGATCGCCGAGAGCTTCCGGGACGGCGTTCCGGTCATCATCAACCTCTCGCAGATGAGTGATGCCGACGCGCGCCGACTGATCGACTTCGCGAGCGGACTGTCCATGGGGCTGTACGGTCGCATCGAGCGCGTCACCAGCAAGGTCTTCCTGCTCTCTCCTGAGAGCATCGCAGTCTCCGGTCAGGCGGGCATCACCAGCGCCGACCCGGATGCTGCATTCGCTCAGTCCTGACCGTGGAGTTCGTCTCGCTGATCGCGGCGCTCCTCAATTTCGCGCTGCTGATCTACTTCCTCGTTCTGCTTGCCCGGCTCGTCCTCGAGTACATCCCGCTGTTCAATCGACAGTGGCGTCCTCGAGGCGTCGGCCTCATCGCCGCCGAGGTTGTCTACACGATCACCGATCCGCCCATCAAGCTGTTCCGTCGCCTCATTCCTCCGCTGAGGATCGGCGGGATGGCTCTGGACTTCGGATTCACTCTCACGATGATGCTCGTCCTCATTCTGATGTCGATCACGCGCGCTTTCGCGTAAACATGGAATGATCAGCGTTTCGTGACAGTCTGATCTTTCCAGGCGTCGCATCCGGCGGCACTGAGGGCTATGCTTGCTCACGAGGTGCGCGCCCCGGGTACGCGCCATTTTCCTTATCCTGGCCACCGACCGAGAACTCATCGAAAGAGGAGCCACCAATGGCACTGACCCCGGATGACGTCGTCACCAAGCAGTTTCAGCACGTCCGCTTCAAGGACGGCTTCGACCCCGACGAGGTTGATGACTTCCTCGACGAGATCGTCGTCGAGTGGCGCAAGGCTCTCGAAGAGAACGTTGAGCTGAAGGCGAAGATCGCCGCCCTCGAGGCAGCGGGATCGTCCGTACCGGCCGCCGCTCCGGCGCCCGCCGTCGCTGAGCCCGTCGCGGCACCTGCTCCGGTTGCGGCTCCTGCAGCCGAGGCACCGGCCAACGCGACCGCCGGCATCATCGAGCTGGCGCAGCGCCTGCACGATGAGCACGTCGCTGAGGGCGAGGCTCAGCGCGACCAGCTGATCTCCGAAGCCAAGTCGCAGGCCGCGAAGATCATCGCGGATGCCGAGGCGAAGCAGCGCGAAGAGACGGCTCGTCTCGAGCGCGAGCGCAACACGCTCGAAGGCCGCATCTCCGAGCTGCGTGAGTTCGAGCGCGGCTACCGTGCGCAGCTGCGCGGCTACATCGAGGGCCAGCTCCGTGACCTTGACGCGCAGTCGGGTTCGGCAGCGTCTGAGGCTCCCGTCTCTGCGATCGGCCTGTAAGGCGATCCTTTGACGAGCAGTCGCCCCCTTTCTCGGTCGGCGGCCGGACTCATCGTCGCGATTCTCGCGACGGTGGTTCTGGCCGCCGACCAGTTTGTGAAGTACCTCACCATCGAGCACCTGCCGCTTCAGCAGGTTGTCCCGGTGCTCGGTGACTTCTTCCAGCTCTACTACGTCCGCAACCCCGGGGCCGCGTTCTCGCTGGGATCTGGCGTCACCTGGATCTTCACGATCGCGCTGGCCGTGGTGGCGGCAGCCATCGTCTGGAAGAGCTTCGCCGTGCGCTCGCGTCTGTGGGCGATCGTTCTCGGTGCGCTACTCGGCGGCGTGCTGGGCAATCTCACGGATCGAATCTTTCGCGAGCCGGGATTCCCTGTCGGCCACGTGGTCGACATGCTGTCCCTTCCGTGGATGATGCCGGCGATCTTCAACGTCGCCGACATCTTCATCGTCTGCGGGATGATCGCGGTTGCGCTCCTGATCGTGGTGGGTCTGAACCTCGACGGATCGCGTGAGACGAGCGAGTCGCGCAAGAACGCGGAGAGAACGGCAGTCACCGACGCGCCGTCGGATGCTCAGGCATCCGACGCTCCTCGCGATACCTCCGGATCCTGATCGTGGAGTACCGGACCCTCCCCGTCCCGGACGGACTCGATGGCGCGCGGGTCGATGCTGCGCTGGCCAAGATGCTCGGGTTCTCGCGCACCTTCGCCGCCGAGGTGGCCGCCGCTGGCGGCGTGAAGCTCGACGGCGTGGTCCTCGACAAGTCTGATCGTCTTCGTGGCGGAGGCTGGCTTGAGGTGGAGTGGGCTCCGAAACTGGGTCCGGTCGTCGTGCCGATCGAGGTGCCCGAGCTCGGGATCGTCTACGACGATGACGACATCATCGTGGTCGACAAGCCCACCGGTGTGGCCGCGCATCCCTCCGTCGGATGGGAGGGCCCGACCGTCGTCGGCGCGCTCGTCGCCGCCGGTTTCCGGGTCTCCACGAGCGGCGCGGCCGAGCGGCAGGGAATCGTGCACCGACTGGATGTCGGTACGAGCGGCCTGATGGTCGTCGCGAAGACCGAACATGCGTACACGGTCCTCAAGCGTGCGTTCAAGGAGCGAACGGTGGAGAAGATCTACCACGCCGTCGTTCAGGGGCATCCGGATCCTCTCGTCGGCACGATCGATGCACCCATCGGACGCCACCCGAATCACTCCTGGAAGTTCGCGGTCGTCCCCGAGGGCAAGCACTCGATCACCCACTACGAGACGCTTGAGGCATTCCCTGGTGCGTCATTGCTCGAGATCCATCTTGAGACCGGGCGCACACACCAGATTCGGGTGCATATGGCCGCACACCGTCACCCCTGCGTCGGCGATCCGCTCTACGGAGCCGACCCGACGATGTCCGCCCGTCTCGGACTCACGCGTCAATGGCTGCATGCGCACCAGTTGGCCTTCTCACACCCGACGACGGGCGAGTGGGTGCAGTTCGAGTCGCCGTACCCGGACGATTTCGCGCACGCGCTGGAGATCCTGCGCGGCGAGTGAACACACGGCCTCGACGTCGGGCGTTCGCCCTACGCTGTGCACATGATCACCCTTCTGCGCTCGCGCCTGGATCAGGCACAGTGCCTCTACAACGACCTCGTCGATGCGTTGACGCCGGAGCTTCTGGCGTCACGTCTCGGAGATCTTCCCTCGAACACCATCGGCCAGCAGCTGTGGTGCGTGATCGGCGCACGCGAGAGCTTTCCGAATGCTGCTCGTGCAGGCGCCTGGCAGGGATTCGACTGTTCCCTGAAGCACGAGCAGCTTGCGGATGCTGTCGCCGTCCGTCGCTCTCTGACCCGCAGCGCAGCCGAAGTGGACTCCTGGGTGCGCGACGTCGAGATCTCCGATGAGGACTCCCTGCGCTACGCGCTGGCGCTCCTGGAGCACGAGACGATGCACCAAGGACAGCTGCTGCGCTACATGTACGCCCTGCAGATCGCACGCCCGCGCCGGTGGCAAGAGCTGTACGCGCTCGATGGGCACGGAGGCTGACAAGAAGAAAGCGTGAACTCTCTGAACCGGATCGGCGAATACACAGTGTGAGCACAGACAGCGAGATCATCCGACGGTCGATCGGAGAGCCGGAGGCCTTCTCCGCCCTCTTCGATCGGCATGCGCGGACGGTGGGGGCGTTCGCCTATCGGAGGGTGGGAAGCGCGGCGGGGGAGGACATCCTCAGTGAGTCCTTCCTCGTCGCTTTTCAGCGGCGTGCATCATTCGACCTGCACCGCGAATCGGCATTGCCATGGCTGCTGGGGATCACCTCGATCGTGGCCCGACGGCACCGAGTGGCAGAAGCACGGCAATGGAGGGCATTTGAAGCGTCTGCCACGCGGGGGGACCACGCGGCGGAGGACGGCCTCGACGAGCTTCATGATCGCCTGGATGCGCAGGCCATGATGCCCGCTCTAGCTCGGCGGATCGCAGCACTGAGCGCCAGAGACAGGGAAACGCTCCTGCTGTACGCCTGGGGTGACCTCACCTACGAAGAGATCGCCGACGCGCTGGGAGTTCCCGTGGGAACGGTGCGCTCACGTCTGAATCGTGTGCGCCGAAGGCTGGATCCAACGCGCAAGGGTCGGCCGATCAAGAATCAGGAGGGAGACGAAAATGGAGCTGTGGCAGCGCACGCGTGAGTTCGGCCGGGGCGCGGAGGCTCCCGAAGGCAACATCGCGAAGGCCCGAGGAAAGCTCGTCGCCGAGATCGAAGGGAAGTCTGCGCCGGGGCGAACGCGGTCGATTCCACGACCACTGTGGATTGCAGGGAGCGCACTTGCCGGGGTCGCCGCCATGACCGCGGGCGTGCTGGTTCTCGCGCAGAACCAGCACGTTCCCTCGCGTTCGGAAGCGGTGATCTCTCCTTCCCCGTTCCATACGCAGATGCCGACGCCGACACCGACGCCGACGATTCCGCCGAGCTCGCCACCCCTGACCGCGCAGGGCGCGTTGGCATCAGCCGCTGCGCAGATCGGTGCCCATGCCTCCGTGCTGACGGAGGGACAGTATCTCCGTGTGGACTGGCACAGCGAACTGCTGTGGCTCGGCGACGGAGTCCTCGTCGGGGACCCCGGGTGGGGAGTCGACCACACAACCGCAACACGCGCATGGCAGATCGCCCAGGAAGGAACGACGTACATTCCGGCAGACGTCCGTGACGACTGGTATGTGACGTCGGGGCCGATGACCGTTATCGCGGCGTTCGGAGAAGACAGCGGCCAAGACGGGCTCGTCGCCGAGAGGCTCGCCTCCGTGGGTGAGTACGGCGCGTGGAAGGAAGGAGGCGGGGTGCTCCCGGAGGGGGACGGCACGTTGAAGGGAACAATGCTGACGGAGGTATCCGCGGATCCCGACGACATACTCGCCTGGCACCGCGGACAGGGCGGCGAGGGGAACTCTGCCGCACGTCGCGACGTCATCGTCGGGTGGCGTCTGATTCACCTGCTGGCTGCCAACGCAGGGCCATCGGAGATTCGGGCTGGAATGTTTCTCGCGCTCAGCAAGTTGCCAGACGCGACGGTCGTGGATCAGACCGGTACGGAGTACACCGTCGCGTTTGAGACCGGGGACTTCGGGATGCCAGGTGACTTCGGAATCCGGCGCGACACGATCACTTTCGATGCGGCGACCGGGTTCGTTTCTGCGCTCTCCTCCCGAGTGCACAACGGTTCGGGGATCGTGCCAGACACGGTCCCGGACACGAGTACGACGTACAGAGTGAGCGTCGTCGATGGGGTGCCCGTTCAATAGGACGCGGGACGCCAACTGGCTCTCTATCAGAGTCCCGGTGTCGGTGCCCCGACGTAGACTCGGTACGTGGCATCCGACTCCTTCGTACACCTGCACGTTCACAGCGAATACTCGATGCTCGACGGTGCCGCGAAGCTCACGGCTATGACCCAGGCGGCAGCCGAATACGGCATGCCGGCGATCGCCGTGACCGACCACGGCAACACCTTCGCAGCCTTCGAGTTCTACAACGCGGCGAAGGCCGCAGGCGTCAAGCCGATCATCGGACTCGAGGCGTATGTGACCCCCGGTACGCACCGCAGCGACAAGACGCGCGTGCAGTGGGGCTCTCCTGATCAGAAGAGTGATGACGTCTCCGGTTCGGGCGCGTACACCCACACGACGATGTGGAGTGAGACGACAGAGGGCATGCACAACCTCTTCCGTCTGAGCTCACGCTCCAGCATGGAGGGCTACTACTTCAAGCCGCGTATGGACCGCGAACTGCTGCAGACGTACAGCAAGGGCATCATCGCCACGACGGGCTGCCCTTCCGGTGAGATCCAGACCCGCTTGCGGCTGGGGCAGTACGACGCCGCCCGCAATGCGGCGGCCGAGTTCCAGGACATCTTCGGCAAAGAGAACTACTTCGCCGAGATCATGGACCACGGACTCTCGATCGAACGTCGTGTCATGTCCGACCTGCTCCGCCTGTCGAAAGACCTGGGCATTCCGCTCGTCGCGACCAACGACTCGCACTACACCCATCAGCACGAGGCCGACGCACACGCGGCGTTGCTCTGCGTCCAATCCGGCTCGACCCTCGATGACCCGAACCGCTTCCAGTTCGACGGTGATGGCTACTACGTCAAGACCGCGGCCGAGATGCGGCAGATGTTCCGCGATCACCCTGAGGCATGCGACAACACGCTGCTGATCGCCGAGCGCTGCGAGGTCGAGTTCAACACCTCGGCGAACTACATGCCGCGCTTCCCGGTGCCGGACGGCGAGACCGAAGACAGCTGGCTCATCAAAGAGGTCGAAGCGGGGCTGCACTATCGCTATCCCGGCGGCATCCCCGACAAGGTGCGCAAGCAGGCCGAGTATGAGACCGGCATCATCCTGCAGATGGGCTTCCCCGGCTACTTCCTCGTCGTCGCCGACTTCATCAACTGGGCGAAGAACAACGGCATCCGCGTCGGTCCCGGGCGTGGCTCGGGTGCAGGATCCATGGTCGCGTACGCCATGAAGATCACCGATCTCGACCCCCTTGAGCACGGCCTCATCTTCGAGCGCTTCCTCAACCCCGACCGCGTCTCCATGCCCGACTTCGACGTCGACTTCGACGATCGTCGCCGCGGCGAGGTCATCGAGTACGTGACCGAGAAGTACGGCTCCGAGCGCGTCGCTCAGATCGTCACCTACGGCACCATCAAGTCGAAGCAGGCGCTGAAAGACGCCGGACGCGTGCTCGGGTTCCCGTTCAGCATGGGGGAGCGGCTCACGAAGGCGATGCCCCCGCCCGTCATGGGCAAGGACATGCCGCTCGACGGCATGTTCAACAAGGAGCACCCGCGTTTCAAAGAGGCGAGCGAGTTCCGTGCGCTCATCGAGTCCGACCCGGAAGCGAAGACGGTCTTCGATCGCGCTCTGGGCCTCGAGGGGCTGAAGCGCCAGTGGGGTGTGCACGCGGCCGGCGTCATCATGTCGTCCGAACCGCTCCTCGACATCATCCCGATCATGCGCCGCGAGCAGGATGGGCAGATCGTCACGCAGTTCGACTACCCGTCGTGCGAGTCGCTCGGGCTCATCAAGATGGACTTCCTGGGGCTGCGAAACCTCACGATCATCTCCGACGCGCTCGACAACATCCGCATGAACCGCGCAGAAGAGGTCGACCTCGAGCACCTCGCGCTCGATGATCGCGGCGCGTACGACCTGCTTGCACGCGGTGACTCGCTCGGTGTCTTCCAGCTCGACGGCGGACCGATGCGCGCGCTCATGCGCCTGATGAAGCCCGACAACTTCGAAGACATCTCGGCTCTCATTGCGCTCTACCGTCCCGGGCCCATGGGAGCGAACTCCCACACCAACTACGCCCTTCGCAAGAACGGGCAGCAGGCGATCACGCCGATCCACGAGGAGTTCCGAGAGTCGCTGGCCGACATTCTCAACGAGTCGTACGGTCTGATCATCTATCAAGAGCAGGTCATGGCGATCGCGCAGAAGGTCGCAGGCTTCTCACTCGGTCAGGCCGACATTCTGCGCCGCGCCATGGGCAAGAAGAAGAAGTCTGAGCTCGACAAGCAGTTCGAGGGCTTCCAGGCGGGCATGCACGCGAATGGATACTCGGATGGCGCAGTCAATGCGCTCTGGGAGATTCTGCTGCCCTTCTCCGACTACGCCTTCAACAAAGCGCACTCCGCGGCGTACGGGCTCGTCTCCTACTGGACGGCCTACCTCAAGGCGCACTACCCGGCCGAGTACATGGCTGCCCTGCTCACGAGTGTCGGCGATTCGAAAGACAAGATGGCGCTGTACCTCAACGAGTGCCGGCGCATGGGCATCAAGGTGTTGCCACCGGATGTCTCGCAGTCGATCAACTTCTTCGCCGCAGTCGGCGAAGACATCCGCTTCGGCCTCGGTGCCATCCGCAACGTCGGCGGAAACGTCGTCGACGGCATCATCGCGTCGCGCAGCGAGGGGCCGTTCACGTCCTTCCACGACTTCCTGAATCGCGTGCCGTTGCACGTGGCGAACAAGCGCACGCTCGAGTCGCTCATCAAGGCCGGAGCATTTGACTCCATGGGCGACACCCGCCGCGCGCTGCTGGAGATCCACGAATCCGCAACCGAAGCGGCCGTCGACCGCAAGCGCAACGAAGCCCAGGGAGCGATCGGCTTCGACTTCGATGCGCTCTACGACGACACCGAAGAGGTGGCGCCCGCAAAGGTTCCGGAGCGCCCTGAGTGGACGAAGAAAGACAAGCTGGCGTTCGAACGGGAGATGCTCGGGCTCTACGTCTCCGATCATCCGCTTGCCGGGCTGGAAGTGCCGCTCGCGAAGCACGCTTCGATCTCGATCAACAACCTGCTCGAATCAGAAGACCTGCAGGACGGCGACCAGGTGACGATCGCCGGGCTCGTCACGAGCGTGCAGCACCGAGTCGCGAAGGCCAGCGGCAACCCTTACGGCATGATCACCGTCGAGGACTTCAACGGTGAGATCACCGTCATGTTCATGGGAAAGACGTACCTCGAGTTCCAGAGCACGCTGCAGGCCGATGCGATCCTCGCGGTGCGTGGTCGTATCTCGCGTCGTGATGACGGCATGAACATTCACGCGCAGTCTGCGTTCACCCCCGATGTCGGTTCCTTCGACGCCGCCGGGCCCCTGGCTCTGCTGGTTGCTGAGCAGCGGGCAACGGAACGGCTTGTCGGTGACCTCGCGGATGTGCTGCGCCGCCACCACGGTGAGACCGAGGTCACGCTCAAGATGCACCGTGGGGGCACCGCCAAGGTCTTCGAGGTGCCGATGCCCGTCACGGTCACAGCGGATCTCTTCGGCGAATTGAAGTCACTTCTCGGCCCCCAGTGCCTCGGATAGTAGCGATTTTGCGGCCCGTGAGCGTGACATGCCCCCAGCGCCGCTCGGGTTGCGCCCGGTAAGATCGGGTCGCGCCGGGGACTCACCTGCGCAGATCGTCCTCACGACGAAAGGGATCCTCATGACGAACAACGATGCAGCACCGTTCGACGAGGCGTCTCTTCCCGAGGACCCCAGCGACGAACTATTCGAGGTCGACGTCGCGCCGCAGTACGGCTACTTGGGCTTCACGGTACGTGAACTGCTGATAGTCGGTGTGTGGGCGGTCGCCTTCGTCATCTCCTTCTTCCCGCTGGGCCCCGGCGGCGCATCCGTGTGGACGACCGGACTGCACTGGGTGCTCACCATCGGGGTACCCACGGTTGCCCTTTTCCTCATCGTGTTGCGACGCTTCTCTCCGGAGGGAATCCGCAGGGTCGGCTCGCTCGGTATCGACCAGTTCGCGTCTGTCGCGGTCTCGGTTTCTGCGATGCTCTGGGTGCAGCATGTCTGGGACTCGGTGTCGTTCGCGCTCCGGTTGGACGGTCGCGTTCTGGGATGGGTCATGTGGGTGGAACTCGCGTGCATGCTGGCGCTCGTTGTACTCACGGTCGGGGCTCCGTTGATCCCCGGGCTGCGCGAAGATTTCGAAGGCCGGATGGAGACACTGGCCCACCGCAATGCCAACCCGATCCGACCGGTGGTGGCGTACCCGACAGTCGCCCCGACAGCTTCCGCGCCGCAGGTCGCGCCCGTCGACTCCGCCGTCGTCGAAGGCGATGGCGGCACGGCGGATGCTGATGCTGACGGGCAAGAGTCTGCCGCGGCATCCGATGAGGCCTACACGGACGTGATCGTGCCGCTCGACGATGCCACCGCTCGTGAGGTGTCTGAGAATGAGCTCACCGACGACGTGGAGAACGCCGAGGAGGCGCGGGCGGATGTCACGCCCGTCGACGCTGGCCAGCCGTTCTGGGCGTTGGCGCCGGAGACACGCTCGGCACATGACGAACAGGGCGATGTGCTCTTCGAGATCGGCCCGGAGGCCTGGATTCTCGTCATCGAAGATCGTGGCGGCGCCTACGTCGTCCGACATGATGACGGCCGGGTGGGCTATCTCCACGACACGACAGACATGACCAGAGGCTGAGGAGCACAATGCAGAAGATCGACCTTCGAGGCCGTTCGCTGTCCACCGCCGAGATGCTGGCCGCCGTGCCGCGCGCTGAGGCTGCGCGCGCAGAGGCGCTCGCGACCGCGGCAGAGATCGTCGCCGACGTGCGCGCACACGGCGAGAAGTCGCTGCGCGCTCAGGCTGAGCGGTTCGACCGCGTGGCCGACCACGCGATCCGGATCCCCGCGGAGCATGTCGCCGAAGCCGTTGCAGCGCTGGAGCCGCAGATCCGTGCAGCGCTCGAAGAGTCCATCAGCCGTGTGCGCCTCGCGTCGCAGGCGCAGGTGCCCGCGTCGGTCGCGACGACGATCGCGCCGGGTGCTCAGATCCTGCAGCGCTGGCAGCCGGTGTCGCGCGTCGGCGTGTACATCCCGGGCGGGAAGGCGGTCTATCCGTCGAGCGTCATCATGAATGTCGTCCCCGCGCAGGTCGCCGGAGTCACGCAGATCGCTCTCGCCTCGCCTCCGCAGTCGGATCAGGGCGGACGCATCCACCCCACGATCCTCGCCGCGGCGGGTCTTCTCGGTGTGACCGAGATCTACGCGATGGGCGGCGCCGGCGCGATCGGCGCGTTCGCCTGGGGCGTGCCTGAACTCGACCTCGACCCGGTCGACGTCGTCTCCGGCCCGGGAAACAACTTCGTCGCCTCCGCGAAGCGAGCGGTCGCGGGGGTCGTCGGCACCGACTCCGAGGCAGGCGCGACAGAGATCCTGATCGTCGCGGATGCCACGGCGAATCCGCTGTACATCGCCGCCGATCTTGTGAGCCAGGCCGAGCACGACGAGCAGGCCTCCGCCGTGCTGGTCACGGATTCACCGGAACTCGCGGACGCCGTGCTCGTCCGGGTCGCGGAGCTCGCATCGCGGACGCGGCACAGCGAGCGCGTCACCGCCGCACTCGACGGGCCGCAGTCAGCGGTCGTCCTCGTCGATGACCGTGCTGCCGCGGCCGCGTTCAGCAACGCCTATGCGCCGGAGCACCTGGAACTGCACCTCGCGGATGCCGTCGCTGCCGCCGCAGACTTCACGAGCGCCGGTGCGGTTTTCGTGGGTGACCACACTCCGGTCAGCCTGGGGGACTACCTCGCAGGCAGCAACCACGTTCTGCCCACCGGGGGACAGGCGCGGTATGCCCCTGGACTCGGCGCCTACACGTTTCTGCGTCCGCAGCAGGTGATCACCTACGACCGCGACGCGCTGTCCACCGTCCGCGAGGGCATTGTGGCACTTGCGAACACCGAGGTGCTTCCCGCGCATGGCGAAGCCATCGAGGCGCGCTTCACTCCCACCGATCCGACGAAGGCGTAGGTCACCGTATGCACTGCCCGTTCTGCCGTCATTCTGACTCGCGCGTGATCGACTCGCGTACGAGTGACGATGGGCTCTCCATCCGTCGTCGGAGGCAGTGCCCGGAGTGCGGCGGTCGTTTCACGACGACAGAGACCGCAAGCCTCAACGTGATTAAGCGATCCGGCGTGATGGAGCCGTTCAGCCGTGAGAAGGTCATCAGCGGAGTACGCAAGGCCTGCCAGGGGCGGCCGGTGACCGAGGGTGATCTTGCCGTCCTCGCGCAGCGTGTGGAAGAAGCGGTGCGTCAGACCGGAGTCTCGCAGCTCGACGCGAATGAGATCGGCTTGGCGATCCTCGGGCCGCTGCGCGAACTCGACGAGGTGGCGTACTTGCGCTTTGCGAGCGTCTATCAGGCGTTCGACTCGCTGGAGGACTTCGAATGCTCGATCCGGGACCTTCGTGCGGACCGTGCGAAGTCCGCGGCCGCATCCGGCGAAGGGTAGCCTGAGAGGCGATGTATCCACTGCTCTTTCGCACCGTTCTGTCCCGCCTCGATCCGGAGTTCGCGCACCACGCGGGCATGGCGGTCATCCGCACTCTCGGCGTACCGCCGTTCTCCTGGATCACGAGCGCACTGACGCGACCCGCGACGGGGCAGGAGGTCCATGCACTGGGCCTGACCTTTCCCTCGCCGTTCGGTGTGGCCGCCGGCTTCGACAAGAACGCCGTGGGGGTGCGGGGGCTTTCCGCACTCGGCTTCGGTCACATCGAAGTGGGCACCGTGACGGCGATCCCGCAGGACGGGAACCCGAAACCGCGGCTGTTCCGCCTGGTCCCTGATCGTGCGGTCGTGAACCGGATGGGCTTCAACAACGCGGGAGCGGAGGTCGCCGAGCGTCGACTTCAGAAGCTGCGCCGTCGACGTCCGCGGGCGGTGATCGGCGTGAACATCGGAAAGAGCCGCGTCGTCGAAGTCGAGCAGGCGACAGCCGACTACGTCTCCTCCGCGCAGAGGCTTGCGCCGCTGGCTGACTACCTCGCGGTCAACGTGTCCTCCCCGAACACCCCGGGACTCCGCGGCCTTCAGGCTGTGGAGACCCTCGCGCCGCTTCTGCAGGCGGTCAAGGCTGCCGCCGGGAGGACACCGCTCCTGGTGAAGATCGCCCCTGACCTGCCGGACGAGGAGATCACCGCGATCGCCGAGATGGCGGTGAAGGAGGGGCTCGCCGGAATCATCGCGACGAACACGACGATCTCCCGCGACGGCTTGCGTACCGATCCCGCCGTTGTTGATGCCGCCGGAGCGGGCGGACTCTCCGGTGCACCCCTGCGCGAGCGGTCGCGGGAAGTGCTCCGCATCGTGCGCGCCGCGGTGCCCGCCGAGTTCTGCGTCATCTCTGTCGGTGGCATCGAGACCGCGGATGACGTCCGCGACCGCCTCGCCGCCGGCGCCACACTGGTGCAGGGCTACACCGCATTCCTCTACCGCGGCCCGTTCTGGGCGCGCCAGGTCAACCGCGGACTCTCGCGCGCACGCTGAGTCCCCGATACACATGAGAAAGGCGGCGAGTGTCTGAGACACTCGCCGCCTTTCCTGGCATCCGCCCGAGACTACTCGGGGTACTCGCCGCGCTTGACCTGCGGCTTCGGAAGACGCATGAAGCGCATCTGCAGCGAACGCATCGCGGCGTACCAGCCGAGCCCCTTCTCTCGGCGCTCCGTTCCGAACTTCTCGGCGGCCTTCCGCTTGACACGTAGGCCGAGGAAGATCATGTTTCCGACGGCGAAGATGATGTAGACCCAGAGCACGAGGAACGACCAGTAGGCGACGGTGACGTTCGGGACGAGCGAGGCGATGATGACGAGCACCATCATCGGCATGACCCACTCGCTGAGGTGCCAGCCGGCGTCGACGTAGTCACGCACCCAGCGTCGCTGCGGGCCCTTGTCGCGGACGGGAAGGTAACGGTCGTCGCCCTTCTCCATGCCGACGCGCGCCTTCTCGCGGCGTGCCTGGAGTTCCGCGCGTGCGCGGGCGCGCTCTTCCTTCGTGTTGGCGACGAGGGGGCGCTTGCGGGCGGCCTCCTGCTCGGCGCGCGAAGGTGTCGGACGGCCCTTGCCGTGCGCTGCGTTCTCGGCGGAGTCGTCGTTCGTCGACGGTGAGACGGGGGAGTTGGCCACGAAGGCTCCTGACGTGTTGCTTTTCGGGGTTCGCCTTAAGATTACTCGCATGACATCTCCTTCTGCTTCGGTGACCGCTTCTGACGACCGCGAGAGCGCTGTGGCCGAGGCTGTCGCGACAGGGATCCCGCGCGCACTGGCAGATCTCGGCGATCTCGTGCGCATCCCGGGCATCGCGTGGCCGTCGTTCGATCAGACCCAGCTCGAACGCAGTGCTGCCGCCGTGGCACGCCTCGCCGAGGACACGGGTGCTTTCGACGAGGTGCGCGTTCTGCGGGCCGGGATCCCCGGAACCGACGAGAAGGGGCAGCCTGCTGTTCTGGCCACACGTGCCGCCCGAAACGGGAAGCCGACCATTCTGCTCTACGCGCACCATGACGTGCAGCCTCCCGGAGACGACGCGCTCTGGGAGACTCCGCCGTTCGAGCCGACTGTTCGAGACGGACGCATGTACGGGCGCGGCGCCGCCGACGACAAGGCAGGCGTGATGGCGCATATCGCGGCGATTCGTGCAGTGGGCGAGACGCTGGCAGACGACCTTGACCTGGGCATCACGCTGTTCATCGAGGGGGAGGAGGAGTACGGTTCGCGCTCCTTCGGACAGTTCCTCGACGACAACACCGACGCGTTGAGGGCGGACGCCATCGTCGTCGCCGACTCCGGCAACTGGGACTCGCAGACTCCGGGTCTCACCGTGTCGCTGCGCGGAGCGGCGCGCTTCACGCTGACGGTGCGCACGCTGGAGCACGCCTCTCACTCGGGCATGTTCGGCGGTGCGGTTCCCGATTCGATGATGGCCACGATCCGTCTGCTCGACACCCTGTGGGATGAGAACGGATCCGTCGCCGTCGAGGGCATGAGCGTCCGAGACGCTGAGACGCCGGCGTACACGGAAGAGACGCTTCGCTCCGAAGCGGGGCTGCTCGCCGGGGTGTCGCCGATCGGAGACGGCAGCATCCTCAGCCGGATCTGGAACAAGCCGGCGATCACGATCATCGGCATCGACGCGACGAACGTGGATGCCGCCTCGAACACGCTCTCGCCCTCGACGACGGTCGTCGTCAGCGCGCGCGTCGCCCCCGGGCAGAGCGCGGAGGATGCGTATGCCGCGATGGAGGCGCACCTGCGGGCGAACGCGCCGTTCGGAGCCGAGCTCACCTTCTCCGATCTCGACCTCGGCAACGGATTCCTCGTCGACACCGCCGGATGGGCCGTGGGTGCCACCCGTGCGGCGATGAAGGACGCCTACGGTGTCGCGCCCGTCGATCTGGGAGTCGGCGGCTCCATCCCGTTCATCGCGGATCTCGTCGAGAAGTTCCCCGGCGCACAGATCCTGGTCACCGGCGTCGAAGATCCGCACTCGCGCGCGCACAGCCCCAATGAGTCGCTGCACCTCGACACGTTCCGGCATGCCGTCGGCACGGAGGCGCTTCTGCTGACGCGGATGAACGAGGTCGAACTCTCCTCCTGACTCCGCCCGCTCCGGAGGATCGAACGGTAGAATCGAGGCACTGAGCCCGTGGCGCGCGCCGCGGCCGTTCCAAGGAGCACCATGACTGACACCACTGCATCGATCGCACCGGCCCACGGCGTCACCCTGAGCGACGCGGCAGCCCTGAAGGTGAAGAGCCTTCTCGAGCAGGAGGGCCGCGATGACCTGCGTCTTCGTGTGGCCGTCCAGCCCGGTGGCTGCTCGGGTCTGATCTACCAGCTTTACTTCGACGAGCGCTACCTCGAGGGCGACGAGACGGTCGACTTCGATGGCGTCGAGGTCATCATCGACAACATGAGTGTTCCGTACCTCGACGGCGCATCGATCGATTTCAAGGACACGATCTCCGAGCAGGGCTTCACGATCGACAACCCGAACGCGGGCGGATCCTGCGCCTGTGGCGACAGCTTCCACTGATCCCTTAGCACACTCGCAAACTGTGTCCAACCTGCGTGGTTGGCATGAATCGGGTGTGAGGTTGCCCTAGACTTAGGGGTGCCCTGTCCGCAATCTGAAAGGTGCATCGTGCCCTCGAAACGCCGCCTTCGTTGGGTCGCTATTCCGCTGGGAGTAGCGGCAGCTGTGGCCCTGGCGGGATGTACTCCCACCGAACTCCACGGATTCCTTCCAGGCTTCGTCGAGGACGGAACGCCGGCCACGAACCAGACCGACCGTGTCGCGGCGCTCTGGGTGAACTCCTGGATCGTCCTCCTTGCCGTCGGCGTGATCACCTGGGCCCTCATGGCCTGGGCTGCGATCGCCTACCGTCGCCGCAAGGGCCAGATCGGCCTGCCGGTGCAGATGCGCTACAACATGCCGATCGAGATCTTCTACACGGTCGTGCCCTTCATCCTCGTCCTCGGATTCTTCGCCTTCACCGCTCGTGACCAGGCGATCATCGAGACGCAGTACGAAGACCCTGACGTCGAGGTCGTCGCCATCGCCAAGCAGTGGGCGTGGGACTTCCAGTACAACGGCGAAGAGAAGGACAACACAGACGCTGTCTGGAGCATGGGCGTTCAGGCTCAGCCCGACAAGGACGGCAACATCGACCAGGCGGCGCTTCCCACGCTCGTCCTGCCCGTCGACAAGGAAGTTCGCATCGAGCTTCAGTCGCGCGACGTGATCCACTCGTTCTGGATCATCGACTTCCTTTACAAGAAGGACATGTACATCGGCAAGGACAACTCCTGGTCCTTCATCCCCACTCGTGAGGGCACGTACCAGGGCAAGTGTGCGGAGCTCTGTGGTGAATTCCACTCGATGATGCTCTTCAACGTCGAGGTTGTCAGCGAAGCCGAGTACGAGGACTACCTCGCATCGCTCCGTGAGGCAGGCAACACCGGTGACATCACCGATGCCTACGACCGTCTCTCCAACCTTCCCGGCACCGGGACCAGCTCCGAGGAAGGGGAGTAAGGATCATGACGACAACTCTTCCGGGCACCACTGAGGCGCAGCCGCGCCCCACGACGCTCCCGCCGCGACAGGCCGCTCTCCTCTCCTCCACTCGTGTGGAGGAGAAGGGCAACCTGATCGTCAAGTGGATCACCTCCACCGACCACAAGACGATCGGATACATGTATCTGATCGCCTCCGTGATCTTCTTCCTGCTCGGTGGTGTGATGGCGCTCGTCATCCGTGCTGAGCTGTTCGCTCCCGGCATGCAGATCGTGCCGACGAAGGAGCAGTACAACCAGCTGTTCACCATGCACGGCACGATCATGCTGCTCATGTTCGCGACGCCGCTCTTCGCTGGTTTCGCGAACGCGATCCTGCCACTGCAGCTCGGTGCGCCTGATGTGGCGTTCCCGCGTCTGAACGCCTTCGCGTTCTGGCTGTTCTCCTTCGGCTCGATCATTGCGGTCGCGGGCTTCCTGACCCCCCAGGGCGCTGCCTCCTTCGGATGGTTCGCCTACCAGCCGCTGGCCAACGCCTCGTTCTCGCCAGGAGCCGGTGGAAACCTCTGGATGCTCGGTCTTGGCATCTCCGGTTTCGGAACGATCCTCGGTGCGGTGAACTTCATCACGACCGTGATCACGATGCGCGCTCCGGGTATGACCATGTGGCGCATGCCGATCTTCTCCTGGAACACGCTGGTCACCAGCCTCCTCATCCTGATGGCGTTCCCCGTGCTCGCCGCAGCGATCCTCTCGGCGGCAGCTGACCGTGTGCTCGGAGCCCACATCTTCGATCCGGCCAACGGCGGTGTGCTCCTCTGGCAGCACCTCTTCTGGTTCTTCGGTCACCCCGAGGTCTACATCATCGCGCTGCCGTTCTTCGGCATCGTCTCCGAGATCTTCCCGGTCTTCAGCCGCAAGCCGATCTTCGGATACAAGACCCTCGTCTACGCGACCATCGCGATCGCTGCGCTGTCCGTTGCCGTGTGGGCTCACCACATGTACGTCACCGGATCCGTTCTGCTTCCGTTCTTCGCGCTCATGACGATGCTCATCGCGGTTCCGACCGGTGTGAAGATCTTCAACTGGATCGGCACCATGTGGCGAGGTTCGGTGACCTTCGAGTCGCCGATGGTCTTCTCGCTCGGATTCCTCGTGTCGTTCGTGTTCGGTGGTCTGACCGGCGTGATCCTGGCATCGCCGCCGCTGGACTTCTTCCTCTCTGACTCGTACTTCGTGGTCGCGCACTTCCACTACGTCGTCTTCGGCACCGTGGTGTTCGCGATGTTCGCAGGCTTCTACTTCTGGTGGCCGAAGTGGACCGGTCGGATGCTCAATGAGCGTCTCGCCTACGTGCACTTCTGGCTTCTGTTTATCGGCTTCCACATGACCTTCCTCATTCAGCACTGGCTGGGTGTCGACGGCATGCCCCGCCGTTACGCGGACTACTCCGAGTTCGACAACTGGACGTGGCAGAACCAGGTCTCCACGATCGGTGCGATCATCCTCGGCGCCTCGATGCTGCCGTTCTTCCTCAACGTGTGGATCACGGCGCGCAAGGCTCCGAAGGTCACGGTCAACGACCCGTGGGGCTATGGTGCATCGCTCGAGTGGGCAACCTCCTGCCCGCCGCCGCGTCACAACTTCACGTCGATCCCGCGAATCCGCAGCGAGCGCCCCGCGTTCGACCTGAACCACCCGGAGGCTGCAGAGCACCCGGTCGCGGCCGCTGGTGAAGGAAAGGCCCACTAATGCGCTCCAACGTTGTTCTCTGGTGGCTCCTCGCGATCTTCTTCCTGATCGTCACCGCGGTGTACGTGGGTTGGAACCTCGCGACCTACACGGATCTTCCCTTCGTCAACGCCGTGGAATGGGTCGGTACCATCGCTCTGCTCTTCTCGGCGCTGATGTCGGCGATGATCGGCTTCTACCTGTCGCGTACGCACAAGGCGCAGGGTGGCGAGCTTCCTGAAGACATCCTCACCGCAGACATCGACGACGGAGATCCTGAGCTCGGCGAGTTCAGCCCGTGGTCCTGGTGGCCGATCGTGCTCGCAGGTTCCGCAGCGGTTTTCGTTGTGGGTCTTGCTGTCGGACACTTCCTGCTCCCGATGGGTCTTGCACTCTTCGTCGTCGCGATCGTCGGCTGGGTGTACGAGTACTACCGCGGACACTTCGCACGCTGATCACAGCGTGACAAAGAGGGCTCCTGGCTTCGGCCAGGAGCCCTCTTCGTTGTACGGGAACGCGAGCGCGGGCGGGCTACGCGTGAGTGCGGATCCGCGGCACCCCCGTCTTCGGATCGACGGGGAAACGGAAGACGCCCTCGATGTTCTCTATCGGGTAGCCTTCACGCACCCAGTACTCGTAGCCGCCGATCATCTCGCGCACGCTGTAGCCGAGCTCAGAGAATGCCAGTGCGCCCTTGGCGCCGGCGTTGCAGCCCGGACTCCAGCAGTACACGACAACCTCGGCGTCGCGGGGGGATCTCCAGGGGAGCTCGTGCAGGGATCTCGCTGTAGTGCATGTGAATCGCTCCGGCGACGCGTCCCTACGCCCAGGCCTCAGATGACCGGACGTCGACGATGACGGGGGATTGGCCCCGACGCTGCGCCACGTAGACATCCCCGGGATCCGTCTCGTAGGCGAGTTGGCAGCGAAGTACGAGGCGCGATCGATCATGCACTCAGCGTAGGCCGTGCGCGTGCGCACATTACGACGTCGAGTTCGTTACAGACGTGCCGCCGCGGCCCAGTGCGGCTTGCGCAGCCGTCGGATGGCCCCTGCCGCCGGCATGCAGGAGAGCGATCGACGGCGGCGGACCGGTTCGAGCCTCTGCGCCTCTGTGGCACTCCTCTGTGCCTGCGTCGTCGCGGTTCAGCGCTCCAGCAGCGCACAGGCACTGTGTCCTGTGCCCTAAACCCCTGGCGTCGCAGCAGGGGCGCACGCGAGCTCGAACTTCGCTGCACAGGGAAGAGCGTTGCCGGGAACGTTGAAGGCCCCGTCCAAAACAGACGGGGCCTTCAACGTTGCGGGGGAGCGGAGTTACTCGCCACCCTCCGTGTTCTTCTTGCGAGGCTTCTTCACGGGCTCGGTCGCGATGACCGAGCTGGGCGTGTTCGGCGTCTCGCCGATGTGCTCGTCAGCCGCAGCGATCTGGTCTTCGGAGACACCAGCGCGCTGGTGGGCCTCGAGGACCTCCTGAGCGGCCGTCTCGTCCGTGTGCTCGACCGCGTGGTGAGCGTGAGCGTCTGCAGCGTCGACCTCGGCCTGCGTGAGCGGGGAGAGGCGGTCCTCGAAGAACCAGCGCGACAGTGCCGACCGGACGTTCTCGGTCCACGGGATGCGTCCCTTGGCGTTGGGGCGCACAACCAGAGGCTCGTACGTGTCGATATCGATGAGCTTCCAGCGGTCGTACACGTCGACCGGCTGGTGAACCTCGATGAACTCGCCACCGGGGAGACGGACGATGCGGCCCGACTCGTAACCGTGCAGAACGATCTCGCGGTCCTTCTTCTGCAGGGCGATGCAGATGCGCTTCGTGACGAAGTATCCGATCACCGGTCCCGCGAAGAGCAGGATCTGCAGAGCAAGGATCACGCCCTCCATGGTGAGCATGAAGTGAGTAGCCATCAGGTCGGAGGATGCCGCGGCCCACAGGACTGCGTAGAAGATCATTCCGGCCACACCGATCGCCGTGCGCGTCGCGGCGTTGCGCGGACGCTGTGCGATGTGGTGCTCGCGCTTGTCGCCCGTGATCCACGCCTCGAGGAAGGGGTAGATCGCGACAGCCACGATGAAGAGACCGAGGATGAGCACGGGAACGATGATTCCGAACGACCAGGTGTGGTTGAGGAACACGACGTCCCAGTTCGACGGAGCCAGACGCAGAGCGCCATCCGCGAAGCCGATGTACCAGTCAGGCTGAGTACCGGCCGAAATGGGGGACGGGTCGTAGGGGCCGTAATCCCAGAACGGAAGGATCTGGAAGAACGACGCGATCAGCACGATCACACCGAAGACGATGAACAGGTAGCCACCCATCTTCGACATGTACACGGGCATCATCGGGTAGCCCACCACGTTGTCGTTCGTGCGGCCGGGGCCTGCGAACTGCGTGTGCTTGTTGATGATCATGAGCATCAGGTGCACCGCGACGAAGGCGATGACCAGCAGCGGCAGGATCAGGATGTGCAGTGTATACAGGCGCCCGACGATGTCGGTACCCGGGAACTCGCCACCGAAGAGCAGGAACGACGTCCAGGTGCCGATGACCGGCAGACCCTTGATCATTCCGTCGATGATGCGGAGACCATTGCCCGAGAGCAGGTCGTCGGGGAGCGAGTAGCCCGTGAATCCCTCGGCGAGAGCCAGGATGAACAGCACGAAGCCGATCACCCAGTTCAGCTCACGCGGCTTGCGGAACGCGCCGGTGAAGAAGACACGCAGCATGTGCACGCCGATGCCGGCGATGAACACGAGAGCTGCCCAGTGGTGGATCTGACGGACCAGGAGCCCACCGCGCACGTCGAAGGAGATACGCAGAGCGGACTCGAAGGCCGCCGTCATCTCCATGCCGCGCATGGGAGGGAACGCACCCGTGTAGTGGGTGGTGGCCATCGATGCCTGGAAGAAGAAGGTCAGGAAGGTACCCGACAGCAGCACGACGACGAAGCTCCACAGGGCGATCTCGCCGAGCATGAACGACCAGTGGTCAGGGAAGATCTTGCGACCCAGTTCCTTGACGAAGCCGGAGATGCTGGTGCGCTCGTCGATGTAGTTCGAGGCGGCACCGACGAAGCGGCCGCCAAGCGGCTTAGTCTTCGTCTCTTCGCGGACGGTTGAGGTACTCAATGGCGCTCCCAGAAGCTAGGGCCGACGGGTTCGTGGAAGTCGCTCTGCGCGACGAGGTAGCCCTCATCGTCGACAGCAATCGGCAACTGCGGCAGCGGACGAGCTGCCGGTCCGAAGATGACCTTGGCGTGCTCCGTCACATCGAATTGCGACTGGTGGCACGGGCACAGCAGGTGGTGGGTCTGCTGCTCGTACAGGGCAACAGGGCAGCCGACGTGGGTGCAGACCTTGGAGTACGCGACGATGCCGTCGTACGACCAGCTCTTGCGCTCTTCGCTCTCGATGAGCTGCTCTGGGCGCAGACGCATCAGCAGAACGATCGCCTTCGCCTTCTCTTCGAGGTAGCCATCGTGGTGGCTGAGCTCGGAGAGCGGCTCGGGAATCACGTGCACGGCGTTGCCGAGCTGGACATCCGCGGCACGGATGGGAGTGCCGTCGGGGTCCCGTGCAAGACGCATGCCCTCTCGCCACATCGTGTGGCTCAGCAGAGCGACGGGGTCACCCGCAATCGGGTTCTCCGGCGTGTTGAACGGAGCGAGTCCGCGGAACAGCGTGATGCCGGGAACAACCGATGCCACGAGTGCGGCGATCAGCGAGTTGCGGATCATCGTGCGGCGTCCGAAACCGGACTCCTCGTTGGCGTCAGCGAATGCCTTGATCGCTGCTTCGCGAGTGGCGTCCTTACCGCGAGTCGGGTGACGCTCCTCGATGTACTCCTTGTCCGACATGATCGCCTTGGACCAGTGGATCGCGCCGATACCGATCGCCAGGAGGGCGAAAGCGATGCCGATGCCGATGAACATGTTGTTGTGTCGGACATCGATCAGCGCGCCGCTCTCGATCGGGAACAGCATGTAGGCGGCGACCGCCCAGATGCTGCCGGCGACCGACAGGTAGAACAGGGTGTAGACCGTGCGGACCGCGGCCTTCATGGCCTTCGGGTCCTTGTCGGTCATCCGCTCGCGATGCGGCGGAAGACCCGGGTTCTGCACGGGATCGCTGACTGCGACGCCCAGCCCGGGGGAGGGCTGGTAGGCCCTGTCAAGAGCCTTCGAGTCGTCGTCGTTTGCCATGGTGCTCCTCGTACGTTCCTCTTCGATGTAGTTCGTCAGTTGGACTTCGCGGTGATCCATACGGTCACGGCGATGAGCGCGCCGATACCGAAGATCCAGATGAACAGACCCTCAGACACAGGTCCGAGCGATCCGAGCGTGAAGCCACCGACCTGCACAGCCTGCTGCTGGAACAGGAGTGCCGAGATGATGTCGCGCTTGTCTTCCGGCGAGAGGTTGGTGTCGCTGAAGACGGGCATGTTCTGCGGTCCGGTCGCCATCGCGGCGTACAGGTGCAGTGCGCTGGTGTTGGCGAGCGATGGAGCCCACTTGCCCTCGGTCAGAGCGCCACCAGCTGCGGCGACGTTGTGGCACATCGCGCAGTTGATGCGGAACAGCTCTGCACCGTGTGCGATGTCGCCTTCGCCGTCGAGCAGGCGCTCATCGGGGAAGGAGGGGCCAGGCGCAACCGACTGGACGAAGGCAGCGATCGACTGGATCTGCTCCTCCGTGAACTGCGGTGTCTTCTGCGGAGCCTGCGGTCCACTCATCTGCATGGGCATGCGGCCCGTCGCCAGCTGGAACTCGGTTGCCAGCTCGCCGACGCCGTAGAGGCTCGGGCCGTCGGGCGTTCCCTGCAGGTCGAGTCCGTGACAGGTGGCGCAGTTGGCCTGGAAGAGCTTCTCGCCTTCTTCTGCCGAGACCTGCGCGGTGACGCTGGTCTGCTCGGTCGTTGCGAACGCCGCGGATGCTCCGGCGTACACACCGCCGGTGATCAGGAGGCCTGCTCCAATGAGGGCTGCTGCAGCCAGCGGGCTGCGGCGACCGTTGGAGCGGCGCTTCTTCTCTCGTGCCATCTCGGGGATCAGCTCCACTCTTATTTCAGGAAGTAAATGACGAGGAACAGCACGATCCAGACGACGTCGACGAAGTGCCAGTAGTAGGACACAACGATCGAGGAGGTCGCCTCCTTGTGCGTGAAGTTCTTCACGGCGTAGGCGCGGCCGATCACCAGAAGGAAGGCGATCAGACCACCGGTCACGTGCAGGGCGTGGAAGCCCGTCGTGATGTAGAACGCCGAAGCGTAGGAGTTAGCCGAGATCGGCAGGCCTTCAGCAACCAGCTGTGCGTACTCCCAGACCTGGCCGCTCACGAAGATCGCACCGAGGATGAAGGTGAGCCAGAACCACTCGACCATGCCCCAGCCGAGCCAGCCGCGCTTCTTCAGCGTGTAGGGCTGCAGGCGCTCGGCCGCGAAGACACCCATCTGGCACGTGACCGACGAGAGCACGAGGATGATCGTGTTCACGGTCGCGAAGGGAACGTTGAGGAGCTCCGTGTTCTCGGCCCACATCTCGGGGGAGGTGCTACGAAGCGTGAAGTAGATCGCAAAAAGTCCTGCGAAGAACATCACTTCGCTGCCGAGCCACACAATGGTGCCGACAGCTACCGGGTTGGGCCGCTTGATGGTACTCGCCACCGGGGCATACGTCGCTGAAGTCGTCACCTCACCATTATGGCCGATTCGCGAGCGGGATTCTTGCACCTAGGGGGGCCGTTTCGCTGTTTCATGACTTAGGACAACCTAAGAACTGGCCGAGAATCGCCTGCACATTCGCTATCTGTGTGCCGTGATCTCGCTGTTTGCGAGGTCGTCATCTTCGGGTGCTCGGCGCGGGTGCGATCGCCACCGCCGATAGGATCGCACCATGATGGACGCCGTGACCTGGCCTGATGTGCTCTCCACCTTGCTCGCCCGCCGCGATCTCAGCGTGTACGAGTCGACGTGGGCGATGCGTCAGGTGATGCGCGGGGAGGCGACGCAGGCGCAGTTGGCCGCCTTCCTCATGGGCCTCCGTGCGAAGGGCGAGACGATCGACGAGATCGTCGGCTTCCGCGACGCGATTCTCGAAGCCGCTGTGCCGCTGCCCGTCTCCTCGGATGTGCTCGACATCGTCGGCACCGGAGGTGACCGCATCGGCACTGTTAACGTTTCGACAACGGCCGCGATCATCATCGGTGCCACGGGAATCCCGGTCGTCAAGCACGGCAATCGTGCCGCGAGTTCCGCGTCCGGATCCTCGGATGTTCTGGGTGCGTTGGGGCTGCAGCTCTCCCTTGATCCCGCATCCGTCGCCACGATGCTGGAGCGGGTGGGCATCACCTTCGCGTGGGCTGCGGCATTCCATCCCGGATTCAAGCATGCCGGCGCCGTGCGTGCAGAGTTGGGTGTCCCTACGGTCTTCAACATGCTCGGTCCCCTCTGCAACCCGGCGCGTGCGGAGGCCAACGCCGTCGGTGTGGCTCAGCTCGATCGCGTGCCACTGATCACCGGCGTCTTCCGCACTCGCGGGGCGACGGCACTGGTGTTCCGGGGCGACGACGGTCTCGATGAGCTGACGACGACGGGGCACAGCCGCATTTGGGAGGTCACGCGTGGCGACGTGCACGAGCACGACCTCGACCCTCGAGACCTCGGAATCCCGCTCGCCGAACTCTCAGACCTGATCGGCGGCTCGCCGGAGCACAACGCGAAGATCCTGCGCCGGACACTGGCGGGCGAGTCGGGCCCGGTGCGCAACATCGTGCTGCTGAATGCCGCCGCGGGCATCGTCGCGTACGAGCTGTCGCATGACGCCGCTCAGGCGCAGCGTCCGATCGTGGAACGGCTTGCAGACGCACTCGCTCGAGCCGCTGCGGCGGTCGACGACGGTCGGGCATCCGCCAAGCTCGACCAGTGGATATCGATCTCGCAGGAGCTGGCTCAGGCGTAGTGTTCGTCTATGGAGCCTGCAGACGCGCTGCGTGAGATCGCTCGGCTGCTGGAGCGCGAGCGGGCATCACGCTATCGGGCGAAAGCGTTTCGCACCGCCGCCGACGCTTATGAGGCGCTGCCCGCGGATGCTCAGTGGGATCTCGTCCGGATCGGCGCGGCGCCGGGTATCGGCGCCTCGACGCTGGCGGTGATCCGCGATGTGCTCGCGGGTGAGACGCCGTCGTACCTCCGTGATCTGGAAGGCACGGTGGAACCGGTGAAGCGGTCCGCGCTCACGGCGAAGCTGCGGGGAGATCTGCACGCGCACACGGACTGGTCGGATGGCACGACATCGATCCAGGAGATGGCGGATGCTGCCCGAGCACTCGGCCACGAGTACCTCGCGATCACGGATCACTCGCCCCGGCTGCGCGTCGCGCGCGGTCTTACGGCAGAACGGCTGCAGGCCCAGATGCCGATCGTGCGCGCGGCGGGCGGGGACGGATTGCATATGCTCGCGGGGATCGAAGTCGACATCCTGGACGACGGCGCGCTCGACCAGGAGGATTCGCTCCTTGCTGAGCTCGACATCGTCGTGGCATCCGCGCATTCGAAGCTGAGAATGCCGTCCGGACCCATGACGAAGCGATTCGTCGCGGCGGTCGCCAACCCGCGCGTGAACGTTCTGGGACATGTCACCGGTCAGCTCGTGCAGGGCGAGCGCGGCACGCGTCCGCGCTCGGAGTTCGACGCTCGTGCCGTCTTCGAGGCATGCGCAGAGCATGGCGTCGCTGTGGAGATCAACTCTCGCCCGGAGCGCACCGATCCGCCGGACGAGCTCGTGGCGCTGGCGATGGAGATCGGATGCCTGTTCTCCATCGATTCCGATGCGCATGCCCCCGGCCAGCTGTCGCTGCTCGATCACGGCGCCGAGCGTGCCGAACGGCTCGGGGTGCCGGCCGAGCGCATCGTCACGACATGGGGGCTTGAGCGGCTGCGACGCTGGGCCGGGTGATCGCCGGGACTATCGGTTGTCGAGCTGCGCGAGCGCTGCGATTGCCCGCGCCATCGAACCGCCGAGGTTCTGTGCAGTGGCAAGCTGCTCCGCCGCATCCGCTTCCTGGGGGTCGAGGGGGCGAAGGAGGCGCTTCGGATCGGTGATCGGCAGATTGCGAGCCACTTCGACGACGGTCGGCGCGACATCGAGATAGGCGGATGCGGCAAGGATCTTGCTCTGAAGACCTGCGGACATCCCTTCGCCTGCAGCCGCTGCGGCGCGGATGCCATCGAGTGTGCCGTGCGCGGCGAGAAGTGTCGCTGCAGTCTTCTCGCCGACACCGGCGACGCCGGGAAGGCCGTCGGAGGCATCTCCGCGCAAAGTCGCGAAGTCCGCGTACTGCGATGGCAGCACACCGTACTTCGAGACCACGGTCTGCTCTGTCACGATCTCGAGGTTGCTCATGCCGCGCGCGGTGTAGATCACGCGCACGCCTCGTGCATCGTCGACGAGCTGGAACAGATCGCGATCCCCGGTGACGACGTCGACGGGAATCGCAGACTGCGTTGCCAGAGTGCCGATCACATCGTCGGCCTCGTGCTCCGCGGCGCCGATGATCGGGATGCCGAGAGCTCCGAGCGCCTGGCGAATCAGCGGGATCTGCGCTTCCAGGGGGTCGGGGACCTCTTCGACATCGGGGCCCGTGATTACGACCTCGACGACGCGGTGCGCCTTGTAGCTCGGGATGAGGTCGACGCGCCATTGCGGGCGCCAGTCGTCATCCCAGCACGCGATCAGGTGCGTCGGCTCGTAGGTCGTGGTGAGTTTCGCGATCATGTCGAGCAGGCCGCGGACAGCGTTGACCGACGTGCCGTCGGGCGCCTTGACCTTGTCGGGCACCCCGTAGAACGCCCGGAAGTACAGGCTTGCCGTGTCGAGCAGCATCAGGCGAGGTTCACGTTCGGTCATGAGGTCAGTCTCTCAGCCCCCGCCGACATTCGGTGAGTACCTGGAGGTCACGTGTCGTGATGGACGAGCTCGTCCTCACGTCCGTCGTCGTAGCCGCCGAAGGGATAGATGTCTACTTCTGGGCGACGAGCGAGAAACACCGCGCTGGCGATCAGTCCACCCCACAGCAGGGTGATGGATCCGCAGAGCACGGCGATGGCGATGGGCGTCATCGCTTCACCTCCGATCGTGGGCGGGGCCGTTCGGATGGCTCGTAGGGCGGCCAGGCGCGGAAATCATCCGGCGATTGACGCCACGGAGTGAGTGTCAGGACGATGGCGAGCACGACGATGAGCGCGATCGTGCCCCATCCGAAGATCAGGAGATACCACGCCGGCATGCCGCCGTAGCCATCCGTCACGAGCGTCACGATCTGAGTGATGAGCATGTAGCCGAGCACGACCGGCGCAAGCACCGTCACAAGGGTCTGCCAGATCGCACCCACGCGGAATGTCGAGACCGCACTCAGGTGCGCGCGCAACTCGCCGCCCCGACGCAGGACCCACAGCACCAGAACGGTCATGAGCACGGCCGACGAGACGATCCCGATGTTGTTCGCCCAGTTGTCGGTGACGTCGAGCGCGAGGAGGCCGGTCGTTGTCGAGAAGACCAAGGTCGACAGGATCGCGCAGACGATTCCGACGCCGACCGCGGTGCCGCGCACCGAGAAGCCGAACTTCTCCTGGATCGCCGCGGAGACGACCTGCAGAAGCGAGATCAGCGAGGTGAAGCCGGCGAGGGTGAGGGAACCGAAGAACAGTGCGCCGAAGATCGGGCCGCCCGGCATCTGCGAGACGATCGCGGGGAAGGTGATGAACGAGAGGCCGACACCGGTGAGTCCTTCCAGCTCCGAGATTGCCGTTCCCTGTTGGAACGCCATGAAGCCGAGCGTGGCGAAGACGCCGATGCCGGCGAGGAGTTCGAACGAGGAGTTGCCGAACGCGACGACGAGGCCCGGAGCGGTGAGGTTGCCCCGACGACGCCGGTAGGAGGAGTACGTCACCATGATGCCGAAGGCGATCGACAGCGAGAAGAAGATCTGGCTGTAGGCCGCGATCCACACGGCAGGATCCGCCAGGGCGTTCCAGTCGGGTGTGAAGAAGGCATTGAGGCCTTCGGCGGCGCCGTCGAGGAAGAGCGCCCGCACGACCAGGATCAGGAACGCGACGACGAGAAGCGGGAGGAAGACGAGGTTCGCACGCTCCAAGCCCTTTGCCACACCCGCGCCCAGCACAGTGATCGCCGCAACCCAGACCAGGAGCAGGGGGATGAGCACCCCGGGGACGAACTCGAGGCTGAACCCGGGTTGGCTCACTTGGAGGTAGTCCGTCGTGAAGAAGCCTGCGGGGTCATCGCCCCAGCGCAGGTCGAACGAGAAGACGAAGTAGCTCAGCGCCCACGCGATCACGGCGGTGTAATACAGCGTGATCACGAAGGCGATCGCAACCTGGAACCATCCGAGCGATTCCATGCCGGATTTGCCACGCCGCGCCATGCGTCGGAACGCCTGCGGCGGAGCTCCGCGGAACCGATGGCCGATCGCATAGTCGAGGAACAGGATCGGGATGCCTGCGGTCACGAGCGCGATGAGATACGGGATGAGGAACGCACCGCCGCCGTTCTCGTACGCGACACCGGGAAAGCGCCAGATGTTGCCCAGCCCGACCGCGGAGCCGATCGCCGCGAAGATGAAGCCGACCTGTCCGGTCCACGCCTCGCGGGGCGGGGCCGATGTCCCGCTTCTCAGACCTCCGGGATTCGTCATTGAGCCTCCTTGCGCTGGCGTGTGCGGCCACGCTACCAGCGTGCAGCGGGAGAGGACAGGGATGGGATGAGGGACGGGATCCGATTCCGCACGCATGGTGTTGCCTCGATCTGATAACCTGAACTGTCACCCGTGGAAGATCTGCTTCCGCATGCGTGGCACGCAATCCACAATCACCTCGCTTCATCGCGATCAGGCGCGCAGGCGCCGCGATGCGGCCCGACTATCCATCAACAAGGACAACCCACTACATGACTACCGCAACGACCGCCCCGGCCACCAAGCAGGTCGCCATCAACGACATCGGATCTGCTGAGGACTTCCTGGCCGCGGTCGAACTGACTATCAAGTCTTTCAACGACGGCGACATCATCGAGGGCACGATCGTCAAGATCGACCGCGACGAGGTTCTGCTCG
This sequence comes from Microbacterium sp. GW823-FHT02G05, assembly GCF_058797175.1. NCBI lineage: Bacteria > Bacillati > Actinomycetota > Actinomycetes > Micrococcales > Microbacteriaceae > Microbacterium > Microbacterium sp. GW823-FHT02G05. The sequence continues at coordinate 117,662 of NZ_JBXAJK010000002.1, forward strand.
ACGTCGGATTCAAGACCGAGGGTGTCATCCCCTCGCGCGAGCTCTCCATCAAGCACGACGTCGACCCCAACGAGGTCGTCGCTGTCGGTGACCTGGTCGAGGCCCTCGTTCTCCAGAAGGAGGACAAGGAAGGCCGCCTCATCCTGTCCAAGAAGCGTGCGCAGTACGAGCGTGCGTGGGGCGATGTGGAGAAGATCAAGGAGAACGACGGAGTCGTCACCGGTCAGGTGATCGAGGTCGTCAAGGGTGGTCTCATCGTTGACATCGGCCTTCGTGGCTTCCTCCCGGCATCGCTCATCGAGCTGCGCCGTGTCCGCGACCTCACGCCCTACCTGGGTCAGGAGATCGAGGCGAAGATCCTCGAGCTCGACAAGAACCGCAACAACGTCGTTCTCAGCCGCCGTGCGCTGCTCGAGCAGACGCAGTCGGAGTCGCGCACCACGTTCCTCAACAACCTGCACAAGGGTCAGGTTCGCAAGGGTGTCGTGTCGTCGATCGTCAACTTCGGTGCGTTCGTCGACCTCGGTGGTGTGGACGGTCTCGTTCACGTTTCCGAGCTGTCGTGGAAGCACATCGAGCACGCGTCCGAGGTCGTCGAGGTTGGCCAGGAGGTCACCGTCGAGATCCTTGAGGTCGACCTTGACCGCGAGCGCGTCTCGCTGTCGCTGAAGGCGACCCAGGAAGACCCGTGGCAGGTCTTCGCGCGTACCCACGCCATCGGCCAGGTCACGCCCGGTAAGGTCACCAAGCTTGTTCCGTTCGGTGCGTTCGTCCGCGTTGCAGACGGCATCGAGGGCCTCGTGCACATCTCCGAGCTCTCGGCCAAGCACGTCGAGCTCGCAGAGCAGGTTGTCTCGGTCGGTGAAGAGGTCTTCGTCAAGGTCATCGACATCGACCTCGAGCGTCGTCGCATCTCGCTGTCGCTGAAGCAGGCCAACGAGTCGGTCGACCCCAACGGCACCGAGTTCGACCCGGCTCTGTACGGCATGCTCGCCGAGTATGACGAGAACGGCGAGTACAAGTACCCCGAGGGCTTCGACGCCGAGACGGGTGCCTGGAAGGACGGCTTCGACGCTCAGCGCGAGGCATGGGAGCAGGAGTACGCTGCAGCCCAGGCTCGCTGGGAGGCCCACAAGGCTGCTGTCGCCAAGGCCGCCGAGGCTGAGGCAGAGGCGGGCGACGACTTCGGTGGTCAGTCCTTCTCGAGCGAGTCGGCTGGCGCCGGCACGCTGGCAGACGACGAGGCTCTCGCGGCTCTCCGCGAGAAGCTCTCGGGTGGCAACGCCTAAGCAACGGCTGTAGAGAAGCGGGCCATCACCTTCGGGTGGTGGCCCGCTTTCGTGTGTCGTCTGGAAGGATTGATGCATGCCTCTCATCGCGCTCACGGGTGGAATCGCGTCCGGAAAATCGACGATCGCTCGACGCTTTGGCGACCACGGTGCCGTTGTCGTGGATGCGGATCAAATCGTGCGTGAGGTCCAGACGGTCGGGTCGTCGGTGCTGGCGCAGATCGCCGAGACGTTCGGGGAAGATGTCCTCCATGAGGATGGCTCGCTCGACCGTGCGGCCCTCGGCGCGCGGGTGTTCGGTGACGCGGAGGCGCTGCAGCGTCTGAACCGCATCGTCCATCCCGCCGTGCGTGCGGAGTCGCAGCGTCAGTTCGATGCCGCTTTTGCGGCGGATCCCCTCGCGGTCGTCGTGTACGACGTTCCCCTCTTGAAGGAAGCGCGGTCGGAGGATCCGTGGGATCTGATCATCGTCGCGGACGCACCGGCGGCGGTGCGGGCACGGCGCCTGGTCGAACTCCGTGGAATGACGGTGGATGATGCGCAGGCGCGGATATCAGCGCAGGTGTCCGACGCCGAGCGGCGTGCGATCGCGGATGTGGTGATCGATACCGCGGGTGACGTCCACCACACCGAGCAACAGGTAGACGCGCTGTGGGAGCGCATCGCGGGCGATTTGGGGCAACTCTGAGTATCGCGCCACACCCGTGTGGCGCGATTTGTTTTGACGCCTGACTTTTTGCTATCCTGGAAGGTAGGGGAGCGCCACAATAGGGGTCGGCGCACATTTACTTCCCGCCCGCATGCCGCGGGTGCGGTCTCATTGGGGAACGTGCTTTCGCGCGCATCGGGCTCATACTCATGCAGTATCTACCCGAATGGATGCTTGATGGACGTCAATAAGAGCGCCGGTTTGTCGCGCCGTACGATCGTGAAGGGCGCGGCTTGGTCCGTGCCTGTCATCGCCGCAGCTGTGGCTGTACCCATGGCGGCGGCGAGCACGCCGCAGGCGGAGCTGAACTTCTTCCTGACCGCAGGCGAAGTGATCGGATCAGCGGGTGCGGCCGACGGCCAGATCCGCAGCAACGGCGTGCGGATTTCGCCGGCGAACCCGGCTGAGCCGAAGGTCGTCGCCGCAGGGACTGTCTTCACGATCACGATCGAGTACCACGGGACGAACCCGGGCATCGACTTCACCGATCCGCTGTACGGCCTCGCCTATAACAAGGGGCAGTGCGCCGCATGGAGTGGTATCGACGTGCAGAAGAACCGCATCGTTCTCACGGCCGTGACAACCTCGCCGACGTCAGAGCCGACAATCGGATCCTTCGCGTGGTTCCTGCGGCAGCGGCCGGAAGACAACTCGATCACCTTCACCGGTACCGCCGTGATCGCCGCTGGTGGAGACTTCCCTGATGGCGGCACGCTCGTGAACCTCATGGTCGACCCGAACGCGGGAACCGGCGGACTCTCCGGGCCGACGCCTTCGACCTGGTCGCTGGCCTAGCATCCATCCGGGGTGGTCGCTCTCGCCGTATGCGGCGGAGGGCCACCCTGGGTGTCTGGGCCTGTCACGGATCGCCGTCAGGCCTGCCCCGGCTCCGACTGTTCGGTTCGCTGGCGTCGTCTGCGGCGCGTGATCACGACGATGCCACAGAGGAGGGCTGCGAGGAGGATTCCCGCCACGACGGGCGCGAAGAGCGCTGACAGGCTGAGAGCGAATGCGGCCCCGTCTTCCGCCGAGCTGAGCACCGGTGCGCTCGCCCCGGCAGAGACGGTGTTCGCGCCGACGCGTGCCACTGACTTGGCGATGTTCACAGCGAGCGCGATCAGGATCCCGACGACGATCGGCACCCACGCGTTGTCGATGAAGAGAGCGCTCGGGTCCGTGACGGCCGTCTGGGTGGCAGAACCGGCGCCGAAAGCGATGCCTCCCGCCGCCGGGCGGATGAGGCTTTGAATGATGTCGTTGAGGCTGTCCAGCGCAGGCACTTTGTCTGCCACCACTTCGACGACGAGCAGCAGACCGACGATCCAGAGGGCTGCATCGCTGGAGAGCCAGGACCATCCCGAGGGCAGTGTCACCGAGGGGAGGAGTCTGTCCGCGAGCCCGAGAAGGAAGAGCGGCATCCAGGCGTTGAGGCCCGCGGCAGTGGCCAGGCTCGAACCCACGATGAACTCGATCATCCGACCACTCTAGGTGTCCCGATGTCGGTGGCCCCTCGTAGGCTGGTCATATGCAACCCACGCGCAGTGTTCGACCGTTCGAGGTCATCAGCGAGTACGAGCCGGCGGGTGACCAGCCGCAGGCGATCGCAGAGCTGGCGGCGCGCATCAATGCGGGCGAGACCGATGTCGTGCTGCTTGGCGCGACGGGTACCGGCAAGTCGGCGACGACTGCGTGGCTTGTCGAGCAGGTGCAGCGTCCCACGCTCGTGCTCGCCCACAACAAGACGCTCGCCGCTCAACTGGCGAACGAGTTCCGCGAACTCATGCCGAACAACGCCGTCGAGTACTTCGTCTCGTACTACGACTACTACCAGCCTGAGGCCTACGTTCCTCAGACCGACACTTTCATCGAGAAGGACTCGTCGATCAACGCCGAGGTCGAGCGTCTTCGCCACTCCACGACGAACTCGCTTCTGAGCCGACGTGATGTGGTTGTCGTCTCCACGGTCTCCTGCATCTACGGGCTCGGCGCGCCCGAGGAGTACCTGCGTGCGATGGTCGCGCTCCAGGTGGGGGAGCGGTACGACCGTGACGCGCTAATTCGTCAGTTCATCGCAATGCAGTACAACCGCAACGATGTCGACTTCTCTCGCGGCAACTTCCGCGTGCGCGGAGACACGATCGAGATCATCCCGGTGTACGAAGAGCACGCCATTCGGATCGAACTCTTCGGAGATGAGATCGAGGCGCTGTACTCGCTGCACCCTCTCACGGGCGACGTCATCGAGCGTCTTGACGCCGTGCCGATCTTCCCAGCTTCGCACTATGTCGCGGGCACGGATGTGATCCAGCGCTCGATCGGCACGATCGAGAAGGAGCTGGAGGAGCGTCTCGCCGAGTTCGAGCGTCAGGGCAAGCTCCTCGAGGCGCAGCGTCTGCGCATGCGAACGACGTTTGACTTGGAGATGCTGCAGCAGCTGGGCTTCTGCTCCGGCATCGAGAACTATTCGCGGCATATGGACGGGCGCGAAGCGGGGGAGCCGCCGCACACGCTGCTCGACTTCTTCCCCGACGACTTCTTGCTGGTCATCGACGAATCGCATGTGACGGTGCCGCAGATCGGCGCGATGTACGAGGGGGATGCTTCGCGCAAGCGTACCCTCGTCGATCACGGCTTCCGACTCCCGAGCGCCATGGACAACCGTCCTCTGCGCTGGGACGAGTTCAAGAACAAGATCGGTCAGACGGTCTACCTGTCGGCGACACCCGGCAAGTATGAGATGGGCATCGCGGACGGTGTCGTCGAGCAGATCATCCGGCCCACCGGGCTCGTCGATCCGCACATCATCGTCAAGCCTTCCAAGGGGCAGATCGACGATCTTCTGGAGCAGATCCGTCTCCGTGTCGATCGTGATGAGCGCGTACTCGTGACGACCCTGACGAAGAAGATGGCCGAAGAGCTCACCGACTTCCTCGGCGAGCACGGCGTCCGCGTGCGGTATCTGCACTCCGACGTCGACACGCTGCGCCGGGTCGAGCTGCTCACGGAACTGCGTGCCGGCGTCTACGACGTGCTCGTCGGCATCAATCTGCTTCGCGAGGGCCTCGACTTGCCCGAGGTCTCGCTCGTCGCGATTCTGGATGCCGACAAGGAGGGCTTCCTGCGCTCGGGAACGTCGCTCATCCAGACCATCGGTCGCGCCGCGCGAAACGTCTCCGGCGAGGTGCACATGTATGCAGACAAGATGACCGATTCGATGGCAAAGGCGATCGAAGAGACAGAGCGTCGCCGTGAGAAGCAGATCGCGTACAACACCGAGCGCGGTATCGATCCTCAGCCTCTGCGCAAGCGAATCGCGGACATCACAGAAGTCCTGGCGCGCGAGAGCGCGGATACCGCCGACATGCTCGCGAAGAAGGGACGCGCCAACGGCAAGGGCAAGTCGCCTACTCCGAACCTTCGTCGCAGCGGGATCGCCGCAGAGGGTGCGGCGCAGCTCGAGGCCACGATCGCGGATCTCTCTCAGCAGATGCTCTCGGCTGCGGGAGAGCTCAAGTTCGAGCTGGCGGCCCGGTTGCGCGACGAGGTGCAGGATCTGAAGAAGGAGCTGCGTGCCATGGAGAAGGCCGGGCACGCCTGAGCGGAGATCGCTAGCTGGGGCAGTGCATGAGGGGCTTCGGCCCCGATCGGTCGATCGTGTGCTCGGTCATCGGATGCCCGCAGAGTGGGCAGGCGCGCTGCGCGCGCTCGGATGCCGACGGAGGCGGAGTGGCCTCATACGGGCCGACGGAGGCGGGGCCTGCCCAGCGGATGAGAGTGCGATTGAGCCAGCTGTACAGTCCACCAGCCTCACGGATACGGTCACGGAGAGGAACGTGCGAGGAATCGCTCATGGTTGACAGTGTACGCTCATTTTCATTAGTCCACTAATCATTAGCCTGTGTCTATGATGGACGTATGACGAACGCGACGACAGACGACCTGCTCAAGCTGGAGAACCAACTGTGCTTCGCGCTTGTCACTGCCGCGCGGAATGTGGTCTCGATCTACCGCCCGATCCTTGAGCCCTTGGGACTCACGCATCCGCAGTACCTCGTGATGCTCGCGCTCTGGGAGCGTTCGCCTCGTTCGTTGACCGATCTCGCGAACGACCTGGCTCTCGATCCGGCGACAGCCTCACCCCTCGTCAAGCGCCTCGAGGCCGACGGCCGCGTGGTGCGTCAGCGCAGCGGCGAAGACGAGCGACGGCTCGACATCGCTCTCACGGACGACGGCCGTGCACTACGCGCGCAGGCGACACATGTGCCCGGCAAGGTGATGGCTGCTGTGCAGATGAATCTGGAAGAGATCGGTGCGCTGCGGGACGGGATCTCACAGTTCGTAGGGCGCACCACCGAGCGATAGCCGCTTTTTGTTAGGGTGACGATCATGCAGAGTCGCCGGAGCCCTTCGACGGTGGCCTGGTCGACTTCTCTCATCGCAGGTATCGTCATTGTTGCGCTCTTCGCGATCCTCACGCTGCTGACACGTGTGCAGGGTGTTCCGGCCTTCATGCCACCAGACTTCGTGCTCCCTGAGGGGGCCTCCCCGTTCCCGGAGTCCACCGAAGGGCCGGGGGAGGTCGTCGAACCACCACGGCAAGACGGTGCGCCGTTCCTCACGATCCTGATCAACATCCTCATGGCGGGAGCGATTGCGGCGGCGCTCGTCGCGACCGCGTTTCTGATTCGCTGGCTCGTGCGCATGATCCGTGCAGCCTGGAACGATCGACGCCTTCGGTTGCAGGAGGCCGCCGACGTTGGTGTGGACGTCGTCGCGGAGCCGGTCTCCGAGGTCGCGATCGACGCGCCGGTCATGAGACGAGGCATCAGTGGTGCCCTCGCCTCGCTCAACGAAGAGGCAGTGGCAGGCGATGCGATCGTCGCGGCGTGGGTGGGTCTGGAAGAGACAGCGCGCGATGCCGGCATCGTGCGGGGGAGCTCGGAGACGCCTGCGGAGTTCACGTTGCGCCTCATCATCCGCACCGAGGTGATTCGCGAGCCGGCCGAAGCGCTGCTGCGTGCGTACGAGAAGGTTCGCTTCGGCGGCCGGGTCGCCGCCGAAGAGGACCGGCACGCTGCTCGTGCCGCGCTGCACGCCATCGAGGAAGGATGGAAGTGATGGCCTCAGGTCCTCGCGCATTCTGGGCATCCGTTGGCCTTCCGCTCTTCGTCGTCATCGTCGTCGCGAGCGCGCTCGTGCTCATCGGAGTGGAGCTGCCCTTTGCGATTGCCTGGGCAGTGCTCCTCTCGACCATCGTCATCGCACGCCGCGCCTTTTCGCCCTCAAGCGAACCCGGCTGGCCCCCAGCGCATAGGCAGGCCGTTGTCGTGCGCGGATCGGAAGTCTCGCGTCTCGCGTGGTCGTTCGCCGGTCGCAACGGTGTCGCAGGCCCCACCATCGTCCGACGCGTCCGCAATCTGGTGCGTCGTCGCCTCGCACACCGCGGGATCGACGTGGATGATCCTGCGCAGTTCGCGCAGGCCGACGCGATTCTCGGAGACGGCGTCCGCGCGGGGCTGTTCCACCACCAGATCATGCGCGCCGACATCGAGCGAGCACTTGATGCGATCGAGCGGTTACCTCGGACGACACAGTCAGCGGAGCCATCGCCGCCCGTGCATCCGAATGCTGACGCGTCCACCACACCCGATCACCCAGCGAAGGAAGACCGATGACATTCACCGACATCTCGCAGGTCGCCGCGACCGGACAGCAGATCCTTGATCGCGTGCGCACGGTCGTGGTGGGCATGGACGACACTCTTGAGATCGCGCTCGGTGCGGTTCTCGCGGGCGGTCACGTGCTTTTCGAAGACGTCCCTGGGCTCGGAAAGACGCTCGCCGCGCGCAGTATGGCCGCAGCGCTCGGCCTTGACTTCCGCCGCCTGCAGTGCACGCCGGACATGCTTCCGGGCGATGTGACGGGTTCGTTCGTCTACGCGCCGGATTCCGGCTCGTTCGTCTTCCGGGAAGGGCCGATCTTCACGGGCCTCCTGCTTGCCGATGAGATCAACCGCACCACACCGAAGACCCAGTCCGCGATGCTCGAGGCGATGGCAGAGGGGCAGGTGACGGTCGAGGGAACGCGCTTCCCACTGCCGGTGCCGTTCCACGTGATCGCGACGTCGAACCCCATCGAGTATGAAGGCACGTACGCGCTGCCCGAAGCTCAGCTCGATCGCTTCATGGTGCGTCTCTCCCCGGGATACCCGAGCGAACAGGGCGAGGTCGACATCTTGGTCGGCCGCGTGCAGCGGCAGGCGGAGAGTGCGACCGTCGAACCGGTCATCGATGCCACGACCGTGCGTGAGATGCAGCTCGCGGTCGAGCGCATTCACGTGGACGCGGATCTGGCACGCTACTGCGTCGAGCTGGTGCGCGCGACCCGTGGTGCGCCGAACGTCGAGGTGGGCGCCTCGCCACGCGGCTCGCTGGCACTCATGCTGCTCGGCCGCGCGCTGGCTGCGCTCGATGGCCGGGACTACGTCCGTCCCGATGACATCAAGCGCGTCGCGGTCCCCGTTCTCGCGCATCGTCTGACATTGACACCACAGGCCTGGGCGCAGGGTGCGTCGCCAGCGGATGTCGTGCGCCGCGTCGTGGCCGAAGTGCCGGTGCCGCCGACCGTGGCCGTCGCTGCCGAGAGATGAGCGTCCATGCCGCGCGGTTGAAGTGGCACCGCACACTGTCCGCGACTCTCGGAGCCGGTGTTGCGGCGGTCATTGCCGGACTCGGCATGATGTGGGGGCAACCGGCAGCCGTGATCGTCGTGATGCCGATTGCACTGTTGAGCCTTCGAGCGTTCACCCGACCCGTCACGGATGCCGCGCTCACGCTGACCGTCGACACCGGGCCGCAGAAAGACGAAGCGACGGATTCAAGGACGCATGCATCGCGTGTCGAGAGCACGATCAGAGTGGAGAGCGATGCAGAGCTCGTCCAGCTCTCCGTCGCGCAGTCCGGGCGGCGGCCGCGTCAGATCCTGGTGCGCGGCGACGGCGGCGTTGTACGGACACGTGCGCGGCTGCTGCATTCGGGGCCGGACACGATGCATGCGATCGTGGCACGCGCTGTCACCGATGGCGGACTGCGGGTCACCAGTCCCTCCGCTGAGGTCAGCGAGCCTTGGCACGCGCCGCCGCCGACTCGTCGCTTGGGGCGTCTGCCCCTCTCTCCGCATCTGAGAGGGATGCATGGCGCGCATGAGGGTCGTCGCCCCGGGCAGGGCGGCGATTTCCGAGACATCCACCCGTTCGCCCCCGGGGATGAGCTGCGTCGGGTGGATTGGCGCTCCACAGCCCGTCTCGCACGTCGTCCGGGTGACATGTTCGTGCGACGCTTGACCACGCTGAGTGACGCATCGATCGTCATCATCATCGACACGGCCGATGACCTCGGCCGGGTGGTCGCAAGCTGGGGCAAGGGACTGCCAGAGCGCAGCGGTGTGACTTCGCTCGATTTCGCTCGTGAGGCTGCTCGATCCGTCGCCACGGCGGCGATTGAGAACGGCGACCGCGTGGCTCTGCACGAGCTCGTCATGGGCGGGCGGTCCGTGCGCAGCGGTGGCGGGTCGCGCCATCTCGCCCGACTCGTGTCGGCGATCTCCGCGATCGGAGTGCATGGTGAGGACACGTCGTTCCGGCGCACTCCGCCGGTGCCGCCCGGCTCGGTCATCTACGTCATGTCGACGTTCTTCGAAGGGGCCGCCGCCCAGATCGCGCTGACGTGGCGCGCGAGCGGTCACCGTGTCGTCGCCGTGGACACGCTGCCGCAGCGTGACGACGCACGACTCACTCCGGAGCAGCGCGTGGGCATGCGCACGGTTCTGGCTGAACGCGATGACGTGTTTCACGACCTGCGGCACACCGGTGTCGATGTGGTGGTCTGGGATGCGGAGACGAACGTCCTGCTGGCACAGTTCGCCCAAATCGGACGGATGCGATGATGCGACGCTCACATTCTCTGCACCCGGGCGCGGCGATCCCCATGCTCATCGTGCGCGCGACTCTCCTCGGTGTCATGGTGGGAGGGCTCTTCGTACTGGTGGCTCCACCGGTCTGGTTCTGGATCGGCGTCGCCGCAGCTGTCGCGGCAGTGCTCGACCCGCGCACGTGTATGGCCTGGGGTGTGATCGTGATCATCGCGCTGGGGCTGATGCTCGATGCTACCGAGCCCTGGCGGACGGCGCTGGCGCTTGTTGTCGTCACAGTGATACATCAGCTGGGTACGCTCACGCAGCTCTTGCCTCTCACCGCGAGCGTGCAGGTCGGCGCCTTTGTTCCGTTGGTGAGATCCTTCGTGATCGTTCAGGCTGTCGCCCAGCCTCTTGCTCTCGTGCTGCTGCTGGGGTGGACGGAGCAGCGCCCGAATGGATCGGCATGGGCGGCGCCGGCGGCAGCAGCGTTGCTGCTTCTGGCCGTCGCCGGATTCGCGGTTCTGAGCCGTCGCCCTGCGGGGGAGCGTCCGGGCGGAACGGGGAGTTGAGGGCTCTCGGCCGCAATGTCGGTGGCTCCTCTTAGACTTGTCGGGTGCCAGTCGTACCAGTTGTCAGTCCCGGAAAACTCAGTGTTCGCGGTGCCCGCGTACACAACCTCAAGAGCGTCGATCTCGACATCCCCCGCGATTCGCTCGTCGTGTTCACCGGGCTTTCGGGCTCTGGAAAGTCGAGTCTCGCGTTCGACACGATCTTCGCCGAGGGGCAGCGTCGCTATGTGGAGTCGTTGAGCGCGTATGCGCGGCAGTTCCTGGGACAGGTCGACCGACCAGACGTCGACTTCATCGAGGGACTGAGCCCTGCGGTCTCCATCGACCAGAAGTCGACCAACCGAAATCCGCGCTCGACGGTCGGCACGATCACCGAGATCTACGACTACATGCGTCTGCTCTGGGCCCGCATCGGCGTGCCCCACTGTCCGGAGTGCGGTGAGAAGATCCAGCGTCAGACGGTGCAGCAGATCGCTGATCAGCTCATGGAGCTGCCCGAGCGCACACGCTACCAGATCGTCGCGCCCGTTGTCTCTCAGAAAAAGGGCGAGTTCGTCGACCTCTTCCGTGAACTCGCCGCGAAAGGATACGCGCGCGCGATCGTCGATGGCAACATGGTGCAGCTCGCAGAGCCGCCGACGCTCAAGAAGAGCTACAAGCACGACATCGCCGTCGTGGTCGACCGTCTGGTCGCCGCAGGCGACATCCTCGGCCGGGTAACGGATTCGGTCGAGACGGCGCTCGGGCTGGCAGGCGGTATCGTTCAGATCAACTTCGTGGATGAGGAGGGGGATGCCGCCTGGCAGTCCTTCTCCGAGAAGCTCGCCTGCCCGAACGGACACGCGATCACGCTGACCGAGATCGAACCGCGCACGTTCTCCTTCAACGCACCGTTCGGCGCCTGCCCGGCATGCTCGGGTCTCGGTACGAGGATGTCCGTCGACGTTGACCTGATGCTCGGCGACGAAGAGCTCTCGATCCGTGAGGGCGTCATCCTGCCATGGACGACCCAGGGCAAGGGACTGTTCCAGTACTACGAGCGTCTGTTGGAGGGGCTCTCCCGAGACCTCGACTTCTCGCTCGACACGCCCTGGAACCAGCTCTCCGAGGATGTGCAGGAGGCGGTGCTGCGCGGCGAGAACTACAAGGTCACGGTCAAGTGGAAGAACCGCTATGGTCGCGAGATGCGGTACGCCTCGGGCTTCGAAGGCGTTGTGCCTTACATCGAACGCCAGTACCTCCAGGCCGAAAGTGACACGCAGCGCGGACGTTGGGGAGAGTACCTGCGTGAGGTTCCCTGCCCGGTCTGCAACGGTGATCGCCTCAAGCCGGATGTGCTCGCCGTGCTTGTGCACGGACACTCGATCGCGGAGGTGTCGCACCTCAGTCTCGCGGACGCCCGTGAGTTCATGGAGAAGCTGCGCCTCACTGACCGCGAGGCCAAGATTGCCGCGCAGGTGCTGCGCGAGATCCGCCTCCGCCTCGACTTTCTTCTCCAGGTCGGTCTCGCATACCTCAACCTCAGCCGGTCGGCAGGATCCCTCTCCGGCGGCGAGGCGCAGCGCATCCGTCTGGCCACTCAGATCGGCTCGGGACTCACGGGCGTTCTCTACGTCCTGGACGAGCCATCGATCGGGCTGCACCAGCGGGATAACCGACGTCTGATCGATACGCTCCTGAAGCTTCGCGACCTCGGCAACACGCTCATCGTCGTCGAACATGACGAAGAGACGATCGAAGCGGCGGACTGGGTCGTCGACATCGGTCCTGGCGCGGGCGTGGGCGGCGGTGTCGTCGTGCACTCCGGTCCTTATGAGGCGCTCCTGGCCGACGAGGATTCCGTGACCGGAGACTATCTCTCTGGTCGCCGATCGATTCCTACGCCGAAGAAGCGTCGCAAGCTCGACAAGAAGCGCATGCTGTCCGTTGTCGGGGCACGCGAGAACAACCTCAAGAATGTGACGGCCGACTTCCCGCTGGGCGTTCTGACGGCGGTGACCGGTGTGAGTGGCTCCGGCAAGTCGTCCCTCGTCAACGACATCCTGTATCAGGTGCTCGCCGCACGACTCAACGGCGCCCGCACCGTGCCGGGCAAGCACACGCGCGTCACCGGCCTGGACAACCTCGACAAGGTGATCCACGTCGACCAGGCGCCGATCGGTCGCACGCCCCGCTCGAATCCGGCGACCTACACGGGTGTGTTCGACCGGATTCGCACACTCTTCAGCGAGACGCCCGAGGCGAAGGTGCGCGGCTACCAGCCGGGCCGGTTCAGCTTCAACGTCAAGGGCGGGCGATGTGACGCATGCTCGGGTGACGGCACGATCAAGATCGAGATGAACTTCCTCCCGGACGTCTACGTCGACTGCGAGGTGTGCCACGGCAAGCGCTACAACCGCGACACCCTGGCCGTGCACTACAAGGGCAAGAACATCGCCGAGGTCCTCGAGATGCCGATCGAAGAGGCCGCCGAGTTCTTCGAGCCGATTCAGGCGATCCACCGCTACATGAAGACGCTCGTCGATGTCGGTCTCGGGTACGTTCGTCTCGGTCAGTCCGCCACGACGCTCTCCGGGGGCGAGGCACAGCGTGTCAAGCTGGCGACGGAGCTTCAGCGTCGCAGCAACGGTCGCAGTATCTATGTGCTGGACGAGCCCACGACCGGTCTCCACTTCGAAGACGTGCGCAAGCTGCTCGAAGTGCTCGACAGCCTCGTCGACAAGGGAAACACCGTCATCGTGATCGAGCACAACCTCGACGTCATCAAGTCCGCGGACTGGGTCATCGACCTCGGCCCCGAGGGCGGCTCAGGCGGTGGCGAGATCCTGGCTGTCGGCACGCCGGAGAAGATCGCCGAGGTGGAAGAGAGCCACACGGGGCGCTTCCTGGCGGAGATCCTCGGTGAGGGGCGCGCAGCGCGCAAGGCGAGCTGATGGCCGAACAGCTGTCATACAAGCCGCGGCAGGGAGAGATTCCGACCGACCCCGGGGTCTATCGTTTCCGTGACCCTCATGGGCGCGTGCTCTACGTCGGCAAGGCGAAGAACCTACGACAGCGGCTGTCGAACTACTTCGCTCCGCTGCACACGCTGCACGAGCGCACGCGGCGGATGGTCACGACGGCGAGCTCGGTGGAGTGGACGGTCGTTCCGACGGATGTCGACTCCCTGCAGCTCGAGTACATGTGGATCAAGGAGTTCGATCCGCCGTTCAACGTCCGTTACAAAGACGACAAGTCCTACCCGTTCATGGCGGTCACTCTCGCCGATGAGGCGCCGCGAGTACTTGTGACGCGCAATCGCCGCATACTCGGCGCGAAGTACTTCGGCCCCTATCCGAAGGTCTGGGCGGTGCACGAGACCATCGACCTGATGGTCAAGGCCTTCCCGATCCGCACGTGCAGCGACGCGAGCTACAAGCGGGCGATGCAGTCGGGCCGACCGTGCTTTCCCGGGCAGATCGGCAAGTGCGGTGGTCCGTGCTCGATGACGGTCACTATCGCCGAGCACCGCGCGATGGTCGATGATTTCGTCGCCTTCATGGAGGGTGGTGACGAGCGTTTCACCCGCGAGCTGACGCGGCGGATGCAAGAAGCCTCCATCGCCATGGATTACGAGAGCGCCGCCCGCTATCGCGACAAGCTGGCGGCCATCGAGGCGGTGCTCGGCAAGAGCGCGCTCGTCCTCGACGATCACGAGGACGCCGACCTCTTCGGTGTCGCGGAGGACGAGCTCTCGGCGGCGGTGCAGCATTTCGTGATTCGAGGCGGCCGCGTACGCGGAGTGCGCGCAACGGCGATCGACAAAGAGATCGACATCACCGGAGGCGAGCTCATCGATCAGATGCTGCAGCGCGCATACGGCGATGCGAAGGGCCCAGACGTGCCTCGCCGCGTCGTCGTTCCGGCGCTGCCCGACGACCACGCCGAGCTGGAGGCGTGGCTGCGAGAGCGTCGTGGCGCGAAGGTCGAGATCGTGGTCGCGCAGCGCGGGCAGCGTGCCGAACTCATGCGCACGGCGACGCTCAATGCCCAGCAGGCGCTGATCCGACACAAGACACGACGGACGAGTGACTACTCCGCCCGCACGCAGGCGCTGAACGACCTGCAAGAGGCGCTCGGGCTCGACGAGGCACCTCTTCGGATCGAGTGCTTCGACATCTCGCACCTCAGTGGCACGAACGTCGTCGCATCGATGGTCGTCTTCGAAGACGGCCTGCCGCGCAAAGACCAGTACCGATCGTTCGGAATCGCGGAGACGACGGACGACACCGACTCGATGTATCAGGTGCTTCGCCGACGGCTCGCGTACCTCGATGATCCGAGTGGATCAGACGCGCGTGCGGATGCTGAGGTCGCGCCGGCCTCGTCAACGGCAGAAACATCTGAGCAGACGCCCTCCCGCAAGCGCCCTCGATTTGCCTATCCGCCGCAACTGCTGCTCGTCGACGGCGGAAAGCCGCAGGTGGAGGCGGCGGCGCGGGCGCTCCGAGACGCAGGACACTCGGAGATCGGACTCTGCGGTATCGCCAAACGGCTGGAGGAGATCTGGTTGCCGGGGGAGGAGTACCCCGTGATTCTGCCGCGCACGAGTGAGGCGCTCTATCTTGTCCAGAGACTTCGTGATGAGGCCCATAGATTCGCGATCACGCATCAACGCAAGAAGCGCAAACGTGACATCACGACCGTTCTCGCCGAAGTCCCGGGGCTCGGAGCGACGCGCATCAAGGTGCTCCTTCGCCACTTCGGGTCGGTGGCGGCATTGCGTGCGGCGACGAGCGACCAGATACGCGAGGTGCCGGGTATCGGGCCGGCGCTCGCGGAGAGCATCCAGGTGCATCTCGCGCGATGACCGTGCGGGTGTGCGTACTCGCTCCGTGAACCTCGAATTCTCGGTACGCTGGACGAAAGCGAGGGAGAGATCATGAGTGTCGACGACCAGGGCGAGTTTCTGATCGTCACGGGCATGTCGGGCGCGGGGCGTTCGACGGCGGCCAACGCGTTGGAAGACCTGGGATGGTATGTCGTCGACAACCTCCCTCCGCAGATGCTGCGGCCTCTGCTCGATCTGGCCAATCTCGGTGGCGCTGCTCTTCCCAAGGTCGCTGCGGTCGTCGACGTGCGCGGCCGCAACCTCTTCGATGATTTCCCTGAGGTGACTCGCGCGCTGCGGGACCACGGCTCCGTCCGTGTCCTGTTCCTGGACGCCTCAGACGATGTGCTCGTGCGCCGTTTCGAGTCGGTCCGCAGGCCGCACCCGCTCCAGGGCGACGGGACGCTGCTCGACGGCATCCGCCTCGAACGGACACGCGTCGCGCCGATTCGCGAGGCCGCCGACATCATCATCGACACCTCGACCTTCAACATCCATCGTCTCGTGACCGACGTGTCCGCTCTCTTCGCCGAAGAGGGCGCCGCACGTCACCGCCTGACCATCATGAGTTTCGGATTCAAGTACGGAATGCCCTCCGACGCCGATCTGGTGGCGGACATGCGTTTCCTGCCGAATCCGTTCTGGATCGAGGAGCTTCGCAACCATGACGGTCAGGACCGTGAGGTGAGCGAATACGTGCTCTCGCGCGACGGTGCGCAAGAGTTCCTCGGTGCTTACGAAAAGGCGCTCGTGCCCGTGCTCGAGGGCTACCAGCGGGAGAACAAGAGTCACTCGACTGTTGCGATCGGCTGCACAGGCGGAAAGCACCGCTCTGTGGCGATGGCGATCGAGCTCTCCCGCCGTCTGGCCGCCGTCCCCGGTGTGTCCATCAGCGTGCGGCACCGCGACCTCGGGCGTGAATGAGGTCTGAGAGCCGACTAGGCTAGTCCCTTGTGTCGCGATCCGGCACAGGGAGCGAAAAGGAGTCTCGTGGCACTCACCACCGACGTCAAGGCAGAACTCGTCAGCATCCGGAATGCGCCTCCGACAGTGCGCGTCGCGGAGGTGACGGCGGTCCTCCGGTTCGCCGGCGGACTGCACTCGATTGCCAACCGCGTTGCGGTCGAAGCAGAGGTGGATGCGGAGCTGCTGGCTCGCCGCGTCGCCCGTGATCTCGCGGAGATCTTCGGTGTTCGTCCCGAGATCGCCCAGGTGCAGGGGGCGTCTGGCCACGAGAGTGCCCGTTACGCGGTCCGTGTCATCGCGGCCGGCGAGACCCTGGCGCGCCAGACCGGTCTGCTCGACCAGCGTCGCCGTCCGGTCCGTGGTCTTCCGAACCGTCTCACGACCGGCTCCCGCGAAGAGCTCGCCGGTCTGTGGCGCGGTGCCTTCCTCGCCGCGGGTTCGCTCAGCGAGCCGGGCCGTTCGGCCATGCTCGAGGTCGCGTGCCCGACGTCAGAGGCCGCGATGGCCCTCGTCGGGGCGGCGCATCGTATCGGCATCGCGGCAAAAGCTCGCGAGGTGCGGGGAATGCCCCGCGTCGTCGTGCGCGAGGGCGAATCTATCCGCGCCCTGCTGAGCCTCATGGGTGCAGAGAAGACCGCGGCAGCCTGGGAAGAGATGCGTCAGCGTCGTGAGGTGCGCGCTGGTGTCAACCGGCTGGTGAACTTCGACGATGCGAACCTGCGTCGTTCTGCGCAGGCCGCGGTCGCCGCCTGCGCGCGCGTCGAGCGCGCGCTCGAGATCCTCGGTGAGGATGTGCCTGATCACCTGCGGATGGCGGGGGAGCTTCGTCTCTCGCACCGTGACGCGAGCCTGGACGAGCTGGGACACCATGCCGATCCGCCGCTGACGAAGGACGCCGTGGCAGGTCGCATCCGTCGTCTCCTCGCGATGGCCGACAAGCGTGCGCAGGCCGATGGCATTCCGGGAACCGAGTCGGCGGTGCCCGCCGGCCTCGACAACTGAGCGCGTCGCGCGCTGTCTCCACGGAACGGGAAGGAACCCGGCCACGACGGCGTTGCCCTCAGTAGGATGAACGATGTCCGGCCTCCTGCCGCATTCGGCGGCGCGAGGACCCTGTAAGCGCCGCGGCGCGGCGCGGATTGGATGAACCGAAATGGCGATTTACACGCTCCCCGACCTTCCCTACGACTACTCGGCGCTCGAGCCGCACATCAGCGGCAAGATCATGGAGCTGCACCACTCGAAGCACCACGCCGCGTATGTCGCCGGTGCGAACACCGCGCTGGAGTCGCTGGCCGAGGCACGTGAGACGGGCAACCTCGCGAACGTCAACAAGCTCGAGAAAGACCTGGCGTTCAACCTCGGCGGCCACGTGAACCACTCGATCTTCTGGACCAACCTCTCGCCGAACGGCGGCGGCGAGCCCGAGGGCGAGCTGAAGGCAGCCATCGACGAGTTCTTCGGATCGTTCGAGAAGTTCCAGGCGCACTTCACCGCAGCGGCCATGGGCATCCAGGGCTCGGGCTGGGCGGTGCTCAGCTGGGATGTCATCGGTGAGCGCCTCATCATCCAGCAGATGTTCGACCAGCATGCGAACACCGCGATGGGCACAGTGCCGCTGTTCCAGCTCGACATGTGGGAGCACGCCTTCTACCTGGACTACCTCAACGTGAAGGCCGACTACGTCAAGGCTGCCTGGAATCTCGCCAACTGGGAGAACGTTCAGGAGCGCTTCGTAACGGCGCGCGAGAAGACCTCGGGCCTGCTGGTACTGTCGTAAACAAACGGGCGTCCCGATGGGAATCACGCCCGTCGGGACGCCGTTGTCCTGCTGCCTTCCACGCAATCGCGCGTCATGCGCTTTGAGAAACAGGAGACCTCCGTGTCTGTAAAGATCGGAATCAACGGCTTCGGCCGTATCGGCCGGAACTACTTCCGCGCGGCACTCGAGCAGGGTGCAGACATCGAGATCGTTGCGGTCAACGACCTCACCGACAACAAGACCCTCGCGCACCTGCTGAAGTACGACTCGGTGGGCGGCGTTCTCAACGCTGACATCAGCTACGACGACGACAGCATCACGGTCAACGGCAAGGAGATCAAGGCCTTCGCCGAGCGTGACCCCGCCAACCTCCCGTGGGGTGAGCTGGGCGTCGACATCGTCATCGAGTCGACCGGCTTCTTCACCAAGGCAGAGCTGGCCAAGAAGCACATCGAGGCCGGCGCCAAGAAGGTCCTCATCTCGGCTCCCGCGACGGGTGACGACGCGACGATCGTCATGGGCGTCAACGAAGAGACCTACAACCCCGAGACCGACCACATCATCTCGAACGCATCCTGCACCACGAACTGCCTCGCGCCCCTCGCGCAGGTCTTCAACGAGGCCTTCGGCATCGAGCGTGGCTTCATGATGACGGCACACGCCTACACCGCAGACCAGAACCTGCAGGATGGCCCGCACGGCGACCTGCGCCGCGCCCGCGCCGCCGCCATCAACATCACCCCGGCATCGACCGGTGCTGCCAAGGCCATCGGCCTGGTCCTGCCGGAGCTCAACGGCAAGCTCTCGGGCTCGTCCTACCGTGTTCCGGTTCCCACCGGCTCGATCGTCGACCTCACCCTCATCGCCGACCGCGACGACCTCACGGTCGACGAGGTCAACGCCGCCTACAAGAAGGCCGCTGCTGAGGGCCGTCTGAACGGTGTGCTGCAGTACAACAAGGACGAGATCGTCTCGAGCGACATCGTGCACAACCCGCACTCCTCGATCTTCGACGCGACGCTCACCAACGTCAGCGGCAACCTGGTCAAGGTCTCGAGCTGGTACGACAACGAGTGGGGCTACTCCAACCGTCTCGTCGACCTGACCGAGTACGTCGCAGAGCGGCTCTGATCCGCATATGAGTCTGCGCACCCTCGAATCTCTGGGTTCGCTCGATGGCAAGCGCGTCATCGTCCGTTGTGACCTGAACGTTCCCCTGCGGGACGGCGTCATCACGGACGATGGCCGCGTGCGCGCATCGCTGCCGACCCTCAACGCCCTGATCAACCAGGGCGCCCGCGTCATCATCTGCTCGCACCTCGGGCGACCGGATGGCGCGCCTGACCCGCAGTACAGCCTCGAGCCGGTCGCTCAGCGACTCTCGGAGCTGCTCGGCAAGCCGGTCGCGTTCGCTCGCGACACGGTGGGCGAGTCCGCACAGGAGGCCGTGGCCTCGCTCGAAGACGGCGATGTCGTCGTGATCGAGAACCTGCGGTTCAACGCGGGGGAGACCTCGAAGGATGCGCAGGCTCGTGCGGAGTTCGCGACGCAGCTCGCATCGCTCGGCGATGCCCTGGTGTCCGATGGCTTCGGTGTCGTTCACCGCAAGCAGGCCAGTGTCTATGAGCTTGCACAGCAGGTGCCGTCCGCGGCGGGACTGCTGATCGCGACCGAACTCGACGTGCTCGACCGTCTCACGGAGAACCCCGAGCGCCCCTACACGGTCGTCCTCGGCGGTTCCAAGGTCAGCGACAAGCTCGGCGTGATCTCCCACCTGCTCCCGCGCGTCGACCGCATCCTCGTGGGCGGCGGCATGCTGTTCACGTTCCTCGCGGCCGAAGGCCACGCTGTGGCATCGAGCCTGCTCGAGAAGGATCAGCTCGACACTGTTCGCGGCTACCTGGCTGAGGCCACGGAGCGCGGCGTCGAGATCGTGCTGCCGACAGATGTCGTCGTCGCGGCGTCGTTCGCTGCGGATGCTGCGCACGAGACCGTCGCGGCTGACGCGATCGAGAGCACGGCATTCGGAGCATCCGGTATCGGTCTCGACATCGGCCCGGAAACGGCCGCCCGCTTCGCGGAGGTAATCCGCGGATCGCGCACCGTCTTCTGGAACGGTCCGATGGGCGTGTTCGAGTTCCCGGCGTTCGCCGCCGGAACCAAAGCCGTCGCACAGGCGCTGACCGAGGTCGACGGCCTCGGCGTCGTCGGCGGCGGCGACTCTGCTGCGGCCGTGCGTCAGCTCGGTTTCAGTGATGACCAGTTCGGTCACATCTCGACGGGCGGAGGCGCAAGCCTCGAGTTCCTCGAGGGCAAGAAACTCCCCGGCCTGGAGGTGCTCGGATGGGCGTAACCACTCGTACCCCGCTGATTGCGGGCAACTGGAAGATGAACCTGGACCACCTGCAGGCGGTCGCGTTCGTGCAGAAGCTGCACTGGACGCTCAAGGATGCCAAGCACGAAGACGGCACCGTCGAGGTTGCGGTCTTCCCGCCGTTCACCGACCTGCGCAGTGTGCAGACTCTCATCGACGCTGACAAGATCCCGTTCGCACTCGGTGCGCAGGACCTGTCCGCTCACGACTCGGGTGCCTACACGGGTGAGATCTCGGGTGCGTTCCTTGCCAAGCTCGACGCAAAGTACGTCATCATCGGCCACTCCGAGCGTCGCGAGTACCACGCCGAGGGCGACGATGTCGTTGCGGCGAAGGTCAAGGCTGCGCTCAAGCACGGCCTCGTGCCGGTGATCTGCGTCGGCGAGACGGCAGAGGATCTCGAGAAGTTCGGTGCGAGCGCGGTTCCGGCCGGTCAGCTCAAGGCCGCTCTTGAGGGTGTGTCGGCGTCCGCGGAGATCGTCGTCGCCTACGAGCCGGTCTGGGCCATCGGCTCCGGCCAGGCGGCAACGCCGGCTCAGGCACAGGAAGTGTGCGCCGCACTGCGCACCGTTCTTTCCACAGTTCTCGATGCGGATGCCGCAGCACGCACCCGCGTGCTCTACGGTGGCTCGGTGAAGGCTTCGAACATCGCGGCCTTCATGCGAGAGCCCGACGTCGACGGTGCGCTCGTCGGAGGCGCAAGCCTGCTGGCCGATGAGTTCAGCTCGATCATTCGGTTCCAGAAGCACGTCGGTGTGTGACGCGGGTTCGCTGACACCCTCGACGTATACTTGACCGTTATGCGGACAGCCCCGTCCGCTTGAAAGGCCATTTCGTGCAGATTCTTCAGTTTGTCCTGCAGGTGCTGCTGGGCATCACCAGCGTTCTGCTGACCCTTTTGATCCTTCTTCACAAGGGTCGCGGTGGCGGTCTCTCCGACATGTTCGGTGGTGGCATGTCCTCGGCAGCCGGTTCGTCCGGTCTCGCCGAGCGCAACCTCAACCGCTTCACGATCATCCTCGCCCTCGCCTGGTTCATCGCCATCGTCGCGCTGGGCCTGATCACGAAGTTCGAGGTCATCTGATGGCTACCGGAGGAAACGCGATTCGCGGTACCCGTGTGGGCTCTGGTCCCATGGGCGAGCAGGATCACGGCTACCACGCCGACCGCATCGCGGTGTCGTACTGGGATGGCCTCGGCAACGAGACCGTCCGCTACTTCGCCGCGGGCCTCCCTGAGGAGGAGATCCCCGAGGTCATCGATCACCCCCAGACCGGCCTGCCGGCGGGGCGTGACAAGGAGAACCCGCCGGAGATCGCGAAGGCCGAGCCGTACAAGACGCACCTCGCCTACGTGAAGGAACGTCGCACCGACGATGAGGCTGTACAGCTGCTCGAAGACGCGCTGACGCAGCTGCGTGAGCGTCGCGGGCAGAGCTGATCTGAACGACCACGCGAAGAAGACGCGGCAGCGACCGCTCTCTTGAGAACTGCCCCTGGCTCTGCCAGGGGCAGTTCTCGTTTCAAGGGTGTCGCGGGAGAGGGCTGGTTCTGCGCGTCAGCGGCAGGATGCTGCGGCGTCGATCATGCTCTGTTCTGGGTATCCGTAGAGTGAGGCGCCATTGCCTTCGGCGGTGTGACCCATGCTCAGCGCCCAGGCCGTCGCCCAGGCTTCGTTCGCGGACTGATCCTCCCAGTCGAACTTCTCCCAGCATTTCGCGGCGATCGCGTGCCCCACCTCATGGGTGACCAGGGCGCGCATCACATCGCTGGGCCACATCTCGGCGACAGAGTTGGAGAGCGTGATGGTGGAGAAGCCACCCGACGCGGAGTTCCAGGTCGCGGTTCCTCCCGCGCTGCCGTTGTCGCCGTGTCCGTTCACGATGTCAGCCCAGTCGAAGTCGAGCAGCACGCCCCCGGCGATGGAGCGGGCGTAGTCTTCGATCTCGAGGCGCACGTCATAGAGATCGCCTGACTTCTCGTCGAGCTCTTGGGCCGCCGATACCCGAACAGCGTCGACCGCCTCTTCGAGTTGCTGATAGATGTCGCCGGAGAGTTCGTCGAACGCTGAACTCGCGGCTGAAGCGTCGGATCCTGCTTCCCGCAGAGCGATGACGTCGGCTGTGCGCGCCCAGCGGTTCTCGGTCTCAATCGCGGGAACAGCGCCGGCAGCACCGGCGAGTGCTGCGCCACCCGCAGCGGTGAGCGTGTCGAGTGCCACCTCTACCGCATCCGCGAGCGACTCGAGATCAGCGTCGGCTTCGCGGGTGGCGGCGGTGTCATCCCGCAACGCGGCCGCGGCCGGGATGAGCGACCAGAACCAGTCAGGTTTGCTCGGCGGGGCCTCGGCATCGCTCTTCACCTTCGCGTCTGCTTTCGCTGACGCGTCGTCCGCGCTCTTCAGCGCGCCCTCGAGTTCTCCGCGCGTCTGGGCGGGCAGAAGCGCGTCCGTCCCGACGCTCAGGATCGTGCGTCCGGCGGCTGCCGCGCCCTGCGTCTGCAGCACGAGGGCTGCGGACTCCTCGCGGGTGCGCTCCCAATCGCCGGAAGCGTCCTCCCACTTCGAGCGAGCATCGTCGTAGGCGAGATGAGAAGCGAGCTGCACACCCGCGCCGACGCACAGCACCAGCACGGCGACCGCAGGATAGATCCACCGTCTCTGACGTCGTGCCCGCGCGGCGAGGGGAGTTGTGGCGTCGGCCGCTCCACCGTGAAAGTGCGGAGGAAGCTCATGACGGCCGGGCATCGCCTGCCCGGAGCGGACGATCGGATCCGTCATGTGCAGGCTCCTGTCGACTCGGGCGTGAGGCGACTCTATCGCGGTCGTCGTGCATGAAATGCAGAACGCCCCGTCGAGTGGCGGGGCGTTCTGGATCGGAGGGGCTGACGAGAATCGAACTCGCATCATCTGTTTGGAAGACAGAGGCTTTACCACTAAGCTACAGCCCCGATTCCGGGGCTCAATCGCACCGGTCGTGAGTATTCAGTTGTTGATTCTGCGGAACCCGACCTTCCGGAAGGGGACTCATTGATCATAGCGGACGTTGAGGGGTGCTCTCGTCCGTTAGACTCGTTGAGGCCGTTCCCGCGTGCGCGGGTTCATCCGGGGCGTAGCTCAGCTTGGTAGAGCGCCCGCTTTGGGAGCGGGAGGTCGCAGGTTCAAATCCTGTCGCCCCGACGTCGTATACGTGACACCTCTCGACCGCGCCGCTGAAGTGCGCGGGTCATTCACAAGGAGAACATCAGCATGGCGAACAGCACCGTTGAGACGCTGACCCCGACCCGGGTCAAGCTGAACATCACGGTCACCCCGGAAGACCTCAAGGCCGGCATTGCGCACGCGTACGAGCACATTGCTCAGGACGTGCAGATCCCCGGCTTCCGCAAGGGCAAGGTTCCGGCGCCGATCATCGACCAGCGCGTCGGTCGCGGTGCGGTCATCGAGCACGCCGTCAACGAGGGCCTGGACCGCTTCTTCCAGGAGGCCGTCGCGGAGCACAAGATCCGCATTGTCGGCCGCCCTTCGGCAGACATCACCCAGTGGCCGAACGAGAAGGACTTCTCCGGCGACCTGCTTGTCGAGATCGAGGTCGATGTCCGTCCCGAGATCACGCTGCCCAGCTACGACGACATCACGCTCACGGTCGACGCCGTCGAGACCGACGAGGCTGCGATCGAGGAGGAGCTCAACAACCTCCGTGCCCGCTTCGGCACCCTGATCCCCGTCGACCGTCCGGCGGCCAAGGGCGACTTCGTCGAGCTCGACCTCGTCGCGACGATCGACGGCGCTGAGATCGACCGCGCCGAGGGCGTGTCCTACGAGGTCGGCTCCGGCGAGCTGCTCGAGGGCATCGACGACGCGATCGAGTCGCTGACGGCCGGTGAAGACACTACGTTCCGTTCGAAGCTTGTTGGCGGCGACCACGCCGGCTCCGAAGCGGAGGTCTCCGTGACGGTCAAGGCTGTCAAGGAGCGCGAGCTCCCCGAGGCTGACGACGACTTCGCGCAGATCGCGAGCGAGTTCGACACGATCGCCGAGCTCCGCGAGAGCCTGAGCGAGCGCGTCTCGCAGCAGGGCGTGTTCGCGCAGGGCTCTGCCGCGCGCGACCAGCTCATCGAGGCGCTCCTCGCCAAGGTCGAGATCCCTGTTCCGCCGAAGCTGATCGAAGACGAGGTACACAACCACCTCGACGGTGAGGGTCGCCTTGAGGACGACGAGCACCGCGCAGAGGTCACCGAGGCGAGCGAGAAGCAGTTCCGTACGCAGGTGCTGTTCGACGCGATCGCCGAGGACGCGAACGTCCAGGTGTCGCAGGACGAGCTGACGCAGTACCTGATCCAGTCCGCTGCGCAGTACGGAATGGCTCCGCAGGAGTTCGTCGAGGCGCTGCAGTCTGCAGGTCAGCTGCCTGTTCTCGTCGGCGAGGTTGCGCGCAACAAGGCCATCGCGATTGCTCTCGGCAAGGTGAAGGTCGTGGACTCGAACGGCAAGGCTGTCGACCTGAGCGGCTTCATCGCCGTCGACGAGGACGAGACCGAAGAGGCCGCTGCGGAGGAGAAGCCCGCGAAGAAGGCCCCCGCCAAGAAGGCTCCGGCGAAGAAGGCTGCCGCGGACGACGCAGAAGCCAAGCCCGCCAAGAAGCCGGCTGCGAAGAAGGCTCCGGCCAAGAAGGCTGACGCCGCCGAGTAATTCGGTCGGTGTGTAGAAGGGCGGATGCTGCGGCATCCGCCCTTCGTCGTTTCAGAGAGGACGAGTAGATGAGCTGGCAAGAGCGGGTGGATGCCGTCTGGACGGACGAGGCGCTGGATGACATGGCGCGCGTGCGCGCGATCGATGCACTGGCTGCGGAACGGGCGCCCGGGGATGCGCAGGCCCTGTTCGAGCAGGCCGGCGCACGCGACTCAGCGGGTCTGGAGGAGGACGCGGAGCCGCTCTATCGCGCCGCCCTGCACGGCGGGCTCGAGGAGGATCTCCGTTCGCAAGCCGTGATCCAACTCGCGAGCACGCTGCGCAACCTCGGACGCCTCGAAGAGAGTCTGGCTCTCTTGGCCGAGGAGCGCCGTCGCGGCGGGGAGCTGCAGGATGCCGCATCCGCCTTCTATGCGCTGGCGCTGGTCTCCGCCGGGCGTGCAGAAGAGGCGGCGAGCGTCGCACTCGTCGCGCTCGCGCCCCACCTGCCGCGGTACACGCGCTCGGTCACCGCCTACGCAGCTGAGCTCGCGTCTGACGCCACAGACTGAGAATCACCGCACATCGTGGTCGCTGATCGCGATGCCCTGCACCATCTCGACCCAGCGGGTGAGGAACGCTGCCCCTGCCTCGTCGTGGATCAGTTCACCGGCGGTGAGGACCGGATAGGGCGTCTCTGGAACGCCATCGGCGGGGCGCACGTCGACGTGCGCGACGTCATATCCCTGTTCGTGGAGCCAATCGGCCATGGCGTAGTCCGTGCGAGAGTCGCCGACGGTGCGCCAGCGGATCGGCAGCGGCCCCTGGGGGAGCAGGAGCTCGATCGCGCGGAGTGCGCCGAGGTCTTTGCCGAGCCGAATGGATTCGATGTCGGTGGAGATGATGGTCGAGTCGATCCGGTAGTCGATCGTGGCGGCGGATGCCGGCGCTTCACGGCCGTCGTGCTCGACGCCCAGATCGTGGTGAGCCATCTCTGCGAAGGCCGCGGCGTCGAAATCGCGCTGATGGTGCTTGTAGTCCGCGTTGTCGACATGCGTGTGCTGCTCGACCGAGACCATCGCCCGCTTCGTGTGGTCGAAGAACATGTGCGATGAGAAGCGCTCCGAAACCAGACGCTCGATGGACTCCCCGTAGGGCGCAGGCACAGCGAGTTCGGGGGAGACGTGGATCTCACCCATTCCTCGAGGCGTGATCTCGAACCAGACCGCCCCCTTCTCGCACACGGCGAACACGCGCGCGTGCTCGGGAAGACCTGCCGCAAGCAACGGCTCGACGACCTCGTCACGGATGAAGGCATCCGAACGGCCGGTGTTGAAGACGATGGGCACACCGGCATCCGCGAGGATCACGAGATCGCGCACAATCGAGTCGATCGCGATCGAACGGCTGATCGGGCTGGCGATGGGGCCATCGACGTCGAGGAGCAGGCCGAGCGGTGGTGCGGAGACAGACATACCTCGACGGTACCGGGCTTCCGTGCGGCAGCAGACCGTATGGCGTCATACGGTCTCCTGCTACGGGGAGAGACGCGCGATATGCCGACGGCGAACACGCGCGGTGCACCGCGTCGGCGCCGGTAGATTCGAATCACCGAACACGGAAACAGGAGCTGACATGGCTGCAGAACCCCTCGTCGCGACGAGCGTCTTCGACAGGCTGCTGAAAGATCGCATCATCTGGCTCGGCTCAGAGGTGCGAGACGAGAACGCAAACGAGATCTGCGCGAAGATCCTTCTCCTCGCCGCAGAAGACTCCGAGCGTGACATCTACCTCTACATCAACTCGCCCGGCGGGTCGATCACGGCGGGCATGGCGATCTACGACACCATGCAGTTCGTGCCGAACGACATCGTCACCGTCGGCATCGGCATGGCGGCCTCGATGGGCCAGCTTCTGCTGACCGCGGGCACGAAGGGCAAGCGCTACATCACGCCGAACGCCCGCGTGCTGCTGCACCAGCCGCACGGCGGCTTCGGCGGTACGTCGAGCGACATCCAGACGCAGGCGCAGCTCATCATCTCGATGAAGAACCGCCTCGCGGAGATCACGGCAGCGCAGACCGGCAAGTCGGTCGAGCAGATCAACGCCGATGGTGATCGCGACCGCTGGTTCACCGCTGAGCAGGCGCTGGAGTACGGCTTCGTGGACCACATCCGCGAGTCGGCCACTGACGTCATCGGCGGCGGCGGCACCGACCAGGACGCCAAGTAGGAACCGGAGCGAGAGGACTCTCATGCACACCCCCACCTTCCGCTCAGCCGGCAACCTGCCGTCCAGCCGATACGTTCTTCCCCAGTTCGAAGAGCGCACCGCCTATGGCTTCAAGCGCCAGGACCCGTACAACAAGCTGTTCGAAGACCGCGTGATCTTCCTCGGCGTCCAGGTCGATGACGCCTCAGCCGACGATGTGATGGCTCAGCTCCTGGTTCTGGAGAGCCAGGACTCCGAGCGTGACATCACGATGTACATCAACTCGCCGGGTGGCTCATTCACTGCGATGACGGCGATCTACGACACCATGCAGTACGTGGCGCCGCAGATCCAGACGGTCGTCCTCGGCCAGGCTGCGTCGGCGGCATCCGTGCTGCTCGCCGCAGGTGCGCCGGGCAAGCGCCTCGCTCTGCCCAACGCCCGTGTGCTCATGCACCAGCCGGCGATGGGTGAAGCAGGCCACGGTCAGGCCTCCGACATCGAGATCCAGGCCGCGGAGATCCTCCGCATGCGCACCTGGCTCGAAGAGACGATGGCCCGCCACACCGGCAAGCCCGTCGAGCAGGTCAACCGCGACATCGATCGCGACAAGATCCTGTCGGCGGCGGAAGCACTGGAGTACGGCATCGTCGACCAGGTGCTGACCAGCCGCAAGCGCATGCCGCTCTCCTGAGCGCAGCGCAGAAGGGGGGGGTGACTCGGATGATCCGGGTCACCCCCCTTTCGCGTCGCAAGCCGGTCTGAGCGAATGCGCAGCGCCTCCGCACTTCATGCTCATATGAGCATGGCGGTGCGCGTACGCGGGTACGGGCGTATGGTCGAGGCATGACGATCACTCTCGACGACGAGCTGCTCGCCGTGCGTGTCGCGGAGCTCTACTACGACGACAACAAGACGCAGGACGAGATCGGCGGCCTGTTGCGCATCTCGCGTTGGAAGGTCGGTCGTCTGCTGGCTCAGGCACGCGAGGCGGGGATCGTTCGGATCGAGATCGTGCACCCGCGTGCTCGCAGGCTCGGCGTCGAGCGAGAGCTCCGTCAGCGATTCAGGCTCGCGGACGCCGTCGTCGTTCCCTCCTCGGGGGAAGGCGAGGATTCGCTGGAGCGCGTCGCGCAGGCTGCGGCGGACCTGCTGGCCGCGCTTCGACCCGTGCCTCGCACGCTCGCGGTCAGCTGGGGACGCACGCTCACCGCGACGGCAGAGCGGCTGCCCGAGCGATGGGCGCACGGTGTGACGGTCGTGCAGATGAATGGCGGCGTCAGCGTGAATCGCCGTCCCGGCGGGGCGGCCTCCCTTGCAGCGACGATCGCCCAGCGTGGCAACGGTCAGGTCGCGCTGCTGCCCAGCCCCGCGATCCTGGAGCGCCTGGAGACCAAGCAGGCGATCGAAAGCGATCGCACGGTGGCGGGAGTCCTTGAGCAGGCCGCATCCGCGGACGCCTTCCTCTTCACCGCGGGCGCATGCGACCGTCATTCTGCGCATGTGGAGAACGGCTACCTGAGCGTCGACGACATCGTCGAACTCGCCCAGCGCGGTGCTGTGGGCGACGTTCTCGGCCGTTACATCGACGCGGACGGCCATATCGTCGCTCCTGAGCTGGATGCGCGCACGGTCGGCCTGGGGCTCGACCGGCTGCGTTCCGCCGAGACCGCAATTTTCGTGACGTCCGGTCACGGGAAGTACGACATCGCCCGCACCGTCGTGACGACGGGGCTGTGCAGCGTACTGGTGACCGACGAAGAAACCGCTCGAGCACTCTTGGAGGAGAAGTGACGACAAGTGAACTCACCCGCCGGACGGCGGAAGACATGTTGGGTGGTGAACCCGACAACGCGACACTCCGGCGCTTCCTGCATGGGCTGCCTGGCGTCGATGCCGTGGGGCTCGAGCAGCGCTCTGCGGCGCTGGGCACCCGCTCGATCAAGACGACGTCCAAGGCATGGGCGCTCGACACGATCGTGCGACTCATCGACCTGACGACGCTGGAGGGTGCGGATACACCGGGCAAGGTGCGATCGCTCGTCGCGAAGGCGATGAACCCGGATGCCTCGGATCCGACGACCCCGTTGGTCGCCGCGGTCTGTGTCTACGGCGACATGGTGCCCTACGCGGTGGATGCGCTCGGCGCACGGCACGGCGACCCGGATCACGGCGGTGTCTCCGTCGCCGCCGTGGCAACCGCGT
The DNA here is from genome assembly GCF_058797175.1 of Microbacterium sp. GW823-FHT02G05. Lineage (NCBI taxonomy): Bacteria > Bacillati > Actinomycetota > Actinomycetes > Micrococcales > Microbacteriaceae > Microbacterium > Microbacterium sp. GW823-FHT02G05. The sequence continues at coordinate 147,199 of NZ_JBXAJK010000002.1, forward strand.
TCCCGAGTGGGCGCTCGTCGATGGCCATCAAGCTCGCGGACACGCGGGAGGCGGTCGCTGCCGGCGCGGATGAGATCGACATGGTCATCGACCGCGGCGCGTTCCTCGCCGGGAACTATGCGCTCGTGTTCGAGCAGATCGTGCGTGTCAAAGAAGCATGCCGCCGTGAGGACGGCAGCTACGCCTCGCTCAAGGTGATCCTGGAGACGGGAGAGCTGAACACCTACGACAACATCAAGCGGGCGTCATGGCTCGCGATCCTGGCGGGAGGCGACTTCATCAAGACGTCCACCGGCAAGGTCGCGCCTGCGGCAACGCTGCCCGTGACGCTGCTCATGCTGGAGGTCGTGCGCGACTGGTACCGCCTGACCGGCGAGAAGATCGGGGTGAAGCCGGCCGGCGGCATCCGCACGTCCAAGGACGCGATCAAGTATCTCGTCCTCGTTGCCGAGACCGTGGGGGAGGACTGGCTGCAGCCGCATCTCTTCCGCTTCGGCGCATCCAGTCTTCTGAACGACGTTCTCCTGCAGCGCCAGAAGCTTCGTACCGGCCACTACTCCGGCCCCGACTACGTGACCATCGACTAGGAGCATGATGAGTTTCCTGGAATACGCACCCGCGCCTGAGGCGCGATCGATCCTCTCACTGCGCGACAGCTACGGGCTCTTCCTCGACGGGGAGTTCGTCGAGGGACGGGGAGAACCGTTCACGACGATCTCCCCGGCGGATGAGTCGCACATCGCAACGATCGCGCACGCCTCCGAAGAAGACATCGACGCTGCGGTCGCCGCGGCGCGCCGCGCCCACACCAAGGTGTGGTCGAAGATGTCCGGTCGCGATCGCGGAAAGTACCTCTTCCGCATTGCCCGACTCGTGCAGGAGCGCGCCCGTGAGCTTGCCGTCGCCGAGAGTCTCGACAACGGCAAGCCCATCAAGGAAGCCCGCGATGTCGACGTTCCGCTCGTCGCATCCTGGTTCTTCTACTACGCGGGCTGGGCCGACAAGCTCGACTACGCCGGTCTCGGCGCCGATCCCCGCTCGCTGGGCGTGGCGGGACAGATCATCCCGTGGAACTTCCCGCTGCTGATGCTGGCGTGGAAGGTCGCCCCCGCTCTGGCTGCGGGCAACACGGTCGTCCTGAAGCCGGCGGAGACCACACCGCTCACGGCGCTCCTGTTCGCGGAGATCCTGCAGCAGGCTGACCTTCCCGCTGGTGTCGTCAACATCGTGACCGGGGCGGGCGCCACGGGTGCGGCACTTGTACGGCATCCGGACGTCGACAAGATCGCCTTCACCGGATCCACCGGCGTCGGACGTGAGATCGCACGCACGGTCGCAGGTTCCGGTAAGAGCGTCACGCTGGAGCTGGGCGGCAAGGCCGCGAACATCGTGTTCGACGACGCCCCGATCGACCAGGCTGTCGAGGGGATCGTCAACGGCATCTTCTTCAACCAGGGGCATGTCTGCTGTGCGGGAAGCCGTCTGCTCGTGCAGGAGTCCATCCACGATGAGGTCGTCGACCGCCTCAAGACACGGCTGTCGACTCTGCGTCTGGGCGATCCCCTCGACAAGAACACCGACATCGGCGCGATCAACTCGGCCGAGCAGCTGGCCAGGATCAAGGAACTCAGCCAGATCGGCGAGGACGAAGGCGCGCAGCGCTGGACCGCGGAGTGCGCGATCCCGGAGAAGGGCTTCTGGTTCGCCCCGACGATCTTCACCGGCGTCGAGGCCTCCCACCGCATCGCCCGCGACGAGGTCTTCGGACCCGTCCTGTCGGTGCTGACCTTCCGCACTCCCGCCGAGGCGATCGCCAAGGCCAACAACACCCCGTACGGTCTGTCGGCCGGCATCTGGTCGGAGAAGGGGTCGCGGATCCTCGCGGTCGCCGATCGACTCCGCGCAGGCGTCGTCTGGGCCAACACCTTCAACCGTTTCGACCCGTCGAGCCCGTTCGGCGGATACAAGGAGTCGGGCTACGGCCGCGAAGGCGGACGCCACGGACTCCAGGCATACCTCAAGGGGGCAAAGTGAGCGCGCGACTGACTGTTCCGAAGACATACAAGCTCGCCATCGGCGGGGCATTCCCGCGGAGCGAGTCGGGGCGCACCTACGAGGTGCGCTCTGCGAAGGGGACGTTCCTCGCCAACGCGGCCAAGGCGTCACGGAAGGATGCCCGCGATGCGGTGGTCGCTGCACGCGCCGCCGTCAAAGGCTGGTCCGGGGCGACCGCGTACAACCGTGGGCAGGTGCTCTACCGGGTTGCGGAGGTCCTCGAAGGACGCCGCGCGCAGTTCGTCGACGAGATCGTTCTGCAGCAGGGCGTGAACGCTGCCGTGGCCGGCGCGCAGGTCGACGAGGCGATCGATCTCTGGGTCTGGTACGCCGGCTGGTGCGACAAGTACGCGCAGGTGGCAGGGAACGCGAACCCCGTCTCGGGTCCGTACTTCAACATTTCGGTTCCGGAGCCGACCGGCGTCGTCGCGACGATCGCCCCGCAGGATTCCGCACTGCTGGGCCTGGTGGCGACCGTTGCCCCGGCCCTGGTGGCGGGCAACACGGTGGTTGTGATCGCGAGCGAGCAGTATCCACTCTCTGCGATCAGCCTCGCTGAGGTGCTCGCGACGAGCGACGTGCCCGGCGGCGTTGTGAACGTGCTGACGGGCTCGCCTGCGGAGATGGCTCCGTGGCTCGCCGCACACGCTGACGTGAACGCGCTCGACCTCACTGGCGCCGGCGCGCTGGAGTGGATCGACTTGCAGATCGCGGCAGCGGATACGCTCAAGCGAGTCATCACGCCCGGGGAACCGACCGCGTCACCGCAGCGGATCGCGGCGTTCACCGAGGTGAAGACCGTGTGGCATCCGAAGAGCATGATCTGAGTCATCAGATGTGAACGAGGCCGGCACCGGGGAGAGATTCCCGGCGCCGGTCTCGTTGTCGTCCTGGCGTGTGCGGATCAGCCTTCGTCTGGTACAGAGGACGTCGCGAAGAGGTCCAGCGGCACGACGGACAGATCGACGACGTGCTTGGCGAGGTAGACGAACTTGCCCGGAGCCTGGGCGGTGAAGGTCACGGTGACGAGCGTCCGCGCCTCTTTCCGCGGTGAGCCGATGCGACGCGTGTCGGTGATGTAGGGGGCCAGGCGCAAAGACGTCAGCGCGGCTTTCGCCTGATACTGCGCGCCGAGTTGCGCGAACAGGGTGGCGTCATCGGCGGCGTCGACGGGCTCGTGCCCGGCCTCGATGAACTCCAGCGCGCTGGCGACGATCCTGTCGCCGATCAGCAGCTCGCTCTCCCACGTGACGATGTCGTCCCCGCGCTGGATCTCGAGGAGTCGGGAGTTCCACTCGGTTGCGGGCGAAGGTGTGCGGGCGACGCGACGGACGACGACAGGGGAGTGAGTGCGCGCCATCGCCTCGAGCGAGACGACCGTCCCGAGGCGTGCCGGCGCCATCCCCGCGATGTGCCGGCGCCGACCGGGACCGCGTTCGATCACCCCGTCCTCCTCGAGAAGAGCGAGCGCCTGGCGGACGGTGGTGCGGCTGACACCGAGCTGACGGGTGAGCTCTTCCTCGGTGGGAAGGGCTGCGTGGGGATCTCGGGACGTCGAGAGGGCGTCGAACAGGCTGTCGTAGACCTGGACGGCGAGCGGGCGGCGGTCGCGGACCGGCGGAAGCTTCATGAGGGTCATTCTGGCAAAGGTCTCCGGTCGGCTTCAATCTGTAGTATGTTGTCGAGCATTAGACATTGTAGTCAGATTGTTTAGCGGGAGAGATTTCGTGCACTCGGAGACCAGAGTCAACGTCGTCGGCGGGTTCACCATCGACGCGATCATCCGTGCCGATGGCACCTGGACGACAGGCCAGCTCGGCGGCAACGCGCTGTGGGCGTCCGCGGGGATGCGGCTGCGCACCGGGGCACACCCGGTGGCGCATTCGGTGGTCGGTGTGGACTATCCGGCATCCGCACTCGAAGCCGTGCGCGCGCAAGGAATCGACATCGACGGTGTGCACCGCGGTGCAGGGCGCACCGCACGGATCACCTTCGCCTACCGTCCGGATGGCACCCGGTCGCAGCCCGCTCCCGCAGATGCCGTCGGCCGACTTCCGCTGCACGTGCAGCCGGAGTTCGGCGACACGACGCGCGAGCCGGCGATCACGCTCGCCTCGCTGCCGGAGGGGACGGATCTGCTCAGTGCAGCCGCAGAGGGCGGAGCGTGGCACCTCGGGTTGCTTCCTCCGGCACGTTTCGCGGAATTGACCTCCGCGCTGCGTGGGGCTGGCGTGGGCTACCTCCAGGCAGATTGCCCGGCGCGCTCCGAACTGCTGCGCGACGGTGATGCCGTGCTGCGCTCGCACCTGAGCGAGCTCGACGCCTTCCTTCCGAGCACATCCGACACCGACGTCTTCGCACCCGGTGTCCCGCACGCGGAGCTCGTCTCTCGCTTCCACGAGTACGGTGCGCCCATCGTCGTGATGAAGCGCGGCGAAGAGGGAGCACTGGTCTCAGATGCGACCACCGGCGAGCGCTGGTCTGTGCCTGCGTATCCGGTCGGAGAGCACCTGGATGCGACCGGCGCCGGTGACGTCTTCTGTGGTGTCTTCGCCGCCGCGCGCGCCGCCGGCGCGACCGTGATCGACGCCGCAGTGGAGGCATCCGTCTACGGCTCCTATGCGCTCAACGCCCCCAGCCCCCTGGCGCTTGTCGCCCAGCCTCTCGACGACATCGACGAGCGCATCCACCACATTCGAAACGGAGTGACCTCGCTATGAGAAAGACCACGATCGGCGTCATCGGCAACGCCGCGCGCCCCGGCGTCGAACTGCCCGCGGCGCTGCTGGACACGGCCCGCGAGGTCGGCGCGCATATCGCCCGATCGGGTGCTGTGCTCGTCACCGGAGGAACAGGCGGGGTCATGGAGGCGTCCGCCGAAGGGGCGAAGTCTGCCGAAGGTCTGACGATCGGATTCCTGCCGCAGGCGGACTTCTCACACGCCAACGGCTTCACCGACATCGCGTTCCCGACCGGCATGGGAACCATGCGCAACATCCTCACGGCTCGTTGCTGCGATGCCCTCATCATGGTCGGCGGCGGCATCGGCACGCTCAACGAGCTGACGATCGCCTATGACGTCGGCACGCCCGTCATCGTGCTGCGTGGCACAGGAGGCTGGGCCGACCGGATCGCCTCCTCACTCGTCGACGGACGCTGGCTCGATGAGCGACGCGTCTCCGAACTGGAGTTCGCCGATTCCCCTGCGGACGCCGTCCGCGACGCCCTCGCCGCTGTGCACCGCCCACGCCGTGCCGGAGCGCTCCAGGCGCACACCGGTCATGCCGGTGCCTGAACCCTCACTTTCCACCCACCCGAACACCCGTACCCACTCCGGAGGAGAACAATGAAGTCCATCCGCACGCGCGCCGTCCTCGCAGCCATCGCTGCCGCCGCGCTCGTCACCACACTCACCTCGTGCGCCCCCGCGGCGGACAGCACTGCCGAAGGCGCCGACTTCGGCGGACTCGCTCTTCAGCTGTCCTTCGTGAAGAACTCGCAGAACAGCGGCGAATACATCGCCGACAGCGAGGGCTTCTACCTCGACGAGGGCTTCACGAGCGTCGACCTCATCGCGGGCCCGACCGCGGTCGAGGCGTCCGTCGCATCGAACAAGGCCGACGTCGGCTTCTCGACCGCGCTGACCGCCGCGAACGTCATCGCGACCGAGGGGATGCCCGTCAAGATCGTCGGCGCGGTGTACCAGCGCAACGCCTTCACGATCCTGTCGCTCGACGGCGATGGCGCCATCCGCACGCCGAAGGATCTGGAAGGCGCTCGCATCGGCATCACCGCCGGTACCGCGAAGACGATCGTCGAGGCGCTGGCCAAGGCCAACGACATCGATCCGACATCGATCACGTTCGTTCCGGCTGAGGGCAACCCCGCGCTGCTGACGAACGGCGAGGTCGACGGATACTTCGGCCTCGACACGAACGAGCGCATCGTGCTCGAACAGCAGGGACACAAGATCGTCTCGCTTCCGCTCGCTGAGAACGGCCTGCCTTTCGCCGGCACGAGTTTCATCGTCACCGATGACGCTCTCAAGAACGATCGGGAGCGCGTCAAGGCCTTCCTGCGCGCGGAGATCCGCGGCTGGGCGGCGGCGATCGCCGACCCGCAGAAGGGCGTCGATCTCGCGCTGAAGACCTACGGATCCGACCTGGGCCTGGATGCGAAGAAGGAATCCGCGCAGGGCGCGATGCAGATCGACTACGTCTATCCCGCGTCGTCCGCGGAGACGGGCCTGTTCTACCTCACGGAAGAGGCCATCGCGCAGAACATCGCGTCGATCGAGTTCGCCGGCGTCAAGATCGCCGCTGCCGACCTGTTCGACATGAGCCTGCTCGACGAGATCTACGCCGAGAACCCCGAGTTGCGGGAGGTCGGCAAGTGACCGCGAGCGCACTTCACGAGCGCGGTGACGCGGTGGCATCCGCGGACCAGGGGTTCGTACTGGAAGGTCTGACGAAGACCTTCGGGCGTGGCAAGGGCACCGTCACGGCGCTGTCGGACGTCTCGCTCTCCACCCAGAAGGGCGAGCTGCTCGCCCTTCTGGGGCCCTCGGGCTGCGGAAAGTCGACGATCCTGCGCATTCTCGCCGGGCTGGATGACCCTTCCGCGGGCAGCGTCACGGTGCACGGTGAGGATCCCGCACGCATCCGTGCGCAGCACCAGATGGGGATCGCCTTCCAGGACTCCGCCCTGCTGCCGTGGCGCAGCGTCTACTCGAACGTGCGCCTGCCGCTGGAGATCTCCGGTGTGGATGTCGCGCGCGATGAACTGCTGGATCTGATCGGACTGGTCGGACTCAAGGGCTTCGAGAACGCCCGACCCGCACACCTCTCCGGAGGGATGCGTCAGCGTGTCTCGATCGCGCGCGCTCTCGCAGTGCGTCCGTCCGTGCTGCTGTTGGATGAGCCCTTCGGCGCTCTCGATGACATGACCCGTCAGCGGATGAACCTGGAACTGCAGCGGATCCTCGCGGCGAAGCCTGCCACGACCCTGCTCGTGACCCATGGCATCACCGAGGCGATCTTCCTCGCCGACCGGGTCGCGGTCATGAGCGCCCGCCCGGGACGCGTCAAGACGATCCTCGACATCGATCTGCCGCGGCCGCGAACGCCGGAGCTCATGCGTTCGCCTGAGTTCCACGCGCTCGTCGACGAGGCGACGGAGCTGCTGTTCGAAGAGTCGAACGCACTTCCCGCCGAGGCGCGGCGATGAGTGCCACGGTCGCGATCGCCGTCGGCGCGAATCCGCGGCGACGGCGCATCGATCCGCGGCTGTTCGGTGTGCTCGGATCCCTCGGGATCATCGCACTGTGGTGGTTGCTGGCCGCGGGGCCGCTCGCGGCAGCGGGCACGGTTCCCACGCCACCCGCGGTGGTCGCGCAGTTCGCCGCCGACGGCTTCGCCTTCTACTGGGCGAACGCCTCGGTGACGATGCTCGAAGCTGTTCAGGGCTACGCGATGGGTGTCGGACTCGGTCTGGTCGCAGCATCGCTCGCTCTGATGATCCCGGTGACCGAGCGCTTCGTCGTGCAGCTCGCCGTCATCACGTACTGCGTACCGATCGTCGCCATCGGCCCCATCGTCTACCTTCTGGTGGGCGCTCCGCGCGGTGGCGCGCCCTCCGGTACGGCCATCGTGCTCGCCGCGATCGCGGTGTTCTTCACCACGGTCGTCAACGCGATGCTCGGGTTCCGGGCGGCGGACAAGCGCGCGCTGGACCTGGTGACGGCGTATGGCGGCGGCGCCGCGACGAGACTGCGCAAGGTGCAGCTCTTCAGTGCGCTGCCCTCGATCTTCAGTGCTCTGAAGATCGCGGCCCCCGGCGCACTTCTCGGTGCGATCCTCGGCGAGTACGTGGGGGGAGTGGACCGCGGACTCGGTGCCGCGATGGTCAACGCGCAGCAGAACATGGACGTCGAGCGGACGTGGGCAGTGGCGATCGTCGCCGCGGCGATCGCCGGCGGATCCTTCGCAGTGATCGGGCTCCTGGAGTGGTTCGCGCGCCGCATCGGACTGGTCGCCGAGGCGACGACGGCCGGCTTCGCGAGCGAGGACGCCCTGCAGGGTCGCGGTGGCTGGCGCTCGGTGCTGGCGACCGTGGGCACGGTCGCCGTGCTCGTGCTGCTCTGGGATCTCGCGCTGCGGATCTTCCAGGTCTCTCCGTTCGTCGGCAAGGGGCCGCTCGACGTGTGGGCGTTCTTCACAACAGCTGAGGGCGCGGCGGCCAACAGATCGCAGATCCTCGCCGACACGGTCGTGACTCTCGGCCATGCGGGCATCGGCTTCACCGCTGGTCTGGGAGCGGCGATCGTCATGGCGATGCTGTTCGTGCTCGTGCCTCCGCTCGAGTTCGCGATCATGCCGTTGGCGATGATGATGCGCTCGGTGCCGCTGGTCGCGCTCGCGCCCATCGTGATCCTGATCTTCGGACGGGACATCATGACCCTCTCGGTGATCGGTGGACTCGTCGTCTTCTTCCCGGCGCTCGTGAACGTCACCATGGGGTTGCGCAGCACTCCGGCGCAGATGACCGACCTCATCAGCGTGTACGGCGGCCGCACGCCGACGGTGCTGCGGATGGTGCGGGTTCCGGCTGCGCTTCCCGCCCTGTTCTCATCGATCAGGATCGCCATTCCGGGAGCGATCGGCGGCGCACTGCTCGCAGAGTGGCTCGCCACTGGAAACGGACTGGGGTACGGCATCGTGTCGGCGATCGGACGGTCTGACAACACCTTCGTCTGGGCCTGTGTCGTCGCGATCACGCTCTCGTCGCTGCTCCTGTACGGTGTGGCGTCGATCATCGAGCGGGTCGTGCGGCGCCACTGGGGCGGATGACCGCAGAACGTGCGACCCCGACTGCACGTCTTGCAGTCGGGGTCGCATCAATGCGGCCCAGTGTCGGTGGGAGCGGTTAGGCTCGATTGACGATCTCTCGTTCCCCAAGGAGGACGCGCATGGCCCGTATCGGTGAAAGCGCTGATCTGTTCAAATGCTCTTTCTGCGGCAAGAGCCAGAAGCAGGTGCAGCAGCTCATCGCTGGCCCCGGGGTGTACATCTGCGACGAGTGCGTCGAACTCTGCAACGAGATCATCGAAGAGCGTATGGCGGAGTCGGCGGGCGGAGCGGTCGCCGAGTTCGACCTCCCGAAGCCGCGCGAGATCTTCTCCTTCCTGGAGGAATACGTCGTGGGCCAGGACCCGGCGAAGCGCGCACTCGCCGTCGCCGTGTACAACCACTACAAGCGCATCCGTGCGCACGGAACGTTGCAGCCCGCCGAGCAGAAGGCCGACGAAGTCGAGATCGCCAAGAGCAACATCCTGCTCATCGGTCCGACCGGCTGCGGCAAGACCTATCTGGCCCAGACACTGGCTAAGCGTCTGAACGTGCCTTTCGCGGTGGCGGACGCCACGGCGCTGACCGAGGCCGGCTACGTCGGTGAAGACGTCGAGAACATCCTTCTCAAGCTCATCCAGGCCGCCGACTACGACGTCAAGCGCGCCGAGATGGGCATCATCTACATCGACGAGGTCGACAAGATTGCCCGCAAGGCTGAGAATCCCTCGATCACGCGTGACGTGTCCGGGGAGGGAGTGCAGCAGGCATTGCTGAAGATCCTCGAGGGCACGGTCGCCTCCGTGCCCCCGCAGGGCGGGCGCAAGCACCCGCACCAGGAATTCCTGCAGATCGACACCACGAACGTGCTGTTCATCGTGGCAGGTGCTTTCGCCGGACTGGAAGACATCGTCTCGTCCCGTGTCGGTAAGCACGGCATCGGCTTCGGCGCACCGCTGCACGACAAGGGCAAAGACCTCGACCTCTACAGTGAGGTCCTTCCCGAAGACCTGCACAAGTTCGGTCTCATCCCGGAGTTCATCGGCCGACTCCCGGTCATCGCCTCGGTGTCGCCGCTCGATCAGGATGCGCTGATCGACATCCTCACCGGCCCGCGCAATGCGCTCGTCAAGCAGTACCAGCGGATGTTCGAGATCGACGGTGTCCAGCTGGAGTTCGAGGAAGAGGCGCTGCGATCGATCGCCGACCTCGCCGTCGAACGCAAGACAGGAGCCCGTGGGCTTCGCGCGATCCTCGAGGACGTGCTGGGCCCCATCATGTTCGAGATCCCCTCGACAGAGGATGTCGCCAAGGTCGTCGTGACCCGCGCCGCCGTCGACGAGGGCGCCCCGCCGACGCTCGTGATGGAGCGCAAACGCAAGAGCGCGTGAGCGCGGCGGAGCGAGGCTCAGAGAACGATCGGCAAGATGAGGTCGGTGCGCAGCTCTTCGGCGGGGACGCTCGGGTCTGAGACGTAGACCTCGATCGACATCCCTCGGATGCTGAGTCCCTGACCAAGCGTCTCCTCGACCAGCCGCATCCACCCGGCGCCGAGACCGTCGTACGAACCCATGACCGTGGTTGCCGTCGCGGGTCCTGTCGGAAGTGCGGATCCGAGAATCGTGACGCCTGCATCTGTCGTGAGGGGCTCCTCCGGTGCGCGCTCGACAGGAAAGCCGAGTTCGAGGTCAAACACCTCCATCGGGTTCCCGTAGTACACGGCGACGGCGGGACCCACCGGAGTGAGCGTCCCGTCTGCGAACAGCGCTCCGAGCGCCGCGTATCCCGTGTCGAAGGCATCACGCAGGTCGTCGATGCGAATCTGCTCGTGGCGGATCACCGCCAGAGGGACGTCACCGACGTCGACGCGGTCGACGGCGGCAAACGGGGCGTCAGGAAAGACGGTCATAGCGAGGGCTCCTTCACGGTCCGGCGGCGATAGCCCCAGTGTAGAACCGCGGGGTCTCTGCGATTCGGCGAGTTCTGCGATCAGTCGGCAAGCCCGCGACGCTTCAGCAGCGGAGCGATGTCGGCGTCACGGCCGCGGAAATCACGGTACGCCTCAAGAGGATCCTTCGACCCGCCGACACCGAGCAGACGAGTGCGGAATCGGTCGCCGTTGTCACGGGTGAGCCCGCCGTTCTCCCGGAACCATTCGACGGTGTCGGCATCCAGAACCTCGCTCCAGATGTACGAGTAGTACCCCGCGCTGTAGCCGCCGGAGAACACGTGCGCGAAGTAGGCCGAGGAGTAGCGGGTCGGCACGGCGGGGTTGTCGAGGCCGATGTCAGCGAGAGCGGATGCTTCGAACGCGCCCACATCGTCGATGTTGGCGTCCGCTGCGCCGAGCCGATGCCAGGCCTGGTCGATCCATGCGGCAGCGAGGTACTCGCTGGTGGCGTGGCCTTGGTCGAACGTCTCTGTGGCGCGCAGGCGCTCGACGATGTCGACGGGAAGAGGCTGGTCGGTGTCGATGTGGCGGGCGTACGCGGTCAGTACCTCGGGCCAGAGGATCCACATCTCGTTCACCTGGCTGGGGAACTCGACGAAGTCACGGAACACGTTAGTGCCGGCGAAGTGCGGGTACGTGACGGTCGCGAAGAGACCGTGCAGGGCGTGGCCGAACTCGTGGAAGAGGGTGGTGACCTCGTCGAGGGTCAGCAGCGTCGGCTCGCCGTCACCGGGACGCGGCACGTTGAGGTTGTTCACGACCACGGGCTTCGTGCCCCGCAGCGTCGACTGGCTGACGATCGGATTCATCCACGCGCCTCCGCGCTTGGAATCGCGCGTGTAGAGGTCGAGGATGTACAGTCCGAGAGGGCTTCCGTCTTCATTGAAGACCTCGAAGGTGCGGGCCTCGGGGTGGTAGCTCGGAAGGTCAGGGCGTTCTTCGAAGGTGACGCCGTAGAGCAACGTGGCCGCGCGAAAGACCCCGTCCTGCAGGACACGCTCGGCCTCGAACCAGGGTCGCAGCGCAGCCGTGTCGATGTCGTAGCGCGCGGTGCGAACCTTCTCCGTGTAGAAGGCCCAGTCGTGAGCCTCGAGCGCGAAGGGAACCGCTTCCGTGTCATCGATGATCTCCTGCAGCGTAGCCTGCTCAGCGCGGGCGTTGCGTGCGGCGGGCGCGGCCAACTGGCGCAGCATCCGCTCGACGGCCTCCGGGGTGCCCGCGGTCTCGTCCGCTGTGATGGCCGCGGCGTGCGAGGGATAGCCGAGCAGTTGCGCACGCTCGGCGCGCAAGGAGACGATCTCGCGGATGGTTGCCCGGTTGTCGTGCACATTCCCGCGCGAGCCTCGGGCGCGGGAGGCCTCCATGATGCGTCGACGCGTCTCGCGAACGGTGAGCGATGCGAGAGCGGGATGACCCGTGAACAGAGGCAGCGTCAGCAGGTAGCCTTCTGCTCCGCGGTCGGCGGCGGCACGGCGGGCAGCGGACAGCTCGCCGGTAGAAAGCCCGTCGAGTGCGGCCGCTTCCGGGAAGAGCACGGCGAGGTCGTTGGTGTCGGCGAGCAGGTTCTTCTCGAAAGTCGCGCTGAGGGTCGAGAGCCGTTGATTCAGGGCAGTGAGGTGCGACTTCGCCTCATCGTCGAGGGAGGCGCCCGCGAGGGTCATCTCACGATGGTGGCGTTCGAGGAGATAGCGCGACTCGGGGTCGAGCGCGAGCTCGTCGATGCGGTCATGCAGTGTCGACACGCGCCAGTACAGGGCCGAATCGAGCAGGATCGCATCCTGATGGGCGGCCATCAACGGTGCGAGCGCCTCGTCGATCGCCTGGATTTCGGGTGTCGCGTCGGCGGAACTCACGGTGTAGAAGGCATGCGCGACGCGATCGAGAGTCTCGCCGCTGCGTTCCAGGGCGATGATCGTGTTGTCGAACGTCGGCATCGAGCGCACCACCGTAATGCTGCGCACCTCCGCGAGATGCTCCGCGAACGCTGCCTCGAAAGCCGGGAGGTAGTGTTCCGGGCTGATCGACGCGTAGTCGGGGAGCGCGTAGGGGAGTGCCGAAGGTGCGAGCAACGGGTTGGGCGCGTCAGTCATGCCCTGAGCCTACGCGCACGGTTCACAATCATGCAAAGAAAGTCTTGCAAAGGAATCTTTGCAGAGCTATCTTTGCAGCATGACGAACGAAGAGAAGCCCCACGTCGCCGCGCCTCGCACGCTCGACCCCGGTGCGCTCAAGGCCCTCGCGCACCCGCTGCGTGTGCGCATCTTCGACGTTCTCAGCACGGCGGGCCCGCAGACTGCGAGCTCCCTGGCGGCCATCGTCGGCGAGACATCCGGAGCCACCAGCTACCACCTGCGCGCGCTGGCCGCCCATGATCTCATCCGTGAGGTCCCGGGACGGGGGACCGGGAGGGAACGCTGGTGGGAGCGTCCGAAGGTTCGCATCGACTTCGCGGGGCCGAGCGATTCCATGTCGCCGGGAACGAAGGCTGCCGCGCAGATCGTCACCGCCGAGTTCCTCCGCCTCCGCCATGAGGCGCTGTTGGCGTACATGCATCGTTCGGAGTCGGACGAATCGGATGAATCGGACGCCTGGCGGGATGCGCATCTCATCATGACCGCGGGCATCATGATGACGGCCGCGCAGACGCAGGAACTGCAGAAGGAGCTGACGGCGGTCGTGGAGAAGGCGATCGATCGCTACCGAGGACAGGAAGGCCCCGACGTTCGCCACGTCACCGTGCGTGCCGACGTCTTCGACCTTCCCGCACAGCCCACCCGCGAGCGCACCGCTCGCGCAGAACAGGCGGAGGAATCATGACCAGCGCGACGATTCATCTGGTCGCACCGACCTCGGCTGAGCGCCTGCTCCTGCGCTTTGCTGCACGAGTGACCGCGCACGTCGAGCAGCGTGTTGCACGGCGCGCTGCTCGTCGGGAGCTCGCACTCGACCTGCTACGCGAGCGGCAGAGCCGGCGCCCGGAACCCGTCCACTACGAGAGGGTGCTGCAGGACCTCGGCTCACGCATGCTGTGAGGCGTGTCAGTCCTGGAACGGCCGTGCGACGACCTCGTCGTCGGCGCCCAGGAAGACCTCCCAGCCGCCATCCCACTCGGCGATCGGCCGGCCTTCCAGCCAGGTGAGCGTCCATGATCCCGTGAGCGGATCTGCGGATGCCTCGACCTGGCTGATCGCGGGCCGCAGCGCGGCGGGAACGGATGCCGGAGCATCCGTCCCCGCCGCCCAGCGGGTGCCGAGCTGCATCAGCTCTGCTCCACCGGGGCGAGCTCGATCTCGACGACTGCGAACTCTTCGGCCTCGATGATCTCGAGCGCAGCGATACGGCCGACGGCACGCAAGTCGTCAGCCGCGGCGCGCAGCGCCTCGATCTTGGCCGCGGGTGTTGCGATCACGGCACGAGCGACTGGCGTCTTCTGTGAGGCCTTCGCCTCGGTCTTCGCGCGGCGGATGCCGATCAGTGCTTCACTCGCAACGGCGAGCACGGCAGAGTCGCCGTCGATTCCGAGCGGCGTGGGCCAGGTGGCCGTGTGGATCGAGCCCTCCTCGAACCAGGACCATGCCTCTTCGGTCGCGAACGAGACGACGGGGGCGAGCAGACGCAGCAGCGTCGACAGTGCTGTGCGCAGCGCGAGCGCGGCCGACGCCTGGCCGACGTCGGTCTGGTCGTAGGCGCGCTCCTTGACGAGCTCGAGATAGTCGTCGCAGAACGTCCAGAAGAACGCTTCGGTGACTTCCAGTGCCTTCGCCTGGTCATAGTTCTCGAACGCCGCCGTCGCCTCGCGAACCACGCCGTCGAGAGCGGTGAGCATGGAGGCGTCGATGGCGTGGGTGATCTGTGCACCCTCCGGAACGGGGAACGAGAGCACGAACTTCGCCGCGTTCAGGATCTTGATCGCCAGACGGCGTCCGATCTTCACCTGGGTCGGGTTCTGCGGGTCGAAGGCCGCGTCCATGCCGAGGCGGCTGGAGGCCGCCCAGTAGCGCACGGCGTCGGAGCCGTGTGCGTCGAGGATATCCGCCGGGGTGACGACGTTGCCCTTCGACTTCGACATCTTCTTGCGGTCGGGGTCGACGATGAAGCCGGAGATCGCGGCATCCGTCCACGGAGCACGGTTGTCTTCGAGAACAGAGCGCAGCATGGTCGAGAACAGCCAGGTGCGGATGATGTCCTGACCCTGCGGGCGCACGTCGAACGGGGCTGTCAGGCTCCAGAGCTCATCGTCGCGCTTCCATCCGCCGGCGAGCTGCGGCGTCAGCGACGACGTCGCCCAGGTGTCGAGGATGTCCCGCTCGGCGTCGAAGCCACCGGCCACGCCGCGCTGGTCTTCGGTGTAGCCCGCGGGCACGTCGATCGTCGGATCGATCGGCAGCGCGGCAGCATCCGGTGTCAGGACCCGGTCGTAGTCGCGTTCGCCGTTCTCGTCCAGCGCGTACCACAGGGGGATGGGCACGCCGAAGAAGCGCTGACGTGACACGAGCCAGTCGCCCGTCAGGCCGCCGACCCAGTTCTCGTAGCGCACGCGCATGAAGTCGGGGTGCCAGGTCATCTCGCGGCCGTGCTGGACAAGCGTCTCGCGCAGCTGCTCGTCGCGGGCGCTGTTGCGGATGTACCACTGGCGCGTCGAGACGATCTCGAGTGGGCGGTCACCCTTCTCGAAGAACTTCACGGCGTGGTTGAAGGGCTTGCCGACGGCGGTCATGTCGCCGGTCTCCTGCAGCTTCTCGACGATCGCCTTGCGTGCGCTGAACACGGTCTTGCCTGCGAGCTCTGCTGCGTACCAGTCGGCCGCCTCGGCGCTCGTGATGATCGACGGGGCGTCGGGCAGGAAGCGCCCGTCCAGGCCGATCGTGGTCATGTTCGGCAGATCGGCGCCCTCGGTCGTGCGCAGCTCGCGCCACCAGATGATGTCGGTCACGTCGCCGAAGGTGCAGACCATCGCAGCGCCCGTGCCCTTGTCGGGCTGCGCGAGGTGGTGACCGTGGATCTCGATCTCGGCGCCGAAGAAGGGCGTGCGCACCTTCGTGCCGATGAGGTGTTTGTGCGGTCCTTCCGGGTGCGTCACGATCGCGATGCACGCGGGGAGCAGCTCGGGGCGCGTCGTCTCGATCGCGATCGAGCCGGAGCCGTCGGCGAAGGGGAATTCGATCGTGTGGAAGGCGGCCTGTTGGTCGCGGTCTTCGAGCTCGGCCTGCGCGATCGCGGAGCGGAAGTCGATGTCCCACAGGGTCGGCGCGAGCGACTGGTAG
Organism: Microbacterium sp. GW823-FHT02G05; assembly: GCF_058797175.1. NCBI lineage: Bacteria > Bacillati > Actinomycetota > Actinomycetes > Micrococcales > Microbacteriaceae > Microbacterium > Microbacterium sp. GW823-FHT02G05. The sequence goes on from NZ_JBXAJK010000002.1 coordinate 163,314, forward strand.
GCCTCGCCGCGCTCGATGTTGCGGATGAAGGCGAGCTGGCTCTGACGGATCGTGTCGTCCGAGATCGTTCGGTACGTCTGGGTCCAGTCCACGCTCAGGCCGAGCTGGCGGAACAGCGCCTCGAACTGCTTCTCGTCTTCGATCGTGAGACGCTCACAGAGCTCGATGAAGTTGCGGCGGCTGATCGGCAGCTGATCAGCGGCACGGCTCGACTTGTTGTCGCCGCCCTCGAACGGGGGCGTGAAGTCGGCGTCGTAGGGGAGTGAGGGATCGCAGCGCACCCCGTAGTAGTTCTGCACCCGGCGCTCGGTGGGCAGGCCGTTGTCGTCCCAGCCCATCGGGTAGAAGACCGTCTTGCCGCGCATGCGCTCGAAGCGCGCCTTGACGTCGGTGTGCGTGTACGAGAACACGTGACCGATGTGCAGGCTGCCGGATGCGGTCGGCGGCGGGGTGTCGATGGAGAAGACACCGGCTCGGCCAGCCTCGGCAGCTCGGATGCGATCGAACAGGTAGGTGCCCTGTTCTGACCACTGGTCGTTCCACTTCGCTTCGAGACCCTCGAGTGCGGGCTTGTCGGGAATCACTGACATGGAGGTCTCCTTGCGCGATGTGTGCGGCACTGTGTGAGCGTGCCTGAGTGTGGGTTTCGCGCCAGTCTACCTGTGGTGCGCCGGGTGCGGGCGAGAGGTGGCTGACGGCCGCGTCGACGTGGCCTTGCCGCGGCAGAATCCCGATAGATCGACTCGATCCAAGAATTCGACGTAGGATTGTGGCAACCCATCCGATCTTCCCGAGGATCCCCATGCCCACTCCGCGTGCTCGTCGTCTTCTCCCGTTCGCTGCCCTGGCAGCATCCGCCGCGCTCCTCCTGAGCGCCTGCGCGTCTCCCGGCGGTTCTGCGGACGGTGGTGGTGAAGTCGTCTGGGGTGTCGACGGCAGCCTCCTGTCGCTCGGTCACCTCGACCCGCAGACGAGCCAGCTCGACATCTCGGCGACGGTGCAGCGTTCGATCCTCGATTCGCTGATCTTCCAGAAGGCCGATGGCTCTTTCGTGCCGTGGCTCGCCACCGACTGGACGATCTCCGACGACAGCACCGAGTACACCTTCACGCTGCGTGAAGACGTCACGTTCCACGACGGTGAGCCCTTCAACGCCGCGGCTGTCAAGGCGAACTTCGATCGCATCGTCGATCCGGAGACCGATTCCGCACAGGCCGCGAGCATGCTGGGCGGCGAGTTCTACGCCGGAACGGATGTCATCGACGATTACACGGTCAGCGTGAGGTTCACCCAGCCGTATGCGCCGTTCCTGCAGGCCGCCAGCACGGCTCAGCTCGGCTTCTTCTCGCCGGCTGTGCTGGACGAGTCGGTTGACACACTCAAGGCAGGCGGACCGGATGTCTCAGTGGGCACCGGGCCCTTCGTGCTGACCGACTACACGCCGGACCAGGAGATCGTCTATACCCGCAACGACGGCTACACCTGGGCGCCCGAAGGCCTCGAGGCGCCGGAGTTCGAGACGCTTCGGGTGCAGATCCTCCCGGAGGCATCCGTACGTGCGGGTGTGATCAACTCCGGCGAAGCCGACCTGGTGAGTGAGGTGCCGCCGAACCTGGTGTCGACGATCAGCGAGGGCGTCACTGTCGAATCCATCGAGTACCCGGGCCTCCCGTACTCGCTCTACCTGAACGAGAAGTACGGCGTGTTCGCCGACCAGAAGGTGCGCCAGGCGTTCTCTCGCGCCATCGACATCGATGCGGCCGTCGAGGAGATCTACTTCGGTGAGTTCCCGCGTGCGTGGAGCATCCTGGGGCCGACGACTCCCGGCTACGACACGAGCCTCGAAGGCTCCTGGCCATTCGATGAGAAGCTCGCGAACCAACTGCTGGATGAGGCGGGATGGACGACCCGCGACGCCGACGGCATCCGCACCAAGGACGGCGTGCGTCTGTCCGCGCGCTGGATCGCCTGGACGCCGATCCCTGACGATCGGGCCGCTCTCGCGAACGCGATCCAGTCCGATCTCGCCAAGGTCGGGTTCGAGCTCGTGCGCGAGGCTCTCGAGCCCGGTGCGTACAACGAGCAGTACGGGCCGAAGACGTTCGACCTGACCGATTGGGGCTTCTCCGGCGTTGACGCCGACCTGCTGCGCAGCCACCTGCACACCGACGGCTTCCAGAACGCATCGCAGGTGAACGACCCCGCGCTCGACACGCTGCTGGAGCAGGGCATGTCGACGAGCGATGCGGATGCTCGGGCGAAGATCACGACCGAGCTGCAGCAGTGGAACGCCGAGCACGTCGCGATCGTGCCGCTGTATGTGCCCTCGAGCATCACCGCGATCGGGGAGCGCCTCCAGGGCGTCACCTTCGACCTGTACGGGCGACCGCTGTTCTTCGGAGCATCCGTCAAGTAGTCACGTGTGCGGTGCCCTCTCGCTCTGAGCGGGAGGGCAAGCCGCTACGATGCCCCCGAGAGGTGTGGTGCGATGATCAGAAGGCTCGGCGGGATCGTCGTGTCCGTCGTCATCGTGCTCTGGGGCGCAGCAACCCTCGCCTTCTTCGCGCTGCGTGTCATCCCGGGGGATCCCGTCGACGTGATGCTCGGTCCCCTCTCTCAGGTGAGCGCGCAAGGACGCGAAGCCCTCCGCGCAGAGCTCGGCCTCGATCAGCCGGTGCTCGTGCAGTACGTGACCTATCTGGGACAGCTGCTGCGCGGGGATCTCGGTGAGTCCTTTCAACTGCGGATGCCGGTCGCAGAGGTTCTCGGCCGTCAGCTCGGCGCGACGCTGCAGCTCACCGCACTCGCGCTGCTGATCGCGGTCGTGCTGGCGCTCTCGGTCGCGATGCTCGCCAGGGGACGCACCTCCCGGGGGATCGTGGCGACGGTCGAACTCGTGGTGCTGTCGTCACCCGTGTTCTGGATCGGCCTCGTGCTTCTGAGCGTGTTCGCATTCGGACTGGGGTTGTTCCCCGTGTCAGGGTCGCGCAATCCCGCGACCCTGGTTCTGCCCGCCGTGACGCTCGCGCTGCCCGTCGCCGCGCTCCTCGGACAGGTGCTCCGCGACGGCATCGAGAGCGCAGAACGTGCGCCGTTCGCCCTGACCGTGCGTGCACGCGGAGCCAGCCATGCCCGCCTCACAGCGCGGCACACGCTGCGCCACGGTGCCGCCGGCGCCCTCACTCTGACCGCCTACCTCGTGGGCTCGCTGCTCGGCGGGGCGGTGCTGGTCGAGACCGTGTTCGCGCGTCCCGGCATCGGTCGTGTCGCTCTCGCGGCGATCACGAACCGCGATCTGCCCGTCGTTAGCGGTGTCATCCTGCTGAGCGCCGCCGCCTTCGTCCTCGTCAACATCGTGGTCGATCTGCTGCATCCGGTGATCGATCCGCGCCTCCGGGAGCGCACCCGATGAGCGTCCGGCAGAAAGTGCTCGTGTTCGCGGCGGTGCTTGTGCTCTCGGTCATCGCGTTCGCCGCGCTGTTCCCACAGGTCATCGCAACGCATGACCCGCTGCAGACGGACGTCCGAGCCGCACTGCAGGCGCCGAGCGCGGAACACCTCTTCGGCACCGATCAGAGCGGACGCGACGTGTTCTCGCGTGTGGTGTACGGCGCGGGTCGTTCGGTCGGCATCGGTCTGCTGGCGACGGGACTCGCGCTGATCGTGGGTCTGCTTCTGGGCTCGCTGTCGGGGATTGCTCCCAAGATCGTGGATGCCACGGCGATGCGTCTCACCGACATTCTGCTGGCGTTCCCGGAGTTCCTGATCGCCCTCATCGTCGTCGCGGTCCTCGGTCCCGGCCCACAGAACGTCGCGATCGCCGTCACCCTTGCTGCAGTGCCCGTGTACGTAAGGCTCGCCCGCGTGCAGACCCGCACGCTCGTACTGGCCGAGTACGTCGAAGCGGCTCGCATCCTCGGGGTGGCGCCCCTGCAGGCGTTCGTGCGACACGTGCTCCCGGGCGTGCTGGGCTCGCTGAGCGTCCTGGCGACGATCGGCATCGGTTCGAGCATCCTCGCCGCCGCGGGGCTCAGCTTCCTCGGGCTCGGCCCCGCCGAACCGGATCCCGAATGGGGACTCATGCTCGCCGGCGGCCGCAACGTGCTCGCCCAGGCCTGGTGGATCTCCGTCTTCCCCGGAGCGGCGATCACGCTCACCGTCGTGAGCGCGACCGTCCTCGGGCGGATCGCGCGATCCCGCGCAGAAGGGCGTACCGAATGAGCGTGCACGTACGCGATCTGCGGATCGCCATCGAGGGTCGCGTCCTCGTCGACGGGGTCAGCCTCGATGTCGAGCCCGGTGAGTGCCTTGCCATCGTCGGCGAATCCGGCGCGGGGAAGTCCTTGACGGCGGCCGCTCTTCTCGGCCTCGCGCCGCGCGGCAGTGCCGTGCAGGCGGAAGAGCTGAGCGTCGACGGCACGGATGCCCGGGGCTTCCGCGAGCGCGAGTGGCGTGCCATGCGCGGCGACCGCATCGCCCTTGTCTCGCAGGATGCGCTCGTGTCGTTGGATCCGCTGCGGACGATCGGTGCGGAAGTCGCTGAGCCGCTCGAGATCCACACGCAGCTGAGCCGGGAGGCGAGGAAGAAGCGGGTGCAGGAGGTTCTCGCCGCAGTCGCGATGCCGGACCCGGAACGTCGTGCGACGCAGCATCCGCATGAGCTGTCCGGCGGGCTGCGTCAGCGCGCGCTCATCGCCTCAGCCGTGGCTGCGGAACCGCGCATCCTGGTCGCGGATGAGCCGACGACCGCGCTCGACGCCACCGTGCAGGCGCGTGTGCTGTCGCTTCTGCGCGCGATCGCAGATGACGGCATGGCGGTGATCTTCATCAGTCATGATCTCGCCGCGGTTCGACGCGTCGCCGATCGGGTGGTGGTGATGAGAGACGGACGTGTCGTCGAGCAGGGGCCGGTGACGCAGATCCTGACCGTGCCGACGGAGGAGTACACGCGTGCTCTCGTCGCGGCGTCCCGGCATCGCCCGCTGTCGCCACCGTCTGGGCAGCGTGTGGTGCTCGCAACGGCGGAGGGGGTGACCCGGCGGTTCGGCGCGATGACTGTCGTCGATGGCGCCTCCTTCACGCTGTCGCGCGGCGGCACTCTCGGTTTCGTAGGGGAGTCGGGGTCGGGCAAGACGACGCTCGCGCGGATGCTCGTGGGCGTCGACCGTCCCGACGTCGGGGCGCTGCGCTGGCATCAGCCGGTGCGGGTGCAGCTCGTGCACCAGAATCCACTCGGTGCGTTCGACCCCCGTTGGACGATCGAGCGGTCGCTTGGTGAAGCGCTGGCCGCGGGTGGCGTGTCCCGCGGCGCACGCTCGGCGCGCACGACCGAACTGCTCCAGGAGGTCGGACTGGATCCCGCGCTCGGCCGCCGCCGTCCGCATCAGCTCTCTGGCGGACAGCGTCAGCGTGCGGCGATCGCACGTGCCCTGGCCGCGGACCCGACGGTTCTGGTGCTGGATGAACCGGTGTCGGCCCTGGACGCGACGGTGCGTGAACGCGTGCTGGAGCTCCTTCGGCGGCTCCAAGAGGAGCGCGCGCTCACGATGGTGTTGGTGTCGCATGACCTCGATGTGGTCGCCGCGATCGCGGAGGACGTTCTCGTCATGCAGGATGGACGCATCGTCGAGCAGGGGCCGACGGCATCGATCTTCGCTGCACCGCAGCATCCGTTCACCCGGGAGCTGCTGGCGGCCGGCCGCTGAGCCTCAGAGCAGGACCTGGATGCCTGCGGTGCGTGCGAAGGCCGTGGCGAGGCGCTCGACCTGCAGCAGACTCATCGTCGTGCCGCGCAGGCTGTTCGTGTCGAGGTAGGCCGCGGCGTCCAGGCCGCGAAGGTCAAGGTCGCTCGCGCGCATCCCACCCGTGTCGACTTCATCGGCATCACTGCGCTCGAACGCGAGGCGTGCGATCTCTGCCTGCGGCATGTCGAGCGCGCGCACACGACAGTCTTCGATCACCACGTCATGCAGACGGGCGCCGCCGAAGGTCAGGTACTCCACACGCAGATCGCGCAGGGTGAGCTCGCTGACGCGCGTGCCGCTCAGGTCGAGCGTGCCGACGCGCCCGCCGCTGATGCGCACGCGGCGAAGGTTCGCGTTGCGCAACACGAGAGTGGTGGCTCGGACATCCGTTGCGTCCACATCGACGAGCGTCGCGCCGGTGAGATCGATCGAGCCGGCATCCGCCGAGAACGTGCACTGGTCGAGGTCTGCATAGGCCAGGTCGACGTCGCCCGCGAGGCTCAACTGCGCGGCGGTGAGGTGGGCACGTCGTGCAGCGGGGGCGGGGGTCAGGGTCGCGGGAAGATCCGGGGCGGACACACGAGGGGCGGTCGGGGAGTCGTTCTTGCGAGCCATGCGTCGAGCGTACGGGTGGCTGCGGACATCGCCCGCGCGGACGGGCCACCGCTCGCCAGCGGATCTGCGTACAATAGCCAGACCAGCTTTGATCCGGGTATCGCCGGGGAGCTCTCGGAAGAACGGTCGCACGACTCAGTAGAACCGAGCGGGGCAGGCCCGTCATCGCCGCAGTGAGAGTGGCACCGGATGCGACGTATCCGATGCACGCGAGGTGGTACCGCGGTCCGTCGGCGAAATCCGGCACGGGATCGTCCTCGCAGAGATCGCCACACGACAACTGCGAGACACGATGACCTACCCGCGTTCCTCCGCCTTCGGCCCCGCCGCCGACGTCGCTCCGAGCCCGCGCTTCCCGCAGATCGAGCGCGAGGTGCTCGACTTCTGGCAGGCCGACGACACGTTCCGTGCGTCGATCGCGCGGCGCGAGGGCGCGCCGGAGTGGGTCTTCTACGACGGTCCTCCGTTCGCGAACGGACTGCCGCACTATGGGCACCTGCTCACGGGCTATGCAAAAGACGTCTTCCCGCGGTTCCAGACGATGACCGGGCACAAGGTCGATCGCGTGTTCGGCTGGGACACGCACGGTCTTCCCGCAGAACTCGAGGCGATGAAGCAGCTCGGCATCACCGAGAAGAGCGAGATCGAAGAGATGGGGATCGACGTCTTCAATGCGAAGGCGAAGGACTCCGTGCTCGCGTACACGCACGAGTGGCAGGACTACGTCACCCGTCAGGCGCGGTGGGTCGACTTCGACCGCGGCTACAAGACGCTCGACCTCGGATACATGGAGAGCGTGCTCTGGGCCTTCAAGACGCTCTACGACAAGGGCCTCGCCTACGAGGGACACCGCGTGCTGCCGTACTGCTGGCGCGATGAGACGCCGCTGTCGGCGCACGAGCTGCGCATGGATGACGACGTCTATCAGATGCGTCAGGACCCGTCGGTCACAGTCACCTTCCCGCTCACGGGGGCGAAGGCCGAGTCGCTCGGTCTGACGAATGTGCGCGCTCTCGCCTGGACGACAACGCCGTGGACTCTGCCCACCAATCTTGCCCTCGCCGTCGGACCAGCGATCGAGTACGTCGTCGTGCCCGCGGGACCGAACGGCGCGGCCGATGTGCACGCAGCCGCGGGCTCGGATGACGCCGTCATCGAAGCATCCGCGCATGAGTACCTGCTCGCGCGCGAGCTGCTCGGCGGCTACGCGAAGGATCTCGGCTACGAGAGCGCCGATGACGCCGTCGCGGCGATCAGCGCGACCCACCTCGGCGCGGCGCTGGCGGATGTCACCTATGACCGCCTCTTCGACTACTACGCCGATGCCGAGACGTGGGGCACCGAGAACGCCTGGCGCATCCTCGTCGATGACTACGTCACGACCAGCGACGGCACCGGCATCGTGCACCAGGCCCCGGCCTACGGTGAAGACGACCAGCGTCTCGCGAACGCCGCGGGCATCCCCACGATCATCTCGCTCGACGACGGCGGGCGCTTCCTCCCGCAGGTGACGGACGTCGCCGGTGAGCTGTGGATGGACGGCAACACACCGCTCGTCCGCCTGCTGCGCGCAGACGGCCGTCTCGTCCGGCTGCAGAGCTACGAGCACTCGTACCCGCACTGCTGGCGGTGCCGCAACCCCCTGATCTACAAGGCGGTGTCGAGCTGGTTCATCCGCGTCACCGACATCAAGGACGACCTGCTCGCGAACAACGAGCAGATCACCTGGGTGCCCGAGAACGTCAAGCACGGACAGTTCGGCAAGTGGCTCGAAGGCGCCCGCGATTGGTCGATCAGCCGTAACCGGTACTGGGGCTCGCCCATCCCGATCTGGAAGAGCGACGACCCGGAGTACCCGCGCATCGACGCCTACGGCTCGCTGGAGGAGCTTGAGCGTGACTTCGGCACGCTGCCGCGCAACCCCGAGGGCGAGATCGATCTGCACCGCCCGTACATCGACGACCTGACGCGTCCCAACCCGGACGACCCCACCGGCAAGAGCACGATGCGCCGTATCGAAGACGTCTTCGACGTGTGGTTCGACTCGGGATCGATGCCCTACGCCCAGGTGCACTACCCGTTCGAGAACCAGGAGTGGTTCGACTCGCACTCGCCGGCCGACTTCATCGTCGAGTACATCGGGCAGACGCGTGGATGGTTCTACGTCATGCACGTGCTCTCGACCGCGCTCTTCGATCGCCCGGCGTTCACTGGGGTGAGCTGCCACGGCATCGTGCTCGGCAACGACGGCTACAAGATGTCGAAGTCGCTGCGCAATTATCCGGACGTCTCGGAGGTCTTCGACCGCGACGGCTCGGATGCGATGCGCTGGTTCCTGATGTCGAGCTCGGTGCTGCGCGGGGGCAACCTCTCGGTCACCGAGGAGGGCATCCGCGCCGGCGTACGCGAGTTCCTGCTGCCGCTGTGGAGCTCGTGGTACTTCTTCTCGACCTACGCGAACGCCGCGGGCGGTGCGGGTGGCGAGGGCTACGAAGCGAGCTGGCGCACCGATTCGACCGACGTGCTCGACCGCTACATCCTGTCCCGTCTCGGCGACCTTGTACGCGAGGTGCATGCGGACCTCACCGGTCTCGACTCGACGACGGCGTCGGCGCGTCTGCGCGACTTCGTCGAGGTCCTGACGAACTGGTACATCCGTCGCTCGCGCGACCGCTTCTGGGTCGGCGTGAATGACGACCCGAAGAGCCGCGAGGCCTTCGACACGCTCTACACGGTGCTCGAGACGCTGACTCGTGTCGCAGCTCCTCTCGTTCCGCTCATCAGCGAGCGCGTCTGGCAGGGACTGACCGGCGGGCGCAGCGTGCACCTGCAGGACTGGCCGGACGCCGCGCAGTTCCCAAACGCGGCGGACATCGCCGACGCGATGGACGCTGTGCGCGAGCTGTCGAGCGTGGGTAACGCGCTGCGCAAGAAGGAGGGGCTGCGCGTTCGTCTGCCGCTCTCGCGCTTCACGGTTGTCTCGGCGCAGGCCGATGCCCTCGCGCAGTTCGAGGACATCCTCCGAGAGGAGCTCAACGTGAAGAGCGTCGAGCTCGTCGCCCTGGGCGAGAGCACGGCCGCCGAGTACGGCATCAGTCACCGTCTGAGTGTCAACGCGCGTGCCGCGGGACCGCGTCTGGGCAAGAACGTCCAGCACGTGATCAAGGCGGCCAAGGCCGGCCTCTGGACCGAAGACGGCGGCGTGGTCACCGCCGACGGCATCGAGCTCGAGCCGCACGAGTATGAGCTCGCGCTCGAGACCTCGGGACGCCCCGAAGGTGAGGCGCTGGCTGTTGTGCCGAGCGGGGGCTTCGTGCTGCTCGACACGACGACGACACCCGAGCTCGAAGCCGAAGGCCTCGCCCGCGACGCGATCCGCGTCGTGCAGGAGGCTCGCAAGAACGCCGGTCTCGAGGTCAGCGACCGCATTGTGCTGGCTCTGAATGCGGACGCCGCCGAGGCCGCTGCGCTCCAGCAGCACGCCGATCTCATCGCCGCTGAGACGCTGGCTGTGGGCTTCGCTGTGCAGGCCACTGAGAACACCGATGCGCTGGTGGATGAGGTCAGGAGCCCCGGAGACGGCGTGTTCTGCTCCGGTGCCCGCGCACTCGGCGTCGGCAAGGCCGCACTCATCGTCACGATCGATTCGACTCCGGTTGAGGTGGCCTCATGAGCGATCAGGATCGCGCTGACGCCGTCTACGAGACGCTGCTGAGCCGGGCGGGGGAGCGCTGGGTTCAGCCCCGCAAGGAGCGCACCGCGCGCCTGCTCGAGCTGCTGGGCGACCCGCAGAGCACCTACCGCGTCGTGCACATCACCGGCACCAACGGCAAGACATCGACGGCCCGCATGATCGAGAGCCTGCTGCGCGCGCACGGGCTGCGCACCGGATTGTTCACGAGCCCCCACCTGGAGCGCTTCACCGAGCGGATCATGATCGACGGCGAACCGATCCACGATGCCGCGGTCGCGGACGCCTGGGACGACATCGAGCCTTTCGTCGGGCTCGTCGACGCCGAGCTGGCAGCCGCCGGTGAAGAGCCGCTGACGTTTTTCGAGCTGCTGACCGCACTGGCTTTCGCCGCTGCTGCGGATGCTCCGGTCGACGTCCTCGTCCTGGAGGTCGGCATGGGCGGTGCCTGGGATTCCACCAACACCGCCGATGGCGATGTCGCAGTCTTCGCGCCGATCGACATCGATCACGCCGACAGGCTCGGGGACACGATCGCGAAGATCGCCGAGGTGAAGGCCGGGATCATCAAGGATGGCGCCGCAGTCGTCTCCGCGAGACAGACGTCGGAGGCGGAGGCCGTCCTGCGTCGCGTGGCGTCCGAGCGCGGCGCATCCATCGCCTTCGAAGGTCAGGACTTCGCGCTGCGTGAACAGCGCCTGGCGGTCGGCGGGCAGCAGATCAGCCTGCAGGGCCTCGCAGGGGAGTACGCCGAGGAGTACCTGCCGCTGTACGGTGCGCACCAGGGCTTCAATGCGACGCTGGCGATCGCCGCGGTCGAATCACTCATCGGAGGTGCGACCAAGCCGATCGCGGCCGACATCGTGGCCGACGGACTGCAGGGAACCACGTCGCCGGGGCGTCTCCAGCTCCTCGGCATCGCACCGACAGTCATCGTCGATGCTGCGCACAATCCGCACGGTGCACGTGCGCTGGCGGAGGCGCTCCGGGACAACTTCGACTTCGGCGAGTGGGGCATCGTTCTCGGTGTGCTCGCCGACAAGGACGCAGAAGGCATCGTGGCAGCACTCGCACCCGCCGCGACGCACATCTTCGCGACCGCGCCCGACTCCGATCGGGCGAACGACGCCGACGCCATCGCCGACCTCGTCGAGGCCGCCGGTCAACGCGTGACGGTGCACCCGTCGCTGCAGGATGCGGCTGACGCCGCCCGGGAGTGGGCCGCTTCGGCGGATCGACGCGCCGTGGTGATCGCCGGGTCTGTCGTCCTCGCTGGGCAGGCCATCGCGCTGGCCGAGGCTGAAGATTGGAAGAGCGGATGGCGCGCATGAGCGAGGCGTCCGCGACTCCGTCCCGCCGCGCGCCCCGCGGCCTGGCGGCGAAGCTCGGCGCCGTCGTCCTCGGGTTCGAGGCCGTCGTCGTCGGACTCGGCGGGCTGACCGTCTTCGGCCTCCGCGCCCTGCCTGAGGGAATTGAACCCTGGTGGGCGATCGTCGGCGGAGGCGTCATCGCCCTCGCCATGATCATCACGGCTGGCCGCGTGCACACCCGTGGCGGTGTCGTCGCAGGATGGACGCTCCAGGTGCTCGTCGCCCTCGGTGGATTCCTCGTTCCGGCCGTCGCCTTCATCGCCGTCGTCTTCGGCGGAATGTGGGCTTATGCGATGATCGCCGGCGGACGCACCGACCGCGAAGCGGCACGTGCCCAGGCCGACAGCTGAACCGACACCTTTCGAATTCGACACAGAGAGTGAACGCAATGACTACTGAAGAGACGCTGATCCTGGTCAAGCCCGACGGTGTGGCCCGCGGCCTCACCGGCGCGATTCTCGCGCGCATCGAGGCGAAGGGGTACTCGCTCGTCGACATCCGCCTCGTCGAGCCCGACCGTGCGCTGTTGGAGCAGCACTACGCCGAGCACGAGGGGAAGCCCTTCTACGAGCCGCTCCTCGAGTTCATGATGTCGGGACCATCGGTGGCGATCCGCCTCGCAGGCAACCGCGTCATCGAGGGCTTCCGCTCGCTCGCGGGCACCACCGACCCGACGACCGCCGCTCCCGGCACCATCCGCGGTGACTTCGGCCGCGACTGGGGACTCAAGGTGCAGCAGAACCTCGTGCACGGCTCGGACAGCCCCGAGTCGGCTGCCCGTGAACTGGGCATCTGGTTCTCCTGAGCCACACAGGAAAGAGGCGGCACCCCTGGTGAGGGGTGCCGCCTCTTTCTACGAAGCGCGCTCAGAAGAGGTTGCCCAGCACATCCAAACGCAGCTGCGCGATGACTGCGATGACCGCGAAAGCCAGCACCGTGGCGAGGGGAACCCAGCTCATGAGCCGGTCCGCCGCCTCCTGCGTCTTCGTGCTGACGGGGAACGCCCCCACGCGGAACAGATGCACCAGCGTGGCGAAGAAGGTCGGAATCGTCACTGACCAGGTGACCATGCACCACGGGCACAGCGTGCCGAGCACGAAGATGCTCTGCGTGATCAGCCAGATGACGAAAGCCAGGGCACCGGTCATGCCCAGGCCGAACAGCAGCCAGAACCAGCGGTTGAATCGCGCGCCGGCAAGGAGCGCGGCACCCACGACGACCGGTGCCATCCATCCGGTGAGCCCGATGATCGGATTCGGAAAGCCGAACACCGATCCCTGCCAGGAATCCAGGTTCGCCTGGCACTGCACGAGAAGGCTGAAATCGCAGCCGAGCGTCGCGTTGGGATCACTGAGCAGGTGGAACTTCTCTACCGTGAGCTGGAAGGCCGCCCACCAGCCGATCACGCCGGCGACGATGAGCCACAGGGCGAAGACAACAGGGCGCGATCGTGCGGCAGTCATGATTCGGATTATGCCGAAGTTTTCCTATGGGCGGGGTGTGTCCTGTGGATGACGCGGAAGTTCGTCGGGATCGCCGTCGGATGCCGCGTTCTGCGTCGCATGGTGCGATAATGAACGTTGATGTCGTACCTGGCGAGCCAGGGGACATCGCACGCAGACTTTCGGAGGCACATGCCTCCTCGCGATCAGAGCGTTCGCCGATCGCAGCCAAGTGAGACGGCACCGAGAGTGCCGCACGATTTCACGGGGGCGCAGGCCCCTGTGCAGGGAGTAAGCCAGAGATGGCCGATGAGAACATTGACAACAGTCCTACCCATGATGGTGACGAACAGCTCTCCTTCGAGACGCTGATCGACACGCCCGAGACGGATGCTGCGCCGGACGCAGAACCTGAAGGCGGCACGGCGTCGACTGTTGCGGAGGAGCCGGCAGAGGCCCCCGCCGCGGACGCAGACGAGCCCGCGGCCGTCGAGGCGGAGGAGTCGACGACTGTCGAGAAGACTTCGGTCGAGGCCGATGAAGCGGCACCGGGCGCGGCCGAGGTCGAGGCGCCCGCCGCAGAGGCGTCGGATGCGGATGCTTCCGCCGCCGCTCCGGACGCGGAAGCCGTCGTCCCGGCGGTGGAGCCGACGAAGCCTGCTCCCGTCACGGCCGTGAGTCTGGGGCTGCTCCCCGAGGTGTTCGTCTCCCGGGTGTCCACGCAGCTGCACTTCTACGCCCCGGAGTTCGTGCCGCTGCCGGCTCGTCCGGAGCGAGACAGCCTGACAGATGCGGATGACGCCTCCGGCGGCAACCGCCGTGGTCGTCGCCGTCGCGGCGGAGACGCCGACGAGACGCGTGAAGAGCCGCGTCAGCGTCAGCGCGTCGTCGAGTACATCACCGAGCCGCAGCGAATCAAGGGCTCCACGCGCCTTGAGGCCAAGAAGCAGCGTCGGCGTGATGGCCGCGATGCCGGTCGTCGCCGCCCGGTCGTCACCGAGGCCGAGTTCCTCGCTCGCCGTGAGGCTGTCGACCGCGAAATGATCGTCCGATCCAAGAACGGCCGCACGCAGATTGCGGTGCTTGAGGACAACGTTCTCGTCGAGCACTATGTGGCCCGCAACCAGGACGCCTCGCTCATCGGCAACGTGTACCTGGGGCGCGTGCAGAACGTGCTGCCCAGCATGGAGGCGGCCTTCGTCGACATCGGACGAGGACGCAACGCCGTCCTCTACTCGGGCGAGGTCGACTGGGACGGTGTCGAGACCGGCAATCAGCCCCGCCGGATCGAGCTGGCGCTCAAGCCGGGCGACAAGGTTCTCGTGCAGGTCACGAAGGACCCGGTCGGCCACAAGGGCGCCCGTCTGACGAGCCAGATCTCCCTCCCCGGCCGCTACCTCGTGTACGTGCCCGGCGGATCCATGAACGGCATCTCCCGGAAGCTCCCCGATACCGAGCGTGCGCGCCTGAAGCGCATCCTCAAGGAGGTGCTTCCGGAATCCTCCGGCGTGATCGTGCGCACGGCGGCCGAGGGTGCGACCGAGGAGCAGCTCACGCGCGACGTGCAGCGTCTGACCGCCCAGTGGGAACACATCCGCACGCAGGTCACGAGCATCCAGGCACCTTCCCTGCTTCACGCAGAGCCTGACCTGCTGGTCAAGATCGTGCGTGATGTCTTCAACGAGGACTTCACGAAGATGCTCATCCAGGGCACGGACGCCAGCCGCACCATCCGCGGCTACCTCGAGAGCGTCGCCCCCGACCTGCTGGAGCGCGTCGAGGCGTACGAGGATGACGTCGATCCGTTCGACGCCTTCCGTGTCACAGAGCAGATCGAGAAGGCGCTCGACCGCAAGGTCTGGCTGCCCTCCGGTGGATCGCTTGTGATCGACCGCACCGAGGCCATGACGGTTGTCGACGTCAACACCGGCAAGTTCGTCGGCTCCGGGGGCAACCTCGAAGAGACCGTCACGAAGAACAACCTGGAGGCGGCGGAAGAGATCGTCCGTCAGCTGCGTCTGCGCGACATCGGTGGCATCATCGTCGTCGACTTCATCGACATGGTGCTCGAATCCAACCGCGATCTCGTGCTGCGCCGTCTCGTCGAGTGCCTGAGTCGTGACCGGACCAAGCACCAGGTCGCCGAGGTGACCTCGCTGGGCCTGGTTCAGATGACGCGAAAGAAGCTCGGCCTCGGACTGCTGGAGACCTTCAGCGAGGCCTGTGAGGTCTGCGCCGGGCGCGGCGTCATCGTTCACCACGATCCGGTCGTGAAGCACCGTTCGTCGTCGAACTCCGGCGGAGGCAACGGCAACGGCGGCTCGAATCGTCGTCAGCGCGGAGGCAACGGCAACGGCGGCGGAAACAACGGCAACGGCAACGGCAACAGCGGAGGAAACGGCAACGCCTCGTCCTCGCAGGCGTCTGCGCCCGCCGCATCCGCAACGCACAGCATCCCCGAGGGTGCGAAGTCGGCACTCGCGCAGATCGCTGCCTCCACGCTGCTCCCGCAGATCGAGGTCGAGGGTGCGGCGCCCGCTGCTCCGGCGGAGAGCGTGCAGGGTGAGCGTCCGAAGAAGTCGCGCAAGAAGCGCGGCGGCGACCGCTCCGCGCCCAAGACGCAGACCGAAGCTCTACTGGACTCCGTGCTCGACGCACTGCCCGAGCCGAAGGCCCCCGGTCAGGGGCGCGGACGTCGTCGCGTCTCCACCGCGGCGCTATCGGGCACGCCGGTCGTGCACACGCCCACAACGGCGCCGTCAGCGGTCTCGGGCGGGGATACGGAGTCCTGAGGCGATCAGAGCCCGCACAAGCTGCTTGCCTGTGACATGACGCGCTCCTCCGGCGATCAGCCGGGGGAGCGCTTCTGCGGGAACGTCGTAGTGATCGAGGTCGAAGGCACGGCGCGGCAGATCGTGCGCCGCGGCGAACTCGTGGAGCTCCTGGATGCTGGCGGTGCTGACCAGGTGCGCCCAGAGGCGTCCGTGCGCCGGCCAGATCGCATCGTCCACAAGAATTGCCATGCCGCGATCCTACGGCGTGGCTCGCTTTGCGGCATCGCGTGGCATCCGGTAAAGTAGCTCCTTGGTGCACCGTGCCGTCCGCATTTGCTGGGCGCACGGATGATGTCTTGCAGCTGCACCCGCTGAAGCGGTTCTCCGCTGTGGCATCGATGCAAGCAGAGTCTTTCCGTGAGAGTACGGAGCCCATGTGCTCCCCAATGAAACAGGTGTGAAGTGGTTTACGCAGTAGTGCGCGCCGGTGGCCGGCAGGAGAAGGTTGAGGTCGGCACGGTCGTCCAGCTCGACCGCGTCAGCGCGGCCAAGGGCGAGACGATTGAGCTTCCCGCGGTGCTGCTCGTTGACGGCGACGCCGTCACCACTGACGCCGACAAGCTCGCAAAGGTGAAGGTCACGGCTGAGGTTCTCGGCAACCTCCGCGGCCCGAAGATCGTCATCCAGAAGTACAAGAACAAGACCGGTTACAAGAAGCGTCAGGGCCACCGTCAGGAGCTCTCGCGCGTCAAGGTCACTGGCATCAAGTAAGCGGAAGAGGCTTAAGGAATGGCACATAAAAAGGGCGCAAGCTCCACCCGTAACGGTCGTGACTCCAACGCCCAGCGACTTGGCGTCAAGCGCTTCGGCGGCCAGGAAGTCAACGCCGGCGAGATCATCGTCCGCCAGCGCGGCACGCACTTCCACCCCGGCGTGAACGTCGGCCGTGGCAAGGACGACACCCTCTTCGCCCTCTCAGCCGGTGCGGTCGAGTTCGGCAACAAGGGCGGCCGCAAGGTCGTCAACATCGTCACCGCTGTCGCCTGAGCGACAGATAGACATCCAGACGGGGCGGGCTTCGGCCCGCCCCGTCTGCGTATTTGAAAAGGACTCCCGACATGGTCACGTTCGTTGATACCGTCACGCTGCACCTGCGTGCAGGTAAGGGTGGCAACGGATGTGTTTCCGTGCACCGTGAGAAGTTCAAGCCTCTGGGTGGTCCGGATGGTGGCAATGGCGGTGACGGCGGCGACGTCGTCCTCGTCGCCGACCCGCAGGTCACGACGCTGCTGTCCTACCACCACTCGCCGCACCGCGCGGCCGGCAACGGCGGCTTCGGCATGGGCGACATGCGCTCCGGTGCGATGGGGGAGGACCTCGAGCTTCCGGTGCCCGTCGGCACCGTGGTGAAGACCGCCGACGGTGAGACGCTCGTCGATCTTCTCGTCCCCGGCGAACGGTTCATCGCTGCAGCCGGTGGGCAGGGCGGACTCGGCAACGCCGCGCTGTCCTCGCCCAAGCGGAAGGCTCCCGGCTTCGCCCTGCTCGGAACCCCCGGGTACGAGGGCTCGATCGTGCTCGAGCTCAAGACGGTCGCGGATGTCGCGCTCGTCGGCTATCCGTCGGCCGGGAAATCCAGCCTGATCGCTGCGATCTCTGCGGCGCGCCCGAAGATCGCCGACTACCCCTTCACCACACTGCACCCGAATCTCGGCGTCGTCCAGGCGGGCGATGCGCGTTACACGGTCGCCGACGTCCCGGGTCTCATCGAGGGGGCGAGCGAGGGCCGCGGACTCGGACTGGAGTTCCTGCGCCACGTCGAGCGATGCAGCGCGCTGCTGCACGTGCTCGACTGTGCGACCCTGGAGCCCGGTCGTGACCCGATCTCCGACCTTGACGTGATCCTCGCCGAGCTGGGCTCCTACGAGGTTCCCGAAGGACAGATTCCGCTGCTGGAGCGCCCGCAGCTCATCGCACTCAACAAGATCGACGTGCCGGAGGCGCGCGATCTCGCAGATCTTGTGCGTCCTGAGCTCGAAGCCCGCGGATTCCGCGTCTTCGACATCTCCACGGTGTCGCACGAGGGACTGCGTCCGCTGACGTTCGCTCTCGGTGAGCTCGTCGAGAAGCACCGTGTTGCCGCGGCTGTCGAAGCGCCCGCCGAGCGTGTCGTCATCCGCCCCAAGGGCGCGGTCAAGGAGTTCACGGTCCGTGTCGAAGGCGGCACGTACGGCAACGTGTACCACGTGCTCGGCGAGAAGCCGTTGCGCTGGGTGCTGCAGACCGACTTCCAGAACGAAGAGGCCGTGGGGTACCTCGCCGACCGCCTCGAGAAGCTCGGCGTCGAGAACGAGCTCTTCAAGCTCGGCGCGACCGCCGGTGCGACCGTCATCATCGGCGAGGGCAATGGCGTCGTGTTCGATTGGGAGCCGACGATGACCTCGTCCGCCGAGCTCATCACGTCGGCGAGAGGCCTAGACTCCCGCCTCGACACCAACACGCGTCGGACGACCAGCCAGCGTCGTGAGCGCTATCACGAGCGGATGGACGCAAAGGCTGCCGCGCGTGCAGAGCTCGAGACCGAGCGTCTCGCGCGCCGCGACGACCTTCCCGCGGAGGGCGAGTGACCGCTCGCGCCCGGGCGGATCTCGCGACCGCCGAACGAATCGTCGTCAAGGTCGGGTCCTCGTCCATCAGTGGAGATTCTGCCTGGCGCATCCCGCTGATCGTCGATGCCCTGGCCGCGGCGCACGCGCGTGGTGCCGAGGTCGTGCTCGTGTCGTCGGGTGCGATCGCCACCGGCATCCCGTTCCTGCGTCTGGATGCGCGACCCACCGATCTGGCGACTCAGCAGGCCGCAGCGGCCGTGGGTCAGAACTATCTGATCTACCGATACCAGGAGGCGCTGCGACCGCACGCGATCGTCTCCGGCCAGGTGCTGCTGACGACCAACGACCTCGAGAACGCGACGTCTCGTAGCAACGCCAAGCGTGCCATGGAGCGTCTGCTTGCGCTGCGTGTGCTGCCGATCGTCAACGAGAACGACACGGTGGCCACGCAGGAGATCCGCTTCGGCGACAACGACCGGCTCGGCGCGCTTGTCGCTCAGCTGATCGGAGCCGATGCTCTCGTGCTGCTCAGCGATGTCGAGTCGCTGTACACGAAGCCTCCCAGTGATCCCGGGGCGACGCCCCTCGACGTGATTCCGGCGGGTTCCGACCTGTCTGGACTTGAGTTCGGAGCGACCGTGGTGAACGGCGTGGGCACCGGAGGGGCCGCGACCAAGGTCTCCGCGGCGCGTCTGGCGGCAGCATCCGGCATCGGCGTGCTCGTGACCAGCGCTGACCTCATCGAGGAGGCGCTGGCGGGGTCTGACATCGGCACCTGGTTCGAGCCGGCAGACGTCACACAGCGCTGACACGGATCCGAGGGTCTGAGGCCCTCGGTACACTGAGCGCATGACCGTTGACACGTCTTCCGCGCCCGTCGTGACCGACACTCCTCAGCAGCGCATGGCGCTGGCGAAGGAGGCGTCGCGAGCGACAGCTCAGCTGACGAGTGACGACAAGCGCAGTGCTCTGCACGCGATCGCTGATGCGCTCGTGGCGAGCGCCCCGGCGATCATCGCGGCGAACCAGGAAGATCTCGAGCGCGGCCGTGACAACGGTCTTACGACTGGACTTCTCGACCGTCTGCGCCTCGACGACGCGCGTATCGCGGGACTCGCCTCGGCGGTGCGCGAGGTCGCTGCGCTGGCGGATCCGGTCGGACAGGTCGTGGGCGGACACCGGATGCCCAATGGTGTCGCCCTCGAGCAGGTGCGCGTGCCGTTCGGCGTGGTGGGCGTTATCTACGAAGCGCGCCCGAACGTAACCGTCGATATCGCCGCTCTCGCGTTGCGCTCCGGCAATGCCGTTGTGCTGCGCGGCGGAAGCGCGGCTCGCAGCTCGAACACCGTGCTGGTCGAGGTCATGCGTGCTGCGCTCGACTCTGCGGGGATCACGGCGGAGGCGATTCAGACGGTTGATGACTTCGGTCGCGAGGGGGCGCACGCCATGATGCGCGGCCGCGGCTTCATTGACGTGCTGATCCCTCGGGGGAGCGCATCACTCATCGAGGCCGTCGTGACCGAGTCTACGGTGCCGGTCATCGAGACGGGTGCGGGTGTCGTGCACATCGTGCTCGACGAAAGTGCTCCGGATGACTGGGCGCGTGACATCGTCGTGAACGCCAAGGTGCAGCGTCCGAGCGTGTGCAACGCGGTCGAGACCGTCCTCGTGCTGCGCCCGGCCGCCGAGCGGCTGGTCCCGAACGTCGTCGAGGCGCTTGTCTCGCAGGGCGTGACCGTGCACGGCGATGCCGGTGTCGCGGAGCTCGTGCCGGGCGTCGTTCCCGCGACGGAAGAGGACTGGGCGACCGAGTACCTTAGCCTCGATGTGTCGATGAAGGTCGTCGACACGCTCGATGAGGCGCTCGCCCACATCCGTCGGTACAGCACCGGACACACCGAGTCGATCATCACGACCGATTCGCGCAATGCGGAGCGCTTCCTCGCCGAGGTGGATTCCGCAGTCGTCATGGCCAACGCCTCGACGCGCTTCACCGACGGAGGCGAGTTCGGCTTCGGTGCTGAGGTGGGCATCTCGACGCAGAAGCTGCACACGCGCGGACCGATGGGTCTGTCCGAACTCACGAGCACCAAGTGGCTCGCGCGCGGTTCCGGTCAGACGCGCGCCTGACGGCTAGACTGGGACCGAGAATTCTCGTACCCGGTTCTACATAGGAGATTTGATGAACCTCGCCTCCCAGATCGTGATGGCAGCCGCCGAGGCAGAACACGGCAACGTCGCGCTCGAGACGCTGATCTTCGGTGTCATCGCCGCCCTCATCTTCGGTCTCCTTGCGATCGTGACCATGTCGTACCGCAACGTGGCGAACCGCCACTCCGCCAAGGCCGAGGCCTGGGCTGCGAAGCACGGCAAGCATGGAGCAGGTCACGGCCACTAGGCTTCGCGCATGACGACGACCACTCGTACACCGCGCATCGGCGTGATGGGTGGAACTTTCGACCCCATTCACCATGGCCACCTCGTGGCTGCGAGTGAGGTTGCGCACTCCTTCGATCTCGATGAGGTCGTGTTCGTGCCCACGGGTGAGCCCTGGCACAAAGATGACGTCACGTTCAGTGAGCATCGTTATCTGATGACGGTGATCGCGACCGCATCCAACCCGAACTTCACCGTGAGTCGTGTCGACATCGATCGTGACGGACCCACCTACACGATCGACACACTGCGCGACCTGAAGGCTCAACGGCCGGAGGCGGAGTTCTTCTTCATCTCCGGTGCCGACGCCGTAGCGCAGATTCTCAGCTGGAGGGATCATGATGAGTTGTGGGACCTGGCGCACTTCGTCGCCGTGTCCCGCCCAGGGCACGTGCTCAGCACGGACGGACTTCCCAGTGATGACGTGAGTCAACTGGAAGTTCCGGCTCTGGCCATCTCGTCAACGAACTGCCGGGAGCGCGTCCGCGCGGGGGATCCGGTGTGGTACCTCGTTCCCGACGGGGTCGTGCAGTACATAGCGAAGCATCATCTGTATCGGAGCAAGGTATGAGCACATCGGATCAGCCCGAATCTGGTTCGCTTACCCGCAAGCAGCTGCGTGAGGTGCGCCTCACCGGCTCGACACCTGTGGCGACACCGCAGTCAGGCGCCGCACCCGCCTCTGCGCAACCCGCCGGGCGCGTTGCCGTCGACGTCGAGACCGCACCCACGGTCACGCCTGTCGTCCCGGCTGCGCCGCTTCCGCGCGCCGCCGAACCGATCGAGGTTCCCCCCGCGGCCACCGTCGAAGCCGTCACCACGCCCGACGCCCCGATGACGCGCAAGCGTGCGCGTGCAGAGGAGCGTCTGCGGACGGGTTCCATCGCGACGGGATCCGAGTCCGGCTCGGCTCCGGCACCGGATGCCACACCCGCAGCTGCCCCCAGTCGCGACGAGGCCTCGTCCGCGCCGATCGCCTCCGTTCCGGTGATGCCGTCCGCGCCTGCGACGAACGTTCCCACGTTCACTGCGCCGGCGTTCGATGCGCCGGTCGAGCCGGAAGGGGAGACGATCTCCTGGGACTCGCCGGTCTCGAAGGAGTCGGTGTCGTCACTGTTCGAACGTCCGGCAGAAGCGTCCGCGCCGTTCGGCGCGCCCGCTTTCGGTGATCTTCCGTTCGACCGCCAGACCGGGGAGGTCGAGGTCGCTCCTGCTGTCGCGGAGAACGTACCGCAGCCCCAGGTCGCACCGCTGCCGCAGGACTCGCGCCCGAAGGTCAATCCCGGATTCGGCGAGGCCCTCCTGGCGAAGGAAGAGCCACGGGCTCCGCGCCCGTCGAACTCCTTCGGCGAGTTGCTCACGGCCGGCGATTCCACGGGTTCTTCGCGCGTCGCACCGAGCGCTCTGATCTACAACCAGACCCCTGGCGCCGGATCCCTCTCCGGGCCGGTGCCGACGACGGGTGAGATCCTCATCACCGGCATGATGTCACTGCCCGATGGCATCGGCTCGCAGGGTCACGCCATCGGCGCCGCAGACGGCAAAGAGGTCGACGCTGTCCTCCTCGACGGTGAGATCCCCGCCGCATCCTCTCCCGTGCCGATCGCAGCAAGTTCCGCGATCAGCACCATCAAGCCCGCCGGCGAGGTCATCCGCCCGCCGGAGCCCGACAAGGGCAACAAGCTCATGTTGGCGCTGACGATCACTGCGGGTGCGCTTGCGCTCGCTCTCGTCGGTGCCCTCGTGGTCGCCTTCACAACAGGAGTCTTCTCGTAATGCAGTCACCAGAAACCGCAGCCCGTATGCTGCAGCTCGCAGCTGATGCCGCGGTATCGAAGGGCGGCGAGGATCTCGTCGCCCTGAACGTGTCGGAGCCGCTTCCGCTCGTCGACATCTTCCTCATCGTCACCGGCAACAGCGAGCGCAACGTCGCCGCGATCGCGGACGAGATCGAAGACAAGCTCATCGAGGCCGGTCACAAGCGTGTTCGTCGCGAGGGCCGCACCGAGGCGCGCTGGGTTCTGCTCGACTTCGGCGACCTCGTCGTGCACATCTTCCATGAAGAAGAACGCAGCTACTACGATCTCGAGCGCCTCTGGAAGGACTGCCCGACGGTCCCGATCGAGACCGCAAGCCCCGTCGCGGGGGAGTAGCAAAGCGGCAACACGCCCGGCTGATCGCAGGAGGTCCTCCCGATTGGGAATCGCCGCCGGGCGTGTAGTACGCTTATCAAGTTGTTGCGGTGAAGATCGCAACAGCAAGATGGGCCTGTGGCGCAGCTGGTAGCGCACCTGCATGGCATGCAGGGGGTCAGGGGTTCGAGTCCCCTCAGGTCCACCATCGAAATCCCCGCCTCGGCGGGGATTCTCTCGTTTCACGGGCATGTCGAAACTTCGATCTTCGACGGCGCATGCCAGGTCGCGAACGGGCAGCCCAGACGTGGATACCGGAACAATCCGCAGCAGCGGCGCGTTGTCTCTCGATATGGACATCCTCGACAGTCTCGTGATCGGTGCAGGCCAGGCGGGGCTGTCGGCGTCGTATCATCTGACCCGCCGAGGCATCCGGCATGTGGTCCTGGATGCGAACGCCGCACCCGGGGGAGCCTGGCAGCACCGGTGGGACGCGCTCACGATGCGCGACGTGCACGGGGTCGCCGAACTCCCTGACGCACGTCCTCCGGCTCGAGACGGCAGACAGGCGAACCGAGCGGTCCCGGACTCCTTCGAGGAGTACGAGCGCACGCATGCGCTTCCGGTGATCCGCCCCGTCCACGTCGACAGCGTGCACGACGAGGACGGCATCCTCGCCGTGATCGCAGGAGACCGCACCTGGCGCACCCGCACCCTCGTCAACGCGACGGGGACATGGACTCAGCCGTTCCTGCCGCACTACCCCGGCATGGAGACCTTTCTCGGCGAGCAGCTGCACACGGTCGACTACCCCGGACCCGCGCACTTCCGTGGCAAGCGCGTGCTCGTCGTCGGAGGTGGGGCGTCCGCCGTGCAGTTCCTCGGCGCTCTCGCCCCGCTTGCCGATGTTCTCTGGGCGACCCGACGTGAGCCGGTGTGGCGCAGCGACGACTTCACGTCCGAGGCGGGTGCTGCGGCCGTCGCGCTCGTCGAGAAGCGCGTCGCCGAGGGCCTGCCACCGCAGAGCGTGGTGAGCGTCACCGGGCTCATCCTTCGCGAGCAGGAGCGCGAAGCCGAGAGCATGGGTGTGTACGCGAATCGGCTGCCGATGTTCGCGCGGATCGAGCCGGACGGTGTGCGCTGGGCGGATGGAAGGTTCGAGCGTGTGGACGTGATCCTCTGGGCCACGGGGTTCCGTCCCGCCATCGGCCATCTGGCGCCCCTCGCGCTGCGGAGCCCGCATGGTGGCATCCAGCTCGACCGCGCCGGTCGCGGGACGACCGCTGTCGCCGACCCGCGCGTGCAGATGGTCGGCTACGGTCCTTCGGCGAGCACGATCGGGGCCAACCGTGCCGGACGTGCGGCCGCGCGCGGCGTGATCGCGGCGCTCACCGTGGACTCGACTCTCGTCACCAGCGGTTGAGCACGTCCTCGGCGAAACCCTGGATGCCGTCGACCGTGACATTCCGTCCGTGCTCGTCACGTGCCCATCCGCTCCACACGCCGAAGAGCTGATCCGTGCGTGATGAGATCACGAGCGCGTTCGTCCGCGAGGACTTGTTGAAGAACGGAGTGAAGGTGAGCTCGGCGCTGTCGCCGGTGATTCGCCAGGGGCGCATCCACTCATTCGCGTCGTAGTCCCACCGGAGTTCCTCGCTGATCTTCGACAGACGTCCGTCGACGACGAGCGCGTTCTCGGTCGATCCGGATCCGTCGGTCCACTTGGACCCGAGCTGCAGCCCGATCACGCGGCCGTCCGCGACGCCGCTGCCCGCCGCCCAGTTCCACCAGACGCGGTAGGGCCAGCGTCCTCCTCCATGGTCGAGGACAGCCCACGCATCCGTATCGAAGTCGTGGGCCGTGCCATCGATCGTGATGCGGCCGTGAGCCGGGCGCGCGACGTCTTTCACCGTGTACTGGAACCGGGAGATGCCTCTCGGCGTGCGCCAGGGCACCACGACGCCGAGTGCGTCATGCCCGAAGGGACGCTCGGCGGTGATGTCGAGGTCAACGCGCGAGGTACGAGCCCGGAGACGCGTTCCGGGCTCATTCTCATCGATGTCGATCGACAGGCGCCGCGTACGGGCGCGCGCAGGACCCTCACCCAGCGACGCCGGCAAAGTGGCGCTTCGGCCCAACGGAAGGATGTCTGTCACCTCGACGGCCGCGGAGGTCGCCCTGTCGAACACCCAGACCGAATGCAGCGACACGTAGTCGACGTGCGACACGGTGAGCGCCACGATGTGCGTGGGGGTCATCACGTTCCAGTACTCCCAGCGCTTGTTGCGCCCCCACCGTCGTCGACCGATGCCGGACGTATCGTGCAGCGGCGTGCGTGTCCAGCCCTGCGCATCGGGATTGAAGCGGCCATCGGGGAGCGTGAGGGACACGGGCTCGGTGATCTCGCGTTCGAGCATGATTCTCCTGGGTGCGTCGTCGCGCCGGTGATATCTCGTGATCTTACGCGGCAGAGGGCTCGGTGCCGAGCCAGGCCTCCAGCAGCGCCGTGCGCAGAGTAGCTCCCCGCACGCTGAACTCGCGCTGACGTCGCACGTACTCCGCTTTGCCCTCCACCGTCTCGATGGCGACGGGCACCACGTCCCAGGCAGCAAGATCGTAGGGAGCAGCCTCCATGTCCAGCAGACGGATGTCCCGTGCGAGTTCGAACGTGTCGAGCAGCAGCTCTCCAGGGATCAGAGGACCGAGCTTCATCGCCCAGCGGTACAGATCCATGCCCGCGTGCAGGCATCCGGGCTGCTCGAAGTCCGGCTGCGTCTCGCGCGACAGCGCCAGACGGTTGCGGGGCACCGCGGGGGCCGTGAAGAAGCGGAAGGCATCGAAATGCGTGCACCGCAGCTCGTTCGACTCGACCACCGCATCGGTTCCGGCGCGTCCGAGACGCAGCGGAACCGGATGCCGCGTCTCATCCTGCTGGTAGACCATCGCCCACTCGTGCAAGCCGAAGCATCCGAACTGTCCGGGCCGTGCTGCGGTGCGTCGCAGCATCCGCTCGACGAGCTGCGCGAGCTCCGGCTTCTCGTGCGCGTACCGTGTGGCATCGGGGACGACACTGTCCGGACGATCGCCTGCCGAGTACCATCGCCACTCGGCACGCTCGGACGCGTCTTCGAGGACGACACCGGCCCCCGGATGCCAGCGACGCAACTGCGAGGGCTTGTAGCCGTAGTAGGTGAAGAGGAAGTCCCAGACCGGATGCTTCTCACCCCGCTGTGCCCGCGCACGGTGCTCCGCGCTCAGTCGATCCGCCCGCTCCTGGTGCGCGGTTTCCCGGGCGCGCCAGCGATTCCGAGTCAGCACCCGCGGAACCTCGGCGCGGATCGCGGGGGAGGAGGAAGTCATGACGATCGTCCTAGCGAAGGAGTCCGGCCTCGACGAACTTCTCAAGGATGCCCGCGCCGTCCTCGGCGCTCACCCACGGGACATCGTCGTCAGAATGATCTTCGGGCGCGACACGGCCACCCGCGAGCACCGCCTCGGCGGGGCGCAGTCGACGAATCGCCACACCCGCGACCGACGCCGGGTGCTCAGCGAGGAACTGCGTGTAGATCGCCTCGTCGTGCTGTCCGTCGTCGCCGATGAGCAGCCACTTGATGTGCGGGAACTCGACGGCAAGACGGCGAAGATTCGTCAGCTTGTGCTCGCGGCCGCTGCGGAACCAGCGATCGTGCGTGGGACCCCAGTCCGTCAGCAGAAAGGAACCAGCCGGGAACAGATGCCGCGAGAGGAATCGCGACAGGGTGGGGGCGATGTTCCAGGCCCCCGTGGAGAGGTAGAGCATCGGGGAGCCGGGGTTGTCGCGGAGAATCCGCTCCAGGAGCACGGCCATTCCCGGGACGGGAAGACGCGCGTGCTCGTCGACGACGAACGAGTTCCACGCGGCGACGAGCGGTCGGGGGAGAGCGGTGACCATGACCGTGTCATCGATGTCGGAGACCACCCCGAAACGGACATCCGCGGAGACGACGAAGACTCGGGCTTCGACAGGATCCTGACCCTCGACGCGCATCTGCATGCTCTGCCATCCGGACGGCAGCTCCTCATGGATGACCGCGTCGACGACACCGCCGCGGTCGGCGGTTACCTCATGCACACGCCCGTTGACCGTGACCTGGACGGTCGCGAAACTCACGGGGATTCCGACGAAGCTGCGCCAGCCGCGGACGCTCGCGAACTCGCCGCTGGCCGTGCGCGGCCGCGGCGGGACGATCAGCACGCGCCCGACAACGCGAACCCAACCAGGACCGCCATAGCCGGGGAAAGGCAGCACCGTCGCCGTGCGACCCCGTCTGCGGGCACGCCGCTCACGCCACGCGTGGAAGCGGTGCTCCAGGCGGGCGAACCAGTGGATCTTCCGCGGGCGGGAAGTGGGGGAAGCCATCACCTCAGTCTTTCACGTCTCCCTGAGGTTCCTCGGCGGTCGCCCGCATGTGACGCTCCTCCCGCTTCTGCAGGAGCTTCTTGCCCAGCAGAGCGGCGAGGAGAAACAGCACGATGACGCCCACGAAGATGTAGCCCGCGAAATGCACGGTGCTGGAGAGCTCGCGGTAGCTCCCGGCCGCGACGGATGCGACGCTCACGTAGGCGATCGACCAGATCACACAGGCGGGAGTCGTCCACGCGAGGAACCGCCGGTAGCTGAAGTTGCTCATCCCCACGGTGAGCGGCACGAGGGAGTGCAGAACGGGGAGGAAGCGTGAGAGGAAGATGGCGATGCCGCCGCGGCGCTGCAGGTACCGTTCCGAGCGCTCCCAGTTGTGCTCGCCGATCCGACGCCCGATCCATGAGTGCCGGATGCGCGGTCCCAGCCATCGCCCGAGCGCGAAGCCGATGCTCTCGCCGATGAGGGCTCCGATGATGACGGTGATGGCAAGCGCGACTCCCTGCAGGGGAGTCGTGACACCCATGGCGGCGACGATGACGATCGTGTCGCCCGGGACGATCAGTCCGATCAGGATGCTGGTCTCGAGCATGATCGCGATGCCCGCGAGGACCGTCCGAAGAACCGGGTCGACGGACTGCACGGTATCGAGCAACCAGAGCAGAATGTCGTTCACACCACGAGAGTAATGCGCCCGCACCGCCACGTACGCTGGGAGTGTGCACAGCCCGGCCTCTCTTCCTGCCCGCAGGCTGCCTGTCGATGTCGATCTCGCGGCCGTCTTCAGCGCGCTTGAGGCGAAAGCTGTGACGGGTGCGACGGGTGTGTTCTGGCTTGACGCGGGCGCGGATGCAGACAGCGGATGGAGCTATCTCGGGCGCGGCGTCGTGGCGGCAGATGCGAGCGCCGTCCGCGCGCAGTCTCTGAACGGCACGGGCCCCACCGAGCCAGGTCTTCCCCCGTTCCGAGGCGGATGGATCGGCTGGACGGGCTATGAGGAAGGCGCCGCGGTGGCCGGAGCGCCCGTGGCCGTCGACGACACGGTACCGGGCCAGACATGGATCGGCGTCACGCATCTGCTGGCGATCGATCACGGGAACGGCGTGCGGTGGGTCCTCGCGCAGGAGCACGAACTCGACGAGTGGATCGCCTGGCTCGTCTCCGTCGATGAAGGTCGCCAGAGAGCAGCATCCGCCTCCTCGGCGCGCGTCGCGCGCGCCCGACACGGAGTCGACGACTACACGGCCCTCGTCGAGCGGTGCCGTGAGGCGATCCGCGTCGGCGATGCGTATCAGCTCTGCCTCACGACCCGCTTCACTGTCGAGGATGCACCCGACCCGGTGCAGACATACCTGCGCCTGCGTGCGGCGAGTCCCGCGCATCACGGCGGCTTCATCCGAGTCGGCCCTCACGCGCTGCTGAGCGCGAGTCCGGAGCAGTTCCTGCACGTCTCCGGCGGCGTCGCGCGGACGCGTCCGATCAAGGGAACGCGCCCGCGAGGCGCCACCGCAGAGGCTGACGCGCGCCTCGCCCGTGAACTCGTGGAGAGCGAGAAGGAGCGGGCTGAGAATGTCATGATCGTCGACCTCATGCGCAACGATCTCTCTCGCGTCTCCGAGCCCGGAACGATCGCCGTCGAGGCGCTCTGGGCCGTGGAGTCGTATCCCGCGGTGCATCAGCTCGTCAGCACCGTGAGCGGCCATCTGACCGCCGGAGTGCTCCTCGGCGACCTCATGGACGCGGTGTTCCCCGCCGGCAGCATGACGGGAGCCCCCAAGCTGTCCGCGATGACGATCCTGCACGCACTGGAGGCCGCGCCGCGGGGCGTCTACAGCGGATGCTTCGGATTCATCGGCCTCGACGGTGAAGTCGACCTCGCGATGGTGATCCGCACGATCATCTACGTCGGAGGCACCGCCTCCGTGGGTGCCGGCGGCGGCATCACCTGGCTCTCGAACCCCGCAGAGGAGGCCGCGGAGGTCGCGACCAAGGCGCGCGCTCCGCTCGCTGCACTCGGTGCCGCGCTGCCCCGCGAGTGGTCAGATCTCCTGCAGAAGCAGGCTGCGGACGGCGCTCGCTGAGACGCAACAGGGGCCGGTCAAGTCGGATACCCTGGAATATCCGGCTTTCGCGCCGTTCCGCACCCGTAGATTGGTCCTTCGTTGTCTGAGCACGCGTCCTTCCCCGTCACCGAGTCCGCTGATGAGTCGCTGTCGGCGCACGAGCTTCAGGCCAAGTGGCAGAAGTACTGGGCCGAGAACGAGACCTTCCTCGCAGGTGGCGAAGACGACACGCGTCCGCGCAAGTACGTGCTCGCGATGTTCCCGTACCCCTCGGGCGACCTGCACATGGGGCACGCCGAGAACTACCTCTACTCCGATGTGGTCGCCCGCTTCTGGCGTCACCGCGGACACAACGTCCTGAACCCCATCGGATGGGACTCCTTCGGTCTGCCGGCGGAGAACGCCGCGATCCGTCGTGGTGCCGACCCGCGCGAGTGGACCTACCAGAACATCGCCCAGCAGAAGGCCGCCTTCCAGCAGTACGGCGTCTCGTTCGACTGGTCGCGCGTGCTGCACACCTCCGATCCGGAGTACTACCGCTGGAACCAGTGGCTGTTCCTGAAGATGTACGAGCGCGGTCTGGCTTATCGTAAGAAGAGCCCGGTGAACTGGTGCCCCAACGACCAGACGGTGCTCGCGAACGAGCAGGTCGTCGACGGCCGCTGTGAGCGCTGCGGCGCTGAGGTCGTGAAGAAGAAGCTCACGCAGTGGTACTTCAAGATCACCGACTACGCAGACCGCCTGCTCGATGACCTGAACCAGCTCGAGGGCTTCTGGCCGCACAAGGTGCTGCAGATGCAGCGCAACTGGATCGGTCGCTCGGTCGGCGCGGACGTGGACTTCACGATCGAGGGTCGCGAAGGCGCCGTGACCGTGTTCTCGACGCGCCCCGACACCCTGCACGGTGCGACCTTCTTCGTCGTCGCTCCCGACTCCGATCTGGCGGCGGAGCTCGCCGCGGATGCTCCGGAAGAGGTGCGTGCGCGCTTCACGGACTACCTGACGCAGGTGCAGAAGACGAGCGAGATTGATCGTCAATCGACTGACCGTCCGAAGACCGGTGTGTTCCTGGAGCGCTACGCGATCAACCCGGTCAACGGCGAGCGCCTGCCGATCTGGGCAGCCGACTACGTGCTGGCCGACTACGGTCACGGTGCGGTCATGGCCGTGCCCGCCCATGACCAGCGCGACCTCGACTTCGCCCGCGCCTTCGATCTGCCCGTCAAGGTCGTCGTCGATACGACGGCGCCGATCACAGGAGCGATGCCCGTCGTCGAGGTCGACGCTGATGGCGTGCCTGTCGACCCGGCGGCGACGCTCGAGGAGCAGCACCCGGCTCAGACCGGTGTCGCTCTCATCGGCGACGGTCGGATGATCAACTCGGGTGAGCTGAACGGCCTCTCCAAGCGCACCGCGATCGCTCGCACGATCGAGAAGCTGGAGGCAGCCGGAACGGGCCGGGCGGCGAAGAACTACCGCCTGCGCGACTGGCTGATCTCTCGCCAGCGTTTCTGGGGTACGCCGATCCCGATGCTGCATACGCAGGACGGCGGCATCGTGCCGGTCTCCGAAGAGCAGCTGCCGGTGCGCCTGCCCAGTGTGGAGGGTCTCGACCTCTCGCCGAAGGGCACGTCGCCTCTGGGCGCTGCCGAGTCGTGGGTGCGCACGGTCGACCCGACGACGGGGGAGCCGGCTCTGCGCGACCCCGACACGATGGACACGTTCGTCGACAGCTCCTGGTACTTCCTGCGCTTCCTGTCTCCGGGCAACGACGAGGCCGCCTTCACTCCTGAAGACGCTCGTCGCTGGGCGCCGGTCGACTCGTACATCGGCGGTGTCGAGCACGCGATCCTGCACCTGCTGTACGCGCGCTTCCTCACCAAGGTTCTGTTCGACATGGGTCTGGTCGACTTCACCGAGCCGTTCTCCAGCCTCATCAACCAGGGCATGGTCATCCTCAACGGGCAGAAGATGTCCAAGAGCAAGGGGAACCTGGTGCTCTTCCAGCAGGAGCTCGAGGCGCACGGCGCGGATGCGCTGCGTGTCGGCCTCGCCTTCGCGGGTCCGGTGGAAGACGACAAGGACTGGGCGGACGTCTCGATGACGGGCGCGCAGAAGTTCCTTTCCCGTGCGCTGCGTATCGCCCGGGAGGTGCAGTCTCCGGTCGGTGCGCCGTTCGCCCAGGGTGATGTGGCGCTGCGTCGCGTGACCCACCGTCTGCTCGCGGACGCGCCTGGTCTCGTCGAGCACACGAAGTTCAACGTGCTCGTCGCTCGTCTCATGGACCTCGTCAACAGCACCCGCAAGGCGATCGACGCGGGCGCGGGTGCCGCGGACCCGGCTGTGCGCGAAGCAGCGGAGACGGTCGCCGTCATGCTCGACCTCATCGCGCCGCACACCGCGGAGGAGATGTGGGAGGCTCTCGGACACGAGCCGTCTGTCGGACTCGTCGTCTGGCGTCAGCCCGAAGCCGACATGCTCGTGGAAGACACGGTCACGACGGCCGTGCAGATCAACGGCAAGGTGCGCAGCACTCTGGAGGTCCCCGCGCGGATCAGCGACACCGAGCTGGAGGCGCTCGCCCGCGCTGACGAGAAGGTGCAGCGCGCGCTCGAGGGCAAGGAGATCGTTCGTGTGATCGTCCGCGCTCCGAAGATCGTCAACTTCGCCGTCAAGGGCTGAGTTCGAAGCATCCGACAACGCGGCACCACGGCTTCGGCCGGGTGCCGCGTTGCTGTCTCCAAGGGCATCCGATTCTGCACAGACCTGGGTCCTCCCGCATTTCTCCACCGACGACGTGCACGAGGGGAGCCATGCGATCCGGCGAACCTAGCGTCGACGTGTGCCCACTTCGCCCGTTCCCGCACCGGATTCGCCTGATGAAGATGAGGGTCTGGCGCCGTCTCCTCGTCGCTTCCGGTTGAGTGTCGGCGCCGCGGTGGTGGTCGGCCTCATCGTGCTGTCAACGATCGTGGGCGTGGCCCTGGTGCAGGGCCAGGTCCGCCCCGCGGAGGCCATCGAGTGGGACGCCGTCGAAGAGACCGGCGCGCCGCGTGGAGCCGAGGCCTACGTGCATGTCCTCGGCGAAGTCGTCAATCCCGGGCTCTATGTGCTCGGGGCCGATGCACGCGTCGCAGATGCTCTGGCGGCGGCGGGAGGCACGACCGAGACCGCCGATCTGCAGAGCATCAACCTTGCCCGTCTCGTGAGCGATGGTGAGCAGCTGGTCGTGGCCGCGCTGTGGGCTTCGAGCGCGCCTGCCGCTCCTGGAGCCACCTCGGACGGAACGATCGACCTGAACACGGCGGATTCCGCAGCGCTGGAGGAGCTCCCTCGTATCGGACCAGCGATCGCGGAGCGAATCATCGCGTGGCGGGAAGAGAACGGGAGATTCCAGTCCGTAGATGATCTCCTCGCCGTCCCCGGCATCGGTGAGAAGCTGCTCGCGGGGCTGCGCAGCAAGGTGCGGGTGTGAGGGGGCGCGACCTGCGGCTGCTGCCCGTGGCACTGTGCGCGTGGACATCAGCGCTGCTGTGCGTGTACATGCCGGACCTGTCGGCGACCGTCATGTTCGTCGCGCTCGGTACCGCCGGCGTCGCGGGCGGCTCCGAATGGATCCGGCGTCGTACGCGGAGCGGGACGGCTCGGGTGTGGCAGAGGCATCTGCGAGCGGCGGCCGGGATGGTCGTGGTCTGTCTTGCTGCCGTTGCAGGTCCCGCACTCACAGTCACGATCGTGTCCCCTGAACGTGCCCAGGTCGCTGCCCTCGAGGGCGGCAGCGTGGACGTCGTCGTCGAGGTGCTGTCGAATCCGTCGCCGGGTTCCGACGGGCGGGTATGGGCGGATGCTCATGCCGTTGCTGCCGCGCGTCCTGGGCACGGAATTCAGGAGGCGAGCGCGCCCGTGCGGCTGGGAATTGCCGCAGAGGAGGTCGAGAGCGGACTGTCCCCGGGCATGCAGCTGCGCCTGCGCGCTGAGGCGAAACGAGCGGGTTCGGGGGAGCGGGCGGTTCTGGTGCTCTTCGGCCAGGGTTCCGCTGTTGTCGCCGAACGAGGGGGTTTCATCGCGGAACAGGCAGACCGCGTGCGGACGGCATTCATCGAGCGCGCGCTGCGCCTGCCCGCTCCGGGCGCAGCGCTCTTGCCTGGCCTCGCCGTGGGTGACACCCGCGCCGTGGACGAGAAGCTCAATGACGCGATGCTCGCGAGCGGGCTCTCCCACCTGACGGCGGTGAGCGGATCGAACTGCGCGATCGTGACCGCAGCGGCGTTCGGCGTGGTTGCGCTGCTCGGG
Source organism: Microbacterium sp. GW823-FHT02G05 (assembly GCF_058797175.1). NCBI lineage: Bacteria > Bacillati > Actinomycetota > Actinomycetes > Micrococcales > Microbacteriaceae > Microbacterium > Microbacterium sp. GW823-FHT02G05. The sequence goes on from NZ_JBXAJK010000002.1 coordinate 196,882, forward strand.
GGAGGTCGGATGCTGCGCATCATCATCGCCGCCGTGAGCCTCGCAGGATTCGTGGTTCTTGTGACGCCGGAGCCCAGCGTGATTCGCGCCGCTGCCATGGCGGGACTTGCAATGCTCAGTCTGCTTCTCGGACGCCCGCGGGCGGGCTTCGCCGTGCTGCTGCTCGCGGTCACAGTGCTCCTGATCGCGGACCCGTGGCTGGCGTCGACGGCAGGCTTCGCGCTCTCTGCCGTCGCGACCGGAGCTCTGATCGTCCTCGCGCCGCCACTCGCTCGCGGGCTGTCTCGGTGGATGCCGTATCCCCTCGCGCTCGTTCTCGCCGTCCCTCTGGCAGCACAGCTGGCGTGCGGCCCGGTCATCGCGCTCTTCGCCGATAACCAGTCGCTGATCGGCGTCGTCGCGAATCTGCTGGCTGCGCCGGCGGCTCCCATCGCCACGGTCATCGGGCTCCTCTCGTGCGTGACCATGTTCCTTCCGTGGCTGGCTGATCTGCTCGCCGCGACGGCGTGGCTTCCTTCCGCCTGGATCGCGACCACCGCCCAGGTGACGGCAGAGCTTCCTCTGGCGACGGTGGCTGTTCCAGCCGGGGTGCTGCCGGCGGTGGGCATCGCGCTGCTGAGTGCGGCGCTCGGCTGGCTGTTACTCCGGTCGGCGGACGCACGTCCACGCTGGCTGCGAGCGGGGGCTCTGCTCATCGTCGCGGTCACGACGGCCGGAGTCGCCGGCGGGGCACTCGTGCGCGGACCACTCGCTCCGCTCTCACGCCCCTCCGACTGGAGCGTCGCCGCGTGCGACATCGGACAGGGAGACGCCGTGATCGTCCGTAGCGCCGGTCAGGTCGCGCTCGTCGACACGGGCCCGGATCCTGCGACACTCAGCGCCTGCTTAGAGTCGCTGGGCATCACCCGGGTAGATCTCCTCGTCCTGACTCATTTCGACCTTGATCACGGTGGCGGAATGGAAGCGCTGCGGGGCCGGATCGACACGGTTCTGCACGGACCGCCGACGGGCAGCAGCGACGTGCGCGCGCTGGAGAATCTGCGTGCAGGGGGAGCCACGCTCCACGAGGCGGCGCGGGGCCAGACCGGACAACTCGGTGACGCATCGTGGCGGGTTCTCTGGCCGCGTGCACCAGAACCGGTCTTCCCGGCGGGAAACGACGCCAGCGTCGTCTGGGAGATCAGCGGCGGGGGAGTCCCGCGGATGCTCCTCCTCGGCGATCTCTCCGCGGACGCCCAGCGTCTGATGCAGCGGGTGAGCGCGGTACGCGGGCCGTATGCGATCGTCAAGGTCGCGCACCACGGGAGCGCCGACCAGGACGCGGATCTGTACGCCGAAGCGGCCGCCCGGCTCGCGATCTTCACCGTCGGCGCGGACAACAGCTATGGTCATCCGCGGGAAGAGACCCTGAGCATGCTCGAAGCGACGGGAGCAGTGATCGCCCGTACCGACCTGCAAGGGCAGATCCTCATCACCCAGACCGACGAAGGTCTGGCGATCTGGACCGAACGAGAGGCAGCACCGAGTTCCGAATGACGGGCGGCGACGTCCGTGCCCGCCGGTAGGCTGGAGGCATGGCTGCTCCTCGTTCCTCCGCACGCGGCGGCGCGAAGGCGACGGCGATTCCTCAGGTCTCGTGGCGCAGCCCCCGTCCGGCTCCGATCGTGCTGGTGTCAGGCCCCGAAGAAGTCTGCGCGGAGCGCGCGATCGCCGGCGTGCGCGACTACCTTCGCGCAGAAGACGCCGCCCTCGAGGTCAGCGATGTGCGAGCGGACGACTATGCGGCGGGCACTCTACTCAGTCTCACGTCGCCCTCGCTGTTCGGTGAGCCGCGACTGGTCCGCGTCGCCGGCGTCGAGAAGTGCTCCGATGCCTTCCTGCAGGAGGCCATCGCCTACCTCGACCATCCGCAAGAGGGCGCGACCGTCATTCTGCGCCACACCGGTGCCACGGTCCGGGGCAAGAAGCTGCTCGACGCCTTGCGATCCGGCACTGGCGGCGGGGTCGAGATCGCCTGCCCGGCGATCAAACGCGATGACGAGAAGGTGAACTTCGCCACGGGGGAGTTCCGCGCCGCGAACAAGCGCATCGCGCCCACGGCACTGCGTGCTCTCGTCTCGGCGTTCGCTGACGACGTGACCGAACTCGCCGCCGCCTGTCAGCAGCTCATCAACGACGTCGACGGTGACGTCACTGACGACGTCGTGACCAGGTACTACGGCGGACGCGTCGAGGTCTCCGCCTTCGTGGTCGCAGATACGGCGATCGCCGGACAGTACGGGGCCGCGCTCGTCGCTCTCCGTCACGCCCTGGCCTCCGGAGCCGACCCTGTCCCGATGGTCGCCGCGTTCGCCATGAAGCTGCGCACCATGGCGCGTGTCGCCGGCAACCGAGAGCCCAGCAGACAGCTCGCGCAGCGCCTGGGCATGAAGGATTGGCAGGTCGACCGTGCGAAGCGCGACCTCGTCGGCTGGAACGAACGCTCCCTCGGGCTGGCGATCCAGGCCACCGCTCGCGCCGACGCCGAAGTCAAGGGTGGTGCGCGCGATCCGATCTTCGCCCTCGAGCGCATGGTCACCGTCGTCGCCACCCGCGCACCCTTCGGCGCCTGAGCACCGGTTCAGCACCTCGTATCGCCTCGCCCGCGGAAGCGGGGCTCTCAGCGACCTAACGAGTGAACGCCGAAGGCCCGCCTCCGAGGAGACGGGCCTTCGAGAAGAATGGGGTGGCTCAGAGAGCGGCAACCTTCTTGGCGATCGAGGACTTGCGGTTCGCCGCCTGGTTCTCGTGGATGACGCCCTTGCTGACGGCCTTGTCGAGCTTCTTGGTCGCCGTCTTGAGTGCGGTCTCGGCCGCAGCCTTGTCGCCAGCAGCGATCGCGGTGCGCGTGTTACGGATGACCGTCTTCAGCTCGCTCTTGATCGCCTTGTTGCGCTCCTGCGCCTTCTCGTTGGTCTTGTTGCGCTTGATCTGCGACTTGATGTTTGCCACGTGTGGAAACTTTCGTTCGAAGTGATGGTGGATGTGCTGCCAACGAGAGAGGGGCGTTGTACAGCGGTCGTGAGGGAAGAACCCACACGCAAGCCAATCACCGAGTCTACCAGGTTCGAGGGCGTCACATGCGCGGTACCGCTCCGCGCGTCGCGCGCCCGGGATGACGGGATGGTGCATGCTGAGCGAAGGAGACAAAGGAGTCGCCCATGACATCAGCGTCGTTGCCCGAAACGTCGTCATTCACTCACCTTGCCCGGCTGCGATGGTCTGCGGCCACGGCAGCGTTCCAGATCGAGGGAGCCCGGATCGCGGACGGGAGAGGGCGGTCGATCTGGGATGACTTCGTCGACACGCCGGGCCGCGTCCGCGATGGGAGCACAGCCGAGCCTGGTCCGGACAGCTATCACCGCAGCTCCGAGGATGTGGCGTTGCTGCACGGCCTGGGGGTGGACCGTTATCGATTCTCCGTCTCGTGGACGCGGGTGCTGCCAGATGCCTCCGGCCATTCGAACCAGAAAGGGATCGCGTACTACGATCGTCTCGTCGATCAGCTCCTCGCCGCAGACATCACTCCCTTTCCGACGCTCTATCACTGGGACCTGCCGGTGCATCTTGAGGAGCAGGGCGGCTGGCTGAACCGCGACACCGCCGAGCGATTCGCGGAGTACGCGGAGATCATCGCGGAGGCGCTCGGTGATCGCGTGGCGCACTGGTACACGATCAACGAGCCGGTGTCGACATCGCTGCAGGGGTACGCGATCGGCGAACTCGCGCCCGCCCGGACGATGCTGTTCGACTCCCTGCCCACGGTGCACCACCAACTGCTCGCCCACGGCCTGGCCGCGCAGCGTCTCCGCACGCACGGGGCGACGCATGTCGGCATCGTCAACAATCACACCGCCGTGGTTCCTGCGTCACTCAGCGAGAACGATCAGACAGCGGCATACATCTATGATCTGATCCACAACCGCCTTTTTGCGGATCCGGTGCTGCTCGGGGAGTATCCGGACCTCACCGCGCTGGGCGTAGAGCTTCCGGTGCGGTCGGGCGATCTCGACATCATCTCGGCGCACAACGACTTCTACGGCGTGAACTTCTACAATCCGACGCGGATCGGTGCCTCGAGCGGACCGGTGCCGTTCGAGATACTCCCGATTCCGGATGCTCCGCACACGGGGTTCGGTCCGCTGTGGCCGATCGTGCCCGAAGGGCTCACCGCCTTCCTGATCGATGCCAAGGAGCGGTACGGCGTCCATCTGCCCCCTGTGATCATCGGGGAGAACGGCGCCTCGTTCCCCGAGCCGGACCACGCCGACGGCATGATCGACGACCGCGACCGGATCCACTATCTGCGCGGGCACATCGAGGCCGTCGCTGCCGCGATCGCCGCAGGCGTGGATATCGAGGAGTACACCGTCTGGAGCCTCCTCGACAACTTCGAATGGGCGGAGGGCTTCACGCAGCGCTTCGGCCTCGTGCACGTCGACAGCGAGACATCCGCCCGCACTCCGAAAGCCTCGTACGACTGGTATCGCGCGCTCATCGCCGAGGCGCGGGCATGACGGCCGCAGCGCCGACCCGCGTCGGCGGCTCTTGGCTCACGCTCTTCACGATCGCCTGGTTGGCGATCTGGACCGTGCAGCTCACACCGGTCCAGCTCCTGCTCCCACTGCAGCTCGACAGTCAGAACACGGGCGGACAGTGGCTGGACGGCGTGGTGTGGTCGGGGATCGTCCTCTCGGTCGGAGGCGGTGCCGGAATCATCGCCGGCCCGCTCTCGGGGCGCCTGTCGGACCGTACCCGCTCGCGCTGGGGACGTCGTCGTCCCTGGGGAATCGGTGGATCGCTTCTCGCCGCCGCGTCGCTCGTCGTCACGGCCTTCGCGGATGGTCCTGTCGCGGTGGGGGCCGCGTGGGTCGGCGTCTCCGTAGGAATCGCCGTCGCCTCGACCGCGCTGACCGCCCTGATCGCCGACCAGCTCACCGATCAGCGGGGCGTCGCATCCGCGGCGGCCAGCTCGGCGCAGGCCGTCGGCATCGTCGTCGGCGTGGGGGCAGTCGTACTGCTCGGTCTGGGGATCGTCGAGTCCTACCTGGTTCTGGCCGGGTTCATCGCAGTCGTCGGTGTCGCCACAGCGGTGCTTCTCCCGGATCCGCCGCGCGCGGAGATCCAGGATGCGCCGAGGGGGCCACATTCCTCGTCGCTGCGCGACCGCGACTTCCTGTGGTTGCTCAGCGGGCGCCTCGTCGTGAACATCGGCAATGCGCTCGGCACGGCGCTACTGCTGTTCTTCCTGATCTACGGGATCGGCATCCCCGCGGCATCCGCGGAAGACAGCCTGCTCCTGCTCATCGTGGTCTACACCGTCTTCGTCGTCCTCGCATCCATCGCCGCCGGTGCGATCTCCGACCGCCGTGGAGCCCACCGTGCGCTCACGATCATCGCCGCGCTCATCCAGGGAGCGGCCGGCATCGCGATCCTCGCGAGTCCGACCTTCGAGATGCTCCTGGTGGCCGCAGGGCTCATGGGGACGGGCTACGGAGCGTACATGGCGGTGAGCCTGTCGTTCAGCACGCTGCTGCTGCGTGACCCGGAAGATCACGCACGAGATCTCGGAGTGGTCAACGTCTCGGCGAGCCTCGGGCAGCTGCTCGGACCACTGCTGGGCGCGGGGCTCGTCGCGCTCGTGGGCGGCTTCTGGCTGCTGTTCGCCGGCGCTGCGGCGCTCTCGATCGTCGGTGCCGTCATGACGTTCGCGGTGCGGAGTCCGCAACGCTCGCCGTCGCCAGCTGCAGCACCGCATTGAACACCGCCGGCCGCATCGCCGTGACGAGGTGCGAGGTGCGGGGGACCACGATGAGCTCCGCGTGCGGAGCCCATCGCAGGAACTGACGCTCGTTGGCCCGCAGCTGGTCGAACTGACCGTTCACGAACCACAGGGGCAGTCTCAGGCGCTGGAGGGCATCCGCGATATCGAGCCCCACCAGAGTGCTGAGAGCGGCATCCTGTGCGTCGAGCGCGTAGCCGCCCGCCGCGAAGTCGCCCCTCGTCTCCGGGGGGATCGTCGCGTCGAGCATCCGTTCCGAGAGCCAGAAGCCGCGATCCGGCAGCGAGTCGAGTGCGCGGGCGAGGAGCCGGTACGTGGCGAGTGCGGCACCTCGCGGCAGAGCGGTGCAGGACGCCGCGACGAGGCCCGCGAGCGGCGCCTCCGGGTGATCGGCGGCATACTGCAGTGACAGCAGACCGCCCATCGAGTGTCCGACGAGCAGGACAGGACCGTCGACGGATGCCGCCTGCACGGCCTCGTCGATCGTGTCGAAGGCACCCGACAGAGCGAACGGCTCCCCGCGGCGTGTGCCGTGGCCCGGGAGATCGACTGCAATCACCCGCTGACCCCGTCGCTCCAGGTCCTCCACCTGCGCGCGCCACATCGTGTGCGAGGTGCGGATGCCATGGACGAGGACGACGCTTGTGGCCATGCGCCCAGCCTAGACAACGCGAAAGCGGGGCCGGTGGAAAACCACCGACCCCGCTTCGAGTGCGAGAAGTCTTACTTCTCCCAGCCCACGTTCTCCACCGGCGTGACGCCGAAGAGGTCCAGGCCCACGTAGGGCTCCGGCGTCAGGTTGGCGAGGCCCTTCTTGACAGTGAAGATCGACGGACCGTTGTACATCGGGATGATGCCCCAGGTCTCGGCGAAGATCTCCGCCTCGAGCTTCATGGCCGCGGCCGTCTGCTTCTCGGGGTCCGAAATCGTCTCGAGCTCGTCGTGGATGCGTGCGTCGATCTCGGGGGTGCCCGTGGCCGACAGGTTCAGACCGCTGTCCGAGCAGTACAGCTGGCAGAACCAGGCGGCACCGAACGAGTCAGACGAGGTGAAGCGCAGGGAGAAGATGTCCCAGTTCTTCGAGGTGTAGTCCGTCGAGAAGTCCTGCGGCGAGCGCTTGTCGATGGTGACGTCGAAGCCGACGGCCTTGAGCTGCTGCTGCAGAGCCTTCGCGAGGGCCTCCTGCACGGGGTCGTCGCTGAAGATCGGGTAGGTGACAGCCAGCTTCTCGCCGTCCTTCTCACGAACGCCGTCTTCGCCTTCGGTCCAGCCCGCCTCTTCGAGGAGCTTCTTCGAGCCCTCGACGTCGTGCTTGTAACCCGCCTCTTCCAGAGCGTTGAAGTAGCCCGGCTGGAATGAGAACAGCGTGAACGAGCCGGCCGGCTCCTCCGTGTAGTCGAGGCCGTTCCAGGCGATCTGCTTCTGCTGCTCGAGGTCGATGGCCTTGAAGAACGCCTCGCGGACCTTGATGTCCTCGAACTGCGGCTTCTCCGAGTCGACCTGCATCAGCGTGTTGGCCGTCTGCATGGCGCGGTAGGTGACGACGTCTTCCATGTCGGCGACCTGTGCCAGGCGGTCCTTGGTGGCCGTGCCGACCATGTCGATCTCGCCCGCCTTGAAGGCGTTGATCGAGGCAGCGGCGTCCAGGCCACGGAAGGTCACCGTGTCAAGAAGCGGCTTGTTGCCCCACCACAGCTCGTTCGGCTCGAACGTCACGGTCTGGCCGTTGATGTCGAAGTCGGTGAGCTTGTACGGGCCGGCGCCCCACTCGGGGTGCGGGTTCTCGATGAAGCCCTCGTTGAAGATCTCCGGCGTGTTGACGGCCGGGTGCAGGATCTGCGTGAAGAGCATCTGCGGCCAGGCGAACTCGCCCTTGAAGGTGACGACTGCTTCCTTCTCGGAAGCGCCCATCTCGACCTTCTCGATCTCCTTGTAGCCGTCGGTCGCGTTGGGCGTGTAGCCCTCGTCGAACGAGCGGTTGGCGACCCAGGTCGCTTCGATGGCCGTCCAGTCCATCGGCGTGCCGTCGTTCCACGTGGCCTTGTCCGTGAAGGTGAACTTCAGAACCGTCTTGCCGTCTTCAACGGCGAAGTCCCAGGCGTCGAGGTAGGCGTCGTTCTTGTAGGGGGTGCCGTCGTCCTTCATGAGGACGACCTGCGGCTGGAACCACGAGGCGAGGCGCGTCGTGTCGGCCGAGGCGTCGCCGTTCAGGGGGTTCATCTGGGGAGTGATCTCGTTGATCGGGAAGGTGACCGTGCCACCCTCCTTGAGGTTCTCGCGGGGCTGCGGGTTGTAGTCCGCTGCCTTCACCTCGACGGGCTTGGCGTCGTCGCCGCCGGTGCTACCGCCGCCCGCTGCACAACCGCTGATCGCGAGTGCAAGGGCGCCGCCGAGAGCGATGACGCCCATCAGCTTCTGGTGCCGTTTCATGGTGCTCCTTCGTTGCCTTGTCGGCTTCTTGGGGGAATACGGGCAGATTATCCTGCCCCTCGGAAACGCGCCGGAAAAACTCGCGAACCGTTAACGGGTCGTAACGTTTCGGAGAATCACCGGTGATGGCAGGCGTTGCTGTGCGCCGACGACCCCGTGAGCTGGGGCACCTCGGTCTCGCACTGCAGCTTCTGCTCGGCGCCGAGCATTTTGTAGAGCGGGCAGCGCGTGACGAATGCACATCCGTTCGTCTGCTCCGTAGGGCTGGGCAGATCGCCCTGCAGCACGATCCGCTCGCGCGACCGCTCGATGTCTGGATCGGGGATCGGGATCGCCGAGAGCAGCGCCTGCGTGTACGGATGCTGCGGGTCGTCGAAGATCTCGTCGACATCGCCGTGTTCGACGAACGAGCCGAGGTACATCACGGCCACGCGATCCGCGATATGCCGAACGACGGAGAGGTCGTGCGCGACGAACAGGTACGACAGCCCGAGCTTCACCTTGAGCTCGTCCAGCAGGTTGATGACGCCCGCCTGGATCGAGACGTCGAGCGCGGACACCGGCTCATCCAGCACCACGATCTTCGGGTTCGTGGCCAATGCACGCGCGATGCCGATGCGCTGTCGCTGCCCGCCCGAGAAGGCGCCGGGGAAGCGGTTGCTGTGACTGGGGTCGAGGCCCACGAGGTCCATGAGCTCGTCGACGCGGGCATTGGCCGTGTCGCGGTCGATGCCGATCGCGCGGAGCGGCTCCGCGATCACATCCGCCACCGTCATGCGGGGATCGAGGGCACCCATCGGGTCCTGGAAGACGATCTGGATGTCGCGACGCAGCTCGCGCTCGTTGCGGTGTCCGTGCAGCTCCGACACCTTGGTGCCGGCGATCGTGATCTCGCCATCGGTCTGCTTGACCAAGTCCATGATCTGCAGAAGGGTCGTCGTCTTGCCGCATCCGGATTCACCGACGATCGCCATCGTCTCACCCTCGCGGATGTCGAACGAGACGCCCTTGACCGCGTGCACCTCGCCGACCTTGCGCTTCAGGAACGAACCCTTGAGCAGCGGGAACGACTTGTTCATGTTCTGCACGTCAAGCGTGACGGGACGATCCTCGCGGGGGATATCCTCGAGCGCGCTCACAGGGATCTCCGGCACGGGGAAGACGGGAACGCCGCCGATCATGCCGTTGCTGTCGATCTCGTGTGAGCGAATGCAGGCCGCGCGGTGCACGCCGTCACCGCCGGTGTTGACGTCGACGAGCGCCGGCTCGCCGGCGTGGCAGGCGGCAACGGCGATGGGGCAGCGTGCGGCGAAGGGGCAGGCGTCCGGCAGATTCACGAGAAGGGGCGGGTTGCCCTTCACCGGAACCAGCGGCGTCTTCTCCTTCTTGTCCACGCGCGGGATCGCACCCAGCAGACCGATCGAGTACGGCATCCGCGTGTTGTGGAACAGCTCGCGGACCGGGGCCTGCTCGACGGGCTTCCCCGCGTACATCACGAGCACGTCGTCCGCCGTCTTCGCGACCACGCCCATATCGTGCGTGATCATGATGACGGCGGCGCCGGTCTCACGCTGCGCCGTGGCGATGAGGTCGAGGATCTGTGCCTGGATCGTGACGTCGAGGGCCGTCGTGGGCTCGTCGGCGATGATCAGCTTCGGGTTGTTCGCCATCGCGATCGCGATGACGACGCGCTGGCGCATACCGCCCGAGAACTCATGCGGGAACGACTTCATGCGGCGCTCAGGGCTGGGGATGCCGACGAGGCGCAGCAACTCGATACCGCGGTTCCAGGCATCCGTGCGCGACATGCTCTTGTGCACGGTGAGCGCTTCGACCAGCTGGTCGCCGACCGTGAACACGGGCGTGAGAGACGTCAGCGGATCCTGGAAGATCATGGCGATGCCGTTGCCGCGGATGGCGGAGAGCTGCTTGTCGGTCTTGCCGAGAAGCTCCTGTCCGTCGAACATGATCGAGCCTGTGACCTTGGCGTTCTCGTCGAGCAGGCCCATGATCGCGAGCGACGTGACCGACTTGCCGGATCCGGATTCACCGACGATGCCGAGGGTGCGGCCCTCTTCGAGATCGAAGGAGACGCCGCGCACGGCATCCACTCGACCTGCTTCGGAGGCGAAACTGACCTTGAGGTCACGGACGGAGAGAATGGGGGCGGTCATGCGCGTCCTCCTGCAGCCGAGGTCGGGTCGAGTGCATCGCGCAGGCCGTCGGCGATCAAAGCCATTGACACGGTGAGCAGGGTGAGCGCACCGGCCGGGAAGTAGAACAGCCAGGGTGCACTCGTGATCGTGTTGGCGCCCGAGCCGATGAGGGAGCCCAGCGAGACATCCGGGATCTTCACGCCGAAGCCGAGGAACGACAGGCCGGTCTCGGTCATGACGGCGGTGACGACGCCGAGGGTGAAGTTGATCACGAGCAGCGAGCCGATGTTCGGCAGCAGGTGGCGCATCACGATCTTCATGCCGGGAACGCCCATGTACCGAGCGGCGTGCACGTACTCGCGCTCGCGCAGCGAGAGCGAGACGGTCCAGATGACGCGCGCCGGGAAGAACCAGCCGGTGAGCACCATGATCAGCGAGATCACCCGCCAGTCACCGCCCGCGTCGTTCGAGACGAGCGACAGGATCAGGAAGACCGGGATCACCATCAGGAAGTGGATGACGAGCAGCGTCGTGCGCTCGACGAGACCGCCGAAGTAGGCCGCGGCCGTGCCAACGAGTGCGGACAGCACGGTCGTGCCGATCGAGACGATGAGTGCGATGAGCAGTGAACGCTGCAGGCCGATTGCGACCTGCGCGAAGGTGTCGTTTCCGGCGCTCGTGGTGCCGAACCAGTGCTCTGCCGACGGGGGAGTGCCGATGTTGAGGAAGTCGAGCTCGATGTGGTCGTAGCGGGCCACGAGCGGGCCGATGATCGCGAACAGCACCAGCGCGATGAAGATGAACACACCCACCACGGCCGGCTTGTTGCGCATGAAGCGCTTCGAGTACAGTTCCCACTTCGACATGCGGCGACGCGGTGCGGGAGCAGTGGCGACAGCTGCGGCATCCGCGGAATCGATGATCTTCTCGTCAGTCATGTCAGCTCACCCGCACTCGGGGATCGAGGACCACGACGGTGATGTCGGCGAGAATCGCGCCGATCGCCGTCAGGACGGCGCCGAACGCCGCGATGGCCACAGTGGCGTGGATGTCGTTCTTGCTCAGGGCATCGATGAAGTATCGGCCCATGCCGTTCCAGGCGAAGATCGTCTCGGTCAGGATCGCGCCGGTGAAGACGGCCGGGATCGTGAAGGCGACCTGCGTGGCGACGGGAATGAGGGACGTGCGCAGAGCGTGCTTGCGGATCGCCTGCTGCTTCGTCAGACCCTTCGCCCTCGCGGTGCGCACATAGTCCGCGTTGATGTTGTCCAGCAGCAGCGAGCGCTGCAAGAAGTGGATACTCGCATAGCCGACCAGCACGAGGGCGATCGTCGGCAGGATCAGGTGCTGCAAGGCATCTATGAGGACGGGGAAGAACCCGGTGACGCCCTTGGATGATGAGCCCGTCACGTAGAAGATGCGGAAGCCGGCGAGGTCGTTGATGTTGATCGCGAGCAGCACGATGCCGAGCGCGGCCACGACGATGTTGATGTTCATCGTGATGATCGAGGTGGCCTGACCGATGCGGTCGGCGAGCTTGTACTGGCGCGATGCCGTGTACACACCGATCGCGATGCCGAGGATCGTCGTGATGATCGTCGCGCCGAGCACGAGTTCCGCGCTGACCCACATGCGATACGCGACCTGATCGTTGACCGACTGCCCGACGGGGCTGACGCCCCAGTCCCAGCGGAAGATGATCCCGCTGAACCAGTTCCACCACCGTTCGGCGAGGGGAACAGTGTCGCTCAGATTTCGCGGCGTGAGCGTCTGAACGATCTGCTCTTCGGTTGCGGGTGGGCGGCGGCCGACGAAGTTGCTGCGCGGGTCAAGGAAACCCCACGCGAGGAAGTACGTGATGTTGGTCGCCACCACGATCATGAGCAACCAACCGAACAGGCGGCGCAACAGGTACTTGATCAAGGTGGATGTTCTTTCTCTCTCACAGACGTCATCGGGATCGCCGATAACGCGCTGAGAATGGGTACTTGTAGGTACAAGCCCTGTGACGAGTCGGCGACGTTGCAGACTCGCTGCGAGGACGTTACTGAGTCATGGCGAAGATGACACTCAGTGCCATCGCAACCTTGGGGACACTATCACTTCTCTCTTGGAATCGAGGTTGACGCCGCGCCACGGTACTCTGGATTGGATATGTCACCACGTGCTTCCACCCCCCTGAGTCCGGCTGCAACGCCGCCTGCGCAGATCCGCAATTTCTGCATCATCGCGCACATCGACCACGGCAAATCGACTCTTGCCGACCGGATGCTCCAGATCACCGGTGTCGTCTCTGACCGTGACATGCGGGCGCAGTACCTCGACCGCATGGACATCGAGCGCGAGCGCGGCATCACGATCAAGAGCCAGGCGGTGCGCATGCCCTGGTCTGCGGGCGGTGAGACCTTCGCACTCAACATGATCGACACCCCGGGCCACGTGGACTTCACGTACGAGGTGTCCCGTTCGCTTGCGGCCTGTGAGGGCGCGATCCTCCTCGTCGACGCGGCGCAGGGCATCGAAGCCCAGACCCTGGCGAACCTCTACCTTGCTCTCGAGAACGACCTGCACATCATCCCTGTGCTGAACAAGATCGATCTGCCGGCGGCCGACCCCGAGAAGTTCGCGAAGGAGCTCGCCTCGCTCATCGGCGGTCACCCCGACGACGTCCTCCGCGTCTCGGGCAAGACCGGTGTCGGCGTCGAAGACCTGCTCGACCGCATCGTCGAGCAGATCCCTGCACCGAAGGGCGACCCGGATGCTCCGGCGCGCGCCATGATCTTCGACTCCGTGTACGACTCGTACCGCGGTGTGGTCACGTACGTGCGAATGGTCGACGGCAAGCTGGAGCCGCGCGAGCGCATCCAGATGATGTCGACACGTGCCACGCACGAACTCCTTGAGATCGGTGTGTCCAGCCCCGAGCCGATCCCCACGAAGGGGCTCGGCGTCGGTGAGGTCGGCTACCTGATCACCGGTGTGAAGGATGTGCGCCAGTCGAAGGTCGGCGACACCGTCACAACGCTGCGAAAGCCGGCGGAGGAGTCGCTTCCCGGCTACACCGACCCGAAGCCCATGGTCTATTCGGGGCTGTACCCGATCGACGGCAGTGACTACGCGGATCTGCGTGAGGCACTCGACAAGCTCAAGCTGTCAGATGCATCGCTCGTCTACGAGCCCGAGACATCCGTCGCACTCGGCTTCGGCTTCCGCTGTGGTTTCCTCGGTCTGCTGCACCTCGAGATCATCACCGAGCGTCTGAGCCGCGAGTTCGGCCTGGATCTCATCACGACGGCGCCGAGCGTGATCTACGAGGTCACGACCGACACCGGTGAGAAGGTCACCGTGACGAACCCGAGCGAGTACCCGGACGGGCGGGTCGCCTCGGTGGCAGAGCCCGTGGTGAAGGTCGCGATCCTGCTGCCGAAGGACTACGTCGGAACGGTCATGGAACTCTGCCAGTCGCGCCGAGGGTCGCTTCTGGGCATGGAGTACTTCAGCGAAGAGCGCGTCGAGCTGCGCTACAACATGCCGCTCGGTGAGATCGTCTTCGACTTCTTCGATCACCTGAAGTCGAAGACGCAGGGCTACGCGAGCCTCGACTACGAGCCCGCGGGCCAGCAGACGGCCGACCTCGTGAAGGTCGACGTGCTGCTGCAGGGAGACAAGGTCGACGCCTTCAGCGCGATCGTGCACCGTGACAAGGCCTACGCCTACGGCACGCTCATGACCGAGCGTCTGCGCAAGCTCATCCCGCGTCAGAACTTCGAAGTGCCGATCCAGGCGGCGATCGGTGCCCGCATCATCGCCCGTGAGACCATCCGCGCCCTGCGCAAGGACGTCCTCGCCAAGTGCTATGGCGGTGACATCAGCCGTAAGCGCAAGCTCCTCGAGAAGCAGAAGGAGGGCAAGAAGCGCATGAAGATGGTCGGCCGCGTCGAGGTTCCGCAGGAGGCGTTCATCGCCGCGCTGTCGGGCGACGTCGAAGGCAAAGACAAGAAGTGACAGGGGCGCGGCCTGACGTCCTCGACGTCGGGCCGCGTGTCCGGTGTCTGCTCAGGTGAGCCCAAGTATTCTGGAGAACATGCGTCGCGGAACATTCCGAGCTGGGACGGTGGACTATGCCGCCGTCGGTGCCACTCATGCGCCGGATCTGATGCAGTATCCGCCGGAGCACAGCATTCCTGCGGAGGAATCGTGGCGCATCGGCAGCGGCGAGGAGCGATTCCAGATCGCCGGTGAGGCGCTGCTGTCCTGGACCGCCCAGCGTGCGGCAGGACTCACTCTGCAGGATGTCCGCCCTGCTGCCGGACCGGCCTACGCGGGGGTCACCTTCGATGAGGAGGGCACGCCCATCGCGCCGAGCACGCGCGACGTCGAACAGCGCTTCGACGCCGAGGGCACGCCGTTCGTCGGTCCCGGAATGACGATCCGCCTGGACGGGCGCGTCGGCGGGATGCGTGCGGACGCGGAGCTTCGTGTGATCTCGGTCACGGAGGAGCGCCGCCACATCGGCTTCGTTCTCGGCACGGTGGGGGATTCCGTCGTCAGCGGCGAGGAGTCGTTCGACCTGCAGTGGCGTGAAGACACGGACGAGGTGTGGTTCACCGTGCGAGCGTTCGATGCTCCGGTCGGTCTTCTTTACCGGGTGCTTCCGGCACTCGTGAAGCGCCGCCGCCGCGAGCTCTTCGCGCGCTATCTTCGTGCGATCTCGCCGCTGTACGCGACTCCGCTCTGATGGCCGGAGCACTGCCCCAGGGAGATCCCGCACCGACGGATGGGCGCCTCCCCGCGGATCTGCGCATCGACGCGGACGCACCGTTCTCGGCCTACCTCCATGTGCCCTTCTGTCGCGTGCGCTGCGGGTACTGCGACTTCAACACGTACACCTCGTCTGAACTCCAGGGCGCCCGCCAGGACACCTACGCCGACACTCTCATCTCCGAGATCGCGCTCGCCCGTGCGGTCCTCGATGAGGCGGGGGCGTTGCGTCCACTCGACACGGTCTTCTTCGGCGGCGGCACCCCGACCCTGCTTCCCGCGGGAGATCTGGGGCGGATGCTGCGCGCCGCTGTCGAGGCCTTCGGGATCCGCCCCGGCGCGGAGGTCACGGTCGAGGCGAACCCGGACACGGTCACGCCCGAAGTGGCGGCTGAGCTCGCACGCGCCGGTGTCACCCGCATGTCGGTCGGCATGCAGTCGGCGGTGCCGCACGTGCTCGCCGCGCTCGATCGTACGCACCGACCCGAGAACGTGCGCACCGCCGTCGAGGCCGCCCGTGCTGCCGGATTCGACGTGAGCGTGGACCTCATCTACGGCGCACCCGGGGAGTCACTGGAAGACTGGCGACTGTCCCTTGAGACCGCGTTGGAACTGGCTCCGGATCACATCTCTGCCTACGCCCTCATCATCGAGGACGGGACGAAACTCGCCCGGCAGATCCGCCGCGGCGAAGTTCCCGCACCGGACGATGATCTGCAGGCCGACATGTACGAGCTGGCCGATCGGATGCTCGGGGATGCCGGTTTGTCCTGGTATGAGGTCAGCAACTGGGCGCGGACGCCTGAGCAGGAGTCGCGACACAACAGCGCGTACTGGCGGGGGACCGACTGGTGGGGCTTCGGCCCCGGCGCGCACAGTCATGTGGCCGGCCTGCGGTGGTGGAACGTCAAGCATCCCGCCGCGTACGCGACACGCCTCGCTGCGGGTGAATCGCCGGCGGCGGGCCAGGAGCGTCCGGATGCCACCGCTGTGACGCTCGAGCGCGTGCTGTTGCGCTCTCGAATGGCCGAGGGCCTGCCGATCGATGTGCTCTCCGCGACGCACCGCACCAAGGTGGCGGGGCTCATCGCAGACGGCTTGATCGATCCGGCGTCCGCTCTGCGCGGCACGGTCGTGCTGACCCTTCGCGGACGGCTGCTCGCTGACGCGGTCGTCCGCGCTCTCACTGACTGAGCCGAGCGCGGCTCAGCGTGACCGCGCTGTCGGCAGCAGATCGAGGGCGGCGGTGCGACGAGCAGGGATGTCACGGATCTCATTGTCGTAGACACGGGTGATCCGCGAGTGCGCCGCGTACGGCTGCCAGACGGGTTCGGCGGCGAGGACGAAGCGCACCCAGTCGCCGTGCATCTGCTGGGCAAGAGCCTGCGGTGCCTCCGGACCGGCGAGGCGAATCGCGTGATCCGTCTGCAGCGCGTCGAAGACGAAGCCCAGTTCGAGTGCGTGGGCAGCGCCGAGATCGTGCAGTGGTGTCGTCCAGGCGAACTCGTATACCCACGTCACGGTGGTTCTCGCACCGGCCGCGCGGAGGGCAGGTGCCCGGAGCAGGACATCCGTTGCGAGCTGTCCGAAGATCTCGCCGGTCGTCGCTTCGGGAAACTCGCGGCGGTATGCGCGCACGGCAGATCGCGAGATTCCGAGGGCGAGGCGCGCGAGCAGCAGCTGGAGGGGACGGATGCGGGAGAGGGCTTCGGGCGCGAACCAGAGGCGGTACTCGTCGGTGTTCGTGCCGATCAGCACAGGAATCTGCGCCTCGCGCAGAGCCTCCTCCGGCGAGCGTGGGAGTGAGGTCGCGTCGAGGCACAGCAGGTACCCGGGCGCCCCTCGCAGGGGTGTGCTTCCGGCGGACTGCGCCTGGCGCGCGTCGAGAAGCTGGTCAGGGGTGAGGGCGCGGAAGTCTTCGACGGTCGCGGACACGCCGAGTCGTTTCGCGAGTGCTGCGGTCACGCGTCCCGCCTTCGTCGGGCTGTCGGCCGAGAGGGGGCCGCTCTGCACGATCAGCGCCGCCGGGATCTCGGCGGAATCCGGCCGTGCGAGCAGCGCGGCAGCGAGCGCGCCGCCAGCGGACTCGCCCATGACCGTGATGCGGGTTGGGTCGCCGCCGAATGCCGCGATCTCCTCGTGCGTCCAGCGCAGAGCGCATGCGGCATCCGAGAGCCCGAGGTTGCGCGGTGCGCCTTCGAGAACGGAGAAGCCCTCCGCGCCGAGACGGTACCCGGCCGAGACGAAGATGACGCCGTCTCGCGCGAACGCGCTCCCGTCATAGAGCGGAAGCGCCGTCGTGCCGCGCTCGAAGGCGCCGCCGTGCAGCCAGAACACGACGGGGAGATTCTGCGCGTCGCGTGGTGCCCAGACGTTCACCGTCAGCACGTCCTCTCCGGCGATGGTCACCGTGGGCAGCAGAGCCTGCAGGCGCCCCTGATACGGACGCTGCGGTGGCGTCGCGCCGAAAGCGCGGGCATCGCGAACGCCGCTCCAGGGCTCGGGCGGCTGAGGTTCTGCGAAACGACGCTCGCCGAACGGGGGTGCGGCGTAGGGGATCCCGAGGAATCGGTCGATTCCGCCGCGGCTCTCTCCCTCGATCTCTCCTGTCGACAAGCGGACACGCGGGCGCTGGGGGCTCATGGCCACATCGTAGGGGTAGGCGCGTCGGCTCGGCCAGTGTCCAGCACCGCGCGCTAAGATTGGCACTCAGAGGTGGGGAGTGCCAATGCGCTCCTGCGGTCGGAGAGCACCCGAGAGGAGGGGCGATGGTCAGCGAACGAGGTCTGCAGGTTCTCCGTGCGATCGTGCAGGACTACGTGGCATCCCACGAGCCGGTTGGTAGCAAGTCCATCGTCGAGCGTCACTCCTTCGGCGTCTCCGCGGCCACCATCCGCAACGATATGGCGCTGCTCGAAGACGAAGAGCTGATCACGGCCCCCCACACCTCATCGGGCCGCGTCCCCACCGACAAGGGCTATCGCGTCTTCGTCGATCATCTCGCGCAGGTACGGCCGCTCTCGACGGCGCAACGCTCCGCGATCTCGAGCTTTCTCACCGAACCGACCGACCTCGACGATCTGATGATCCGCACCGTGCGCGTCCTCACCCAGCTCACCGGGCAGGTCGCCCTGGCGCAGTACCCGTCGTTCGCGCGTGCGCACGTGACGCATGTCGAGCTCGTATCGCTGGCGCCCAACCGCCTGCTGGTGATTCTCGTGACCGACGCGGGCGGGGTTTCGCAACGCATCGTGCCGTTGCCCGTCGACCTCGACGAGGCCGACCTCACCGCGTTGCGGATACGACTGACG
Organism: Microbacterium sp. GW823-FHT02G05; assembly: GCF_058797175.1. Lineage (NCBI taxonomy): Bacteria > Bacillati > Actinomycetota > Actinomycetes > Micrococcales > Microbacteriaceae > Microbacterium > Microbacterium sp. GW823-FHT02G05. Next base: position 215,361 of record NZ_JBXAJK010000002.1, read on the forward strand.
GGCACGTTGACCGGCAGCTCGGTGCGCGATGGTTCCGAGTGCCTCACGGCGCTGCAGAACGAAGTCGGTCCGGCCCGCACGACCGCGGCGATGTCGGCGCTGGCGAAGGCGATCGGCGAAGAACTCGCGGAGTTCCGGCAGGAGCGCCTCGTGATGGCCGGGGCTGCGACGCTGGCACGACGGGAGCAGGACTTCCGCGGCAGCATCCATCCGCTGCTGGAGGCGATCGAAGAGCAGGTGACTCTCCTGCGTCTGATGCGTGAGATGGTCGCCGATGAGCACGGCCTTGCGGCGAGCATCGGCGCAGAGAACGAGGCTTTCGGCCTGCCCGAGGCCTCGATCGTCGCGAGCGACTATCAGACACACGGGGGAACGGCACGCGTCGGGGTCATGGGGCCGACGCGCATGGACTATCCGAGCAACTTCGCCGCAGCGCGGGCCGTCGCCCGCTACCTGTCGCGGATGCTCGAAGACGACGAGACGGGCCGCTGAGCGGCACGTGAGACGGCCCCGCGTGCCGGGGCGTTGGAAAGGGAGAAGTGGCTGATCACTACGAGATCCTTGGAGTCTCTCGCGAGGCGACCGAGGAAGAGATCAAAAAGGCGTATCGCAAGCTGGCGCGCCAGCTGCACCCGGATGTGAATCCCGGTGAGGATGCGGCTGAACGCTTCAAGCTCGTGACGCACGCCTACGACGTGCTCAGCAACGCCGAGTCGCGTCGCCGCTACGACATGGGCGGCGACTCCGCCGGCGGCAACTTCGGCAATTTCGGTGGCTTCGGCGACATCTTCGAGACGTTCTTCGGGGCGGGCGGTGGCGGTCGCACGGCCCGACCGCGGTCGCGTCGTGAACGCGGCCAGGACGCCCTCGTTCGCATCAGCCTGGAGCTCGGCGATGTCGTGTTCGGCGTGCACAAGGACATCGAGGTCGACACCGCGGTTCTGTGTGAGACGTGTCAGGGCTCTTGCTGCCAGGAGGGCACGTCGCCGGTCACCTGCGATATCTGCAAGGGAAGCGGTCACGTGCAGCAGCAGGTGCGGAGCCTCCTCGGCAACGTCATCACGACGCAGCCCTGCGGCTCGTGCGAGGGCTACGGAACGACGATTCCCTACCCGTGTGCGACGTGCAGCGGCCAGGGCCGTGTGCGCTCGCGCCGCACGGTCGCGCTCGACATCCCGGCGGGAGTCGAGGACGGCCTGCGTCTGCAGCTTCCGGGCTCTGGTGAGGTGGGCCGGGGCGGTGGGCCCAGCGGCGACCTGTACATCGAGGTCAGCGTCGCTCCGCACCCGACGTTCAGCCGCGAGGGCGACGATCTGCTCGCGACGCTAGAGGTGGCGATGAGCGATGCGATCCTCGGTACGACGACCACGATTGAGGGGCTGGACGGAGCGGTCGATCTGGAGATCCGCGCGGGTCTGCAGTCCGGTGACGTCCTCACGATCAAGAACCGCGGTGTCACGCCCCTGCGCGGCACCCAGCGCGGCGACCTGCGGGTCGGTGTGCAGGTCGTGACGCCTACGCGTCTGGACTCGAAGCAGCGCAAGCTGATCGAAGATTTCGCCCGCACTTCGAAGGCACCGGCGCCCAAGCTCGCCGAGTTCCACCAGGGGCTGTTCTCGAAGCTGCGCGACCGCTTCCGGAACTCCTGAGCCATGGCTCTGCACTTCGTCACTGCGGATGCCTCCGCTGCTGCTGTCGGCGACATCGTGACCCTCACCGGGCCGGAGGCGAAGCACGCGGCCGTCGTGCGCCGTGTGCGCCTCGGCGAGCAGATCACGCTCGGAGACGGCTCCGGCGTATGGCTGAGCGGCGCTGCATCCCTCGTCGAAGCCACGCGTGTCGACGTGCAGATCACATCGCGGACCGACGTCGAACGGCCGAGCCCACAGCTGGTGCTCGTCCAGGCGCTGGCGAAGGGCGACCGCGACGAGCTGGCCGTGCAGGCGTCGTGCGAGCTCGGTGTCGACGAGATCGTGCCGTGGCAGGCATCGCGCAGCGTGTCGCGCTGGGAGGGTGCCAAGGCCGCCAAGGGGCGCGAGCGCTGGGCGACGATCGTCCGTGAGGCAGCGAAGCAGGCCCATCGCGCATGGATTCCGACGGTCTCCGAGGTGCAGAGCACTGCGCAGCTCACACAGCGGGCAGGCACGCAGCGGATGCTCCTGCTGGAGCCGTCGGCGACGCTCAGGCTCACCGAGCTCGAACTCGATGGCCGCGACATCGTGCTGGTGGTCGGTCCGGAAGGCGGCATCAGTGCCGAAGAGCTTGAGCGCCTCGAAGCGGCCGGCGCCGAGAGAGTCGTCCTCGGTGATGCTGTGCTGCGCACCTCCACGGCGGGGCCCGCCGCGATCGCGGTGCTCTCGGCTGCTCTCGGACGCTGGTGATCCTGCAGTTCCGCTGGGCGCGTACCACCCGCGCAGGCCAGATCGCGCCGATAGACTGGGCGCTATGACGGAACCTTCGATCTTCACGCGCATCCTGAACGGGGACATCCCCGGCGAGATCCTCGCGGAGACCGACCGCGTCTTCGCGATTCGCGACATCAACCCGCAGGCTCCCGTGCATCTGCTCGTCATCCCCAAGACCGAGCAGTATCGCAACGTGGTCGAGCTTGCTGAGGGCGACCCTGAGCTCCTCGGCGAGATCGTCTCGCTCTCGAACGATCTGGCCGCTGCACATGCCGACGGCGAGTTCCGGCTCGTCTTCAACACCGGAGCCCACGCGGGGCAGACGGTGTTCCATGTGCACGCGCACGTGCTCGCCGGTGGTCTGAGCGAGGCGAGCGTCGGTGCCTGATCCGGAAGACGACCACGTCGTCGATCGGCTCTCTGCAGACGGCATCGCGATGGTGCGTCTCCTGGGGGCACAGGATCGCCTGCTCAAGATGCTCGAGGCTCAGCATCCATCCGTCGATGTCCTGGTGCGCGGAAACGAGTTGACGCTCAGCGGTCCGGCGGCGGATGTCGCGGCCGCGCGCACGCTGCTCGATGAGCTCATCGCGATGACGCGCTCGGGACACGACCTCGCGCCTGGTGATGTCGAGAACTCGGCGCGCATCCTGCAGCGCGACGCGGGGCCCCGGCCCAGTGAGGTGCTGAGCGAGCCGATCCTGACCTCGCGAGGCAAGGTCATCCGTGCGAAGACACTCGGCCAGAAAGAGTACGTCGATGCCATCGACGAAAACACGATCGTTTTCGGCATCGGTCCGGCCGGTACGGGCAAGACCTACCTCGCGATGGCGAAGGCCGTGCAGGCGCTGCAGCGCAAAGAGGTCGAGCGCATCATTCTGACGCGTCCGGCGGTCGAGGCGGGGGAGCGGCTCGGCTTCCTTCCCGGCTCTCTCACCGACAAGATCGACCCCTACCTCCGGCCTCTCTACGACGCTCTCAACGAGATGATGGACCCGGAGATCGTGCCGCGGCTCATGGCCACCGGAACCATCGAGGTCGCCCCGCTCGCGTATATGCGTGGCCGCACGCTCAACGACTCCTTCGTCGTGCTCGACGAAGCCCAGAACACCACCCCCGAGCAGATGAAGATGTTCCTCACGCGTCTCGGCTTCGGCTCGAAGATGGTCGTGACCGGCGACATCACGCAGATCGACCTGCCGCAGGGCGCATCGGGTCTGCGTCTCGTGACACGCGTGCTCAAAGACATCGACGACATCCACTTCTCTCGCCTGACAAGCGACGACGTCGTCCGCCACTCCCTGGTCGGGCGTATCGTCGACGCCTACAGCGAGTACGACGAACAGCGCATGGCTGCGCGTCACGAGCGGGAGCAGGCGGCCGAGTTCGCCAACCGCGCAGAACGACGCGCAGGGATGCGTCCTGGAACACACGACCGCGCGCCGAAACGAGGACGCTCATGATCGAGATCAACAACGAATCGGCCATCGCCATCGATGAGACGGTGCTGCTGCGCCTGACCGATCACAACCTGGCCCAGCTCAACGTCAGTCCCGACGCCGATGTGGCGATCGTGCTCGTCGATGAGGGAGCGATGGAAGCGCTGCACGTGCAGTGGATGGACGAGCCCGGACCCACGGACGTCCTGAGCTTTCCCATGGACGAGCTGCGTCCCGGCACGATCGACCGCCCCACACCCCCGGGGCTTCTCGGCGATATCGTGCTGTGCCCGCAGGTGGCGGAGGGGCAGGCCGCGACGGCCGGCCACACGCTCATGGACGAGCTCATCCTGCTGACCACGCACGGCCTGCTGCACCTCCTCGGCTTCGACCACGCCGAGCCCGACGAAGAGCGGGAGATGTTCGGTCTGCAGCGGGAGCTCATCCTGAGCTTCGCCGCCGCAGAGCGCGAGCGAGATCGATGAACATGACTGCCGTCCTGCTGCTCCTCGCAGCGGTGCTTCTGGTCGCCTTCGCCGGGCTGATGGCCGCGATCGATGCCGCATTCGGTGTCCGATCGCGCAGCGACCTGGAGGCTATGGGCGAGGAGGGGAGGAACGCTCCCTCGCTCGCGCGGATCGCGGAGAACCCGGAGGTGCACACCAACGCGGTGTCGTTCATCCGGGTGCTCGCCGAGACGACGGCAGCCGTGCTCGTCACGGTCGCGTTCACGCTGTTCTTCGGGAACATCTGGTGGGCGATGCTCGCTGCCGCTGTGCTCATGACCGGGATCACCTTCGTCCTCGTGGGAGCCAGCCCGCGCTCGTTCGGCCGCCAGCACGCCGATGCGATGCTGCGCGCCTGTGCGCCGCTGGTGCGCGGGGTGCGCCTGATCCTCGGGCCCCTCGCGCAGGGCCTCGTCGTCGTCGGTCGCCGCGTCACCCCGGGGACGGGTCGCAGCACCTTCACCTCGGAGGAGCAGCTCCTCAGCATGGTCGACGAGGCTGCCTCGCACGACCTCATCGAAGACGACGACCGCGAGCTGATCCACTCCGTTTTCGACTTCACCGACCAGTTCGTGCGCGCCGTCATGGTGCCGCGTACCGACATGGTGACCGTGGATGCGGACGCCACGACGAGCGAGGCGATGGGGCTGTTCCTCGACCGCGGAGTCTCGCGCATGCCCGTCGTCGACGATGAGGCGGATGACGTCGTCGGCGTGCTCTACCTGAAGGACCTCGTGCAGTTCGCGTTCCGCGACGAGGTCGGCTGGAAGACCGGCTCCGTGCGCACGATCGCCCGCCCGGCCAGCTTCGTCCCCGAGTCGATGCGTGCAGAGACCCTGCTGCAGCAGATGAAGCGCGAAGCGGTCCACGTCTGTCTGGTCGTCGATGAGCACGGCGGGATATCCGGCCTCGTCACCCTTGAAGACCTCATCGAGGAGCTCGTCGGTGAGATCGCAGACGAGTACGACCTGCCGTCGTCGGAGGTCGTCGCGCTGGACGACGGACGCTACCGCGTCAGTGCTCGCCTGAGCCTGGAAGACGTCGGTGACCTCTTCGGAATCGATCTCGAAGATGATGATGTCGATTCCATCGGCGGTCTGCTGGGTAAGGCCATCGGACGTATCCCGCTGCCCGGCTCCACCGCGGTCGTCCGCGGTCTGGAACTCACCGGTGGCACCTCCCGCGGACGCGGACGCGGCCTCGCGACCGTCTTCGTCGCTCGCGCCGAAGACGAGAAGGAACAGGACACAGACCATGACTGAGCTCGAATCGGAGAACCGCAGCGGCTTCGTGACGTTCGTGGGTCGACCGAACGTTGGAAAGTCGACGCTCACCAACGCGCTCGTCGGCGAGAAGATCGCCATCACGAGCGCCAAGCCCCAGACGACACGGCGTGCCATCCGAGGCATCCTCAACCGCCCCGGCGGACAGCTGGTGATCGTCGACACCCCCGGCATCCACAAGCCCCGCACGCTCCTCGGCGAGCGCTTGAACGATCTGGTCGAGCAGGTGCTCGGCGATGTCGATGTGATCGGCTTCTGCGTCCCTGCGAACGAGAAGATCGGCCCGGGTGACCGACGGATCGCGGCATCTCTCGACGGCTACCCGCGCGCGAGGAAGATCGCGATCGTGACGAAGGTCGACGTGGCCGGGCGTGATGAGATCACCGAGCGCCTCATGGAGGTCGACGCGCTGCGCGAAGACTGGGCCGCGGTCATCCCGCTGTCGGCACTGACACGGGTACAGCTCGACGTGCTGTCGGATGAGATCCTGCAGCTCATGCCGACCGGACCCGCGCTGTATGACGACGATGTCGTCACAGACGAGTCGACGGAAGACCGGATCGCCGAGATGATCCGCGAAGCGGCGCTCGAGGGCGTGCGCGATGAGCTGCCGCACTCGATCGCCGTGGTCGTCGATGACATCGAGCCACGGGAAGACTCGGATCTCACCGACATCCATGCGTCGATCGTCGTCGAGCGCGACAGTCAGAAGGCGATCATCATCGGGCACAAGGGCTCGCGTCTGCGCGACGTCGGCGCTCGGGCACGGGCGCAGATCGAGGAGCTTCTGGGCACGCGCGTGTTCCTCAAGCTGCACGTGCGCGTCGCCAAGGAGTGGCAGCGCGACCCCAAGCAGCTGGGTCGTCTCGGCTTCTGAGGTGAGCTTCAGGGCGCACGTGCGGTGGCAGGCCGACACGACTGTTATCATGGTCGCATGCGCTTTGGCGGTCTGCTTCTTCTTAGCTGCCGCGACGAGTCCTAATACAGGGCCTTCCTCGTCGCGGCGCTTGTGTTGGCCCCACACATTTCTGACGAAGAGAAGAAGCCCATCATGAAGAACACTCAGCGCCCCTCCGCGATGCCGGTCCACAAGTACCGTCCGTATCACGAGCAGCTTCGCGTCGACCTGCCGGATCGCACCTGGCCCGATGCCCGCATCACCGAGGCGCCCCGCTGGTGCGCGGTCGATCTGCGTGACGGCAATCAGGCGCTGATCGACCCGATGTCGCCCGAGCGCAAGCGCGTGATGTTCGACCTGCTGGTGAGCATGGGCTACAAGGAGATCGAGGTCGGTTTCCCTTCGGCGAGCCAGACGGACTTCGATTTCGTCCGCCACCTGATCGACGACAACGTCATCCCCGACGACGTGACGATCCAGGTGCTGACCCAGGCGCGCGAGCATCTGATCGCGCGTACCTACGAGGCGATCGCCGGCGCGAAGCAGGCCATCGTTCATCTGTACAACTCGACGAGCGTGCTGCAGCGCGATGTGGTCTTCCGCACCGACAAGCAGGGCATCATCGACATCGCGCTGGAAGGCGCTCGCCTGTGTCGGGAGTTCGAGAAGCGCATCCCCGAGACGCAGGTCTTCTACGAATATTCCCCCGAGAGCTACACGGGTACAGAGCTCGAGTTCGCGGCAGACATCTGCAATCAGGTGATCGAGGTCTTCGAGCCGATGCCCGACCGCAAGGTCATCATCAACCTGCCCTCCACGGTCGAGATGTCCTCGCCGAACGTCTACGCCGATTCGATCGAGTGGATGAGCCGTCACCTGAACCACCGCGAGAACATCATCATCTCGCTGCACCCGCACAACGACCGGGGAACGGCGATCGCTGCGGCCGAGCTCGGGTACATGGCCGGCGCGGACCGCATCGAAGGATGCCTGTTCGGCAACGGCGAGCGCACCGGCAACGTCGACCTGGTCGCGCTGGGCATCAACATGTTCACTCAGGGCATCGACCCGCAGATCGACTTCAGCGACATCGATCAGGTCAAGCGCACGGTCGAGTACTGCAACCAGCTGCCGGTGCCTGAGCGCAGCCCCTGGGCGGGCGATCTGGTCTTCACCGCGTTCAGCGGATCACACCAGGACGCCATCAAGAAGGGCTTCGAGGCCATGGCGGCGGCAGCGGCCGAGAAGGGGGTCACGGTCGACGAGATCGAGTGGGCCGTGCCGTATCTGCCCGTCGATCCGAAGGATCTGGGGCGCTCGTACGAGGCCGTCATCCGTGTGAACTCGCAGTCCGGAAAGGGCGGGGTTGCGTATCTGCTGAAGACGGACCATGCCATTGACCTGCCGCGCAAGCTGCAGATCGAGTTCTCCGGTGTCGTCCAGGCGAAGACTGACGCCGAGGGTGGCGAGGTCACGAGCGAGCAGATCTGGAACATCTTCACGGATGAGTACCTGCCGGCAGATGACGCCGACGCCCGCTGGGGGCGTTTCGAGCTGCTGGGCACAGAGACGCGCAGCGACATGTCCGGCGCGGTGTCGCTCGACGTCGTGCTGCGTGACGACGAAGAACGGCAGACGGCCTCGGCGCAGGGCAACGGCCCGGTGGCCGCTTTCGTCGAGATCCTGCGCGGCCAGGGCTTCGACATCACCGTCTACGACTACGTGGAGCACGCCCTCAGCTCTGGCGGCGATGCGCAGGCCGCCGCGTACGTCGAGTTGCAGGTCGGTGACCAGCGTCTCTGGGGCGTCGGTATCGACAGCGACATCTCGACGGCATCGCTCAAGGCGATCGTCTCGGGCGTGAACCGCTCGATCCGCAGCCGTGACCGTGAGTTGGCATCGGTCTGAGACAACGAGAAGAGGGCGGATGCTGCGCAGCATCCGCCCTCTTTCGTGTCTACGCTACGGCTTGATGATCGGGATCATTCCGGTCTCCGCGGCGACCTTGCGTCGGTAGAGACGGCGCTGCTCCGGCAGAGAGAGGTCGAAGATCACGGCCAGGACGCGAATGACGGCGGTCACGACGATGCCGACGATGCCGGCGATCACGAGATCGAGGCCCAGCGCGTAGGCGCTGACGATCACGATGCTTCCCGCGGCGGCTGCGACGGCGTAGAGCGAGCCGACATGCATGATCGCCACGGGAAGACCCATGATCACATCGCGCAGGATGCTGCCGCCGACGGCAGCGCACACGCCGATGAACACGGCGGGGACCGGAGGGACACCCAGCCCGATGGCCTTGCTGGTCCCGAACGCGCCGAACATGCCGATCACGATCGCGTCCAGCCCGACGATCACGCCGTTGGCGCGGTTGAGCAGTCCTGCCAGGAGCATGCCGATGATGGCGGCGCCGGTCGCCGTGAGCAGGTACCAGTTGCTCTGCAGCGTCGCGGGGGGAAGTCCGAGCATGAGGTCGCGGATGAGACCGCCGCCCATCCCGATCAGAATGCCGATGATCGCGACCCCCAGGAGGTCGAGGCGCCGTTGCCCCTGGAAACCGGAGGCAAACATCGCACCCTGCACACCACCGAGGCCGACGCCCAGGAGGTCTGCCCAGAGCGGAATCGTGAAGAGCGGTTCAGTCACCCCTCTATTGTCCGGGGTGCGAGGGATAATCGAGTAATGCCCACATACCGTGACGAAGCAGTGATCCTGCGCACCCACAAACTGGGTGAAGCCGATCGCATCGTCACCATGCTCTCGCGGCGGCACGGCAAGATCCGTGCGGTCGCCAAAGGTGTGCGCCGCACATCGTCGAAGTTCGGCTCGCGCCTGGAACCCTTCATGGTCGCTGACGTGCAGCTCTACCAGGGGCGCTCGCTCGACATCGTGCAGCAGGCCGAGTCCTTGGGCGCCTACGGCGCAGACATCGTGGTGCACTACGACCGATTCACCTCCGCGAACGCGATGGTCGAGACCGCCGATCGCATGAGCGACGCGGAGGCGACGCCGGAGCAGTACCTGCTCCTCGTGGGTGGTCTTCGAGCGCTTGCGCGTGGTGAGCATGCGGCGCGCAGCATCCTGGATTCCTACCTGCTGCGTGTCATGGCGCTGTCCGGCTGGGCGCCCGCACTCGGCGACTGTGCGCGATGCGCGCGCACCGGGCCGCATCCGATGTTCGTCGCCCAATTGGGCGGGACGGTGTGCACGGACTGTGCGCCCGCGGGCAGCGCCCGGATCAAACCTGCGACCCTGTCCCTCCTGCATGCACTCGTCGCGGGGGACTGGCAGAGCGTCGATGGCGCGTCGCCGACGGAGCACGCGGCGGCTTCCGGCCTCGTCTCGGCCTACGCGCAATGGCACATGGAGCGCGGCATCCGCTCGCTCGCACACGTGGAAGGAACGCTGTGAGCCCCAAGCCCTACACCCACAAGGATGCTGTGGCCTATCGCCCCCTCGACTGGACGGGCGTCTACCCGCCGGCGTTCCCGCCCGCCGGGGTTCCCGAACACATCGCAATCGTCATGGATGGCAACGGCCGCTGGGCGAACCGTCGCGGCCTCAACCGCATCGAAGGGCACAAGGCGGGCGAGGAGGTGCTGCTGGATGTCGTCGCTGGCGCCATACAGGCGGGCGTGAAGCATCTCTCCGTCTATGCGTTCTCGACCGAGAACTGGGCTCGTTCCCCCGAAGAGGTGCGCTTTCTCATGGGATACAACCGCGATGTGCTGCACCGCCGACGGGATCAGCTCAACGAGTGGGGCGTGCGTGTGCGCTGGGCCGGACGCAAGCCCCGCCTCTGGGGAACGGTCATCAAAGAGCTGCAGTACGCCGAAGAGCTCACGCGGGGCAACGACACCCTCACGCTGACGATGTGCGTCAACTACGGAGGGCGCGTCGAACTCGTCGATGCGATGCGTGCGATGGCCGAAGACGTCAAAGCCGGGCGCCTGAAACCCAGCGCGATCACCGAGAAGCAGATCCGCAAGAACCTCTACGTGCCGGACATGCCGGACGTCGATCTCTTCCTGCGCAGCTCGGGGGAGCAGCGCACCTCCAACTTCCTCCTGTGGCAGTCCGCCTACGCCGAGATGGTGTTCCTCGACACGCTGTGGCCGGACTTCTCCCGAGAGGAGCTCTGGCGGGCGATCGGCATCTACCTGTCGCGCGATCGGCGCTTCGGCGGGGCGATCAACACCCCTGACGCCTCCGCCTGACGGCGCAACCAGCGCTCGGTCTCCCGCGGATGCCGCAGGCGGACGATCGTCAGGGTGGGGAACTGTTTCTCGCGATCCGGCATCCGCTCTGCCCAGAACCTGCGCGTCTTCGTCTGCCAGGCGAGGATGTTCTCCGCGGGGTCGCGCGTGGCGAGCAGATGCCAGAGGGGCTTCTCGACGTTGCCGTTGTACATGCGCGTGCGAAGAACGCTACGCAGGAGCGTGCGTCGCAGCAGGCGCCAGCGCACCACGCGCCACGGGTAGTCGAGCCACAGCGCGAGCTCCGCTCGCGGCGTCATGATCTCGTCCGTGCCCTTGCTCGTGTACTGCCACTCGGCGACCCAGCGGTCCGTCGCGGAGAAGGTGCGCACGTCGTCGAGGAACTCCGGGCGGGGCGTCCAGTCGGCCCCGTGATGGAGCGCGTCGATCTCGTGCTGCTGCAGTGTCCAGAGAGCGGCGATCCGGCCCGCGAGCGTCGTCTTTCCTGATCCGGTGACCCCGGCGATGAGTACGCGCTGCGGTACCAGGGGGAGAGGATCATCGCAGGAGAGCACCGAAGGATGCTAGCAAGGGAATACGTCGTCTTTTCATGCGGTTGGATATGAATGTGACTGAACCCATCTCCATCGACATCTGGTCCGACATCGCCTGCCCCTGGTGCTACATCGGCAAGCGCAATCTTGAGAACGGGCTCGCGGCCGTGGCATCCGACGAGGATGCCCCGCAGGTCAGCGTCACCTTCCACTCCTTCGAGCTCTCGCCCGACACCCCCGTCGACTTCGACGGCGACGAGATCGACTTCCTCGCGGGCCACAAGGGCATGCCGCGTGAGCAGGTGCAGCAGATGCTCGACAACGTCACCGGCGTCGCGGCGAAGGCCGGGCTCGAGTACCGCTTCGACCTCCTGCAGCACACGAACACCGTGAAGGCGCACGAGCTCCTGCACCACGCCAAGGCGAAGGGACTGCAGCACGAGATGGAAGAGCGCCTCATGTCGGCATACTTCACCGAGGGCAAGCACGTCGGTCGCGTCGATGACCTGGTTGATCTCGCCGCGGAGGTCGGCCTCGACGCGGCTGAGACGCGCGAGGCCCTGGAATCTGCTCGTCACCTCGACGACGTCCGGGCGGACCAGGCGCAGGCACGCGCCTACGGCATCCAGGGGGTGCCGTTCTTCGTGATCGACGGCCAGTACGGCATCAGCGGTGCGCAGCCGGCGGAAGCGTTCGAGAACGTTCTTCGCGACCTGTGGGCGCAGCGCCGCGGCGCTGTCGCGGCGCCCGCCGAGTAGACCGAACGAGAGGGCGGCTCCGAGAACACTCGGAGTCGCCCTCTCTCGTCTGCCAGGATCAGCGGGTCAGCGCGGCGTCGATCGCCGTCACGATCGCCGGGTCGTCGGGGCGGGTCTTCGGGCGGAAACGCTGCACCGAGCCGTCCGCCGACACCAGGAACTTCTCGAAGTTCCACTCCACGCGACCGGTCTTGCCTGCGGCATCCGGAGTCTGCTTGAGCGACTTGTAGAGCTCGGTGGCGTTCTTGCCGTTGACCTTGATCTTGTCGACGACCGGGAAAGTCACCCCGTAGGTCGTGGAGCAGAAGTCGAGGATCTGGTCGAGCGACCCCGGCTCCTGGCCGAGGAACTGGTTGCAGGGGAACCCGACGACCGTGAATCCGCGGTCTCCGAACTCGCGCTGCAGCTGCTCGAGCTGCTCATACTGCGGCGTGAGCCCGCAGCGGGAGGCGACGTTGACGACGAGGACCACATCCGCGCCGAGATCATCGAGGGTCTTCTCCGCGCCCGTGGCGTCGCGGAAGGGGATGCTGCGCAGTGCCGTTTCGCTCATCCTGACAGCCTAGAGCCGCTTCGCCCACCGAGGGCCGAGCGTCTGGGAGAATAGGGGAGTGACACTTGCCCCTGCTCCCGCCCGCTCGCTGCGCATCGGTCCGCTCGAGATCGATGTTCCCGTCGTCCTCGCGCCGATGGCCGGCATCACCAACACTGCGTTTCGGCGACTGTGCCGTGAGTACGGAGCGGGTCTGTACGTCAGCGAGATGATCACCTCGCGGGCGCTCGTGGAGCGCAACGAGGTCACGATGCGTCTCATCCAGCACCACGAGAGCGAGACGCCGCGGTCGATCCAGCTGTTCGGCGTCGATCCGAAGACGATTGCCGAGGCAGTGCGGATCATCGTCGCGGAAGATCACGCCGACCACATCGATCTCAACTTCGGCTGCCCGGTGCCGAAGGTCACCCGCAAGGGCGGCGGAGCAGCTCTGCCGTGGAAGAGCACGCTGTTTAGCGACATCGTCACGCAGGCGGTGAAGGCCGCCGGCGAAATCCCGCTCACGGTGAAGATGCGCAAGGGCATCGACAAGAACCACCTCACCTTCCTTGACGCCGGTCGCGCGGCGGAAGACGCGGGCGCTGCGGCGATCGCCTTGCACGCGCGCACAGCGTCGGAGTACTACTCCGGGCATGCCGACTGGAACGCGATCGGTGAACTGAAAGAGGCCATCACCTCGATCCCGGTACTCGGCAACGGCGACATCTGGTCGGCCGACGACGCGGTGCGGATGATGGCCGAGACCGGGTGCGACGGCGTCGTCGTCGGACGCGGGTGCCTTGGGCGCCCGTGGCTGTTCGGTGAGCTCGCCGCCGCTTTCGATCCGACCGGCACGCCGAAGGACGGTCCGCTCGTCGATGCCACGCTCGCCTTCGTCGGCGCAGCATTCCGTCGGCATGCCGAACTGCTCGTCGAGTTCTTCGAGGACGAGGACCGCGGTTGCCGAGACATCCGCAAGCACGCGGCCTGGTACTTCAAGGGATACCCCGTCGGCGGCGACCTCCGTGCGCAGCTCGCCCGCGTCTCGAGTCTCGCCGAGATCGACGACCTCGTCGGACAGCTCGGCGATGCGCGCTACCCCGGCAGCGCCGCGGAAGGGCAGCGCGGTCGTGCCGGAACCCCGAAGCGCACGGCGCTGCCGGACGGATGGCTGGATTCACGGGAGATCGGCGCGGATGCGTCCGACATGCTGCGCGGCGCGGAAGTCGAGAACAATGGTGGTTGACGGGTACGACGCCTCCGACGTCGAACGATTCATCCCGGAGAACCACCGATCCGAGCGTCCCGACTTCGCGCGCGATCGTGCCCGCGTGCTGCACTCCGCGGCGCTGCGACGCCTCGCAGCCAAGACGCAGGTGCTGAGCCCCGCCAATCCTGTGGACTTCGCACGCAACCGGCTGACCCACTCCCTGGAGGTCGCGCAGGTCGGCCGCGAGCTCGCGACCCGACTCGGGATCTCGCCGGACATCGTCGACACGGCGTGCCTGAGTCACGACCTGGGGCATCCGCCATTCGGTCACAACGGCGAGCGCGCCCTCAACGAGTGGGCAGAGGACTTCGGCGGCTTCGAGGGCAACGCGCAGAGCCTGCGCATCCTCGTCCGTCTGGAGCCGAAGGTGTCCGCGGCAGACGGACGCAGCGTCGGGCTCAATCTCACACGCGCCAGCCTGGACGCGACCTGCAAGTATCCGTGGACGATCGACGAGCCGCTGCCGGATCCCGGCGGGCGGCTGAAGTTCGGCGTGTACCCCGACGACGAGGATGTCTTCCGCTGGATGCGCGACGGCGCTCCCGGTCGTGTCCGCTGCATCGAGGCAGAGGTCATGGACCTCTCCGATGACATCGGCTACTCCGTGCACGACTTCGAGGACGCCGTGACGAACGGCTACCTCGACCCCGCGCGGCTCACCGATCCCGCGGAGCACGAGTCGCTCGTGACGGCGATTCAGCGCTGGGTCGGCTTCGACTTCTCGCGCGAAGAACTCGAAGAGGGGCTCTTCCGTCTCACGAACCTGCCCACCTGGCTGCGATCGTTCCGCGGGACGCGCTCGGATCTGGCCCAGCTGAAGAACCTGACCTCGGATCTCATCGGGCGATTCGCCCGTGCCGCGACAAGCGCGACGCAGGAGCATTACCCCGGCACGCAGCTGACCCGCTACCGCGCCCACGTCGTGGTGCCGCGCGTGGTCGAGGTCGAGATCGCCGTGCTCAAAGGGATCATCGGCGCGACCGTCGTCACGATCGATGGCCGCAAGGAGCTCTACCGGGAGCAGCGTCGGGTGCTCAAGCGACTCGCGACAGCGATCTGGGACAACGGCCCGGACGCTCTCGAACCCGTGTTCGTCGCCGACTTCCACGCGGCCGAGACAGAGGACGCACAGCGGCGCGTCATCGTCGATCAGGTCGCGAGCCTGACTGATCAGGTGGCACTTGCCTGGCACTCTCGGCTCGTCGGCGAGATCGACGCCGCCACGATCGGAATCTGGTCGCCCGCGCAGACCACCCCCGCCGAGGTGCGCTGATGGCTCGCATCCGCCAGACCGACATCGACGAGGTCAAGGCGCGGACCAACATCGCTGACATCGTCTCCGACCGTGTGGCCCTCAAGTCAGCGGGTGTCGGCTCGCTGAAGGGACTGTGCCCCTTCCACGACGAGAAGAGCCCGAGCTTCCACGTTCGTCCGCAGGTCGGCTACTACCACTGCTTCGGCTGCGGTGCCTCCGGAGACGTCTACTCGTTCCTGCGTGAGATGGACCACGTGAGCTTCACAGAGGCCGTGGAGCGTCTGGCCGGACGCATCGGCTACACGCTGCAGTATGAGGACGGAGGTGCGGCCCCCGAGACGAGCGGACGCAGCCGGCTGTACGCGGCGAACACGGCCGCGGCTGAATTCTTCCGCGCGCAGCTCCTGTCGCCGGAGGCGGAGACCGCCCGGCGATTCCTCGGTGAGCGTGGTTTCGATGCCGGTGCTGCCGCGCACTTCGGCGTGGGCTACGCGCCGCGCGGCTGGGATGGCATGCTCAAGGCGCTCAGCGCGCTGGGTTTCACCCGCGAGGAGCTCACCACGGCGGGGTTGGTCTCGGCCGGACAGCGAGGCGTGTACGACCGTTTTCGCGGACGTCTGGTCTGGCCGATTCGCGACGTCACCGGGCAGACCATCGGTTTCGGTGCCCGCAAGCTCTACGAGGACGATCAGGGACCGAAGTACCTGAACACGCCGGAGACCCCCATCTACAAGAAGGCGCAGGTCCTGTACGGACTCGACCTCGCGAAGCGCGACATCGCGCGCGGCGAGCCGCGTCGTGTGGTCGTCGTGGAGGGATACACCGACGTGATGGCCTGCCATCTGGCCGGCGTCACGACGGCGATCGCGACGTGTGGCACGGCGTTCGGCACCGATCACATCAAGGTGCTGCGTCGTGTGATGGGTGACGATTCCGGTGCCGGCGAGGTGGTCTTCACCTTCGACGGTGATGAAGCCGGACAGAAGGCCGCGCTGCGTGCGTTCACGGAGGACAACCGTTTCAACGCGCAGACCTTCGTCGCGGTTGCGCCAGACGGACTGGATCCCTGCGACCTGCGCCTGCAGCGCGGTGATGCGGCCGTGCGCGGGCTGTTGGAGCGCAAGGTGCCGATGTTCGAGTTCGTGATCGACCGTCGACTCGCCGCGTTCGACCTCGGTACGGCGGAGGGGCGCGTCGGCGCCCTGCGCGCAGCGGCACCCATCGTGGCGGAGATCCGCGACCAGCTCCTGCTTCCCGAGTACGAGCGCATCCTCGCACGCCGACTCGGCATGGATCCCACCGCTGTGCGCCGCGCTGTGCGCGCGGCCGCCTCCGGCTCTCGTTCGACGTCGTCTGAGCCCACTCCGCCCGCATCCGCGCAGGACGGAACGGACGCTGCGCTTCCGCCCGTGACTCTGCGGTCGCTGCCCTCCACTCCGGAGGTCGCACTCGAGCGCGACGCCCTCATGGGCGTCCTGCAGTACGGCCACAGGATCGAACCTGAACTGCTGCGACGGGCGCTGGCCTCACCGTTCACCACTGCGGCGTTCGAGGCGGTGCGGCAGGCGATCGCGGCCGTGCCGGACCATACGCGTGCGGGCTGGTCGATGCAGGCCGTCGACGCCGTGCGGGAGCCGTACCGGTCCATCGCCGGTGAACTCCTCATGCGTCCGTTCCCTGCCCGTGACGAGGAAGGCGCCGCGTACTCGGCGACCGATCTCGCACGAGGCCTCATCGTCCGCGACTTGGAGCGCGAGAAGCATGAGCTGCTCGGTGCCATTCAGCGGGTTCCCGCCGATTCCGATGGTGGGCGTGCCCTGCGTGTGCGCTTGCGCGACATCGACGCCGAACGGCAGCGTTTCGTCGAATCCTGACGCGTACAGCCTGAGTCAGGCAGGATGGGAGCATGGCCAGAGCGGGGAAGAGTGCAAGTGCGATCGAGTGCGTCGATCTGGTGATCGACCGACTGGGGCACTCGGGCGCCACCCGTGCCGTCGACGGAGTCACGTTCGTTCTGGACGCAGGAGAGGTCCTGTGCGTCTCGGGCTCCACGGGGTCCGGAAAGTCGACGCTGCTGAGCACGCTCGCCGGTGTTACGGATCCGTCCCTGCGGATCGTCGGAGGCGACGCCCACGTCTACGGAATTCCGATTCGACGCCCTGGGCGACGTCACCGCGAGCTCACTTACCTCAGCGGGTACGTCCCGCAGGGTGCGGGCAGCGAGCTTGCTCCGACGCTCAGCGTGCAGGAGATCATCGCCGAGCCGATTCTGCAACGGGAGCGAAGGGTCAACACTCGAGCCCTCTCGATCCGCGTCGCCACCCTCCTCGACGAGCTGCATCTGCCGTTGGGGGCTGCTGCGAAGTTCCCGTATGAGCTGAGCGCCGGCATGCGTCAGCGGGTGGCGATCGCGCGCGCTTTCATGCTGCAGCCGAAGGTGCTCATCGCAGATGAGCCTCTCGCCGGGCTCGATCCCGATGTCCGTCCCGTGGTCGCCGAGGCGATCGCGCGGCGCTGCCGTGACGGCATGGCCGCGCTGCTCGTCACCAGCGACGACAGCCTCGTCCGGCAGCTCGGAGCCGATCAACTCATCCTCCGTGACGGACACGTCGTCGCCCAGGGAAGTGGCGGCTCTTTGACGTGGACTCCGGGTACGGAGATGCTCTCCGCGCCCTAGGCAGAGAAACCTCGGGCGTGTCGTGAAATGGGCGCGCGGGAGGGGCCAAAGTGGCAAAAGTGGCTCTCAGAGTTTGCTACGATAAATGAGTTGCCCGCGCAGCGGAGAACATTCCTCGGTAGCTCAATTGGCAGAGCAGCCGGCTGTTAACCGGCAGGTTCTTGGTTCGAGTCCAAGCCGGGGAGCCAACAAAACCCCTGGAACTCTACGGAGTTCCAGGGGTTTTCCCTTTCCTTGCCGCAGTCCTGTTCACCAGGCGTGCAGTCGCACCGCGAACGGTAATGCGAAGAGGGGCACCGTCCGAAGACGATGCCCCTCTCAGCGGTGCGAAACGCTTAGCGCGCCGAGCCCTTCAGCGAACCAGTGACGTCGCCGGCGGGGTCATAGACCACGCACTGCACGACGCGGTCGTCTGCCTGCGCCCAGGTCTCTGCCGTCGGCTCGATCGTGTAGACCTCGAGCGCGGATGCGTCGTAGGCGATGCCGGCGAAAGTCTCGAACGCAGGAAGGCACTCGGCCTCGATGGCTGCGGAGAGGGCTTCCGTGGTCGGGAAGTCACCCTCGGGGAGCGTGAACTCCCAGTAGACCTCGTCGGCGTGCGGCTCCGCGCAGGGCACGACATCGGCCTCGGAGATGACGCCGCCCTCGCTCTGGGGCATGCAGTCACCCACCTTGAGGGCGAAGATGTCGATGTTCGCGGATTCCGTGACGCTGCCGGAGTCGTCACGCTGCGCGTCGGTCTTGCCGACCTGCAGAAGATCGGTGAGTGCGCTGCATCCGGTCAGCGACATGGCCAGTGCGAGTGCGGCGACCGTCAGGCCGGCGGCGCGAGAAAGAGACTGAGCCTTCATGCTGTGATATATCCCCTCGGTGAAAAGAATGGGCGCTGGTCACCAGCGCCCATCCGAAGGTAGCGGGCGGAGGGTGGACGCCGCAATTCACCCGTCGATCGTTCAGCGGAACTTAGCCCTCAAGGTCGTCGACTCCCGGCATCCAGCTCGCGCCGGGGCGCCCCCACCCGCGTTTGCGGGCGATCTTCTGGACTGTCTTCCAGTCGCCGTCATCGAGCCGATCGACGTAGATGATGCCGTCGAGGTGGTCGAACTCGTGCTGCAGGATGCGTGCGCGCCATCCGTCGACCTCCAGGCGCACGGGTGCGCCATCGAGATCGATGCCGGTCACGATGACCCGGTCGGAACGACGCAGTGCGAAACGCTCGCCGGGGAACGACAGGCATCCCTCGGACTCCAGATCAGGATCGGGGGAGCCCGGCTCCAGCGGGACCATCCACAGCTCCGGGTTGATCACCACGCCGCGCCAGGGGCGCTCGTCGTCATCGACATACGAGTAGGTGAAGATGCGCAGTCCCACACCCACCTGCGGAGCCGCGAGACCCACGCCAGGCGCCGCATCCATCGTCTCGTACATGTCCGCGACCAGCGTGCGGATCTCGTCTGTGATCGTCTCGACACGGTCGGCGACAGAATGGAGGACGGGTTCGCCCAAGATGCAAATCGGAAGTACAGCCACGCCTTAACCCTAGTCGCCGGGGGTTGCCCGGTAAGGTCGGAGGGTGAGCTGGGACACATGGGTGCGAATGGCCGGAGCCGAAGAGGTGGGCGATCAACTGGTCGGTGCCTTCCAGAACCCCGGACTCCTCATGGGCATCCCGCTGGCGTTGGCCGGTGCGGTGTTCATGTCGCTCGGCGCGCAGTATCAGCACCGCGGTGTCGAGAAGGTCGAACGACTGAGTGGGTCGGATGCCGCATCAGGACTCTCCATGACGCAGCTGCGCGGTCTTCTGACGCGGCCGTCGTGGCTGCTCGGCACGCTCATGCTGGGTCTGGCGATCGTCTGCCAGCTCGCGGCGCTGTCGGTGGCACCCCTCATCGTGGTGCAGCCGCTCGGCGTGATCGCGCTCGTCATGACGACCCTGATCAACGCACGCATCTCCGGTCATACGCCGACTCGGCGTTCTGTCATCGCGATCGCCGCCTGCGTCGGCGGTGTCTTCGTCTTCGTCGGCTTCGCTGCCGTCTATGCCACAGAGAGCGACATCACCGAACGCCAGCTGTTCACGATCCTCGCGATCCTGCTGCTCGTGATCATCCTGCTGGGAGCCTGCTGGCTCATCCTGCGCCACCGCATGCGCGCACTCTTCTACGTCACCGGCGCCGGCATCCTCTACGGATTCGTCGCGACGCTCGCGAAGGTCGTCATCAAACGCATCCAGGCGCAGGATTTCGACTGGATCACCCTGATCTGCGTCGTCGCACTCATCGCCGCCGCCGCGGTCGGCGCCTACTTCGTGCAGACCGCCTACGGATCGGGCCCGCCTGACCTCGTGATCGCGGGACTGACCGTCATCGACCCCATCATCGCCGTGCTGATCGGACTGCTCGTCCTCGGCGAGGCCTCCTCCGCCCCCTGGGGGGTGCTCGTCGCCTTCGGAATCACGGGCGCGGTCGCCGTCTGGGGCGTCGTGAGTCTCACGCGACACCACCCTCAGGTGCTCAGCGAGAGCCAGGAGCTGCCCATCATGCGCGGCAGCAACGGCGACGGCACCGCAACGACGAACGCCCCCTGATCATCAGGAGGCGTTCGCGCGGAGAGCCGTTCAGTATGCGGCGTCGATGAGGTCGGGCTCCACCTTCGAGGCGGCAGCCTCATCCACGAAGAACACCGTGCGCTTGCGGCCCTTCGCGCCAGCAACCGGCACGCTCGTGTAGTTGGCACCTGCGAGAGCCAGCCCCAGTGCCGAGGCCTTCTCGGCGCCGGTCAGGACGAGCCAGACCCGCTTGGACGCGTTGATCACCGGGCGGGTCAGCGTGACACGCTCCGGCGGGGGCTTCGGCGAGTTACGAACAGGCACCGCCGCCACATCGGTCACGAGAATCTCGTCGCGGTCCGGGAACAGCGAGGCGATGTGCGCATCCGGCCCGACCCCGAGGAAGCAGACCGCGAACGACGGCCAAGCCTGCTCGGCGGTGCCGAAGCGCGCAAGGTCCGCTGCGTAGGCCGCAGCCGCAGCATCCAGCGTCAGGCCGGAATCGCTCGCTGCAACCTCATGAATGTTCTCTGCGGGGATGTCGATGTGGTCGAGCAGAGCGGTTCGCGCCTGAAGAGCGTTGCGCTCTGCATCGGCCGCCGGGACGAACCGCTCGTCGCCCCACCAGAAGTGCACGAGCGACCAGTCGATTCCCGCTGCATCCGGATGCTGCGCGACGGCGCGCAGGACGGCCGCGCCCATCGAACCCCCGGTGAGCGCGATATGCGCCAGTCGACCGTCCGCGGTGCGCGCGCGCACTCTCACCAGGAACCGATCGGCGACTCGCTGCGCGAGCGCGGCGGGATCACTGACGACGACGACACGCTTCTCTGACGAATCACGACCCATCGGATTACTCTCCCGACTCCGGCGCGGACAGGTTGTCCCAGCCTTCGGTGATGACGCGCCCATACAGCACGTCCGGGTCCAGCCGGCGCAGTTCTTCGGCGAGGCACTCGCGAAGCGTACGCCGCGGGAGGTGCAACTCGTGGTCGGGCTGGCCGGGCTGCGTCAGCACCGCCGTTCCCGGAACAGGCCGCTCCAACAGAATGTCACCGCTCGCGCGCGTCAGACGCACCGACTTGATACCCTCCTGCCAGACCTCGGGCTTCTCGTGCGACCAGCGCACGGGAACATCGAGAGCGAGCTGGAGCCAGCCTGCGAGCAGTGCCGTCGACGGCGAAGCCGCGGAACCGCGTACCTCCACACCGGTGACGGTCTCGAACGGCGGCTGATCGAGCACAGCGGCGAGCTGCTCACGCCAGTGCGTCAGACGAGTCCAGGCGAGATCGGTGTCACCGGGTGCGTGTGTGCGACCGAGTTCAGCGAGCCGTGAGGTGACGTCCTCGGCCGTTGCGGCATCGGTGATGCGACGCTGCGCAATGCGGCCCAGGGGAGAGGTGGCGGGATTCTCCGGCGCGTCCTCCGGCCACCATGCCACGACCGGAGCATCCGGCAGAAGCAGCCCGGTGACGAGGCTCTCCGCGTTCGCCGCGGCGTCGCCGAAGGCGTGCAGGACGACGACCTCGCTCGCGCCGGCGTCTCCGCCCACGCGGATCTGGGCATCCAGACGCGCCTCACCGTCGCTTGTGGTGAGCACGATGACGCGCATCGGGTGCTCGCGGGAGGCGTCGTTCGCCGCGTCGATCGCCGACTCTGCGACGCCGTTGCGGGCGGCGATGATCAGCGTGAGCACGCGCCCGAGGGCGACAGCGCCGCCCTCTTCACGCGTCTTCACGAGCTGCTTGGCGACCTGGCTGACCGTGGTGTCGGGGAGGTCAATGATCACGGGCGTCTCCAGACTCGTCCGTCGCGGGCCAGCAGGGCATCGGCAGATTCCGGGCCCCACGATCCAGGTGCGTACTGTTCGATCGGGCCGCCCTGTGCGGTCCAGAACTCCTCGAACGGGTCGAGGATCTTCCAGGAGAGCTCGACCTCTTCGTGACGGGGGAACAGCGGCGGGTCGCCCAGGAGAACATCGAGAATGAGGCGCTCATAGGCCTCGGGGCTCGCCTCGGTGAATGCGTGGCCGTAGCCGAAGTCCATCGTGACATCGCGGACGTTGGTGCCGGCGCCCGGCACCTTCGACCCGAAGCGGATCGTGACACCCTCGTCGGGCTGCACGCGGATCACGAGAGCGTTCTGCCCGAGCTCGGAGGTCTGTCCACGCCCGAAGAGATGCTGCGGGGCGCGGTTGAAGACCACGGCGATCTCGGTCACACGCCGGCCGAGACGCTTGCCGGTGCGCAGGTAGAACGGCACACCCGCCCAGCGGCGGGTTCCGATCTCGACCTTGATCGCGGCGTAGGTCTCCGTGGTGGACTCCGGGTTCATGCCGTCTTCATCCAGGAAGCCGGTGACCTTCTCGCCACCCTGCCAGCCGCCGGCGTACTGTCCGCGGGCACTGGCGAGTGCCAGGTCCTCGGGAACCTGAACAGCGGCGAGCACCTTCTCCTTCTCGGCACGCAGGTGCTCGGCGGACAGGCTGATGGGCTCTTCCATCGCGGTCAGTGCGAGCAGCTGCAGGAGGTGGTTCTGGATGACGTCGCGTGCTGCACCGATGCCGTCGTAGTAGCCGGCGCGACCGCCGACCCCGATGTCTTCCGCCATCGTGATCTGCACGTGGTCGACGTAGTTGCGGTTCCAGATCGGTTCGTACAGCTCGTTGGCGAAGCGGAGCGCGAGGATATTCTGCACCGTCTCCTTGCCGAGGTAGTGGTCGATGCGGAAGATCGAGTCGGCAGGGAACGTGCCCTCGAGAGCATCGTTCAGCGCGCGCGCCGAAGCGAGGTCGTGACCGAAGGGCTTCTCGATGACGACGCGACGCCAGCGATCGTCGTCCTGCTTCTCGTCGACGAGCCCGGACTCGCGCAGCTGCTTCGCGACCAGAGGGAAGTCCTTCGGCGGGATCGACAGGTAGTACGCGTGGTTGCCCATCGTGCCGCGCTCGGTGTCGAGCTGCTCCACGGTCTGGCGCAGGCGCGCGAACGATTCCGGGTCATCGAACGTGCCCTGGACGAAACGGATGCCCTGCAGCAGCTGCTGCCAGGTCTCCTCGCGGAAGGGCGTGCGCGCGTGCTGCTTGATCGCAGAGAGCACGACCTCGGCGAAGTCCTGATCCTCCCAGTCGCGGCGGGCGAAGCCCACGAGTGCGAATCCGGGGGGAAGCAGACCGCGGTTGGCGAGGTCATACACGGCGGGCATCAGCTTCTTGCGCGACAGGTCGCCGGTGACGCCGAAGATCACGAGGGCGCTCGGCCCGGCGATACGGTGCAGTCGGCGGTCGTCAGGATCGCGCAGTGGGTTGTTCCCGCGCGAGATGGGGACGGTCATCAGAGGGGGTTTCTCCTACTGGGCGGCTTCGAAAAGATCGAGGACGTCATCGGACGCCTCGGTGAGAGTGAGAGTCACGACGGGCCGGCCCTGTGCAGCGAGCACTGCAGCATCGCCTGCCGCCTGTGCCTGAATCAGCTGTCCGAAGGTGAACGGTCGCTCCGGAATCTCGAGGTCGACGTCGGTTGCCTCCAGGATCTGGAGGAAGACACCCTGCGCGGGACCACCCTTGTGGTACTGACCGGTGGAGTGCAGGAAGCGCGGGCCCCAGCCGAATGTGGTCGGTCGGCCCGAGTCTGCTGCCACCATCTCGCGCAGCCCCTGGAGCTGCGTGAGCTCCAGGCGGTTCACGTAGGCCTGGATCGACACGTAGCCGTCATCGGCGAGCTGCGCCCAGAGCGCGTCGAGCACGCCCGCGATGGTTCCGGATGCGGCGAGCGACGGATCGGAGACGCGAACCTCGACGCCGTCGAGCACGAACGCAGGCGCCGCGGGCTCGGGACGTGCGTCCAGCAGGCCACGCGCGGCGACCTTCGCTGACTCGACATCGGGCTGATCGAACGGATTGATGCCGAGCAGGTACCCGATGATGACGGTCGCGTACTCCCACACCATGAACTGTGCGCCGAGCGTTCCGCTGACCAGGATCTCACCGGGGTGACGCTCACGCAGGTGGAACTCGGCGGCGTCATCGACGAGACGCACGAGCTGCAGATCCGCGGGGGTGGACTCGACCTCGGGGGAGACCGGCAGGAGCACGACAGGAAGGACACCCGTGCCCTCCTTGCCCGTGGACTCGGCGATCAGCTGCTCGATCCAGTCCGGCAGGCCCACGATGTGGGTGCCGTCGGTGATGAGGCCGACCTTGTCCTTGCGAGGCTGAGCGCCCGCGATCGCGGCGGCAAGGCGCAGAGCGGGGTTCTCCGCCGAGTCGACGGCGACCTGGAGAAGCGTCGCCTCGGCCTCGTCGAGCAGCTCGGCGATGTCGACGCCGGCGAGGCCCGATGGCACGAGACCGAAGGCGGTCAGAGCGGAGTAGCGGCCGCCGACGTTGGGATCGGCGTTGAAGACGCGGTAGCCGGCCGAGCGCGCGGACTCGTCCAGCGGGGAGCCCGGGTCGGTGACGACGACGATGCGCTCGACGGGGTCGATGCCGAGGTCGCGGAACGCCGCTTCGAACGTACGACGCTGGGAGTCGGTCTCGACGGTGGATCCCGACTTCGACGAGACCACGAGCACGGTGTCTGCGAGACCCGCGTCGATGGCCGCGAGGACCTGACCAGGGGCCGTCGAATCGAGGATCGTGAGATCGACGCCCGCAGTCTGGGCGATCACCTCGGGGGCGAGCGAAGACCCGCCCATGCCGGCGAGGACGACGCGCGTGATGCCCTTGGCGTTGAGCTCGTGGCGCAGCGCTTCGATCTCCGCGACCAGCGGACGCGAGATCGACACGGCTTCCACCCAGCCCAGGCGCTTCGAAGCCTCTTCTTCGGCTGCCGGACCCCAGAGAGTGGAGTCCGCTGCCGTGATGCGCGAGGCGATCAGCTCGCCGACGAGCTGCGGAACGACGGCGTCGATCGCCTCGGCGGCGGCACCGGACGCGTGGATCGCCACGCTCATCGCTGTGCCTCCAGGCCTTCAGCGACCTGAGCGAGCAGGTCGTGCCAGGAGTCGATGAACTTCGCCACTCCTTCGTCTTCCAGAACCTGGGTGACGTCGACGAAGTCGATGCCGACAGCCTCGAGCCCGGCGAACACCGCGCGTGCGCCTTCGTAGCCGCCCGTGATCGTGTCGCCCGTGACGACGGCGTGGTCGAACGTGGCCTCGAGCGTCTTCTCGGGCATCGTGTTCACCACATTCGCGGCGACGAGGCCGGTGACGTACAGGGTGTCCGGCAGTGCCGGATCCTTGACGCCGGTGGACGCCCAGAGCGGACGCTGAGCGTTGGCGCCGGCCGTAAGCAGCGCTGCTGCACGGTCGCCCGCGAAGACCTGCTCGTAGAGTTCGTAGGCGAGACGCGCGTTGGCGAGGCCGGCCTTGCTGCGAAGCGCGAGAGCCTCATCGGTGCCGATCGCGTTGAGACGCGCGTCCGTCTCGGTGTCGACGCGCGACACGAAGAACGAGGCGACGGAGTGGATCGTGGAGAGGTCGATTCCGGCCGCCTTGGCCTGCTCGAGACCGGTCAGGTAGGCGTCCATGACCTCGCCGTAGCGCTCGAGGCTGAAGATCAGGGTGACGTTGACGCTGATGCCTGCCGCGATCGCCGCGGTGATCGCGGGAAGGCCGGCCTTCGTGGCGGGGATCTTCACGAGCAGGTTCGGGCGGTCCACCTTCGCCCACAGCTCTTTCGCCTGTGCGATGGTGCCGTCGGTGTCGTGCGCGAGGTCGGGGGAGACCTCGATCGAAACGCGACCGTCGACGTGCGAGGTGGCCTCCCAGACCGGTCGGAAGATGTCGAGAGCATCCCGGACATCCTGAGTCGTTGCCTCGAAGATCGCCTCTTCTGCAGAGGCGCCGCGGCCGGCGAGTTCCGCGACCTGTCCGTCATAGGACGTGTCGTTGGGGTTCGTGATCGCGTTCGCGAAGATGGTCGGGTTCGTCGTGACTCCGACGATGTTGCGGGACTCGATCAGCTCGGCGAGGTTGCCCGACGTGATGCGGGTGCGCGAAAGGTCGTCGAGCCAGATGCTGACGCCGGCTGCGGACAGCTGTGCGGTGGGGGTGCTCATGCGTTCTCCTTGAGGGTCTCGCGCGCCGCCTCGACGACGGCCTCGGCGGTGATGCCGAACTTCTGGAACAGGGTCTTGTAGTCGGCGGAGGCGCCGAAGTGATCGATGCCGATCGAGCGACCGCGGTCGCCGACGATGCCACGCCACGTCAGGACGGAGCCGGCCTCGACCGAGACGCGGGCGGTCACCGCCGCCGGAAGCACGCTCTCGCGGTACTCAGCCGACTGCTCGTCGAACCACTCCAGCGAGGGAGCCGACACGACACGCGCGTTAATGCCCTCGGCAGCGAGCGTCTCACGGGCGGAGACGGCCAGCTGGACCTCGGAGCCGGTGGCGATGAGGATGACGTCGGGGGTGCCGTTCGGAGCTTCGGCAAGGACGTAGGCGCCCTTGGCCGCGTGCGAGGCTGCTGCGAACGTCTCACCGGAAGCCGCGCCTTCGCCGCGCGCGAAGACCGGCAGGTTCTGACGAGTCAGCGCGAGTCCTGTGGGACCGCCGTGGCGGCGCAGGATCTCGAGCCAGACCGCCGAGGTCTCGTTGGCGTCTGCCGGACGCACGACGGCGAGGTTCGGGATGGCACGCAGCGAGGCGAGCTGTTCGATCGGCTGGTGGGTCGGGCCGTCTTCACCGAGCGCCACGGAGTCGTGCGTCCAGACGAAGATGCTCGGGACGTTCATGAGGGCAGCCAGGCGAACGGCGGGCCGCATGTAGTCGCTGAAGATGAGGAAGGTTCCGCCGAAGGGGCGGGTGGGGCCGTGCAACACGATGCCGTTGAGGATGGATCCCATGGCGTGCTCGCGGATACCGAAGTGCAGCACACGACCGTAGGGGCTGCCGCTCCAGTCGTGCGTCGACCACTCGGCGGGGATGAAGGACTTCGCGCCGGCGATCGTGGTGTTGTTCGAGCCTGCGAGGTCGGCAGAGCCACCCCACAGTTCCGGCAGCTCTGCGGCGAGTGCGTTGATGACCTTGCCCGAGGCTGCGCGGGTGGCGATCTCTGTGCCAGCCTCGAAGACAGGCACCGCTGCGTCGATGTTCTCCGGAAGCGCGTGCGCCTCCAGGCGGTCGAGCAGCGTCTTGCGCTCGGGGTTGGCCGCGGCCCAGGCATCGAAGTCCGCCTGCCATGCGGCGCGTGCCTCTGCCGCGCGTCCGATGAGCGAGCGGGTGCGCTCGATCACAGCATCCTCGACCACGAAGCTCTGCGTCGGGTCGAAGCCAAGGACCTCCTTGGTCGCCGCGACCTCGTCGGCACCGAGCGCATTGCCGTGCACCTTCTCGGTGCCCTTCTGGTTCGGTGCAGGCCAGCCGATGATCGTCTTGAGGATCACGAGCGTCGGCTTCGAGGTCTCGGCCTTGCCTGCTTCGATCGCCGCGTTCAGCTCGGCAATGTCTTCGACGTACTCGCCGGTGCGCCGCCAATCGACGTGCAGCACCTGCCAGCCGTAGGACTCGTAGCGTGCGGCGACATCTTCTGTGAAGGCGACGTCCGTGTCGCCCTCGATCGAGATCTGGTTGGAGTCATAGATCGCGATCAGGTTGCCGAGCTGCTGGTGACCGGCGAGCGAGGATGCCTCACTCGTCACGCCCTCCTGCAGGTCGCCGTCGCCGGCGATGACATACACGAAGTGATCGAACGGGCTCGTGCCCGCGGCAGCATCCGGATCGAACAGACCGCGCTCGTAGCGCGCGGCGTAAGCGAAGCCCACCGCCGAGGCGAGTCCCTGGCCGAGCGGGCCGGTGGTGATCTCCACACCCTTGGTGTGACCGTACTCCGGGTGGCCGGGCGTCAGCGAGCCCCAGGTGCGGAGCGCCTTGATGTCGTCGAGCTCAAGTCCGAAGCCGCCGAGGTAGAGCTGCACATACTGCGTGA
Organism: Microbacterium sp. GW823-FHT02G05; assembly: GCF_058797175.1. NCBI lineage: Bacteria > Bacillati > Actinomycetota > Actinomycetes > Micrococcales > Microbacteriaceae > Microbacterium > Microbacterium sp. GW823-FHT02G05. Next base: position 243,617 of record NZ_JBXAJK010000002.1, read on the forward strand.
GTGAGGAGTGACCGACCGAGAGGATGAAGCGGTCGCGGCCGAGCCAGTCGGTGTCGGCAGGGTCGTGACGGAGCACGTGCTGATAGAGCAGGTAGGCGACGGGAGCCAGGCTCATCGCGGTGCCGGGGTGGCCGTTGCCGACCTTCTGCACGGCGTCTGCGGCCAGCACGCGCGCGGTGTCCACGGCGCGTGCATCGATCTCGTCCCACTGCAGTTCTGACACGAATATGCCCTTTCACACGATTGAGGGCGCCCGTGATTCCAGGCGCGTTCTCCGTCGTTGGAGAGAGGCGTGAAGAGATGCACCGGGCGCGCGAGTGGTTTCAGCATAGTGCGGTCCCATGGTGCCGCGGCGCTCTTTGACGACGCATCACGAACGGCCCGTGCACCTCGGCGGCGTGCAATAGAATGGACACTGATTTATGCGCACGCGCAGAAGGAGGCGATCAGCATCTCAACGATCTCGCAGCCGGTCGTGGCAGATCGCTCGCTGAAGCGGACTATCAAGGCGTACATCGCTCTGACGAAGCCCCGCGTTCTGGAGCTTCTGCTCGTCTCGACCGTTCCGGTGATGTTCCTCGCAGAGGGCGGACTGCCCAACCTCTGGCTTGTCCTGGCCACGGTCATCGGCGGCGCGATGAGCGCGTCATCCGCGGCATCCTTCAACATGTATCTCGATCGAGACATCGACAAGCACATGAAGCGCACGCGCAACCGTCCGCTCGTGACGGGTGAGATCTCCGATCGGGCCGCGCTCGTCTTCTCGTGGGTGCTGGCTGTCGCATCCACCGTCTGGCTCCTGCTGACGACGAACATGCTCACCGCCGCGCTGTCGGTCGGCGCCATCTTCTTCTACGTCGTGATCTACACGATGATCCTGAAGCGCCGCACCGAGCAGAACATCATCTGGGGCGGTATCGCCGGGTGCTTCCCTGTGCTCATCGGATGGACGGCCGTGACGGGCTCGCTCGCCTGGCCACCGTTCATCCTCTTCATCGTCGTGTTCCTGTGGACGCCCCCGCACTACTGGCCGCTGTCCATGCGCTACAAGGACGACTACGACGATGTCGATGTCCCCATGCTCGGTGTCACGCGTTCTGCTCGCCAGGTCGGTCTGCAGGTCATCCTCTACGCATGGGCGACGATCGTGTGCTCGCTGCTGCTGATCCCGGTGGCCGGGATGGGGCTGGTCTACACGATCTCGGCCCTCGTCTTCGGCGGATGGTTCATCTATGAGTCGCACCGCCTCTACAACCATGCGGTGAAGGGGCGTGACATCGCCCCGATGCGCGTCTTCCACGCGTCGATCACCTATCTGACGCTGCTGTTCATCGCCGTCGCGATCGACCCGCTCATGCCGTTCTGAGGCACGGAGCACGAAGAGTCAAAGAAGAAGGGACCCGCTGCCACGGCAGCGGGTCCCTTCTTCGTGCGGTGGATGCTCAGCGCGCCGGGCGGCGCAGATTCATCGCGAGCGCCGTGTAGGTCGCCGCGGAGAGCGCAGCGAGAACCATGTGGATTCCGACGAGGATCTCCGGCAGTCCGTTGCGCGCCTGGATGACGCCCACGATGACCTGGACGGCGATGATGCCGAGGAGAGCGATCGTCCAGCCGCGCTGCGGAAGGCGCTGGGCGACGGCGGACACGGCGAGAATGAGCGCCAGGGTGCCGAGCACATAGCCGGGCCAGGAGTGGACGTGCGCCAGAATGCTCGCGTCGAAGCCGGTGCGGATCACCTCGTCGTCACCGGAGTGCGGTCCTGCTGCGGTCGTGAGCACGCCGACGAAGACCGTGACCGCCAGGGCCAGACCTGTGATGTGCGTGAGGATCGCGAACGAGCGCGGGGCTGCCGCGATACGTTCGCCTCCGGCCTGACGCATGCGAACGAGGAACGTCGCCGCGATGCACACGATCACGACGGAGACCGTGTAGTGGAAGCCGACGAGGGCAGTGGCGAGCTCCTGCCAGACGACGAAGGCGCCCACGAGCGCCTGCACGATGACGAGCGCGACGATGACAGCGGCGATGACGAAGAGATCGCGGCGTGTGCGGCGCATCCGCCAGACGAGAACCAGCACCCCCAGGGCTGCGAGCAGGAGGGGGCCGCTGATCGTGCGGTTCGCGAACTCGATGACACCGTGGATGCCGAGCTCCGGCGTCGGGACGAGCGAGCCGGGCACGCAGACGGGCCAGTCGCTGCATCCGAGACCGGAGCCGGTGAGCCGAACGGCACCGCCGGTCGCGATGATCACGACGTTGAGGACGAAGGAGATCCACGCGAACACGCGAATGCGCGTATCGACGGCGGTGGGCAACCACTGAGCGAAGCGCGAGCGTGCGGGGGGATCGACGAGGGGGCGGGTGGCTGTTTCGGGCATGTGTCCTCCGGTTCCGCCGACATCGTGCAGAACGGCACCAGATGCGGGGGAACCTGTAGAATCGTCTTGTTGTGATGTGCGCGTTGAACGCAGAGCGCATCACCTACAGTTTAGGCGCGATGGATGCGTCAGTGATGAGGGCCCACATCGGCCGCCACCTCCGCAGACTCGACGGAGGCACAGGCGTGTCGGGGCGGATGACACCGTTGCGGCCCATAAAGGAGAGTGTGTGATGTCGGATGTGCTGATCGACCGTCCTGAACTCGACGGTCTGGGGGTGTACGAGTTCGGCTGGCACGACGTCGACGCCGCCGGAGCGAGCGCGCGTCGCGGAATCAATGAAGCGGTCGTCCGCGACATCTCCGCGCTGAAGAGCGAACCCGAGTGGATGCTGAAGACCCGACTCAAGGGCTACCAGCTGTTCGGGCGCAAGCCGATGCCGACATGGGGTGCAGACCTTTCGGGCATCGACTTCGACAACATCAAGTACTTCGTGCGCTCGACGGAGAAGCAGGCGCAATCGTGGGAAGACCTTCCGGAAGACATCCGCGAGACCTATGAGCGCCTCGGTATCCCCGAGGCCGAGCGTCAGCGCCTGGTCGCCGGTGTCGCCGCGCAGTACGAGTCCGAGGTGGTCTACCACCAGATCCGCGAGGACCTCGAGGCGCAGGGCGTCATCTTCATGGACACCGACACGGCACTGCGTGAGCACCCCGAGTTCTTCGAAGAGTACTTCGGCACCGTGATCCCTGCCGGCGACAACAAGTTCGCTGCTCTCAACACGGCTGTCTGGTCGGGCGGTTCCTTCGTGTACGTCCCGAAGGGCGTGCACGTCGAGATCCCGCTGCAGGCCTACTTCCGGATCAACACCGAGAACATGGGCCAGTTCGAGCGCACGCTGATCATCGCTGATGAAGGCAGCTACGTGCACTACATCGAGGGATGCACGGCGCCGATCTACAAGAGCGACTCGCTGCATTCGGCCGTCGTCGAGATCATCGTGAAGAAGAACGCGCGCGTTCGCTACACGACGATCCAGAACTGGTCGAACAACGTCTACAACCTCGTCACCAAGCGTGCCGTTGCGCACGAGGGCGCGACGATGGAGTGGGTCGACGGCAACATCGGCTCCAAGGTCACCATGAAGTACCCGTCGATCTACCTCGTCGGCGAGCACGCCAAGGGTGAGACGCTCTCCGTCGCCTTCGCGGGTCCCGGCCAGCACCAGGATGCCGGTGCGAAGATGATCCACCAGGCTCCGTACACCCAGTCTTCGATCATCTCGAAGTCGATCGCCCGTGGTGGCGGTCGCGCGGGCTATCGCGGCGAGGTCCGGGTGGATGCGAACGCACACCACTCGGCCAACACCGTGCGCTGTGACGCGCTGCTGGTCGACACGAAGTCCCGCTCCGACACATATCCCGCGATCGACATCCGTGTCGACGATGTGCAGCTCGGGCACGAGGCGACGGTGTCGAAGGTCAGCGAAGAGCAGCTCTTCTACCTGCAGTCGCGCGGCATGCCCGAAGACGAGGCCATGGCGATGATCGTTCGCGGCTTCATCGAGCCGATCGCACGCGAGTTGCCGATGGAGTACGCGATGGAACTCAACAAGCTCATCGAGATGGGCATGGAAGGATCGGTCGGCTAAATGGCGGCCTCGACGACAGCGCCTTCGCAGGCGCCGAACACGCACGCGCACGTAGACCCGGCAGCCCAGGTCGCCGACGCCGGATTCGTTCCGGTGCAGACCCGCTCCGAGCGTCCTTCATCCTTTGAGATCAGTGACTTCGGTGTGCCGACGGGCCGTGAGGTCAACTGGAAGCACACCCCCGTCGCCACGCTGACCGGTCTCTTCGAGACCGCGACGGGCGCTGCGGGCGTCGTCACGGAGATCCGCTCCGGCGCCTCGCACATCGCGACACCTCTCGCCGTGGGCACGGCACCGCGCGGCGAGTTCTTCCGTCCGGAAGACGTGACGGCAGCCGTCGCGTGGAACGGCGCGGCAGAGGCGATGCATGTCCGCATCGACCGCGAGGTCGAGGTGGCAGAGCCCATCGAGATCGCCTTCCTCGGTCAGGGCGCAGAGCTTCGTGCGGATGCGCACATCGTGATCGAAGCCCTGCCGCACAGCTCGGCCACTGTTGTGCTGCGGCACTCGGGTTCTGCGCGGTATGCGCAGAACGTGGAGATCATCGTCCGCGACGGTGCTCACCTCAAGGTCGTCTCGGTGCAGCAGTGGGATGCGGACGCGATTCACGTCTCCGCTCACCAGGCGCGAGTCGACGCGAACGCGACCCTCACCCACACCGTCGTCAGCTTCGGTGGCGGCCTGGTGCGCGTGAACCCGAACATCGAACTCTCGGGCGCGGGTTCCGAGGGGCGCATCTTCGGTCTTTCCTACGCGGATGCGGGACAGCACCTCGAGAGCCAGGTCTACCTGCACCACAAGGGTCCGCACACGACCGGTGACGTTCTCTACAAGGGCGCGCTGCAGGGTGCGAGCGCGCACAGCGTGTGGATCGGCGACGTCCTGATCGGACCGGATGCCACGGGCACTGACTCCTACGAGGCCAACCGGAACCTGGTGCTGACGGAGGGCGCGCGCGCCGACTCGATCCCCAACCTGGAGATTCAGACCGGTGACATCGTCGGTGCGGGTCACGCCAGTGCGACGGGTCGCTTCGACGACGAGCAGCTGTTCTATCTGCAGGCTCGCGGCATCACCGAGGAGGAAGCGCGCCGTCTGGTCGTGCTCGGATTCCTCAGTGACATCGTCCAGCGCATCGGCGTTCCGAGCCTGGAGGACGAGCTGCTGGAAGAGATCGAGAAGGAACTCGCCGAGGTGAATGCATGACCGCACAGCGCGCCTGCGCACTGAGTGAGCTGGAGCAGGACACCGCGGTGCGGGTCGTCCTCGACGGCGTCCCGATGGCTGTCGTCCTCGACTCCGCTGGCGAGGTCCATGCCATCGGCGATGTCTGCACGCACGGCGACATCTCCCTCTCCGAGGGCTTTGTGGAAGGCGAAACGCTGGAGTGCTGGGCCCACGGCTCGGCGTTCTCGCTGCGCACCGGCAAGCCCCTCAACCTCCCTGCTTACGAGCCCGTCCCGGTCTATGTCGTCGAGATCGACGGCGATGACGTGCTCATTGATCCCACTGTGACAAAGGAAGTCTGAATGTCTGTCCTCGAGATTCGCGACCTGCACGTATCGGTCGAGACGGAAGTCGGCACGACGCCGATCCTCAACGGCATCACCCTCACCATCAACACGGGTGAGACCCACGCGATCATGGGCCCCAACGGGTCCGGAAAGTCGACGCTCGCGTACACGATCGCCGGCCACCCGAAGTACACCGTCACGAGCGGCTCGATCACCTTCGACGGTGCCGACGTGCTTGAGATGTCGGTCGACGAGCGCGCCCGCGCCGGTCTGTTCCTGGCCATGCAGTACCCGGTCGAGATCCCGGGGGTCACGGTGACGAACTTCCTCCGCACCGCGAAGACGGCCATCGACGGCGAAGCGCCCGCGATCCGTCAGTGGACCAAGGACGTGAAGACCGCCATGGCAGACCTGCGCATGGACCCAAAGTTCGCGCAGCGAAATGTCAACGAAGGCTTCTCCGGTGGCGAGAAGAAGCGTCACGAGATCCTGCAGCTCGAGGTGCTCAAGCCGAAGCTTGCGATCCTCGATGAGACCGATTCCGGTCTTGACGTCGACGCGCTGAAGATCGTGTCCGAGGGTGTGAACCGTGCGAAGGAACAGACCAACCTCGGTGTCCTGCTCATCACGCACTACACCCGCATCCTCCGTTACATCCGCCCCGACTTCGTGCACGTCGTCGTCAACGGCAAGATCGTGGAAGAGGGCGGACCTGAGCTCGCTGACCGCCTCGAGGACGAAGGCTACGACCGTTTCCTCGACCCCGCGGCCCCCATCGAGGCGTAGGCTGATCGCATGACAGTGACTCTCGATGGTCAGAAGTACGACGAGGTCACCGAGGCGCTCAAGGACGTGATGGATCCCGAGCTCGGGATCAACGTCGTCGACCTCGGCCTCATCTACGACCTCTCGTGGGATGAGGAGAACGACGCGCTCGTGATCCACATGACGCTGACGAGCGCCGGATGCCCGCTGACCGATGTCCTCGAAGAACAGACCGCGCAGGCACTGGACAACGTGGTCGACCGATTCCGCATCAACTGGGTGTGGATGCCACCGTGGGGTCCGGAGCGGATCACCGACGACGGCCGCGACATGATGCGTGCCCTCGGCTTCGCGATCTGATCGTCTTCGCACAGAGCGCCTGTGTGCAATTTCGGAGAGAATCCGGAATGCACGCAGGCGCTCTGTCGTGTCCGGGGGTCACTACGCTGAGTTCATGACCACTTCTGCTCTGCGCGCGCTCCCTCTGCACGAACTCCGGGACCGCACGAGTGCGAAGTGGCGCACGTACCCGGAGGACGTGCTGCCCCTCTTCGTCGCAGAGACGGATTTTGCGCTCGCCCCGGAGGTCGAGGCGGCCTTGCAGCGCGCCGTGAGCATCGGCGACACCGGATATGTGGCGGGGCAGACGGCCTTGCCCGAGGTGTTCGCTGCCTTCGCCGCCCGCCGATACGGATGGCATGTGGATGCGTCCCGTGTGCGCACGACCGCAGATGTCAGCATGGGGATCGTCGAGCTCCTGCGCGTGCTGATCGTCCCGGGGGACCGGGTCATCGTGAACCCCCCGGTGTATCCGCCGTTCTACGATGTCGTCTCCGAGGCGGGCGGTGTCGTCACCCGGGTGCCGCTGCGTGACATCGGAGACGGCTGGGAGCTCGACCTCGCGGGCATCGAAGCTGAACTCGCCGACGGTGCACGGGCGATCCTGCTTTGCAACCCCCACAATCCGACGGGTACGGTCCACTCTCGAACCTCGCTCTCCGCACTGGCTGAGCTGGCCGCGCGGTTCGGCGCCGTCGTGATCTCGGATGAGATCCACGCGCCGCTGGCGCAGCCCGCCACGGGGTTCACACCGTTTTTGGCGGCAGGTGATGCGGCTTCGGCCGTCGGCTACGTCGTGACGAGTGCGAGCAAGGCGTTCAATCTCGCGGGGCTCAAGTGCGCGCTCATGATTGCGGGCAGCGATGCGACGGCCGCTGTCTTCCACACTCTTCCGGACGAGGTCTTCTGGCGGACGGGACAGTTCGGCCTGCTTGCCGCCGTCGCGGCATTCCGTTCCGAGAGCGACTCATGGTTGGACAGCCTCCTCGCGGCCCTTGACGAGAACCGTCGTCTTGTCGCCGATCTCCTCGCGACGCACGTTCCGTCGGCGCGATATCGGATCCCGGATGCGGGATATCTCGCGTGGATCGACCTGTCCGACGCGGGCCTGGGGGAGAACCCCTCTCGCGCGATCCTGCGTGATGCGAAGGTCGCGCTGCATTTCGGGCCAGCCTTCGGTGCGGAAGGGGCCGGTCATGTGCGCCTGAACTTCGGTACGAGCCCTGAGATCATCACCGAGGCGATCGCGCGCATCGGTCGGATGCTCGCCTCATGAGCGCGGAGGTGCGCGCCCTCACGATCTGGGATCGAGAGCGGCTGGGGATCTCCCTGGGTGCGGCGGCACTCATCTTCCTCGCGGCGATCGAGTCTCTCGCCGTGACCACGGTGATGCCCGTGGTCGCAGAGGACCTTGACGGCATGGCTCTGTACGCGGTCGCCTTCGCCGGTACGTTGGCGACGAGCGTGATCGGCATGGTTGCCGCGGGCGCGTGGTCGGATCGTGCGGGGCCTCGCCGGCCGCTGTACGCGGCGGTGATCCTCTTCATCATCGGGCTGGTCGTGGCGGGTATCGCGACCACGATGCCCGTCTTCCTTCTGGGGCGGCTGGTGCAGGGGCTTGGCGCGGGTGCGCAGACGGTGGCGCTGTATGTCGTCGTCGCCCGTGTGTACCCCGCGCACCTGCACGGGCGCATCTTCGCGGTGTTCGCGGCAGCCTGGGTGGTCCCGTCGATGATCGGACCCTTCCTCGCCGGCGCGGTGACCGAGTTCCTGCACTGGCGATGGGCGTTCCTGGGCGTCGCGGTGCTCGTTGTGATCGCCTTCACGATCGTGGCGGTGAAGCTGCGCGCGGCTCCACTGGGGCCGATCGTCGCGGATCCCGCGGAGGGTGGGGCATCGACGCCCGAAGCCAGGATCGGGCTGCGGATGTTCCTCGCGGTTGTGATCGCGCTGTCGGCGGTCGGCGTCGGCCTCGCGGCCGAAGTCCCCGGCGTCCTCGGCTGGGCTGCTGCGGCGGGGTGTGTCCTCGTGATCGCGATCGCGATCGTCCCGCTCGTCCCGAAGGGGATGCTGCGGGCGCGCCCCGGGCTTCCGAGTGTCGTTCTGCTGCGCGGGATCGTCGCGGGAGCATTCTTCGCGGCCGAGGCGTACATTCCGTTTCTGTTGATGGCGGAGTTCGACTTCAGCCCGACCTGGGCAGGCCTTGCACTCACGCTCGCAGCCCTGGCCTGGGCGAGTGGGTCGGCACTTCAAGGGCGCTACGGCGAGGCGATCGGAAGCCGTCGCATCGCCGCTCTGAGTCTGCTTCTGCTGGGGATCGGCATGGTGTCGGTGCTCATCGTGGCGCTGAGCGGCGCGGCGCCCTGGTTGGCGATCATCGGCTGGGGTTTCGCCGGAGGCGGCATGGGCCTGCTGTACCCACGCCTCACGGTCTTGACTCTGGCGTTCTCCCGGCCGGGGACAGAAGGCTTCAACTCGGCGGCGCTGTCGATCTCCGACGCGACGGGTGCGGCCGTGGCCATAGCGGTCGCGGGTCTCGCATTCGCGACGGTATCGCCGGTCGCCTCCGGTTTCCTCGCCGTCTTCGGCGTGGGACTTCTCCTCGTGCTGGGCGGGATCGTTCCGGGGCTCAGGCTGGGCTCTGCGCCGATCGAAGAGCGCCGCTGAGAGGAATCCCGGCAGAGAAGAGCGCGATGCCGGTGTCGAAGACACGCGACGACTCGTCGGCGAACGGGTTCTCCTCTCCCGCATCCGCCCCATGGCTCGCCGCGTGCATCCGCTGCTGCAGGAGCATGGTGTGCCCGAGGATGAACTGCAGCACCGCATCCGCGACATCCGAACGGACGTCGGGGGCCAGCGGCGCGTCCAGGATCGCGTCTCGGATGATCTCGGTCGCGCGCGTCGCGCCGAGCCGCAGGGCGGCAGTGCTCTGGACGACCTCGGCGCCGTCGCGATAGGCGAGCAGAGCGTCGCGGATGCTGCGCGCGGTCAGCAACAGGCGTGTTGCGGTATCGGTGCTGTCCGCAGAACGCTGAGGAATCTGACTGACGATGCGGTCGGCCACGGCAGCGAGAAGCTCCTGCTTGTTGGCGAAATGCCAGTAGAGAGCGCTCGGCTGGACGTCGAGCTCGGCAGCGAGTCGACGCATTGAGAGATCGGGGAGGCCCACCTGATCGAGCAGAGAGAGTGCCACATCCGTGACGCTCTCGCGGTCGTGTCTCGGGTTGCGCGCAGCCATCATGTTCTCACTATACTGAACGCCGTTCATGTGAACACTGTTCAGGAAGAGAGATCCCGTGCCAGCTCCCACCCGCCTCGATGCTCGTGACCTCGCTCGCATCGCCATCTTCACCGCGCTCATCATCGCACTCGGCACCGTCATGGTGCCGGTGCCGGGTGGCGTTCCGATCACGGGGCAGACGCTCGGCGTCATGCTCGCCGGCATCGTGCTGGGGGCCTGGCGTGGATCACTGGCCATCCTCGCGGTGCTCGCTCTCGCGGCCGTCGGACTTCCGGTGCTGACAGGCGGTCGTGGCGGACTCGGCGTGTTCGTGGGGCCGACCGCCGGATACATGCTCGGTTGGATCGCGGGTGTCATCGTGATCGGTCTCATCGTCCGTCGAGGCGCGTCGACGCTGCGCGCGTGGCGAGTCATCCTCGGAGCGCTGCTCGGCGGCATCCTCATGGTCTACCTCTTCGGTGTCCCGGTCCAGGCCCTCGTGACCGGCGTCGATCTCCTGCCTACGGCCGTGTCGAGCCTTGTGTTCCTGCCCGGCGATCTGCTCAAGGCTGCCGTTGCCACAGGCCTCTCGCTCGCACTGTACCGGGCGTATCCGCCCGCCTTCGGCACCGCATTCGAGAGCCGCACGGCGACCACCCCTGACCATGCGCCTGTCCCGTCGCACCGCTGACGTTCGCGAGTGCGCCGACGCTCACGCCACGGGAACCTCGATCCGGTTGGAGGACGTCGAGGTCGCCTTCGGGGCGCGGACCGTGTTGACCGGGGTGAGTCTGGACCTCGATGCTCCTCGCATCGCCGTGATCGGGGCGAATGGCTCGGGCAAGTCGACCTTCGCTCGGCTGCTCAACGGGCTTGTGCCTGCGACGTCGGGGAATGTGCGGGTGCACGGGCTCGACCCTGTCGCGCAGCGTACGGCCGTGCGCCGGCGCGTGGGCTTCGTCTTCTCGTCACCGGATGCACAGATCCTCATGCCGACCGTGGCCGAGGACGTGGCGCTGTCACTTCGCAGCGGTGGCCTCGGTGCAGAAGATCAGCGTGTGCGCGTCGCGCAGGCACTCGCAGTTCACGGACTCTCTGACCTCGCGGATGCTCCGGCGTCCACGCTGTCCGGCGGGCAGAAGCAACTGCTCGCGATCGCCTCGGTTCTGGTGACAGGACCGGCGCTGATCGTTGCGGACGAACCGACGACCCTGCTTGACCTGGGCAACGCCCGGCGTATCGGCACGCTCCTGCTGGAGGAGATCGATGCCCAGGTAGTGCTCGTCACCCATGATCTCGAACTGGCCGCGCGCTGTGACATCGCCGTGCTGTTCGATCAGGGCCGCGTCATCGCGGCGGACGAACCGCCCGCCGTCCTCCGGCATTATCGAGGCATGCACGCGTGATCCCGCTGTATCGCCCGGGAACGGGCTGCCTGCACCGTGTACCCGCGGGGGTGAAGCTCGCGTTGCTTGCGCTGAGTGCCATCGTCATCATGGCCGCGGTGCACGACCTCCTGGCGGCGGGGATCGCACTGAGCGCGACGATCGTGCTCTATCTCATCGCCGGGTTCCACGATGCGACGATCCTGCGTGAGACGTGGCGGTTGCGCTGGCTGATTCTCGTGCTCGGAGGCGCTCTGGCGGTGTTCGTCTCGCCCGAGGTCGCCGTGGTGAACACGTCGCGGGTCGTGGTTCTGATGCTGTTGGCCGCGCTGCTGACCCTCACGACGCCGGTCGGCGCGCTTCTCGACACGCTGCATCGGATGCTGCGACCGTTGCGTCCGCTGGGAGTCAATGCGGATGCGGTCGCGCTGACCCTGATGCTCGCTCTGACCCTCGTGCCGTTCGTCGCGGACGTGTTCGCTCAGGTGCGGGCGGCACATGCCGCGCGAGGGGTGCGGATGGGACGCCATGCTCTGCTGCCCGTGCTCGTGCGGGTCCTGCGTCATGCCGACGACGTCGGGGACGCGCTGAGTGCACGCGGTCTTGCGTAACCCTCGGGGCTGACAGAAGAGCGCCGCGCAGCCAGGCGCAGGGCGATGACATACAGGCTGACGGCGAAGGCCGCGGTGAGAGGTGAGGTTCCCAGAATCAGCAGTGCGAGGGTGCCGCCCACACCGAGCAGGACGGCACCCGTGACCGCCGCGCCGGCCGTCGACGGCGTCGGGACCCCCGACTCCCACCGTGCGAGGAGGAGGGCAACGAGCGCCGTCAGAGCGAGCGTCGTCACGAGCCAGAACGGGCGCTGCGTCCACCAGTCGACGCTGCTCAACGCCGGAAGGCGCAGCCCACTGTGCAGTGCGAAAGCCGAGGTGAGGCCGGCCATCGTGAGCAGAACCGGCATGTGCCAGAGGTAGATCGTCATGGTTCGGGGCGTGATGAACGCGGTGACCCGCGCGACGAGCGGTCGTCGACTGAACCCGGTGACCCACGAGCGATACAGCGACAAGACGCTCGTGTGCGCGAGCCCCACGAGCAGCAGGGCGGTCGTCGGCGGGTTGATGTTCGCGATGAGATCAGGGGAGAAGATCCCAAAGGCGCACGCGAGGAACAGCGTGGCCGTGGCGGAGAGCGCGAGGACGCCACGTGTACGGCGTGCCAGCGCATCGATGGTGCCGTCGGCCAGGAAGAATCCCAGCTGCTGGAGGGCGATCCAGACGAAGGCGAGATTCAGGAAGCCCAGGCCGTCGTTCCCGGTCAGCGCGCGCAGAATGTCCACAGTGAGCGCGAGCGTGGAGAGCGCGCCGATCGAGAGCAGTGGTGCATTGTCGTGCATCTGGGTGAGAGCGGGAAGCAGCGCTTGGCAGCCGAGGAAGACGGCGAGGAACCACAGGGGTTGTCCGTAACGGAATCCGGCAGTCGCGACGAAGTCGGCCGGGATCCCGCACATCACCAGAACCGTGAGCGCCGTTCCGACAATGCCGACGGCGTACAACGCAGGGCGGAGCAGTCGATGAACGCGGGCGGCGACGAAGGCGGTATCCGACCCGCCGCGCACCCGGTGTCTGCGGTACGAGAGCAGCCCGGAGAACCCGGCGATGACAAAGAACAGCGGCATCACCTGCAGGAGCCAGCTGACCGGCACGATCCACCAGGTTCCGACGCTGGCGTTCTCGAAGACGGGTGCGCCGTCCTCGATTGTCACACCGACCATGATCGCGTGCAGCAGGACGACCCCCACCACGCAAAGGGCGCGGACGAGGTCGATGCCCGGATCCCGCAGCGCAGCGCTGTCGTGCGTGCTGCTGCGCGGTGTCGCTGGTGCGGAGACAAGAGCCATGGGTCCTCCTCGGATGGGATGTCTTTGGAGGCTATGAACCCGGTGTCAGCCGGCACATCACCCTGGAGTGCGGACCTGCACCCCTACTCAGGGGTGATTCGCTCGTGGTTCAGGCGGAGGGGGCGACGAGGCCAGTGTCGTACGCGAGGATCACGGCATGGACGCGATCACGAAGGTTCAGCTTCGCGAGGATCTTGCCGACGTGCGTCTTCACCGTCTGCTCGGAGATGAAGAGGTCGGCCGCGATCTCCGTGTTCGAGCGGCCGCGACCGATGAGAACCAGAACCTCGCGCTCGCGTTCTGTGAGCGCTGCGAGGGCGGTGCTGTCGCGGATGCTCCGTGGCCGGTTCCCGGCGAACTGCTCGATGACTCGGCGCGTGACGCTGGGCGAAAGCAGGGCATCGCCTCCGGCGATCACGCGGACAGCGTGGACGAGCTCTTCTGGGAGGGCGTCCTTGAGGAGGAAGCCGCTGGCACCGGCCGCAAGGGCGTCGTACACGTAGTCGTCGATGTCGAACGTGGTGAGCATCAGAATCCGGGGCACGCTCGCGGCTGGGTACGAGGGGCCGAGGATCCGCCGGGTCGCTTCGATGCCGTCCATCTCGGGCATCCGCACATCCATGAGGATGACGTCCGGGCTGAGGCGGGCGGACGCGGTGATCGCCTCTGCGCCCGTGGACGCCTGTCCCACCACTTGGATGTCTTCATGGATGTCGAGCAGAGCCGTGAAGCCCGCGCGAATCATCGCCTGATCGTCGGAGATGAGGATGCGAATACTCACACGCTCTCCTTGTCGATGGGGGTGGGCGGGTCTGCGGACAGCGGCAGGGTCGCATCGACAGTCCAGCCCCCGTCGGCACCGGGCCCTGCGGACAGCGAGCCGCCGAGTGCCTCAGCGCGCTCACGCATGCCGCGCAGGCCGAAGCCACCGGCGTGAGGCGGAGGAGGCGACACGGATGCCTCGTTCCTGATGTGCACGCGCAGCATCCCCTCGTCCGTCGTCAGCCGCACCGCGATGGTGCCGCCGGGGGCGTGACGCACCGCATTGCTCAGGGCTTCCTGCACGATTCGGTAGGCGGCGATCTGAACCCCCTCAGAGGCCGTCGCCGACAGTTGCGCGTTCTCGATCGAGAGGCTGATGCCCACCCCGGTGCGACGCATCGTCTCGATGAGCGACGGGATGTCAGAGATGCGATGCTGCGGAGTGAGCTCGGCCGCGTGATCTTCGGTGCGCAGGACGCCGAGCATCCGTCGCATCTCGGTCAGCGACCTGCGCGCTGTCGCAGCGATGTCGTCGAATTCCTGTGCGGCTCCCTCGGCGATATCGGGGATGCGGAAGCGCGCGGTCGAAGACTGCACCTGAATCACCGAGAGGCTGTGTGCGATCACGTCGTGCAGCTCACGCGCAATGCGGGTTCGCTCTTCCACGAGGGCTCGCCGCGCTTGTTCAACGGCGGTGTGCTCACGCTCACGCTCGAGCTCCGCCGCCACGTTCCTGCGAGCCCTGATCAACGCGGCGATCACGTAGGCGACGACGGAGCAGGACGCCGCGACGATCAGATTCGCGGTGACGACCGCGGCGGCGTCGGCCGTGCTGGTGAGGTCTCCGCGGAGAAGGGGAGCTGCCAGCGACGCCCCCACGCCGATGATCAGTACCAGCGCGCCGCGACGGAACCCTGCGTGAAGGGTGATGGTCACGATGGCGAGGATGAACGCGAGCAGCGCGGGGACCGACCACGGCCATGGTGCGGAACGGGCTTGTACCGAGTCGACGACGATGGGGAGCGCGATGACCGCCACAGCGAAGAGGATCAGCGCCGCGCGCGGCGCGACGATGAACAGCAACGGCACCGCACAGAGCGCTGCCGAGAGCAGGAACGACAGGGAAAGCGGCACGCCGTAGGCGACGGCGAGCAACGGGATCATGACCGAGAGGATCGTGACTCCTGCCGCAGACAGCAGCACGAGTGCCACGACGGGGCGGGTTCGGCGCATTTGACCGTCGGCCGCTGGCGATCGCACGGGACGAGAACGGCCGGTCATGCGAATCATCCTGCCAGCTGCGGTACGGCGGCGCGACGCCGGCGAAACGCCGCGACCCGATCGATGACGAGGCCGATGCTCAGAGCGATCACGATTCCGAGCACTGCGCTCAGCAGCGGCTGGTCCTTCAGCCACGCACCCGCAGCCAGACCGATCATGACACTGAACAGGCTCCAGCTCGCGCCCGCGACGACACTCAGGGGCAGGAACCGACGCCATGCGAACCCGAGTGCCCCTGCGGACATGTTCACCGCGACCCGTCCGACCGGCACGTACCGGGCGCAGAGGATGAGCGAGGCACTGCGCCGATCGAGTGCACGACCAGCGTGCGCGAACGCGGAGCGCACCCGCGGCCTGCGCATCCATGCGAACCGTTCGGTGCCGATTCGGCGTCCGAGCAGGAACGCGATGTTGTCGCCGATCGTGGCTCCGAAGGCCGCCACGACACCGAGGAGCACGATGGTCCCGACATTCCCGGTCGCTGACGCAGCGGCGGCTGCGGCGACCAGTACGGTCTCGCTGGGGACAGGAGGGAAGAACCCGTCGATGATCGTCACGAGCAGCAGCACGAGCACAAGCCAGGGGGAGGCGACGGCCTGCAGAATGAGCTCATTGATCACGTCCATCCGTCCACCGTAGAAACGGCGACCGCCCTGCAGCATCCACCCGTGGCGCTATCCGCCTCCCTCTCTGGAGTGATCTTGTCCCTGCGGAGAAAAGCAGACGCTCGGGCGCGCCGCATATACTGGGGGGCTGACCGCTCGGTCATCTACCCACCTCAACGAACGGACGTCCGCTGTGCTTGCCGTGCACGATCTCGAGATCCGCGTTGGAGCGCGCCTCCTCATGGAGAATGTCTCGTTCCGCGTCGCCGATGGCGACAAGATCGGACTGGTCGGTCGCAATGGCGCCGGCAAGACGACCCTGACGAAGGTGCTCGCCGGCGACCTGCTGCCCTCGGGCGGCAAGGTCGACCGCCACGGCGAGCTGGGCTATCTGCCGCAGGACCCGCGCACGGGTAACCCCGAAGACCTCGCGCGCACCCGCATCCTCGACGCACGTGGATTGGGTCAGCTGCACATCAACATCACCGAGGCGTCACACCTCATGGCATCCGACGACCCCGCCGTCGCCGAGAAGGCGATGCGGCGCTACGGCAACCTCATGGAGCGCTTCGAAGCGCTGGGCGGCTATGCGGCCGAGGCCGAGGCCGCATCCATCGCGCACAACCTTTCGCTGCCCGATCGCATCCTCGACCAGCCGCTGTCGACCCTCTCGGGCGGTCAGCGCCGCCGCATCGAGCTCGCACGCATCCTGTTCTCGGATGCACAGACCATGATCCTCGACGAGCCCACCAACCACCTCGACGCCGACAGCGTCGTGTGGCTGCGTGAGTTCCTCAAGAACTACAAGGGCGGGCTCATCGTGATCAGTCACGATGTCGAGCTCGTCGGCGAGACAGTCAACCGCGTCTTCTACCTCGACGCGAACCGCCAGGTCATCGACACCTACAACATGAACTGGAAGAACTATCTTCGTCAGCGCGCTGCCGACGAAGAGCGGCGCAAGAAGGAGCGCGCGAACGCCGAGAAGAAGGCCACGACCCTGCAGCAGCAGGCCGCCCGATTCGGCGCGAAGGCTTCGAAGGCGGCCGCCGCGCACCAGATGGTCGCCCGTGCCGAGAAGCTGCTGGCCGGTCTCGAGGATGTCCGCCAGGAAGACCGGGTCGCGAAGCTGCGCTTCCCGAAGCCCGCAGCGTGCGGCAAGACCCCGATCATGGCGACCGGGCTGTCGAAGTCCTACGGCGCGCTGGAGATCTTCACCTCCGTCGACCTCGCGATCGATCGCGGCTCCAAGGTCGTGATCCTCGGTCTCAACGGTGCCGGCAAGACGACGATGCTCCGGATGCTCGCGGGCGTCGACGAGCCCGACACTGGAACGATCGAGCACGGTCACGGCCTCAAGATCGGGTACTACGCGCAGGAGCACGAGAACCTCGATGTCGATCGCTCGGTTCTGCAGAACATGGTCTCGGCCGCGCCGCACATCACCGAGACAGAAGCGCGTCGTGTCCTCGGGTCGTTCCTGTTCACCGGTGACGATGTGCTCAAGCCCGCCGGGGTGCTCTCCGGCGGTGAGAAGACGCGACTCTCTCTCGCGACGCTCGTCGTGTCCTCGGCCAACCTGCTGCTTCTCGATGAGCCGACGAACAACCTTGACCCGGCGTCTCGTCTGGAGATCCTCGACGCACTCGCGCACTACGAAGGCGCGGTCGTGTTGGTCTCGCACGACCCCGGTGCTGTCCAGGCGCTCAACCCCGAGCGCGTGCTGATCCTTCCGGACGGCGTCGAGGACATCTGGAGCCAGGAGTACCAGGACCTCATCGAACTCGCCTGAGCGGCGGCCGAGTCAGTTCGCGCGCGCGGCCGGAAGCGGATTCTGCCATGCCGGCCGCGCGCTGCGCTCAGACGTGCGCGTCGAGAAGCTCGTCTTCTTCGTCGGCATCGCGATCCCGGCGACGACGCTTCTCGACTGCGGGCGCGCCCTCGGCGTCCTCGCGATGTTTCACGACCTCGGTGCGAATGATGTACCCGATGAAGATGAAGCCCATGAGGGCGAAGAGGATCCACTGAATCGCGTAGGAAAGATGGGGTCCGGGGTCTTCTGTCGGAGCGGGAAGAGCCGCGGGGCGGGTGTCGGGTGCGGGACTCTCGCTCACCAGCTCGCCGAACGCGCCCGTCTCCAGAGAGTCATCGCCGAGGACGGCGGCAACCGTCTCCAGATGGATCGTCGGTACCTGCCCGGGAGGGGCCGACGTGCGCCCAGAAGGCGGGAGAGGCTCGCTGGGCCGGAGGCGCGCGATGACCTCAACCTGCCCGCTCGGGGGAGCGGGGATGACATCCGGTGTGGCGCTCTCTCCCGGCGCGACCCATCCGCGATTCACGAGGAACTCGCGTCCGTCCGCCATGCGCAGCGGTACGAGCACCTCGAATGCGCTGGTGCCCCCGTGGGGGCGATTGCGGACGAGGACCTGATCATCCACGTTGTACTCGCCGATCAGACGCACAGGACGCCAGGTGTGATCTTCGCTGAGCGTCTCACCCGGGGCCAGGAGCTCATCGAGCGGCACGGGATCGACGTCGTAGTTCTGCGCGACCAGCGCGAGCTCGACCGAACGGCTCTCGTTGCGCTCGAACTGCCAGTTGGACAGCCAGACACACACGATCGCGAAGACGATCGCCACGGCGACGTATCCCGACCAGCGCAGCACCCACTCACGCCTCACGACAGACCCTCGCGAATCTCGACGGGGAAGTCTCGGGCGCGCAGATACTCGCTGAGGAACTCGAGGTGTTCGTCACAGGCCAACCAGATCTTCTCTCTGTCTGCGGCATGGATGCGGGGGTTTCGCCAGACGATGCGGTGCGTGGCGATCTCGCGGCAGGCGGCGCGCGAGCATTCGACGCTCACTGCCGGCTCGATTCATCATCACCATCAGCGTCGTCGTTCTGTGCGTCGAGGAGCCTCGACTCATGCAGTGTGATCGTGCGCGGCTGCTCCTCGGGCGGCGCGACCGGGTCCTGCGGGGGAGGCGCGAGCTGCATCTGCGGAGATTCTGCGGTGGGCTCTTTGTTGTCTGAGCCCGCGTTCGCGATCACGACGGCGAAGTAGGGGAGCACAGCCGCCGCGATGCCGAACACCCAGGTGTACCAGCCGTACGGCGTGACCGCGACCATCAGAATGAAGCAGACGACGCGAATGCCCATCGTGATGATGTAGTGGCGCACACGCGCGCTCTCCTCGTCGCGCGGCGCGCGCGGAAGCGAGGTGAGCGAGGGGGTGTGTCTGGAAGCCTTCACGGTGCTTCCAGCCTACGCCGCTCGGGGCGCATCGGCGGCCCCAGCGCGTGCGGTTCAGGCGAACCAGGCAACTCCGAACAGGAGGAAAAGGAACCCGACGAGGAACAGCGCAGCGAACGCTGTGACGACGTAGCCCATGATCAGTCCGGCGATCGCGAGGCCGCGCCCGCCCAGAGCGGGATCGGCACGAAGCCGGCTCGATGCCATGTGTCCCGTGACGATCGCCCCGATCGCCGCTGCGATGCCGATTCCGAAGATTCCGAAGAGGACGCCGATGATCCCGGAGATCAAGGAGGCCACGGCGAGGCCGCTCGTGGGGCGAGGAGCAGGAGGAAGCGGGTACGTGGGGACGACGTAGCCCTGCGGTGCAGGCGCTGCGTGTCCCTGATATGGGGAGCCGGGAGTTGCCGAGTATGTGGGCGCTGCCCCGTATGCCGGAGGCGCGTATCCCTGTGCCCCGTGCGCAGGCGCAGGCGCAGGCGCAGGCGCAGGCGGTGCACCGTAGGCAGATGCGGGCGGTGCTCCATACGAAAGCGCAGGCGGTGCACCGTAGGGGTGTGCGGGCGGCGCGCCATACGCGACCGTACGCGGTGCGGGATCGCTGGTCGGCGCACCGGGGTAGGGCGTCTCGGGGGAACCGGGCCGGGGAGGCGAGACCTGGCTCGGCTGGTCTGGGAATCCTCCCGCAGAGGTGTTGTCGCTCACAGTGCTCCTTCATCGATGGATTCAGCGTTCCAGCCGAAGCGAGAGCGTGTCAACTCGTCTGCTGCACAGGATGCACAGGAGGTCGCTAGGCTGGTGCGGCCCGCTTTCGCTCTTCTGGGAGAACAAACTCATGACCTCTGACCGCGTCGTTCTTGTCACCGGTGGAAACCGCGGTATCGGCCGCGCCATCGCCGAGCGTTTCGTTCGCGACGGCTACCGCGTCGCGGTCACCGCTCGCAGCGGCGAAGGTCCCGAGGGCACGCTCACGGTGCGGGCCGATGTGACGGATGCGGCTGCTCTCGACGCCGCTTTCACCGAGGTAGAAAACACGCTCGGCCCTGTCGAGGTCGTCGTCGCGAACGCCGGCATCACGAAGGACACCCTGTTGCTGCGTATGACGGAGGATGACTTCGACAGCGTCGTCGCCACCAACCTCGGCGGAACCTTCCGAGTGGTCAAGCGTGCGTCGAAGGCGATGCTGCGGGCGCGGTTCGGCCGCGTCATCCTGATCTCGAGTGTCGTGGGTCTCTACGGCTCGGCGGGACAGATCAACTACTCGGCGTCGAAGAGCGCCCTTGTCGGCTTCGCTCGTTCGCTCACACGCGAACTCGGCGGTCGCGGCATCACCGCCAACGTGGTGGCGCCCGGCTTCATCGAGACGGACATGACGGCGGAACTGCCCGAAGAGACCCAGAAGCAGTACGAGGCCAACATCCCCGCCGGACGCTTCGCGAGCGCGGATGAGGTCGCGGGTGTCGTAACCTGGCTCGCCTCCGACGACGCCGCCTACATCTCCGGCGCGGTCATTCCGGTGGACGGCGGCCTTGGCATGGGCCACTGACGCTGCAGCAGTCTCAGCGCAGGGCGTCGACGATCTGAGTGGCGAGATTCTGCGGCTGCGAGAACTGCGGCCAGTGACCGGAGTCCAGACGAACCACGCGTGACGTCTCGATCGCGTCGTACTCGGCCGCGAACGGACCCCAGTTCGCGATCTCTTCGGCGAGCGACTGCTCGTCGAAGGAGCCCATCAGCAGCGTGACCGGAATGCGGTAACGCGCCTCGTGCGAGAGCACGATCGGATCGGTGGGAATCCGTGCCGGCACGCTCTTCGCGGCCGCTGCAGTACGCGTGCGCGTGTGTTCGTCGAGGTCGTCGACCTCTTCCGCGGGGAAGAAGTCCCACCCGGGGAACGGGACGACGCCGTCGACGACGGGAAGCTCGTTGATGCCGTGTCCGTCGGCGGGCGGAACGGTGTCGACGAAGATGACGTGTCTGACCTGCTCTGGCCGTTCGGACGCGGCGGCCCACACCACGTTGCCGCCGCCACTGTGACCGACGAGAGCGACGGGCTTGCGCAGCTCATCGATCTTGTCTGTCACGGCGCGGACCCACTCGGCGATCCCAATCTGTGCGCTCTGGGCGGCCGCGACTCCGGTGCCCGGCATCGTCAGCGGATGCGCTCGATGCCCCGCCTGAGTAAGCGCTGGCGTCACCTCAGCCCAGCTGTCTTCGTCGAGCCAGAGTCCCGGTACGAGAATGATGTCCATGTCCGCCACGCTACGCCGTGCCTTGGACATTGGCCATGAGTACGCCAGCTAGGGAAGAAGGGGGATGACCGCGCTGAGGTCCTGCGGCCCGATCACCAGGTTCGCGGCGGCCCGGACAGCGGGCTTCGCGTTGAAGGCGATGCCGAGGCCCGCAGCATCCATCATGCGGAGATCATTCGCGCCGTCACCGATCGCGATCGTGCGGCTGACGTGGACCCCGAGTTCATCTGCCCACTCGCGCAGCGAGGACGCCTTCGCCTCCGCATCCACGATCTCGCCCTCGACGAGACCTGAGAGCGCGCCGTCCACGAGACCGAGCCGGTTGGCGCGCCATCGGTCGACGCCCAGCCCGGGGGCGATGTGATCCAGCACCTCGTGGAATCCGCCGGAGACCACGCCCACGACGCCGCCACGCGCATGCACGGCGGTGGTGAGTTCCGTTACGCCCACGGTCGGACGCACGCGTGTCCGCACTCGCTCGAACGCCTCCAGAGGGACGCCCTGCAGCGCCGCGACGCGTGAGCGGAGGCTGGTCGCGAAGTCGATCTCTCCGCGCATCGCCGCTTCCGTCGCGGCCTGCACCTCTGCGCGACGACCCGCCTCGTCGGCGATGAGTTCGATCACCTCATCCTGCAGAAGGGTGGAATCGGCATCGAGGACGACAAGGAAGCGCGCAACGGTCACGCTCCGAGCGTAGCGGGCGCTCAGACCTCGATGCGCACGCCCTTGCCGACCACGGTGATGCCCGAATCCGTCACCGTGAATCCCCGTGAGAGGTCCCGCTCTCGATCGACACCGACGGTGGCGCCATCCGCGAGAATGACGTTCTTGTCGAGGATCGCACGGTGCACACGCGACCCGGCGCCCACCTGAACACCTTCGAAGAGCACTGACTCCGTGATGGTCGAACCGCCTGCGGCGAGCGTCCACGGACCCACCACACTGCGCTCGAGGTGCGTGCCGGACAGCACCGACCCCAGCGACACGATCGAATCGATCGCGTTGCCGATGCGGCCCACCGAATCGCGGACGAACTTCGCGGGCGGCGAGTTCACCGCCTGCGACCGGATCGGCCAGCGCATATTGTAGAGGTTGAACACGGGCAGAGTGGAGATCAGATCCATGTGGGCGTCGAAGAAGGAGTCGATCGTTCCGACATCCCGCCAGTAGGCGCGGTCGCGCGGTGATGACCCTGGAACCTCGTTCTGCTTCATGTCGTAGAAGCCTGCCTCGCCGCGTTCGACGAAGTACGGCACGATGTCGCCGCCCATGTCGTGTCCGGACGTCGGCAGCTCGCCGTCTTCCTCGACCGCGGCGATCAACGCGTCAGCATCGAAGATGTAGTTGCCCATGGACGCGAGAACCTCGTGCGGGGAGTCGGGAAGGCCCGTGGCATCCGTCGGCTTCTCCAGGAACTGGTGGATCCGGCCTGAGCCGTCGGCGGCGACATCGATGACGCCGAACTGGGACGCGTGGGCGAGGGGCTGGCGGATTCCGGCCACGGTGACCTTCGCGCCGGACGCGACGTGCGCCTCGAGCATCTGCCGGAAGTCCATCCGGTAGACGTGATCGGCCCCGATGACCACGACGATGTCTGGCTTCTCGTCGTTGACGAGATTGAGGCTCTGCAGAATCGCGTCCGCGGAGCCCGTGAACCACCGTTTGCCGAGGCGCTGCTGGGCGGGTACCGAGGTCACATAGGAGTCGAGCAGAGAAGACATCCGCCACGTCGTCGAGATGTGCCGGTCGAGGCTGTGCGACTTGTACTGCGTGAGCACGACCACCTGGCGGAGCCCCGAGTTGATGAGGTTCGAGATCGCGAAGTCGATGAGTCGGTACTGCCCGCCGAACGGCACCGCGGGTTTGGCGCGATCCATCGTGAGAGGCATGAGTCGCTTTCCCTCGCCGCCGGCGAGGATGATCCCGAAAACCTTCAACGGTGCCGACATGGCTCCACCATAGATGCCGATTACCGCCTTGTACTAGCGTTCAGAACATGCGCGTCGACATGATTACGAAGGAGTACCCGCCCGAGATCTACGGCGGGGCCGGAGTGCACGTCGCAGAGCTCGTGAAAGCCCTGCGACCGCACGTCGATGTGCAGGTTCGTGCCTTCGGATCCGACCGGGATGAACAGGGGACGAACTCTTATCGAACGCCCCTCGAGCTGGCCTCCGCGAACCCTGCGCTGCAGACGCTCGGTACAGATCTGGTCATGGTTCCCGACATCGCCGGTGCCGACATCGTGCACAGTCACACCTGGTACGCGAACTTCGCCGGCCACCTCGCGTCGCAGCTGCACGGCATCCCGCATGTGCTGACTGCGCACAGCCTCGAGCCGTTGCGGCCATGGAAAGCGGAGCAGCTGGGCGGTGGCTACGTGGTCAGCAGCGGCATCGAGCGGCTCGCCTATGAGAACGCGGACGCGATCATCGCGGTGAGTGCGGGGATGCGCGCGGACATTCTGCGCAGCTACCCGCAGGTCGATCCCGAACGCGTGCGGGTCATTCACAACGGCATCGACGTCGAGGCGTGGCATCCCGTGCACAACCCCGATTTCGTGCGGGCCCAGGGGATCGATCCGGATCGTCCGTCCATCGTGTTCGTCGGGCGGATCACCCGGCAGAAGGGCTTGCCCTATCTGCTGCGCGCCGCCGCGCTCCTTCCGCCCGAGGTGCAGCTCGTGCTCTGTGCCGGGGCTCCCGACACCGCCGAGATCATGGCCGAGGTGCAGGCGGGTGTGCGCGCGCTGCAGCAGTCGCGCGACGGCGTCGTCTGGATCGAGCGGATGCTTCCGCGGGATCAGCTCTCGGCGATCCTCTCTGCGGCCACCACTTTCGTCTGCCCTTCTGTCTACGAACCCCTGGGCATCGTGAACCTGGAGGCCATGGCATGCGGCGCGGCCGTCGTGGGGACGGCGACCGGCGGCATCCCCGAAGTCGTCGATGACGGCGTCACTGGGCGTCTCGTGCCGATCGAGCAGCTCCAGGACGGCACAGGGACGCCCGTCGATCCCGATCGCTTCGTCACGGACCTCGCCGCTGTCCTCTCAGAGGTCGCGATGGATCCAGACCGCGCGGGCGCCTATGGGGCGGCAGGACGGGACCGCACCGCGCAGGAGTTCAGCTGGGCGGCGATCGCCGACACGACGCGCAGCCTCTACACGGAGCTGGGTGCGTGAGCCGATAGGCTGGGGACCATGTCTGGCGCCCTGGAATTCAGCGATGTCGTCGTGCGTCGCGACGGCCGAAACATCATCGATCACGTGACCCTCTCCGTCGAGGATGACCAACGCTGGGTGGTCCTCGGCCCGAACGGCGCCGGCAAGACGACGCTGCTGCAGCTTGCTGACACCCTCATGCACCCGACTTCGGGCCGCGTGGACATCCTGGGGGAGACGCTCGGGCACGTCGACGTCTTCGAGCTGCGCCCGCGCATCGGCTTCGCCTCGTCTGCGATGGCACGTCGAATCCCGGCGTCGGAGACGGTGCTCAACACTGTGATGACCGCCGCCTACTCGGTCACAGGGCGCTGGAATGAAGAGTACGAATCGCTCGATGAGCGCCGTGCCCGCCGCGTCCTCGCACAATGGAAGCTCGAGCACCTCGCGGAGCGCACGTTCGGAACGCTCAGCGACGGCGAGCAGAAGCGCGTCCAGATCGCGCGCGCCGTCATGACCGACCCGGAGCTCCTGCTGCTCGATGAGCCGACCGCGAGTCTCGACCTCGGCGCTCGCGAAGAGCTTCTCATCCTTCTCGGTGAGTATGCGCAGTCGCCGATGACGCCGGCGATGGTCATGGTCACGCACCACGTCGAGGAGATCCCGGTCGGCTTCACCCATGTGCTGCTGCTCCGCGACGGAGCCATCGTCGCCGCGGGCCCGCTGGGCGAGACTCTGACGGCCGCGGCGCTCACGGAGACCTTCGGCATGCCGATCGCTCTGACGCATGAGGCCGGACGCTACGCGGCGCGCTCCGCAGGCTGACGCTCGCGTCTGTTAGGATTGATCCTTGGTGCGGATTCGCGCCGCAGACTTCCCTCGCCCCTGGCACAATCCAGGGCACCACTTAAGGAATCCCATGAAGACTGACATTCACCCCGACTACCAGGCAGTCGTGTTCCGCGACCTCGGCTCGGGCGAGACGTTCCTCACCCGTTCGACCGTCTCGAGCGACAAGACCATCGAGCTGGACGGCGTGGAGTACCCCGTCATCGACGTGGAAATCTCGTCGGCTTCGCACCCGTTCTACACGGGCAAGCAGCGCATCATGGACTCGGCCGGTCGCGTCGAGAAGTTCAACCAGCGCTTCAAGGGCTTCGGCGGCAGCAGCAACTAAGCAGCGTCCGCTCCCAAAAGACCCCGCTTCGGCGGGGTCTTTTGCGTCTGCATGTCAGGACCCCTCGGCGTGTTCACCCCGCGGCGCGCTCCGCATCGGGCGGCGTGATGATGATGCGACCGTTCTGCGCGAGATCCGGCGGATCACCGGGGGAGGGAGCAGGAGCAGTGCGCCGATGCTGACGGTCTCGCTCGGCACCGGCTTCCGCAGCGGACGGCGACCAGACGGCGTCGAACGCTCCGCCCAGACCTCCCAGCCCCGAGCCGGTGTACTTCGTCTCGAGAGGGCGCGGGCTGAAGACGCGCGCGACGCCCCAGATCAGGAGAACAGGGCCGATCGCCACGATGAAGGCGATCGTCGCCCAGCCGAACACGTCCTCCATCGGCACAGCGTACCGCGGTGCGCGTGTGAGTCGTCAGGTGCTGCTCGCGTCGACACGGACGGGCCAGGAGCCGTCGAGCGTCTCGGTAGCGTCCAGGCGACCGATCTGGATGAAGTACTCGGTGAGGCTCTCTGCCTGAGAACGCGCCCAGCCGATCTGCTGCACGTGCAACTCTCCGGCGGAGGACGCCAGCGCGAACCGCTCAGCGAGAGCGAGTGCGACGCGACCGGCGGCGATCGCGTCGGCAGACGCCTCATGTGCGTCGGTCAGCGGAACCGCATAGTGTTCGGCGACCGCGGTGAGCGTGCGCTTTCCGCGACGGTATCGGTCGACCCGCTTGTCGATCACGAGCGGATCGATGACCGGCGAGGGATTCTCGAGCGGGCGAATGTCGTGGCGCAGCGCTTCATGGTGCAGCAGCGAGAAATCGTAGGACGCGTTGTAGGCGACGACCGGCAGCCCCTGGTCGAAGAGAGCGCGCAGAGCGTCGGTGATCTCACTGACCACCTCGGCGGCGGGGCGACCCTCGTGCTGAGCGCGGGCGGTGGTGATGCCGTGGATCGCGGCGGCGCCGTCGGGTATCGGCACGCCGGGGTCGGCGATCCAACTGCGAGAAGCGATCACTCGCCCCTTCGCGTCGAGGACGCCAACGTGCGCGGTCACGATCCGGTCGTGGACGACATCGACTCCGGTTGTCTCAAGATCGAAGACGCCGACGCGGGTGAGCCAGTCGGACGCGGCATCTGCGGAGGTCATGAGCACCACGCTAGAGCCGGCCTCCGACATCGCTCGGAAGGCGCTCGGAGAGCGCGGAACATGACGCGCGGAAGGGGGGCATTCGGGTGTGCGCGCAGCACTCAGGCCACGCTCCGTAGACTCGGAGAATGCCTGTCTTCTCGCCCTACGCAGAACGCCTGTCCGCCCTGCCGATGGAGCGGCATGAAGTGGACGTGCGCGGGGGCAGGACGGCCTACTGGGTGTACGGACCGGATGACGCCGCCACGACCCTCATCGCAGTGCACGGGTTTCGTGGCGAGCACCACGGTCTTGAACCCGTGCTCGCGTACCTGCCCGACGTGCGCGTGATCGCGCCGGATCTCCCGGGCTTCGGCGAGACCTCGCCTCTTCAGGATCGCACCCACGACCTCGATGAGTATGCGGCCTGGCTGACCGAGTTCGCCGCGCAGGTCGCGCCGGGCGCGGTGATCCTCGGGCACTCCTTCGGTTCGATCATCACCTCGGCGGCTGTGGCCGGGGGGCTTGCGACTCCGAAGCTCATCCTGATCAATCCGATCGGTGCGCCGGCTCTCGAAGGCCCCAAGGGACTCATGACGCGGCTCGCCGTCTTCTACTACGCGATGGGCGCGAGGCTACCCGAGAAGCTCGGCACGGCGCTGCTGCGGAGCCGGATCATCGTGCGCGTCGCGAGCGTCACTATGGCGAAGACGAGCGATCCCGTGCTGCGACGCTTCATCCATGACCAGCACGATACGTACTTCTCTCGGTTCGCGGATCGCGATGTGCTGAAGGATGCCTTCGTCGCGAGCGTCTCACACGATGTCACAGAATTCGCCGCGCGCATTCGTGTGCCGACGCTCCTGGTCGCCGCGCAGAAGGACGACATCACCCCGATCGAGGCGGAGCGACGGCTGGCGACACTGTTCGCGGATGCGACTCTCGTCGAGATCGCCGACGTCGGTCACCTCATCCACTACGAGACTCCGGCCGAAGCCGCCGCGGCGATCCGTCAGTTCGTCTGAGCCTCGCTCACACTTCGCGGCGAGCGAGTCCCATGAGTCCGCCGACACGGAACGGGATGACCTCGCCCATCGCGAGGGAAGTCTCTGTGCGCTCGACGCCGTCGATCGAGAGGATGCGCGCATCCGTGTCGAAGAGATGACGCGCGTCACGGCATGCCACGCGCGTGAGGAGGTCGACGGATCCGCTGAGCCCGTGCGCCTGCACCACCTCGGGGATGCGCGCGAGCTCGGAGATGATGCGCGGCAGCTCTGTCTGACGCACGCTGATGCTGACGAACGCCTGCAGAGGAAAGCCGAGGACGGCGGGGGAGAGTGAGCGCTCGAAGGAGAGGAAGACGCCGGACTGTTCCAGCCGGGCCATTCGCGCCTGCACCGTGTTGCGGGACAGTCCGAGCTTCTCTGCGAGCGCGACCACGGTGGCGCGGGGATCAGCCGTCAGAGCATCCAGCAGGTCGAGATCAGTGCGGTCCAGGGCGGGCATAGTGACCAACAGTAACAGCCCGAATCCGCGCATGTCTTGGCAACATGCTCAAGGCGCCCGCAAATGCTTGAGCTAGGTGCGAAACGCGCGTAGCTTCTGGGGTACCGGCGACGACGCCGCGATGAAGGAACGCCGCCCCACAAGGGCAGCTTCTGCAGAGGAGGACGATGATGTCACCGCACAGCACCCCGATCGTCGATGTCGAAACAGACCTCGCGCTGACGGAACAGCTTCTGGCCCCGGATGGGACTCGGCGCGCGCACCAGCTCTTGGATTCCTACGTCCCGGATATCGACGCGGAAGCGCTGCGTGCTCTCTACCGTGACATGGTGATCCTGCGCCGCATCGACGCCGAGGGCGTCGCCCTGCAGCGGCAGGGGCAGCTGGGCCTCTGGGCGCCGTGCAACGGTCAGGAGGCATCCCAGATCGGCACCGCCCGTGCGCTCCGCGCCGATGACTTCGTCTTCCCCAGCTACCGCGAGACGGGGGTCGTCTATGTGCGCGACCCGAAGCCTGCAGACTTCGTGCGGATGTGGCGCGGCGAAGAGGGAGCGTCCTACGACCCGGCCGTGATGCATATGGCACCGCTCCAGATCATCATCGGCGCACAGACCCTACACGCCGTCGGCTACGCCCTCGGCATCTTGCACGATGGCGCCGACCAGGTCGCCGTGACCTACTTCGGCGACGGCGCCACGAGCCAGGGTGATGTCAACGAGGCGATGGTTTTCGCTTCCTCGTATCAGGCGCCGGTCGTGTTCGTCTGCCAGAACAACCACTGGGCGATCTCCGAGCCCGTCTCCGTGCAGGCGAGGTATCCCATCGCCGGGCGCGCGCCGGGCTTCGGCATCCCGAGTCTCCGGGTCGACGGCAACGACGTGCTCGCCTGTCTGGCTGCGATGCGCTGGGCGCTGGACCACGCGCGCTCCGGTAAGGGGCCGGCGTTCCTGGAGCTGGTGACCTACCGAATGGGGCCGCACACGACCGCGGACGACCCGACTCGCTACCGCGACAACGTCGAGCTGGAGGCGTGGCGCACGCGCGACCCACTCGCTCGCGTCGAGGCCCACCTGCGGGCACAGCAGGAACTGAGCGATGAGCATGTCGCGGCGATCCAGGCGGATGCGGACACTGCGGCCCGCGAACTGCGCGCCGCCTGCCTGGGGATGGTCACGCGCGGGCCGCTGGCGGTCTTCGACGGCGTGTACGCCGCGCCGCACACGGGACTGGCCGAGCAGCGCGCGGACTACGCACGCTACCTGGACACCTTCGAGGAGGCGTGAGATGACGACGCTCACACTGGGAAAGGCGCTCGGCGCAGGTCTTCGACAGGCGATGAAGGATGACGACCGGGTCGTGCTTCTCGGCGAGGACATCGGGAAGCTCGGTGGTGTGTTCCGCATCACGGACGGACTGCTGGACGAGTTCGGTGCGCAGCGCGTGATCGACACGCCGCTCGCCGAATCGGGAATCGTCGGCACGGCCGTGGGGCTCGCATTCCGCGGGTATCGGCCCGTCGTCGAGATCCAGTTCGATGGCTTCGTATATCCGGCGTTCGATCAGATCGTGGCGCAGGTCGCCAAGCTGCACTATCGCACACAGGGAACCGTGCGGATGCCGATCACGATCCGCATCCCATGGGCGGGCGGCATCGGCGCGGCCGAGCATCATTCGGAGTCGCCCGAAGCGTATTTCGTGCACACCGCGGGGCTGCGGGTCATCGCGGTGTCCAACCCACAGGACGCCTACACGTGTCTGCGTCAGGCGATCGCGAGCGACGATCCGGTGATCTTCTTCGAACCCAAGCGGCTGTACCACTCGAAGGGTGAGGTCGATCTGGAGGGCGCACTCGCGGACGCGCCTCCGATGGGTCTGGCACGCGTCGCGCGTGAGGGCACGGATGCGACGATCATCACCTACGGAGCGATGGTCGGAACGGCTTTGGATGCCGCGACCGCCGCCGCTGACGAAGGACGCTCGCTCGAGGTCATCGATCTGCGCTCGCTCTCACCCGTCGACTACGACACCGTCGCCGCGAGCGTTCGCAAGACGGGCCGTGTCGTCGTCGCGCATGAAGCCTCTCGGGAGGCGGGTGTCGCGGCCGAGGTCATCGCGAGCCTGACCGAGAAGTGCTTCGACTGGCTGGAGGCGGCGCCGCTCCGGGTGACGGGCCATGACATTCCTTATCCGCCCGCGAAGCTGGAGAAGTACCATCTGCCGGATCTGGATCGTATCCTCGGTGCCGTCGATCGGGTCATCGGAGATTCGCAGAGCCTGACGGGAGCAGAGCGATGAAGCAGGAGTTTCTCCTTCCGGACCTCGGAGAAGGCCTCGCCGAGGCGGAGGTCGTGCAGTGGCTCGTCGCTGTCGGCGACACGGTCGCCCTGAATCAGACTCTTGCCGAGGTCGAGACCGCGAAGGCGGTCGTCGAGCTTCCCTCGCCCTACGAGGGCACCGTCAGTGTCCTGCACGCCCAGGCCGGCGAGACCGTCGAGGTCGGTGCGCCCCTGATCGCCTTCGAAGTCGCAGGGGAGGAGCCATCTGCTCCGGATGCGCCGGCGAAGACCGGGGACGCGGAGAGCGCCTCCGAGGAGAAGGCGGAGCCGAACCTCGTCGGCTACGGCGCCGCACCCAGTTCGCGCGGACGTCCGGCTCGTCGCGCGCGGCGCCTCGGTGTGGCCGTCAGTGATGCGAGCGCGGACGAGGCGGTGCGCGCGGCAGCGCCGCACGACGCGGTCGCAACCGCCGTGGTGGACGCGCCGCTGGAGCGTCCACGCTCGACGCCGCCGGTGCGCAAGTATGCGAAGGACCACGGGGTCGACCTCGTGTTGCTGAGCGCCGAGATGGCGACCGTCGACGATCGGGCTCCGCTGATCACCCGCCGCGATGT
This sequence comes from Microbacterium sp. GW823-FHT02G05, assembly GCF_058797175.1. Taxonomy (NCBI): domain Bacteria; kingdom Bacillati; phylum Actinomycetota; class Actinomycetes; order Micrococcales; family Microbacteriaceae; genus Microbacterium; species Microbacterium sp. GW823-FHT02G05. The sequence continues at coordinate 274,771 of NZ_JBXAJK010000002.1, forward strand.
CGACGCGTACCTCGCGCGGATCTCGGAGCGTTCGACAGCCGCGCGGGACACCGTGCCCGTGGAGCGGGGGTCGCAGGCCCCGCTGCCGTCCGGAGAGCGCACGACGCGCGTCCCGATCCGCGGTGTCCGCAAGCACACCGCAGAGGCGATGGTGCGCAGCGCTTTCACGGCGCCGCACGTCACGACCTTCCACACGGTGGATGTCACGGACACGATGGCACTCATCGCGTCTCTCCGCGCCGACCGGACGTTGAGCGAGCATCGCATCGGCCCGCTCGCGGTCGTCGCGAAGGCAGTCTGCCTGACGCTGCCGCAGTATCCGGGGCTCAATGCGTTCTGGGACGAGTCTGCGGGGGAGATCGTGCAGAACCATTTCGTCGATCTCGGTATCGCCGCTGCGACCGAGCGGGGGCTGATCGTTCCCGTCATCCGCGAGGCGCAGTCGCTGTCACTGCCCGCGATGGCGGAGGCGCTGCGAACGCTGGCGTCGACCGCGCGTGCGGGCAAGACGCAGCCGGCGGAACTCGCGGGCGGCACTTTCTCGATCACGAACATCGGCAGCTTCGGCATCGATGCGGGCACCCCGATCCTGCCTCCGGGGCAGTCCGGGATCCTGGCGACCGGAGCGGTCCGACGTCAGCCCTGGGAGCACCGCGGCGAGATCGCGCTGCGTGAGGTCATGACGCTGAGCCTGTCGTTCGACCACCGTCTCGTCGACGGTGCGGAGGGCTCGCAGTTCCTGAAGGCGGTCGCGGACATCCTGCAGGAACCAGGCCGGGCGCTGCTTTACTGATCGCCTCCTGAGGGGCTCTCCTCTGGAACTGCGGGGAGCCCCTCAGGCGAGCAGAGCGGCGCTGGCCATGCGCGATAGCACGTTCGCCGTCGCTCTGCTCGCGCGCGTCGTCGCACTCGTGCTGTGGGGTGTCGAGTTGATGAGGCCGAAGCACGCCTGCACACGCAGGCGACGCGCGGAGCGGTCCTCGGCGACGAGGGGCTCGATCGCGCGGATCCACATCTCGATGTACTCGCGCTGCAGATCACGGACGGCCGCGTAGTCCTCGTCGCGCAGATGTGCGGCGTCCTGATCCTGCACGCGGATCACATCGGGGTGGCCCAGGGCGAAGTCGACGTGGAATCCGATGAGCGCCTCGACGCGGGCGGCGGGCTCGGTGTGCGCATCGATGACCTCGCGGCCGCCGTCGCGCAGCTTCTGACTGACCTGGACCAGCAGGGCGCCGAGAAGGGCCTGCTTGCCGGCGAAGTGGCGATAGACGGCCGGCCCGCTGACGCCGACGGCGGCACCGATCTCCTCCAGGCTCACCGCGGAGAAACCGCGAGCTGCGAAGAGCCGGGCGGCCTCGCGCAGCAGGGCGGTCTGACGGTCTTGTTTCGCGCGCGATCGGGGAGTGGACACCCTTGTCATTTCAGTTAACCCTCGCTAACCTGAAGTCGTCAGTTAATGAAGACTAACCAGTTTCGTCTCTAATCTCTACCTTCGGGTGGCGGTGAGTCAAGGAGGACCACAGGATGACGGATGCTCCCACGCAACGCAGTCTCGCAGAGGCATTGCGTGCGCGACTCGAACATGTCGCGGAAGGGGGCCCACAGGCCGCCAGGGACCGTCATATTGCACGGGGAAAGCTTCTTCCTCGTCATCGTGTGACACGACTCCTCGATGAGAACAGCCCCTTCCTCGAGATCGCACCGCTCGCTGCCGACGGAATGTACGACGACGAGGCGCCTGCGGCGGGGATGATCACCGGGATCGGCCTCGTGCACGGACGGCCAGTGATGGTGATCTGCAACGACGCCACCGTCAAGGGCGGAACGTACTTCCCCATGACCGTGAAGAAGCATCTTCGCGCCCAGGAGATCGCCTGCGAGAACCGCCTTCCGTGCGTCGCCCTCGTGGACTCCGGCGGTGCCTATCTGCCGATGCAGGACGAGGTCTTCCCAGACCGAGAGCACTTCGGGCGCATCTTCTACAACCAGGCGCAGCTGTCTGCCGCCGGGGTGGCGCAGATCGCTGCGGTTCTCGGCTCCTGCACCGCCGGAGGCGCATACGTGCCGGCGATGAGCGATGAGACGGTCATCGTGAAGGAGCAGGGCACGATCTTCCTCGGCGGACCGCCGCTCGTGAAGGCCGCGATCGGCGAGGTCGTCACTCCCGAGGCGCTCGGCGGCGGAGAGATGCACGCCCGGGTGTCCGGTGTCGTCGACCACCTGGCCGATGACGATGAGCATGCACTCGAGATCGTGCGCTCCATCGTCGCAACGCTTCCGCCGCCGCTTGCGCCGGCCTGGGAAGTGCTTCCGGCGCGCGCGCCCGACGAGGGCGGAAGTCTGTACGACGTCGTCCCCGTCGACGTGAATGCCGCCTACGACGTCCACGAGGTCATCGACCGGCTCATCGACGGCGGATCGTTCTCGGAGTTCAAGCGGGACTACGGTGCCACCCTCGTCACGGGCTTCGCACGGCTGCACGGGCACCCGGTCGGGATCATCGCCAACAACGGCGTGCTGTTCTCAGAGTCCGCGCAGAAGGGCGCGCACTTCATCGAGCTCTGCGATCAGCGCGGCATCCCACTGCTGTTCCTTCAGAACATCACCGGATTCATGGTCGGCACGGAGGCCGAATCCGGTGGCATCGCCAAGCACGGGGCGAAGATGGTCACAGCCGTCGCGACGACGCGCGTACCGAAGCTCACGGTCGTGATCGGCGGCTCCTTCGGTGCGGGCAACTACTCCATGTGCGGACGGGCATACTCACCGCGGTTTCTGTGGACCTGGCCCGCGAGCAGGCTCTCGGTCATGGGCGGAGTGCAGGCTGCCTCCGTCCTCTCCACCGTCAAGGACGACCAGCTCAGCGCACGCGGCGAGACGTGGACGTCGGAGGAGCGTGCGGCCTTCGAAGCCCCGATCCGCGCCGGATACGAGACCCAGGGGGAGCCGTACTACGGCACCGCGCGACTGTGGGACGACGGGATCGTCGACCCCGACCAGACGCGTGACCTCCTCGGACTCGCCCTCGACGTGATTTCCCGCAGTCCTCTTCCGGAGCCGCGCTTCGGACTCTTCCGGATGTGACCCGATGACCCACACACCTCCCTTCGACACCGTCCTCGTCGCGAACCGCGGGGAGATCGCCCGTCGTATCATCCGAACCCTGCGCGCTCTCGGCATCCGCAGCGTCGCGGTCTACAGCGAGGGGGATGCCACGGCACCCCACGTGCGGGAGGCGGATGTCGCCGTGCGCCTCGGCCCCGATCCGGCCACGTCGTCGTACCTGCGGATCGATGCGGTTATCGCGGCTGCGCAGATGAACGGCGCGCAGGCGATCCACCCGGGCTACGGTTTCCTCTCGGAGAACGCGGCTTTCGCGGATGCCTGCGCGGCGGCCGGGATCGTCTTCATCGGCCCCTCGGCGACAGCGCTCGAGATCATGGGCGACAAGGCGACCGCACGCGCTCATGTCCTGGCTCGGGGCGTCCCCGTCGCTCCCGGATTCTCCGCTGTCGGCCTCCGCGACGAGGAGATCGCCGCCCGTGCTACGGATGTCGGGTATCCGCTCCTCGTGAAGCCGTCGGCCGGTGGCGGTGGCAAGGGCATGGAGATCGCGCAGGATGCCGCGACGCTGCAGACGGCACTCGACTCCGCGCGCCGGGTTGCCGCGGCCGCATTCGGCGACGACAGCCTCGTGCTGGAACGACTGGTCGCGCGTCCCCGCCACATCGAGGTGCAGGTCTTCGGTGATGAGCACGGCACCGTGATCGCACTGGGGGAACGCGAGTGCACGCTGCAGCGCCGGCATCAGAAGGTGATCGAAGAGGCGCCGTCGGCGGGACTCCCTGCTGCGACGCGCGACGCCCTCCTCGCGCAGGCGGTGCGAGCCGCCGAGAGCGTCGACTACGTGGGCGCGGGCACAGTGGAGTTCCTCGTCGACGCCGATGATCCCGCGACGTTCTTCTTCATCGAGATGAACACGCGCCTGCAGGTGGAGCATCCCGTGACAGAGGAGGTGACCGGGCTGGACCTGGTCGAACTGCAGCTTCTCGTCGCGGCTGGTCTTCCGCTGCCGGAGCGCGCGACCACACTCATCACGCAGGGACATGCCGTCGAAGCACGCGTCTACGCAGAGGCCCCGGCGCGCGGATTCCTTCCGTCACTGGGAGAGATCCTGGTGTTCACGGCACCGGCGGGTGTGCGTGTGGATTCGGCGGTCGAGACCGGCAGTACTGTCTCCGGCGCCTACGACCCGATGATCGCCAAGATCATTGCGCACGCGCCTGACCGACGCATTGCGTTGGAACGTCTGGATGCGGCTCTCGCGCAGACCGTCGTGCTGGGGGTCGACACGAACATCGCCTTCCTCCGACAGCTCTGTCAGAACGAGCGGGTGCGGGAAGGAGACATCGACACCGGGCTCATCGAGACCCTGCTGCCGATCGCGCCGTCCGCAGCCGCCGCCGCCATGCTCGTCGCCGCCGCAGGAGTGACGAGCGGAGCACCGTCGAGCACGCATGTCTCCGGCCTGTGGGCGGAGCGGCCCGGGTGGCGGCTCGGCCGCGCGGAACCGCGAGCCGCACGCTGGTTCCGCACAGATAACGATGAGGTCTTCGAGGTACCCGACAACGGGGATGCATCAGGAGCCACGGCGGCCGTGGACGCGGATGGCGCTGTCTGGGTGAGCGCCGCAGGCGACAGCATCCGCCTTCGTCCGATTGATCGCGCGGGACGATTCCGTCTGCGCCGAGCCGCCATGACCCAGCAGGACGCCGCGCATGACCCGCTCTGCCGGGCGCCGATGCCCGGAACGGTCGTCGCTCTGCATGTCAGCGACGGTGCCGTCGTGCGCACAGGAGATCGGCTCGTCTCCATCGAGGCGATGAAGATGGAGCATCCCGTCCTCGCACCACATGACGGGACAGTCTCCCTGCTCGTCGCCATCGGCGATCAGGTGCGTCGGGAGCAGTCCGTCGCCCGCATCGTCGCCACCGAAGAAGCATCCGCCTCAGACCCCGAGGCCTCCGACTCTCATAAGGAGCACCTGTCATGAACGATCTCTCCGCCGAAGAACGCGAGCTCGCCGGCCTCGTCCGTGAGTTCGCCGACACCGTCGTCGCACCGCAGTCCTACGAGGCCGACCGCACGCACACCCTGTCGATGGATGTCGTGCGGCAGATGGGGGAGATCGGTCTCTTCGGTCTTCCCTTCCCGGAGGAGTACGGCGGGCAGGGCGGAGACTACTTCGCGCTCTGCCTCGCCATCGAGGCACTGGGCCGTGTGGACCAGTCCATCGCGATCACCCTCGAAGCGGGCGTGAGCCTCGGGGCCATGCCGATCTTCCGTTTCGGCACGGAGGAGCAGAAGCAGGAGTACCTTCCCGATCTCCTCGCCGGACATGCGCTTGCAGGCTTCGGCCTGACCGAACCCGAAGCAGGCAGTGACGCCGGCGCGACCCGTACGACCGCACGCGAGGACGGCGGCGAGTGGGTGATCGACGGTACGAAGCAGTTCATCACCAACTCCGGCACTCCGATTACGCGCTTCGTGACGGTCACTGCGGTGACCGGCCAGCAGGACGGACGCAAGGAGATCTCCACGATCATCGTGCCGAACGGCACCCCGGGCTTCACCGTCGAACCGGCCTACGACAAGGTGGGGTGGAACGCGTCCGACACGCACCCCCTGACGCTCGACGGTGTGCGTGTCCCGCAGGAGAACCTGTTGGGCGTGCGCGGCGAGGGTTTCCGCAACTTCCTCAGCATTCTCGACGAAGGTCGCATCGCGATCGCGGCCCTCGCGACCGGCGCTGCGGAGGGATGCCTCGAAGAGGCGACCCGCTACGCCCAGAGTCGGACGGTTTTCGGCGCGGCGCTGAGCACCCGACAGAATGCGCAGTTCACACTCGCCCGCATGGCAGCCCGCGTGCACACCGCGCGACTGGCCTGGCATCATGCAGCACGACTTCGCGACGCGGGGGAGCCGTTCGCCGTGGCATCCGCGATCGCCAAACTCGTCGCCGGGGAAGCCGCCATGGACAATGCGCGAGACGCTACGCAGATTCTCGGTGGGAACGGCTTCATGAACGAGTTCGCGGCCGCCCGCCACTACCGGGACTCCAAGATCCTGGAGATCGGCGAGGGCACGACCGAGGTGCAGCTGCTCGTGATCGCACGGGCCCTGGGCGTGGCCTGAGGCGAGGGGAGCGCTACCGTGGAGAACGTGAACGCGCAGGCAGAAACCGCAGGTCCTGACATTGTGCAGCGTGGACTCTACTTCGAGGAGTTCGTCGTCGGCGCGCGCTACCTGCATCGGCCAGGGCGCACCGCGACGGAGGCAGACAACGTGCTGTTCACCACTCTCACCATGAATACGCAGGCGCTCCACCTGGATGCCGCCTTCGCGTCGACGCAAGGGCCGTACAGAGAGCGCCTGATGAACTCGATGTGGACGCTGTCGACCATGGTCGGCGCGTCTGTCGCTCAGCTCACGCAGGGCACGCTCGTCGCGCAGCTCGGGCTCGGGGACGTGCGCTTTCCACACCCGGTTCTGCACGGTGACACCCTCTACACCGAGAGCGTGATCACCGAGAAGCGCCCGTCGGCCTCGCGGCCAGGGCAGGGGATCTGCACGATCGCACACACCGGCCGCAACCAGGATGGCACGGTCGTGGCCACCGCGAGTCGCACTGTTCTCGTCCTCTGCAGTCCCGATCCCGGAAAGTGATGCCGATGTCTCCCTCCTTCTCCCTGGGACCCGCGCTGCTGTTCTGTCCCGCAGATCGTCCGGAACGGTACGCATCCGCGCTCACAAAGGCCGATGCGGCCATCATCGACCTCGAAGACGCTGTGCTGCCCGCCGCGAAGGCAGCGGCACGCCGCGCGCTCGTCGACGCAGACCTCGACCCCGACCGCGTGATCGTTCGCGTCAACGGCACCGACAGCGATGAGTTCGCTGCCGATCTCGCCGCCCTCGCGGAGACGCGGATCCGCACGGTCATGGTCGCGAAGGCCGAGGATGCGTCTGCGCTGGACGCGTTCGGCGTACGCTACGACCTCATCGCACTGTGTGAGACGGCGCGCGGTGTGCAGGCAGCGCCGGAGCTGGCGCGGCATCCGCGGGTCGCTGCGCTCATGTGGGGTGCGGAAGACCTTGTCGCCTCTCTCGGCGGAACGTCAAGTCGTGATGCGGACGGTCGCTACCGCGACGTCGCTCGCGTCGCGCGGGCCCAGGTGCTGCTCGCGGCAGGTGCGGCGGGAATCGCCGCGATCGATGCCGTCCACCTCGATATCGGCGACGTCTCCGGTCTGGCAAGGGAGGCGGCGGACGCGGCGGCGTCCGGATTCGGCGCGACCGCGTGTATCCATCCGCAGCAGGTGGCCGTCATCCGAGCGGCCTACCGGCCGGATCCGCAGCTCGTGACGTGGGCCCAGGGGGTCTTGGCCGCCGCAGAGGGGGAGAGGGGCGTCTTCCGCTACGACGGGCGGATGATCGATGAGCCCGTGCTCCGTCATGCGCGCTCGATCCTTCAGCGCGCATGACGGCGCCGTCTAGACCCCGATGAGCTCTTCGGATTGCCCGAGATCCGAAGCCAGCAGGTGCACGCCGGCGGTGTCCGCGACGAACCGATGCACCGAGCCGTTGAGCAGTCGGCTGCCGTGTGCGGGGATCGTGCCCTTCGAGGCATGATGCACGAGCGACCGGATGAGTCCGCCGTGCGTCACCACGATGAGGCGCGGTGCGCGTGGGGCGGTCTGGGCGCGGGCGCGGCGGGCGAGGTCGTCGAGCGCTGTGAGTGCACGCTCGCGCACCTCGTCGAAGCTCTCAGCTCCGGGAACCTCTGCATGCCAGTCGCCGTAGCGATCGAGGAACTCCTCGACCAGAATCCCCTCCGCCTCGCCGAACGCGCGTTCGTGCAGGGACGGCGCGATCACGGGGGCAGGAAGCGAGAGTTCGCTCGCGATGACCTCCGCGGTCTGCTGCGCCCGCAGCAGCGGACTTGTGATGACGGCATCGAACGTCTCGCCGCGCAGAGTGTCGGCGGCGCGACGTGCGTCAGCGAGACCCGTCTCGTTGAGCGGGATATCGGTGAGTCCCTGGATGCGGCGGTCGAAGTTCCAGGCCGTCTGGCCGTGGCGGACGAGAGCGAAGAAGGTCACTCCTCGACCCTACTCAGCGCAACCGGAGTGGATGATGTGAACACCCGCGCCATCGCCGGAAGGACTTCGCTCGTACCAGCCGCGATCGTCAGCGCCGCCCACGTGTCGACGCGCGTCGGCTCATGGTTCACGATCACGATCGGCAGGTCTCGCCGGCGCGCCCGCTCGGCGAAGCGCACCCCGGAGTTGACGACCAGAGACGTCCCCGCGATGAGGAGCGCGTCGGACGCCCTGAGCAGCGACTCCGCCGTGCGGAAGCGGGAGAGCGGAATCGTCTCTCCGAAGAAGACCACGTCGGGTTTCAGCATTCCCCCGCAGACGGTGCACACCGGCACCAGGAATCCGTCGGTGGCTTCGGGGACCACATCGCCGTCGGGACCCAGAGGGATGTCGTCCGCCGCGGCCAGCCACGGGTTTCTCGCGTCGATCTGCGCGGCGACACTCTCTCGATCAAACACCTGTCCGCACTGCAGGCAGTACACGCGTCGACCCGTGCCATGTAGTTCGATGACACGCTGACTGCCGGCCTGCAGGTGCAGACCGTCGACGTTCTGCGTCATGACGCCGGTCACGGCACCCGCACGCTCGAGCACTGCGAGCGCGCGGTGCCCCGCATTGGGGTGCACGGCGCTGAAGCGGCGCCAACCGAGGTGGCCGCCCATCCAGTAGCGGCGACGCGCCGCATCCCCGCTCAGGAAGTCCTGCACGGTCATCGGGCGGCGGGGAACTCCCGCGGCACCCCGATAGGTCGGGATCCCGGAGTCCGCGGAGATCCCGGCGCCCGTGAGCACCGCCGTGCGGCGATCGGCCAGCAGATCGATGGCGCGAGCGACCTGTTCATCGATGTCGACCGATTCCATCGCGCGCCGCTCCCTCCGGTGCTCCGCACGTGCGCGCGGTGCACTCTCAGCCTAGAGCGGCATGGCAGAGTGGAGGCCGGTGTCGCAGAACCCACGTCACCGCATCGCTGAGAGGTCCTCATGCCCGTCGTCACCATCGAAGACCCGGACGATTCGCGTCTGGACGACTTCCGCAATCTCACCGACACGGCCCTTCGGCTGCGCAGTGAGCACGTTGACGGGCTCTACATGGCGGAGTCGACCAAGGTCATCGCTCGCGCTGTCGCCGCAGGCCACCGTCCGCGGGTGGTCATGGTTCAGGAGCGGCGGCTCGCTGATGTCCGCGAGATCGTCACGGATCCGCAGGTGCTCATCGCAGTGGTGCCGGATGCGGTCGCGGAAGCTGTCACGGGTTTCGATGTGCACCGAGGTGCGCTCGCTTCGATGCAGCGCCTCGCGTTGCCCAGCATCACGCAGGTGACGCAGGGTGCCCGACTCATCCTGATCCTCGAGGATCTGATCGAGCATCAGAACGTCGGTGCGGCCTTCCGCGCCGCCGCTGCCCTCGGAGCGGATGCGGTGCTGATCTCCGCACGCTGCGCGGATCCGCTCTACCGGCGGAGCGTCCGGGTCAGCATGGGCACGGTCTTCCAGGTGCCGTGGAGCCGCTTCACGTCCTGGCAGCAGCTGCGTGACGAGCTTCCCACGGTGCAGATCGCTGCCCTCGCGCTCCGGGAGGACGCGGTCACGCTGGAGGAGTACGCGCCTCAGCGGGCGGAGCGGGTCGCTCTTGCGCTCGGCACCGAGGGAAACGGACTGAGTGCGGAGGCCCTCGAGACGGCGGATGTGGTCGTGACCATTCCCATGTACGGCGGCGTGGACTCGCTCAACGTCGCCTCGGCGGGTGCAGTCGCGCTCTGGGCGCTCCGCCACCCGCCGGCGCCGTAGTCAGTCCTGCTCGAGACGCAGCACGGGCATCGGGTCGGGGCGCTTGGCCTCGACGAAGTCGCCGGACGATTGATGACGGAGGCGTCGCAGCACCCACGGAACGAGGTGCTCACGCGCCCAGGCGACATCGTTGCCGCGCGCCTCACGCCAGGTGCGCACGGGCAGCGGATCCGGCGCCATCGCCTGAAGGTCATTGGGGACGTTGAGCGCACGCAGCACCATGCGGGCGACCTCATGGTGCCCGAGGGCGTTGAGATGCAGACGGTCGTCCGCGAAGAACCGTGGATCCTGGATGACCTTGAGGCCCCACTGATCGGCCACGATGCAGTCGTGCCGGTCGGCGATCGCACGCACGTTCTCGTTGTAGATGGCGACCTTGCCGCGGAACGGGCGGAAGACCGGGGTGAAGCCCGTGTCGATTCCTGTGAAAAGCACGACCGCGGCGCCCGTGCGCGAGAGGCGCGTGACGGCGTCGTCGAGCATCGTCGCGATCTCGTCGGGGTCGGTTCCGGGGCGAATCACGTCGTTGCCCCCGGCGCAGATCGACACGAGGTCGGGGTTGAGGGCGACAGCCGGTTCGATCTGTTCGTCGCTGATCTGGCCGATCAGCTTTCCGCGGACGGCGAGGTTGGCGTAGGCGAAGTCGTCGACCTGTGACGCGAGCACCTCCGCGACGCGATCCGCCCAGCCGCGCTGTCCGCCGGGGGCGGAGGGCTCGGGGTCGCCGATGCCCTCGGTGAACGAGTCTCCGACGGCGACGAAGCGCCGCCACGGGTGCGGGGTGTCGTTGGCGACGAATGGGGTGCGTGGTGCTTCCTGACCGGTCATCGGCAAGCCTCCTCGGGGCGTTTTCGCGGTGCGAGGGTGCCCGGACCGCGCCCACGAGCCTACCCTCTGAGGAGGGCCGCTCGACAGGTTCGTCGGTTGTCCGACGCCTCGTCTATCGTTGATGACGATGCTTTCTCCGTCCTTCCCCCAGCGCGCCCCGTGGGGTACTGCAGACAAGCTGAGGGCCTGGCAGAGAGAGGCGCTCGACGCGTACTTCCAGGCTGATCAGCGTGACTTTCTGGTTGCGGCGACCCCGGGTGCAGGAAAGACGACCTTCGCTCTGACCCTCGCGGTGGAGCTGCTTCGGATCGGCGAGGTCGACCGTGTGATCGTGGTCGCTCCGACCGAGCATCTCAAGACCCAGTGGGCGGACGCCGCGGCCCGAGTCCACATCCGTCTGGACCCGCGTTTCCGGAACAACCATTCGATGCCCGCCCGGCAGTACCACGGCGTCGTCGTGACGTATGCGCAGGTTGCTGCGAAGTCCTACGTCCACCGGGTTCTGACAGAGTCTGCCAAGACGCTCGTGATCCTCGACGAGGTCCACCACGGTGGTGATGCGTTGAGCTGGGGTGACGCGATCCGCGATGCTTACGGCCCTGCGCGGCGTCGCCTGCTGCTGTCGGGAACGCCGTTCCGCAGCGACACCGCTCCCATTCCCTTCGTCGAGTATCTGCCCGACGAGTCCGGCGCACGCGTGTCGAGCACGGACTACCGCTACGGCTACGGACGCGCACTCGCCGACGGCGTCGTGCGACCGGTGCTCTTCCACATGTACTCGGGCAAGATGCGCTGGCGCACGAGCGCCGGCGACGAGCTCGAGGCGCACCTCGGGCAGGACAACACCAAGGACGTCAACTCCCAGGCGTGGCGCACGGCGCTCGATCCGGCAGGGGAGTGGATGCCCGCGGTGCTCTCCGCCGCCGACCGACGTCTGACCGAGATCCGTCACCATGTGCCCGATGCGGGTGGTCTGGTCATCGCCACCGACCAGACCGCTGCGCGTGCCTATGCCGTCCTGCTGCGCGAGTTGACGGGCGAACGGGCGACGGTCGTGCTCTCCGACGAGGCCGAGGCGTCGTCACGCATCGAGCAGTTCAGCGCGAACACGAGCCGCTGGATGGTCGCGGTGCGGATGGTGTCCGAAGGTGTCGATGTCCCGCGACTCGCCGTCGGCGTGTATGCGACGTCCTCCTCGACGCCGCTGTTCTTCGCACAAGCCATCGGCCGGTTCGTGCGAGCACGTCGTCGTGGTGAAGCAGCCAGCGTGTTCCTGCCCAACGTGCCGGTGCTGATGACGCTCGCGAACGAGATGGAGAAGCAGCGCGATCATGCGCTCGATCGTCAGACCAAGGACGACGACGGTCTCGAGGACTCGCTGTTGGACGCGGCCAATCGTGAGGACGACGCATCCGATGCCCTGACTGAGGAGTTCAGTTATCAGGCGATCTCCTCACTCGCGCACTTCGACCGCGTCGTCTTCGACGGCAAGGACTTCGGACAGCTCGCCGAACCCGGCACACCCGAAGAAGAGGAGTTTATCGGGTTCCCCGGTCTTCTCGAGCCGGAGCACGTCCACGAACTGCTCATGCAGCGCCAGGCGCGACAGGGCAAGCTCCGTGCCGCCCGTGAGGCGACAGATCCGGCGCCGACGACGACCCTGCCCGAGCCGCTGCACCGCACGCTGCGCGAGCAGCGGCAGCTGCTGAACAGTCTGGTCGGCGTCTACGCGCGCCAGACCGGCGATCCGCACGGGGCTGTCCACGCCGAGCTACGCCGCCTCTGCGGAGGACCCGCCGTCGCACAGGCAACTGTCGCGCAGCTGCAGGCGCGAATCGACCTGCTCCGACGCCGCGTCCGCAGCTGATCGGTGGTTCCTTCGGAACCCCGAAATGCTGTCAATCCGACTCCGGATGGGGTCCGCGCGGTGAGCGTTCACTAGCGTGGAACAGTTGTCCGCATCCTGGAGGTCCCGATGAATCCGCCTGCCACCCCGACGCCGTCTGATCGGCGCCGCTGGGCACGCTACCTGGTCGAGGAGCGCGCCGAACGGCGCGTGTACGAGCGCCTCGCAGAGCGTCGCGAGGGCGAGGAACGCGAGATCCTGCTCTCGCTCGCAGAGGCCGAGCGCCGTCACGAGCAGCACTGGCTCGAACTTCTCGGTGAGGAGCCTGCGCGCCTGCCGAAGGCGGGACTCTCCTCGCGGGTGCTGGGGCGGATGGCCGGCAGGTTCGGATCGATCTTCGTCCTCGCTCTGGCGCAGAGCGCCGAAGCGCGCTCTCCCTATGACGCCGAGATCTACGCCACCCCCGCGATGCGCGCCGATGAGAAGGTGCACTACGAGGTCGTGCGGGGATTGGCCGCCCGTGGGCGCCGACGACTCTCCGGCTCGTTCCGCGCCGCCGTGTTCGGGGCGAACGACGGGCTCGTGAGCAACCTGGCACTCGTGATCGGCATCGGCGCGACGGGCGCGAGCTCCGCCTTCGTTCTGTTCAGCGGCATTGCCGGCCTTCTGGCCGGCGCGCTCTCCATGGGAGCGGGCGAGTTCGTCTCGGTGCGCTCCCAGCGAGAGCTTCTCGCGGCGACGGAGGCAGATGGCGCTGCGGAACTGCGGGCGGGTGACCTCGACATCGATGAGAACGAGCTCGCCCTCGTCTACCGGGCACGCGGCGATGATGAGACGCAGTCCTTGGAGCGCGCGCGACGCGTCGTCGCAGCGGCCAAGGCGGGTGCCCGGAGAGCCGCGACGGGTCCCGTACGCACGCACGGTGTCGGCGTGGCGGAGGTCGTCGGCAGTGACTGGGGCGCCGCAGCGTCGAGCTTCCTTCTCTTCGCATCCGGGGCGATTATCCCCGTGCTGCCGTGGATCTTCGGGCTGGACGGCGCGACTGCTGTCATCCTGGCTCTTGTCCTCGTGAGCGTCGCCCTCTTGACGACGGGAGCCGCTGTCGGCATCCTCTCCGGGGGTCCGCCCTTGCAGCGTGCTCTGCGCCAGTTGGCGATCGGCTTGGGCGCGGCCCTCATCACCTACGGCCTGGGGTTGATCTTCGGCGTCGACGTCGCCTAGTCACGCACGCGCCGATAGTCTCGAATCACGATCCGAGCGAGAGGGCACCCCGTGAGCACACCCCCCGTCAGTGTTTCCAACGATGCATCGGCGGCTGTCATCGCCCGCAACGCCGTCACCGTCCTGGGTGCTGCGGATGGCCCCACTCTCGTGTTCGCCCACGGATACGGCAACGAGCAGTCCGCGTGGCGTCGCATCGCGGAGCGCTTCGCAGAGACCCACCGAGTCGTCCTCTTCGATTACGTCGGCTCCGGCCGCAGCGATCTGCGCGCGTACGACGAGAGGCGCTACGACTCGCTCGAGGGATACGCCGACGATCTGATCGAGGTGATGGATGCTGTCGAGGCGAAGGATGCTGTTCTCGTCGCGCACTCCGTCAGCGGCATGATCGCGGCGTTGGCCTCGATCCGTCGCCCGGATCTCTTCCGTCGCATCATCATGGTCTGCCCCTCGCCGCGCTATGTCGATGATGGCGACTACATCGGCGGATTCAGCCGCGAGGATGTGCTCGGGCTTCTCGGGGCGATCGAGGCGAACCAGCCCGCCTGGGCGGCCTCTCTCGCTCCCGCAGTGACGGCACGCGACGACCGCCCGGATGTCGTGGACCGTGTCCGTGGCTTCTTCGCCGCGACGCCCGAACGGGTGGCAGTGCACTTCGCGCGTGTCGTGTTCTTCAGTGACGTGCGCCATCGCCTCCGCGAGATCACGGTGCCCGTCACGATCGTCCAGTCTCAGGGCGACATCATCTGCCCCCCGCACATCGGCGGGTACCTGCGCGATCACGTTGCCGGCAGTGAGCTCGTGTCGCTCGACACGGCCGGGCACTTCGTCCATCTGACGGAGCCCGATCTCGTCGTCGAGCTGATCCAGGATCGGCTGTGACCGACGACCACACTCACACGGGGCTGTCGCATGACCTGCTGGACGCCGCGCCCGTCGCCATCCTCACGATGGAGCTTCGGGGAACGATCCTCGCGCACAATGCCCCCACCGCGCGATGGCTCGGCGACGAACAGGGACTGATCGGCAGCAACCTCGTCGATCTGTTGACACCCGCATCACGGCTCCTCTACGAGACGCAGGTCGTGCCGCGCCTGGTGGAGACGGGGCACGTGCGGGCGCTTACGCTGGAGGTGCGTACGCGTGCAGGGGAGCGGCGACCCATGCTGGTCAATGCGAACCTGCGCGAGCGCGACACACCCACGCCCGTCGTCCACATCGCCGCGTTCGATGCGACCGCGCGGGTCGCGTTCGAACAGGAGCTCGTTCAGACCCGCCGTGAAGCCGCCGTCGCGCACCGTGCCCTGACGCTGTTGCAGGAGGCGACGAGCCGGCTCGCACTTGCAGGCGGAAGTGACGATCTCGGCGCGATCCTCGTTGACAGTGCCGGAGCCGCCCTTCAGGCGCGCTGGACGGAGGTGCGCCTGCGGGAGAGCACAGGCGTTGATGCTATCTCCGCCGCGACGCTCCGACGGTGGGGACAGGCGCCGCCCAGCGTGGGAGTTGCACCGGACGAGGCGTTCTCTCCCGACACTCTGATCTGCCGTGATCTCACCGAAATCGCGGCAGAGATGCCCCAACAGGCCACGGCCCTCAGGGTGGATGGCGTGGAGGCACTCCTCGCCGTCCCAATCACGCGTGAGGGGCAGGACGGGTCAACCGTGCTCGGCGACATCCGGTGCTGGTTCGGCCGACCGCGCACCCTCGGAAGAGAGGAGATCGAGACTCTGCATGCGCTGGCTGCGCAGGCAGAACGCGTTCTTGAGCATCTGAGACTGCAGGATCGCCTGCGACACATCGCGCTGCATGACGCCCTCACCGGTCTTCCGAATCGAATGCTGTTCCAGGACCGCCTCGCTGAGATCCTTGCGCGCAGCGCGACGAACGAGGAGCCCTGCGCGGTTCTCTTCATCGATCTCGACGGCTTCAAGCAGATCAACGACGCGCGCGGTCACGGGGTGGGGGATGAGGTGCTGCGCACGGTCAGCACACGCCTGCGGAGGGCATGCCGTCAGAACGACGTCATCGCGAGACTCGGCGGCGACGAGTTCCTCATCGTGCTCGAGGCTATGACGCTGGAGGATTCGCGGAATCTGGCGGAGCGCGTGCGTGCAGCGGTGCGGATGCCTCTCGAGGGTCCCGCCGAGGGGATGCCACTCTCGGCAAGTGTGGGCGTGCTCGGCTGGAGTCCGCGCGACGGTGCGCGCGTCCCGAGTGCGACGGAGTTCATCGCTGCCGCAGACGCACTCATGTACGAGGTGAAACGTGATGGCAAGGACGGCGTGCAGGCCCGCGAGTGGAGCGCATAGAAGCCAACGCCAGCCCTAGGAGCAAGAGCCTCTGCGGAAGCGAAGAAGGCCGGTTCTCTCGAACCGGCCTTCTTGATCTGTGCGCGGAGGGGGACTTGAACCCCCACGCCCTTGCGAGCACTACGACCTCAACGTAGCGCGTCTACCATTCCGCCACCCGCGCAGATCTTTTTCGTTGTTTCCAACGAAGATCGAGATTAGCACGATCTCCGAGGCGTCACGAACCGGGTCGCACGCCCGGGCGCGTCGCCACGATTCGATAGCCTGGGGCCATGCCTGACTCTGCGTCCGAACTGCCCGAAGTCGTCCGTGTCGCCGCTGACCTCATCCGGTTCGACACCTCGAATTTCGGCGGCGGCAACGCCAAGGGCGAGCGGGAGGCCGCAGAGTACGTCGGCGCCTACCTCGAGTCGCTCGGTCTCGTCCCGTCCTACTTCGAGCCTGTCCCTCGGCGCACGAACGTCATGGCGCGGGTGCCAGGACGCAATCGCGACAAGCCGGCGCTCGTGGTGCACGGGCACCTCGATGTCGTTCCGGCGATGGCCGACGACTGGAGCGTCGACCCCTTCGCGGGCATCGTGCGTGACGGCATGCTCTGGGGTCGCGGGGCCGTCGACATGAAGAACATGGATGCGATGATCCTCACGGCCGTCGCTGACCTGCTGCGCGCGGGGGAGCAGCCCGAGCGTGACCTGATCCTGGCGTTCTTCGCCGACGAAGAGAACGGCGGGGTCGAGGGCTCGGCGCTCGTGGTTCGCGAGCGACCGGAGTGGTTCGCAGGTGCGACAGAGGCGATCAGCGAGGTCGGCGGCTACTCGATCTCCGTCGACGGGCACCGCGCGTATCTCCTGCAGGTCGGCGAGAAGGCGCTCTTATGGATCCGCCTCGTCGCCCGCGGTCGCGCCGGGCACGGCAGCCGACTGCACCCCGACAACGCCGTGACGCGGCTGTCTGAAGCCGTCGCGGCCATCGGACGGACGCACTGGCCGGTGCGGCTCACGGACACGACGCGACAGCTGCTCGAGGGGCTCAGCGCGCTTTCCGGGCGTTCCTCGGAGGATCCAGATGCCCTGGCGTCCGCCGCCGGGCCCGCAGAAGCTTTCCTTCGTTCCAGCTTCCGCACCACGACGAACCCGACAGCCCTGACGGCCGGGTACAAGCACAACGTGATTCCCGAGCGCGCCGAGGCGCTCATCGACGTGCGTGTGCTGCCCGGCACCGAGGATGCCGTTCTCGCTCAGCTGCAGGAGATCGTCGGCGACGACATCGAGATCGAGATCGTCGTGCGCGACATCGGCATGGAGACCCCCTTCACAGGCCCGCTGGTCGACGCCATGGTGGCCGCCCTCGACCGCCATGACCCCGGAACCCCGGTCATTCCGTATCTGCTGGGTGCGGGTACCGACAACAAGGCGCTCTCTGCCATCGGCATCACCGGCTACGGCTTCGCGCCGCTGCGGCTGCCCGCAGAGCTCGACTTCACCGGGATGTTCCACGGTGTCGATGAGCGAGTTCCCGTAGACTCACTGGTCTTCGGACAGCAGGTGCTGGCGGATCTCTTCCGCACCTACTGATCACGAGTTCTCTCTCGTTCCCTGACAGAAGGTTTCTTCACGCATGCACCTGTTCGAAGCGCTCCTCCTCGGCATTGTGCAGGGGCTCACCGAGTTCCTGCCGATCTCGTCCAGCGCACATCTGCGCATCCTGGGGACCTTCCTGCCGTCCGCCACCGACCCGGGCGCGGCTTTCACTGCAATCACGCAGATCGGCACCGAAGCCGCCGTCGTCGTGTTCTTCTGGCGCGACATCGTCCGCATCGTGAGGCACTGGTCTCTGTCACTGGTCGGGAAGATCCCGCGCAATGACGCGGACGCGCGCATGGGATGGCTGATCATTATCGGCAGCATCCCGATCGTCGTGCTCGGGCTGCTCTTCCAGGACCAGATCGAGACGGTCTTCCGATCGATGTGGGTCGTTGCGACAATGCTGATCGCGTTCGGCATCCTGCTGGGAATCGCAGACTACGTCGGCGCCAAGCGTCGCGCACTGAACCAGCTCACAGTTCCGCACGGCATCGCCTTCGGTTTCGCACAGGCACTTGCCCTGGTGCCCGGGGTCTCCCGCTCCGGCGGAACGATCACGATGGGGCTGTTCCTCGGGTACGAGCGCGCCGCGGCGGCTCGCTACGCCTTCCTGCTCGCGATCCCCGCCGTGTTCGGCTCCGGCTTCTACCAGCTGTTCAAGAACCTCGACGAGACGCCGGTGTTCAGCGCCGGGGAGACGCTCGCCGCGACCGGCATCGCCTTTGTGGTCGCGCTCGGCGTGATCGCGTTCTTCATGAACTGGATCTCCAAGCGCAGCTTCCTGCCGTTCGTCATCTACCGGGTGCTGCTCGGTGGCGTGCTGCTGGTGCTTCTCGCGACAGGAGCCATCGCGCCGTAACCGACGCGCAGACGACACGCAGAGTGCCTCCGACGAGATCTCGTCGGAGGCACTCTGCGTCAACGCCGCTTGTCGGGGCCTGGCCCCTCACCGTCCCGGCGCAGATAGCGTTCAAATGCCTGCGCGATCGCGTCGCCTGAAGCATCCGGGGAATCCCAGGTGTCGCGCGTCTGCTCGAGCTGGCGGATGTAGTCCGCCATGTCTTCGTCTTCGGCCGCCGCGGCGTCGATGGACGCCTCCCAGGTGGCGGCATCGGTGCGGAGCGTGCCGCGAGGAACGTCGACACCCGTGACCTCGTGCAGGCGGTCCAGCAGCGCGAGCGTCGCCTTGGGGGACGGCGTCGCGGAAGCCACGTAGTGCGGCACGCTCGCCCAGAGACTCGCCGAGGGGATGCCCCCCTGCTCGGCGGAGTGCTCGAGAACGCTCAGAATCCCCACCGGCCCTTCGTAGAGTGAACGCTCCAAGGTCAGCGACTCGCGGACCTCTTCGTTCGTGCTCGCGGAGAAGACGGAGATGGGCCGGGTATGCGGGACGTCCGAGAGCATCGCACCGAGCGTCACGAAGCCCGTCACGTCGTCGCGCAGACAGATGTCGATGAATTCTGCGGAGAAGGCCTGCCATGCGCGGGCAGGCTCGACGCCCGTCAACAGCCAGAGCTCGGTGCCAGGACCAGGCTCTGCCGGACGCCAGAGCGACGCGCCGGGCCACTTGAGTTCACGAGACCCGCTGGCCGCGAACCCGATGGACGGACGGGTGTACTGATAGTCGTAATACAGCTCGGGGTCGATCGTGTGCACGAGCTCGTACTCGACACTCTCGCGCAGCATCGTCACGGCCGCCGTGGCGGCCTCGCCCGCATCGTTCCAGCCGTCGAAGGCGGCGACGACGATCCGGGATCCGAGAGCGTGCACGTGAGTCCTTCCCTGACGACGGTTGCGTCATTGGTCATCCCAGGCTAGCCGCCAGCGCTCGCATGCGGGCGTGCGTCTGGCCACGGCTACGATGGTGAAGTGATTGAGATGCCGCGCGCGGTCCTGTGGGACATGGATGGAACCGTCGTCGACACCGAGCCCTACTGGATGGCCGCCGAGACGACGCTGATCGAATCCTTCGGAGGCACCTGGTCACACGAACAGGCGATGCAGCTCGTCGGAAACGGGCTGGAAGACAGTGCTCGTCTTCTGCAGGCCGCGGGCGTGCGGATGGGTGTCACCGAGATCGTGGACCACCTCACCGACGAAGTTCGCCGGATGCTCACCACACGCGGTGTGCCGTTCCGCCCGGGCGCGCAGGAGATGCTTCGCGCGCTCCGCGCCGCGCAGATTCCCACCGCTCTCGTCACGATGTCGCTGCGCCGCATGGCCGTCGACATCGTCGCGCTCATGGACTTCACGGCGTTCGACCTGATCGTCGGCGGAGATGACGTCGAACGACCAAAGCCCTTCCCGGATCCCTATTTGCAGGCCGCGCGCACGCTGGGGGTCGACATCGTCGACACCGTCGCGCTCGAGGACTCGCCGACCGGCGTGCGCTCCGCATCTGCCTCGGGTGCCGTGACCATCGGCGTCCCGCATATCGTCGCCCTGGACGGCTTCGGTGCGGATGTCCTCTGGCCAAGCCTTGCCGGTCGCACGGTCGACGACATCGCCGCAGAATTCACCGCGCACCGCCGCGCGGCATCCTTCGCCCCCTCTACGACAGGAGACCTCGCGTGACCGACCAGCGCCCCAGCGGCCCCTTCCGTGAAGGTGACCGCGTCCAGCTGACCGGCCCCAAGGGCAAGCTGCACACGATCACCCTGCGCGAAGATGGCGAACTCCACACGCATCATGGAGTGCTCTTTCACCGTGACCTGATCGGCCAGCCCGACGGATCCGTCGTCGCCAACAGCAGCGGTCACGAGTACCTGGCGCTGCGTCCGCTGCTGCGTGACTTCGTCATGTCGATGCCGCGTGGCGCGGCGATCGTCTATCCGAAGGATGCTGCCCAGATCGTCACGCAGGCCGACATCTTCCCGGGTGCTGTGGTCGCGGAGGCCGGCGTCGGCTCCGGCGCCCTGTCGCTGTCGCTCCTTCGTGCGATCGGCACGAACGGGCGCCTCGTCTCCTTCGAGCGTCGCGAGGACTTCGCTGAGGTCGCACAGGCGAACGTGGAGACGTTCATGGGCGGACTGCCCGACACCTGGAGTGTCGTGGTCGGCGATCTCGCCGATGAGCTGCCCCGGCAGTTCGAGGACGGCACGGTCGACCGCGTCGTGCTGGACATGCTCGCACCCTGGGAGTGCATGGACATGGTCGCCGACGCTCTCACCCCCGGCGGCGTGGTGCTGTGCTACGTCGCCACCGCGACACAGCTCTCGCGCGTCGCCGAGTACATCCGCGGTACGGGACTCTTCACGGAGCCGCTGGCATCCGAGACGATGGTGCGCGGTTGGCATGTGGAGGGCCTCGCGGTCCGCCCCGATCATCGGATGGTCGCGCACACGGGCTTCCTGATCACCGCTCGTCGCCTGGCGCCGGGCGCGGTGCCGCCCGAGGTCAAACGACGCGCCTCGAAGTCGAGCTATGGCGACGACGATGTCGAGAAGTGGACACCCGGTGCCGTGGGCGACCGTGAGATCACCGACAAGAACCTCCGCAAGCGCGTGCGCGACGCCCAGAAGGCAGCGGACGGCGCACGTGTCGCCGCCTCCGCGCGGGGTGGCGCGGACGACATCAGCACAGACGAATAGACTGACGGGGTGCGTAAGACTTCTGCCGCCCTGATCACTGTCAGCCTCACCGCCCTCGCCCTCACCGGGTGCACGGCGGCACCGTCGTTCGAAGGGGCATCCTGCGAACGTGCGACCGACAGTCATGTCGCTTCGCTGGCGACCGTGACCGGGGATCTCGGCACCGAGCCGAAGGTGACGCTGCCGACGCCCGTGCTCATCAATGAGTCGAGTGTGAGCGACCTGATCGTCGGCGAGGGCCGCGCGATCACGACGGCTGACCAGCTCGTCGCCCTCGATGTCGCGCTGTACGCCGGTGATTCCGGTGAGCTCATCGTGGCCACGGAGTTCAACGGAGACCTGTCGCGCCTGTCGAACATCGACTCCTGGGCTCAGCAGATCCCGGGGATCGCGACGGCGCTTGAGTGCGCGACCGAGGGGTCGCGCATCATCACCGGGATATCCCCGGAGGATTTCGGCGCCGAGGCATCTGCCGGATTCAACCTGGGCAAAGACGAATCCGTCGTCGCGGTCATCGACGTTCTGAAGGTGTACCTGCCGCACGCCGAAGGCTCGTTGGAGTTCAACGGCGCGCTGGGTCTTCCGACGGTGGTCCGGGCTCCCGACGGCCGCCCCGGCATCATCGTTCCGGATGCCGATGCGCCGGAGGAGCTCGTCGTGCAGACGCTCATCAAGGGTGACGGCCCTGTCGTCACCGGCGACGAACCGCTGCGCGTGCACTACACCGGTGTGACCTGGGCGGGCCGCGAGGTCTTCGACAGCTCATGGGACAGCAACGCCAAGCAGTTCGATCTGACCAGCGTCATCCCCGGCTTCGCCGAGGGGCTGAAGGGGCAGACGGTCGGGTCGCAGGTGCTGATCGTGATCCCGCCGGCGCTCGGCTACGGTGAGCAGGAGCAGGCGGGAATCCCCGCGAACTCCACCCTGGTGTTCGTTGTCGACATTCTCGGCACAGATTCTCCCGCAGGGCAGTAGTGGCTGAGCGGATCCCGGCGGAGGAGCGCCTCACGAACCTCGTGGTGGCGCTGATGGCCACGGAGATCGGCCTCACCAAGCAGCAGATCGTCGACAGCGTCTCCGGCTACCGTCAGCGATTGGAAGCGGGCGTGAGCACGGTCGCGCTCGACAAGATGTTCGAACGCGACAAAGACGAGCTACGCGCCCTTGGCATGCCGATCGAGACGATTGGCGAGTTCTCCGACCCGAACGACCTTCGCGAGGCGCGCTACCGCATCCCGAAGTCCGAGTATGATCTTCCGCTCGACATCGAGTTCACGCCGGCTGAACTTGCAGTCCTGCGCCTTGCAGGAAGCGTGTGGAGCGAGGGGTCGATGTCTGACGACGCGCGGGCCGGAGTGCGCAAGATCCGCGCACTCGGCATCGACGTGGACGAGCCGATCATCGGCTTCGCACCCCGCATCGCCGCCCGCGAGTCGGCCTTCGCGCCGCTGCAGCAGGCTCTCGACCGCAGTGTGGAGGTCGAGTTCGACTATCTCAAGCCGGGGGAGGATGCTCCACGCGCACGCCGGGTGCTGCCGCTGGCCCTCCTCGAGTTCGAGGCGCGCTGGCACCTTTTCGGCCGCGATCTCAACGCCGACGCGGAGCGCACCTATCTGCTCACCCGCATCGTCGGAGATGTGAAGGTCACGTCGCGCGCGCATTCCTCCGCGTCACAGGAGGGCGCGGGCGATCGCGCACGTTCGGGGCTGGAGGCGGTCGCCGCGGCACACTCGGCGCTGCTGGAGACGACTCCCGGCACCGAGGCGGACCTCCGTCTCGCCCGGCGGGCAACCCCCGCGTCACAGGGGGTGCGCGTGCCGTACGTCGATCTGCACATCTTCGCGGATGAACTCGCGTCTTACGGTCCTGAGGTCCGCGTCGTCGAACCGGCCGAGCTTCGCGACGCCGTCATCAGCCGGCTGCGTGAGGTTGTCGCCGCTCACACGGAGGGTGGGGAACAATGAGCGCGCGCAAGCCCCTGCTCACCGCCGACCGTGTCCGCGCGTATCTGACGCTTGTCCCGTATCTGCTGGAGCGCGGAGAGGTCTCCCTCGCCGAGGCTGCCGCGGACTTCGAGATCTCCGTCGACGAGATGCGCCGTATGGTGCAGAAGCTCACGGTGATCGGGCTTCCCGGGGATGCCGGCTACTGGCAGCCACCGCAGGAGCTTTTCGATATCAACTGGGACCTGCTGGAGGAGCAGGGGATCATCGAGATCACGAACGACGTTGGTCTTCGCCGCGCTCCGCGTCTCACCTCCAGGGAGGCAGCCGCGCTGCTCGCGGGACTTCAGCTGACCGCATCACTGCCCACCGTCGCCGACTCGGAGCTGGTGTCCGGTCTCATCGCGAAGCTCTCTCGCGGTGCCGGCGCCCGCCCGTCTGAAGTGATCGTCGCCCCCGGACCGGTCGACGATGTGCGCACTCTCGTCTCGCAGGCGCTGAACGCGCAGCGCGCGATCTCCTTCACCTACCGTGCGCCGGATGCGACACCGACGACACGCACGGTCGATCCCGTGAAGGTCCTGATCTCGGATGGCCAGTGGTATCTCCAGGGATGGTGTCATCTGCGCCGGGCGATGCGCACGTTCCACCTCGACCGTGTCAGCGAGGTGACGATGACGGATATCCCGATCGCTCACGCGGGCGATCCTGTGCCAGATCTGTTCGCGACGGCGGCGGATGATGACGAGGCGACGTTGCGAATGCCCGCGCCCCTCGCTCCGCTGCTGGGAGAGTTCCTGGATCAGGCGGAGGTCGAGGTCCACGAGGGGATGCTGACGGCCCACGTCCGGGTGGGGGACCCTGCGCGACTGCGACGGCTCGCAGCCCGTTTCGGGGGTCAGCTCGAGGTGCGTACGCCGCGTGCTGCGCGGGTAGCTGCCCGAGAGTGGGCTCTCGCCGGACTCGCGCTCTACGGCGAACCCGAATGACCTGTCAGGTAGACTGACGTCGACTTCGATCTGAGGGAGAAAATCATGTTCGCAGGCCTCAACGGATGGCACCTGGTCATTCTCCTTGCCGTCATCCTCCTGTTGTTCGGTGCAGCCAAGCTTCCCGCGCTCGCGAAGAGCATGGGCCAGTCGGCTCGCGTCTTCAAGGGTGAGATGAAGGCGATGAAGGAAGAGGACGCCGCCGCGCAGGCGAACGCCACTCCCGCTGCGCCCGGTGACACCACCGACGGGTCGACGACACCCGGGCAGAACCCCGCACCTGGCACTGATCGCGCCAGCTGACGAGAGTGACGGCGCTGGAGTCCGCGGCCGCGGAAGGCAAGAAGCCGCGGCGTGATCGTACGATGTCCCTCAAGGGGCATCTCGTAGAGTTCCGCAAGCGGCTCATGATCTCGGCCGCCGCGATTGTCGTCGCCATGATCGTGGCGTTCATCATCGCGGACCCCATCATCGCTTTTCTCGCGCATCCTGTCGAGCTCGTTAACGAGCGACGCGGCGATGACTTCGCTGCACTGAACTTCTCCGGAGTGACGTCGGCCTTTGACTTCCGCATGCGGATCGCATTCACACTGGGCATCTTCTTCGCAGCGCCGATCTGGCTGTGGCAGATCTGGGCGTTCATCATGCCCGGGCTGACACGCAAAGAGATCCGATACACGATCTCTTTCGTGGCCGCGGCGATCCCGCTGTTCTTCGCGGGCTGCTACGTGGCTTTGACAGTCATGCCGCACATCATCGAGCTCATGTGGGGCTTCACCCCCGAGGGTGGCGTGAACTTCTACGACGCTCCGACGTACTACGACTTCATCTTCAAGCTCATGCTCGTCGTCGGCATCTCCTTCGTGCTGCCCGTGTTCCTGGTCGCGCTCAACGTCGCGGGCATCATGTCAGGGCGCACGATCCTCAAGGGATGGCGCGTCGCCGTGCTCATCGCGACGATCTTCGCGGCCCTGGCGACGCCCGCAGCAGATGTCATCAGCATGCTGCTACTGGCCGGGATCCTCAGTGTGCTGTACGTTCTCGCAGCCCTGCTGTCGCTGCTCTTCGATCGCCGTAAACGGAAGCGCGCAGATCCCCTGCTGCCCGAGCCCACGGCATGAGCGTGTCGCGAAACGGCTACTCGGCCGAGGAGGACGCGCGCGAGCATCCCCACACGGCCGCATTCGCTGCGGCGCAGCAGTTCGCCCTCGACCCCTTCCAGGTGGCCGCCTGCCATTCCCTGGAACGCGGGCGCAGCGTGCTCGTTGCGGCACCCACCGGAGCGGGCAAGACGGTCGTGGGTGAGTTCGGCATCCACCTCGCGATGCAGACACCCTCAGACAAGGCGTTCTACACGACCCCGATCAAGGCGCTCTCCAATCAGAAGTTCCGCGAACTCGTCGAGGTGCACGGCGCCGATCAGGTCGGCCTGCTGACGGGCGACACCAACATCAACGGCAATGCGCGCATCGTGGTCATGACGACCGAGGTTCTGCGCAACATGCTGTACGCCGACTCCTCGGCCCTCGATCACCTGCGCTACGTGATCATGGACGAAGTCCACTACCTCGCTGATCGCTTCCGCGGTGCGGTGTGGGAAGAGGTCATCATCCATCTGCCTGCGGCCGTCCGACTCATCTCTTTGAGCGCGACGGTGTCGAACGCGGAAGAGTTCGGAGACTGGCTCGACACCGTCCGCGGTGACACAGATGTCATCGTCTCGGAGACGCGTCCGGTTCCCCTTGAGCAGCACGTGCTGGCGGGGGACGAACTGCTGCCGCTGTTCGATGATCGTGCCGGTGCCTCGCATCCACAGGTGAATCAGGCGCTCCTGCGCCTCGGGTCGTCCGGTGGGCGCGGCGATCGCAACCGGGGATACTCGTCACGGGATCGCGGGAGTCGTGGGCCGCGTCGTGGCCACGACGCACGCGCGGAGTCTCGATTCGGCGGTCGCCGCATCGAGCGGATGGACCGACCCCATGTCGTGCGGATGCTGGAGAACGCGAATCTCCTGCCCGCGATCTTCTTCATCTTCAGCCGGGTCGGCTGCGATGCGGCCGTACAGCAGGTGCGCCGTTCGGGGCTGCGTCTGACGAACGCAGAAGAGCGGGCGGAGATCCGTCGCGTCGCGAACGAGAGGATGCACGGCTTCGACGAGAATGACCTCATCGTCCTCGGCTACGGCGAGTGGCTCGACAGCCTGGAGCGCGGAATCGCCGCGCATCATGCCGGGCTCCTTCCCGCGTTCAAGGAGATCATCGAGGTCCTCTTCAAGCGCAAGCTCGTGAAGGTCGTGTTCGCGACCGAGACGCTGGCGCTCGGCATCAACATGCCGGCGCGCACCGTGGTCCTCGAGAAGATGGACAAGTTCAACGGCGAAGCGCGCGTTCCGATCACGTCGGGGGAGTACACGCAGTTCACCGGCCGGGCGGGGCGTCGCGGCATCGATGTCGAGGGCCACGCGGTTGTGCAGTGGAGCCCGGGGCTCGACCCGCAGGCCGTGGCATCCCTCGCCTCCCGACGGACCTACCCGCTGAACTCGAGCTTCCGGCCGACCTACAACATGGCCGTGAACCTGATCGATCGATTCGGACGGGAGCGCGCCCGAGAGATCCTCGAGTCCTCGTTCGCACAGTTTCAAGCCGACCGCGCCGTCGTTGGGCTCGCGCGAAAGGTACGGGACGCCGAAGAATCCCTCGCGGGATACCGCGCATCAATGGTGTGCGAGCACGGCGATTTCCCCGAGTACTCGGCGATCCGTCGTGAGCTGAGTGATCTCGAGAAGAAGAGCCGCACGGAAGGTCATGTCTCGCGGGCGATTCGCGAGAAGCGCGCACGCAAGGTCGAGTCGCTCCGAACGCGGATGAAGCGCCACCCCTGTCATTCCTGCCCCGACCGGGAGACGCACGCGCGCTGGGCCGAGCGCTATTGGAAGCTCAAGCGCGAGACAGACCGCACTCGTCGCCAGATCGAGACACGCACAGGGACGGTGGCGCGCATCTTCGACCGCGTCGTCGATGTGCTCGAAGCAGTCTCGTATGTGCGCGGCTCCGGAGACGACATCGAGCTGACCGAGGCCGGACGCACGATGCAGCGCATCTACGGTGAGCGCGACCTCCTGGTCGCTGAAGCTCTGCGACTCGGACTCTGGGAGGGACTAGACGCCCCGTCTCTCGCCGCGATGGCATGCTGCCTGGTCTACGAACCCCGCCGCGACGAGGCCACTGACGGCACTCGTGGCCTGCCGAGGGGGAAGTTCCTGCAGGCGTGGGACAAGACGCAGACGCTCTGGGCACAGCTCGACGACCTGGAACAGGATCATCGCCTTCCGGGCACCGAGCAGCCGTCTGCGGGGCTGGCCAGCGCCATGCACGCCTGGGCGCGCGGGGTCTCACTGGATCGTGTCCTTCAGGATGCCGACATGGCAGCCGGAGACTTCGTCCGCTGGACCAAGCAGACCATCGATCTGCTCGATCAGCTCTCGATCGTCGCACCCGACATCGCTCTGGCCCGCACCGCGCGGCATGCCCTCGACGGTGTGCGCCGCGGCATCGTCGCCTACTCCTCGATGTGAGGACGAGAACGTGACCACTTCATCGCCGGCACGGGTGCGCCCTCCACTGCCGCTCTGGCTTGCCGTCGTCGTCGCCGCGTCTGCCGGCGCACTGCTCGACCTCGCGTTTCCGTCGGTGTCGCTCTGGATCGCCGCGCCGGTGGCAATCGGTCTTCTCCTCCTCGCGCTCATGGGGCGCCGCGCCGGTGGCGCGCTGCTGGTGGGCGTCGTGTTCGGGTTGGTCTTCTACCTGCTGCTGGTGTCGTGGACCTCACGCTACCTCGGGCCCCTGCCCTGGACCGCCCTGTCCGCGCTCGAAGCTCTGCTCACGGGTGTCGGTCTCATTCCCGTCGCACTCGCGTACCGGTGGCTTCCTCGCGCATCGCCGCGTCCCGCCCTGCGTGTACTGCTCGTCGCGACCGCCGTCGCCGCGCTCTGGGTGGGGCGTGAGCTGCTCGTCGGAACCTTCCCCTATGGAGGATTCCCGTGGGCGCGCGTCGGCTACACGCTCGTCGACACGCCGGCCGCGATGCTGACGTCCTGGATCGGTGTGAGCGGTCTGAGCTTCGTTCTGGTGTTCTTCGTCACCGCCGTCGTCGAAGTGCTGCGGATCTCGCGGGAGCGGAGGAGTTCGTTCACGCTGCGTGGCCTTGCCCCCGCGCTCACGGTGCCGATCGCCGCTCTCCTTGCGCTCCTCCTGGTGCCGGCGTTCCCCACCACCGCGGGCGGCGAACTCCGCGTCGGCGCGGTACAAGGCAACGGTCCGACCGGATACTTCGACGCCCGGGAGCCCCTGGCCATCATCGCGTCGCAGATCGATGCCTCCCGGCCGCTGTTCGGCGAAGATCTTGACCTCCTCGTCTGGCCGGAGGGGAGCGTCGAAGGGGACCCCTTCCAGAATCCGACCCTTGCGCGAATGCTCTCGCGCGTCGTCGCCCAGGCAGATGCCCCGTTGCTCGCGAACGCAGCAACCGCCGTCGGCGACCGCTACTTCAACACTTCGTTCCTCTGGGACGGCGGCACTCCCGCGCCGGCACGCGACGATGCCCAGACGCACGCCAAACGGCACCCCGTGCCGTTCGGCGAGTATGTCCCGGATCGCGCGTTCTTCAACGCGATTGCTCCCGATCTCATCGGGCTCATTCAACGCGAGTACACGCCCGGCACAGATGCCCCGGTGATGACGCTGGAGAACACCGCGATCGGTCTCGCGATCTGCTTTGACGTCATCTATGACGATGTCATCCGTGAGGGGATCAACGGGGGAGCGGAGCTCCTGGTCTTCCAGACGAACAACGCCGATTTCCGCGGTACGGATGAGAACCTTCAGCAGCTCGCGATTGCGCGGATGCGCGCGATCGAGACGGGACGCACGGTCGTCAACATCTCGACGGTGGGAACCAGCCAGGTGATTCGCGCGGACGGCTCGACCCAGGCTGCACTGGACGCAGATCGCCCCGGTGCGATGCTCGAGGATGTCGAACTTCGCACCGGGGCGACGGCGGGTGTTGTGGTGGCGCCTGTTCTGGAGCAGATCCTGCTCTGGGGCGGGATGCTCCTCGTGCTTCTCGGGTGGTTCAGAGCGCGGCGTTCTTCGCGCTCCTAGCGTCGGCGCACCGTGAGCAGGTCAGGCGCTCTTTGCCCGCGTGGGATCTTCACCTGCGCCGCGACGGTCGCGGATGTAGGCGAGGCGCTCTTCCAGGAGCTCTTCGAGTTCATCGCGCGTGCGGCGCTCAAGCAGCATGTCCCAGTGGGAGCGCGCGACCTTCTCCGCGTTCTCTTCCACGACGACGGACTTGCCGTCGATCTGCAGTCGTGCCTCCGCACCGCAGTTTCGACATTCCCAGGTGGTCGGCGGCTCAGCGTCGGCGGCGAACATGAGTGTGGTCACGTGGCCGCAGGTTTCGCACGTGTAAATCGTTTCGCGTCGTTCCATGAACACGACGCCCTCTTCGCTCTGTAGGCTCTGGGCGCCGAGTCGGATGCCGCGCAGGCTGCGATCTGCCATTGTGTGGTCCTCTCGTCGTCCTCAGGTATAGCGCGTTAGTCTGTGCGGCACATCAGAGGCCTTGAGTTCTCGGAGGTATTCACAGCCGATGCTCAGCGGGCACGAAAAAATCCCGAAATATCGCGGAAAATCAGGGTTGTGCGAGGGTCTTCAGCGCCAGGTCGGCGCGGTCTGTAACGATCCCATCAGCACCCAATTCGACGAGGCGCGTCATGTCTGCGGGAGCGTTCACTGTCCACACGTGAACCTCCGCACCCATGCTGTGCGCGGCACGCACGAGGGCGGGGGAGAAGACCCTCACCCCGGCATGACGTTCAGGAATCTGCAAGGCGTCGACGTCGCGTAGAGCGCGTCGGATGAGCGCCGGAAGGCGCGTATGCGCGGCGCCCAGCGCGCGCACGATCGTGGCCTGCCCCGCGGATGTCGCAGGGCGCATAGTAGCTCCGGAACCGAGAGCGGATGCCAGTGCCCGATGTCGGGTACGGTCGTCGAAGCTCGTCACCAGGACGCGGTGAGCTTGAGAAGCGACCACGCGCCCGAGCTGATCAGCGACCTCCGCCGCCTTCACGTCGATGTTGAAGTGCACGGTGGGGAACGTGTCCAGGGCGTCCGCGAGGGTGAGCAACCCGCCGTTCTGGGACATGAGGTCTGAGAGCTCCCGCGTCGAGACGTCGGAGACCGCCCGGGAGTCGCCGATCACCCGAAGCAGAGTCTCATCGTGGAATAGGACGACGTCGCCGTCGGAGGTGATGCGACAGTCCGTCTCGATGTAGACCGCCCCGGCGGCGTGGGCTGCCGCCAGAGCGAGTGCGGTGTTCTCCCAGACGGTGAAGTCGTCGGCACGCGAAAGCGCCGGCGCCTGCGCGGCCTGCTGCACGGGGGTCGGAAGACCCCGGTGGGCAAGAACGCGCGGCGCCGGCGTCGCGTCGAAATACGGGTGTGTCACTCTGCGCGCGGAGGCAGCGGTGATCCGCCAGCACGAGGCGTGAAGGCGCCTCCGAAGTTCTTCAGCGCCTCGGAGAACTCACTCGGGATGATCCAGAGCTTGTTCGACTGCCCCTCGCTGATCTTGGGGAGCATCTGCAGGTACTGGTACGCGAGAAGCTTGTCGTCGGGTGCGCCCTGGTGGATGGCGCTGAAGACGTTCTGAATCGCCTCGGCCTCGCCCTGAGCGCGAAGGACCGCGGCCTGCTTCTCACCCTCTGCGCGAAGGATCTCTGCCTGACGCGCGCCCTCGGCCTCAAGGATCGCGGATTGCTTCGTGCCCTCCGCGGTGAGGATCGCCGCACGACGATCACGCTCGGCGCGCATCTGCTTCTCCATCGAATCCTGGATGGACAGGGGCGGGTCGATCGCCTTCAGCTCGACACGCCCGACGCGGATGCCCCACTTGCCGGTCGCCTCATCGAGGACGACGCGAAGCTGCCCGTTGATGTTGTCGCGGCTGGTCAGCGCCTCTTCGAGGTTGAGGCCACCGACGACGTTACGAAGCGTGGTCGTGGTGAGCTGCTCGACGGCACCGAGGTAGTTGGCGATCTCGTAGGTGGCGGCGCGCGCATCGGTCACCTGGAAGTAGACGACCGTGTCGATCGAGACGACCAGGTTGTCTTCCGTGATCACCGGCTGCGGCGGGAAGGAGACGACCTGCTCTCTCATGTCGATCAGCGGACGCAGACGGTCGATGAAGGGCACCAGAAGGTTCAGACCTGGCGTCAGTGTCTTGTGATAGCGGCCGAGCCGCTCGACCACACCTGCTGTGGCCTGCGGAACGATTCGGATGGAGCGCGCGACCGTCACCAAGACGAAGATGATGACGGCGATCGCGAGGATCCAGCCGATGGCGGTGGGAATGAAGGATGAATCGTCCATGGGGGTTACTCCTCGTGGGCGGTAGGACGGACATGAGCGGTGGCGCCCTCGATCGAGACGACCGAGACAGGCGTGCCGGGAGGGAGGATGCCGCCGTCGACGGCGCGGGCGGTCCAGGTGTCGCCGTTGCTGAGCTTGACCTGGCCGGTGAGGGAGGTCACCTGGAGCAGGACGGTCCCGTGAAGCCCTACGACGGCGTCGATGTTGGACTTCGTCGGGTCTTCGTTGCGGTGCAGCCGTCGCAGCAGTGGCGGACGCAGCAGAAGGATGAGCGCGGCCGCAGCAAGTGCGGCGATGATCACCTGAGCCCAGATGGGGAGACCCGTGAGATCAGATGCAAGCCCGAAACCGCTGCCGAGAGCGAGCATCAGGAAAGTGAAGTCCAGCGTCAGCATCTCGATCACCAGGAAGAGGGCGATCAAGACGAGCCACCCGATCCACGACCACTCTTCGATGCCTTGCAGAACGGTATTCAGATTGTCCACACAGCCTCCTTTCCGTCAACCTACCACGCGGTCGACACGTGCGCCGGGGCTGGGGAACGACGGTTGATAAGGTGTGCTGTGGCCGTTCGCGCCCGCGTGAAGCCAACAGTTTCGAACCCATGAGGAGTCATAGTGACCCAGCCGCTCGCCCCCGAATCGCTCAATGGAAAGGTCGCCCTCGTGACGGGCTCCTCCCGGGGAATCGGTGCTGACACCGTTCGTTACTTCGCGGAGGCCGGCGCGGACGTCGTCATCAACTTCCGCAACAAGGCGCCGCGTGCCGAGAAGCTCGCCAACGAGATCCGCGCTCTGGGGCGTCGCGCTCTCGTCGTCGGCGCGGACCTCACGGATGAGGCTTCCGTGAAGGCGATGTTCGACGCGGTCGCCGCAGAGTACGGCCGCCTCGACATCCTCGTCCTCAACGCCTCCGGCGGCATGGAAGCGAACATGGGGGAGGACTACGCTCTGACCCTCAACCGGGACGCGCAACTCAACGTGCTCGACGCGGCATCGCCGCTGCTCGGGGAGGGCTCGCGCATCGTCTTCGTCACGAGCCACCAGGCTCACTTCATTCGCACGACGCCGACGATGCCGGAGTACGAGCCCGTTGCTCTCTCGAAGCGTGCAGGCGAAGATGCCCTCCGCGAGCGGATCCCCGGCCTCGCCGAGCGCGGTATAGGTTTCACTGTCGTCTCCGGCGACATGATCGAAGGCACCATCACCGCGACGCTGCTCGAGCGAGCGAACCCAGGGGCGATCTCGCAACGTCGTGAGTCAGCCGGGCGCCTCTACAACGTGTCGGAGTTCGCCGCGGAGGTCGCATCCGCTGCAGTCGACCCGGTACCGGCAGACAACACCCGCCTCATCGGCGACGTGAGCGGATTCGTCGCGGAGTAGCTTTCATCATCGAGAAGGGCCTTGTCCGATCTGCTGAGGATCAGACAAGGCCCTTCTCGATGACAGGAACTGCGGTCAGACCGTCGCGTCGACCTTGCTCGTTGCCTTTCCGAGCGTGATGGCGCGGACGATCTGCACGATGCCCATCGCGACCAGCGAGATGCCCAGGATGAGCCAGAGCAGCAGTCCGGTGGTGATCGGCGAGAAAAGCACGACGATACCGGCGATGATGCTCAGCAGCGCGTAGAGGAGCGTCCACACTCGCGAGCCGTCCGAACCGAGGAGCGTCAGCGCGACGACGCCGTCGATGATCCAGCTGATGCCGACGAAGATCACCACTACGATCGCGAGCGTGGCCGTAGCAGCCTGCAGGTTGGCGAACGCGATGATGCCGGCGACGATGTACAGCAGGCCGAGGACGATGTGGCCGACACGCGCCCATCCGCCCTTCTTCGCGGAGAAGATGCCGAGACCGATGTACACGATTCCGGCGATCACGAGGTATGCAGCGACGATTCCGGTGATGATGATCGCCGTCTTGACGGGCCACACGAGCAGGACGATACCCGCGATGAGCGCGATGGCTCCGGAGACGGCCAATGAGATCCGGATCGACTTGAACAACGACTGTGCTTCGGCACGCGTGTCAGACATGGTGAACCCTTCCTGTGAGTGCCCTGTGAGGGCTGATGCTCACACTAGCGTCCGGCGCGCTCGCTCCGGGGGATTGGCGCTGATTTCGTCGCCCTCCGGGACTATTCTGGTGAGCCGTGAACGCGGCAGTCGTCGTCGCGCCACAACTTCTTCGTCGTCTCACCGGAAGCTGACACCTATGTCTGAGAACCGCGCTGTGTCCGAAACCCATGCTGCCGATGCGCACGACCTGATCCGTGTGCAGGGCGCGCGTGAGAACAACCTCAAAGAGGTGAACGTCGAGATTCCCAAACGGCGGCTCACGGTGTTCACCGGCGTCTCCGGATCGGGAAAGAGCTCGCTGGTGTTCGACACGATCGCCGCAGAGTCTCGTCGCATGATCGACGAGACCTACAGCGCGTTCGTGCAGGGATTCATGCCCTCCGTCCCGCGCCCGGACGTCGACGTGCTCGAGGGGCTCACGACGGCGATCATCGTGGATCAGGAGCGGCTAGGGGCCAATCCGCGTTCGACGGTGGGCACGGTGACGGATGCGAACGCGATGCTGCGCATTCTCTTCAGCAAGCTGGGAGAGCCGTACATCGGCGGCCCGACGGCGTTCTCCTTCAACATTCCGACTCAGAAGGCCAGTGGCGTCATGACAGGGCCCGGAGGCGAGAAGACGATCGTCAAGGACGCGATCTATCTCGGCGGAATGTGCCCGCGCTGCGAGGGGAGAGGAGCGGTGTCCGATCTGGATCTGAGCCAGATCGTCGACGAGAGCAAGTCGCTCGATGGGGGCGCGATCATGGTGCCCGGATACACGGCGGACGGCTGGATGGTGAAGGGCTTCTCGCAGTCCGGTTTCTATCCGGCAGACAAGCCGATCTCTGAGTTCACTGAGAAGCAGCGGCACCTCTTCTTGTACGGCGAGGTCACGAAGGTGAAGATCTCCGGGATCAACATGACCTATGAGGGCCTGATTCCGAAGATCACGAAGTCGATGCTGTCCAAAGACCTGGATGCGCTGCAGCCGCATATCCGCTCCTTCGTCGAGCGCGTCGCGACGTTCGCCACTTGCCCCGAATGCGATGGCACGCGTCTGACTGAGGGAGCACGGTCTTCGAAGATCGACGGAATCAGCATCGCGGATGCCTGCCGGATGCAGGTCACCGATCTCGCGGAGTGGGTGCGCAGCCGGGACCTTGTGGGCGCCGGACCGCTGTTGGACGCTCTGCGCGCGAATCTCGATGCGTTCGTCACGCTCGGGCTCGGCTATCTCAGCCTGGATCGACCGTCCGGCACGCTGTCCGGGGGAGAGGCGCAGCGGATCAAGATGCTCCGGCACCTCGGCTCCTCGCTCACGGATGTGACGTACGTCTTCGACGAGCCCACGATCGGCCTGCACCCGCACGACATCCAGCGGATGAACGGACTGCTTCTCAAGCTGCGCGACAAGGGCAACACGGTGCTCGTCGTGGAGCACAAGCCCGAGACGATCGCGATCGCCGATCACGTCGTTGACCTCGGACCGGGGGCGGGAAGCGGCGGCGGGGAAATCTGCTTCGAGGGCACCGTCGAACAGCTACGGGGGAGCGGCACTCGAACGGGGACGCATCTGGACGACCGCGCAACGCTCAAGGACACCGTGCGGGTATCGGACGGTGCGATCACGGTGCGCGATGCGACGGAGAACAACCTGCAGAACGTCGACGTCGACATTCCAACCGGCGTGCTGACGGTCATCACGGGCGTCGCCGGCTCCGGGAAGAGCTCGCTGATCCACGGCTCCGTGGCGCCGCGTGAGGGCGTGGTGACGATCGATCAGAGCGCGATCAAGGGCTCTCGGCGCAGCAATCCCGCGACCTATACCGGGATGCTGGAGCCGATCCGCAAGGCGTTCGCGAAAGCGAACGGGGTGAAGCCGGCGCTGTTCAGCGCGAACTCGGAAGGCGCCTGTCCGACGTGCAAGGGCGCGGGTGTCATCATCACCGAGCTGGGCTTCATGGACACGATCGAGACGCCCTGCGAAGACTGCGGTGGAAAGCGCTTCCAGGCCGGAGTTCTGGAGTACACGCTGGGCGGCAAGGACATCACGCAGGTGCTGGATCTTCCGGTTTCCGAGGCGCGAGTGTTCTTCTCCGAGGGCGATGCGAAGATCCCTGCGGTCGCCGCGATCCTGGCGCGCCTCGACGATGTCGGACTGGGGTATCTGTCACTCGGACAGCCGTTGTCGACGCTGTCGGGCGGGGAACGTCAGCGAGTGAAGCTGGCGATCCAGATGGGCGAGAAGGGCGATGTGTACGTGCTCGACGAACCCACCACGGGCTTGCATCTCGCGGATGTTCAGAACATTCTCGGGCTGCTCGACCGCCTGGTCGATTCTGGCAAGACCGTCATCGTCATCGAGCATCACCAGGCGGTCATGGCGCACGCGGACTGGATCATCGACATCGGCCCGGGCGCCGGACATGATGGCGGACGCGTCGTGTTCGAAGGAACACCAGCCGCACTCGTCGCAGATAAGACGACGCTGACAGGACAGCACCTGGCGGAGTACGTCGCGGTTTAGCAAACTTCCGACGTCACCACACGTGTGGCGATGCGCGGCATTACGGGTTCTCTGAACGCGTAATGCCGCGCTTTCCAATCTTCGGAAGGCCACACCCAGCGAACTCAAACTGGTTCCGCCTGGCTTCTGTCTCACTATAGCGATAACACCGATAATGCACATTATGTCAGTACACGTTAGAAGATCGCGGGCGCTGCACTCCCCGCGTTCGTCGGGAGCGAGTCGCACCAGCAGCCGACAACTCCGTCGATGTGGGAGCTTTCGGGTGAACGACGCTGTGAGAGGCTGTGTGCGTGGAAGATCGTCACACCGTCGTCGGTGATCAGAACCCCGCCGCACTGGTCGGGTATCAAAGCGAGTGGCCGCGGCGCGGAGAGCTTCTTCTCGCGCGCATCCGCACGGCAATTCTCAGTTTCGATGGTGTGGACGACGCGTGCTTTGATCACATCGGCTCCACAGCTGTGCCAGGGATTGCAGCGAAGCCGCTCATCGATCTGCAGGTGCGAATACTCCCCCTCCCCGATGAGGCTAGGCTCATCGAACGACTCGCCCCGCTCGGCTTCGAGCGCGCACGGGGCTCACGCCCTGACTCCCCCGGCGTGGATCGTGATATACCGCGCGGATCCACCATCGCCGATTCTGCGGTATGGGATAAATCCCTGTTCTGGAGCGAAAAGCATCAAGCGATCCTGCACGTCCGCCGGTCAGATTCGCCATGGGGTCAGTACACCGTGTGGTTCCGAGACTGGCTGCGCGCGAACAGCGAGGCACGTGAGCGCTACGAGAGGGTCAAGTGTGCTCTGAGCGCCCAGCAGAACGGTAAGGCGGACTACGACGACTACACCCGCGCCAAGACGGCGTTCTTCGACGACGTGCAGGCAGAGTTCGAAGGATGGGCCGCCCAGAGCTAGTCGTCCGAGGTGATCCCGAGCTGCGCGAGTGCGGGCTCAACACCGCGGGTGCCGATACTCCAGTCCGGGCGCACGAAACGAGCGCGATCGAGGCGCACCTTCTGCTCGTCCACCGGTTCACCGTGTCGCGGTGACACACGCGTGACGCCATTCAGTTCGTATCCGAGCTTCTCAGAGACCTTCAGCGATGCGCCGTTCCAGCTCGCCGCGCCGGATTCGGCCCACTCTGCACCAAGGATGTCGAACGCGAAGAGGAGAAGCGCCGCACGCATCTCCGTGCCCAGCCCCCTCCCCTGCGCAGACTGCGCGAGCCAGGATCCGGTACTCACTGTGCGACGGTTCGCGAAGTCGTACGCGGACAGATCCTGCGATCCGACAACACGGCCTTCGAAGTGCACCGCGAAGGCGACCGTCCAGTGCTGCGGGCTCATCCGGCTGCGCAGGCTCCACTGAAAGGCTGCCAGTTTGCGCGGTAGATCCTCCGGCGCAGCATCCGTCCACGGAACGCTGAAAGGCGTCCGCTCGGGCGCATGCACGCCGGTCAAGGCAGCCTGGGCGAGCGCGGGTAGATCGTCATCTCGCACGGGGCGCAGCGTGAGCCGCGGTGTGACGATCTCCAGTCCGAACAGAGGCCAGACATCTTCCAGGTTCATGGGACGACGCTATCCCACCCTGCACCTCGGTCTTGTCTCACGGCGGGTCGAGGCGGATGCTGGACACCCACCGACATCCGAGGAGCCACCGTCATGACGAAGTACCTCATCTCGTTTCCGAGCCCTGCGATGCAGGTGGCGCCCGAAGACCTCCCCGCCGTCTCCGACGCGTCGCACGTCGTCGTGCAGGAGGCGCGGGACGCGGGTGTCTGGGTGTTCGGTGGCGGCATCGACGACAGCATCCCTCCGGTGCGCGTCAATGCCGACGGTAGCGTGTCCGCGGGCACCTACCCCCAGACGGCAGAACTCGACGGCGGCTACAGCATCCTCGAACTACCGACGTACGACGACGCGCTCTTGTGGGCGGCGAAGTTCGCCAGGGCCTGTCGGTGCGCGCAGGAGGTTCGGGCCTTTCACTACGACCCGTTGAGTTGATCCAGAATGGCTACGGTGCGATCACCCGCGCGTGACGCACCACCCTGACCCAGCGCCGAGGCCGAGCGTGGGTCGCACCGAGGAGTAGCGTTGTCTGCATGGCTTCCCCCTCGTTTGCGCCCTCCACTTCTTTCGGGCCGCGGGCATGGGTGATCTGGGGAGTCGCGGTATCCGCGTACATCGTCGCGATCACGAACCGCAGTTCACTGAGCGCCGTCGGCGTGGACGCGGCGGAGCATTTTCAGGCGGATGCGTCGACCCTGGCGCTGTTCGCGGTCGTTCAGCTCGCGATGTACGGCGGCATGCAGATCCCGGTGGGGGTGCTCCTCGACCGCTACGGGGCACGGCCCATCATGGTGATCGGAATGCTGCTGATGGCGTCAGGCCAGTTCGTCATGGCCATCTCGCCCAGCATCGGTGTCGCCCTCATCGCCCGCATGCTGCTGGGAGCGGGTGACGCCGCGATCTTCCCCGCGGCCGTTCGTCTGATCGCCCTGTGGTTTCCCGCTCAGCGCGGGCCGGTGATGGTGCAGCTCACCGGTCTCCTCGGTCAGACCGGACAACTCGTCGCGCTCGTCCCGGTGGCGGCGCTCCTTCACGCGACGACGTGGTCGATCACGTTCTTCAGCATCGCCAGCCTCGGCCTGCTGTTCGCGATCCTGGTGTGGGCTCTCATCCGCAATCGTCCACCGGAGCAGCCGTCCGACGTCAGCGTGAACACCGAGACCGGGGCGATTCGCGTGGTCACGTCCGCGATCGACACGGGTGTCGGCATACGCGCGGCGTGGGCGCATCCCGGAACCAGACTGGCGTTCTGGTCTCACTTCACGACCCCGTTCGCCGGCACCGCCTTCGTCCTGCTGTGGGGAATGCCGTACCTGACAGCGGGTGAGGGCATGACTGCCACGGCGGCGGCAGGGCTGCTCTCGGTCTTCGTGGTTGCCAGCATGCTGTTCGGACCGCTGCTGGGCGGGCTCTCTCAACGCATTCCGACACGACGTTCCTTCGCCCTCGTGCTGCCGACGGTGGCGGTGCAGATGATCGCGTGGATCGCCGTGATCCTCTGGCCGGGAAATGCACCACTGTGGCTGCTGTTCACTCTCATGATCGCCCTCGCCGCCGGCGGACCCGCATCGCTGATCGCCTTCGATCATGCCCGCACGCACAACCCCGCCCACCGTCTGAGCACCGCCACCGGGATCACCAATGCCGGCGGTTTCATCGCCGCCCTCATCGCGGTGTTCGTGATCGGCCTGGCGCTCGACCTGCAGGGCGCGGGCACGCCGGACACCTACTCCCTCGAAGCCTTCCGTCTGGCGTTCCTCATGCAGGTTCCCCTGTGGATACTGGGGGTCGTGTTCATCGTCATCGAACGCAAGCGCACGCGGATCCGCATCGGCCTGGATCCGGAGCGCGGAAGCCGTCGCTCCCGTCGCTCGTAGGATGAACCATGCCTTCGACCTATTCATTCACCGCTGATCACTCGCACATCGATCGCGATCGCGTACATCGCTGGCTCAGCGAACAGGCGTACTGGGCGAAGGGGCGCTCCCGCTCGGTGCAGGAGCGCGCAATGGATGCATCGCGCAACTACGCGGTGATCGACGAGGGTGGCGCCCAGGTCGCCTACGCGCGGGTTGTCACAGACGGCGTGACCTTCGCATGGCTGTGCGATGTCTTCGTTGCAGATGACGCGCGAGGCAACGGCATCGGGAAGATGCTGGTGGAGGGCGTCATCGACGATCTCTCACCGCTCCCGATCACACGAATCCTTCTCGCGACCGCTGACGCCCACGGCCTCTACGCCCAGTATGGATTCGCGCCGTCAGAAGATCCGCACCGGTACATGATCAGGCAGATGCGCTGAGCAGTCATCGCCCCCGCGGAGTCCATCCACTCGGAAGAGGACCATCGATCACCGCGCGCTCGCGATCGGCTGCCTCCGACCACCCCTGTACTTCCGGTGCCGCGTCGAAACCACCGCGCGCCAGACGTATTCCCAAATCGGAATGGTGCATGCGGGGCGCTCCCCCACGCCGCACCGACGCGCGCACGCTCCAGTGGTCGTCTTCGAATCCCCCACCGCGGAACACGCGATAGTCGCCGTAGCGCGCGGGATCGAGCAGATCCCAGCACCACTCCCAGACGTTGCCGAGCGTGTCGAACAGTCCATACAGGTTGGGCATCTTGCCGCCGACATCCTGCGGCGTCCTGAGGCCGTCGGCGGCCGTCCATGCGACATCGGAGAGGAGACCGTAGTGCGGACCGGTGGACCCCGCGCGACAGGCATACTCCCACTCGGCCTCGGTCGGCAGGCGATAGCCATCCGAGTCGACATGCCACGTGACCACTTCACCATCGAAGGTGTAGGCGCTGTCGAGTCCCTCCCACTCGGAGACGGCATTGCAGAGTCGCACGGCGCGCTGCCAGCTGAGATCCACGGCAGGGCGGCGCGGATGCTCCGCAGTGATGCCGAGCATCGAGGACAGCTGTGCCTCGGTCACTGCGAATCGTGCGATCTCGAATGATTCCAATTCGACCGAGTACCGACGACGCTGGCGAGCGTCGTGCAGCGTGACGCTCCCAGCGGGGATGCGGACGAGCTCGATGTCGTCGTCCACTAGCCAGTACCGTCACGGACGACGGGAGTCTCGTTCGTGTCGTCGACGACCACATCTGCCGCCGTGGGCGTGCCCGACAGCCGGATCGCGAAGATCCGCATGAAGAACTGGCAGAGCGGCCCGACGAGCAGCGCGAAGGCGACGGTACCGACGCCGACGGTGCCGCCGAGGAACCACCCCACGACGACGACGGTCACCTCGATCCCTGTGCGGACGATCCAGATCGGGACTCCGGTGCGCTGGTGGAGCCCTGTCATCAACCCGTCACGAGGGCCGGGTCCGAACGATGCGCCGATGTAAAGCCCCGTCGCGGCCGCCAGCACCGCGAGGCCCAGCGCGAAGAACAGCACCTGCATCCACAGGCCCGTGGCGTCCGGAATCACGAGGAATCCGATGTCCGCGGACGGACCGACCAGAAGCGCGTTCAAGAGCGTACCGACGCCCGGCTTCTGTCGGATCGGAATCCAGAGCAGCAGGACCACCGCGCTGACGAGGATCGTGATGACGCCGAACGACAGCGGAAGATGTCGAGAAAGTCCCTGGGTGAGCACGTCCCACGGCGCGGCACCGATCGCGCCCCGAATGATGAAGGCGATGCCGATGCCGTAGAAGAAGAGCCCGACGAGGAGCTGGACAGACCGTCGCGGCAGCTTCTCCGGGCGCTTCATCGCTCGCCTTCCTCGTGTGCTGCTGCGGTGGGCGCGACCTCGTGCCATGCGGGATACTTCGGTTCACGAGTGTCCCCTGAGGAACGGCCGGTGAGCCGCCGCCCAATCCATGGACCCACATGTTGGCGGTAGTACTGCCAGCCGCGAACGCCGGCGATCTCCAATGTCTGGTGGGGCTTCCACCACTCGGCCGGCGCATCGACGCCCAATGCCGACAGCACACGTGCCGCGACACGATGATGCCCGAACGCGTTCATGTGCAGTCGGTCTTCGGACCAGTAGACGGGTGCACCGAGCTCACGATCCGGCCAGTTCAGCGCGCGAACGATTCCCTCGCGACCCTCGACGCGTCGCAGGACAGCAGCGGAGAGCTCGTCGCCGCGGCGCTGAATCAGATCGCCCATGGGCAGCTGCCGCGAGGGATTCGCCCCGGAGAGGACGACGAGCGCAACACCTTCTTCCGCGCACCGCCGTGCCGCACGGGTGTAGGCGTCGGCGATGTGCTCGATGTCTGCGCGCGGGCGCAGCATGTCGTTGCCCCCCGCATTGAAAGAGAGGTGTGTGGGGCGCAGCGCGAGTGCGCGCTCCAGCTGCTCGTTGATGATCGGCCAGGCGAGCTTTCCGCGGATCGCAAGGTTGGCATACGAGATCGGATGCTGCGTCGCATCCGCCCATCCCTGAGCGACCAGGTCCGCCCACCCGCGCACGCGGCCATCGGTGAGCTCATCGCCCACGCCTTCGCTGAAAGAGTCGCCGATGGCGACATACCTCACCTGTGTCACCCCTCCAGCGTACGACCAGTCAGCGGGACGGGGCGCCGCCCCGGGCAGACCGCGTCACGGAGCCCGGGGCGACCAGTTCACCGTGCGATCAGCGCCGTGCGAAGGGTGTCGAGCCCCACACCGCCGATGTCCAGAGCGCGCTTGTGGAACTCCTTCATCGAGAAGTTCGCCCCCTGTGCCGCCTGGTAGTCATCGCGGACCTGCTCCCAGATGCGCTGACCGACCTTATACGAGGGTGCCTGGCCCGGCCAGCCGAGGTAGCGGTTGACCTCGAACTGGACGAACTCGTCGGGCATGTTGACGTTGGCGCGCAGGAAGTCCAGCGCGTATGCGGCGTCCCAGGTGCCCTGGCCGTCCAAGCGGTCCTTGCCGAGGTGCACACCGATGTCGAGCACCACGCGTGCAGCACGCAGACGCTGGCCGTCGAGCATGCCGAGGCGGTCGGCCGGGTCATCCAAGTACCCCAGCTGCTCCATAAGTCGCTCGGCATACAGTGCCCAGCCCTCCGCGTGTCCTGAGGTGCCCGCGAGCACACGCCGCCAGGTGTTGAGCTCGGCCCTGTTGTACGTCGCCTGTGCGATCTGCAGGTGATGTCCGGGCACACCCTCGTGATAGACCGTCGTCAGTTCGCGCCAGGTGTCGAACTCGGTCACGCCCTCCGGTACCGACCACCACATGCGCCCCGGACGCGAGAAGTCGTCTGTCGGTCCGGTGTAGTAGATTCCACCCTCTTGCGTGGGCGCGATCATGCACTCCAGAGTGCGGATCTTCTCCGGGATGTCGAAGTGAGAGGCGGCGAGCTCGGCGACAGCGCGGTCGCTCGTCTCCTGCATCCAGCGCTGAAGTGCGTCGGTGCCCACGAGTTTGCGGGAGCGGTCGGCCTCAAGGTGTGCGACCGCCTCGGCCACCGATGCTCCGGAGAGGATCTCGTTCGCGATCGAGGTCTGCTCCGTCACCATGCGCGCGAGCTCTTCCTTGCCCCACTCGTACGTCTCGTCGAGGTCGATCGTCGCGCCCAGGAATCGGCGCGAATTGAGAGCGTAGAGTTCGCGTCCGACCGCGTCTGTCTCGGATGCCACAGGGGCGAGCTCACGCGTCAGAAACTCGCGCAGCTCGTCATAGGCGACGCGCGCAGCTGACGAGGCGTTGACCAGATCGGTCGCCAGCGATGCCGGAAGCTGTCCGTCCTCCGGCTCCGCCTCGGCGACAAAAGTCGCGAAGAAGCCGTTGTCGTCGGTGTAGCGCGCAATCTGGGTCGCGACCTCCGTCACCTGGCGACGGGCGGGAACCACGCCACGGGCGATGCCCTCACGGAGCGTTGCCACGTACCCCTGCAGGGCCGCGGGCACAGCGCCCAGACGCTTCGCGACGACGGACCAGTCATCCACGCTCGCCGTCGGCATGAGGTCGAACGCCTGGCGGAAGTCCTGGGCCGCCGAGGCGATCACGTTGAGATCACGCAGGTGCCACTGTGCGTCGTTCAGTTCGAGGGACAGACGCAGCTCGCTGCTCAGGTCGGCTTTCGTCACCACGTCGACCGCGTCGACGGGCTCCAGTGCGTCCAAGGCCGCGAGGGCGCGTCGCGTCTCTGCGACGGAACGCTCATGGCCTTCCGGGCTGAGATCGTCGAGGCGGTCATTGGCCTCATCGCGGCCGATGTACGTGGCGAGCAGCGGAGACAGTTCTACGAGGGTGTCGACCCATTCCTCGGCGACCTGGTCGATCGCCGTCGGGGTGCGCGGTGCAACAGTCATCTGTCGAGCCTACGCCGAGGGCGCCGCCCAATCACGGACGACGCCCTCAGACGCGCGGATCAGTGCCCCGCGTCGTTCCAGTTCGCGCCGCGGCCGACCTGGACGTCGAGCGGAACGCGCAGCTCCGCTGCGTCTGCCATCCGCGAACGAACCGTCTGCTCGACCGCGTCCCACTCCCCCGGAGCGACTTCGACGACGAGTTCGTCATGGATCTGCAGCAGGACGCGCGAGCGCAGTTCTTGCGCGCGCAGCTCTTCGTGGATGTGGAACAGCGCGATCTTCATGATGTCGGCGGCGCTGCCCTGAATCGGTGCGTTGAGTGCCGCGCGCTCGGCGTTCTCGCGAAGCACGCGGTTGGGGCTGGCGAGATCCGGGAACGGGCGACGACGGCCGAAGATCGTCTCGGTG
The DNA here is from genome assembly GCF_058797175.1 of Microbacterium sp. GW823-FHT02G05. NCBI lineage: Bacteria > Bacillati > Actinomycetota > Actinomycetes > Micrococcales > Microbacteriaceae > Microbacterium > Microbacterium sp. GW823-FHT02G05. The sequence continues at coordinate 319,278 of NZ_JBXAJK010000002.1, forward strand.
TATCCGACCTCCTTCGCCGCCATCACAGAGGCGCGCAGATAGTCGCGCACGGCCCCGAAGCGAGCGAAATACTCGACCATCAGCTGCTTCGCCTCCGACTGCTCGATACGCAGCTGCTTCGACAGGCCGAACGCCGAGAGGCCGTAGACCAGACCGTAGGACATCGCCTTCACCTTCGTGCGCATCGCCGGCGTGACCTCTGAGGGGTCGACACCGAACACGCGGGCGCCGACGAAGCGGTGCAGGTCTTCGCCGGAGTTGAACGCCTCGATGAGCCCTTCGTCACCAGAAAGGTGAGCCATGATGCGCATCTCGATCTGCGAATAGTCCGCCGTCAGGAGCGTCTCGTACCCCTCGCCGACCTGGAAAGCACTGCGGATGCGTCGCGACTCCTCCGTGCGCACCGGAATGTTCTGCAGGTTCGGGTCAGTGCTGGACAGTCGCCCCGTCTGGCTGCCGGTCTGGACGTAGGTCGTGTGGATGCGGTGATCGATGCCGATCGCCGAGTCGAGCGTCTCGATGATCTGGCGAAGCTTCGTGGCCTCCCGGTGCTGCAGGAGCATGTCGAGGAACGGGTGCGGATGGCTCTCCTGAAGATCTGCCAGGACGGCAGCATCCGTCGAGTATCCCGTCTTCGTCTTACGAGTCTTCGGAAGCTCGAGGTCTTCGAAGAGCACCTCCTGGAGCTGCTTCGGGGATCCCAGGTTGAACTCACGCCCGACGAGGGCGAACGCCTCCTGCGCGATGCCGTCCGTGCGGGTCGCGAGCTCTGCGGAGAACGTCGAGAGGATCTCGTGTGAGACGGCGACTCCTGCAAGCTCCATGTCAGCGAGCGTCACCAGCGTGGGCAACTCGATCTCGGTGAGCACACGCGCCACAGGCTCGGGCAGATCCTCGCGCAGCGCCTCAGCCACACGGCGGATGAACCAGGCCTCCTGCGCCGGAGTCGCTCCTTCGGTCTCGGGGACCAACTGCGTCGGGTCGGCCTCAGGAAGCTTCTCGCCCAGATAGCGTTCCACGAGGTCACCCAGGGTCTTGTCCGGGAAACTCGGACGCAGCAGCCAGCCCGCGAGGCTCGTGTCATACGCGAGCCCACCGAGACGAACGCCCGCGCGCTGCAGTGCCTTGACCTGCGGCTTCGCGTCGTGCAGCACCTTCGGCGTATCCGAGGCGAGCCACACACCGATCGCTTCTGCCATGGCATCGGTCCACTCGGCCTCGCGCAGCTCGGACTCCGTCGCCGCACCAATGCGCACGGGCATCCCGCCCTGCGTGATGATCCGGAGCGCCAACTCGGTCTTCTGCGCTTCCAGCCAGGCGCGGAATGTCGGTCCATCGACTTCCTGCGGTGTAGGAAGGACGACGATCGCGGCTGGATCTTCTGCGACCTCACCGGCGCCGACGGCCTCGAACACTCGCGGCAGCAGGGTGCGGAACTCGAGGCGCGCGAAGATGTCTCGCACCGCCTGCGCATCGATCGGACGGGACTCCAAGTCGGCGGGCGCGACGGGAAGCTCGACATCGGTCAGCAGGCGGTTCAGCTTGCGGTTACGGCGCACCGCATCCATGTGCTCACGAAGGTTGCCGCCCACAACGCCCTTGATCTCTTCCGCCCGCTCAAGCAGCTCGTCGAGGCTGCCGAACTGCGTCAGCCACTTGACGGCGGTCTTCTCACCGACCTTGGGCACGCCGGGAAGGTTGTCGCTGGTCTCGCCGACGAGCGCCGCGATGTCGGGGTACTGCTCGGGGCGCACCCCGTAGCGCTCCTGCACGGCCACCGGGTCGTAGCGCTTGAGCTGGGAGACGCCCTGCACCGAGGGGTACAGCAGCGTCACATCGTCATTGACGAGCTGGATCGTGTCGCGGTCGCCCGAGACGATCAGCACCTCGTAGCCCTGCTCGGCGCCCTGCACCGACAGCGTCGCGAGGATGTCGTCTGCCTCGATGCCCTCCTTCGTCAGGACGGGAATCGACATCGCTGCGAGGCAATCCTGGAGAAGCGGGATCTGTCCTTTGAACTCGGAGGGCGTCTCTGATCGGGTCGCCTTGTACTCGGGATACTCGTCGGTGCGGAATGAGTGCCGCGACGTGTCGAAGGCGATCGCGAGATGCGTGGGCTGCTCGGCCTTGATGAGGTTCACCAGCATCGACAGGAAGCCGTAGATGGCGTTCGTGTGCTGGTTGTCTTTCGTGGTGAAGTTCTCGACCGGGAGCGCGAAGAAGGCGCGGTAGGCGAGCGAGTGGCCGTCGACGACCATGAGGGTAGGCTTTGCGGAGTCCGTCACCCTGTCAGCCTAACGAGGACGACAGACATGCGCTGAGGAGGAACCGTGACCGAGAGCACCCAGATGACCGGAATCGAGTGGGCGACTGCTCGTGGGATGGGCGCCCTGGCCGAGAAGATGGGCATCGAATTCACCGAGTTCACGCTCGAGCGCAGCGTCGCGACGATGCCCGTCGAAGGCAACACTCAGCCTGTCGGCCTGCTGCACGGCGGCGCCTATGTTGTGCTCGGCGAATCCCTCGGATCGATGGCCGCGAACCTGCATGCCGGCCCTGGCCGTCTGGCCGTCGGCGTCGACATCAACGCCACCCACACCCGTTCGGCGACGTCGGGGATCGTCACGGGCGTCTGCACTCCCCTGCACCTCGGTCGCAGCGTGACCGTCCACGAGATCGTCGTCAGCGACGATCAGGGCCGCCGGTGCTCGACGATCCGCATCACCAACATGATCAAGGATCTTCCCGGCGGAGCGTCCTGACCCCTCCGAACGAAGAACGGGCCCCGACCAATCGGTCGGGGCCCGTTTACATTCTGCGGAAGACTACTTCTTCGGCGCCAGCTGCTCGATGATCGCCTTCGCGACGTCCTGCATCGTCAGGCGACGGTCCATCGAGGCCTTCTGGATCCAACGGAATGCCTCAGGCTCGCTCAGGCCCATCTTCTCGTTGAGAAGACCCTTGGCCCGGTCGACGAGCTTGCGGGTCTCGAAGCGCTCGACCATGTCGGCGACCTCAGCTTCGAGCGTGATGATCTGCTCGTGACGGGCCAGGGCGATCTCGATCGCGGGCAGGAGGTCGTTGGGGGTGAACGGCTTGACGACATACGCGAGCGCGCCAGCCTCGCTCGCACGCTCGACGAGCTCCTTCTGGCTGAACGCGGTGAGGAGCACGACAGGCGCGATGTTGCCCTTGTGCAGCTTCTCAGCGGCGCTGATGCCGTCGAGCTGCGGCATCTTCACATCCATGATGACAAGGTCGGGGCGCAACTCGGTTGCAAGCTGCACAGCCGTCTCTCCGTCGCCCGCCTCACCGACGACGTCGAAGCCGTTGTCGCGGAGGATCTCGACGATGTCGAGACGGATGAGCGACTCGTCTTCTGCGACGACAACTCGACGCGGGGCTGCTGCTACGGGGGCCTGTTCAGCCGTTTCTTCCTCAGTCACCTGTCCATTCTAGTCAGCACACGCGTTCCGGGAGGGAATGCGACACCGCAGACTGCGATAGTCTCGATGACGCACACTTTCGCCGGTGTGGCGGAATGGCAGACGCGGAGCACTCAAAATGCTTTGTCCGAAAGGGCGTGTGGGTTCGAGTCCCACCACCGGCACCACCACCTCGCGATCCGAGATCTTGCAACCGCGCCGCCTTCAGAAGGCGGCCAGCGCATCCGCGAGCATCCGGTGTCCCTGCTCCTCGAAGCCGCCCTCCCCCACTTGCACGGCGTAGCACGCGGTGCCGAGGGCCTCGCGAAGCGTTTCCAGCCGCCACTGCTCGGGCTCGCGTGGATCCCCTCCGTAGCCGTCGAGGAACGCTGCCTCGAGTGAGGGATCGTCGCGCCACTGCTGTGCGGCGAGTCTTGCGAGGTCGCTGGAAGGCGTGCGGAAGGCGAAGCGGCCGAAGTCGATCACACGCACGGTGTCGCCGTCGATCAGCCAGTTGCGAGGCTGCCAGTCACCGTGCGTCGGTACGGTTCGCACCGGCCGCTTCGGAGCATTCTCAAGAATCTGTCGCACTCGCTGCACGGTCGTGGGTGCGATCCGATGCGGCTGGTGCAACCAGTCCAGCGCCCGCAGGTTGGCCTTCTCCTCATGTTCGGCATCAAGCCGCGACTCCTGGTCGTGGAGGCGGCGCAGCAGCACGCCTGCGCGCTCGTAGGTCCGCGGATCGCGCTCGGCAACTGATTTCTCCACCAGCACCCCCGGCAGATACTCGAGCAGCATGACGCGCAGATCAGGATCGCCATCGAGCAGGCGCGCCGCGTGTCCTGTGTCCGTCAGCGGCGAGGTGTGACGGCGATGAGCGGAAAGCTCTCGCAGGATGTGATGGTTGCGCGGGCCGCCCGCTTTCACGATCACATCTCCGTCGCATCCACGCACGCGCAGAACGATCGAGTCGACGAGCTCCCAGGACAGATCTGCGACGATCTCGGCGTCCGGGAGACGCGCGTCCACCCAGCGCCGCTGCGCGTCAGAGAGCCGGGAGGTCATGTGTTCATCGTAGGAGCGCACACAAGACGGTGCCTCCGCGCACTCCGAAACGCCGTGTGGGCCGCCCCGAAAGGGGCGGCCCACAGGATCACAGACGACGGATCAGACGCCGGCCTTGTAGATGGGTGCTGCGCCGTTGACGGCGTCGCCCACCTTGTGCACGCGGATGTCGTTCGTCGAACCGACGATTCCGGGAGGAGAACCGGAGATCACGACAACCTTGTCCCCTTCCTTCGCCAGGCCCGTCTTGAGCAGGTACTCGTCGACCTGAAGGAACATCAGGTCGGTGTGCTGCACGGCCTCGACGAGCGTCGAGTTGATGCCCCAGGTGAGCGCCATGCGACGACGGATGTTCGGCTCCGGTGTGAACGCGAGCATCGGGATGCGCGAGCGCAGACGCGAAAGACGACGAGCCGAGTCGCCCGACTGCGTGAACACGCAGAGGAACTTCGCCTCGACGAACTCCGCGACCTCGAGCGCTGCGAGGGTGATCGCACCGCCCTGCGTGCGGGGCTTGGTCGTCAGCGGCTGGATCCGCTCCAGGCCGTGCTCTTCCGTCGACTCGATGATGCGTGCCATCGTCTCGACCACGATGATCGGGTAGTCGCCGACGCTGGTCTCGCCCGAGAGCATGACCGCGTCCGCGCCATCGAGCACCGCGTTCGCGACATCGGACGTCTCGGCGCGGGTGGGCACCGGGCTGCTGATCATCGACTCAAGCATCTGCGTCGCCACGATCACGGGCTTCGCGTTGCGACGAGCGAGCTCGACAGCGCGCTTCTGGACGATCGGCACAGCCTCGAGCGGCAGCTCGACGCCCAGGTCGCCGCGGGCGACCATGATGCCGTCGAATGCGTCGACGATGCCTTCCAGTGCCTCAACGGCCTGCGGCTTCTCGATCTTGGCGATGACGGGGATGCGCACACCCTCTTCGGCCATGATCTCGTGCACGCGGTTCACGTCCTCCGCGTTGCGGACGAACGACAGTGCGATCACGTCGGCACCGATACGGAGACCCCAACGGAGATCGTCTTCGTCCTTCTCGCTCAGCGCGGGAACGTTGACGGCAACGCCGGGCAGGTTGATGCCCTTGTTGTTCGACACCGCACCTGCGACAACGACACGGGTGGTCACGACTGTGCCATCCGTCTCGACGACCTCGACGCGGACCTTGCCGTCGTCGATCAGCAGGAAGTCGCCCGGCTTGACGTCCTGAGGCAGCCCCTTGAACGTCGTCCCGCAGATCTCGCGGTTGCCGATGATGTCTTCCGTCGTGATCTTGAAGACGTCACCCGCGGCGAGTTCGTAGGGACCGTCCTCGAACTTGCCGAGGCGAATCTTCGGGCCCTGCAGGTCGACGAGAATCGCCACTGCCCGACCGGCGTCGTCAGCCGCACGGCGGACGTTCGCGTAGTTGGCCTCGTGCACGGAGTAGTCCCCGTGGCTGAGGTTCAAGCGGGCGACGTCCACCCCGGCGTCGATGATGGCTCGTACCGATTCGTAGGTCGACGTTGCCGGGCCAAGGGTGGCGACGATTTTCGCGCGTCTCAAATCACTGTCTCCGAATTTGTAAGGGTAAAGAACGAAATGGGCAACGCTGCCGCCCTCAGCCTACGCGGATGGCAGGCCAATAGCGACTTCGGACGCGCGCACCGGTGCGGGAAGGACCGTTTCTCCCATGAGGAACCGGTCGACCTGTGCTGCAGCAGCTCGCCCTTCGGCGATCGCCCACACGATGAGCGACTGCCCACGCCCCGCATCTCCCGCCACGAACACGCCGGGAAGGCTGGTGGCGTAGTCGTCGTCGCGCTCGATTGCGCCCCGCGAGGTCATGGCAGGGCGTGAATTCTCGGTGAATGTCTCCTGCTCCGGCCCCGTGAAGCCCATCGCGATCAGGACGAGGTCTGCGGGGATCTCGTGCTCCGTTCCGCTGCGGGGCACACGCTGCCCGTTCACGAACTCGGTCTCGGCGACACGGACGGCCCGGACTTCGCCCGCGTCGTTCGCGAGGAACTCCACGGTCGAAGCGAGGTACCGGCGTTCGCCACCCTCCTCGTGTGCGGACTGCACCTCGAACACCGTCGGCATCATGGGCCACGGCTGGTGATCCGGACGCGCGTCGCCGGGCTGGCGGCCGATCGCGAGGTTCGTCACGCTCAGCGCGCCCTGACGGTGCGCGGTGCCGATGCAGTCAGCACCGGTGTCACCGCCGCCGATCACGACGACGTGCTTGCCCTCAGCGGTGATCTGGTTCGGAACGGAGTCGCCGGCGACCGCCCGGTTCGACTCGACCAGGTACTCCATGGCGAAGTGGATGCCTTCATGATCGCGGCCCGGGATCGCAAGGTCGCGAGGGATCGTGGATCCGGTGGCGAGCACGACGGCGTCGTACCGCGCGCGCAGGTCGTCCCAGCTGATGTCGCGACCGATCTCGACACCGGCCCGGAAGCGCGTCCCCTCCTCCTGCATCTGGCGAAGGCGAGCGTCCAGCTGGCCCTTCTCCATCTTGAAGTCCGGGATGCCATAGCGCAGCAGACCGCCGATGCGGTCATCCCGCTCGAACACAGCGACCGTGTGGCCGGCGCGCGTCAACTGCTGCGCGGCAGCGAGCCCCGCAGGTCCGGAACCGACCACGGCGACCGTCTTGCCAGTCAGGCGCTCCGGCGGCTGCGGCTGCACCCATCCCTTCGCGAACGCCTCGTCGATGATCGACACCTCGATCTGCTTGATCGTGACCGCAGGCTGATTGATACCGAGCACGCAGGCGCTCTCGCAGGGCGCGGGGCACAGACGCCCCGTGAACTCCGGGAAGTTGTTCGTCGCGTGCAGGCGCTCGATCGCGGCACGGCCTTCGCCCCGCCAGGTGAGATCGTTCCACTCCGGGATCAGGTTGCCGAGCGGGCATCCCTGGTGGCAGAACGGCACGCCACAGTCCATGCAACGACTCGCCTGACGCCGGAGCACCGCAGAATCACCCGGCTGGTACACCTCTTTCCAGTCAAGGATGCGAACGGGCACGGGGCGACGAGCGGGCAGTTCGCGCTCGGTTGTCTTCATGAAGCCTTTGGGATCAGCCACGGGTCACCTCCAGGATGCGGTTCCAGACGATATCGCCGTCGGGGTCGAGGCCGTCGGCCTCGGCCTCTGCGCGGGTGCGCAGTACGGCAGCGTAGTCACGCGGCAGAATCCGCGTGAAGTTCGAGACCTCGGTGTCGAAGTCGACGAGGATACGACGGGCCAGTTCCGATCCGGTCTCGGAGACATGCTGTTCCAGCAGGTCTCGGAGGATGGCGGCATCGCCGGCGCCCAGCGCGCCGAGCTCGAGTTCACCGCCCTTCACGGCATCCGGATTCACCCGTCGTGGATCGAGTTCGTAGACGTAGGCCGTCCCACCGCTCATTCCCGCGCCGAGGTTTCTGCCAGTGCGCCCGAGAATGACCGCGACGCCACCCGTCATGTACTCCAGCGCGTGGTCTCCCACGCCCTCGACGACGGCAGCCGCCCCCGAGTTGCGCACGAGGAAGCGCTCGCCCACGACGCCAGAGAGGAACAGGGAACCGCTCGTCGCGCCATAGCCGATCACGTTGCCGGCGATGACGTTCTGGGCGGCATCGAACGACGCCCCCGCAGGCGGGCGCACCGAGATGCGTCCACCGGAAAGCCCCTTGCCGACGTAGTCGTTGCTGTCGCCCTCAAGACGCAGCGTGACCCCCGACGGGATGAAGGCGCCGAACGACTGACCTGCGGAACCGTGCAGCGTGAGCGTGATCGCTCCCTCGGGCATCCCCTCTGCACCATGGCGACGAGTGATCTCGTGGCCAATCATGGTTCCCACCGCGCGCGCGGTGTTCCGAATCGGCAGATCGAGCGCGATCGTCCCGCCCTCCGCGATGACGTCGGACACGCTCGCCAGCAGCGGCGCATCGAAGTGCTCGTCGAGTTCGTGGTCCTGCGATCGCCCACTGGTACGAGGTTCATCGGCGGGGAACGCCGGGCCCTGGAGAATCGGGCTGAGATCGAGACCGTCGGCCTTCCAGTGCTGGATCGCGCCGTCGACGCGCAGAAGGTCACTGCGTCCCACGATCTCTTCGATCGAGCGGAATCCGAGCGCTGAGAGCAGTTCGCGCACCTCTTCGGCGATGAACTCCATGAAGTTCACGACGAACTCCGGCTTGCCGGTGAAGCGCTCGCGCAGAACCGGGTTCTGCGTTGCGACGCCGACGGGGCAGGTGTCGAGGTGGCAGACGCGCATCATGATGCAGCCGCTGACGACCAGGGGTGCGGTGGCGAAGCCGAACTCCTCGGCGCCGAGCAGCGCGCCGATGACGACGTCGCGGCCGGTCTTGAGTTGCCCGTCCACCTGCACCACGACGCGGTCGCGCATGCCGTTCAGCATCAGCGTCTGCTGCGTCTCGGCGAGGCCGAGCTCCCAGGGCGTTCCCGCGTGCTTGAGCGAGTTCAGCGGGCTCGCGCCCGTGCCTCCGTCGTGTCCGGACACCAGCACGACGTCGCTGAGCGCTTTCGCGACTCCCGCGGCCACCGCGCCGATGCCCGACTGGCTCACGAGCTTCGTGTGGATACGCGCCGACGGATTGGCCCGCTTCAGGTCGAAGATGAGCTGCTTGAGGTCCTCGATCGAGTAGATGTCGTGGTGCGGCGGGGGTGAGATGAGACCGACACCCGGCGTCGCGTGACGCGTGCGCGCCACCCACGGGTAGACCTTGCCCGGGGGCAGCTGACCGCCCTCCCCCGGCTTGGCGCCCTGCGCCAGCTTGATCTGGATGTCATCGGCCTCGGTCAGGTACTGGCTCGTGACGCCGAAACGCCCCGAAGCGACCTGCTTGATCGCACTCCGGCGTTCCGGGTCGACCAGTCGGGCGGGGTCTTCGCCGCCCTCACCGGTGTTGGACTTCGCTCCGAGCCGGTTCATCGCGATCGCGAGCGTCTCGTGTGCCTCCTGTGAGATCGACCCGTAGCTCATGGCACCGGTTGAGAAGCGACGGACGATGGATGCGACCGACTCGACTTCGTCGAGCGGCACGACCGGCCGCTCCCCCGTCCGCAGCTGGAACAACCCGCGCAGCGTCTTGAGGTCGCGCGCCTGATCGTCGACCATCGACGTGTACTCACGGAAGATGTCGTATCTGCGGGTACGCGTCGCGTGCTGCAGACGGAAGACCGTCTGCGGATTGAACAGGTGCGACGGGCCTTCGCGGCGCCACTGGTACTCGCCGCCGTTCCAGAGGCGTTCATGTGCGCGCGCCGCAGCATCCTCGGGGTAGGCGAAATCGTGCCGTGCCTGGTTCTCGGCGAAGACATCTTCGATGCCGATGCCGCCGAGCTTCGACTCGGTGCCGGTGAAGTACGTGTCGACGAACTCCTGGCTGAGCCCGATCGCCTCGAAGACCTGGGCGCCCGCGTACGACGACACGGTGGAGATACCCATCTTCGACATGATCTTCAACACGCCCTTGCCGAGCGCGTAGATCAGATTGCTGACGGCCTTCTCCGCCGAGATGCCGGTGATGTATCCCGTGCGAACGAGGTGCTCAACGGTCTCCATGGCGAGATAGGGATTGACGGCGGATGCCCCGTAGCCGATCAGCGTCGCCACATGGTGAACCTCACGCACATCGCCGGCCTCGACGATCAGACCGACCTTCATCCGGTTCTCACGGCGGATCAGGTGATGGTGGATCGCCGACACCATGAGCAGCGAGGGGATCGGCACGAGGTCCTTGTTGGAATCGCGATCCGAAAGGATGATGAACTCCGCGCCGCGTTCGATGGCTGCGTCGACCTCGGCGCACATCTCGACGAGCCGCTCCTGCATCGTGTGAGACCCGGCGTCGAAGTGGTACAGCCCGCGGATCGTGGCGCTCGAGCGCTGCGGAATCGCTCGCTCGATGTGACGGATCTTCGCAAGCTCGTCGTTGTCGATCACCGGGAAGTCGAGCGTCACCGTGGCCGCATGCTCCGGTCCCCAGGAGAGAAGGTTGCGCTCGGGACCGAGGCTGGAGCGCAGGCTCGTGACGACCTCTTCGCGGATCGAGTCCAGTGGCGGATTCGTGACCTGGGCGAACTGCTGTGTGAAGTAGTCGAACAGCAGACGCGGACGTTCGCTGAGCACCGCGATGGGAGTATCGCTGCCCATCGCGCCGATCGGCTCCACGCCGGTCTGCCCCATCGGTGTGAGCAGAACGCGCACCTCTTCTTCGGTGTATCCGAACGTTCGCTGGCGACGGGTGATCGATGCAGGCGGATGCACGATGTGCTCGCGCTCGGGAAGGTCCGCGAGACGGACCGTTCCCGCATCCAGCCAGTCCTGCCACGGGTGGAGACCGGCGAGTTCGCTCTTGATCTCCTCGTCACCGACGATCCGACGCTGCGCCGTGTCGACGAGGAACATCTTGCCGGGCTGCAGGCGGCCCCGTCGCTTGATGCGCTCGGGAGCGAACTCCAGCACGCCCGTCTCGCTGCCGATGACCACCAGGCCATCGGTCGTCTCCGTCCAGCGTCCCGGACGCAGACCGTTCCGATCGAGCGTCGCGCCGACGACCGTGCCATCCGTGAAGATGAGCGCGGCTGGTCCGTCCCAGGGTTCCATCTGGTTCGCGTGGTACTCGTAGAAGGCGCGCAGCTCCGGAGAGATGTCGGACTGCTTCTCGTACGCCTCCGGCACCATCATCATGATCGCGTGCGGCAGGCTGCGACCCGTCAGGGTGAGCAGCTCCAAGACCTCGTCGAACGAGGCCGAATCGCTCGCACCGTCCGTGCAGATCGGCAGCAGCGGGGCGATGTCGCCGAGAAGCTCGGACTCGAGCTGCGACTGGCGGGCGCGCATCCAGTTGCGGTTGCCGCCCACCGTGTTGATCTCGCCGTTGTGCGCGAGCATGCGCAGCGGTTGTGCCAGCGGCCACGACGGGAAGGTGTTCGTGGAGTAGCGGGAGTGCACCACGGCGAGCTCCGAGGCGAAGCGCTCATCCTGCAGGTCAGGGTAGAACGGCTCCAGCTGGAGCGTTGTCACCATGCCCTTGTAGCCGAGAGTGCGTGCGGAGAGGGAGACGAAGTAGGCGCCGAGCTCGTGTCCTGCGCGCTTGCGCAGGCGGTAGGCGACGCGGTCGAGGACGATGCTCGACGACGCGGAGCGGTCGGCGTCGCCCAGACGGGAGACGAACAGCTGCTCGAATGCGGGCCGCGCCTCATCGGCGAGCTTGCCCAGGTTCTCATTCGCCGTCGGCACGGTGCGCCAGCCGAGGACCGTGAGTCCTTCTTCAGCGGCGATGCGCTCGATTCCGGCCTTCTGCTCACGGCGGGCACTCGACTCACGAGGGAGGAATGCCAGGCCGGCGGCGTACTCGCCCACAGGCGGGAGGGGGAAATCAGTGACGGAGCGGAGGAACGCGTCCGGCATCTGCGTCAGGATGCCGGCGCCATCGCCAGTGCCGGCGTCAGAGCCGATCGCACCGCGGTGTTCCAGGTTGCGCAGCGCTTCGAGCGCCAGCGCGATGATGTCGTGGCCGGGAGTCCCGCGCAACGTCGCGACCATGGCCAGGCCGCAGGCGTCCTTCTCAAACGCGGGGTTGTACATCCCCTGCTTCGGGGGGTAAGCGCCGGAGGCGCCATAAGGGGGCTGGAAATACACCAGTTACCGTCCTCAGATTCGTATGAACCGGGACGACGTTGGCCCGCTTGTTCAGTGCAATAGATGCCGCGCGGCGGGCTGGCTTATCGGGTGCCGCCGTCGCTGACGGGAGCGTCGCTTGTGGCGGTTGCTCCAGCGGTGACTTCGAGCGGAGGCTCGCTCACGTCGACGAAGTCAGAGGTGCTGTCTTGCGATTGTACATCTGCCTGAGCTCCATCGACGCCACGACCCGGCATATACGGCGAGGGCTCGCGTCCGGGGTGACGACGGGTCTGCACCCAGAGGATGATGACACCGAGTGCCACGCTCGCCAGAGCAGCCCAGACGTTCGTGCGCAGACCGAAGTAGATCTCGCTCGGGTCGATGCGGATGGACTCCCACACGACGCGGCCCGCGCTGTACCAGATGAGGTACACCGCGAAGAGCTTGCCCCACTGCAGCTGCAGGCGACGCCCGATCCAGAGCAGGAACAACACACCCAGGGTGTTCCAGATGACTTCGTACAGGAACGTGGGGTGGAACAGCGTACCTTCAGCGAGACCCGGAGGGAACGCCGGGTTGGAGGAGTCGATCTCGAGGCCCCAAGGAACGTCGGTCGGCAGACCGAACAGCTCGTGGTTGAACCAGTTGCCGAAGCGTCCGGCGGCCTGCGCGAGCAGAAGGCCGGGAGCGAGGGCGTCGGCGAAGGTCCAGAAGCGGATGCCCGTCCACTTGCAGCCGAGCCAGGCACCGACGGCGCCGCCAAGAAGCGCACCGAAGATCGCGATGCCGCCTTCCCAGATGTAGAAGACCGCCCAGATGTTCTTGCCCTCACCGAAGTAGAACCCGGGGTGGGTGAGCACATGGAAGATGCGCGCACCGATGATGCCCAGCGGAACCGCCAGGATCGCGATGTCGATGACGACCCACGGCTCCGCTCCGCGCTTAGTCAGACGGTAGTTCGTCATGAACACTGCGAGGATGATTCCGGTGATGATGCACAGCGCGTAGATGTGAATCCGTACCGGGCCGAGGTCGAAGTAGCTGATCGACGGGCTCGGGATGCTGGCGGCGACGCCCGTGAGGACGTTCTGAAGCGCGAGGGACATGATCACGAGTTTACGGGGTCAGGCGGCGCGGTGCGTGCCAGCGGACAGCTCGCGGGTCACCTCGGCGAGGCGTTCGACGCCGCCGTCACGCAGCGCCCGGACGAGGGCGGTGCCCACGATCGCGCCATCTGCATACTCGAGGACGCGAGCGACCTGCTCCGCGTTCGAGATGCCGATCCCGACGCAGGCACGCCCGACACCGTGCACGCGCAGACGCTCGACGAGCGTACGGGCAGCCTGGTCGAGCGCCGCGCGCTCCCCCGTGATGCCCATGGTCGACACGGTGTACACAAATCCCGATGACGCGGAGACGACCAGGTCCAGGCGCTCGTCGCTTGAGGTCGGCGCGGCCAGGAAGATCCGGTCAAGGCCTGTGCGGCGACTGGCGGCGATCCATTCCTCGGCGGACTCCGGAGTGATGTCGGGCGTGATGATGCCCGCTCCGCCGGCCGCGAGAAGATCATCCGCGTAGCGATCGACACCGTACTGCCAGATGGGGTTCCAGTACGACATCACGACGACGGGGACGTCGACGGCATCGGTGATCGCACGGACCGCTGTGAACAGGTCTGCCATCTTGAAGCCTGCCGCGAGTGCGGTCTGAGTGGCTTCCTGGATGATCGCGCCATCCATGACGGGATCGCTGTACGGCGGTCCCAGTTCGATGATGTCGACACCGTTGCGTGCGAGCGTGATCGCTGCCTCGATGCTGGTCGGAAGGTCAGGGAATCCTACGGGGAGGTACCCGATGAACGCACCGCGTCCGGCATCGTGGGCGCGCTGGATCGCGTCGTCTACGCGGCTCATGCCGATTCTCCTGCGTTCTCGGGGTCGTCGTACAGCTCGAAGTAGCGCGCGGCTGTGTCCATGTCTTTGTCGCCACGACCGGAGAGGCACACGGCCAGCACCGCATCCGGGCCCAGCTCACGACCGAGGCGCAGTGCGCCGGCCAGGGCGTGAGCCGATTCGATCGCCGGAATGATGCCCTCGGTGCGGCTCAACAGACGCAGCGCCTGCATCGCCTCGTCATCTGTGGCGGGAATGTACTCGGCGCGACCGATCGACGCGAGCCAGGCGTGCTCGGGACCGACGCCCGGGTAGTCCAGGCCTGCTGAAATCGAGTGCGACTCGATGGTCTGACCGTCTTCGTCCTGCAGGACGAACGTCTTCGCACCGTGCAGAACGCCGGGGCGCCCGCGCTCGATGGATGCGGCGTGACGGTCCGTGTCGACGCCGTCGCCGGCCGCTTCGACGCCGAGAAGGCGCACGGACTCATCATCGATGAATGCGTCGAACATGCCGATGGCGTTCGAGCCGCCGCCGACACACGCGAGAACGGCGTCGGGAAGACGGCCGACCTCATCCAGCAGCTGCTGGCGGGCTTCCTCGCTGATGATCTTCTGGAAGTCGCGCACCATCGCCGGGAACGGGTGCGGCCCGGCCGCGGTGCCGAAGATGTAGTTGGTGGTCTCGACCGTGGCCACCCAGTCGCGGTAGGCATCGTTGATCGCGTCTTTGAGAGTGCGGGAGCCGGTCGTGACAGGCACAACCTCGGCGCCGAGCAGGCGCATACGTGCGACGTTCAGCGCCTGCCGTTGCGTGTCGACCTCACCCATGTAGATCGTGCACTCGAGACCGAAAAGCGCGGCCGCCGTCGCCGTGGCAACACCGTGCTGGCCTGCACCGGTCTCGGCGATCACCCGTGTCTTGCCGAGACGCTTGGTGAGCAGCGCCTGGCCCAGCACGTTGTTGATCTTGTGCGAGCCGGTGTGGTTGAGGTCCTCACGCTTGAGGAAGATGCGTGCGCCGCCCGCGTGCTCCGCGAAGCGCGGCACCTCCGTGATGGGCGACGGGCGCCCCGCGTACGAGTGGAGCAGCGAGGCGAGCTCTGTCTGGAACACCGGATCGACAATCGCCTCGGCATACGCGAGCGTGAGTTCGTCGATCGCGGCGATGAGAGACTCCGGCATGTAACGACCGCCGAACTCGCCGAAGAAGGGGCCCGGCTGTTCACGTAGGCTCATGCGCCTGCCTCCAGGAAGGATGCGAGTGTGGCGACGGGGTCGCCGGTGACGAGTGCTTCGCCGATGAGCACCACATCCGCACCGGCGGAACGGTAGTGGGTCACATCAGCGGGCGTCAGAACTGCGGATTCCGCGATCTTGATCGCCGTGTTGGGGATGCGCTCGACAAGACGGCCGAAGAGGTCGCGGTCGAGTTCGAGCGTCTGGAGGCTACGCGCGTTCACACCGATGAGCGATGCCCCCAGGTCGATCGCCAGGTCGAGCTCTTCCGCGGAATGCGTCTCGACGAGCGGCGTCATACCCAGTTGCAGGATGAGCGCATAGAGGTCGCGCAGCACCTGCGGCTCCAGACCGGCCACGATGAGCAGCACCAGGTCAGCACCCGCTGCGCGGGCTTCGAACACCTGGTAGGGCGTCGCGATGAAGTCCTTGCGCAGAACCGGGAGGCTCACAGACGCGGTCACAGCCTCGAGGTCGGCAAGGCTGCCGCCGAACCGACGCTCCTCCGTCAGGACGCTGATCGCAGACGCTCCGCCCTGCTCGTACAGGCGTGCCTGCAGCGCCGGATCGGGAATCTCGGCCAGTGCCCCACGGGAAGGGCTTGCGCGCTTGACCTCAGCGATGATCTTGACCCGATCAGCCGGAGCAAGTGCCACAAGCGCGTCACGCGCGGGAGGCAGTGCGAGCGCCGCGCGTTCGACCTCTGCAAGCGAGCGCGACTGCTCGCGTCGTGCAGCGTCTGCGACAGCGCCGGCCGTGAGGTCGGCGAGCACCACTAGTGGGCCTTCGGTGCGTACTTCGGGCCCTTGACGCCGTAACCGGCCTTCGCCATGATCCAGCCGACGAGCGCACCCACCACGACGATACCCGCGGAGGCCCAGACGATCGCGGGCAGGTCGAGGAAGAACGCCACTGTGCCGATGGTGAAGCCCAGGAGCATGATCACCACGGCGGTCCAGGCGGCAGGCGAGTGTCCGTGGCCGGGGTCGGCGATGGGGTTGGTCATGTTACTCCTCCGAGCGTGCTGTGAAATCTCTGCCAGTCTATCGGGAACACGGCCCGCGCCGCAGACGCCGGCGGGCGTGCTGTGGATGCGGTCGTCCGGCCGCATCCGGGACGGTCAGCGCGTCGGATCCGTACCGTGGGAGAGATCGTCCCAGGATTCGACGGCATCGATCGGTCCGTCGTGCGGCGTCGATGAGCTTGTCTGAAAACGCCGCCCCCCGACCTTCCAGTGACGGGCGGTCACCAGCGCGAAGATGCCGCCGAGGAACAGGACGGCCCACGCCACGAGCGCAATCCAGGGCCAGGGCGTCCCCGTGATCGAGGCGATCATCGGAGCGAGCGCCTCCTCGCCCATGAGCCCGACGAGCTCGCTGAGCGTGGATGCGACCGCCGAGACCGGGTGCGACTGTGCGACGACGAGCGTCGCCGTCCCGAGCGAGCCCGCGATGAGCATCGCGATGATCGCGAAGACGATGCGCATGACGGGTCCGACGATCGCGATGGCGGCGCTCAGCGCGAGCACCGCGAGACTCAGCGGAGCGAGCACCGGCATCGCATCCGCCCCCGCGACGGGCACGTCCGCCGCGCCGTCGACACGGACGACGGTGAACCAGGTCTGCGTCGAGGAGATGATGCCGATGCCGCCCGCGATCACGAACAGCAGCGCGGTCAGTGCGCGTCCGCGGCGGCCGAGCTCTTTCATTTCACTTCTCCTGTACGGGTGTCAGTCGACGAGCGCCACGAAGGGTGTCAGGTCATCCGCGTCGAAGCACGTGCGGGTGCCGGTGTGGCACGCGACACCGACCTGATCGACACTCAGCAGCACCGTGTCGCCATCGCAGTCGAGACGAGCGCCCCGCACGTGCTGCACATGGCCGGAGGTGTCGCCCTTGCGCCAGTACTCCTGACGCGATCGCGACCAGTACGTGGCACGTCCGGAGGTGAGCGTCTCACGAAGCGCATCCGCGTTCGCCCATGCCATCATCAGGACCTCTTTGGTGTCCCACTGCTGGACGACGACGGCGACGAGGCCGTCGTCATTCCACCGCACGCGGGACAGCGCCGCATCCACATCGGTCATCGGACGATCGCCCCCGCTTCGCGCAGCGCCTGCTTGACATCCCCGACCGTCAGCAGTCCCGAGTGAAAGACGCTGGCAGCGAGCACCGCATCCGCGCCGGCAGCGATCGCCGGCGGGAAGTCCGCGGCCTTGCCGGCGCCTCCGGACGCGATCACCGGCACGCTGGAGATCTCACGCATGAGTCGAACGAGCTCGAGATCAAAGCCGTCGCGAGTGCCGTCGGCGTCGATCGAGTTGACCAGCAGTTCGCCCGCTCCGCGCTCGATCGCCTCACGGGCCCACTCCACCGCATCCAACGTCGTCTCGGTGCGTCCGCCGTGGGTTGTCACGACGAAGCCCGAGGCGGTGTTGCCGCTGCGCTTGATGTCGAGCGACAGCACGATCACCTGCGCGCCGAAACGATCGGCGATCTCGTCGATCAGCGCCGGGCGCGCGATGGCGGCCGAGTTCACCCCGATCTTGTCAGCGCCGACGCCCTGCAGACGGGCGACGTCTTCCACCGAGCGGATGCCTCCGCCGACGGTCAACGGCACGAAGACCTGCTCAGCGGTCCGCTGCACGACGTCATAGGTGGTGGCACGGCCATCGACCGTCGCGGTGACGTCGAGAAACGTGATCTCGTCCGCTCCCTGCGCCGCGTAGTGCCGCGCGAGCTCGACAGGATCTCCCATGTCGCGAAGGTTCTCGAAGTTGACGCCCTTGACGACACGGCCCGTAGCCACGTCGAGGCAGGGGATGACGCGAGCGGCGAGGGTCATCAGAGCCTCGCCGCGTCGATAGCGGTCACCAGGATCGCCCGCGCGCCGAGCGCGTAGAGATCGTCCATGACCTGGTTGACACCGCGGCGCGGGATCATGACACGGACGGCAACCCATTCGGGATCACGCAACGGCGAGATCGTCGGGGACTCACGCCCCGGAGCGATCGTCACGGCCTGATCGACCAGGTGCGCCGGAAGATCGTAGTCGAGCAGCACGAAGCGACGGGCGACCATGACACCACGGAGGCGACGCAGCAGCGTCTCCGTCCCTGCGGCGCCGTCGGGGCGTTCGATCAGCACGGCCTCGGACTCCAGGATCACCGGACCGAAGATCTCAAGACCCGCCTGACGCAGGGTTGTTCCGGTCGATACGACATCGGCGACCGCATCCGCCACGCCCAAGCGCACCGCGGACTCGACCGCACCATCGAGCTGCACGAGTTCGGCGTCGATCCCTCGTTCTTCCAGGAACGCGCCCACCAGTCCTGGGTAGGCGCTTGCGACGCGTACGCCGCGAAGGTCGTCGATCGAGGTGAATCGTCCGGGAGGGCCCGCGAAGCGGAAAGTCGATCCGCCGAAACCGAGCGGCTCAATCTCGTTCGCGTTCTGGCGAACGTCGAGCAGGAGATCACGACCGGTGATGCCGACGTCAAGGGCGCCGGATGCGACGTAGGTCGCGATGTCACGGGGTCGGAGGTAGAAGAACTCGACGTCGTTGTCGGCGTCGATGACGTGAAGCGTCTTGGGGTCGCGGCGACCGGCGTACCCGGCCTCCTGCAGCATCTCGACGGCGGTTTCGGACAGCGAACCCTTGTTGGGAACGGCAATGCGGAGCATGGGAATCTTTCTGATCGAACGGTCTACACGAGGGACACGTTCACAGATGTCGGTAGACGTTCTCCAGCGTCAGGCCCTTGGCGAGCATTAGCACCTGCAGGTGGTAGAGCAGCTGCGAGATCTCCTCCGCAGCGGCGTCGTCGCTCTCGTACTCGGCGGCCATCCAGACTTCGGCGGCCTCCTCGACGATCTTCTTTCCGATGGTGTGGACGCCCGCGTCGAGCTCGCGGACGGTCCCCGATCCCTCGGGGCGCTCCTGTGCCTTTCGGCTGAGCTCGGCGAACAGTTCGTCGAAGGTCTTCACTCTCCCAGGCTAGCGGCTCGCGCGAGCTCTCGGAGCCGTGCGACAGCCGCCGCGACATCCTCGGCCCCATAGACGGCCGATCCGGCCACGAAAGTGTCAGCCCCCGCCTCGGCGGCCTGGGCGATGGTGCTGTCGGAGATGCCGCCATCCACCTGCAGCCACACATCCGAGCCGCGGCGACGAACCTCGTCGGCGAGTGCACGGAGCTTCGGCATCGTCTCGGGCATGAAACCCTGCCCGCCGAAACCCGGCTCGACGGTCATCACAAGGACCTGATCGAACTCGTCCAAGATGTCGTAGAGGCTCTCCCCCGCCGTTCCCGGCTTGATCGCGACGCCGGCGCGGGCGCCGATCGCGCGCAGACGCCGTGCCAGCGCAACGGGATCGGCTGCGGCCTCGAGATGGAAGGTGACGCTGGCAGCACCCAGTTCGGCATAGCCCGGCGCCCAGCGATCGGGGTCGGTGATCATGAGATGAACATCGAGCGGAATCGGGCTCGTCGCCTGGATGCGCTCGACCATCTGGGGGCCGAAGGTCAGGTTCGGCACGAAATGGTTGTCCATGACGTCGACGTGGGCGAAGTCCGCGGTCGCGATGCGCGCGAGATCAGCCTGCATGTTCACGAAATCCGCAGCGAGGATGCTCGGGTTGATGCGCGGAGCGGACGGCAGGGAGTGAAGATGCGACATGTGGCCCATTATGCGGTCTCCCCCGTCTTGCGCAGGAGTGCGAGGAACATCGCGTCGGTGCCGTGACGGTGCGGCCAGAGCTGCGCGTGCCCGGATCCGTCGATGGGTGCGGCGAGATCGATCGGTGATTTCGCGACGTCGACGATGGCCGCACGCGCATCGAGCTCTTCGATGTCGGATCGCCAGCGCAGCACGGTCTCGACCACCCCTGCGGTCTCGGCGAGGTGCGGCGAGCACGTGACGTAGGCGGCGATCCCGCCGGGCGCGAGCGCGTCGAGAGCGTTCGCGAGCAGTTCTTCCTGCAGTCCGACGAGCTCCGCCACGTCTGCCGGAGATTTGCGCCAGCGTGCCTCCGGACGTCGGCGCAGCGCGCCGAGGCCCGTGCAGGGAGCATCGATGAGAATGCGGTCGTACACGCCGGGCCGGGACGCCGCGAGCTCGCGCCCGTCCGCCTCTGTCACGGTGACCTCCAGCGGCACGGGACGCAGCGCCGATCGCACGAGTCGGGCGCGCGTCGGCACCAGCTCGTTCGCATCGAGCGAGGCACCGTGCTGCAGCGCCTCGGCAGCGAGGAGTGCGGTCTTGCCTCCGGGGCCGGCACAGAGGTCGAGCCAGCGTTCGCCCTTGCGCACGGCAGCGGCACCGACGAGCGCGAGCGCGACGAGCTGCGAGCCCTCATCCTGCACACGGACGCGACCGCCGTGCTCCTCGACGATGGCGCGCGGATCACCGCCGCGCAGACCGTACGCGGTCGCCGCATAGGGACGCGGCGTCTCGGCGAAGGCATCCCGCTCATCGAGCTCCGCCAGCCCGGGAAGAGCGACGAGCGTCACCTCCGGGGCGGCATTGTCGGCCTCGAGCAGCGCATCGAGCTCCTCCTCGCGACCCTCCGCGGCCAGCGCTCGGCGCAGTGCGCGAATGACCCAGACCGGGTGCGCCGTGCGCAGTCCGAGCCGTTCGTCGTCCGAACGGGCCGACGCCTGGATGACGTCCAGCCACTCGGCCTCGTCGCGCTCTGTGATCCGGCGCAGGATGGCATTGGCGAATCCGGATGCTCCCCGGCCCGCGACCTCGGAGACGAGGGACACCGATTCGTTGACGGCCGCGTGCGCCGCTACACGTGTGCTCAGCAGCTGGTGCGCGCCCAGGCGCAGCGCGTCCAGAACCGCCGGATCGATCTGGTCGACGGAGCGGCCGGCGGCGATGGCGATCACGGCGTCATAGGTTCCCTGTCGACGAAGTGTGCCGTAGGTGAGCTCGGTCGCGAGCGCAGCATCCGCGGGCGAGAGCCCGGCCTCCCGCAGCAAGGCAGGCAGGACGAGATTGGCGTACGCGTCGTCGGTCGCGACGGCGCGCAGCACGTCGAACGCGATGCGGCGTGCGGGCTGGATGCGCGACGACGATGATCGACTCTGCCCGCTGCGCGATCCGCCGGGGCCGCCGCGCGTTCCTCGCTCCGGGGAACGACGGGAGCGATCCGAGCCGCTCTCCTGTGCCTTGCGCGCCTCACTCATGCTCCGAACCTCGCATCCGCCTTGAGCCCGCGCAACCAGTCGGCTGCCATCATCGCGCCCTTGCCCGCGGGCTGCACGCGCACGACGAGCAGCGGCGTCGTCGCCGTGCCGACGAGCACACCCCTCTTTGTTCCACGCAGCTCACCGGGCGCCAGCGACACCTCGGCCGCGTCGGGACGGGACATCTCCAAGACCTTCACGGCCTGTTCGCCGACGGTCGTATGCGCCCCGGGCTCACTTGTGACTCCGCGGTAGCGAGCGAAGATCTCCTCCGCCGAAAGCCCCCAGTCCAGGAGCCCATCCGCGTGAGAGAGCTTCGCCGCGTACGTCGCGTCGCCGACCTGCGGCACCGCCACGGCCGTCCCGTCCGCAATAGCCGCGATCACTTCGGCCGTCAGACCAGCACCGGACTCGGCAAGGGCGGCGAGCGACGCATCCGCCGTAGCATCGACGGGAATCTCGAACGTGCGGCGCGCGAAGACATCACCCGCGTCCAGGGCCGCAACGAGCTGAAAGACGCTCGCTCCGAGTTCGCGGTCGCCCGCCATCAGCGCACGCTGCACCGGCGCGGCACCACGCCACTCCGGCAGCAGCGAGAAGTGCAGGTTGATCCATCCGTGCGTCGGCGTCTGCAGCAGCGGTTCGCGGACGAGACCGCCGTACGCGACGATGACGCCGAGCTCCGGCGCGAGAGCCGAGATCTCCTGCGTGACCTCGTCATCCAGGCGCGCCGCCTTGATGACCGGGAGGCCCAGCTCGTCAGCGACAGCAGCCACCGGCGAGGGCGTCAGCACGCGCTTGCGCCCCAACGGCGCATCCGGGCGCGTGACCACCGCGACCACCTCATGCTGCGCCGCCAGCAGACGCAGCGTCGGCACGGCCACTGCCGGAGTGCCGGCGAAGACGAGACGCATCGAAGATCCTTTGTTCGGGGAGTGCGTGAGAGCGAGCGGGGAACGGCCCGTGCTCAGAGATCGGGTTCGGTGATGTCGAGCCTCACGGAAAGCGTAGTCCGGCTCGTGCGGCCGCGACCCCGACGGCGCCCTGTGGCCTCGGCGATCACGGCGGCCCGCAGCGCCGCGACCACCCTCGTTCCGGCCGCGTAGTCGAAGCGCACGAGTGCGCGCTGCAGCTCGGGCTCGTCCTCGCGGGGAATCGGGCCGAGCACCGCATCGGCAGGCAGACCCACCTCAGCGATTGCTTCCAGCGCGCGTTGGACTCCCGCCGCCGTCCCGTCGATCTGCGCGACGCGGGCCGTCGGCGGCATGTGCAACGGGGCGCGGGCTGCCAGCTCGCTGCGCGCGTAGGCACCGTGGTTCCAGGTCGCGAGGGCCTTCGCCACCGGCCCGTCCACACCGACGAGATGGATCGGCGCGCCCGGTGCGGCCAGAGCCGCGGCGTTCGACCACCAGCGCAGACACGACTCGCCGATGCGCAGCTCAGGGGCCTGCAGCATCCGCGCACCATCCAACAGCACGACCGCGCGATAGCCGCCGACGGCCGGAGGCTCGGCGCCGCGCGTCGCGACCACGAGTGATGGGCGATCCGCGACGCTCTCGACAGGATGGTTGCCGTCGGCGACGATCACGCGCACGCCGGGGAACGCGCGCCCCAGTTCGTCGGCGGTGCGCTCGGTGCCGGATGCGGCCAGACGCACTTTGTCCGACCCACAGGATGTGCACGTCCACGCATGCGCCGTGCGTGCGCACCAGCCGCAGACCGGTGCCGCACCACGATGACGCGCTCCTAGCGGACCGCCGCACGCGCGGCATCGTGCCGGAACGCGACATTGACCGCACACCAGGGTCGGTGCGAATCCGGGCCGCGCGACCTGCACGAGAACGGGTCCTTCTGCTGTCGCCTCACGCGCCGCGAGAAACGCACGCGAAGGCAGCCGTTGGCCGCGTTGATCGATCTCCTGTGGCGGGTCCAGGATCACCCGAGGAAGCACACGCCGCGCTGCGGTGATCGGCTGCACCCATCCCGTCGCGGTGAGCCGCTCGACGTCCGTAGTGCGCGTGTGGCCGGCGAACATGAGAGCCGAGCCCTCCCGCTCCTGACGGAGCAGAGCCACGTCACGCGGATGCACATAGGGCGCGAGCGGCTCGGCCAGCAGGTTGTCACCGTCGTCCCAGAGCGCGACGAGTCCAGCGGTGACCGGCGCGTAGACGGCCGAACGATTGCCGACGACGATGCACGGCGCATCCTCGAGCGTGCGCAGGAAGGCGCGATACCGCAGCGGTCCTGACTGCTTCGCATCCAGTCGCACGATCGCTTCCTCCGGCACCAGGCCCGAGAGCGCTGCCATGACGCGCTCGATGTCGCGATAGTCCGGAACGACGAGGATCGCGGAGGCACCATCGCTCAGCGTCGCGTTCGCCGCCGCCGCCAAGAGCTCCGCCCACGCCGGGTCGCCGGCCTCGTTCACGCGCGGGATCGCCTCGACCGCGAGGCGGGCTCGTGCGCGAAGCGCGTCCGTCAGCCCCTCGTACTCCCCCAGCACCGTGACCGCACGACCCTGCGCCTCCGGTGCGACCGCGACGGGCGCGCTCGCCTGCAGGGATCCCGCGGCGAGCCAAGCCTTCTCCACTCGCACCTGACGCTTCGGGATCACAAGCCTCAAGACGTCGGATGCACGGCCGGCAGATCGGTCGGCGACGCGGCGCGCGAGGGATGCGAGCGACGACGGAAGGACAGGAGCTGCAGAGACCACCGTGTCGATCTCCGACAGCGCGCGGCTGTCGTCCTCCTCGGTATCGACCTCGACGACGTACGCGTCGATCATCCTGCCAGCCGAGCGCAGCGGCACGCGCACGCGCACGCCCTGTTGCGCGTCCTCGACGTACTCCGCCGGAACGGCATAGTCGAAGAGACGATCGAGCTGCGGCAGCGGCGAGTCGAGCAGCACCCGAACGATGGAGCGCGTCACGGGCAGCTCACCGTCAGAGCCCTGCGGCGCGGCGAAGCTCCTCCGCACGGTTGGTGTTCTCCCACGTGAAGGTGGGGAGCTCCCGGCCGAAGTGCCCGTAGGCAGCCGTCTCGGCGTAGATCGGACGCAGCAGGTCGAGCTCTTCGATGATCGCCTGCGGACGCAGATCGAACACGCTCTCGATCGCCCTGGTGATCACGTCGTCGGACACCGCGCCGGTGCCGAAGCTCTCGACGTAGAGACCCACCGGACGTGCCACACCGATCGCATACGCGACCTGCACCTCAAGGCGCTCAGCGAGTCCCGCCGCCACCGCGTTCTTGGCGACCCAGCGCATGGCGTAGGCACCGGATCGGTCGACCTTCGACGGGTCCTTTCCGCTGAAAGCGCCGCCACCGTGACGCGAGGCCCCGCCATAGGTGTCAATGATGATCTTGCGGCCCGTGAGGCCGGCATCACCCTTCGGGCCACCCGTCACGAACGGGCCCGCCGGGTTGATGTGGAAGGTCACATCGTCCAGCGCCAGTCCGGTGTCGGCCAGAACCGGTTCGATGACGTGCTGGCGCACGAGCGCACGCAGCTCGTCCTGCGAGACATCCGGGTGGTGCTGGGTCGAGAGCACGACCGTGTCGACGGTCTTGGGCGTGAAGCCCTCGTAGCCCAGCGTGACCTGCGTCTTGCCGTCCGGGCGCAGGAACGGGAGGATGCCCTCGCGTCGCACCTCCGTCAGACGCTCGGCGAGCCGATGGGCCGTCCACGCGGCCATCGGCATGAGCTGGGGCGTCTCGGTCGTCGCGAAACCGAACATGATGCCCTGGTCTCCCGCACCGAGTGCGTCGCGCGGATCTGCGGAGCCGCCTTCGCGGGACTCGTGCGCATTGTCGACGCCATGGGCGATATCACCGGACTGCTCCCCCACCGACACGCTCACACCGCAGGAGGAGCCGTCGAAGCCCATCTCGCTGGATGTGTAGCCGATGTCGTTGACGACGCTGCGCACAATCGTCGGGATGTCGACGTACGCCTCCGTGCGGATCTCGCCGGCGACGTGCACGAGACCCGTCGTCACCAGCGTCTCGACGGCGACACGGGAGCCGATGTCCTGTGCGATCAGCCCGTCGAGGATGCTGTCCGAGATCTGGTCGCAGATCTTGTCGGGGTGCCCTTCGGTGACGGATTCTGACGTGAAAAGGCGCAGGGCGCTCATCGGTGCTCCAACGGTATGCGGTCGGGGGTGTTCCCAGTGTGCACGGAGCCGCCGACATCCTGATGGACGGCGACGGCTCCGGAAGTGACGTGCTTACTCCGCGTGACGGATGCGGAGCTTGTCCTCGTTGATCTCGTGCAGCGCGATCGTGAGCGGCTTGTCTTCGACCGACGAGTCGACCAGCGGACCCACGTTGTCGAAGAGGTTGCCCTCGTGAAGGTCGGAGTAGTAGTCGTTGATCTGACGCGCACGCTTGGACGCGAAGATCACGAGCTCGTACTTCGAGCTGACACGATCGAGCAGGTTGTCGATCGGCGGATCGATGATGCCCTGGTTGCTACCGGCCATGTGGACCTCCTAATTCGGCGACACGTCGTCGCAAAAGATTCAGGCGAACGGTGTGCGCAGGCACACCTGATGGCGCTAACGCGCCGCAGCCTCAGACAATTCTACGACCTCGCGCGCCGCTGTGGCGACGTCCTGGTTCACAATGCGGTAATCGAACTCGTTCTGCGCCGCCAGTTCGACCTTCGCGGTGCGCAGGCGACGAGCCCTCTCGGCCTCGTCCTCGGTGCCGCGGCCCACGAGACGTTGTACGAGCTCATCCCACGACGGCGGCAGCAGGAAGACCAATGTCGCCGAGGCATCCGCGGCGCGCACCTGACGCGCACCCTGCAGATCGATCTCGAGCAGCACCGTCTTCCCCTCCGCCAGCGCCTGCTCGATCGGCGCGCGCGGAGTGCCATAGCGGAACCGGTTGTGCACCGTCGCGTACTCGAGCAGTTCGTCGTCGGCGATCATCTGATCGAACCGATCCTCGTCGACGAAGAAGTAGTGCACACCGTCGATCTCTCCGGGACGCGGAGCACGCGTCGTCGCCGACACCGAAAGGTGGATCTCGGGGTGCGTCTCACGGATGTGCGTCGCCACGGTGCCCTTGCCGACGGCGGTCGGGCCCGCCAGGACGAGAAGGCGGCTGCGGCCTGCACGCGGCTCGGACTGCGGGAAGCGCTCGTCCAGCCATTCGCGGAGCACCGTTCGCTGGCGGACTCCCAGCCCGCCGAGACGCTTGACCGGCGAGATCTGCAGGGCCTCGAGGATGCGATCACGTTTGCCCGCACCGATCGCGGGAAGCGCGGTCAGGAAGTCGGGCACGCGGAGCGTTGCCGCAGCCGAGGTCGGATCTTCCGCCGCGCGGCGCAGCACCTCCTGGCCGGACACGACACGCATCGCGAGGTCACGTTTGATCGAGGCACGCGCCCGTCGACGCTCAACGGCACGGCGCGCGGCCGCGACCCGGTCGACGTCCTGCGGGGGAACGGACTCAGCCATCCTGTGCACCTCCGAGGAGAGCTCGACGCTCATCGATCGCCGCGGCGAGTCCCGAAGGACCCGCGGACAGGACACTCCGGCTCTCACTCGCGATGACGGCGGGGGCCAGCGCGCCGAACAGCACATCACGGTCGGCGATCTGCGCGCCCTGGAACCCGAAGCCCGGTGCCAGGATCGGAGCGACGGGGCTCAGCGTCTCCGGCACTCCGAGCACAGAACGGTCAACCGTCGCACCGATCACGAACCCGTGAGATGCCCACTCCCCTGCGGGCGTCACCGCCGCGTTGTAGGCGGAGACCGCGGAGATGATGGCACCGGCCACCGTCTCACCCTCGCGCGTCTGCGCCGTCTGCACGGGCAGCGCCTCAGGATTGCTCGTCGCCGCGAGGACGAAGAGCCCCTTGCCGTGCTCGTCCGCGAGGCGCAGCGCGCCGTCCAGCGCTCCGACGCCCAGATACGGGTTCACGGTCAGCGCGTCCGCCTCCAGCGGGCTCCCGGGCGTGAGCCAAGCCTCCGCGTATGCGTCCATGGTCGAGCCGATGTCGCCGCGCTTCGCATCCGCAATCACGACGAGACCCGCGGCGCGGGCAGCAGCGAGGACATCCTCCAGCGCGGCGATGCCCGTCGAGCCGAAGCGCTCGAAGAACGACACCTGCGGCTTGACGATCCCGGCACGCCCTCCGGCAGCCTCTACGACGCGCAGGCCGAACTCGCGGACGCCGGATGCCGAGGCATCCAGTCCCCACTCGCTCAGCAGGTGCGCATGCGGGTCGATCCCCACGCAGAGCGGGCCGTACGACGAGATCGCCGCACGCACCCGCTCCCCGAAGCGCTGAATCACAGGCGGGCCAGTCGGTCGGCCGCGTACTCCTGCAGGCTGCGCACGGCGAAGCCCTGATCGGCCGCATCCATGCCGCTCACTGCAGCGCCCAGAACAGCCATCGTCGTGAAGAGAGCCTTGTCGGCGGCGACCGCCGCGGCGCGAATCTCGTAGCCGTCAGCGCGCGTCGCGCCACCGCTCGGGGTGTTCACGATGATGTCGATCTGACCGTCGTTGATGAGGTCGACGATGTTCTGCGCACCCGACTCCTGCGTCGCGCTGTACTTCTCGACGACCGTCACCTCGATGCCGTTACGCGAGAGGATCTCGGCCGTGCCCTCGGTCGCAACGATCGTGAACCCGAGCTGCTGCAGGCGGTGCGCAGGCAGGATGACCGCGCGCTTGTCCGCATCGGCAACCGAGATGAACACGGTGCCCGACGTCGGCATGCCGCCGTAGGCGGCAGCCTGGCTCTTCGCGAACGCCGTCGGGAAATCCTTGTCGATGCCCATGACCTCACCGGTCGAGCGCATCTCCGGGCCGAGCACGGAATCGACCGTCTTGCCGTCTGCGGTGCGGAAGCGCTTGAAGGGAAGCACAGCCTCCTTCACGGCGACCGGAGATCCCAGCGGGACCCGCGAGCCATCGACCTCGGGAAGCAGTCCCTCGGCGCGCAGCTCGGCGATCGTCGCACCGACCATGATGCGGCTCGCGGCCTTCGCCATCGGGATACCGAGGGCCTTGGACACGAAAGGCACCGTGCGGCTCGCGCGCGGGTTCGCCTCGATCACGTAGAGCACGCCCGCGCTGATCGCGAACTGCACGTTCAGCAGACCGCGGACGCCCACGCCCTCAGCGATCGCCAGCGTCGCCGTGCGCACCCGATCCACGTCCGAGCGGCCGAGCGAGACGGGAGGCAGCGTACAACTCGAGTCGCCGGAGTGGATGCCCGCCTCTTCGAGATGCTCCATGACGCCGCCGATGTACAGCTCCTGGCCGTCGTACAGAGCGTCGACATCCAGCTCGATCGCGTCGTCGAGGAAGCGGTCGACCAGAAGCGGCTTGCCCTCTTCGATCACGACCTCACCCGCCGTGCGCACGAAGTAGTCGCGCAGCGACTCAGTGCTGTAGACGATCTCCATGCCGCGTCCGCCGAGGACGAACGACGGGCGGACGAGCACGGGGTAGCCGATCTCCTCCGCGATGGCGACAGCACCTTCGACATCGATCGCCGTGCCGTTGCGCGGCGCGACGAGGCCGGCGTCATCGAGCAGACGCGAGAAGAGCTCGCGCTCCTCGGCGAGATCGATCGCCTCCGGGCTCGTGCCGAGGATCGTGTAGCCGGCGGCCTCGATGCCCTTCGCCAGGCCCAGCGGCGTCTGGCCCCCGAGCTGGCAGACGACACCGAGGATCTCACCGCTCGCTGCTTCCGCGTCGAGCACCTCCAGCACGTCCTCCAGCGTCAGGGGCTCGAAGTACAGGCGGTCGGAGGTGTCGTAGTCGGTCGACACCGTCTCCGGGTTGCAGTTGACCATGACGGTCTCGTAGCCGGCATCCGACAGGGCGAACGAGGCGTGCACGCAGGAGTAGTCGAACTCGACACCCTGACCGATGCGGTTCGGGCCTGAGCCGATGATGACGACCTTCTTGCGGTCCGAGGGTTCGACCTCGGTCTCGCTGTCGTAGCTCGAGTAGTGGTACGGCGTCAGGGCCGGGAACTCTCCAGCGCAGGTGTCGACCGTCTTGTAGACGGGGCGCACAGCGAGTGCACGGCGCACCTCACGTACCTCGGTCTCGTCGAGGCCGCGCAGCTCGGCGATCTGCACGTCCGAGAAGCCGTGCTCCTTCGCGTGGCGCAGCGTCGCAGCATCCAGCTCTTCCGCCGAGGCGATGATGTCGGCAACCTCGTTGATCAGGATCATCTGGTCGAGGAACCAAGGATCGATCGCGGTCGCCTCGAAGGCCTGCTCGATCGTCGCGCCCTTGCGCAGCGCCTGCTGCAGCGTCACGATGCGACCGTCGGTCGGCGTCTTCGAGATCTCGAGCAGCTCTTCGACGGAGCGGTCCTCCGGCCCCCAGTGGAAGCTCGAACCGCGCTTCTCCAGCGATCGCAACGCCTTCTGCAGCGCGGTCGTGTAGTTGCGGCCGATGGCCATCGCCTCACCGACCGACTTCATGGTTGTCGTCAGCGTCGCGTCAGCCGCCGGGAACTTCTCGAAGGCGAAGCGCGGCACCTTGACGACGATGTAGTCGAGCGTCGGCTCGAAGCTCGCCGGCGTCACGCCCGTGATGTCGTTCGTGACCTCGTCCAGACGGTAGCCGAGCGCCAGCTTGGCGGCGAGCTTCGCGATCGGGAAACCCGTCGCCTTCGATGCCAGCGCGCTTGAGCGCGAGACGCGCGGGTTCATCTCGATGACGATGATGCGGCCGTCTTCGGGGTTGATCGCGAACTGGATGTTGCAGCCACCGGTGTCCACGCCGACGGCGCGGATGATGTCGATGCCGATGTCACGGAGCTTCTGGAACTCGCGGTCCGTCAGCGTCAGCGCGGGTGCGACCGTGATGGAGTCACCCGTGTGCACGCCGACCGGGTCGACGTTCTCGATGGAGCAGACGACGACCGTGTTGTCGGCCGTGTCGCGCATGAGCTCGAGCTCGTACTCCTTCCAACCGAGGATCGACTCCTCCAGGAGCACCTCGTTCGTCGGAGAGTCGTGTAGGCCCGCACCGCCGATACGACGCAGGTCCTCTTCGTTGTAGGCGAAGCCGGAGCCCAGGCCGCCCATCGTGAAGCTGGGGCGGACGACGAGCGGGTAGCCGAGCTTCTCGGCGCCTGCGAGCAGATCGTCCATGGAGTGCGCGATGACCGAGGCCGCCACGTCTGCGCCGGCCTCGAGGACGAGCTCCTTGAAGATCTGGCGGTCTTCACCCTTCTTGATCGCATCGACGCGCGCGCCGATGAGCTCGACGTCGTACTTGTCGAGGATGCCGCGCTCGTGCAGTGCCATCGCGGCGTTGAGCGCCGTCTGCCCACCGAGGGTCGGCAGGATCGCGTCGGGCTTCTCCTTGGCGATGATCGTCTCGATGACCTCAGGGGTGATCGGCTCGACGTAGGTCGCGTCGGCGAAGTCCGGGTCGGTCATGATGGTCGCGGGGTTCGAGTTCACCAGGATGACGCGCACGCCCTCCTCGCGAAGAACGCGACACGCCTGGGTGCCGGAGTAGTCGAACTCGACGGCCTGACCGATGACGATCGGGCCGGAGCCGATGACGAGAACAGACTTGATATCGTCGCGCTTGGGCATTACTTCGCGTCCTTCTGGGAGATGTGCGCGACGACGAGATCGCGGAAACGGTCGAAAAGATAGTTGGCGTCGCGGGGACCCGAGGCAGCCTCCGGGTGGTACTGCACCGAGAACGCGGGGATGTCGAGAGCGCGAAGCCCCTCGACGACGTTGTCGTTCAGGCCGATGTGGCTGACCTCGACCTTGCCGTAGCCGTTCGGGCTGTCGAAGGTGCCCTCCAGCGGAGCCTCCACGGCGAAGCCGTGGTTGTGAGCCGTGATCTCGACGCGTCCGGTCGCGCGGTCCAGCACCGGCTGGTTGATGCCGCGGTGGCCGAACGGCAGCTTGTAGGTGCCGAGCCCGAGGGCGCGACCGAGCAGCTGGTTTCCGAAGCAGATGCCGAAGAACGGCAGGTTCGCGTCGAGGACCTCGCGCAGCAGCGCGACGTGGCGCTCGGAGGCAGAGGGGTCACCGGGGCCGTTCGAGTAGAACACCGCGACCGGTTCGACGGCCTGGATCTCGGCGAACGTCGAGGTCTGCGGCAGCACGTGCACGTCGAAGCCGCGCGCCGCGAGGTTGTTCACCGTAGCCTGCTTGACTCCGAGGTCGATCACTGCGAGGTTGCCGATGCGCTCGCCGACGGCGGGCGTGAGGGTCGGGACCTCCACGGAGACCTGTGCGGACAGGTTCTGGCCCGACATGAGCGGAGCTTCCGTCACGATGCGCAGCTGCTCATCGGCGTCGATGCCTGCGGCGTCTCCCGAGAAGATCGCGCCACGGAGGCTTCCGACCGAGCGCAGACGGCGGGTGACCGCACGCGTGTCGATGCCGCTGATGCCGACGATGTTGTCGCGCTGCAGCACGTTCTCGAGTGAGTCGGTGGCGCGCCAGTTCGACACGATGCGCGAGGGGTCGCGCACGATGTACCCCTCGACCCAGATGCGACGAGACTCGTTGTCTTCCTCGTTGACGCCTGTGTTGCCGATGTGCGGTGCCGTCTGCAGGACGATCTGCCCGGCGTAGGACGGATCGGTGATCGTCTCCTGGTAGCCGGTCATGCCGGTGGCGAAGACGACCTCTCCGATCGTCGTGCCTCGGGCGCCGTATGCGTGACCGCGGAAGCGGCTGCCGTCTTCGAGGACCAGGACAGCAGGATCCGGAAGGCGCGAGGCCGTAGTAGTGGTGGCGGTCATGAGGACGCTCCCGTCTCGGGTGCAGCGCACAGGCGCTGGAGTTCAGTGATCACGTGGGTCGGGTCGCCGGAGACGACCCGCAAGTAACTGTCGACGCGGGTGGAGTCGTCCACCTGCCAGACGACGCGCACCAGTCCGCCGGGCTCGACGACCCGGTCGATCGCGACGGTGGCGCGATCTACCGCGACGAGGCGGTTGGATGCGAGGAACACGGTGGGCGAGCCGTCCAGGCTCAGGGCGAGGCCCCGATCGGTGATGACGGCTTCGCCGCGCGCGCGGTACGCCAGTGGCCGGATGGTGAGGCGCTCGAGTGGCTCGTCGTGCCGGGTGGTCGCGACATAGAGCACCTCGTGCCGGGTGAGGACATCCGCATGCTCGGGCACACCGAGCGGTGCGTGCAACCCGGAATCGCGGCGCAGACGTCGTCGCCATGCGAAGAGCATCGCACCGAGAACCAACACAGCGGCGCCGATCATGACGGCGACGGCGGCTTCGTAACTCATCGTGCAAGCTCCTCGACGACGGCGCCGTTCGCGAGCGTGGCGTACCCGCGGTGCACGGTCCACTCCACGCGTCCCGGCAGATCACGACCGAGGTACGGCGAGTTCACGCTGCGGCCTCGAAGGTCATCCTTCGTGAACGTGCCGCGCACGCTCGCGTCGTAGAGCGTGAACTCTGCGGGCTGACCGATTTCAAGCGGGGTGCCGTGTCCGGCCAGCGATCCGATGCGAGCAGGGGCTGCACTCATGATGCGAGCCACATCCGACCAGCCCAGGAGGCCGGTCTCGACCATCGACTGATGCACGACCCGCAGTGCGCTCTCGAGCCCGACCATGCCGTTCGCCGCGGCCTGCCATTCACAGGACTTGCTCTCGCTGGGGTGCGGGGCATGATCGGTCGCGACGATGTCGATCGTGCCGTCAGCGAGGCCCTCACGGACGGCGAGCACGTCTTCTTCGCGACGAAGCGGCGGGTTGACCTTGAATCGCGCATCGTAATCGCGGGCCAGCTCGTCCGTCAGCAGCAGGTGGTGCGGCGTCACCTCGGCGGTGACCGCGATGCCCCGCTTCTTGGCCCAGCGGATCAGGTCGACGGAACCGGCGGTGGAGAGGTGGCAGACGTGCAAGCGAGAGCCGACATGCTCGGCGAGGAGCACATCGCGGGCGATGATCGACTCCTCGGCCACGGCCGGCCAACCGGCGAGGCCGAGTTCGGCCGAGACGGCGCCCTCGTTCATCTGCGCGCCCTCGGTCAGGCGCGGGTCCTGGGCGTGCTGGGCGATCACTCCCCCGAAGGACTTCACATACTCGAGGGCACGGCGCATGATCAGCGAGTCCCAGACGCAGAACCCGTCGTCGCTGAAGACGCGGACGTTCGCACGTGAGGTCGCCATGGCGCCGAGCTCGGCGAGACGCTCGCCCTTCTGACCCACCGTAACCGCGCCGATCGGCTGGACGGTGGCGTATCCGGCCGCCTCACCCAGCGCGAGCTCCTGCTCGACGACGCCGGCCGAGTCGGCGACGGGTGAGGTGTTCGGCATGGCGAACACGGCGGTGAAACCGCCGGCCGCGGCGGCGCGGGTGCCGGAGAGGATCGTCTCGGATGCCTCGTAGCCGGGCTCGCGCAGGTGCGTGTGCAGGTCGACCAGGCCGGGCAGAGCGACGAGGCCTTCCGCATCGATCACGCGTGCGCCAGCGGCGGAGACGCCCGATCCGATCTCGGCGATGACACCGTCGCGCACGAGGATGTCGGCGCTCTGCGTGCCGAGGAGCTGCGCTCCGCGGAAGACGAGTGTCTCAGTCATGCGTTCGGGCTTCCCATCTCGTCTTCGTTTCGTTCTCCTGCCAGCAGCAGGTACAGCACGGCCATGCGCACGGAAACACCGTTCGTGACCTGTTCGAGCACCGTGGAGCGGGGGGAATCTGCCGCTTCGGCGGAGATCTCCAGACCCCGGTTCATCGGCCCCGGGTGCAACACAATGCTATCGCCCGTGAGCCGTGCAAGTCGTACCGGGTCGAGACCCCAGCGGCGAGAATACTCCCGCTCACTCGGGAAAAACGCCGCGTGCATTCGCTCTAGCTGGATCCGCAGCATCATGACCGCGTCCGGGTCCTCCGCCAGCGCCTCGTCGAGGTCGTACAGAACACGGACGGGCCAGTTCGAGACATCCTGCGGAATGAGGGTCGGAGGCGTCACGAGCGTGACGTGGGCGCCGAGCGCCGCGAGGAGCCATACGTTGGAGCGCGCCACCCGTGAGTGCAGCACATCACCCACGATCACGATGCGGATGCCTGTGAGGTCACGACCACGACTGTCGGTGCCGAAGCGGCGCTTGCGGATCGTGAAGGCGTCGAGAAGAGCCTGCGTCGGATGCTCGTGCGTGCCGTCGCCGGCGTTGACGACACCCGCAGTGATCCACCCGCTGGTCGCCAGCGTGCGGGGCGCGCCGGAGGCGGGGTGCCGGATGACGACAGCATCCGCTCCCATCGCCTCGAGCGTCTGCGCCGTGTCCTTGAGGCTCTCGCCCTTTGAGACGCTCGACCCCTTTGCGGCGAAGTTGATGACGTCTGCGGACAGTCGCTTCGCGGCCGCTTCGAAGGAGATGCGGGTCCGTGTCGAGTCCTCGAAGAAGAGGTTGACGACGGTCTTCCCGCGCAGCGTCGGAAGCTTCTTGATCTCGCGCGACTGCGTGTCGGCCATGTCCTCGGCGACGTCGAGGATGCGCAGCGCCTCGGCGCGTGCGAGCGTCTGAGTGTCGAGGAGGTGTCTCATCCTTCGATCGCCACCTCGTCGATGCCGTCGTTCTCGGTGAGGCGCACGTTGACGCGCTCCTGCCGAGAGGACGGGATGTTCTTGCCGATGAAATCGGGCCGGATGGGCAGTTCGCGGTGACCGCGATCGACGAGGATCGCAAGCCGCACGACGGACGGACGTCCGATCGACTGCAGCGCGTCGAGCGCCGCGCGGATGCTGCGCCCGGAGAAGAGCACGTCGTCGACCAGCACCACGGTCTTGCCGTCGATGCCTCCCGCCGGGATGTCGGTCGGCTGCGGAGAGCGCGTCGGATGCTTCGCGAGATCGTCACGGAAGAGCGTGACGTCGAGGGCGCCGACCGGAACCTCCGTCTGAGCGATGGAGCCGATGACCCCCGCGAGGCGATTCGCAAGAGCGACGCCGCGGGTCGGAATGCCCAGCAGGATCAGGTCGCTCGCGCCGCGATTGAATTCGAGGATCTCGTGGGCGATGCGCGTCAGGGCGCGCGCGATATCGGCTTCTTGCAGCACGATGCGTGCAGACAATGGCCACTTCCCTTCTCCGCCTCTCAGGACGGTGTTAAAGGTGGTGATGACCCCATTCTAGCTATACGCCGAGACGCATCGCCGCGGCCGTCACCTCGTCGATCTTCGTCGCTCGAATCGCGTGGCCCGTGGTCGAGAGGCACTTGCCCGTCTTCAGGTCCCACTTCCAGTCGTGCATGCTGCACGTGAGAATGCCGTCCTCATCGACCTTGCCGGTCTTCGTGAGGTCAGCGCGCAGGTGCGGGCACCGACGCTGCACGACCCAGTCTCCGATCTCCGCGTCTTCGGTCTGGTCCGTCTGCTCCGAGTACCAGTTCTCGACGTACTCGATACGATCCACCGAGAGGCACTTGAGGAAAGTCGTCAGGAACTCGTTGAACTTGCCGCTGCGACCGACCGAGAACTGCATCGAGAGGAAGATCGAGTTCGACCAGTCGATCTCGTGGTCGCGGATGTTCGTCGAGACGAGGTCGGCGGGGATCGTGTACCAGTAGATGCACTCTTCACCGTCGTACTCGCGCACCTTGGCGCGCGGGAAATCCACGACCATGTCGAGGTCGCCGATACGGAAGCGCACGTTGCCGCCGACACCGAGGCGGATCGTGCGCGACTTCTTCAGCAGCGGCTCCCACCACGCCTTGATCGCCGCGAGCATCTCTGCCGGCGGGATGACCTCGGCCCGTGTGGCGATCTCGTCCTGGATCTCCTGCTGGCGCGTGGCGCGCTGCGACTCGAGGTAGTCCCACTTGTTGTCGAACATGTGGGCGATCTCGTCGTCCGTGTACAGCGACTGCGAGGTCGTGACCTCACCGTCGGTGATGTCGACGACCGTTCCCGGTACGAACAGGTGCCCTTGGTACTGACCGGGCGCCTGCTGTTCCATGTGCTCGAGGAACTGCTTCGAATCGGTGAAGATCGACTCGCCGTTCTTGCCGAAGCCGTTGAAGTCGAACAGGTCGTCACGCAGGAACATCGGTGGACCGGCCATCGGGAACACGTGCGGGGCGCCGACCTTCTCGATGTAGAACATCGCACGCTTGTTCTGCGCGTCGCGCTTGAGTCGCGCGAAATTCTGCTTCGCGTCCAGCGGCAGGTCGTAGACCATCGGCCACCAGATCGCGCCAGAGGTCTGCGTGAAGTAGGCGTCGGGCGTGCCGAAATCGAGCAGCGCCTCCAGATCGAGCGGGTGCGAGTCGTTCTGGTTCAGCATCGACCCCGTACCGTCGTCGACGCTCAGTGACGAGTCGCCGATGGGGCCGTCACTGGGCGCCCGCAGGGGCGTCACCATGATCTTGAGCTCGCCGCGCTCGATCACCTCGCCGGCGGGTGCGTAGGTGATGTTGTTGTAGCCGAGCGCGCGGATGTCCTGCTCGAGGTCGTCGACGGGGTACTCCGGAAGCAGCACCTCGATATCCTTCGACACGTAGCGCTCCAGCAGTGCGGGATCGAAGTGGTCACGGTGGCGGTGCGAGATGTAGAGGAAGTCCGCCTTGCCGAAGCGCTCCCAATCGAGACCGCGGTTGTCGGGGAAGGGGAACCATGACCCGAAGAAGGAGGGACCGAGAACGGGGTCGCAGAGAATGGTTCCGCCTCGGGTCTCGATGAACATCCCCGCGTGGCCGAGCGCCGTGATCCGCATTGCTTCTCCTCCTGATTGAGCGTCCACGAGTCTACCTGCGGCCCGCTGTGGCTCTCCTGCGACGAGCCGTGAGAATGCCCTCGCCCTAGTCCAGCAGCCCGCGGATGTCGTCGGCGGTCAGCGTCTGCGCGAACAGATTCTCGTCATCCATGACGGCGGTGATCAGGCGCGCCTTTCGCTGTTGCAGCGCGAGCACCTTCTCTTCGATCGTGTCGGTGGCGATCAGGCGGTACACGAGGACGTTGTTGTCCTGCCCGATGCGATGCGTGCGGTCGATGGCCTGCGCCTCGGCCGCGGGGTTCCACCACGGATCGAGCAGGAAGACATAGTCCGCTTCGGTCAGCGTGAGCCCCACCCCACCGGCCTTCAGGCTGATCAGGAACACCGGCTGCTCACCCGCGCGGAAGCCTTCGATGACCGCGGGACGCTGCCGTGTCGCTCCGTCGAGATAGGCGTATGGGATTCCCTCCTTCTCGAGTCGGCGTGCGACGAGCGCCAGATACGACGTGAACTGGCTGAAAACGAGCGCGCGGTGCCCCTCGGCCTGCATCTCCGCGAGGCGCTCCAGAAGGACGTCGATCTTGCGGGATCCGATCCGCCCATCGGTCTCGTCGATGAGCCCCGGTGACAGGCTCAGCATGCGCAGAAGCGTGAGCGATCGGAACACGATGAAGCGATTCCGATCGAGATCGCGGAGCAGGCCCAGGATCTTCTGACGCTCGCGCTGCAGCACGACGTCGTACAGCGCGCGGTGTGCAGGACTGAGGTCGACCCGCAGCACCTGTTCCTGCTTGGGAGGAAGGTCGGGAGCGACCTCGTCCTTCGTGCGTCGGAGAACCAGAGGTCGGATGCGACGACGCAATCGCTCCAGCTGATGTGCGCGATGGGCACCGTTCTCGGCGTTCTCGGCGACCTTGCCACGTTCGATCGGCTGGACGTATTCGCGGCGGAAACGCTGTGCGGAGGCGAACAGCCCTGGTGCCACCAGCGACAGGAGGGCCCACAGATCCGTGAGGCTGTTCTCCATCGGGGTTCCGGTCACCGCGAACGTCACATCTGCGCGGATGCGCGCTGCCGCGAGGTGCTGCAGCGTCGCCGCATTCTTGACCGCGTGGGCCTCATCGAGGATCAGGCCCGCCCACTCCCTCTCGGCGAAGGCGTCTTCGCCGAGGCGCAGCACCGTGTAGGAGGTCACGAGCACGTCGTGCTGCGCGGCCAGTCGGGCGATCGTCGCCGCCGAGCGCGGTCGCCGCGCCACGACGCCCAGACGAAGGCCGGGGACGAAGCGACGCGCTTCACGCACCCAGGTATCCGTCACCGACGTCGGAGCGACGATGAGGAACGGACGCCGCTCGCCCGACTCCCGCGCGTGCTGAAGCAGGGCGAGGATCTGCACGGTCTTGCCGAGGCCCATGTCGTCGGCCAGGATCCCGCCGAGTCTGTGCGCCCAGAGAAAAGCGAGCCAGTCCAGGCCGAGCTGTTGGTACGGCCGCAGCGTTGCGCGCAATCCCTGCGGAACCGCGACAGCAGGCACCGCCTGCGCGTCGCGGAGTCCCTCCGACGTTGCCCGCCAGGAAATGGCCGGCTCTGCCTCATCGGCGAGGTCTTCGAAATCGTCCCAGAGCGCGACCTGGTACCGGGATATTCGCGGTCCGGTCTCCCATTCGGCAAGCTCCGTGCACTCGTCGATGAGGTCTTTCAGCCGTTGCAATGCGGGGTGCGCCAGCGAGAAGTACCCTCCGTCCGAGAGCTTCATCTTCTTCTGGCCCTTGCTCAGAGCAGTGAAGAGCGGTCGGAACGGGATCGTCCGCCCCTCGATCGTCACGATCACGCCGAGGTCGAACCAGTCGGGGTCCGTGCTCTCCACCGTGGTGATGCGGATCTCCGGGGCACCGGCCAGCTCGTGATAGCTGCGGCGCTCCCCGTGGTACGACACATCGACGCCCCGATCCTCCAACGCGGGAGCGATGTGGGCCACGAACTCCGCGGCATCCACGTCGTGAAGGGAGTCGGTTTCGATGAAAGCGGTGCCTGCCACGTCCGCCCACGCCGCTTCGATCTCCGGCCGCGCGTCGGTCTCGGCCGCCCCGTCGCGCACAGGATCGTCGCTGGCGGTGAAGGGGAATCGACCGTATCCGTCGTACCGCCACTGCCAGGCATACGTCACGCGGTCGCCGGGCAGGAACCGCACGGCCAGAGCGGCCGTGGGCACGGGCAGATCCGGGAATGTCACGCCGAGCCCTGCGCGGAGGACTCCGGCGCGTCGCAGACCCGGCGAGAGCTCGCGCACGAAGTCTGCTTCCTCTGCCTCGGGCACGTGGACGGCCACCGCCCCGATCAGGCGGTGCAGCGCCTCGGGCAGCATGAACTCCCCCAGATAGAGCGTCGCCGTCGCGCCCTGCACGTCATACGCGTAGACACCCGTGTGGCCGACCGTACGCAGGAAGCGTCCACCCGCTCGTTCACCGTCGAACGCCGCTTCGGCGCGCAGGCTCAGCAGGTTCCGGGGGTCCCGATCGGCGACAGCGGTGACCTCGACGTGGCCCGCGAACACCAGCGCGATGTCTCGTTGTGTGGACACGAAGGTCACTCCGTGTGAAGCTGCATCCCGCAGGTGCGGCCACAGCAGGCGCGACTCGACCGGATCCAGCGCCAGCCAGTCTCCGGAGAGCCCCGACAACAGCGAGTCGCGAGCGAGGCTCAGCAGATCGCCGAACCAGCGCGACTGGGCCGGGTCGAACTGCGTGTTCGGACGCCGCACGGCATCCCACGACGCATCCGCCTGCACCCACGCCCCCGTGGTCTGGCTCTGCCGCAGCGGACGAACGGCGAGCAGCAGTTCCCCGGGATCTCGCGCAAGGTCGCGCACGGTCGCCGACGTGGCGCGCGGAGCCGACCAGTGATGGCGCGACGCATCGCGACGGCGCAACTCGATCCCGAGCGCCAAGGGCGTGGTCGA
Source organism: Microbacterium sp. GW823-FHT02G05 (assembly GCF_058797175.1). NCBI lineage: Bacteria > Bacillati > Actinomycetota > Actinomycetes > Micrococcales > Microbacteriaceae > Microbacterium > Microbacterium sp. GW823-FHT02G05. Next base: position 359,377 of record NZ_JBXAJK010000002.1, read on the forward strand.
TGCGCGTGTGGACGGTGTCAGGGCACGCCAGGAAAGAGGCGCGGATGCTGCGGAGTCAGGAGTCGTCGACATCGCGAACGATCCTCCTCCACACCACCGACATTCGCGTCAGCCGACGCGGAGGACGTCAGTTCGCGCGAGCGACGCGCGCAAGCACGCCGTGCACGAACGCGCCGGAATCATCCGTCGAGAACTCCTTGGCGAGCTCGACGGCCTCATCGATCGCAACGGCCGTCGGCACCTCGGGGTTGTGCAGGATCTCCCACACACCGATGCGCAGCAGAGCACGGTCGACGGCGGGCATCCGCTCGATCTTCCAGTCGCGACTGTGCGTCGTGATCTGCTCATCGATCTCTTCGCCGTGGTCGACGATGCCGTCGACGATCTCGCGGGCGTAGCCCCAGGAAGCCTCACGGGCAGGCTCGCCCGCCGCGCGCTTCGCCTCGGCGGCGAGCGTTGTCGTCAGCGCATCGCCGCGCACATCCGAGGAGAAAAGAATGTCAAGAGCGCGCTTGCGCGCCTTCGTCCGGGCGCTCACGCCTTACTTCTCGCGACCGAGGTAGTCACCCGTGCGAGTGTCGACCTTGACCTTCGTGCCCGCTTCGACGAAGAGCGGAACCTGGATCTCGTAGCCGGTCTCGACCGTCGCGGGCTTGGTGCCTGCAGACGAGCGGTCGCCCTGAAGGCCCGGCTCGGTGTAGGTGACCTCGAGGATCACGGATGCCGGAAGGTCGATGTAGAGCGGGTTGCCCTTGTTGAGCGCGATCGTGACCTGCTGGTTCTCGAGCAGGAAGTTCTTCGCGTCGCCCACGGTCGCGGCGCCCACGGTCAGCTGGTCGTAGTCGTCCATGTCCATGAACACGAAGCTGTCGCCGTCGGTGTACAGGTAGGTGAAGTCGCGACGGTCGACGTTCTCGATCTCGATCTTCGTGCCCGCGTTGTAGGTGCGGTCGACGGTCTTACCCGACACGACGTTCTTGAGCTTGGTGCGCACGAACGCGCCACCCTTGCCCGGCTTGACGTGCTGGAACTCGATGACGCTCCAGAGCTGTCCGTCGATGCTGAGGACGACGCCGTTCTTGATGTCTGCGGTCGATGCCATGCGCGTGAATCCGTTTCGTGTCGAAGTATGGGTGGGCCGATCGGCGGATGCCACCGCGCAACGCGGCCGCACCGAAGCGTCAGGATCGGAGCCCGACGGTCAATTCTACGGGATGAGTGCTGCCAGCTGCCGCACGGCCTGCGCGTAGCCGTCGATCCCCTGTCCGACGACGTGCACAGCAGCGACATCGGTCAGGTACGAATGGTGTCGGAACTCCTCCCGCGCGTAGACGTCGGAGATGTGCACCTCGGCGAACGGCAGAGCGATCCCGGTCAGCGCATCACGCAGGACCACCGAGGTGTGCGTGAGGCCACCTGGATTGATCACCACAGCTGCGCAGTCCGCACGAGCGGCGTGAATCGCGTCGATCAGCACGCCCTCGTGGTTGCTCTGCACGGCACGCACCGCGTAACCGAGAGATGCGGCCTCCGCGGCCACGAGGCGCTCGACATCGGCGAGCGTCGCGGTGCCGTAGACCTCTGGCTCTCGCGTGCCGAGCAGGTTCAGGTTCGGACCGTTGACCAGCAGGATCCGGCGCCCCGGGCCATCCGTCAGCTCCCGTGCCATCTCGATCTCGTCGCCGATGGATGTCGTCATCGTGACGCCCGTCGGCAGGAAACCAGAGCGCTGATATGCGCGCTGAGCGCGCGCGTTGTCGACGTGGACGCCCAGGTGCAGGCGGGTGTCGCCGTGGCTCGCCGACCAGGAGGCGGCGGCATCCAACAGCTGATCGATGAGCCCGTCACCGCGGTGAGAGGCTCGGACGTACACACCCACAACGTTGCTGCGTGATTCCGCGAGAACATCGCCGTGGTAATCGGTGCTTCCGGCGGCGGCACGCAGGACCGTCACCGAGCCGACCCAGCCTTCGGCATCCTCCGCGATGAACTGCGCGACGGCATCTCCCGACGCCGAGTTGCTGGCGCGCTCCTGCCAGAACTCGTCGGGCTGGAGCGAGGCGTTCTCCCACGTCTCGAGAAACGCCACATCTGCTGCAGGATCGCGCAGGGCCTCCAGGCGCAGGGCGCGCACGGCGAACCATTCGTCAGCCCGAACCCGGCGCACCACGGTGCTCATGCACCGACCTCCTGATAGGCGGCGAACAGCAGCGACTCATCCGGAGCCTGCAGAACGGTCGGCTTCGCGATGTCATCGAGGACGATGAAACGCAGCATGCCGCCGCGGCTCTTCTTGTCGCGCTGCATCGTCGACAGGAGCGTCGCCCAGGCGCCGCTGCGATAGCTCGTCGGCAGCCCCAGCGACTCGAGTACGTCGCGGTGACGCTGCACCGCCGCATCCGGAAGCCGGCCCGCGAGGCGCGAGAGCTCTGCGGCGAACATCATGCCGATCGAGATCGCTGCACCGTGGCGCCAGCGGTAGCGCTCCGCGTGCTCGATCGCATGTCCCAGCGTGTGACCGTAGTTGAGGATCTCGCGCTGCCCCGCCTCACGGAAGTCATTTGACACGACCTGCGCCTTCATGTCGATCGCGAGTTCGATCGTGCGACGGAACTCCTGCGTTGTCGTGTCCACGGCGCGTGCGGGGTCCGCCTCGATGAGGTCCAGAATCTCCGGCGCCCAGATGAAGCCCGCTTTCACGACCTCGGCATAGCCCGCCGTCGCCTCGTTCGCGCTGAGGCTCCCGAACTCGTCGAGATCACCGATGACGGCCCGCGGGGCCCAGAAGGCACCGACGAGATTCTTGCCCTCGTTCGTGTTGAGGCCGGTCTTGCCACCGATCGCTGCATCGACGAGTCCGAGCACCGTGGTCGGCACCTGCACGACCTGGATGCCCCGCAGCCACGTCGCCGCGACGAAGCCGGCGACATCGGTCACGGCGCCGCCGCCGTAGCCGATCACCGCGTCGGTGCGCGTGAAGTCGGACTGCCCCATGATCTGCCAGCAGAAAGCCGCGACCTCGATGCGCTTGCCGGATTCGGCATCCGGGATCTCTGCCAGCAAGACCTCGCGAGGACCGTTGCTCGTATCCGAGACGAGTCGATCACGCAGTTCGGCGGCACGGTCGGCAAGTGTCGGCGGGTGCACGACGAGGACTTTGCGCACAGCGGGGTCGAGTGCCCCGGAGACGCGGTCCAGGATGCTGCGTCCGACGACGATCTCGTAGGGGTCAGCGCCCGCCGTCGTCACCGTGAAGGTCGATGTCTGCTCGCTCATTCGCGTCCTCTCATCCAGTTCACGACCTGCTCCGCAACGCGCTGCATCGGCGTGCGGGATGTGTCGAAAGTCTCATCGGCCACCTCGTCGTACCAGTCGCGTCGCGCATCGGCGATGCGCGACCATGCGGCGACGGGGTCGTCTCCGGCCAGGAGCGGCCGTGTGGTGTCTGCGATGCGGGCGGCGACCGCTTCTGCACTGACGGTCAAGTGCGCGACGGGCACCGCGCGCAGCAGTTCCCGTGTCGCAGGGGTCACGACGGCGCCACCGCCGAGCGACACGACGCCGCCTCGCGTGATCGCCGCGGCGACAGCCTCTGCCTCCCACGCCCGGAACTGCGCCTCACCGTGTGTCGCGAAGATCTCGGGGATTGCTCCGTGAGCAGCCGCGATCACCTTGTCGGTGTCGACGAAGCGCAGACCGAGCGCCTTCGCGACACGACGACCGACGCTGGTCTTCCCGGCGCCCATCGGCCCCACGAGAACAAGCACGTCACCCGCGGTGGATGGCATCGACGCAGCAGGATCAGGCAAGCTCATCGTGCAGGATCAGCGCCTCGTCCGACGCGGATGCCGTGCGCAGCTCGGCCGGGATCGCCGCGAGGTAGGCATCGAAGTTACGACGAGTCTCTGCGACGCTGTCTCCCCCGAACTTCTCGAGCACCGAGTTGGCCAGCTCGATCGCCACCATCGCCTCGGCCACGACACCGGCAGCGGGAACCGCACAGACGTCGGAGCGCTGGTGGTGCGCGGATGCCGCCTCGCCGGAGGTGACATCGATCGTGCGCAGAGCGTGGGGAACGGTTGCGATGGGCTTCATGCCGGCGCGGACACGCAGCACGGTACCTGTCGACATGCCGCCCTCGGTTCCGCCGGCACGGTCAGACCCGCGAGTGATGCCGTTCTCGGCGACGAAGAGCTCATCGTGCGCAGCCGATCCACGGCGGCGCGTGGTCTCGAAGCCGTCGCCGACCTCGACGCCCTTGATCGCCTGGATGCTCATGAGCGCGTAGGCAAGACGTGCGTCGAGTCGACGGTCCCAGTGCACATGCGATCCGAGTCCGGGCGGGAGGCCATAGGCGAGAACCTCGACGATGCCGCCGAGAGTGTCGCCGTCCTTGCGGGCCGAGGCCACCTCTTCGACCATCAGCGTGGAGGTCGCGGGGTCGAAGCAGCGCAGCGGATCGGCGTCGAGCGTTGCGACGTCGTCGGGGCCGGGAAGCGGAGAACCGTCCGGAACGCGCACCGGCCCGATCGAGAGCGTGTGGCTGACCAGTCGAATGCCGAGCTCGCCGAGGAAAGCGCGAGCCAGTGCGCCGAGGGCGACGCGGGCCGCGGTCTCGCGGGCGCTCGCACGCTCGAGAATGGGGCGAGCCTCGTCGAAGCCGTACTTCTGCATACCCACGAGGTCGGCGTGACCGGGACGCGGGCGCGTCAGAGGTGCGCTGCGACCGCGCGAGCGATCGGTCAGCCCGACCGGCTCGGGGTTCATGACCTCGATCCACTTCGGCCATTCGGTGTTGCCGATGCGCAGTGCGATCGGACTGCCCAGACTGCGACCATGGCGGACGCCGCCGGAGATCGTGAGGGCATCAGCCTCGAACTTCATCCGCGATCCGCGGCCGTCGCCGAGCTTGCGCCGGGCCAGGTCGGCCTGAATCGCCTCCGAGGACAGCGGGACCCCCGCAGGGAGTCCTTCCATGACGGCAATGAGTTCGGGACCGTGCGATTCGCCGGCCGTGAGCACGCGGAGCATGCCTCTAGTCTCCCATGACGGCCGCGCGCATTTCGGCCACGACGGCTTCTTCGTCATCCAGCACCGCGAGGGGGTCTCCGTGCAGGAAAATGCGCACCTGCGCGACCGCCTGATGCAGAAGCATTCCGATGCCGGAGAGACGCGGCGCGTCTGTCCACTGCTCCGCAAGTGCCGAGGGCCACGGCGCGTACGCCACGTCGAACAGTGCACCGCCCGCATCGCCGAGCGCACGCGAGATCCCAGGCTCCAGACGAATACCACTGGGCAGTGTCGCGATCGTCACATCGACCGTCGAATGTGACGCGTCGAAAGCGGATCCGTCGACCGCGACCCCGATCTCCTCGCCGAGTGCGCGCAGCGGCGCCACTGCCTCGGGGCGTCGCGCGACGACATCGATCCGCGTCGCACCGAGTTCGGCAAGGGCAAGGATGGCGGATGCCGCGGTGGCACCCGCGCCCAGGATGCGCGCCCGCGGAATCTCCCGCAGACCGCCTTCCCGCAACGCCGCAACGAGTCCGGCGATGTCCGTGTTGAAGCCGTGTCCGCGCAGCGGACCACTCACCAGCAGGGTATTGACAGCACCCGTGAGCGTCGCGGCACGGTCACGCGTGTGGGCCCAGCGGAACGCTTCCTCCTTCAGCGGCATCGTCAGCGAGAGGCCTCGCCAGGAAGCGTCCAATTCGGCGATCGCCGCAGAGAACGCCTTCGCCGCCACCTGACGACGCGTGTACGACCAGTCCAGACCGAGAGCGCGATACGCGGCGCTGTGCAGCTGAGGGGAACGGCTGTGCGCAACGGGGTCGCCCCAGACTGCCAGGCGCGTCGACGGCTCCCGGGCCACGTCGGTCACGGCGTCAGCATCCGGAATCGGGGTTCTCGGAACACCACTGCTGCATCTGCTCGACGTACACGAGGTGCTCATCGTAGGTGTTCGTGAAGATCGTCTCGCCTGTGTCCATGTTGACGGTCACGAAGTAGAACCAGGGCCCGTCGACCGGGTGCATCGCCGCGTCGATGGCGAGGTCGCCCGCGCTCGCGATCGGCCCCACGGGAAGTCCAGGATACATGTACGTATTCCAGCCGTTGTCGTCGTTGCGCGCCTCCTCCGACGTGCTCGCTTCCCCCTGGTGCAGCTGACCGTAGCCGTACTGCACGGTCGAGTCCATCTCGAGGCGGCCGCCCGTCTCGGCGTTGTCGGGACCGAGGCGATTCTGGATCACTCGGGAGACCTTGTAGAAGTCCTCTTCGTACCGCGCTTCGCGCTGGATGATCGAGGCGATTGTGAGGATGCGCTGCTCTTCACCGGCAGGCACACCCGCTGCTGCCAGTGATTCTCGTGTGCGCTCGACCATCGCTGCGATGACCTCCGTCGCCGGCGTACCGGCTTCGAAGGTGTCGTACAGGGCCGGGAACAGCCAGCCTTCGAGTGTCGGCGCGGCCACGCCGTAGACGGTCGGATCTGCGACAGCTGCTTCGAGATCCGCCATCGGGATGTCCAGGCTCTCGGAGAGGATCGGGAGGATGGCCGCGATCGAGAGCCCCTCCCGGATGAGCGCGGAGTTCTCCAGCTTGTTCGCGGGATCATCGAGCGCAGCCAGGGCCGCCGCAGCGGTCATCTTCGTCTGCAGCCGATACACGCCCGGGTAGAACGTCTTCGCGATGTTCTCCTTCACGAGCATGTCGTAGAAGACGTCCGAGGTCTTCGTCACGCCTGCGCGATGCAGGGCCGCGGAGACCTCGCTGCCGGTGTCGCCGCTGGAGATCGTGACGAGGGTCTCCCCCGTCGCGATGCCCTCCTCGTAGTCTTTGGGCTCGCCCCAGCCCATGACCTCGCTGATGCGATCGCCATAGACGTTCCACACCGCGACGCCACCAGCGGCGGCGCCCCCGAGCAGCACGAGCAGGATGATCAGCGCGATCAGACAGCCCTTCTTGCGCGAACGACGACGCGTCGCCGTGCTCGCCGGCGCGGCGCCTTCGTGATGGAAGAGATCGTCGAGCGTCGCGCCGGAGGGCGCCGGCGTCGCCGCATCACTCGAAGCCGAAGGACCCGGCTCCGGGGCCAGCGGCCAAGCGACCGCCTCGGGAGTGCTCATAGGCGAGGCGTCGACATCATCCGGGTTCGGGCTGGACGGAGTCGGAGCCACGATCTCCTGCGCGCCGGTGTCGCGTGCCGCCGCCTCTCGCGCTGCCCGACGGGATCCGGGAACGGGTGCGTCCTCGGTGTCGCGCCCTTCCGAAGCAGCCCGAACTGCTGCCGCCGATGAATCATCGGGAAGCGCATTCTTCGCCTGCTGCGTGACCGGATCGGGCAGGTTCTCAAAAAGATCAGCGATCGGGTCTTTGCTGTCGTCAGACGGCGCGGCAGAACGGTCGGGCATGTTCAGGCGGACTCCTCGTCGAGCGAAACCTCGGGACCGGCCGGGTTGCCGGTGCGTTTCTCGGTGTCGATCGCGTGCTGCAGCAGCACCACCGCGGCGACCTGATCCACAATGCCACGGGAGCCCCGCTGAGTGCGACCCGACGAACGTAATGCAGCGTGCGCCGTCACCGTACTCAATCGCTCGTCCACCAGAATGACCGGTAGACCTGAGGCTCGGCTGAGTTCGCGCGCGAAGCGTCGCGCATCAGCGGTCGATTCGGTGTCTTCTCCCCGCATGTTGATCGGCAGTCCGACCACGAACTCCATCGGCTCGTACTCGTCTGCCAGCGTCACCAGGCGCGCGATGGACTGCTCGTCCCGCGGCACCGTCTCGACCGGTACCGCGAGCATCCCATCGGGATCGCACCGTGCGACGCCGACGCGCGCCTTCCCGACGTCGATGCCGAGACGCACTCCGCGCCGGAAGTCACTCACGCGCGACGCAGCTCCGCTTCGATGGCCGAGAACGCGGCCGGCAGGGCCGAGGCATCTGCCCCGCCGCCCTGTGCGACATCGTCTCGTCCGCCGCCGCCGCCGCCGAGAACGCCCGCGGCGATCTTCGCGAGAGCGCCCGCCTTGGCACCGGCCGCTCTTGCCGCATCATTCGTCGCGATGACGACCATCGGCCGCCCGGCCGCAACACCTGCGACAGCCACGACAGCAGCGTCCGATCCCAAACGCTCGCGCACGGCCAGAGCGAGCTCACGCACGTCATCAGCCGAACCGACCTCGCCGACCGACTGCCCCACGAACTGGTGGGAGCCGACACGCGTGGCGGTCTCCGCAAGCGCCGGAACCTGTCCGGCGCGTTCCTTGGCTTCGAACTGGGCGATGCGCTTCTCCGCGGCCTTGAGCTGCGCGGCGAGCTCGGCGATGCGGTCGGGAAGCTGCTCACGCGGCGTCTTCAGCGACGAGGTCAGCTGCGACACGATCGCGCGCTCGGCAGCCAGTTCCCGGAAGGCGTCCTGACCGACAAGGGCTTCGATACGACGGTTGGATGCGCCGACGGATGCTTCGCCGACGAGGTTGATGAGACCGATCTCCGCGCTCGTGCTGACGTGCGTTCCCGCACACAGCTCACGCGACCAGGGGCCGCCGATGTCGACCATGCGCACGACGGAGCCGTACTTCTCGCCGAACAGTGCCATCGCACCGGCTTCCTTGGCCTCATCGAGCGACATGACGCGCGTCGTGACCTCGAGCGACTCCTGCACGGCGCGATTCGCGATCTCCTCGATCTCCGTGCGGGTCTCGGCGGAGAGCGCCTGGCCCCACGAGAAGTCGAAGCGCAGGTATCCTGCCCGGTTCAGCGAGCCCGATTGCGTCGCCGTCTTGCCGAGCGTGTCGCGAAGGGCCGCGTGCACGAGGTGGGTCGCCGAGTGCGCCTGACGCGCGGCACGGCGGTTCGCGGCATCCACGACGGTCGTGGCCGTGTCGCCGACGGCGACGCGTCCCTGACGGACCTCCACCGTGTGGCTGATGAGCCCCGGAACCGTTCGCTGCACATCCAGCACATCGAGCACGAAGCCGGGCCCGACGATCGTTCCCTTGTCGGCCACCTGACCACCGGACTCCGCATACAGCGTCGTCTCGGCGAGAACGATCTCGACGACCTGACCCTCGCTCGCGCTCGTCGCGGCCTGGCCGTCGACGAGCAGTCCCAGCACGCGGGACTCGGTCTCGAGATCGTCATACCCGAGGAACTGCGTCTCGCCGAGTGCGCGCAGGTCACCGTAGACCGAGACATCCGCCAGCTGGCGCTTGCGGCTCTTGGCATCCGCCTTGGCGCGCGAACGCTGCTCCTGCATGAGCGAGTCGAAGGCGTCGCGGTCGACGCTGAGGCCGGCTTCCTCGGCGATCTCGAGCGTGAGGTCGATCGGGAACCCGTAGGTGTCGTGCAGCAGGAACGCCTCGGAACCGGCAAGAGCCGTCGAACCCTGCTTCTTGGTGTCCTCGACCGCGAGGTCGAGAATCGTCGAACCCTGTGCCAGAGTGCGAAGGAACGTGGCCTCTTCGGCGTTGGCCGCTGTCGCGATCTGGTCCCAGTCCTGCTCGATCACCGGGTACGCCGACTTCATGGCGTCGCGGGATGCACTGAACAGCTCGGGGAAGGTCGGAGCATCCACGCCCAGCAGGCGCATGGAGCGCACGGTGCGGCGCATCAGTCGTCGCAGGATGTAACCGCGACCCTCGTTGGAGGGACGAACACCGTCGGAGAGCAGCATGAGCGAGGAGCGCACGTGGTCGGCGATGACGCGGAAGCGCACATCGTCTTCATGCGAAGCACCGTAGGTGCGGCCCGAGATCTCCTCGGCGCGGTCGAGCACGGGACGCACCTGATCGGTCTCGTACATGTTCTCGACACCCTGCTTGAACATCGCGACGCGCTCCAGGCCCATGCCCGTGTCGATGTTCTTGTTCGGCAGGAAGCCTGCGATGTCGAAGTCCACCTTCGAGCGCACGTCACTCAGCAGATCCTGCATGAAGACGAGGTTCCAGATCTCGGTGAAGCGGTTGTCGTCGACGATCGGACCGCCATCCTTACCATAGGCAGGACCACGGTCGATGTAGATCTCGGAGCAGGGTCCGCCCGGGCCCGGCTGACCGGTGTGCCAGTAGTTGTCTTCTTTGCCCATGCGCTGGATGCGCTCCGCAGGAAGACCGGCGATCTTCTGCCACAGCGCGGCAGCCTCGTCATCCGTCTCGTAGACCGTGACCCAGATGTCACGCTCGGCGAATCCGAGACCGCCGTCGGCCTCGGACTTCGTCAGCAGGTCCCAGGCATAGGTGATGGCGCCCTCTTTGAAGTAGTCACCGAACGACCAGTTGCCGAGCATCTGGAAGAACGTGCCGTGGCGCGCGGTCTTGCCGACCTCTTCGATGTCGTTCGTGCGGATGCACTTCTGCACGTCGGCGGCCCGCGGGAACGGCGCCGGCACCACACCCGTCAGGTATGGCACGAACGGGACCATGCCCGCGATCGTGAACATGACGGTCGGGTCATCGCTCACCAGCGACGCCGAGGGAACGATCGTGTGATCGTTCTGCTCGAAGTAGTTGAGGTAGCGCTGAGCGATCTCCGCGGTCTTCATGGGAGTAAAACGTGTCCTTCTGTCAGAACGATGCACCCCGCGGGGTGCGGGAAGCGGATGAAAGTCAGTTGCGGTCGTCGTCGAGGGGCTGGGTGAGCCGCGCCTCTTGCTGACGGTAGGCATCTCCGAGGATGCCCGTGAATTCAGTGATCCGGGAATCGACCTCGGCCAGGAGGTCGTGACCGCGCGGATCCTTGTTCATGAAGTGCGCAGCCACGAAGCCACCGATCACGCCGATCAGGAACCACACCACGTTCTTCATATCGCCACCTTGCCTAGGAACCGCATTCTCACGGTGTCATCCATCGTATGCGGAAACGACAGAAGGCGTCGGGTCGCCCCGACGCCTTCTGCTGAGAATACGAGTGCTTAGCGCGCTGCGTAGTACTCGACGACGAGCTGCACTTCACAGGTCACGGGAACCTCGGCACGCTTCGGGCGACGCACGAGACGCGCCTGGAGCTTGTCGAGCTCAACCTCGAGGTAGCCGGGAACGGGCGGCAGAACCTCAGCGTGGCCACCAGCGGCGGCAACCTGGAACGGCTCGGTGCCTTCGCTCTTCGGCTTCACGTGAATGAGCTGACCCGGCTTCACGCGGAAGGACGGGCGGTCGACGAGCTGTCCGTCGACGAGGATGTGACGGTGCACGACGAGCTGGCGAGCCTGTGCGGTGGTGCGGGCGAAGCCGGCACGCAGCACAAGTGCGTCCAGACGCATCTCAAGGAGCTCGACCAGGTTCTCACCGGTCAGGCCGTCCTTGCGACGAGCCTCGTTGAACGCGATGCGCAGCTGCTTCTCGCGGATGCCGTACTGCTCGCGCAGACGCTGCTTCTCACGCAGACGGACAGCGTAGTCGCTGTCTGCCTTGCGCTTGGTGCGGCCGTGCTCGCCCGGAGCGTAGGGACGCTTCTCGAGGTAGCGGGCTGCCTTGGGCGTCAGCGGGATGCCGAGGGCACGGGACAGGCGGACCTTGCGGCGGTCCTGGGACTTCGTAACCACGAAGCTTCCTTCCGATTACGCGGCCGTGTCTTTCACGGCTCGCGGACGTATCGCCTCGATTCCGCCTGCTCGATGCGCACGCCGGGGCACGTCGAGAAGTGGTGCAGGAAAAGAGGGATGCCCGAAAACACGGTTTCGAGCCGCATCAATCCTACCAGGCCGCTCGCGCGCCGCACGCGCGCGGTGTGCGACGTGGGATCAGGAGCCCAGGATGCGACGGATCCGCTCCAGCCGCGCATGCACATCACGCTCTGCGCCGAGCTGCTTCGGTGCGTAGTAGGTGCGTCCGCGCAGCTCGTCAGGAAGGTACTGCTGGGCGACGATCCCAGCGTCCGCGTCGTGCGGGTAGCGATAGCCCTTGCCGTGCCCGAGGCGCTTCGCTCCCGGATAGTGCGCATCGCGCAGATGCACAGGCACCCGGCCGAAGCCGCCGGCGCGGATATCGGCGATGGCAGCGTCGATGCCGATGTAGGCGGCGTTCGACTTGGCGGTCGTCGCCAGGTAGATCGTCGCCTCGGCAAGCGGGATACGCCCTTCCGGCATTCCGATGAAGGCCACGGCGTCGGCCGCCGCGACCGCGATCCCCAGCGCCTGCGGATCCGCGAGGCCTACATCCTCAGCGGCCGAGATCACGAGCCGCCGCGCGATGAACCGCGGATCTTCTCCTGCCTCGATCATCCGAGCGAGATAGTGCAGGGCGGCGTCGACATCGGAGCCGCGGATCGACTTGATGAACGCGCTCACCACGTCGTAGTGCTCATCCCCCTGCCGGTCGTAGCGCAGCAGGGCGCGGTCGACAGCCTGCGCGACGTCATCATCTGTGATGCGCGGCTTCTCCCCGTCCACGACACGCTCAGGTGACGCCGCCACCGATGCCGCCGCCTCCAGGCCCGTCAGCGCACGTCGACCGTCACCGGACGCGAGGCGGATCAGCGCAGCACGGGCGGAGTCGTCCACCTCGATCTGATCGTTCAAGCCGCGCGCATCCGCCACCGCTCGATCGATCAGCACGCCGATGTCGTCGTCAGTCAGCGGCTGCAGGGTGAGCAACAGCGACCGCGAGAGGAGCGGCGAGATGACCGAGAACGAGGGATTCTCGGTGGTCGCCGCGATCAGGATCACCCAGCCGTTCTCGACACCGGGCAGAAGCGCATCCTGCTGCGCCTTCGTGAAGCGATGGATCTCGTCGAGGAACAGGATCGTGCTCTGGCCGTACAGATCGCGCTGGTTCAGCGCCTGCTGCATGACCTCACGCACATCCTTCACGCCCGCAGTGATCGCGGAGAGCTCGACGAAACGTCGTCCCGATGACCGGGCGATGGCCTGGGCGAGGGTCGTCTTGCCGGTTCCCGGTGGCCCCCAGAGGATCATCGACACCGTGCCGGGTGCCGCCGCCGCGGGATCGGCAAGCGTCACGATCGGCGAACCGGGACGAAGCAGATGCTGCTGGCCCGCCACTTCTGCCAGGGATGTCGGGCGCATGCGCACGGCCAACGGCGTCTGAGCCGAGAGCAGGGGCGCGGGAGAGGTCACCGTCCCAGGCTAATGCGCCCCGCCGACATCGCTCGCGGTAGGCTCGCACCTGCCCCGTCCCTCAGGAGATGACATGTCTGCACGACGCCCTTCGAAAGCCCGCGACCGCAGCGTTCGCGAAGCTCAGGAACGCGCCCGACTGCACGCCGCGCGCACGGAGTGGCACGCCTCGCGCATCCGTCGTCGCGTGCGCGACAACGTCATCGTGGGCATCGTGGGCGGGGTGATCGTCGCGGCCGCTTTCGTGAGTCAGGCCGTGCACGCACAGGTGACAGCGCCGGCACCCGCGCCGAGTCCTTCGCCGACCTCCACGGTCGAGCCGACGCCGGAAGCACCCGCCGTCGAGACCCCCACACCGACGCCTGCACCGTAGGCGCGACAAGGCGGCCCACCATTCTCCGAGCGGCGTACTAGGCTGAAGACTGTCCTTTCCGCCTCCCGCGGCACAGTCGCGCAAGGAGTTCACCGTGTCTGCCAACGAGCCCACGAATACGCCCACCCCGGTCCCCGCGCCCCCGCGCATGCCACGTCCCACTCCCCCGGCGCCCACCGCCCCGGCGGCCGCACCCGCGTCGCCGGTCGCATCCGCCGACTCGGCCGAGTGGGGCCGCGTTGACGACGAAGGCACCGTCTCGGTCCGCGAGGGCGAAGACTGGCGCATCGTCGGGCAGTACCCCGACGGAACGCCCGCCGAGGCTCTCGCCTACTTCGTGCGCAAGTTCGATGACATCGCCTTCAAGGTTCACACGCTCGAGCAGCGGCACCAGGCCGGCGGTGCATCGGCATCCGATCTGACGAAGCAGGCGCGTCACCTCCTCACCGAGGTGACCGATGCTGCCGCCGTCGGCAACCTCGCAGAACTGCGCGAGCGTCTCGACACCCTCGTCGCCTCGCTGGCTGAAGCCACTCGCCTCGAGTCACAGCAGGCGAAGGCCGCGCTGGACGAGGCCATCGCGCACCGGACGTCACTCGTCGAGCGCGCCGAGGCGATCGCCGCACAGGACCTCTCGTCTGTGCAGTGGAAGAAGGTCACGGTCGAGATGACCGAGCTCTTCGAGTCCTGGCAGGCGCACCAGCAGTCCGGCCCGCACCTGCCCAAGGGCGTGGCCCAGCAGCTCTGGAAGCGTTTCCGCGATGCTCGCTCGACCGTCGATCGTCACCGCCGCGCTTTCTATGCCGAGCTTGACGAGAACCACAAGGTCGCCCGCGACCGCAAGGCACGTCTGGTCGAGCGCGCCGAGGCTCTGGCCCCGCGTGGTCTCGACGGCATCCCGGCGTACCGCACACTGCTCGATGAGTGGAAGGCTGCGGGTCGTGCCGGTCGCAAGGCCGACGACGCCCTGTGGGCGAAGTTCAAGGCCGCCGGCGACGCCCTCTACGCCGCACGTGCAGAGCAGTCCGCCGCTGAAGAAGCCGAATCCGCGCCCCGCATCGAAGAGCGCACAGCGCTCCTCGAGGAGGCCAAGGCCGTGGCCGATGAGGCGAACATCGCAAAGGCCCGTGCCCTGCTCACGCGCATCCAGCGCCAGTGGGATGAGGTCGGGCGTATCTTCCCGCGCGACAAGGAGCGCGCGCTGGATGACAAGCTGCGCGTGATCGAGCAGGCTCTGAAGGCACGTGAAGATGTCGACTGGAAGCGTAACAACCCCGAGACCAAAGCACGTGCCGGCGCGATGAGCAGCCAGCTCATCGATGCGATCGCCAAGCTTGAGGCGGAACGGGACGCCGCCGAGAAGTCCGGCAATGCGAGGGCTCTCAAGGAGGCGACAGAGGCACTTGAGGCCCGTCGCGCCTGGCTCTCGGCACTCGAGGGCTAGCCACCCGCCGCTTCGGCAGACTCTTTCCACAGGGGAGGCACCCACACGTGCCTCCCCTGTGTTGTTCCCGCAGACTGGTCGGGTGCATCCCGCCTTTCTTCTCATCCCCGGTGAACGTCTCTCGCAGGCGGAGCTCAGCGCCGCCCGTCTCGACGGCGACGTGATCGAGCTCGGCGACGCGTACACACCCACCGACCTCGTCGAAAGCGCAGTCACGCGCGCGCACGGCATCAGCATGCACCGACACGGACACGCCGGTCTGGCGTTCGTGGGGCCGAGCGCCGCGTGGATTCTCGGCGCGGGCGATCAACCGCCGAACCATCATCATCTTCAGCGCGCAATCCCCCGCCGGGGCCGCCTCACCCCGACGCCCCGCGCGACGCTGCATGACACTCTGCTCCCGGATGGAGATCAGCTGCTCATCGGCGGCGTCCTCGTCTCGACTTCCGGGCGAACCCTCTGGGACCTTGCCCGGTGGGCACGGCGGGATACAGTGTGCGTGATCTGGGCTCGCCGCCTCGCACGTCTTCGTCCGGATTCTCTCGACGACGCCCTTCCGCGCCTTCCGCGTCTGAAGGGACAGCCTGGCTACCGCATGGCGACGGATCTCCTCGCGCAGCTCAGCGAAGAACGGGTGCGCGCTTCCGTCTCTCCGCTCAGGAGGAAGTGACGCGGTACACGTCATACACGGCGTCGATGCGGCGCACCGCATTGAGCACGCGATCCAGGTGCACGGTGTCACCCATCTCGAAGACGAAGCGACTCAGGGCGAGACGATCGTTCGTCGTCGACACGGTCGCCGAGAGGATGTTGACGTGATGCTCGCTGAGGACACGCGTGACGTCAGAGAGAAGACCAGCACGGTCGAGTGCCTCGACCTGGATCTGCACCAGGAAGACACTGCGCGTCGTGGGGGCCCACGAGACCTCCACGAGGCGTTCTGCATCGGCTCCCAGAGCCTTCACATTCGGGCAATCCGTACGGTGCACGGAGACGCCGCTGCCGCGTGTGACGAAACCGACGATCTCGTCGCCGGGCACGGGCGTGCAGCACTTGGCGAGCTTCACCAGGATGTCTGCCGCACCGCGGACGAGCACGCCGCTGTCTCCCTCTCGAGGAGCACGCGCGCGGCCGATCGGGATATCGATCGCCCCGGTGTTCGTGTCGTTGTCGGCGACGAGGGCCGTGACCTTCTCGAGAACCGACTGCGTCGAGACGTGCCCTTCGCCGACGGCGGCGTAGAGCGCCGAGACATCTTCGTAGCGCATCTGGTGCGCCACTTCCGTGAAGGAATCCTGGCTCATCAGGCGCTGCAGCGGTAGGTTCTGGCGACGCATCGCACGAGCGATCGCTTCCTTGCCCTGCTCGATGGCCTCTTCGCGACGCTCCTTCGTGAACCAGCCGCGAATCTTGTTGCGTGCACGGGTGCTCTTGACGAAGCTCAGCCAGTCCTGGCTGGGGCCCGCATCAGGATTCTTCGAGGTGAAGACCTCGACGACATCACCGCTCTTGAGCGTCGTCTCGAGCGGCACCAGGCGGCCGTTGACCTTGGCGCCCATCGTGCGGTGACCGATCTCGGTGTGCACGGCGTAGGCGAAGTCGACCGTCGTCGCGCCCGAGGGGAGACCGATGACACGGCCCTTCGGCGTGAAGACGTAGACCTCCTTCGCGCCGATCTCGAAGCGCAGGGAATCGAGGAACTCCCCCGGGTCGGCCGTCTCTGCCTGCCAGTCCGAGATGTGCGCGAGCCACGCCATGTCGGTGTCGCTGACGCGCTGGGAACCCTTCGGGTCGCCCGCCATCCGCTCCTTGTACATCCAGTGAGCGGCGACACCGAACTCGGCCTGCTGGTGCATCTCGTGAGTGCGGATCTGAATCTCGACCGTGCGCCCACCCGGCCCGATCACGGTGGTGTGCAACGACTGGTAGAGGTTGAACTTGGGCGTTGCGATGTAGTCCTTGAATCGACCCGGCAGGGGTGTCCATCGTGCATGGATCGCGCCGAGCACGGCGTAGCAGTCGCGGACCGTCCCGACGAGCACCCGGATGCCGACCAGGTCGTAGATGTCGTCGAACTCGCGTCCCCGGATGACCATCTTCTGGTAGACCGAGTACATCTGCTTCGGTCGACCGCCGACCTTGCCGCGGACACGAAGGTCACGAAGGTCGGACTCGACGGCGGCGACGACCTCCTGGATGTACTTCTCACGCTGTGGAGTGCGCTGACGGATCAGGCTGTCGATCTCGGCGTAGATCTTCGGGTGCAGAACAGCGAAGGAGAGATCTTCGAGCTCAGACTTGATGGCCTGGATTCCGAGGCGGTGCGCCAGCGGAGCATAGATCTCAAGAGTCTCGGTGGCCTTCTTCGCCGCTTTCTCCGGGGGCACGAAACCCCAGGTGCGGGCATTGTGGAGGCGATCGGCGAGCTTGATCAGGAGCACCCGGATGTCTTTGGACATCGCGACGATCATCTTGCGGACCGTCTCGGCCTGCGCGCTCTCGCCGTACTTGACCTTGTCGAGCTTGGTGACGCCGTCGACGAGCATCGCCACTTCGTCGCCGAAGGTCGCCGCGAGGTCAGTGAGCGGATATCCTGTGTCTTCGACGGTGTCGTGCAGCAGAGCGGCGGCGATCGCTCGAGGTCCGAGGCCCATCTCCGCGAGGATCTGCGCGACGGCGAGCGGATGAGTGATGTACGGCTCACCGCTCTGGCGCTTCTGCCCCGCGTGCTTCTCCGACGCGACCTTGTACGCCTGCTCGATGATCGCAAGATCACCACGGGGGTGGTTGGTACGGGCCGTGCGGATCAGGTTGTCGAGGTCGTTGATCCGGGGCGCGCGCGAGAAGATGCGCGGCACGAGACGACGCAGGCTAGAGCCCTGAGCTGCTCCCGCTTCGGTCATCGTTCCACCTCCCCGAGAGTTCCCATCCTACGCGCGGATGAGAGTGCGCAACGTTCCGAACCACTCACGCCTGACGTCGTCTCCTGCTCTCTGATTACTCGCCGACGGCGGCGCGCTCACGCGCGGCACGAACCCGAGCGTCGCGCTCCATGATCTCCGGCTCCTTCTCGCGGAAGAGCGAGTAGAGCGGGGCCGCGACGAACAACGTCGAGTATGTCGCCACGATGATTCCGACGAAGATCGACAGCGAGATGTCTGTCAGCGTCTCGGCGCCCAGCCAGATTGCACCGATGAACAGAATGGCACCGACCGGGAGGGCCGCCACGATCGAGGTGTTGATCGAGCGCACCAGCGTCTGGTTCACCGCGAGGTTGACCGAGTCTCCGAAGAGACGGCCACTGCGTTCACCGTCCTCTGTCGTGTTCTCCCGGATCTTGTCGAACACGACCGTGGTGTCATACAGGGAGTACGCCAGGATCGTCAGGAAGCCGATGACCGCCGCCGGGGAGATCTCGAAGCCGGCGAGCGAGTAGATGCCCACCGTGATGATGAGCACATCGAGCAGACCGATGATCGCGGCTGCCGACATCTTCCACGTGCGGAAGTAGATGGCAAGGATCAGGAAGGTCAGCGCGAGGAAGATCGCGAGGCCCCACAGCGACTGACGTGTGACGTTCTCGCCCCAGCTCGGGCCGATGAATGAGGTCGTCACGGCCTCGGGCTCGACCTTGTAGGCATCCGCCAGGGCCGTAGCCACCGCACGCGTGTCCGCGTCGGTCATCTGATCGGCCTGCACACGGATGTCGCGGCCGCCGACGGTCGTCACCTTGGTGGTCGCGCCCGGGACGACAGAGCGCACAGCCTCCGTGGCCAGCGCCTGATCGGTCGATGCCGGGGCTTCCACAGTGAACTGCGAACCGCCGGTGAATTCGATCGACAGTTGGATCGGTCGGAACAGCGGCACCAGCGCTGCGCCGACGACGAGCACGATCGCGATGATGAACCACAGGCGACGGCGGGCGACGAACGGGAACGACGTCTTGCCGGTGTAGAGGTCGTTTCCGAACTCGTTCATGGAGCGCATCAGGCGTTCCCCTCGTTTCCGTTGCTGCCGGAGCTGTCGCTCGTGGCGACCGCTCGTTTGCGTTCCGCGATGGTCTGACGCCGCTCGGCCTCGTTCCGTGATCGCGCCGTTCGCGCGGCCTTGCCCATCGACCCGGGCTCGACGACGCGGAACTTGGTGCGCTCCGTGTAGACGGCGCCCAGAGCGGCCGGGTCCATGCCCGAGAGCGGGTGCCCCTGGCCGAAGAAGCGGGTGCGAGCAAGCAACTGCATGACCGGGTGCGTGAAGATGACGAAGATGAACACGTCGATCAGCGTCGTGAGACCCAGCGTGAAGGCGAAGCCCTTCACTGTCGCGTCCGCGAGGATGTACAGCACGACGGCGGCGAGCACGTTGATCGACTTCGAGATGTAGATCGTGCGCTTGGCGCGGGCCCATCCGTCTTCGACGGCGCCGGTGATCGACTTGCCATCACGCAGCTCGTCTCTTATTCGCTCGAAGTACACGATGAACGAGTCGGCCGTGAATCCGATCGAGACGATGAGACCGGCAACGCCGGCGAGCGAAAGGCGGAAGCCCATGCGCCACGCGAGGATGCAGATGATGATGTACGTCAGCACCGCCATCACGCCGATGGAGGCGATGATCACGAAGCCAAGCGCCCGATAGCTGAAGAGTGAGTAGATCGCGACGAGCGCGAGACCGATGAGTCCTGTCAGCAGACCGATCTGCAGCTGCTGCGAGCCGAGCGTCGCAGAGATCGTGTCGGAGCTGACGACCTCGAAGCTGAGCGGCAGGGCACCGTACTTGAGCTGGTCTGCCAGCGTCTTCGACGTCTCCTGGTCGAAGGTGCCGCTGATGCTGGGCTTGCCGTTGAGGATGACGCCCTGCATCTGCGGCGCCGAGATGACGGATCCGTCGAGCACGAAGGCGAACTGGTCACGCGGGGACTCGAGCCCGAAGAGGCGCTGGCTCACGCCGCCGAAGACCTCGGTGCCGTGCTGATCGAACGTGATGTTCACGACCCAGCGGCCGCTGGTCTGCTCGCGACCGCTCGTCGCGTCCGTGATCGAGCCGCCGTCGAGTTCGACCGGGCCGAGCAGGTACTTCGCGCCGTTGAGGGGATCACACGCGATCAGCGGCTCACCGGCCGGTGCGTTCGCGGGATCCTTCTGAGGGTTCGCGCAGTCGAAGGCCAGGAACTCCGCCTGCACCAGCGGGGTCGCCCAGGCGATGTCGCTGCCGTCGGTCGGCTCGGGCGACGGCGTGGACTGCAGCGTCGGATCCGGGCTCGGGAACGGAGTCTCATTGCCGTCTTCGCCGACGAAGGACGTGGCCGCCTGCGTCGTGGCGATCACGGCACGGAGTTCGAGCTTGGCGCTCGCCTCGATGCGGTTTCGCGTCTCTTCATCTGCCGCGCCCGGGATCTGGACGACGATATTGCGCCCACCCTCGGTGGTGATGTCGGCTTCACCGACACCGGAGGCGTCCACACGCTGACGGATGATCGCCGCGGCCTGCTCCATCTGCTCCTGCGACGGGTCGGCACCGTCCTCCGTGTTGGCGGCCAAAATGATCTGGGTGCCGCCCTGCAGGTCGAGTGCCAGTTCGGGAGTCCATGAGCTCTTGCCGAAACCGTAGACGCCGAGGGCGTTGATGCCGAACAGCACGCCCGTCACGACGAGCAGGCTGAGAAGGACCCGCCAGGCGTGACGAGTCGGAGAAGATGAAGCCACGAAAGATCAGCTTTCTGTCAGCGAAGGAAAATGCGCGTTACTTCTGGTCGTCGTCGCGCTCGAGACGTGCCCGCGTCTCTTCCGCGGACTCGACGCGGGGCTCGTCCAGGACAGGCTGGTCATCCAGCGGCGCGGGCTCGTCTGCGACGGCCGAGGTGTCGACGATGCGCAGGATCGCCTGCGAGTGCACGTCGATGACCGTTCCGGGCGCGATCTCGACACGCGCCGGCTTGTCGAGGTCTTCGCTGTCGAACTCGACGATTGTGCCGTAGAGCCCGCCCTGCAGCAGCACGCGCGCGCCGGGAACGGTGTCACGCTGCTTCTGCTCCTGCTCGAGCTTCATCTTCGCCGTGCGCTTGCGGGTGTTCAGGATCATGAAGACCAGGAGCACCGCCAGGATGAGGAAGAGGCCGTACTGAGCGAAGAACGTCGCGAAATCCATGTGGAGAAGGTGCCTTTCAGGGAACACGCGCGCACCGTCGATGGCAACCGCATGTGATGGGGGAAATCTTTAGCGATTATAGGTCATCGAACAATGGCGAACCCGTCGCCTGTGGAAGACCGAGATGCTGGTATGCCTCCGGCATGGCGATACGGCCACGCGGAGTGCGTCCCATGAAGCCGATCCGGACGAGATAGGGCTCGACGACGCTCTCGACGGTCTCGGGTTCTTCGCCGACCGCCACAGCAAGCGTGGAGAGGCCGACTGGACCACCGCGGAACTTGCGCACCAGCGCTTCCAGGACGGCACGGTCGAGACGATCCAGGCCGATACGGTCGACGTCATACAGGTCGAGCGCAGCGTGCACGTCCCCCGCGGAGGCTGCGGATCCTTCGCCATGAACGAGCGCGTAGTCCCGGACCCGCCGCAGCAGGCGGTTCGCGATGCGGGGTGTCCCCCGCGAGCGGCGGGCGATCTCATCGCGTGCGATCGACGGGACCTGCACGCCCAGTACCAGCGCCGAGCGGGCGACGACGCGCTCCAGCTCTTCGGCTTCGTAGTACTCGAGGTGCGCCGTGAATCCGAACCGATCACGAAGCGGGTTGGGCAGCAGACCCGATCGGGTGGTCGCCCCGACGAGGGTGAAAGGCGCCAGCTCCAGGGGGATGCTGGTCGCGCCGGCTCCCTTGCCGACCATGATGTCGATGCGGAAGTCTTCCATCGCGAGATAGAGCATCTCTTCTGCAGAGCGCGCCATCCGGTGGATCTCGTCGATGAAGAGGACTTCGCCCGGCGTGAGGCTCGACAGCAGCGCCGCCAGATCGCCCGCATGCTGAATCGCCGGACCGCTGGAGAGGCGCAGCGGCCTTTCGCTCTCGTGAGCCACGATCATCGCGAGTGTCGTCTTGCCGAGCCCGGGAGGGCCCGACAGCAGGATGTGATCAGCCGGACGTCCCTGGATGCGCGCAGCATCCAACAGCAGCTTCAGCTGGCCGCGCACCTTCTGCTGGCCGACGAACTCGTCGAGGCTGTGCGGGCGCAGCGCCCCCTCGATCGCCAGCTCCGCCTCATCGGCGACCTCACCGGCGTCGTGAAACTCAGGCACGGGCACTTCCCTGTCCGGGCCCAAGGGTGGAGAGTGTGCGCCGCAGCAGCAGCGCGACGGACTGCCGCTCCGTCTCACTCGCGTCGGCGGCGCTCTGCTCCGCAGCCTCCGCTGCCACCTTCTCGGACCACCCGAGACCGACCAGAGCGGCGACCAGCTGCTCCGTGATCGCCGTCGTCGCCGTCTGCGCCGGCGCGGCGGCGGCAGGCGGCTTCAACTTGCCCGCGAGTTGCAGCACGATGAGCTTGGCGGTCTTCGGCCCGATTCCCGACACGCGACGGAACGGCGCGTCGTCATCCGCAGCCACAGCCGTAGCGATCTGGTCGACCGACAGGTGCGAGAGCACGCCGAGCGCCGATTTCGGCCCTACGCCGGTCACGCCGATCAGGTGCCCGAACACCTCGAGCTCAGCCGTGTCGGCGAAGCCGTACAGCGAGAGCGCATCTTCGCGGACGATCAGCGACGTGTGCAGCAGAATCGTCTCGCCGACGTGCGCCGTGTGGGCGACATCTCCGGGAACCGCGACCGAGAAGCCCACGCCTCCGACTTCGACGATCACCGAATCGGCACCCGTGGAAAGCACGACGCCACGAAGGGAGGAGATCATGCTCTCACCCTATGGGAAATCATCGTATATATGTTCGAGCGACACGCTCGGCATCGGCCCAGGCCCTTTGCGCCGGCGTGAGTGCGTCGGCGGTCGCGGATGCGGCGCCGCGGCGCCACGCATGACAGATGGCGATGGCCAGTGCATCCGCGGCATCCGCAGGTTGGGGCGGAGAATCAAGCCGGAGGATCCGCGCGATCATCGCCTGCACCTGTCGCTTGTCTGCGCTGCCGTAGCCCGTGACCGCGGCTTTCACCTCACTGGGGGTATGGGTCGCCGCAGGCAGCCCCGCCTCGGCTGCCACGAGCAGCGCAACACCACTCGCCTGCGCCGTGCCCATGACGGTCTGCAGATTCTGCTGCGCGAACACCCGCTCCACCGCGACCGCGTGCGGCTCATGCTCGCTGACGATCGCACGCAGTCCCGCGGCTACTCCGGCGAGACGTTCGCCGATCGGCGCGTCGACTGGCGTACGGATGACTCCCACATGCACGAGCGTCGCTCGACGCGCTCCGTCGACGTCGACGACGCCCACACCGCAACGGGTGAGGCCCGGGTCGATGCCGAGGACGCGGATGCTTCGTGCTGTCACTCCCCCAGGCTACGCACCGCTTCGGCCCCGAACGCGACGGCGCGCCCGCCGCCCGTCTTCCGACGCGGCGACGGGCGCGCCGTCGTGATGGTTCTACTCGTCGTTCTCGAGCTCGGCCTGCACCTCGGGGGTGAGGTCGAAGTTGCTGAAGACGTTCTGCACGTCGTCGCTGTCTTCGAGCGCATCGATCAGACGGAAGATCTTGCGCGCGGTCGCGGCGTCGACCTC
This sequence comes from Microbacterium sp. GW823-FHT02G05, assembly GCF_058797175.1. NCBI lineage: Bacteria > Bacillati > Actinomycetota > Actinomycetes > Micrococcales > Microbacteriaceae > Microbacterium > Microbacterium sp. GW823-FHT02G05. Next base: position 382,947 of record NZ_JBXAJK010000002.1, read on the forward strand.
GACCTTGAGGTTCGGAACGAACTCGACGTCAGCCGACTCGTAGTCGATGCCGGCGTCCTGCAGAGCCGTGCGCACCGCGACGAGATCGGTCGCCTCGGTGATGACGGCATAGCCCTCGCCGTGCGGCTCGATCTCCTCGGCGCCGGCTTCGAGCGCAGCCATCATGACGTCGTCTTCCGTCGTGCCTTCCGCACCGACGACGATGACGCCCTTACGGCTGAAGTTGTACGCGACCGACCCCGGGTCGGCGAGCGTGCCACCGTTGCGGCTGAGCGCCGTGCGCACCTCCGCCGCAGCACGGTTCTTGTTGTCGGTCAGACACTCGATCATCAGAGCGACGCCGTTGGGACCGTAGCCTTCGTACATGATCGAGGCGTACTCCACGGCCTCGCCGCCGATGCCGGCGCCGCGCTTGACGGCCCGGTCGATGTTGTCCTTGGGGACCGACATCTTCTTCGCCTTGAAGACCGCATCGAAGAGGGTCGGGTTGCCTGCCTGATCGGGTCCGCCGAGCTTCGCAGCGACCTCGATGTTCTTGATGAGCTTTGCCCACGACTTGGCACGGCGCGAATCGATGATCGCCTTCTTGTGCTTGGTCGTCGCCCACTTGGAATGCCCGGACATATGTCTCCGCTCGTGTGATCAGCCCCGAGGCAGCGCCCAGGGCGTCGTTCAGTCTAACAAAACGCTTTCCGTCACTGTCAGTGCTCCATGAGACCCCGACCACGACGCGCCCGCGCGGCCTGGACAGAGGCGGTCGAGGGCAACCGAAGCGGCTCATCCATGTCGGCATCGGGGGTCCAGCGATCCCATTCGCCGTCCAGCGGCCATCGAGCGCCGCTGATGAAGGCATCTGCAGCATGATCGGCGAGAGCGCGGACCGCGTCAGCTTCCGCGTGGGTGAATCTGCCCTGCTCCACCGAGGCCGCCAACTCGTCCGCGTCCTTGAGCCAGACGTCCTCACTGCCGGTGTGCTCTGCGTCGATCCAGAGGTCCAGCACGAGATCACGGGAGAACACGGCATCGCGTGAGCGCCAGTGCGGCAGCTCGAGGTTCACGTAAGCGCCGCTGGGTGTGCCATCCGCGGCGCGAAAGAACCACACCGACCACGGTGCGCCCGTCGGCGCGACGCGCACCACTCCCGGTCCGGTCCACGTCGACTCGCGAACCGCCCATGGCACCTGGAATCGTTCATCCAGCGGCACGTCGCGCGAACGACGACCGTCGGCTGGAACCGCCTCGAGGCGAGCCGAACCACTCGGAATCCAGACGATCAGCGCCTTATCGTCATCGCGGACGACGCGAGCCGTCTCCACGAAGCGGCCGTACCGCCACAGGATGGTCTGCCCTTCGGCGAACCTCGGTGCGTCCGGAGCATCCGAAGGCACAGCCTCAGCGAGATCTTCTGTGCGGTGTGCGCCGTCATGGCGCTGCGGCGCGAGCGTGGCGAGCGACGCAGACAGGCCGGCGCCTCGACGACCGACCGGAGTCCATTCACTGTCCGTCCTCCCGACGAGAGTGACGACGCCGCCGCTCGCACTGAGACTGGTGGATCCGAGAGGCAAGCGCATCCCGGCACCCTATCGCGTGCGGATGTTCAGGCCTCCGCGACCTGGGAGAGGAAGCGCGCGTGGAAGCGCGTCTCCCCTGTGATCTCCGGATGGAAGCTGAGCCCCAGGATGTGCCCTTGCTCGACCGCGACCACACGGCCGTCCGGCAGCGCGGCAAGTGACCTGGCGTCAGTGCCGACGGACTCGACCACAGGTCCTCGGATGAAGGCGGCACGCACCGGCGCCTCCCCCAGCTCGGGGACGACCAACTCCGCTTCGAACGATTCCGTCTGCCGTCCGAACGCGTTTCGGCGTACGGTCACATCGAGTCCGCCGAAGGACTCCTGTCCTTTGATCGCGTCGACGACGCGGTCGGCGAGCATGATGAGCCCGGCGCAGGTGCCCAGCATCGGCATCCCGTCGGCGATCGCTTCGCGGATCGGATGCTGCATGCCGAAGATCCGCGACAGCTTGTCGATCGTCGTGGACTCGCCGCCCGGGATCACCAACCCGCCAACTGCGGCGAGCTCGGGGGGCCGACGCACAAGGGCGACCTCGGCGCCAAGACCCTCGAGCAGGGCGGCGTGCTCGCGCACGTCGCCCTGCAGCGCGAGCACTCCGACGCGTGGCTTACCAGCCACGCTCGGCGAGACGGTGCGGTGCCGGCAGGTCAGAGACGTTGATGCCGACCATCGCTTCGCCGAGTCCGCGGGAGACCTCGGCGATGACCTTGGCGTCGTCGAAGAAGGTCGTGGCCTTGACCACGGCAGCAGCACGGGCGGCCGGGTTGCCGGACTTGAAGATGCCCGATCCCACGAACACGCCGTCAGCGCCGAGCTGCATCATCATCGCGGCATCCGCGGGAGTCGCCACACCGCCGGCGACGAACAGCACGACAGGGAGCTTTCCGGTCTCGGCGACTTCTGCGACGAGCTCATAGGGCGCCTGAAGCTCCTTCGCCGCGACGAAGAGCTCGTCCTTGGTCATGGAGCGCAGCACGTTGATCTCGGAGCGGATCTTGCGGATGTGCTTGGTGGCCTCGGAGACGTCGCCGGTTCCGGCCTCGCCCTTCGAGCGGATCATCGCCGCACCCTCGTTGATACGACGCAGCGCCTCGCCGAGGTTGGTCGCGCCGCAGACGAACGGCACGGTGAAACCGAACTTGTCGATGTGGTTGACGTAATCCGCCGGCGAGAGCACCTCGGACTCATCGATGTAGTCGACGCCGAGCTCCTGCAGCACCTGCGCCTCGACGAAGTGGCCGATGCGCGCCTTCGCCATCACCGGGATCGATACGGCATCGATGATGCTGTCGATCATGTCGGGGTCGCTCATGCGGGAAACGCCACCCTCGGCACGGATATCGGCCGGGACGCGCTCCAGTGCCATGACGGCGACGGCGCCGGCATCCTCTGCGATCTTCGCCTGCTCGGCGTTGACGACGTCCATGATGACGCCGCCCTTGAGCATCTCTGCAAGCCCGCGCTTGACGCGGCCGGTACCGGTAGCTGTTTCTGTCATAGGACGAAGCATAGCTTGTCTGGATTCTTCTTTGATCCGTCTGCGACATACCGTGAAATGCGCATCAGCAGCTCTGCGCGGATGTCAGGATTGCAGCATGAAGATCCTCTCGATCCAGTCCGCCGTCGCCTACGGACACGTCGGAAACTCCGCCGCCGTGTTCCCCATGCAGCGCATCGGCGTCGACGTGCTGCCGGTGTACACGGTGAACTTCTCGAACCACACCGGCTATGGCGCCTGGCGGGGTCCGCTCATCTCCCCCGACGACGTGCGCGAAGTCATCACCGGCATCGAAGAGCGAGAGGTCTTCCCGCAGATCGATGCGATCCTCTCCGGCTACCAGGGCGGCGAGGGCATCGCGGATGTCATCATCGACGCCGTCGCGCGCATCAAGGCCGCGAACCCTGATGCGCTCTATGCCTGCGATCCGGTGATGGGGAATGCGAAATCCGGATGCTTCGTGGCTCCGGCGATCCCTGTTCTGCTGCGTGATCGCGTCGTGCCCGTCGCCGACATCATCACGCCCAACCAGTTCGAGCTCGGCTTCCTGACCGACACCTCGCCCGACACCCTCGAGTCCACGCTCGCATCCGTCGACCTCGCACGTACCATGGGCCCGAAGGTCGTGCTCGTCACCAGCGTCGAGCGTCCCGACCGTGAAGAGGGGACGATCGAGATGCTCGCCGTCGACGACAGCGGCGCGTGGATCGTGCAGACGCCGCGGCTTCCCATGAAGGCCAACGGATCCGGCGATGTCACCGCGGCGCTCTTCACGGCGCAATACGTCCGCAGCGGCAGCATCGCCGAGGCGCTGCGCAAGACCGTGTCGAGCGTCTTCGACCTGCTCCAGCTCACGCTCGATTCCGGAGAGCGCGAACTGCAGCTCGTTGAGGCACAGGAGTTCTACGCCCACCCGCGCGAACAGTTCGACGTTCGCCAGGTGCGCTGAGCAGAACGCCCGGGCTCCCTCAAAGGTGCCCAGGCGTTCTCACGTCATTCGGCGGCTGGCCACGCCGCAGCGATCGTGTGCCGCACATCACCCAGCAGCTGCGGCAGGGCTTTCGTCCGCGCGATGATCGGGAAGAAGTTCGCATCCGACGACCATCGCGGCACGATGTGCTGGTGCAGGTGAGCGTCGACGCCCGCGCCAGCGACAGCTCCCTGGTTCATGCCCAAGTTGAAGCCGTCGCACCGCGACACCTCACGCAGCACACGCATCCCGATCTGCGTCAGCTCGCCGATCTCCGCCACTTCTTCTGCCGTGGCCTGATCGTACGTCGCGATGTGTCGGTACGGGCAGACCAGCAGGTGTCCGGAGTTGTACGGAAACAGATTCAGCAGGACGTAGGCCGTCTTTCCGCGAGCGACGATCAGCGTCTCCGCATCATCGTGCTCGGGCGCGGCGCAGAAGGGACAGGTCTCCCGCAAGGGCTCTGGCCCCGCCTGAATGTACGCCATCCGATGGGGAGTCCACAGACGCTGGAACTCGTCTGGGACTCCCGCCAGGTGGGAGGCGTCTTCTGCCGACGGCGGGATCACGCCAGGTCTTCCGCCGTCTGCACGAGGGTGTGTTCCGCGATCGCGCGACGCACCCGCTCGACAGCATCCGCAAGCGGAACGCCGTTCTCCTGCGTGCCGTCACGGAAGCGGAATGAGACCGTACCCGCCGCGCGGTCCTGCTCGCCTGCAATGAGGATCAGCGGCACCTTGCCGGTCGTGTGGTTGCGGATCTTCTTCTGCATCCGCTCATCCGAGTGGTCGACCTCGGCACGCACGCCTGCGGCGCGGAGCGCGGCGACGGCGTCGTCCAGGTAGTCCGCGAACGTGTCGGCGACCGGGATGCCCATGACCTGGACCGGCGCGAGCCAGAGCGGGAAGTCACCGGCGTAGTGCTCGAGCAGGATCGCGAAGAAGCGCTCGATCGAGCCGAACAGCGCCCGGTGGATCATGATCGGACGCTTCTTCTGTCCGTCCTTGTCGGTGAACTCCAGACCGAAACGCTCCGGGAGGTTCGGGTCGACCTGCACGGTCGACAGCTGCCAGGTGCGACCGATCGCATCCGTGGTCTTAAGGTCGATCTTCGGACCGTAGAAGGCGGCCTCACCAGGCACTTCGGTGAGCTTGAGCCCGCTGGACTTGGCGACCGAGCGGAGCGCCTCGGTGGACTCCTCCCAGAACTCGTCGGAGCCGATCCACTTCGACTTCTCGTCGTCACGCATCGAGAGTTCGAGCTCGAAGTCCTCGAGCCCGAAGTCACGGAGCATCGAGATGATGAACTCGAGCACCTTCGACGCCTCGGCCTCCAGCTGATCCGGCGTCACAAACAGGTGCGAGTCGTCCTGGGTGAAGCCGCGCACACGCGTGAGGCCGTGCAGCGCACCGGAGAGCTCGTTCCGGTAGACCGTGCCGTTCTCCGCGAAGCGCAGCGGAAGATCGCGGTAACTGCGTGCACGCTCCTTGTAGATGAGGATGTGCATCGGGCAGTTCATGGGCTTCAGGTAGTAGTCCTGGCCCTGCTTCGTGATGTTGCCCTCGTCGTCGCGCTCCTCGTCCATCTGGATGGGCGGGTACATGCCCTCCTTGTACGTGACGAGGTGGTTCGAAGTGAGGAACAGGTCGTCCTTCGCGATGTGCGGCGTGTAGACGTAGGTGTATCCGCCTTCGATGTGGCGTCGACGAGCGTGCTGCTCCATCTCACCGCGGATGATTCCGCCCTTGGGATGCCAGACCGACAGGCCCGATCCGATCTCATCCGGGAACGAGAACAGGTCGAGTTCCTTGCCGAGGCGACGGTGGTCACGCTTGGCTGCTTCCTCGAGGCGCACTTGGTAGGCGCGCAGCTCGTCTTTGGTCGGCCACGCGGTGCCGTAGATGCGCTGCAGCTGCGGGTTCTTCTCACTGCCGCGCCAGTAGGCGGCAGCAATGCGGGTGAGGTCCCAGCCGTTGCCGATCATGCGCGTGTTCGGAAGGTGGGGTCCGCGGCACAGGTCCTTCCAGACGACCTCGCCATCCTTCGTGGTGTTGTCGTAGATCGTGAGCTCGCCCTCGCCGACCTCCACGCTCGCACCCTCGGCGGCTTCCTTGCCGCCCTTGAGCCCGATGAGCTCGAGCTTGAAGGGCTCGTCGGCGAGCTCTACGCGCGCCTCATCGTCGGTGACGACGCGGCGCACGAAGCGCTGGCCCTCACGAACGATGCGCTGCATCTCTTTCGTGATCGCCTTGATGTCTTCGGGCGTGAACGGGGTGTCGACGCCGAAGTCGTAGTAGAAGCCGTCGGTGATGGGCGGGCCGATCCCGAGGTTGGCCTGTGGGTTGATGCGCTGCACCGCCTGCGCGAGCACGTGGGCTGCCGAGTGACGGAGAATCGACAGTCCGTCCTCGCTGTCGATCGTGACCGCTTCGACCTCATCGGCGTCTGTGACCGTGGCGGCGAGGTCTTTCAACTCGCCGTTGACGCGCATCGCGACAACAGAACGGTCAGAGAACAGGGCGAAGCCGTCTTTCGGCTGGGCGTTTTCAGGCACAGGAACACTCCATCTAGGGTCGCCTCTAGGCTACTCGCCCGCGGCGTTCACGCCGAACGGACAAGCCGCGGGATCACGCCCCGGATCCCACCCTTCCACGGCGTCAGTCGGCGTTCTCGTCCAGCAGGGCGCGGAAGCTCTCCGACAGGACGGTGACGGCGCCCGCTCGATCATGATCCACCAGCTGCACAGGGCCGCCAGGCGACACCCAGATCGGGTTCCCCGCGCCGTCGTCGGCGAACACCACCCCATCGATGAGAGCGCCATAGGCTTCCCTCGCCGAGGCGGTGAGTTCCAGACAGGTGGTCGTGCCCAGCAGCGAGCTCTGATCCCACGCATGAACGGCGATCCCCGCGAAGCATCCGCCCCACCGTGCGATGAACTCGAGGTAGTCCTCGTCGGGGATGACACCGACGGCTGCGAACACGGCGCGCGCCTCGTCCTCGGGGATCGGTCGACCCGAACCGTAGATCAACCGCATCCGATCGATCCGATCGACGAGTTCGGCGGAGAGGGGCATGCCGCCATGCTAGCCAGTCCCGGTTTCCCAGGGTCGCCGACGCGGATTGTGAATGGCGCAGGATCGTCTTCTGGGGCTGTGTCGACAGCAGTCACGCCGAGCTGCCGCGGTCAGCTTCGACGTGATGCGCACCCGCGAGAGCCGTGCGCAGGGCCCGTGCCCTACCCCGAAGAGGGAGGCGGCTCGCGACGTGCCCGTCGGGTCGGACGAGAAGGGCCTCGCCGCTCTTGAGCTGGGTTGCAGCGCACCAGGCGCCCGTATTGAGCTCGCTGCGCCCCACGGCAATGACGGCCTCGTGGTGGAGCCGCGGGTACTCGGCGACCATGGCCCCCGTCACACGGTGCCACTCCCGATCCTCTTCGGTTGTCAGCACGGTGAAGCGCCCCTCGATCAGATCAAGCGTGGAGGTGACGCCATCCGGACCGGTCAAGGACACGTGCGGCAGCCGGCGCCCCGGAGCGGCGGAAGGCTCGTGCGGTGCGGATCGCAGCGCCTCACCCTCACCGTAGTTCGTGTTCAGGAGCAGCTCATCATCCATCGCGTAGTTCGTACGACTGTTCTGTCTCGAGATTTCGATGACACGCTCCCCCACTGGCCTCCGCTCCTCGGTGTATGCATCAAGAAGCGACTCCTCCGCTTCGCCACGCACGACGGCAGCGAGCTGCCAGGCGAGCGTGTCAACGTCGCCGATGCCCACGTTCATTCCATGACCGCCGGTCGGCGGCGTGAGGTGGGCGGCATCACCGGCTAGAAGGATGCGGTCACGGCGGTAGGTGTCCGCCTGCCGCGCGTCCATCCGCCAGAGCATCGTGTCCTCGATCGCTGCATCCAACTCAGGAAGGCCAGCAGCCGTGCGTATCAACTTGATGAGCGCCGGCACGTCCGAGCGCAGCGCATCCACGTCGGTCAAGGAAGGCTCCACCGGATACTGGTAGATCCATCTCGTATCGTTGTCGATCGCGAGGAAACCGCCTCGCCCTTCTCCCGTGAGGAAGTACGAGGCACTCGCTCGGTCCGCGACAACCGCGCCGAGGGGTGCACGAAAACGCACGGACAGATAGTGACCCAGACCGACTTCTCCGGTCATGCCGATGCCGCTCCGCATGCGGACCGTGCTCTCGCCGCCGTCACAACCAACAACGAAGCGGGCGCGAACCGGACTCAGCGCCTCCCCGGCGCGCGTAACGAGTCGCAGGCCGACCGCGTCCGGCTCGGGGTCCAGACCGACGACCCGAACGCCGAAGCGGACGTCCCCGCCCGCGCGCCTCGCATGATCGAGCAGGATCGGCTCAAGAGAATCCTGGGAGCAGATGAGGCCTGGGGACGGACTGTTGCCGGTTGCACTCCTGTCAGGCGACGGACCGGTACGGACAAAGTCGGGGTCCACGAGATCACGGCCGCGATAGAACCGCACGTGATCGGGGGGAAGGCCCGCGGCGCGGATCTCGGGTTCGAGACCGAGGCTGCGGAAGATCTCCATCGTCCGCGCCGAGATTCCCCGCGCTTTCGGATGAAGGGAAAGCCCCGGGTGCGCCTCGAACACGACGTGGGACACGCTGTGTCTGGAGAGCAGATTCGACAGGGTGAGACCGACGGGTCCTGCACCGACAACGGCGACATCGATGAGTGAAGCCGTGGTCTTCGTCATCTGACCATCCTTTCGGTAACTTTAAAAGGACATATTACCGTTACACTCGAAAGATGCCAACGCACTCCCCATCGCTTGAGGCGGCGCAACGTCCACTCGGCCTTCACTTCGTCATCGACGTGCTCAACGAACCGCCGCACACTGGGGACGACCTGCAGCGCGTGGTGCGGAGGCACCACGGCCCGCACGTCGCTCTGTCCACCTTCGATCGGACCACCTTCATACAGGCGGTCGAGAGCGTGCGCACCGTATTCGCGGCGCCAGACGACACACGGGCGAGCACCGCGATCAATGCCCTCCTCGCCAAAGTGCCAGCCCCGACGACGCTGCAACAGCTCGACGACGGACGATGGGTCCTCCGCCCCGCGGTTGCGCCATCATCACCCGCGTCCTGGTTCACGGCGACAGCGGCATTCGGGCTGGGATTGTGGATGACGGAGCGTGGTCGAGCGGCCTGGGGAGTCTGCGCAGCACCCGACTGCACCCGCGCCTTCATAGATGCCGGGCGCCGGGCGCCACAACAATACTGTGGCACCCGGTGCGCGACGCGGGCACGCGTGTCGGCGTACCGCGAGAGCACTCGATCTCAGCAGATCAAGTCCGTCTCGGGCTCTACATCTGGAGATGAAGGAAGGACATCGAGCGAGTAGCATTCCAGCCCGATTCACTCGACGTTGCCGACCGGCGCCCATCCGACTTCGGAACTGCCGGCGTCGACGCTCTCGACATCGGCGGGACGCGCACACGGAGCTCAATGCCGAAAACAAGAAAACCCCCGATTTCTCGGGGGTTTGTCTGTGCGCGATACTGGGATCGAACCAGTGACCTCTTCCGTGTCAGGGAAGCGCGCTACCGCTGCGCCAATCGCGCCCAAGTGGGCTATTAAGTTCTACCGTGAGGTGGCGACGGGATTCGAACCCGTGTAAACGGCTTTGCAGGCCGGTGCCTAGCCGCTCGGCCACGCCACCGTGTGGATTGACCCCACGTGCCGCAGATCTTCCGAAGAAGACCTCCTGCACTTGAGCGGATGACGAGACTCGAACTCGCGACCCCAACCTTGGCAAGGTTGTGCGCTACCAACTGCGCTACATCCGCGTTTTGTGTCCGGCGCGCCGGGCACTTGATAAACATTAGCCCAAGATCTGGATCACGCCAAACCGAACGCGAATCTCGCGCGTGTCTTCTTTTCTGGCATAAACCACCCCTCCGCATCAGGTAGTGTTGGTCTTCGACCGCTCGCGGTCATGGGCGATTGGCGCAGTTGGTAGCGCGCTTCCTTCACACGGAAGAGGTCATCGGTTCGAGTCCGGTATCGCCCACAGAAGAGAAGCCCGGTCAGGTGTGAGCCTGACCGGGCTTCTTCGTTCCTCCGGTCGCCGATCCCCCATGTCCGGCGCGGCGCAGGCTACTGCGCGTCCGCCTCTTCCTCGCCGAACGGCGCATCCGTCACTCCGATGCCGACCGCCTGGTGGCTCGGCTCGGGATCGTCCGGCTTCGGCGCACGTGGAGCCTCCGCGGGCTCCTTCTCTGTGCTCGGCTCTTCGAGGTCCTCTGCCGAGGGCGCAGGCTCGCCCTCGGCATGCAGTTCCTCTTCGGGGGCCTGATCCGCGGGCTGCTGGTCTGCTGGGTCCGACATGTGATCCTCCTTCGATCGTGCCCCAGTGAACCCGGCATCGAATGCTTGTACCAGTCCGTTGACTCTGCAGTCGCGGGACGCTAAGCGCACAGCAAACGACGTCGCCGGGAAACTACGCCCGAGGGAACACCAGCTCAAACCGCTCGCAGAGCACGGGCATGTCCGGGGCGAAACCCCGGGGGCTCTCGGAGTGGTTCGTCCAGTACCACTCATGGATTCGGCGCCACGATGCGAGCGTGCGATCATCTTCGCCCTCCGAGCGCGCGTGCTCCTCGCCGACTTCGTCGAACGGCACGACGTCAAGCACGGTGGTGCGGATGATCACCTGAGGAGCGCCTTCGCCGTCCAGGATGATGCTGTACTCCCCCACCTCAGGCAGGGGATCGCCGGTGTCCTCGTAGTCCCAGATCGACGATGCAGTGCCCGTCTTGATGCCATCGCGCACGAGCGCCAGAAGCTCATCGGCGTGCGCGACGGTCGCGCCGAAAGCCCACGCCTCGGGAACCTCGTCCGGCGCATCGTCCAACGCGCCGCGCGCCCGATTCCAGAACTCCGCGATAACTCCTGCGTCACCCGTCACGGTCATTTCGAGACCCTCCATCCGTAGCGCTGCACCAGCGCCTGCGCCACACGACCGTAGCGCTTCGCGTCGAGTACCGCCGCCTCGCGGCGCAATCCTCGCTCATGCACGCTGTACAGCTGCTCGATGTCCACCCAGGACTCTCGTCCCTGCGAATCCCAGGCACCGGCACCGATCGACAGATAGTCGCGATCGCGCTCATGCGCCTTGCTCGTCATCCGCACCGCGTAGACACGGTCGGCGGACTGGCGTCCGATCACGAGCACCGGGCGATCCTTGCCCCGTCCGTCGTTCTCCTCATAGGGCACCCAGGTCCATACGACTTCACCGGCATCCGGTGCACCGTCACGATTCGGCGCATAGCCGATCACGACGTCGCTGACGCGGTCGGCCGACACACGCACGGTCTCCGTAGCCGCAGAGCGCCCCGGCTCCCGCTGCTCGGAATCAGGTAACCGAGACGGCGTGGAGCGCGAGGCGCTCTGTGGGCGGAGGGTGGCTCGCGGGCGACGCTGACCGGAGCCGTTCGACGATGTGCGTTTCGGTGTCAGCAGACTCGTGAGGAGTTCGATGAGCTGCGACACGGTGCTTTTGGAACTCACATCGACACCCTATCCGCGCTCAGGTGGTCAGCGCGTAGCCCTCCTCGCCGTGCACGACCACGTCCACACCGGCGATCTCGTCGGCGTTTTCGATGCGGAATCCGATCGTCTTCTCGATCACGGTGCCGATGACCCAGGCGACAGCGAAGGAGTAGAGCAGTACGCCGCCCGATGCGAGGAGCTGCACGACCAGCAGGCGCCAGTCTCCGCCCGTGAACAGACCGACCTCCGTCGCGAAGAACCCAAGGTAGACGGTGCCGAGAAGTCCGCCGACGAGGTGGATGCCCACGACGTCCAGCGAGTCATCGAAACCGAGTCGGAACTTCAGCTCGACCGCCAATGCGCACAGTGCACCCGACGCGAGACCGAGGACGAGCGCCCACCCGGGCGTCAGGTTCGCGCACGCCGGCGTGATCGCGACGAGACCGGCGACCGCGCCCGATGCTGCACCGACAGACGTGGGCTTGCCGCCGCGGACCCGCTCGATCACGATCCAGCCGAGGATGGCCGCCGCGGTCGCACCGAGCGTGTTGATCGCGATGAGACCGACACCACCCATGTCTTCCGACAGCCACTCCGCGCCTGCGTTGAAGCCGAACCAACCGAACCACAGCAGTGCGGCACCCAAGAGAGTCAGGGGCACGTTGTGAGGCTTGAGAATGCCCTTCTCGAAGCCGATGCGCTTTCCGAGCACGAGCGCCAGAGCCAGCGCCGCCGCACCTGCGTTGATGTGCACGGCCGTGCCGCCGGCGTAGTCGATCACGTGCACGCCCGAATCCGGGCCGAACAGCAGATCACCGAGGTTCATGATCCATCCGCCACCCCACACCCAGGCGGCGATCGGGAAGTAGCCGACCGTCGCGAAGACTCCGGCGAAGATCATCCACGACCCGAACTTCGCGCGGTCCGCGATCGAGCCGGAGATGAGCGCCACCGTGATGATCGCGAATGTCGCGCCGTAGGCGATGGAGATGAGTCCGACGTTGGCGTCCGGTGAAGCCGCGAGACCCGAGAGTCCGAAGTCTGCGAACGGGTTGCCCGCGAACTGATCCGGAGCCGTCACCACGCTCATCGAGGAGCCGTAGAGGATCCACAGCACGGCGACGAGGCCGATCGCGCCGAAGCTCATCATCATCATGCTGATGACGCTCTTCGCCTTGACCAGTCCTCCATAGAAGAACGCCACACCCGGCGTCATCAGCAGCACGAGCGCCGTCGCTGTGACGGCCCACGAAATGTTTCCCGGAGCATCCATGTGCCCACCTCACTTCCCTTAGGAAGTTCAGTGTGCGGATGCTGCGTTTCGAGAAGTCGCTTCGCGTGTTTCGGGGCGGTTACGCGGAAGCGCCCCGCGTAACCATCTGATTACACGGGGCGCCTCGACGTTCAGGAGTGTGTGAGGGCGACCAGGCGCGAGATCGCCCGAAGGTACTTCTTCCTGTACCCGCCGCCGAGCATCTCGTCGGCGAACACCTCGTGGAGCGGGATTCCGGATGCCACGATGGGCAGCTGCTCGTCGTAGGCGCGATCGACGAAGGCGACGAAGCGCAGCGCTTCGGACTGGTCGGTGAGCTGGTGCACGTCGCGGAGGCCCAGCACCTCCACGCCGTCGATCAGACGCAGATAGCGCGAGGGGTGCACTCGCGCCAGATGCCGCACGACATCGTCGAAGGAGTCATCCGACACCGTCTTCTCCCCCGAAAGCTGTGCGATCGCGGCTGCGTACTCATCGGGGGTGTGCACCTTCGCGAGACCATCGAGCGAGCGCTGGCGGAAGTCCACGCCATCGATGCGGTGCGTTTCGAAGCTGTCGGACATCGCGTGGATCTCGCGCAGGAAGTCCTGTGCCGCGAACCGCCCCTCGCCCAGCGCGTTCGGAGGCGTGTTCGAGGTCGCCGCAAGGCGCGTTCCCGAGTTCACGAGCTCGCCGAGCAGGCGCGTCATCACCATCGTGTCGCCGGGATCGTCGAGCTCGAACTCGTCGATGCAGAGCAGATCGGAGCCGCGCAGCAGGTCAACGGTGTTCTTGTAGCCGAGTGCGCCGACGAGCGCCGTGTACTCGATGAACGAGCCGAAGTACTTTCGTCGCGCCGGCATCGCGTGGTAGATCGACGCGAGCAGGTGCGTCTTGCCGACACCGAAGCCGCCGTCCAGGTAGACACCAGGCTTCTGGGGCGCCTCCTTCTTCGCGCGGCTGAAGAGACCGGCACGCTTCGTCGGTGCGCTCTGGCCGGAGAATCGCTGCAGGATCTGCTTCGTCTCCTCCTGCGAGGGGTAGGCGTCATCGGCGCGGTACGTCTCGAAGGTCGCGTTGTCGAACTGCGGCGGCGGAACCAGGCTCGCAAGCATCTCGGCACCGGTCACCTGGGGCTGGCGGTCGATAAGGTGGACAGTGCCGGCGTGGGCCGTCGAGTCGGTCATGCGAGTCCTGTGTCGAAGTCTTACTGAATGGATGCGCAGGCACGCGCAGCGATCTATCGTCGAATGTGACGGCTCAACACTACGCCGTCCTCTCACGCACTCATCCCCACCCCCTTGAGGAGCACACCCGTGGCCATCGAATTCGACACGTCCGACCCCAAGTTCGCCGACTACGCGGAGCCAGGTCGGCTCGTCTCGACCGAGTGGCTGGCATCGCGGCTGAACGAGCCCGGTCTCGTCGTCGTCGAGTCCGACGAAGACGTGCTGCTCTATGAGGTCGGGCACATCCCCGGCGCGGTGAAGATCGACTGGCACACCGACCTCAACGACCCCGTCGTGCGCGACTACGTCGACGGCAAGGGTTTTGCCGAGCTCCTCTCCCGCAAGGGCATCTCGCGCGACGACACGATCGTGATCTACGGCGACAAGAACAACTGGTGGGCTGCATACGCCCTCTGGGTGTTCTCGCTCTTCGGCCACGAAGACGTCCGCCTGCTGGACGGCGGTCGTGACCGCTGGATCGCCGAGGGCCGTGAGCTGACGCGTGAGGCCACCGAGCGTCCTGCGACCGAGTACCCGATCGTCGAGCGTGACGACTCCCGGCTGCGCGCCTACAAGGACGACGTCCTCGCTTTCATCGGCAACGGCCCCCTCATCGACGTGCGCTCTCCTGAGGAGTACACCGGTGAGCGCACGCACATGCCCGCGTACCCCGAAGAGGGAGCGCTGCGCGGCGGCCACATCCCGACGGCGCAGAGCGTGCCGTGGGCACGTGCCGTCGCAGAGGATGGCGGCTACAAGACCCGCGCAGAGCTCGAGGCGATCTACCTGGACGGTGCTGGCCTGAAGCCGGGCGACGATGTCATCGCCTACTGCCGTATCGGTGAGCGTTCCGCGCACTCCTGGTTCGCGCTGAACCACCTGCTCGGCTTCACCAACGTCCGCAACTACGACGGTTCCTGGACCGAATGGGGCAGCGCCGTGCGCGTGCCGATCGCGACCGGAACCGAGCCCGGCTCCCTCTGAGCGTGGGAGAATGGCGGGGATGACTGACACGCACCTCCCCGACGCCCTCGCCGAGTTCCGCGACGACTTCCTGGACACTCCGGAAGCCGATCGCCTGCTCCTGCTGCTGGAGTTCGCGGACGAGCTTCCCGACGTGCCCGCCGAGATCGCCGCGCACCCCGAGATGTACGAACGCGTCGCCGAGTGCCAGTCCCCCGTCTACATCCACGTGACCGTCACGGACGGTGTCGTCGCCATGCACGCGACGGCACCGCTCGAGTCTCCGACAACCCGTGGTTTCGCGAGCATTCTCGCCCAGGGAATCACAGGCCTCACCCCCGAAGAGGTCCTGGCGATCCCGGATGACTACCCGCACACGATCGGCCTCACAAAGCTCGTGTCCGCGTTGCGCATCGGCGGCATGACAGGGATGCTCATGCGCACGAAGCGCCAGGTGCGCGAGCGCCTCGGGATGCTCCCGCCGCAGCGCTAGCCGGCTGCGCTGACACCAGTCAGCGCGCGCTCGCCCCGATGATGCCCTGCGCCGTCAGCCAGTCGGTGATCGCCGCGACCCAGCGAGTCTGGTCGTAGTTCCACAGCTTCGTGTGGCGGGCTCCGGTGAACACCGACAGGGTCACCAGGTCGGGTCGTGCGGCGGCAAGGGCGTGCGATCCGTCCGACGGCACGAAACCGTCGTCGTCGCTATGCAGGATCAGGATCGGCTCGGTGAGTTCGTCTGCCCGGGCGACCATGTCGAGCGTGTCGAACGGAATCGCCTGCTCGGCGCCACTCAGACGGGCAGACCACGGCGTGCTGAGCGCGTCCATGGCGAGCCGCGGGAGCGGATCGCGCATTCCGGAGATCTGTGCCTGAAAGCGCAGCACGCTGCGCCACTCGACAACGGGCGACTCCAGAACAACACCGACGATCGCCGCACGATTGGACGTCGACACAACCGTCTGCAGTGCGATCGCTCCGCCCATCGACCATCCCATCAGGACGACCTTCTCCGCACCGTGGCGAAGCGCGTACGTCAGCGCAGCATCCACGTCCTGCCACTCCGCGGCGCCCAGCGCATAGGCGCCACCGCGTGTGCGCGGAGCGTCGCCATCATTGCGATAGGACACGACGAGGACGGGCATGCCCGCCGCGTGGAACACCGGCACCGCGCGGAGCGTCTCGCTGCGCGTCGTTCCGCGCCCATGCACCTGAATCACCCAGGTCGTCGAGGCTGCGGCATCGGCCTTCGCAGGGAAGAACCACGCCGGGGCGGGGCCTGCGGGCGTTCCGATCAGCACCGACTCGTAGTCGATGTGGAGCTCTGCCGGCGACGAGTAGTACCAGCCGCTGAAGACCGCCTGACGATCGAGCTGCGCTCCCGGCGCGATCTGCGTGAGGAGCTTCCGCCGCACCCGGTCGTCGGTGGTGCTGAGCACCGCTCCGAGCTTCACGTACCCCGGGGTTCCGATCGTCTGCAGACCGTACTGGCCGGGCAGTTCCGTGTCGGGTGTTCGCGTGAGTTCGATGGTCTGGGCGCCCGTATCGACGGCGAGCACCTCCGTATCCGCCACGCGGACCGCAGGTGTGACGACACGCCGGGCGATCTGCAGGATCACCGCTGCCCCGGCCACGGCGGCGACAGCCGCGGCCCCGATTGCTGCAACGCCCAACAATGTCGCGGCGTGCCTGAGACTCTTCATCGCTTCCCGACTCTAGCCTGTCGCTGTGAGTGATGAACCCGGGGCTGACGGCGCGTTCGCGCGCGCGGCTGCCCACCTGCGCGGACTGACGTTCCGCAACGACATCGTGGTGCGCGAGATCCCGGCCCCCCAAGGGCTTGCACCGGAGGCCATCGCGCTCGCCGCCGACGTCCGACCCGATGAGGACGGCGATTCCATCTACGGCACCGGCCGCTTCATTCTGCTGCACGATCCGCACGAGCCGTCGGCGTGGGGCGGCGCATGGCGCATCGTCTGCTTCGCCCAGGCGCCGCTCGAGCCCGAGATCGGCACCGATCCCCTGCTGTCCGACGTCGCCTGGTCGTGGCTCGTCGACGCCCTCGACTCGCGCGAAGCCGAGTACCACTCCCCGTCGGGCACCTCGACGAAAACTCTCTCCAAAGGCTTTGGAGGACTTGCATCCGAGGGCGATGGAGCACAGATTGAACTGAGAGCGTCCTGGTCACCCGCCGGATCGCTCACCCCCCACGTGGAAGCGTGGGTCGAACTGGTCGGGATGCTGGCAGGCCTCCCGCCCGGTTCCGAGAACATCGCCGTGTTCGGCGCCAGGAGAACTTCGCGTGACTGACTACGAGGTAATTGACACCCTCGGTGCTTTCCTTGCGGCGTGTGCCGCCCTCGCTGATGGCGATGGACCCGCCGCGGTGGATGTCGAACGAGCATCCGGCTTCCGCTATTCACAGCGCGCCTATCTCATTCAGGTGTTCCGGCGCGGATCGGGTGTGTTCCTCTTCGATCCGATCGCGATCGACGATATCTCCCCCCTGCGGGATGCACTCGACGGGATCGAATGGGTGTTTCACGCGGCCAGTCAAGATCTTCCATCGCTTCGTGAACTGGATCTCGTCCCCACGGAGATCTTCGATACGGAACTCGCCGCTCGCCTGCTCGGATTCGAACGTGTCGGTCTGAGCGCAGTCGTCGAACGCACCCTCGGCATCACGCTCGCCAAGGAGCACTCGGCGGCGGACTGGTCGACCCGTCCGCTGCCCGAGCCGTGGCTCGAGTACGCGGCGCTCGACGTCCTGCACCTCATCGACGTGCGTGATGCGCTGGTCGCAGAACTGGAGGAGCAGGGCAAGACCCGGTTCGCTGCAGAGGAGTTCGAAGCCACACGCGTGCGCCTGCCCAAGCCCGCGCGGGAAGAGCCCTGGCGGCGCATGGGCGGACTGCACCAGGTGCGCGGCGCCCGTAACCTTGCGGTGGCGCGAGAGCTGTGGAACGCCCGCGAGGCGTATGCGCAGGAGATCGACGTCTCGCCCGGGCGTCTTGTGCCGGATCGCTCGATGGTCGCCGCGATCCTCGCCCAGCCGACGTCGAAGAACGCACTCGCGGCGGTGAGCGCGTTCACGGGGCGCGCGAGTAGAACCCAGCTCGATCGCTGGTGGGCTGCGTTCGAGCGCGGGCGCGCGACAGAGGATCTGCCGCGTGAACGCGTTCCCAGCGACGCCCTTCCGCCTCCCCGCGCATGGGCCGACCGCAACCCTGAGGCGGATGCACGGCTGAAGCTCGCCCGCCCCGCGGTGGAGAAGATCGCCGATGATCTCCACATGCCTACGGAGAACCTGTTGACGCCGGAGATGCTGCGCCGCGTCGCCTGGAACCCCCCGGGCACGACGCCAGAGGCCATCGGCGCCGCGCTGGCTGACCTCGGTGCGCGTCGCTGGCAGATTGAGCAGACTGCACAGACAATCGCCGCGTCTTTTGTGGAAGCTGTTCAATCCAGCGAAGAGGCGTCCGCCGACGCTTCGTAGGTTCGATCCAAGCGATTCCTCTCACCCCATCGCCCCTCCTAGGCTGGTCTCAACCTGATACCTGGAGGCAAAGTGGCCGAGATCTCGGACGTCTACTTCGTCGATGGCGTGCGTACCCCGTTTGGACGCGCCGGCGAAAAAGGCATGTACTGGAACACCCGCGCCGATGACCTGGCGGTCAAGGCGACGATCGGGCTGATGGAGCGCAACTCCTCCGTCCCCGCGGACCGGATCGACGACGTGGCGATCGCCGCGACCTCGCAGACCGGAGACCAGGGACTCACGCTGGGTCGTTCGGTGGCGATCCTCGCCGGGCTTCCCAACACCGTGCCCGGCCTTGCCGTGGAGCGCATGTGCGCGGGTGCCATGACGAGCGTCACCACGATGGGCGCATCTATTGGTGTCGGCATGTACGACTTCGCCATCGCCGGCGGTGTGGAGCACATGGGCCACCACCCGATCGGAGGCAACGCCGACCCCAACCCGCGCTTCGTCGCGGAGAAGATGGTCGACCCGGGCGCCCTCAACATGGGTGTCACGGCCGAGCGCATCTTCGACCGTTTCCCGCACCTCACCAAGGAGCGTTCGGACCGCTTCGGCATGCTGAGCCAGCACAAGGTGCAGGCCGCCTACGACGCTGGCAAGATCCAGCCCGACCTCGTGCCCGTCGCAATCAAGGGCGCGGATGGCGCCTGGGGCCTCGCGACCGAAGACGAGGGTCGTCGCCCGCAGACGACCATGGAAGACCTCGCGGCGCTGAAGACGCCTTTCCGCCCGCACGGTCGTGTCACCGCCGGCACCTCCTCGCCGCTGACCGACGGCGCGACGATGTCGCTGCTCGCCGGTGGCGGCGCAGTGAAGGAGTTCGGCCTCGCACCCAAGATGCGCATGGTGTCGTTTGCCTTCGCCGGGGTGCAGCCGGAGATCATGGGCATCGGCCCGATCCCGTCGACCGAGAAGGCGCTGAAGAAGGCCGGACTCGACATCTCCGACATCGGCCTGTTCGAGCTCAACGAGGCGTTCGCGATCCAGGTGATCTCGCTGCTCGATCACTTCGGCATCGCCGATGACGACCCGCGCGTGAACGCCTGGGGCGGTGCGATCGCGCTCGGCCACCCCCTCGCCGCATCCGGCGTGCGCCTGATGATCCAGCTCGCGGCTCAGTTCGCGGAGCGTCCCGACGTGCGCTACGGCCTGACCGCGATGTGCGTCGGACTCGGCCAGGGCGGCAGCGTCATCTGGGAGAACCCTCACTACGACGGCAAGAAGAAGAAGTAGGCCACCGACATGACCAACTACGACGCGATCGACTTCTCCCCCATTCAGGCACTCACGGAGGGCGAAGTCATCACGCACTCGCCGACGCGTGACATCCGCCTCGCATCGGGCAAGACACTCGCTCTCATCACCCTCGACAATGGTCGCGACCACACGCGTCCGAACACCTTGGGCCCTGCGGCTCTGACCGAGCTCGGAGAGACGCTGGATGGGTTGAAGGCGCGAGCGGCAGCGGGTGAGATCCAGGCTGTGGCAATCACGGGCAAGCAGTACATCCTCGCCGCCGGAGCGGACCTCTCCGACATCTCCAAGGTGGGCTCGCGGGACAACGCGCGGCTCATCGCGCAGCTCGGGCACAAGGTGCTCGGCAAGCTCGGGGACCTGGGTGTTCCGTCGTTCGCCTTTGTGAACGGACTCGCACTCGGCGGTGGCCTCGAGATCGCACTGAACTCGACCTATCGGACGGTGGATGCCTCGGCAGCGGCGATCGCGTTGCCCGAGGTGTTCCTCGGAATCATCCCCGGCTGGGGTGGCGCCTACCTCCTGCCGAACCTCATCGGCATCGAGAATGCCCTCGAGGTCGTGATCTCCAATCCGCTCAAGCAGAACCGCATGCTCAAGCCGCAGCAGGCGTTCGATCTGGGCATCATGGACGCGATCTTCCCCGCAGCGAACTACCTCGAGAACTCCCTGGCGTGGGCGGATGCGGTCCTCGGCGGCAAGAAGGTCGAGCGCAAGAACGAGCCGGGCAAGATCGAGCGCCTGACTAAGTGGCCTATCGCGATCAAGATGGCTCGCGGCATGCTCGAGTCGAAGATCGGCACCGTCCCCCGCTCGCCCTACCTCGCCCTCGACCTGCTCGACAAGGCGAAGAGCGGCACCAAGGCAGAGGGCTTCGCTCGCGAAGACGAAGCGCTGGCTGACCTCGTGGTCGGCGACCAGTTTGCCGCGTCGATGTACGCATTCGATCTCGTGCAGAAGCGCGCGAAACGTCCTGTCGGCGCACCCGACAAGGACCTTGCACGGAAGGTCACCAAGGTCGGCATCATCGGAGCGGGCCTGATGGCCAGCCAGTTCGCGCTGCTGTTCGTGCGCAAGCTGCAGGTTCCCGTGTTGATCACAGACCTCGACCAGGCGCGCGTCGACAAGGGCGTGGCGTACATCCACGAGGAGATCGGCAAGCTCGAGGCGAAGGGCCGCCTCGATGCCGACACCGCCAGCAAACTGCGCGGGCTCGTTCGCGGCACCGTCGACAAGAGCGAGTACGCGGACTGCGACTTCGTGATCGAGGCCGTCTTCGAGGAGGTCGGCGTCAAGCAGGCCGTCTTCCGTGAGATCGAGCAGCACATCGCGCCGGACGCCATCCTCGCGACGAACACCTCCTCGCTGTCGGTCGAAGAGATCGGTTCGGCGCTGACGAATCCCGAGCGTCTCGTGGGCTTCCACTTCTTCAACCCGGTCGCGGTCATGCCGCTGATCGAGATCGTGAAGACCCCGGTCACCAACCAGCAGAGCCTGTCGACGGCGTTCGTGGTCGCGAAGGGCCTCGGCAAGAATGCGGTGCTCACGGCGGATGCCCCGGGCTTCGTAGTGAACCGCCTGCTCGCCAAGGTGATGGGCGAGGCGGCACGCGCCGTCTACGAAGGCACCCCGATCACGACGGTCGAGAAGGCGTTCGCGCCGCTCGGCCTCCCGATGGGCCCCTTCCAGCTGATCGACCTGGTCGGATGGAAGGTCGCCGCTCACGTGCAGGACACCATGGTTCGCGCCTTCCCGGATCGGTTCTACGCGAACGCGAACTTCCACCGTCTCGCTGAGCTGGAGGCCGTGATCGAGAAGGACAAGGGCGGACGCGTGACCGGCTGGACGAAGGCCGCGCAGAAGATCCTCGAGACGGAGTCCACGCCGGTGGACGAGGCGACGATTCTGCGCCGCGTGCAGGACGGGCTGGCCCAGGAGATCAAGGTCATGCTCGATGAGCATGTCGTGCCCGAGGTCGAGGACATCGATCTCTGTCTGATCCTCGGCGCCGGCTGGCCGTTCATCGACGGTGGGGCATCGCCTTATCTCGACCGAGAGGGGGCGTCTGAGCGCGCCTTCGGCGGATCGTTCCACACCCCGATGATCCGGGGCGTGGAAGCGCGCTGAGTCAGGGCAGGAGAAGGCGGGGTCGCATCAGCGGATGCGACCCCGCCTTCGTCACTGTCCGGGACGCGTGTCCGGTTCGCCCACGCGCGGCCAGTACGACAGCGCGCGTTCTGCGAGAGCGGTGATTGTCAGCGAGGGATTGACTCCGGGGTTCGCGGGTACCGCGGCGCCGTCGATGACGAAGAGTCCCGGATGCCCCCACACGCGATGGTAGGAGTCGATGACGCCGTCCTCGGGCGTCGCTGAGATCACCGCCCCGCCGAGGAAGTGGGCCGTCAGCGGGATTCCGAAGACCTCTGGCCACGAACCGCGGGCCTCGGCAGGTACACCGCCCTCGTCTGCCATGCGGGCCGCGATCGCCGTGGCGGCGCGATGGGCTTCGGGGAGCGAGCTCGGATTCGGCGCGCCATGTCCCTGGGCGCTCGTCAGAACGTGCCGGCCGAAGCGCTTCTTCAACGAGAGGGTGAGCGAGTTGTCCGCTGTCTGCATGACGAGCGCGATGATGCCGCGCTCACTCCACCGCCGAAGAGAACCGAGCTTCGCCTGGCGCAGCGGGGCGCGCAGCATCCGCCGGATCAGCAGGCCCAGCCTGCGGGCGAGGGAGATGTCTCCGGGAACCATGATCGTCGCCAGCGCGCCCATGAGGTTGGAGCCGGGCCCGTAGCGGACGTTCTCGACGTGCGTGCGCTCATCGACATGGAATGAAGTCGTGATCGCGACGCCGCTCGCCAGACCCAGCGACTCGGGCACCGCCACCGCGACGGCGCCGTCAAGCGCTTCCGAGTTCGTGCGGGTCAGGCTGCCGATGCGGTCGGAGATGCGCGGCAGCGTGCCGCTCTGCTTCATGCGGTGCAGCAGCTGCTGGGTCCCCCAGGTGCCAGCGGCGAAGACCACCTGCGCGGCGGTCGTCGTGCGGCGGTCTCGCCCCATCCAGGCGCCGCTGCGCTCTGACGTGACGACATAGCCGCCTCCTGGCCGCTCCCGCACCTCGGTGACCGTGCGCAGCGCCTCGACGACGACGCCTCGTCGCTCGGCGAGGGCGAGGTAGTTCTTGACGAGCGTGTTCTTCGCTCCCACACGGCAGCCGACCATGCAGTTGCCGCACAGCGTGCATCCGGTGCGCGCCGGACCCTGACCTTCGAAGAAGGGGTCTGCAACGCGTTCCCCCGGCGTACCGAAATAGACGCCGACGGGTGCTCGACGGAAGGTGCTTCCGACACCGAGATCCTCCGCGGCTCCCTGCATGATGCGTTCGACCGGGCCGAAATGCGGGTAGTGCTCGACGACGCCGAGCATCCTTTTCGCCTCGGCGTAGTGCGGGGCGAGTTCTGTGTCCCAGTCGGCGATGGCCTTCCACTGCGGATCGCGGAAGAACTCTGCTCCCGGCTGATACAGCGTGTTGGCATAGTTCAGGGAGCCGCCCCCGACGCCCGCACCCGCCAGGATCATCACATGAGGGAGCCGGTGGATCCGCTGGATCCCGAAGCATCCGAAGGCGGGCGCCCAGAGGTAGCGGCGCAGGTTCCATGAGGTCTTCGCGAAGTCTTCGTCTTCGTATCGGCGTCCTGCTTCGAGGACACGAACACGGTAGCCCTTCTCGGCGGCGCGCAGCGCGGTGACCGAGCCGCCGAACCCCGAGCCGATCACGATGACGTCTTCATCGAACTCAGCCATGCTGCGCTCCGTCCGACGCGGGAACCATGACACGAAGGGCCCTCGGGCGCTGCGTTATCCGACAGGACACCGCCCCCACGCGCTCGCCGTCGGCATAGACCACGAGGTCCGGCGCCGAAACCTCGATTTCATGCACCTGCCGGTGCACGACCTCGGGACGCGTCAGATGAGTGCCTGTCAGCAGGAGCGGGAACAGGCGAATGAGGCGCAGTCGCCCGAGAGGCGCGACGTGCACAGCATCCATCCAGCCGTCATCGGGACGCGCCCCTGCGCAGACCGGCATGCCCCCGCCATAGCTGGCGGTGTTGCCGACGGCGACGAGAGTCCCGGGCATTTCTACGACGTCTGCCCCGTCGAACGAGATGCGAAATGCCGTCGGACGCAGGCGCGCCACCTCGATCAACAGCGCGAGGTAGTAGCGAAGCGCGCCCTTCGGCCAGCGCAGTCGATTTGTGCGATCGCTCACCTTCGCGTCGAATCCGAGGGCGGCGACCGTCAGGAACAGCGTGGAACGTCCGCCACTGTGAACCTCGCCGATGTCCATGGGGCGGGCGACGCCGTGCAGCGCGAGCTCCACCGCGGCCGCAGGATCATCGCGAGGCAGTCCGAGCGCTCGCGCCAGGTCGTTGCCGGTGCCCGCGGGGACGAGGACGAGCGGGACATCGGACGCGCAGAGCACGTCGAGCGCTCCGGTCACGGTGCCGTCGCCGCCGACGATGACGAGAGCCGCCGGATGCTCCGCCAGCGCTTCGGATGTCAGCCGAAGTGTGTCATCGGCGGAAGAGCCCTCGTAGGCGCGCACCTCCGCCCCGAGCGCGCGCAGATGCGCCAGAGCGACCTCAGCCGCCGTGCCGCCACGGCCGCGACCGGCGTACGGGTTGGAGACCACCGCGATGTGGCCGGACATATCAGGAGCCTCTCGTGCTCGCGCACGGGTCTGCGATGACCGCGCCCGGGTTGAGGATACCGGTCGGATCGAGCTCACGCTTCACGGCGGCGATGATCCGCACGCCCGTCTCGCCGATCTCTTCGGCCAGCCACGGCGCGTGGTCGCGGCCCACCGCATGATGATGGCTGATCGTGCCATCTGTGGCGATGATCGCGTCGTTGACGCGGCTCTTGACGTCCTCCCAGACAGCGAGCTGGTCGCCGCGGACACCCGCGAGAATCGTGAAGTACAGCGACGCCCCCGTCGGATACACGTGCGAGACATGGCACATGATGAAGCTCTTCGCACCGGCGTCCGTGAAGCCGTCCTTGAGCGCGCTGGTCACGGCATCCCGCAGCGCGTGCAGGTTGGACCACGTCGTCGCGGTCTCCAAGGTCTCGCAGAAGACGCCCGCGTCGAGCAGCGAGTCGCGCAGATACGGACCGTCGAAGCGCCCCTCCAGCCACTCTTCTGCCGCGCTCTCCCCCGTGCTGGTGCCGCCCGCCGACCTCAGCAGAGCGGAGACCCGCGCACGGCGCTCCGCGATGTTCGCTCCCTCGTAGACCGTGATCGCGCTGGCCCCCTTCGCCATCGCCTTGCCGATCTTGCCGATCTGGGCGAGGCTCACACTCGTCTCAGCCTCATCCGAGAGACGAAGCACGGTCGCGCCACCGCCCTCCTGGGTGACGAGGCGCAGTCCCTCTGTGCCGGACTCGAAGCTCGGAAACGTCCAGGATTCGAACAGACGCTGCTCCGGAAGCGGATGGACGCGCAGACGCACCTCGGTGATGACGCCGAAGATTCCCTCGGAGCCCAGGAACAGCCGCATGAGGTCCGGACCGGCTGCTGTTCCCGGGGAGCGTCCCAGCTCGATGTCCCCTGTCGGCGTGACGACGCGAAGACCCACGACCATGTTCTCGAAGCGACCGAAGCCCGCGGAATTCTGCCCCGAGGAGCGAGATGCAGCGAACCCGCCGATCGTTGCGTAGCGGAAGCTCTGCGGGTAGTGGCCCAGTTCGAAGCCGTGCTCGGCGAGCAGACGCTCCGCCTCGGGGCCGGTGGTCCCGGCTCGCAGCACGGCCTCGCCGGCGACCGGGTCGAGGCGCACGAGCCCGCTGAGGCGCGTGAGATCGAGGCTGAGGACGGCCCGGTGGGTTCCTCGCTCCGGATCGAGTGCGCCCACCACACTCGTGCCCCCGGCGAAGGGGATGACGGCAAGGTCGCGATCAACGGCCACCGCCAGACAAGCAGCGACCTCGTCGTGGGTGGTGGGCAGGAGCACCGCATCCGGTACCGCCTGCTCTCCACGCCGACGACGCAGCAGATCCGGCGTCGATCGGCCACCCGCGTGACGAAGACGACTCTCGGCATCGGTACGCACGCGATCGGCGCTGAGAGCGCCACGGAATGCCCCAAGATCGGCGTCGGTGAGGGCAGAGTCCGCGATGCGCACGTCGGCGAGCTCCACCGGCGTGGGGGGCTTGGGCACCCGTCCGAGCAGCACAGGAAGAAGCGCGCGAACCGCGAAGGGAAGCTCCTTCGCCTTGGCGGGATCGCCCCAGCCGTTCCACCGCATCGGGGTGACACCGTCTCGCTGCGTTGCGGGATGCACATCGTTCATGCGTTACAGTGTGACACATCATGGAAAAACGTCACGCATCCTCGTCGGGAACGGAAACCGACTGGGACGCCACCGAGCATCGCATTCTCGATGCGGCAGCCCAGCTGATCCGCACCCGCGGCGTGAACGCGGTGACAGTCGCCGACATCGCGCGCGGCGCAGAGGTCAGCCGCCCCACGATCTACCGTCGCTGGCCCGGCGCGGACGAGATCACTCGCGCCGTGCTGTTGCGCGCGGCGCTGCGCATTCTCGAGAAGTTCGATGCGCTCGCCACGACACGTGCGTCGATCGTCGATGACGTGCTGCGCTTCTCCGAGCTCTTCCGCGCCGACGAGCTGTATGGCGCCCTCCTCGAATCGCACCCCGAGGTCTTCACCCGCTACACCCTCCACCGCATCGGCGCGAGCCAGCGAGCGATCCTGCGGTGGCTCTCGGATGCGATCGCGCAGGCGCAGCGGAATGGCAGTGTCCGCGCCGGAGCTCCGGACCAGATCGCCGTCATGCTGCTGCTCATCGCACAGTCGGCGATCCTGTCGCACAACACCGTGGCTTCCCTCATCGACGAGGCGAACTGGAGAACAGAACTATGGCACGCCCTCGACGGACATCTGCGCCCCTGACCATCGCATCCCACTCGGCCGCGCTCAACGCCGCACGGCGCACGCGTGAACTCGACGAGCTCGGCACCTCGGCGCATCCGCTCGATGTGCTCGTGATCGGAGGTGGCGTGACCGGGGCAGGCGTTGCCCTCGACGCCGCCTCCCGCGGGCTGCGCGTCACCCTCGTCGAAGCGCACGATCTCGCGCACGGCACGAGTCGGTGGAGCTCGAAGCTCGTCCACGGGGGCCTCCGATACCTCGCTACCGGCGACATCGCCACCGCACGGGAAAGTGCGCGCGAACGACACCTGCTGCTGACGACGATCGCCCCGCACCTGATCCGATCACTCCCCCAGGTGCTGCCGTTCACGCCCGCGGTGAGCGGACGTCAGCGCTTCTTCGGTACCCTCGGCATGGGACTCGGCGATGGACTGCGGATGCTGGCGGGCACCCGCGCCGCGAGCTTGGCCCCGCCGCGCCTGATCAGCGCGCAGCGTGCGTATGAGCTCGCACCGGCCCTCAACGCGGACGGCCTGCGCGGCGGCGTCGTCTCCCATGATGGACAGCTCGTGGACGATGCGCGGCTCGTGGTCGCGATCGCGCGCACGGCCGCCGCCTTCGGAGCGCGCATTCTCACGCGGGTGCGCGCGACCCGCATCGCCGGCGACGGCGCGACCGTCGAAGACAGGCTCACCGGCGAGACGCTGCACCTTCGCGCACGGGCTGTCATCAATGCGACCGGAGTCTGGGCCGGAACACTCGACGATGACATCCGCGTCCGGCCGAGCCGCGGCACCCACATCGTGCTCGACGCCGCGCGCCTGGGCTCGCCTGCCGCCGCACTCATGGTCCCGCATCCCGGATCCATCAGTCGATTTGTCTTCGCACTGCCACAGCAGCTCGGACGGGTGATCGTCGGGCTCACCGACGAGGATGCCCCAGGCCCCGTCCCCGATGTGGCGGTGCCCACCGAGGCGGAGATCGACTTCCTCCTCACCACACTTTCCTCGGTGCTCGAGTCCCCCCTCGACCGCACCGATGTGCGCGGAGCCTTCGCCGGACTCCGGCCTCTCGTGGAGACTGCGGAATCCGCGGCGTCCGGTTCCAGCGCCGATGTGTCCCGCCGCCACCTCACCCGCGTGGGCGACGACGGTGTCATCGCGATCCTCGGCGGGAAGCTCACGACGTATCGGGCCATGGCGCAGGACGCCGTCGATCGCGCGTGCGTTGAGCACGGCCTTCAGGCGATTCCCTGTGTGACGCCTCGACTCCCCCTCGTCGGCGCCCCCGGCTCGCCGATCAAGGCGAGCCAGAGCACGGCGACAGGCCTCCCTCCCTCACTCGTCGCGCGCTTCGGCGCCGAGGCTGCGGCGGTGTTCGACACCGCGTCCTGCGCACGGCCGACCGACGTGATCGCCGACGGCCTCGATGTCACCCGAGCGGAGATCGACTTCGCGGTGTCGCAGGAGGGTGCGCTCGATGCCGATGATGTGCTCGACCGACGAACTCGCATCGGGCTCGTCCCGGAGGACCGGTGGCGTGCCGAGGACACGGTGTCCACGCTCGTAGGCGAGGCGCTGGCGACGTGGGGCTGAGCGGCGCTCGGCCCGTCAGCGAGCGTGGTGGGAGCTCCAGCGGACGTGCTGATCGGCGTCGTGATCGCGCGCCGCAGCGATCATCGTCTCCGCGGCCACCGAGTTCGTCGAGGCGGCGCGCAGCGCCCGCGCGGAACCGCTCGCGCTGATCAGATGCCGCAGTGCGCCTCGCAGACCGCGAAACGCCTCCGCCGCGACCATCGCCTCGGGCGAGGCATGGTCGATCCCCCGAGCGATGAGCGCCTCGATGATGGCACCGGCCGCGAGCGAATCCTCGACCGCGAAGCGGGGACCGGCGTCGTCGCTGTCCCCCACCGCGATGAGGGACACGCTCGTGCGGCGATCGCGCCGCACCTGTTCCTGCAGAATTGCTTCCGCGACCGCGCTCGCGTTTCGGAGCGAGCCTTCGCACACGAGAGCGGGGCTCTCCTCGGCGAGGGCCCGCAGCGCCGCAGCATCCGCATCCGGCTGCGTTTCGAGCACATCCACCAGCACAACGATGTCCGTCGATGCAAGGCGACGAATACCCGCACTGCCCCAGTCGAAACGAACCTGATAGGTCGATTGATCCATGGGGCGGCTGTTCACTCCACGAGTCTATGCACTTGTGCGCCTGCGATAGCGTGAGCCCATGATCCTGCGGACGGAGAGCCCGGTCGGTATCCGCACTGAGGAACGGCCGATGGCGTTCAGTCGGCGCGAGTTCTGGCGCGGAGTCCGCGCGGCATGGGGCAGCGCGATGATTCTGCTCACCGGCGCGCTGGTGTACGTGGCGGTCGCGAATTCCGGGCCACCGTGGGGTCCTCCGCTCTCCATGATCATCGTCTCCCTGATGTACGGCCTCCCCCTCGGCGCCTTGGCGATCACCGTCGCGTCGCTCGCGGGAGCGCCGCTGGCCTGGCTGATCGGAGCCTCCCTCGCAGGCGTGCGGCGAGTCTGGGTCCACCTCGCTGTCTTCGCCGTCTACGGCGCGGTATGGGCTGTTGCGCTCACGGCCGCGTATCTCGCCTTCTTCGGCACGCCGATCAGCAGCGCTCTGACGTCGCCGTACCTCGCAGTGATTGCAGTCGGCTCAGCCATCGCCGTCGTCGCCGGTTGGGGGTGGACCGTCCGTCAGTCGCGGCGGGAAGCGGAGTTCGCGCCGCTCTAGCGCAGCCTTCGCCTCAATGGCGCTCGTGCAGCGGCAGGTCGATCGCACCCGTCTCGCCTGCGGGGCGTGCGATCGGGATGCGGGTCCCGAGCACCTGGGCGACGACGTCATGCGCGATCTTCGACGCGGTGAGTCCCGCGTCCTCCAAGATCTCCTCGCGGCTCGCGTGGTCGATGTAGGCATCGGGAAGACCGAGCTCGTCCACGGCCGTGTCGACGCCCGCCTCACGGAGCACTTGGCGCACTCGGGTGCCGATGCCTCCCACCCGGATGCCGTCCTCCAGCGTGATCACGAGGCGATGATGCGCAGCCAGTTCCACAAGGGACGGCTGTACCGGAATCACCCAGCGCGGGTCGATGACCGTGGCACCGATGCCCTGCGCTCGCAGTCGCGCAGCAACATCCAGGGCGAGGCTCGCGAACGGGCCGATGCCGACCAGCAGCACGTCTTCGCCCTCGCCGCGCGACAGCACATCGACACCGTCGCTCAGCCGTTCGATGGCGGGGATCTCCGCGCTCACCGCCCCCTTCGGGAACCGGATCACGGTCGGCGCATCATCCACCGCGACGGCCTCGTCGAGCGTCTCCGCCAGACGTGCCGCATCGCGCGGCGCAGCGATGCGGATGCTCGGCACGATCTGCAGCATCGAGAGATCCCAGATGCCGTGATGACTCGGGCCGTCCGGACCCGTCACGCCCGCGCGGTCGAGCACGAAGGTCACCCCGGCCCTGTGCAGACCGACGTCCATCAGAACCTGGTCGAACGAGCGACCCATGAACGTCGCGTACATCGCGACGACGGGGTGCAGGCCGCCGTAGGCGAGGCCTGCAGCGGAGGCCACGGCGTGCTGCTCGGCGATGCCGACATCGTAGACACGATCCGGGAATCGCTCCGCGAACGGTGCGAGCCCGGTGGGACGCAGCATCGCAGCGGTCATTGCGATGACCTTCGGATCGCGTGCCCCCACGTCGACGAGCGCATCGGCGAAGACGTCAGTCCAGCCTCGCGTGTCGGAGGACAGCGCACCGCCGGTCTTCGGGTCGATTCGTCCCACCGCGTGGAACTGGTCTGCCTCATCGTCGAGCGCCGGCTGGTAGCCGCGCCCCTTCTCGGTGATGACGTGGACGATCACGGGCGCCCCGTACGACTTCGCGAGAGCGAGGGTCTCCAGCAGCGCAGGAAGGTCATGTCCATCGACGGGACCGAGATACTTGATGTCGAGGTTCGAGTACAGCGCCGCGTTGTTCGTGAAGCGCGACAGGAACCCATGGGTGCCGCCGCGCACCCCGCGGAAGACAGCACGCCCGAAGGGCCCGAACGCGCGGAAGAGACGGTCGGACTTGCGGTGCAGGTCCTTGTAGGCGCCTGCGGTGCGCACCCGGTTCAGATAGCGGGACATCCCGCCGATCGTCGGAGCGTAGGAGCGTCCGTTGTCATTGACGACGATCACGAGGTTGCGGTCGTTGTCGTCGGTGATGTTGTTGAGCGCTTCCCAGGTCATCCCCCCGGTGAGGGCGCCATCGCCGACGACCGCGACGACATGTCGATCTGCGCGGCCGGTCGCTGTGAACGCACGAGAGATGCCATCCGCCCAGCTCAGCGAGCTCGAGGCGTGCGAGGACTCCACGACATCGTGGGCGCTCTCGGAGCGCTGCGGGTAGCCGGCGAGGCCGCCCCGCGAACGCAGTGCGGAGAAGTCCTGTCGACCGGTCAGCATCTTGTGCACGTACGACTGGTGTCCGGTGTCGAAGATGATCGGATCGTCCGGCGACGAGAACGTACGATGCAGGGCGATCGTGAGCTCGACCACACCCAGATTGGGGCCGAGGTGCCCTCCCGTGCGCGCAACGTTCTCGACGAGGAATCCGCGGATCTCCTCTGCGAGCTGCGTGAGCTGCTGTGGAGTCAGACGGTCGAGATCTCGCGGTCCGGTGATGCTCGGCAGAATCGGCATCGACGCTCCTCTTCGACTCGGCGATCGCGTCACGCGGGTGCGTGATCGAACTTAAAGTCTACCGCGCAGAGCCGAGAGCTCCCCGAGCAGCACCCGCGTGGCATCGAGCCGCACGATACGCCGGAAGGCCCAGATGCCGAAGCATCCGGGCCTTCCTCATGCGTGTTGTACGCGACTCAGACGAGCGAGCGCAGCACGTACTGCAGGATGCCGCCGTTGCGGTAGTAGTCCGCCTCACCGGGGGTGTCGATGCGAACCACGGCGTCGAACTCGATGGGCTGCTTGCCGGCCGGCGAGTGCTCGCTCGGAACAGCGGTGACCCGGACCGTCTTCGGCGTGATGCCCTCGTTCAGCTGCGTCAGGCCCTCGATCGAGATGATCTCGGTGCCGTCGAGGCCGAGCGATGCCCAGCTCTCGCCTGCGGGGAACTGCAGCGGGACGACACCCATGCCGATCAGGTTCGAGCGGTGAATACGCTCGAAGCTCTCGGTGATGACAGCCTTGACGCCCAGGAGGCTCGTGCCCTTGGCTGCCCAGTCACGCGACGAGCCGGAGCCGTACTCCTTGCCACCGAAGACGACGAGCGGGGTGCCCTCGGCCTGGTAGTTCTGGCAGGCGTCGTAGATGTACGACTGCGGGCCCTCGGGCTTCGTGAAGTCGCGGGTGAAGCCACCCTCGACGACCTGGCCGTCGTTGACCGCACGGACGAGCTCGTTCTTGAGACGGATGTTCGCGAACGTGCCGCGGATCATGACCTCGTGGTTTCCACGACGCGAGCCGTAGGAGTTGAAGTCGCGCTGTCCGACACCGTGCTCGGTGAGGTACTGCGCCGCCGGGGTGCCCGCCTTGATGTTTCCGGCAGGGCTGATGTGGTCGGTCGTGACCGAATCGCCCAGTGCCGCCATGACGCGTGCACCCGTGATGTCGGAGACCGGGGTGAGCTCCATGGTCATGCCGTCGAAGTACGGCGCCTTGCGCACGTAGGTCGAATCCGCGTCCCATTCGAAGATCGGACCGGTCGGCGTCGGCAGGTTGCGCCAGCGGTCGTCACCGTCAAAGACGGTGGCGTACTGCTTGATGAACTGCTCGCGCGAGATCGAGGAGTCGACGATCGCCTGCACCTCTTCCGGCGCAGGCCAGATGTCCTTCAGGAAGACGTCGTTGCCGTCGTGGTCCTTGCCCAGCGCGTCGGCCTCGAAATCGAAGTTCATCGAGCCGGCAAGCGCGTAGGCGATGACCAGCGGCGGGCTCGCCAGGTAGTTCATCTTCACGTCGGGGCTGATGCGACCCTCGAAGTTGCGGTTACCCGAGAGGACTGCCGTCACGGCGAGGTCGTTCTCGTTGATCGCGGCCGAGACCTCTTCGATCAGCGGTCCCGAGTTGCCGATGCAGATCGTGCAGCCGTAGCCGACCGTGTAGAAGCCGAGGCCCTCGAGGTCCTTGTCGAGACCGGACTTCTCGTAGTAGTCCGTGACGACCTTCGAGCCGGGGCCGAGCGTGGTCTTGACCCACGGCTTCTGCTTCAAGCCCTTCTCCAGTGCCTTCCGTGCCACCAGACCGGCGGCGATCATGACCGACGGGTTCGAGGTGTTGGTGCAGGAGGTGATGGCTGCGAGCGTGACCGCGCCGTGGTCGAGCGTGTAGTCGACACCGGCAGGCGTGTGCACGTGGACCGGCTTGGAGGCCGAGGCCGGCGCGCCGCTGTTGATGTGCACGGGACGCGTCGTCGGCTCTTCCTCGCCAGGAACCGAACCGGGGTCGGATGCCGGGAAGGAGTGCTTCGACTCGAGGTCGACGATGTCGTCGGTGGTCGACGGCTCAGCGTAGTTCAGGATGTCCTTCTCGAACTGCGACTTGGCGTCGGAGAGGAGGATGCGGTCCTGCGGACGCTTCGGACCGGCGATCGAGGGAACGACGGTGCCGAGGTCGAGCTCCATGTACTCGCTGTACACGGCTTCCTTCGACGGGTCGTGCCAGAGCGACTGCGTCTTGGCGTAGGCCTCGACGAGCGCGACGGCCTCCTCGCTGCGGCCCGTGAGGCGCAGGTAGTCGAGGGTGACGTCGTCGATGGGGAACATCGCGGCCGTCGAGCCGAACTCGGGGCTCATGTTGCCGATCGTGGCGCGGTTCGCGAGCGGCACGGAG
This sequence comes from Microbacterium sp. GW823-FHT02G05, assembly GCF_058797175.1. Classification (NCBI taxonomy): domain Bacteria; kingdom Bacillati; phylum Actinomycetota; class Actinomycetes; order Micrococcales; family Microbacteriaceae; genus Microbacterium; species Microbacterium sp. GW823-FHT02G05. Next base: position 416,539 of record NZ_JBXAJK010000002.1, read on the forward strand.
CCGACACCGGCGCCGTAGAACTCGACGAACTTGCCGACCACACCGTGCTGACGCAGCATGTCGGTGATCGTCAGGACGACGTCGGTCGCGGTGACGCCTGCCGGGATCTCGCCCGTCAGCTTGAAGCCGACGACGCGCGGGATGAGCATCGAGACGGGCTGGCCGAGCATGGCTGCCTCTGCCTCGATACCGCCGACGCCCCAGCCGAGCACACCCAGGCCGTTGACCATGGTCGTGTGCGAGTCCGTGCCGACGCAGGTGTCGGGGTAAGCCTGCAGAACGCCGCCGTTGGTGCGGTCATAGATGACCTTCGCCAGGTGCTCGATGTTGACCTGGTGCACGATTCCCGTTCCCGGGGGCACGACCTTGAAGTCGTCGAACGCCGTCTGGCCCCAGCGCAGGAACTGGTAGCGCTCACCGTTGCGCTCGTACTCGATCTCGACGTTGCGTTCGAGAGCGTTCTCGGTGCCGAAGAGGTCGGCGATGACCGAGTGGTCGATGACCATCTCAGCGGGCGAGAGCGGGTTGATGCGCTTCGGGTCGCCGCCGAGAGCGGTCACCGCCTCGCGCATCGTGGCGAGGTCGACGATGCAGGGCACACCGGTGAAGTCCTGCATGACCACACGGGCGGGCGTGAACTGGATCTCGGTGTCGGGCTCTGCCGCAGCATCCCAGGAACCGAGGGCCTCGATCTGGGCCTTCGTCACGTTCGCACCGTCTTCGGTGCGGAGAAGGTTCTCCAGCAGGACCTTGAGGCTGAAGGGCAGCTTGTCGTAGCCCTCCACCGCGTCCAAACGGAAGATCTCGTAGTCGGTACTGCCGACCTTCAGGGTGCTCTTGGCACCAAAGCTGTTCACCGTGGACACGATTCCGTCTCCTTCTGGGTCTGATGGCGGCGCTCGACGCCCTCAATATTGCTCGCCATGGCGAGCGACGGCTAGCAAGGCGTACCTAACCAGTGTGCGCTGACCCAGCGAAGAGCAAAAGGCGTCAATTTATCTTGATGTCAAGATAAATCTAGCACGCTGTCAGGACGAAGACTCCTGCGCCGGGGCGTGGCGTGGATAAAGTGCACGCACGACGAGCCAGGTCACCGCGACCATGGGCGCGAACAGCGGAAGGCCCATGGCGATCTTCAGAGTTCCGAGCGTCGTCACATGTCCGGCGAAGTACAGGGGAAGCTGAACACCGAGGCGCAGGAAGAACAGCGATGCCCAGGCGATCGTGAGCCAGAAGAACGCCCGCCGCTTGCGACGATCCGCGCGCCACGCGGTGCCCTCCTGCATCAGGAAGCCCACCGCGAGCCCGATGAGCGACCAGCCGACGAGGGCGGAGATCAGGAGCGCGGCACCGTAGATCGAGTTCGTGAAGAAGCCAGGGACGAACGTCTCCTGCCCGCGTCCGGTCCACAGCGCGAGAGCGGCAGCGCCGCCCGCGGCGACCAGGCCGCCGAGGGCGGCGGAGGGCGGAGACTTCTGCAGGATGCGCACGAGCGAGAAGAGCGCGGCGATGCCTACCGAGACGCCGAGCGAGAGCCACAGCGGCTCTGGGACGATCGTGTAGAGCACGACGAAAGCCAGGCTGGGAAGCACCGACTCCAGCACGCCGCGCCATCCGCCCATGGCCTTCCAGACGACGTGCCCCGTGCTCTCCTGCGCCGCCGGGTCGATGCCGAGACGCTGCGCAGCGCTGCCGAGCGCAGCTCCCAGCACGGCACTCGTCGAGGGCGCGTCCTGCGTGGTCTCGTCCGGCTCGCGCGCCGGTTCGTGGGACGCGGTGCTCACGCCGAGCCGGGCGTCGCGGGCATTCGCAGCGGGATCAGGTCGCGCGGCGGCATCGGAGTGCCACCGCGGACGACCACGATCGACCGGAACAGGTCTTCGACCTGTGCGGCGGCGTCGAGGTCGGATGCTGCTGCTCCCCCGATCACGCCGCGCAGGAACCACCGTGGCCCGTCGACGCCGATGAAGCGCGCCAGACGCGTGGCGGAGCCGTCAGCGCCGGCGACCGTGGGCACCTCGGCCAGGAGCTCCGGCCCGAGGGGCCCCTCACGCTCCTCGACGCGACCGCCCTGCTGCGTGACCTGCTCACGGATCTGCGCCCGTGTCTCCTCCCACAGCCCTGTGGAGCGCGGTGCCGCGAACGGCTGCACCTGCAGCGAGGAGTCCGCGTAGTCCAGGCTCACCGCGACGATGCGCTTGGTCTGCTCCTCGACCTCGAGACGCAGGTTCAGCCCCTCGCGCGGAAGGATCTTGATGCCACCGAGGTCGATGTAGGGACGGACCGGATTGGCCTCGGCCTCGTCGAAGGGCCCTGCGGTGGCGCGATCGGCCAGGCCGCCCGAAGTCAGATCGTCAGTCATGCTCATCTCTCCGCATCCGCCGCGACTGCGGCTGTGCTCTGGTGCTGATAGCCGGTGGAACCGAATCCGCCGGCACCCCGGTCGCTGTCGTCGAGCGAGTCGACCGGAAGGAAACGTGCGCGGGTGACCGGCATGACGATGAGCTGGGCGATCCTATCGCCGACAGCGATCTCATAAGGTTCGCGCAGGTCGGTGTTGAGCAGGGTCACCTTGATCTCGCCGCGGTAGCCGGCGTCGACGGTGCCGGGCGAGTTGACGATCGTGATGCCGTGTTTCGTCGCAAGACCGCTGCGCGGTACGACGAATGCGGCGTAGCCGAGCGGGAGTTGGATGCGCACGCCGGTTCCGACGAGAGCGCGCTCACCGGGCTGAAGCACGAGGGCTTCGGCGGCGACGAGGTCGGCTCCGGCGTCACCCTCGTGGGCATACGCGGGCACGACGGGCGCGATAATAGGAACATCGACGATTTCGGTCACGAGAAAGAGGCTAATGCAGAACGCCGCCCCCGACACGCGCCCGATCTATCGAGAGCGCCTCGCACCCAGTCTTTGGGTGTTCCTTGCCGCCGCCGTCGGCGGCCCGATGATCGCCCTGACGTTCACCCCACTGAACTCGACGCTGGCTCTGATCCTGGGCGCGTTGGGCACTGCCGCGATCTTGGGCCTGCTCATCCTGCTGTCCCCGCAGGTACGGGTGGAAGGGCGGATGCTCTATGCCGGCCGTGCGCGCATCGATGCACAGTGGCTCGGCGAACCCGAAGCCTTCACGGGTGAAGACGCACGCGCCGCACGCGGCCCGAAGCTGCCCGCCCGCGGGTGGCACCTGATCCGGGGCGGAATCAACGGTGTGCTCGTCGTCCCGATCACCGATCCCGACGATCCGGCGCCCTCGTGGACGATCTCCACCCGCACGCCGGACCGGCTCGCCGCCGCGATCCGTCTCGCACGCGAGAACGCGACGACTCCGGTCCCTTAATTCGCCACCCGCGCTCGGCCTGCCTCCGAGAACGCGAAACGCGCCTTGCTCCATCGCTCATGCGACGGGATCAAGGCGCGTTATGCGTATGAGGTCAGGCTGCGCATTCCTTGCAGATCGCGCCGGATGCCTCTTCGTGGTCGAGCTGCGAGCGGTGCTTCACGAGGAAGCAGCTCATGCAGGTGAACTCGTCGTCCTGCGGGGGCAGCACGACGACATCGAGTTCCAGGTCGGAAAGGTCAGCGCCGGGAAGCTCGAAACCGGAGGGGTTGTCAGAGTCTTCGACGTCGACGGATCCCGACAGCTTGTCGGGGACGCGCTCCTTGAGTGCCTCGATCGACTCACTGTCGTCTTCGCTCTTGCGGGGTGCGTCGTAATCGGTTGCCATGCGGAAAATCTCCACTTTCATCGTGCGAGTGGCGGGTAGTGCCTGTGGGTATCGGCGGCGACAGTTTGCATGAACCGGAAGCGTTTCGCAAATGCCTTCTGCCGCACCCGGAGAAACTCGCGGCGCGCCCAGAGTATTCCCGGCTGTCGCGCACCCGTCATGACACCATATGTGAACACCCATCCAGAGGGGCATCGCATGGAACACGTCACAATCGTCGGCACAGAGGACAACCTTCTCGTGCTCGCGACGGAGTCTGGTGCGCGCTTCGCGCTCCCCATCGACGACGTCCTGCGCGCTGAGTTCCGCCGCGCATCTGCTCCGCGCACTCCGGCGGCGCCCGCGCTCGCCGCGAGCCCGCGTGAGATCCAGACGCACATCCGTGCCGGCCTGTCTGCGGCGGAGGTCTCCGAGCTCCTCGGTGTGCGCCTGGAAGACGTCACCCGCTTCGAAGGTCCGGTCCTCGCGGAGCGCGAGCACATCGTCGATCAGGCCTTGGCTGTGCCGGTGCTGATCGGCAGCGAGGTCGAGCCCGATGCGCAGCCGACGTTCGGCGTAGCCATCCGCGCCAAGCTCGCCGACCTCGTCGCAACGGGTGAGCGCTGGGCGAGCTGGAAAGAGCAGTCCGGCTGGATCATCAAGCTCGAGTTCACCGCGAACGACGTCGACCACGACGCCCGATGGAGCTTCGACCCGCGCCGGAGCGCGCTCGCCCCCCTGAATCAGGATGCGACGCAGCTCTCCCGCCAGGGCGCACTGCCCGAGGGCCTGATCCCCCGACTCCGTGCGCTCGACAAGGACCGGCCGGCATCGCCGTACAAGGACGACACGCGTTTCGACTCCGGAGCCTTCGGCCCGCGCCTGGTCGCCGCTCCCCCCGCTGAACCCGAGGTCGAGGAGCGACCCGCGCCACGCTCGGCTCCCTCCGTGCAGGAGGCTGCGACGAACCGGGCCCCCGCCGCGGCCGCGACGAATGCGGAGACCGCCGATCTCCTCGAGGCGCTGCGCCGCCGTCGCGGTCAGCGCGAAGCCGCACCCACGATCGAAGAGACTCCGACGCCGAGCGAGGGAAACAGCCCGATCGCGCTCTTCGACGGTTTCGGGTCCGCGCCGTCGGAGAACGATGCCGAGGCACACGACGACGTCGAGGTTGCGGCCGAACCCACCCATCGCCCGGTTCGCCCGTTCGAGCACAAGAAGCCCGCGCCGGCTGGGGCATCCGCACCGGCACCCTCGGAAGCAGAAGGTTCGGCACGTCGCAAGCGCCGAACCGAGATGCCGTCGTGGGACGAGATCGTCTTCGGCGCACGCACCGACGACTGACGAGAAGCTACTGCGCGAACGCCCCGAAGCGCAGGTACGGAACCTGACGCTCTTCGGGAGTGAGAGAGCCGTGCTGTCCGACCATGGTCTGCGCTCGCTGATCCTCCGCGGTGCCGTCATAGAGTGCCCAGATGCCGCGTGCGGGGATCACGAGATCGCCGATCCGCTCTCGCACTCCCGGCGCAAGCGCCGCCCCGAACAGGCCCGCAGCGACGGCCTCGTCACCCGTCAGCACGTCGGCGATCTTCTCCGTGCCCGCACGCCAGATATCGCGCACCGTCGCAACGGACGCATCCGGCTCCAGGTAGACGTGCAGCATGCGGGGCTCTCCCCCGAAGTGCCGCACGCCGTCGAGCATCCGATCGCCCTCGTCGATGATGAGATGGCGGTGCCGCGGCACGTCGATCATCCCGTGGTCGGCGGTGACGAGCACGCCCACGCCGGGCGGCACCGCCTGGGCGAAGGCCGAGTCGAGGTCTTCCAGTGCGTGCAGCCACTCGGTGGAGTCGACGCCGTGCTTGTGTCCGGCTTTGTCGACCTCCGGCAGATAGCAGTAGACGAGCGCACCCTCGTGCTCGGCAGCGAGTTGGTAGGCCTGGGCGACGCGGTCGCGTGCGTTCCACTGCCCGAAGAAGGTCGCGCCCCGGAGCGTGGCCTGGGTGAATCCCGTGGTGGCGTAGACCGGCAGCCCCACGGCGAACACCGGATGCCCGGCCTCTGCCGCTGTCTCGAATACGGTCGGAACCGGCTGCCAGACGCGTGCATCGAGCTTGTCGCTCTCCCAGCCGCTGAGCATGTTGACGAGGCGGTCCCTCTCGCGGTCCAGCACGCGATAGCCGACGAGCCCGTGCTCACCGGGCTCGACCCCGGTGAGCAGCGTCGTGAGGGCGGAGGCGGTCGTCGAAGGGAAGACGGAGTACGCGACGTCCTTCTTCCCCATGCCGGCCGTGAGGCGTCGCGCATGACCGGCATGGGCGCGCAACTGCAGCATTCCCAATCCATCGACGACGATGAGAACCGTCGAACGCACGCGTGGCAGAGCGCTGGGCAGACCGGCGATCGCACCGCGCAGGTCAGCCGCCACCCCGGAGATTTGCCGGGCAGAGGGCGCCTCGGCCGGTAGCATGAGAGACATCTGAGCCAGTTTCGCACACGTGAGGCGGCTCAGAGCCTGGCGTCGAGGCATCCCCTCCGCACGGCCCGCCCATCCGAACTCTGGCGAGCAGGAAGCACATGCCCCGCACCCCCGCACCCGAACCGGTTGACGAGCGCATTCAAGACATCGACCTGTCGACCGAGATGCAGGGCTCGTTCCTCGAGTACGCCTACTCGGTCATCTACTCGCGGGCGCTGCCCGATGCTCGTGACGGGCTCAAGCCGGTGCAGCGTCGCATCCTGTTCCAGATGGCGGAGATGGGTCTGCGCCCCGACAGAGGCCACGTGAAGAGCGCCCGCGTCGTCGGCGAGGTCATGGGAAAGCTGCACCCGCACGGCGACTCCGCGATCTACGACGCACTTGTACGCCTGTCGCAGGACTTCGCGCTGCGTGTACCCCTCGTCGACGGACACGGAAACTTCGGTTCACTCGATGACGGCCCGGCCGCCTCCCGCTATACCGAGGCGCGCCTCGCCGCCTCCGCTCTCGCGCTGACCGAGAGCCTCGACGAAGACGTCGTCGACTTCATCCCCAACTACGACGGTCAGTTCCAGCAGCCTGCTGTGCTGCCCGCCGCCTTCCCGAACCTCCTCGTCAACGGTGCCAGCGGAATCGCCGTCGGCATGGCGACCAACATGGCACCGCACAACCTCATCGAGGTCGTCGCCGCCGCCATTCATCTGCTCGAGAATCCGGATGCCACGACGGAAGAGCTCATGGAGTTCGTGCCCGGCCCGGACTTCCCCTCCGGCGGCATCCTGATGGGTCTCGACGGCGTCAAGGATGCGTACGCCAACGGACGCGGGGCGCTCAAGGTGCGCGGCAAGGTCTCTGTCGAACCGCTCGGTCCGCGCCGCACCGGCATCGTCGTCACCGAGCTGCCGTACAACGTCGGCCCCGAGCGTCTGATCGAGAAGATCCGCGACGCGGTGCAGGCGAAGAAGCTGCAGGGCATCAGCGATGTCACCGATCTGACCGACCGTCACCACGGACTTCGCATTCAGATCGGCATCAAGACGGGCTTCGATGCCAATGCCGTCCTCGAGCAGCTCTACCGGCTCACGCCGCTGGAGGACTCCTTCAGCATCAACAACGTCGCGCTCGTCGAAGGACAGCCGCGCACGCTCGGACTGCGCGATCTGCTCGCGGTCTACATCAAGCACCGTCTCGAGGTCATCACACGCCGCAGCAGCTACCGTCTGGCGCGACGCGAAGAGCGGCTGCACCTCGTCGAAGGACTCCTGCTCGCGATCCTCGACATCGATGAGGTCATCCAGCTCATTCGCTCCTCCGACGATTCGGAGCAGGCCCGCACCCGGTTGCGTGAGGTCTTCGAGCTCAGTGAGGTGCAGGCCGAGTACATTCTCGAACTGCGTCTGCGTCGCTTGACGAAGTTCTCCCGCATCGAGCTCGAGGCGGAACGCGACAAGCTGCAGGCCGAGATCGCCGCTCTCAAGGAGCTCCTCGGCAGCGACGCGCTGCTGCGCGCACAGGTCGCCACCGAACTCGACGCCGCGGCGGAGGCCTACGGGACTCCCCGCCGTACGCTTCTGCTGAACGCTGCGCCTCCGAAGCCGCGCGCGACGAAGGGCGCCGTCGATCTGCAGATCGCCGACACCCCGACGGTCGTCGTGCTCTCTACGACGGGTCGTGCGGTGCGCGTTGATCTCGCCGATGGCCAGGAGCTCACTGCGGCAGGTCGGCGCAGCAAGCACGACGCCGTGGTCTCGACGCTCGAGACCACGACGCGCAGCGAGATCGGTGCCGTCACCTCCGCGGGCCGTGTACTGCGCTTCTCCCCTGTCGATCTGCCCTCCGTGCCGCCCGCGTCGGTGCATCTCGCCGCCGGCGTCGCGTTGCGTGACTACATCGGGCTGCTCGACAAGAGCGAGCGCATCGTCGCGCTGATGCGCTTCGACGACGAGACTCCCCTCGCTCTCGGTACACGCACCGGCATCGTCAAGCGCATCGTGCCGTCGACGCTTCCGAGCAACAAGGCCGAGCTCGAGATCATCGGGATGAAGCCCGGCGATGTCGTCGTCGGCGCTGGATCCGCTCCGGACGATGCGGAGCTCGTCTTCGTCACCTCGGACGCGCAACTCCTGCACTTCGCGGCATCCGCTGTCCGTCCGCAGGGCGCACCCGCCGGCGGCATGGCGGGTGTCAAGCTCGGAGCGCAGGCCGAGGTCATCACCTTCTCCGTCGTGACGGACGCCGATCAGGCCGTAGTCGTCACGATCTCGGGTGCCGACGATGTGCTGCTGGGCGCGGATGCCGGACGCGCGAAGGTCTCCGAGTTCGCAGAGTTCCCGGGCAAGGGACGCGCCACCGGCGGCGTCCGCGCCCACGCCCTCCTCAAGGGCGAAACGGGTCTGCGCCTCGCCTGGGTCGGGCAGTCCCCTGCCCTCGCGGTCGGCAACGATGGCGCCGCACGCACGCTTCCCGAGTCGGGAGCCAAGCGCGACGCCTCCGGTCAGGCGCTCGACGCGGTGATCGGATCCATCGGACGCACGATCGTCTGAACGTGCAGATGGTGCGCGCAGGCTCAGCCGGTGCGCACCATCCACACGTCGATCCCGTCGTCCTCGACAGTGACGAAACCGTGGCGTTCGTAGAGTGAGCGCGCGGGCGAACCGCAGAGAACCTGCAGCCGCCAGATACCGGGCGTCTCCGCGAGCAGTGTCTGCAGCACCTGGGTTCCGATGCCCTGGCCTTGTACATCGGCGCGCAGGTAGAACATCTCCAACCATGTGCCATCTGCTGCGGGACGAACGCTGACGGTGCCGACGACGCGGTCGTCGAGAACGATCATCCGCGTGCGCTCGGGCGCGAAGTAGTGCTCCACACGCTCGCGCGAGCGCTCTTCATCCCAGATGCCGAGTCGGTCCAGGTCAGCGCGCAGCACCTCGCGTTTGAGCGCGACGACGGCGTGCACGTCGTCCGGCACTGCCTCGCGCAGCAGAGGCGCGGAGTCGACGAGCATCAGGCGTCGATCGACTCGCGTGACAGCCTGTCGGACGAGTCGACGATGAACTCGCGGCGCGGTGCGACCTCGTTGCCCATGAGGAGTTCGAACACGCGACCTGCGGCTTCCGCGTCCTCCATGCGCACGCGGCGAAGAAGACGGCCCGACTTGTCCATCGTCGTCGTGGCCAGCTGCTCGGCGTCCATCTCACCGAGGCCCTTGTAACGCTGCAGGGGCTCGTGCCACCGCTTGCCGGCCTTGCGGAGCTTCGCCAGCAGGGCGTGCATCTCCTGCTCGCTGTACGTGTAGATCGTCTCGTTCGGCTTGGACCCGGGGTTGATGACGATCACGCGATGCAGCGGCGGCACCGCGGCGAACACGCGTCCTTCTTCGATCAGGGGGCGCATGTAGCGGAAGAAGAGAGTCAGCAGCAGGGTGCGGATGTGCGCGCCGTCGACGTCGGCATCACTCATCAGGATCACCTTGCCGTAGCGGGCGGCGCTGATGTCGAAGGAACGCCCGGACCCCGCGCCGATCACCTGGATGATCGAGGCGCACTCGGCGTTCGAGAGCATGTCACTGACCGATGCCTTCTGCACGTTGAGGATCTTGCCTCGGATCGGCAGAAGCGCCTGGTACTCGCTGTTGCGCGCGTTCTTCGCGGTGCCGAGGGCCGAGTCGCCCTCGACGATGAACAGTTCGCTGCGTTCGACGTCATTGGTACGGCAATCGACGAGCTTGGTCGGCAACGTCGAGGACTCGAGTGCGTTCTTACGGCGCTGGGTCTCTTTGTGTGCGCGTGCAGAGACACGCGCCTTCATCTCGGAGACGATCTTGTCGAGCAGCTGCGTCGCCTGGCTCTTGTCGTCACGCTTGGTCGAGGTGAATCGCTCGGCGAGTTCAGTGCGAACAACCTTCGCGACGATCGCACGCACGGCCGGTGTGCCCAGGACTTCTTTCGTCTGACCCTCGAACTGCGGTTCGGGAACCGTGACGGTCAGCACCGCCGTGAGCCCGGCGAGGACGTCATCCTTCTCGAGCTTGTCGTTGCCGACTTTCAGACGGCGGGCGTTCTGCTCCACCTGGGCGCGCATGGTCTTGAGCAGCTCCTGCTCGAAGCCCTGCTGGTGCGTGCCGCCCTTGGGCGTCGAGATGATGTTCACGAACGACCGCGTCGTGGTCTCGTATCCGGTTCCCCAGCGCATCGCGATGTCGACGGCGCAGGTGCGCTCGACCTCGGTCGCCCGCATCGAGCCATCGGCCTGGAGCACAGGCACGGTCTCCGTGAAATGCCCTTCGCCCTGCAGCCGCCAGGTGTCGGTGACGGGGGCGTCGGACGCGAGGTACTCGACGAACTCGCTGATGCCACCCTCGTACAGGTAGGAGGTCTCGGCGGCGGAGGCGACATCCGACGTTGCGTCGCCCTCGGCACCCGCCGCGCCGCTGGCTGCACCTCTCTCGTCGCGGACCACGAGCTCCAGCCCGGGCACGAGGAAGGCCGTCTGACGGGCGCGCGTCTCCAGTTCAGGCAGCTGGAAGGCAGCATCCTTCGTGAAGATCTGACGGTCGGCCCAGTAGCGCACACGGGTGCCGGTGACACCCTTCGCGGCCTTGCCGATCACGCGCAGCTCGCTGCGCTCCTCGAACGGCGTGAACGGTGCGTCTGGACGCGGAGCGCCGTCATCGGCGAAGATGCCGGGCTCACCGCGGTGGAACGACATCGCGTACGTCTTGCCCCCTCGGTCGACCTCGACGTCGAGGCGTTCTGAGAGCGCGTTGACGACGGAGGCGCCGACACCGTGCAGACCGCCCGAGGCGGCGTAGGAGCCGCCGCCGAACTTTCCGCCGGCGTGCAGCTTCGTGTAGACGACCTCGACGCCCGTCAGTCCCGTCCGCGGCTCGACGTCGACGGGCACACCGCGACCACGGTCGCGCACCTCGACGCTGCCGTCATCATGCAGCACGATGTCGATGCGCGTGCCGTTGCCGGCGACAGCCTCGTCGACGGAGTTGTCGATGATCTCCCACAGGCAGTGCATCAGCCCCGGCGAGCCGTTCGACCCGATGTACATGCCGGGACGCTTGCGGACGGCTTCCAAGCCCTCGAGAACCTGCAGATGATGGGCGGAATACTCGGACGTCACAATTCCCCATCGTATCGCCGTGAGCGTCCATCGCACCGCCGACACTCCCCAGGGTGTGGGGCCTGGCCCGACCGCGGTACGCGGTGAGCGAAACACGCCGTCTTGCGGGCATGACTCCCAGCCAGGCGTGGTTGTATTGAGCACGGTTCCACAGCGATCCGATACCCGAGGAGGCAATGAAATGAACGCGACGACTGAACGAGAAGTACCGGCCGTTGAGCACCGCCTCACGGCCATGGACCGTTGCGATTCCTGCGGAGCGCAGGCGTACATCGCCGCGGTCGTCAATGGCAGCGAGCTGCTCTTCTGCGCCCACCACGGTCGCAAGTACGAAGAGAAGCTTCGCAGCGTCGCCACCTCGTGGCACGACGAGACCGCCCGGCTCTCCGAGGCCGTCTGAGGCGCGACGCCCCACCGACACCGCTACGCGCGATCGACGATTTCGTCGGTCGCGCGTCGCTGTATTCCGGGAGCGAGACGAGTCAGGATCTCCTCACCCACCGTGCCGATCGTCTCGGCGAGCGTCGTCGGCGAGGACTCACCCATGCGTCCCGGTCCGAAGAGCACGACCTCGTCACCGACTGCTGCCCCCGCCCAGGACGCGATACGCGTCGAAGCCAGCCCTATTGAGAGCAGCGCGCGCGCACCGGCGGGGGTACCGACCGTCACCCGGCCGCTCAGGCTGCTCGGAAGGCCGTCAAGGCTCCCGATTCTGACCGTCACCTCATCACCGTCGATCGCGACGACGGGTGCGGTCAGAGACGCCACGGGTGCGAGCTCGGCGATCTCCGGCCCGTCCGCCGAGCGCACGCCGTAGCAGAACGCGCCGACCCGGACGAGAGAGCCACGCAGCTCGGGGCGCTCCCACGTCGCCGCAGACGCGGTGAGGTGCGTGTGCTCGAGACGCGCGCCGAGCTCCTCGGCTTCCCGGACGGCGATGTGGAACAGCGCCTGCGCGGCGTCGTCCTCGGCGTCGCTGGCCTCCGCGAGGTGGCTCCAGACGCCGACGAGGCGGACGCTGCCTGTACGCTCCGCCCCGAGCGTACGACAGACGGCTTCTGCCCACGCTGCAGGGGCGATGCCGTTGCGATGCAGCCCCGTGTCGACTTTGAGATGCACGCGGACGCTGCGACCGAGCCGCTCGGCGGCGGCGATCACGCGCTCGAGATAGTCCATGGACCCCACGCCCAGGTCAATGTCGGCGCGGATCGCCTCGGCGACCTCGTCATCCGCCGAGGTCGCCCAGGCGAACAGACGCGTCTCCGGGCCGAGCTCCTCACGAAGCGCGAGCGCGGTGCCCACGTCGTAGGTGCCGATCCAGCGCACGCCCGCGTGCACGGCCGTCTCCGCGGCCCAGTGCGCGCCGAGCCCGTACGCATCGTCCTTCACGACGAGCATGAGTTCCGCCGGCGCCGTGTGCGCGCGCAGCGCATCGAGGTTGGCGATGAGCTGCGAAGAACGCGGAACAATCGAAGGGGGCATCAGGCTTCCTCCTCGCGCACGCACTTCTGGCCGACGACGCTCACGAGTTCTGCGACCGTGAGGCCGGCGATCTCGCTCCAGAGCGCGAGCTCGGTGCGCGTGCTTCCCCATCCGCCGAAGTACGTCGCCACATCCCCCGGCGCGACCTCCGTATCGCCGACATCCACAACGCACACGTCCATCGCGATGCGCCCGACGATCGGCATGCGCACTCCGTGGATGTCGACGTGGGCGTGATTGCCCAGCGCACGCACGATCCCCTGCGCGTATCCGCCGACGACGAGCGCCAGGGTGGAGTTCGCGGAGGCCCGATGTGTGTAGCCGTAGGAAACGCCGCCACCTGCAGCGATCGGTTTGGTGGACAGCACGCGTCCGGTCATGCGCATCACCGGGTCCGCACGAAGCACGCCCTGTGCATCCGGCAGGCCGTAGAGCAGATGCGGGTCGAGATCTGGCTCCCCCGTCGTCGCGGCGTGCAGGCCGTACTCGCGCAGCAGAGCCACCTCCGCATCCGAGTCGACGAGCGCACCAGCCGCACCGGCGGCGCGCAGCGCCTGCGCGACCATGATCAGACCGTGCCCCCACGCATCCCGACGAAGATCGGCAATCCCCCCACCGGATGCGTTGGCGACCGCCTTCGCTGCGGCGCTCGCCAACGATGTGCGGCTGATGACCGCGCGCGGCACGGCACTCTGGGAAAGCTCGCTCACAGCATCCAGCCTAACCGGCGGCGTTCCGCGCACTTCGAGACCCGATCGCGGGTCAGACCTTCATGTAGGTGAACTTCTCCACATCGATGCGCCCCTCGATCGCGCTGCGCGCCCCTGCGGCGAGCTCATCGAGGACGGCATGCCCCGCTGCGGTCTCGTAGACCAGGCCGCGGCGTGCGGCAGCCGCACGCAGCAGCTCATCGGACAGCTGCGGGTTCAGCGGAAGCACGGGCCCCTGCACATTCGTCGCGAAGGCGTTCTCGTGGCGGATCGTCTCGCCGCGGCGCGGCGCACCCTCTCGGCTCGAGTCGAGAACGAAGCTGCCGATCCCCGCGGTGACCTCGCCGTAGACCTGCGCCTCCGGGGCGAGCACCCACGTGGACGCGTGGTCCTCGAAGCCGATCAGCCGGCCATGGGGAGTCGTCGCGATGACATACCCCACACGACGATCACGCGTGCGCTCCACGCGGAACGGCAGCACGCTCATCCCCTCAACCGTCTGGCCGTCGAGAAGCTCAACGCCCATCGAGAGAAGCTCCGCACCCGCACCGACGGCGAGGACGACGACGCCTTCGGCGATTGCCGCAGCGAGGTCGGCGCGCCGTGCCTGCAGGTCGGCGTGCACACCGCGCATTGCGGACAGCGGACCATTGCCGATCACGATGATGTCCGCGTCGGCAGGAAGCGGTTGGCCGATTCCGACACGCGTCGTCTGCACCGCGAGCCCTGCGCGTTCCGCACGCACCTCGAGAGCACGCACGTTGCCACGGTCGCCCGTGACACCCAGCTCCGCCGGATACAGCTGAACGATCTGCAGCACGGCACTCATCGGCGCGCGACCTCCTGATCACCGTGACCGAGGATCTTACGCCCGATCATCATGAGCTCGTAGTTGACGAACCAGGTCTGGCGACCCGCGCCCGTCTCCGGCAGGGATTGCATGTGCGCGACAGCCTCTTCCATGTCGGGTTCGACCAGTCCGATCGGCACACCGGCATGCTCCAGCCGCAGCGCGAGCTGGTACGCCTTCTCACCGGTGACGACATCGACGTGGTCGAGGACATCGAGATCGACGTCGTACAGCCACGACACGTCGGGCGTGCCCTCGTCGATGGCCATCAAGAGACGCTCGGGAGCAGCATCCTGCGCGTCGAGATTCATCTGCAGGCTGGGCGCGTTCTTGAACATCACGAACTCGACCTGCTCGCCGGCAGGATCGTGACGCAGCGGGATCACCTCGCCGCGCCCGTATGCCGGGGCCATCTGCGCGAAACCGCGCGCAGATGCCTGTGCATCGAAATCAGCGCCCATGACGCGCGCCGCGACCGTCAATGCGGCCGCCGCATCCGCGGCATAGTGCAGGCCCTTGGCGGGAAGTGTCAGTGCGACCGGCGTTCCTGCGACATCCACGGTGATCTCGCGGCCGTTCACCTCGGTGACCTCGGCGAACGCCGAGTGAGCGATCGCACCTGCGTCACCGCTGCGCGTGTCACTCGCGTTGGCGAGGCCGTGGGCGGATGCCGCGACGATGTCCGCACCTACCCCGAAGAACGACACCTCTCCGCGCATCGCGGAGACGTCGATCTTGCTGAGGTACGGATCGTCGCGGTTGATCACGACATGCTCGCTCGCACGGGTCGAAGCATCCAGCATCATGTCGGCGACGCGCTCGGTCTCGTAGAACCGATACAACTGGTCGACCTGGACATTCAGCGAGAGGATCACCGACGGCGACAGCAGATCGGCGAGATCTGCCGCGTAGCCTTCGTCGACCTCCAGCACGGCAACATCGGCGCGGACGCGGCCGGTGATCGTCGCATCCGCGAGCAGAGCGCTGGTGACGCCCTGCGGCAGATTCGCCCCCGTGGGGTTCGTGAACACGGTCAGACCATGCGAGCGCAGAACCTCGCTGACCATATGGGTCGTCGTGGTCTTGCCGTTCGAGCCCAGCACGAACACCACACCGCGCGGAAACTGACCCGCGAGGGTCGGCAACAGCGTCGGCGAGAGCTTGTTCGTCAGATAGCCCGGGAACGCCGAGCCGCCGCCACGCAGACGCGTCGCGAAACGGGCGAGCTTGCCCGCGAGCACCGGGAAGACATAGCGGATGCCCGCCTGCCGTGCTCGGGGGGTACGACCCGGATCACTCAAGGTAGTCCCGCAGCGACTGCGAACGGCTCGGGTGGCGCAGCTTCGCCATCGTCTTCGACTCGATCTGGCGGATGCGCTCACGCGTCACACCGAACGTGTCACCGATCTGGTCGAGCGTCTTCGGCTGGCCGTCGCCCAGGCCGAAGCGCATGCGGATCACGCCCGCCTCGCGTTCGGAGAGCGAGTCCAGCAGCTGCTCGAGCTGGCGCTGCAGCATCGTGAACCCCACCGCGTCGGCCGGGACGACCGCCTCGGTGTCTTCGATGAGGTCACCGAACTCGCTGTCGCCGTCTTCACCGAGAGGCGTGTGCAGCGAGATGGGCTCGCGACCGTACTTCTGCACCTCGACGACCTTCTCCGGAGTCATGTCGAGCTCACGCGAGAGCTCTTCCGGAGTGGGTTCGCGACCGAGGTCCTGCAGCATCTGACGCTGGACGCGGGCGAGCTTGTTGATGACCTCGACCATGTGCACGGGAATGCGGATCGTGCGCGCCTGGTCGGCCATCGCGCGGGTGATCGCCTGACGGATCCACCAGGTGGCGTAGGTCGAGAACTTGAAGCCCTTGGTGTAGTCGAACTTCTCGACGGCACGGATGAGGCCGAGGTTTCCCTCCTGGATCAGGTCGAGGAACTGCATTCCGCGACCCGTGTAGCGCTTCGCGAGGGACACGACGAGGCGGAGGTTCGCACCCAGCAGGTGGCTCTTGGCGCGCTGTCCGTCACGGGCGACCCACTGCAGGTCGAGACCCAGCTGGCTGTTCTTCTCAGCATCCGACATCGTCGACAGCTTCTCTTCTGCGAAGAGACCTGCCTCGATGCGCATGGCGAGCTCGACCTCTTCGGCCGCGTTCAGCAGCGCGACCTTACCGATCTGCTTCAGGTAGTCCTTGACCGGGTCGGCCGTCGCGCCCGTGATCTGGGTCGAGTAGACCGGCACGTCTTCGTCGTCGTTCGACGAGATGACGATCGCGCCCGTGGGCAGCGGCTCGGTGAAAGCGGGCTTCGCACCCTCTTCTTCGTCGTCTTCTACGACGTCTTCGGCCGGAGCATCCTCGTGGACCTCGTCGTCGTCCTTCTTCTTCCGCGTGGCCTTCTTGGGCGCGGCGGCCTTGGCCGGCGCCTTCTTCGCGGCAGCAGCCGTGGTCTTCTTCTTCGCCGCGGGCGCGGCGGCCTCAGCGGTCTCGTCGACGACGTCGACAGTGTCCGCGTCTGCGGCCTTCTTCGTCCGGGTGGTCTTCTTCGTGGCAGTAGTCACGTCTCGCCTTTCATGGGGGCTGCGCAAGCCCGTTCCATTTCGGACACTAGTAAGACCCTTGTCAAGTCAGTACGCCGGGACGACGAACTGATTGACAACGGGTCAGGCCTCCAGTATGACATACGCTCTGGCCCTCGGCGCACTCGACGAGAGAATCGGGGAAAGATTCTCAGCCGCGGCCGAACTTGTCATCGTCAGAGGACGGACGCGAGGCCAGGTAGCGCTCGAGTTCTGCCGCCAGCTCGTCGGCGCTCGGCAGCGATCCCTCGTCGAAGCGGGGCGCGGAGGTCTCGCTCGTGAGCCCCGACATGTAGGAGTCATGGCGCTGTTCGAGGTTCTCCACCATCTGACGCAGCTCGTCGCTGGCTTCCACCTGTTCGGCGACGCGTGCCAGGAAGTCCGGCTCCTGGCTCTGCACCTCGTCCATGTTGAGCACGAGCCCCGTCGCCTTCATCAGGCGGTCACCTGCCGCGAGCACGGCCGCCGGATACTCGGTGTCGGCCAGGTAGTGCGGAATCAGCAGGACGAACCCGACGACGCGCATGCCCTGCTGCGCGAACCGGTACTCGAGCAGGTGGCCCGCGGTCGCCGGAACCTGCGTGCGCGGACGCCACACGGAATGCGCCGCGACGAGCTCTGCACGATTTCCGCTGACGGTCGTCCCCACGGGCCGCGTGTGCGGCACCGGCATCGCGATCGCGTGCACCCACGACATGGATGCGACCTCATATTCGTCCGCGAGCTCGAGAACCGCCTCCGTGAATGCGTTCCAGGCGAAGTCGGGTTCGTAGCCCGAGAGGAGGAGGAAGGGCTGGCCCAGCGCATCCGCCATCAGCGAGAGCTCCAGCCGGGCCGGACGGAAATCGGTGAGGTGGTCGTGCTCGAAGGAGATGACCGGTCGACGCGCGCGGTAGTCGAGGAGAACGTCGTTCTCGAACACGACGACGGGGCGCGGAGATGCCGTCTCGTGCAGGTGATCGATGAGGCCGGAAACGGCGGAGCCGGCATCCGTGAAGCCCGTAAGCAACACGATCAGCGGCAGGCCGGACGGCACGACCGGAGCATTCGCCACGCGTTCGAAAAGGTCACCGGAGTAAGGCATACGCCCATGCTACGAGCACCAGCAGGCCCTGCGGCCCCTGACCGCTGAGAGCGAACACGACGCCGCACCGCACCGCGCGGCGAGCCATCCGAGCGACCCACGAACCTAAGATGGAGGCATGACGCTCCCTACCCTTGAGCTCTCACAAGGCGCTCTTGCGGATGCGAACGTGGATGCAGTCGTCCTCGTCGTCTCCGATCTCTCAGGTTCCTCGTCCGCCCTCGCACCTTTCGACCAGCTCGCTGCCTCGCTCAGCGGGATCGGCTTCACCGGTGCTGCTTCTGCATTCGTGCGCGTACCCGCGCCGGATGTCACGGAGTTGCCGTTCGCCGTGGTCGGCGCGGGATCCTCGCCCGACGCACAGAGCGTGCGCGAGGCTGTGGGCGCCGCGGTGCGTTCGTTCACGGGCTTCAGCCGTCTGGGTGTGCTGCTCGTCGATGATCTCGCCCCGTTCGCGGATGCCGCGGCTGAAGGCGCGCTCCTGGGCGGATACCGTTTCGACGACTACCGCACCTCGGAAGAGAAGAAGCGCGCCGAGACCGTCGTGCTCTTCGCCGATGTGGCCGACGACGTGCTCACCCGCGCTGCGGCTGTCGCCGACGCGGTCGCGCTGACCAAGGATCTGATCAACACGCCCGCCGGATGGCTCGGGCCGGCCGATCTCGCCGATCGCGCCGTCGAGGCCGTCGCGGGTCTCGACGACGTGACGATCGAGGTTCTCGATGAGGACGAACTCGAGGCGCAGGGCTATGGAGGCATCCTCGGTGTCGGTCGCGGCTCGGTGCGTCCCCCGCGCATGGTGCGCGTGGACTATTCCCCCGCAGGCGCCACCTCGCATATCGCGCTCGTCGGGAAGGGCATCACCTTCGACACCGGCGGCCTCTGGCTCAAGCCCGCCGCCAGCATGGTCGGCATGAAGTTCGACATGGCCGGTGCCGCGAGTGTGCTCGCCGCGCTCCGTGCGATCGCGACGCTGCGCCTTCCCGTGCGCGTCAGCGCGTGGATGTGCATCGCAGAGAACATGCCCTCCGGCAGCGCGACGCGCCCCGGAGACGTGCTCCGGATGCTCGACGGCAAGACCGTCGAGGTTCTGAACACCGACGCCGAAGGTCGTCTGGTCCTCGCCGACGGCCTCGCCGCCGCAAGCCGCGAGAAGCCGGACCTGATCGTGGATGTCGCGACGTTGACCGGTGCGATCATCGTCGCCCTCGGCATGCGCCACACGGGTGTCTTCGGTGACGACGACAGCGTGCGGGAGATCCTCGATGCCGCGCACGGCGTCGGCGAGCTCGCCTGGGCCATGCCGATGCCCGACCACATGGAAGAGGAGCTCAAGTCCCCGCTGGCTGACCTCGCCAACGTCAAGGTCGGAGACCCGGCGGCCGGAGCATCCTTCGCCGCGCTCTTCCTTCGTCGCTTCGTCGGACGCACGTCCGATGATGCCGATGCTCCGCGCATTCCGTGGGTGCACCTCGACATCGCCGGCTCCTCCGAGCACAAGGGAAGCCCCTACGGCTACACCGAGAAGGGACCGACCGGCTCGATGGTCCGCACGCTGGTCGCCCTCGCGGAGGCCCGCGCCGCAGGGAGCGACGCATGACCGCGCACACCTTCGACCTCGTGATCCTCGGCGGCGGCAGCGGCGGTTACGCCGCGGCCCTCCGCGCTGCAGAGCTCGGCAAGTCCGTCGCTCTCATCGAGAAGGACAAGGTCGGAGGCACCTGCCTGCACCGCGGATGCATACCCACGAAAGCCCTGCTGCATGCGGCCGAGGTCGCAGAGAACGTCCGAGGCGCAGCATCCGTCGGCATCAGCGCCTCGCTTGAAGGCATCGACCCTGCCGGCGTGCGCGCGTACCGCGAGGGCATCGTCGCCAAGAAGTTCAAGGGGCTCGAGGGACTCGTCAAGGCACGCGGAATCACCGTCGTCGCAGGCGAAGGACGCCTCGAGGGTGAGCGCACTGTGCGCGTCGGCGACGACCTGTACACGGGCACCGATGTGGTGCTCGCGACAGGGTCGTACAGCCGCAGCCTCCCGGGCCTCGAGATCGGCGGACGCATCCTCACGAGCGAGCAGGCGCTCACGCTGGACGAGATCCCGCAGCGCGTCCTGATCCTCGGCGGCGGTGTGATCGGCGTCGAGTTCGCGAGCGTCTGGCGCGCTTTCGGAGCCGAGGTCACCATCATCGAGGCTCTCGACCACCTCGTGCCGAACGAGGACATCGCGCTCAGTAAGGGCTTGGAGCGCGCATTCCGACGACGCGGCATCACGCAGTCCCTCGGCATTCGCTTCCAGAGTGCTACGCAGACGGACTCTGCGGTCACGGTGACGCTGGAGAACGGCACGGAACTCTCCGCCGACTACCTGCTCGTCGCTGTCGGACGCGGACCCGCCACCGCCGAGCTCGGCTTCGAAGAGGCCGGAATCACGATGGAACGCGGATTCGTCGTGACCGACCCCGAACTGCGCACCTCCGTGCCGCACGTCTGGGCCGTCGGTGACATCGTTCCGGGACTCCAGCTCGCACATCGCGGCTTCCTCCAGGGAATCGCCGTGGCAGAGCGCATCGCGGGGCTCTCCCCCGCGATCGTCCCCGAGGCGCAGATTCCGAAGGTCACCTACTGCAGCCCGGAAGTCGCCTCGGTCGGATTCACCGAAGCCGGCGCCGTCGCGGAGCACGGCTCCGAGGCTGTCGTCGCCTACGAGTACAACCTCGCAGGCAACGGCAAGAGCGAGATCATCGGCACCGGCGGTCTTGTGAAGGTCGTCCGCCTCAAGGATGGCCCCGTCATCGGAGTCCACCTTCTGGGCGACCGCGTCGGAGAGCTCATCACCGAGGGACAGCTCGCCGTCGCCTGGGAAGCGCACCCCGAAGACATCGCTCCCCTTATCCACGCACACCCCACTCAGAGTGAGGCACTGGGCGAGGCGTTCCTCGCTCTCGCCGGCAAACCCCTGCACGCACTCTGAGTCGCACGAAACCAATAACGGCGCTGAGGTCACTACACTGAATGCGTCACGAACTTCTTGAAGGAGACTCTGTCATGAGCACATCCGTGGTCCTCCCCGCTCTCGGCGAGAGCGTCACCGAGGGTACGGTCACCCGTTGGCTCAAGCAGGTCGGTGAGACGGTGCAGGCAGACGAAGGCCTGCTCGAGATCTCAACCGACAAGGTCGACACGGAGATCCCCTCGCCGGTTACCGGTGTGATCGAGGAAATCCTTGTCGCCGAGGACGAGACCGTTGAGGTCGGCGCCCTGCTTGCGCGAATCGGTGACGGAAGCGGCGCTGCCGCTCCCGCCGCGGCGCCCGAGGCTGCGGCTCCTGCCGCTCCCGCGCCCGCTGCCGAGCCTGCATCCGCCCCTGCCGCCGAAGCGGCACCTGCACCCGCCGCGGAAGCTCCCGCTGCTCCCGCCGCATCCGGTGACAGCACGGACATCGTGCTGCCGGAGCTCGGCGAAAGCGTCACCGAGGGCACCGTCACCCGCTGGCTGAAGCAGGTCGGCGACACGATCGAGGTCGACGAGGCGCTTCTGGAGATCTCGACCGACAAGGTCGACACCGAGATCCCTTCGCCCGTCGCCGGTGTGCTCCAGGAGATCCTGGCCGCCGAAGACGAGACGATCAACGTCGGCGCGGTCCTCGCCCGTGTGGGCAGCGGCGCAGCTCCGGCTGCTTCCGCTCCGGCTGAGGCTCCGGCGGAACCTGCTCCCGCAGCACCTGCACCCGCACCCGCAGCACCCGCTGCCGCACCGGCTGCACCTGCCGCACCTGCACCCGCCGCGCCTGCTCCCGCAGCACCGACTTCCGCGCCAGCACCTGCCGCCGCGGAAGCAGACGACACCAGCCTGTACGTCACGCCTCTCGTGCGCCGTCTGGCCGCACAGCAGGGGGTCGACCTGAGCACGGTCAAGGGCACCGGGGTCGGCGGACGCATCCGCAAGGAAGATGTCCTGAACGCCGCGAAGAGCGCACCCGCCGCTGCCGCTCCTGCTGCTGCCGCCGCTCCCGCGCCGCTCGAGGTCTCGCCGCTGCGCGGCACGACTCAGCCGATGTCGCGCCTGCGCAAGGTGCTTGCTGAGCGCGCCGTCGCATCGATGCAGCAGACCGCACAGCTGACGACCGTCGTCGAGGTCGATGTCACGAAGCTCGCGGACTTCCGCGATGCGACGAAGGCATCGTTCCTGGAGAAGACGGGTGACAAGCTGTCGTTCCTGCCGTTCTTCGCCCTGGCTGCGGCCGAGGCGCTGCAGGCGTTCCCGATCATCAACTCGACCGTCGAGGGTGACCAGATCGTCTACCCGGCGACCGAGAACCTCTCGATCGCGGTCGACACGGAGCGTGGCCTGCTCACGCCGGTGCTGCGCGACGCGGCGAGCAAGAACATCGCCGAGATCGCTCACGAGATCGCTGACCTGGCGAACCGCACGCGTCAGAACAAGCTCAAGCCGGACGAGCTGGCGGGTGGCACGTTCACGCTGACCAACACCGGCTCGCGTGGCGCGCTGTTCGACACCCCCGTGGTGTTCCTGCCGCAGTCGGCCATCCTCGGCACCGGCACGGTCGTCAAGCGCCCCGGCGTGGTGACCGTGGACGGCAACCCGGCGATCTCGATCCGCTCGTACGTCTACCTCGCGCTGTCGTACGACCACCGTACGATCGACGGCGCTGACGCTGCGCGCTTCCTCGGAGCCATCAAGGCTCGCCTGGAGGCCGCAGACTTCGCATCGCAGCTCGGAGCGTAACCGCACCAGCTCTCATTGAGATGGCGGGTCCGCGACGTCGTAGACGTCCCGGATCCGCCATTTCTCGTCTGTCCGGATCATCACGATCATCTGGGATGCCCCATCGGCGGCGTCAGGATCCCACCGTAGCGCGGCGAGATCTCCGTAGTCCTCCACGAGCGTGAGTGCGCCGCTGTCCGGGCGTGCGCGCAACGCGGAGGCACTCTCGGATGACGGGACGGCCCAGACCTCGGCGCAGGACGGTTCGGACAGATCGCCGCCCTCCGCGCAGCCCTGTGCCCGGGCGAGGAGCGCGGTGAGCGCTGCCAGCGCATCGGTCTGCGCAGACGGGGACGCCGTGTTCGATGCCTCTGCCGCTGCCTCCGCCGGTGCTGCACGCTCCGACTCATCCGCCTGCCCGAATGTCGGCCCCGATGTCGCCGCGACATCCGAATGCGTCACGGCGGTGGCATCATTCAGCTCCGCTGATGGCCAGAGCACGCCGCCCGCGATCAGCAGGACCGCCGTCGCGCGACCGACGACGGCGGGTTTTCGCCATCGGGGCGCGACGAGCGGCGCTGCCTTCTCGGGAGTGCGCGTCCCCCACGCATCCCGATTCTCACCTGCGGGTCCCCGCGCGGCCGCTGTCCCAACAGCAGCACGACGTTCCCCTCGTTCCCGCAGAGATTCTCCCACCCGCGTCAGGCGCCGCTTCCAGCGAGTGATGAAGCGGGCATCCATCTCGTCGTCCTCTGATGATGCGACCGCATCCACGAGACTCCCACGACGGAACTCCGCGCCGGACTGCCGCTCGTCTCCGAACACGGTGCGCACGGAGCGAGCCGCTGCCGGGGCATAGACCGTCGTTCGGAGCGCACGTGGCGCAGCGAGCTCGAAGAGCTCACCTTCCCAACGGTCCCTCGCGGGAAGGACGCGCCGTGCATCGGCCAGCGCTTCACCCAACCTCTCGAGCAGCCGTGTCGCAGTGCGGTCGAGCTGCGTCTCGCGCACGACAGTGAGCACACGCACGCTGGCCACCAGGGCAGTGTCTCCGTCCCCGAGTACGAAGACCGGTCGCCCTGCACTCGTCAGCCACCAGTCGCCGCGCACAGAATCGAGCTTCTCCCCCAGCTCGTCCATCCCGCGCAGCACGCTTGCGACCAGCGTGCTGACCTCCCCCAGGTCGATCGATTCACCGGCGGCACGGCGGCGTCCGAGGAAGACCGTCGCCCGCTCCGTGCACCAGGGCAGGAGCATGTCTTGACCGTCTGCGCGTCGCACCAGGTCGAGCGGGCCAGCGACGTGCTCTGCTCCGGAGAACCTCCACCCCTCCCATCCCCTCCGCGGCGCGGCATCCGCGCGCACACAGATGTCTTCGCCCGAGGAGACCAGATCCCCCGCGTATGGTCCCTCGCCGGGCGCAAGCGCGCGGATCAGGCGGTGCGCACCGGCGATGAGCGGTACGGCGTCGTGATCGAGGTCGGTCATGCAGTCAGTTCAGCGTCTCCACGCATCACCACAGCACGCATCTACGTGCTCGGTGGACAGCGTCAAAGCACATGCTCCTGTGCAGAAATCCCGGATCTCCGGCTCCGTGTTCGCTGACAGCCTTCCGTCACCGGCGGGATCCGGCACAGCAGGCGGGCGCAGACTCGGTAGTCTTGACGTCATGGCAAAAGCACCCGCGCCTGAGAAGCGTCCTGGCTTCTTCTCGCAGATCTCCTCCCTGTTCCGGTTCACCCGCGAAGAGTACCCGTGGCTTCCGTGGGCGCAGATCGCGGTGCTGCTGTTCGGCATCGGCATCGGCCTCGTCATCGGCTACCTGATCCAGCCGGTCACCTGGTGGGGCGTGACGCTGTGGGGCATCACCGGCCTCATGCTCGGCATCCTCGCCGCGCTCTTCCTGATGACGCGCCTGTCGACTAAGGCGATGTACAAGAAGATCGACGGCATGCCCGGCGCCACCGGTCACGTCCTCACGACGAGCCTCGGCCGCCACTGGCAGGCTCCTGACATGCCTGTCGGCGTGAACCCCAAGACGCAGGATGCCGTCTTCCGTGCCGTCGGCCGCGGTGGCATCGTCATCGTCGGAGAGGGTGCACGCGGTCGCCTCACACGTCTCATCAACGATGAGAAGACCAAGGCGCAGCGCGTCGCGCAGGGCGTTCCCGTCAACGTCTTCTATGTCGGCCACGGCGAAGACGAGGTCGAGATCGCCCAGCTGTCCAAGACCATCAAGAAGCTTCCCAAGGCGATCAACAAGCCGACCATGGCGGCTGTCATCAAGCGCCTCGAGTCGGTGTCGCAGTCGCTGTCTTCGCTGCCGATCCCGAAGGGCATCGACCCGCTCAAGGCTCGCGCACAGCGTCCGCGCTGACCGCACGCCACACACGTAATGAGGAAGGCCCTGTCCACACGGACAGGGCCTTCCTCATTGTCTCCCGTCAGGAGAGCGGCTCTTTCGGCAGACGTCGCACCTTCGCGCGGCGACGGCGACGCTCCGGGATCATGGAACGCATCTCATCGAGCTTTCCGAAGCACAGCAGACGGTCTTCCGCCTCGAGCACGACGTGCTTGCGAGGGTTCGGGATGACGGTCACGCCGCGGTGCAGCGTGAGGACGGTGATGTCGCGCTCCCAGAGCCCCGACTCCCCCAGCGTCTTGCCGACGAGATCCGCACCGCCGTGCACGAGCAGCTCGGCGACGCCGTAACCCGTCGAGACGGTGAGGCGCTGACGCACGTCGATCTCGGGGAAGGCGACCTGGTTCGCGATGTAGTCGATGATCGCGCCTGCGACGTCGAGCTTCGTCGCCGTCTCGATGCCCTGGAGTCCAGGCGAGGAGTTGACCTCCATCACCAGCGGTCCGTCGTCGCCTTCGAGCATGTCGACGCCGGCGACGCGCAGGCCCATGATCTGCGCGGAACGCACGGCAGCCTGCTCATACTCGGGATCCAGGGTCACTGGCTCAACCGTGCCTCCACGGTGCACGTTGGATCGGAACTCGTCGCCGTTGGCCACGCGGCGCATCGCGGCGACGACGCGATCACCCACGACCAGGGCACGGATGTCGCGTCCGCGACTCTCCTGAATGAACTTCTGGATCAGCACGTTCTGCTTCGTCGAGTGCAGCGTCTCGATGATCGCCTCGGCCACTTTGACCTGCGGTGCGAGGATCACGCCGATGCCCTGCGTGCCCTCAAGCAGCTTGATGACGACCGGGGCTCCGCCGACGCGCTCGATGGCGGGGCGCACGTCGGCCCGATTGCGCACGAATGCGGTCGCTGGCATCGCGATGTTGTGACGCGAGAGGATCTGGTTCGCGCGCAGCTTGTCGCGAGCGCTGGAGATTCCGTTGGCAGTGTTGGGCGTGTACACGTCCATCTGCTCGAACTGGCGCACCACGGCGGTGCCGAAGTAGGTGATCGAGTTGCCGATACGCGGCAGGATCGCGTCGTAGTCGCTGAGCTGGCGTCCTCGATAGTGCAGATCCGGTTCATCTGCGGTCAGGTCGATCGCGAAACGCAGAGTGTTGAGAACCTTCACCTGATGACCTCGCTGCAGCGCTGCAGCACGGAGACGCTGGGTGGAGTACGCCTGCGGGGCGCGGGAGAGGACGGCGAGCTTCACGGTGATTTCCTGCCAAGATGGTGCGTATGGATCAGACATCTCATTCAAGCACCCTTGTGGGGTGGCGTGAGTGGGTCAGCCTGCCCGATGCGGATATTCGGTGGGTGAAAGCCAAGATCGACACCGGCGCGCGCAGTTCTTCATTGCATGCGCACAACATCGTCGAATTCGAACGCGACGGCGTGCCGTGGGTGCGTTTCGATGTGCAGCCCTGGCAGCATGCAGCATCCGAGCACATCACGGTCGAGCGCCCGATCTTCGACCGTCGCGAGGTGCGCAGTTCCTCCGGTCACACGCAGAAGCGTCTGTTCGTCCTTCTCGATGTCGTGCTCGCCGGCGAGCGGGTCACGGCTGAGGTGACGCTGACCAATCGCAGCTCGATGGGTTTCCGGATGCTGATCGGCCGCGAAGCCCTGCGCCGCGGATTCATCGTGAACCCGGCGAAGTCCTACTTCGGAGAGCGTCCGCCCAAGACACTCCGCCGCCGCAATCGCGGTCGCTGAGCCTCGTCGCCGGCACCCCCGCGCTCAGGCGCGGATGAGCACCGTTCCCACGGCCTTGTCGTGCAGTCCGCGCTGGTCCGCATCCCAGATGACGGCCGGAATGACAATGACGATCAGCGCCGTGCGTACGATCGGCCGCCACAGCCCGACCCAGCCGCCGCCGAGCATCACGAGACGCATGCCGAGGATGCGATGCCCCGGGCTTCCGCCGACGGTCGGGATGAACAGGATCTGCAGCACGGCGAAGACGATGAGCGGCGACCAGAGCGAGGCGCCAGCCTCGGTCGGCAGCGCGAACTGGTTGTACCCGAAGAAGGCGGTCGCGATCAGCGTCGCCGCGAAGTAGTCGATCGCGAGCGCTCCGATGCGACGGCCGGGTCGTGCGATGCTCCCTGGGCCGGTCTTCGGGAATCCGAGGCGCTCACCGGGGAATGTACTGACAGATTCGGGCATGTCTCCCAGCCTAGGCGAGGGGATGTAACAAGCTGGAAACACAGCAGACACCTCCGGGCAATCGCCCGCCCATACTCTGCTCAAGGACCGAATGGTCGCCCCCGCAAATCAGGAGTTCATGCATGTTCAGCGATTCATCTGAAGTGCTCGCGTATATCCGCGAGAACGACGTCAAGTTCCTCGACATCCGTTTCACCGACCTGCCCGGTGTGCAGCAGCACTTCAACATCCCGGCCTCGACCGTCGATGAGACCTTCTTCGCTGAGGGGCAGCTGTTCGACGGCTCCTCCATCCGCGGTTTCGCGAGCATCAACGAATCCGACCTGCAGCTCATCCCTGACGTGAGCACGGCCTACCTCGACCCGTTCCGCGAAGCGAAGACCCTCGTGATGGTCTTCGACATCTTCAACCCGCGCACGGGCGAGACCTACTCGAAGGACCCGCGCCAGGTCGCCAAGAAGGCAGAGAAGTACCTCGCCTCCACCGGCATCGCCGACACCGCCTTCTTCGCTCCCGAGGCGGAGTTCTACATCTTCGACGACGTCCGCTACGAGGTGTCGGCGGGCAAGAGCTTCTACTCGGTCGACTCCGACGAGGCAGCATGGAACTCCGGCCGCAAGGAAGAGGGCGGCAACCTCGGCAACAAGACCCCCTTCAAGGGCGGATACTTCCCGGTCGCTCCCGTCGACAAGCAGTCGGACCTGCGCGATGACATCTGCCTCAAGCTCGAGGGTGTCGGCCTGCAGGTCGAGCGTTCACACCACGAGGTGGGCACCGCCGGCCAGGCCGAGATCAACTACCGCTTCGACACGATGGTTCGCGCGGCCGACGACGTGCTGAAGTTCAAGTACATCGTCAAGAACACCGCTGAGGAGTGGGGCAAGACGGCGACGTTCATGCCGAAGCCGCTCTTCGGCGACAACGGCTCGGGCATGCACACGCACCAGTCGCTGTGGGCCGACGGCAAGCCGCTCTTCTATGACGAGAACGGGTACGCGCAGCTCAGCGACACCGCTCGCTGGTACATCGGCGGTCTGCTGAAGCACGCACACGCCGTGCTCGCGTTCACGAACCCCTCGCTGAACAGCTACCACCGCCTGGTGAAGCACTTCGAGGCTCCCGTCAACCTCGCGTACTCGGCAGGCAACCGCTCGGCTGCGATCCGCATCCCGCTGACGGGCTCGAACCCGAAGGCGAAGCGCATCGAGTTCCGTGTTCCGGATGCTGCGTCCAACCCGTACCTCTGCTTCGCCGCGCAGCTGATGGCCGGTCTCGACGGCATCCGCAACCGCATCGAGCCGATGGAGCCGATCGACAAGGACCTCTACGAGCTTCCCCCGGAGGAGGCCAAGAACATCCCGCAGGTTCCGAACTCCCTGCTGGACTCGCTTGAAGCTCTCCGTGAAGACCACGACTTCCTCCTCGAAGGCGGCGTGTTCACCAAGGAACTCATCGAGACCTGGATCGACTACAAGTACACCAAGGAGATCCTGCCGATGGCGCAGCGTCCCCACCCGTACGAGTACGAGCTCTACTACGGGGTCTGATCCTGTGAGTCAGCGGCGGGCACAGCCTGTCGCCGACCACACACAGAAGGGCCCGTCTCGCTGCTGAGACGGGCCCTTCTGGCTGCACTCCTGTGCGAGGTCGTGGCCGTACCCCTGACCTCACGTCTACGCTGGCCTCGTGAAGAGCCTGCGGATCCGCGCCGTCGACCTTGTCGACATCCTGGTGTACCTCGTTGTGCTCTCCCTGTTCGTTCAGCTCTTCCCCGATGTCATCAGCGAGTCGTTCGTCATCTCCCTGCTGACCGCGATTCTCCTCAAACTGGCGTTGGAAGGCATCGTGTGGGCGAAGGTGCGCATCGTCGAACGCATCAAGGGTGCTGACACCACACGCGGGCGCCTCGTCGCCAGTGCGTCGCTGGTCGCGCTGAGCGCGCTGAGCAAGGCGCTCATCCTCTGGCTCACGGACGCCGTGCTCGGCGACAACGTTCATCTCGGAGGTTTCTGGTCGGTCACGCTCCTGGTCGTCACTCTGATGGCGTGTCGTGCGCTGGTCCGGCGGCTCGTGGCGGACTGACCCGCCCCGTCACCACGAGACAAGCCCGCCCCGCGAAACGCGGGGCGGGCTTGTCTGTGATGGTTCGCTGCTCAGGAAGCGCCGTAGCCGTCCTTTGCGTTGCGGCGGGTGGCACCGCCGGCGGTGCGCATGACCCAGGCGAGAGCGATGCTCACAAGCGCCAGGCCGGCGCAGAAGACGAGAGCCTGTCCCTGCGGGAGTTCGTGAGCGATGCCCATGCACCAGAACCCACCCAGAAACAGAACCATGAACAAGATGAAGCTACCGATCATCGCGGGACCCTCCTTAGGCTTCTCTCATAATCCCATGAATCGCGACGCGTCGTGAGCGCCCCTGGTCAGCGCACGCGAAGGGATCCCGCGCGTACTCCGACCTCGAAGACGCGCACCGCACCGACTTCCTCACCGTCGATCTCGAACTGCTGGGGCTCGTCCAGTTCGACCCGCACCCGCGTGACCGTTGCGTGGCTGGTGAACTCGGTGCTGACCGCCTCATCGGCACCGCCCAGCATTCGCTTGAGCCCGTTGTCCCAGAGCAGCGATTTCGCCGTGTCGAGCCACCCGCGGACGCCATCCGCGCTGATCACGAGCACGTCGATGAGGCCGTCGTCGGGAACCGCATCCGGAAGCAGAGTGATGCCGCCCTGGATCATCCCGCAGTTTCCGATCAGCAGAGTGTGCACAGAGATGTCCTGAGGCTCCTCGTCGTCCAGGGCGATCTGGGCTCCGACGAGCTCTGTCGCTGCCGCCGCCTGTCCGAGGGCCTGCACATAGGCGAGCCAGCCCGCCTTCGCCTTCAGATCGTCATCGGTCGCGGCGAGCATCTGCGCGTCGAGCCCCAGACCGACCATCACGAGGAATCCATGGACGCCGTCGTCCTCCCCCTCGATGATGCGCACCTCTCCCATGTCGATGGTGCGTCCTTCTGCCGCCGCAGCGTGCTCGACCGCGGCGCGCACATCGCCAAGGGGCACGCCGAGGTTCCGTGCGAGCAGGTTGCCGGTGCCCCGCGGGATGATCGCGAGTGCCGCATCCGTGTCGACCAGCGCCTCCGCGACGGCGCGCACCGTGCCGTCACCACCGGCGGCGTAGACGACGGCGCAGCCGGCGTGTACGGCTTCCTCTGCCATGCCGCGACCGGGGTCGTCCTCGGACGTCTCCCACCAGCGCACGTCGTCGACCGCATGGACGCTCTCGATCGCCGTACGCAGTTCCGCCTCATCGACTTTCGTCGGATTCCAGATCACGCCCATCGTCGTCATGCTCCCAGCCTTACCGGAGCGATCCCGGAAGTCCAGCGGAACGGCCGCGCTATCCGTAGAACAGGGCTTCGAAGGCGCGCCGCGCACGTCGGGTCACACGGAAGTACTCCTCTTCGAGCGTCGTCGCCGAACGGTCCGGATAGCCCAGAATCCTGGCGATCGCATCCAGCTGACGGCGATCCGCCGGGAGGATGTCACTGGTCTGCCCGGTGAGCAGAGTGATCGCCGAGCGCAGTCTGCTCGAGAGCAGCCAGGCGTCGCGGAGCATCGCGGACTGCG
This sequence comes from Microbacterium sp. GW823-FHT02G05, assembly GCF_058797175.1. Classification (NCBI taxonomy): domain Bacteria; kingdom Bacillati; phylum Actinomycetota; class Actinomycetes; order Micrococcales; family Microbacteriaceae; genus Microbacterium; species Microbacterium sp. GW823-FHT02G05. Next base: position 447,483 of record NZ_JBXAJK010000002.1, read on the forward strand.
CTTCCGGTATGACACCATGCACGGTCGCGACGTGCAGCGCATCCAACGTGGACGTCGTACGCAGACCAGGAATGCGGTGCGCGTGCTCCAGCTGGATGATCTGCACGAGCCACTCCACGTCGCTCAGAGTGCCAGGACCGAGCTTCAGGTGACGCTTCGGATCAGCACCCTGCGGCAGCCGCTCCCCCTCGACACGCGCTTTGATCCGCTTGATCTCGCGAAGTCCCGTCTGCTCGACCTCGGCGGGATAGCGCACACTGTCGGCGAGGGTCATGAATCGTCCGATGAGGGTGTTGCTCCCCGCGATCCCACGCGCACGCAGCAGCGCCTGCGCTTCCCACGACAGGGACCAGCGCCGGTAGTACTCGGCGTACGCGTCGAAAGTGCGCACGATCGGGCCATTGCGCCCCTCGGGTCGCAGGTCGGCGTCGAGTTCCAGCGGCACGCGGTGGTCGGTCAGGTGCTCACGCAGGCCTGCGACGATCTGTGCGGCGAGTTGGCTCGCGCGCTCGGATTCGACGTCGTTGGGCTCGTACACGAAGAGGATGTCGGCGTCGGAGCCGAATCCGAGTTCGGCGCCGCCGAAACGCCCCATCGCGATGATCGCGAAATCGAGGCTGTCGTCTTCAGGAGCGACGACGTCACGGTACACGGCTCGGAGCGCCGACTGGATTGTCGCCTGCGTGATGTCGCTCAGTGCTGTCGCGACCTCCTCGACGGTCAGCACGTCCAGCACTGCGCCCATGGCCGTACGCAGCAGTTCCCGTCGTCGCAGGGCCCGTACAGAGCGCACGGCGTCCTTCAGCACACTGTGGCGCGTCTGGATCGCCCGAGCCTCCTCATCGAGCGCTGCACGGCTGCGCGGACGCAGCAACTCGGGACTGTCGAGCCAGGCGACAGACTCGGGCGTCCACTCCATGAGTTCGCCGACGAAGCGCGAGGTCGACAGCAACCGTGTCAGGCTCTCGGCTGCACCGGCGGAGTCGCGCAGCATTCGCAGGAACCACGGGGTGTCCCCGAGTCGCTCGCTGATTCGTCGGAACGCGATCAGTCCGTAATCCGGGTCGCTCCCGTCGGCGAACCATCGCACCATGACCGGCATGAGGTGCCGCTGGATCGTGGCCTTGCGACTCAGTCCGCTCGTGAGGGCGCCGATGTGGCGCAGTGCGCCTGCAGGGTCGCGGAAGCCGATGGCCGCGAGACGATCATGTGCCTGCTCGGTCGAGAGGGTGCGTTCCTCCTCGGGCAGCCCGGCAACCGCGCTCAGCAGCGGGCGGTAGAAGAGTCGGGTGTGGATGTCGCGCACTTCACGGCGGATCGACTCCCAACGGTCCCAGATCGCGGAGCCGGATTCGGCCAGGCCCGTCGCCCGGGCGAGGACGCGCAGCCCTGCGTCGGTGCGCGGCATGAGATGCGTGCGGCTGAGCTCGCGCAGCTGCAGACGGTGCTCCATGAGTCGCAGTCGGCAATAGTCCTCGGCGAACGCGCTCGCTTCGGCGCGGCCGATGTACCCGCCCGCGACGAGCGCCTCCAGGCTCTCCAGGGTGCCCCTCGTGCGCAGCGTCTCATCCGTCAGGCCGTGGACCAGCTGCAGCAGCTGCACCGTGAACTCGATATCGCGGATTCCGCCGGAGCCGAGTTTGATCTGGTATGGCGCATCCTCCGGGTCGATGTGCTCCGTGACGCGCTCGCGCATGCGCTGCACACTGTCGACGAAGTCCTGACGCGCCGCGCTCGTCCACACCTTCGACTGCACCTGGCGGATGTACTCCGCCCCCAGTTCTTCGTCGCCGGCGAGCGGTCGGGCTTTGAGCAGAGCCTGGAACTCCCAGCTCTTCGCCCAGCGGTCGTAGTATGCGACGTGCGAACTGAGCGAGCGCACCAGCGCCCCCTGCTTGCCTTCCGGACGCAGCGCCGCGTCGACCTCCCAGAGCGGCGGCTCGATCTCGAAGCCCGAGAGCACGCGCATGGTCTCTCGCGCGAGCTTCGTGGCGATATCGACAGCGGACGCCTCGTCGAGCAGGCTCTCGTCGGTGCTGCCTCCCACGAAGATGACATCGACATCGCTGACGTAGTTGAGCTCGCGCGCACCGGCCTTGCCCATGCCGATCACGGCCAATTGGGCGTGCGCGACCCTGTCTGCGGCGACGGTCTCGGAGACACGCGCACGCGCGACGGCGAGTGCGGCTTCGACCGCGGCCCCCGCGATGTCTGCGAGTGCCGCCGACACCTCGCGGATGAAGTCGGCCGGCGCGGGATGCAGCAGGTCGATCGCCGCGATCTGCGCCAGACTCCGCCGGTAGGCGATGCGCAGGGACTCGACCTCATGCTCGTCGCCGGAACGCGCACGACCGTCGACAGCGCCGACCGCGTCGAGAAGACGGCGGCGCAGCTCCTCCGGCCCAGGCAGTGCGTCACCGGGGTCAGCGAGAACCGTCAGCTCCGCGGGGTGCCGCACGAAGAAGTCCGCGAGTCCCGTGGAGGCACCGAACACACGCCAGACCGTGTGCCACGCGCTCTCGTGCTGCCAGAGCGCCTGCAGGGGCGCCGCATCGCGACGCGCCACATGAAGCATGGATCGCACCGCAGCATCCGGGTCTGCCGCATCCGCGCCCTCAAGCAGCGTCGCGCGCGGAATGTCCAGCAGCGTCGACAACTCGTCCAATGCGGACGATGCGGCACTCAGCTCCGCGAATCCGAGGCGCGCAAGCGCCGACAGCGAGACCGATCCGTCGGGCCGGGCCATGCTCCTCCGCTCAGAGCAACTCGAGGTTGCTCTTCAGTTCGAACGGCGTGACCTGACCGCGGTACGCCTCCCACTCACGACGCTTGTTCAGCAGGACGTAGTTGAACACCTGCTCCCCCAGCGTCTCTGCCACGAGCTCCGAGCCCTCCATGAACTCCAGAGCATGATCCAGGCTCGCGGGCAGCGCGGCATAGCCGAGGGCACGGCGTTCTGCATCGCTCAATGACCACACATTGTCTTCCGCCTCGGGCGGAAGCTCATAGCCCTCTTCGATGCCCTTGAGGCCGGCGGCAAGCATCAGCGCATACGCGAGGTAGGGGTTGGCTGCGGAATCCAGAGCGCGGTACTCGACGCGCGTCGACTGCCCCTTGTTCGGCTTGTACATCGGGACACGCACGAGTGCGGAGCGGTTGTTGTGCCCCCACGTGACGAAGCTCGGTGCCTCGTCGCCGCCCCAGAGGCGCTTGTACGAGTTGACGAACTGGTTCGTCACGGCGGCGATTTCATTCGCGTGACGCAGCAGCCCCGCGATGAACGAGCGGCCTGTCTTGGACAGCTGGTACTTTGCGCCCTCTTCGTAGAACGCGTTGACGTCACCCTCGAACAGCGACATGTGCGTGTGCATGCCGCTGCCCGGGTGATCGCTCAGAGGCTTGGGCATGAACGTGGCATAGACACCCTGCTCGATCGCGACCTCTTTGATCACGGTGCGGAACGTCATGATGTTGTCGGCCGTCGTCAGCGCGTCGGCATAGCGCAGGTCGATCTCGTTCTGGCCGGGGCCGCCCTCGTGATGGCTGTACTCGACCGAGATGCCCAGATCTTCCAGCATCCGCACGGAACGGCGGCGGAAGTCATGCGCCGTGCCGCCGGGCACGTTGTCGAAGTACCCCGCCGAATCGACCGGGACGGGACCATCCGGACCGTACTGGGACGACTTCAGGAGGTAGAACTCGATCTCCGGGTGGGTGTAGAACGTGAAGCCTGCATCCGCCGCCTTCGCGAGTGTGCGCTTGAGGACGTGGCGAGGGTCAGCGACCGCCGGCTGCCCGTCGGGCGTCGTCAGGTCGCAGAACATGCGCCCGGTCGGATCGATCTCACCACGCCACGGGAGCGTCTGGAAGGTCGTGGGATCCGGCTGCGCGAGCAGGTCCGATTCGAACGAGCGCGTCATGCCCTGGATCGCCGAGCCATCGAACCCGATGCCCTCCGCAAACGCGCCCTCGACCTCAGCCGGCGCGATCGCGACGGACTTGAGTGTGCCGATGACGTCGGTGAACCAGAGACGTACGAACTTGACGCCGCGTTCTTCGATCGTCCGAAGGACGAAGTCGCGCTGCTTATCCATGTATCAGGCCTTGTCGCTTTCGGTAGAGCCCCAGTTGTCGGACTGTGCTTCGTCTTCGGCCCAGGCACGCGAGCGCTCCCGGATGACCTCGGGGGCGCGCGCTGCCTCTTCCGCCGTGGCGAAGGGTCCTGCGCGATCGACCGCGGGCGATTCCAGGCCGAACTCGACCTCGCCGGTGGTCAGGTTGTACCAGTACTGCTTGTCGTCTGACACGGTGTGACTCCTTCCTCGCGTGTTGACACGATCCTATTGCGTGATCCGACGCTCGGTAGGCTGGGAACATGGCAAAAGCGATCGGCGTAGACATTGGCGGAACCGGCATCAAGGCGGGCATCGTCGATCTCGACCGCGGCATTCTCGATTCCGAGCGTGTGCGCGTCCCCACCCCTGAGGGCGCATCGCCCGCTGACGTGCTCGTGGCGGTGAAGACCGTGCTCACCGAACTCGGTGTGAGCGACTCGGACCTGCCCCTCGGCGTCGCCTTCCCGGCGATCGTGAAGTACGGCAAGACGCTGTCGGCAGCCAACGTTTCGAAGGACTGGATCGGCTTCGAGGCCGAGCGCTTCTTCGAGAACGGTCTGGGCCGCAGCATCCACTTCGTCAACGATGCGGATGCAGCTGGTGTCGCCGAGGTGCGCCACGGCGCCGCTCGTGGCGCACGAGGCCTCACGATTCTCACGACTCTCGGCACCGGTATCGGCTCAGCTTTCCTCTACGACGGCGTCCTGCTGCCCAACACCGAGCTCGGCCACCTGGACTACGAGGGCCGTGCGATCGAGAAGGTCGCCGCGTACTCCGCCATGGACCGCGAGAACCTCAGCTGGACGGAATGGTCCGAGCGGCTCCAGGTGTTCTACAAGCACGTCGAGTTCCTGTTCAGCCCCGACCTCTTCGTCGTCGGCGGCGGAGTCTCGAAGCATCCCGAGAACTTCCTGCCCCTGCTGAAGCTGAACACGCCGATCGTCGCCGCCGTGCACCGCAACTCGTCCGGCATCATCGGCGCGGCATCCCTCGCCGGGGACTGAGAACTCATACGTCAACGGCCTGCTCGATCCATCGAGCAGGCCGTTTCTTCGTAGAGGGCGAATGGGCCGGCCTGTACGCCGGGTTCTGTTCCGGGGTTCACGCCCCTTCGACGGCCATCTCTCTCGGCGACACGTTGCCGTGCCGCTCTAGCGGTCTACCCGAGGACTCGGCGAGCCGCGTCATCATCCTCTGTCTGACCTTGCTCCGGACGAGGTTTACCTAGCGGGGCATGTCACCATGCCCCCTGGTGGGCTCTTACCCCACCCTTTCACCCTTACCGGGACGAGCCCGGCGGTCTTCTCTCTGTGGCACTGTCTCGCGGATTTCTCCGGGTGGGTGTTACCCACCGCCCTGCCCTGTGGAGCCCGGACGTTCCTCGGTGCGGTTGCCCGCCACGCGACCGTCCGGCCGACCCATTCGCCTGTCCAGTCTACGGCCCCTTGGCCGCGGATTCCGCGATGCGAAGGTCGAGCGGGATATCGATCTCGAAACCGGGAAAGAGGCGTCGTGTGGCCGCATCCGCCGCATCGCGCACGGCCCGCGCCGCGTCCTCAGCCTGCGTCTTGGGTGCGTGCACGATGATCTCGTCATGCAGGAAGAAGGCGAGGTGCGCGTGGTCCCGGAAGTAGGGGCCGGATGCCTCGGCAGGAACGTCCGCGATCGGCAGCGCTGCGAGGCGGTGGCGGATCTCCGCCAACCAGAGCAGCGCCCATTCGGCAGCAGTGCCCTGGACGACGAAGTTGCGCGTGAAGCGTCCGCGATCACGGGCACGGCTATTCGCACGTCTCTCCTCGGCGCCACCTGCGTTCGGATCGCTCGCGACGGACTGACTCTCTCGCCACTCCGCATCCGGTCGAGGGGTGCTGCGACCGAGGAGGGTGCTGACGACACCGCCGCGCTCCCCTGTGCGCGCTGCGTCGTCGACGTGAGCCATCGCACGAGGAAACACGGTGCGCAGCCGCGGTGCAAGGCGTCCGCTGTCACCGGTCGTCGCTCCGTACATGGCTCCGAGCACCGCATACTTCGCCTCGTCACGGGTCTGCACGACGCCGGAGCGGACGATGCCCTCGTAGAGATCGGACCCCTGCCCGGCCGCGGCCATCGCCGTGTCGCGCGACATCGCGGCCAGCACCCGTGGCTCGAGCTGGGCGACGTCGGCCACAATGAGCGTCCATCCCGGATCCGCACGGACGGCCGGTCGCAGCACACGGGGAATCTGCAGCGCGCCCCCGCCCGCGGAGGCCCAACGCCCCGTCACGACACCGCCGGTGAGGTAGATCGGGCGGAAGCGCCCGTCGCGAACCCACTCCGCCAGCCACGTCCAGCCGTTCGCGGTGAGTAGGCGCGACATCTTCTTGTAGGCGATGAGGGGTGCAATCGCCGGATGTTCGTGCTCGCCCAGCTCCCAGCGGGACGTCGACTCGACGAGAATCCCCGCCCGATGCAGAGCGCGCAGCAGCCGTGGCGGGCTGTCGGGGTTGAGGGTCGGATCGTCGAGGTCCGTGCGAATCTGCGCGGCCAGGGCCGCCATCCGTCGCGGGCGCGTGTCACCCATCGTGCGTTCGCCGAGCATCTCGACGAGGATCTGCTCATGTGCGGCGCGATCCCAGGGCAGCCCCGCGGCCGTCATCTCTTCTGCAATCAGAGAACCCGTGGACTCCGCCGCACACAGCAACGCCAGACGACCGTCGGGCGCCGCGCGCAGCGCCTCCTGCTGCCGCCGTCGCTCCGCGAGCATCTCCGCCAGGTCAGGACCGCTGTCGGTGCTGTCATCGACGAAGGAGAACAGCGCGGGCACATCGGGCTGCATCGTCGGCTCCTCGCGGATCCACCGGGACGACGGAGGCACCGGCGACGACAGAGAGCCTGTATCGCGCAGGATCGCGTGACACAGCAGCAGATCCCACGCGCGGCGCAGCCGGACGCCATCCTCCAGCACTCGCGGGTACACGTCATGAAGCGTGCGTACGATCCAGCGCGGCGACGACTCTTCCCGCGCGCGGACCCAGCGCGTCAGCGCCGCATCCGCGATGGATTCCTGCCCGAGCACATCGTCATCCGAATTCAGATACGCGGCCTGCCAGGAGCCGTCGACACTGGGCGCGAGTACGATCGACGCGGTGCCCGGCGGCGCATCTGAGGTCATCGCCGCACCCCACAGGGGCCGAGGCGGGCACCCCACGGGGCACGGCAGAAAGGCATAGGTCGAACATATGCCTCACCACCGACGTTCAGCGCATCGCACGGAGTTGTGGCGGGAGGCGCGCATGTCACTCTGTGTCGCTGTGTCATCCCTTCGTCACACTTTCGTCATATCCCCGGGTTAGCGTGGGAGCCACCGCTAGAGCGTCTCGAGAGGAGATCCCATGTCTGAGCGCTCCCCCTTCACCGCCCACAACGGCTTCACCCTGCCGTCGCAGGGGCTCGGCACGTACCAGTTGCGCGGCGAGGCCGGCGCGGATGCTGTGCGCGCCGGAATCGAGTCGGGCTACCGGCTCATCGACACGGCGTTCAACTACGAGAACGAAGGCGCCGTCGGGTGGGGTATCGCCGGCGCCGCCGTCGACCGCGGCGAAATCGTCGTGACGACCAAGCTCGCCGGACGCCACCATGAGCGCGCGCGAGCCCTCGTGTCCATCGAGGAGAGCCGGCTCCGCCTGGGTCTCGATGCGATCGATCTCGTCCTCATTCACTGGCCCAATCCGCGGATCGACCACTATGTCGAGGCCTGGGCCGCGTTGATCGAATCCCGCGACAACGGGCAGGTGCGCCAACTGGGCGTATCGAACTTCCTGCCGGAGCACCTGGAGCGGATCGAAGATGCGACGGGCGTTCGCCCGGTCGTGAATCAGCTCGAGATTCACCCGTACTTCCCCCAGGAGGACGCCCTCGCCCACCACAGGGAACGGGGAATCATCACGGAGGCGTGGAGCCCCCTCGGGCGCGCGCACGAAGTGCTCGATGAGCCTGTGATCCAAGACATCGCCGCCGCGCATGGACTCACTCCCGCGCAGGCTGTACTCGCCTGGCACAGTTCACGGGGCGTTGTCGCGATCCCGAAGTCGGCGGATCCCGCGCGCCAGAGTGCGAATCTCGCCGCCGCCGAGGTGCGGCTGAGCGACGACGAGATCGCGGCGATCACGGCTCTCGGACGCGCGGACGGACGCCTGTTCGACGCGGATCCCGCCACACACGAAGAGCTGTGATCCGCGTCTAGAGTCCGGACTCCTCTGTGCGGACGAGGATCGCGTTGCACTCGGGGCAGGAGACGATGTCGTCGGCCGCCTGCTGACGGATGCGGTTCAGGTCGATGCCCGAGAGCACGATGCGGCATCCCTCGCACATACCTGCGCGCAGCAGTGCTGCACCGGCGGTGCGTGTCGCACGGCGCTCGTAGTCGCTGAGCAGGGCCGGCGGGAGCTCTGCCGTGAGAGCAGCGCGATCGCGGGCGAGTTCACCGTGCTCCTTCTCCGCGGCGGCGATGTGCGCCTTCGCCTCGGTGGACAGCTGCGCGCCCTCGGCGGTCGTCACATCGATCAGTGCCTGCTGCGCGGCGACAGCGGCCTCGGCGTCTTCGACGCGGGCCATGACCTCGAGCTCGGCATCTTCCAGCTCGCTCTGACGCCGCGCGAGGCTGGCAAGCTCGTGCTCCAGGGCGACGGCGTCCTTGGGGTTCGTTGCCGCAGCCAGACGGCCCGCGTCTCGCTCCCGGCGCTGCTCGACGACCTTCACATCGGACTCGATGCGCCCCAGTTCGGTCTTGGCGTCGTCGCGGACGCCGGTGGCGAAGGTCAGCTCCCGGAGCTGCTCCTGGCGGATCGCCATGAGCTCACTCACCCGGGCCGCCTGCGGCGGGTGGGAGCGCGCGTGCTCGGCCTGGGCGGTGCGTCGATCGATGTCGGCGACGTCGAGGAGGACGCGCTGGTGTTCCGGGTTCGCTTTCACGATTCAAACTTACGCCAGGATGCTGCGACGCGCCGTGAACAGGCGCGTCGCAGCATCCGCCCGAGGCTCTACAGCTGGGTCAGGAGTTCACGCATCGTGGCGATCTCGATCTGCTGCGCGTCGATGACCTCCTGCGCGAGGGCGCGGACGTCCGGATCTTCACCGTTCTCGACGGCGACCTGCGCCATCTCGACGGCGCCCTCATGGTGCACGATCATCTGCTCGAGGAACAGGCGCGCCGCGTCCGTCCCGCGTGCCGCCTCGAGATCGGCCATGTCCTCGGCGGACATCATTCCGTCGCCGTGGTCCATGCCCGCGTGTCCGTCAGAGCCCACACCCCACTCCGTGAGCCATGCGTTCATGCGCTCGATCTCGGGACCCTGTGCGGCTTTGATCTCCTCGGCGAGCAGGCGGACCCGCTCCTCGACCCCCTCTTTCGCGAGGATCACGTCGCTCATCTCGATCGCCTGCTCGTGGTGCGGGATCATCATCGTCACGAACATCTGGTCCGCGGCGCTGATCGGTGCCGGCGAGACCGATGACGATTCACTGTCGTGGTCCATCCCGGGCATTGTTCCTGTGTTCGCGCAGCCACTGAGTCCCAGCGCGAGAGTCAGTGGCAGCGCCGCGAGCAGGGCGAGGCGGTCATTTTTGCGGTCGATCATGGACATCGTCGTTCTTCTTTCTGCAGTCGTGTGAGAAACGTCCCGGAGGACGGTGCGTCTGCCCGATCAGGACAACCGGGCGGATGCTTCTCAGGTCCGCAGTATCGAGAGTTCCGTGAGACTCGGCGCGACAGGGTGCCGCTGGGTGGCGAACAGCTCCATACCTGGAGACTGAATCGGCGCCGCGATCGTGAGGAGTGTCGGCGTGGTCCGCGCCCGGAGCAGAACGAGCAGGGCAAGCGCAAGGACGCAGGTCATCATGACCGCGTCACCGTGGTGGGGTGCCGGGGCGTCCGTCAGCGGTGGCGGCGCATCCGATTCCCCCACGGGAGACAGCGCGGAATCGGCCGTCATGTGCGCCGGGGCATCCCGATGCGACATCGTGTCGTCCGGTGGCGCGGTCATCGTATGCATGCCCAGGAGTCCGGCGATCAGCAGGGGAACGGCGAACACCAGCAGAATCCACGCACGTCGTCCGCGTCGCGGTGTCAGGTCTCTCGCCAATGCCATGGTCGTTCACACTCCGCGAGCGAGAATACCCCACCCGGGTAGGTGGTGGCGGCAATTCACAGATCCTCGCTGTGAACCCCGTCGACGTAGAACCAGTCCCGTCCCTCGCGCACGAACCTGCTGCGCTCGCGCAGACGATGACGCTGCCCCGCCTCGTCATACATCGCCACGAACTCGACGACGCCCTCGCGGTCGAAGGGACCCCCGGCGACCGTGTCCACGATCGCGAGACGCACCCAGGTCGTGTCAGGGTCGAGTTCCAGATGCGCGGGACGAGTAGACGGGTGCCAAGTGCGAAGCAGGTGCGCGACATGACCGCGTGAGAACGCCGTGTAGCGCGAGCGCATGAGCGACTCGGCCGTCGGTGCGGTTCCGCCGTCGAGAAAGGACCCGCAACACGCCGAGTACGCGTCACCGCGTCCGCACGGGCAGCTCTCCTGAGCGGGGCGAGTCGACATGAGGGCCTTTCGGAATACCCCTATGGGGTATATGGTTGCTGTCATCATGGATGACTCAACGAAGGATGATGCACCCACCGTACCCGCTGGGCAGCACGCTCACGCGGCACACGGGGAGCACACCAGCCACGACATGCATTCGGAGCACGGCGCCCCCGAAAGCCACGGAACTCACCAGGCACACAGCGCGCTCGGCGAGCACGACGCGCATGCGAACCACTCGGCACACGCGGACCACTCCGCGCATCCGGGCCACGCGACGGATGAATCCGCTGGCGGCCATGGCGATCATGCGTCGCACGGCGGACACGGCGGACACGGCGATCACGTCGGGCAGTTCCGTCGCCTGTTCTGGGTGATGCTCGCGCTCGCCGTGCCCGTCGTCGCCTTCTCCCCCATGTTCGCGATGCTGGTCGGATACTCCGTGCCAGACAACCCGGTCGTGGCCTGGATTCCTCCGATTCTGGGCACCGTCATCTACCTGTGGGGAGGGCGCCCCTTCCTGACCGGGGCCGTGCAGGAACTCCGCGCACGCAAACCGGGAATGATGCTGCTGATCGCCCTCGCGATCACCGTGGCGTTCATCGCCTCGTGGGGCGCGACGCTCGGCATTCTGCATCACGAGCTCGACTTCTGGTGGGAACTCGCGCTCCTCGTCGTCATCATGCTGCTTGGGCACTGGATCGAGATGCGCTCACTCGCCGACACGACGTCTGCGCTCGACTCGCTGGCGGCGCTCCTGCCGGACGAGGCGGAGCGCGTCGTCGGCGACGGGGTCGAGAAAGTCGCACCGGCAGAGCTGCGAGTGGACGACGTCGTGCTGATCCGTCCGGGCGGGCGCGTGCCCGCGGATGCCGTCATCACCGAAGGCACGGCCAGCATGGACGAGTCGATGATCACAGGCGAGTCGCGTACGGTGACCCGCAGTGTCGGCGACACGCTCGTCGCGGGTACCGTCGCCACCGACTCCGGCGTACGGGCCCGAGTCACTGCCGTCGGCGAGGACACTGCGCTGGCTGGGATCAGTCGTCTCGTCTCGGAGGCGCAGCTCTCGAGTTCGCGTGCTCAGCGCATCGCCGACCGTGCCGCCGGTTGGCTCTTCTGGTTCGCACTGATCGCGGGCGTCATCACGGCGATCATCTGGACGGCGATCGGGATGCCGGATGCCGCCGTCGTTCGCACGATCACTGTTCTCGTGATCGCCTGCCCGCACGCGCTGGGCCTGGCGATCCCTCTGGTGGTGTCGATCGCCACGGAGCGCGCTGCGCGCGGCGGCATCCTGGTCAAGGATCGCCTGGCGCTGGAGCGCATGCGCAGCGTCGACACGGTGCTGTTCGACAAGACCGGCACGCTCACGGAAGGTGCCCCCGCCGTCACCGAGATCGCCACGACCGATGGCTTCACGGAAGACGAAGTGCTGCGCCTTGCCGCCAGCGCCGAACATGATTCCGAGCACCCGCTGGCCCGCGCGATCGTGCAGGCCGCGGCGGATCGTTCGCTGACGCTCGGCTCTTCCAGCGGCTTCACCTCGAACCCCGCCGAGGGCGTCCGCGCCGTCGTCGACGGCAAGGTCGTGCATGTCGGCGGACCGAAGATGCTCGCGAACGAAGGTGCGCAGGAGCATCCGATCGCGGATGAATGGCGCACGACGGGCTCGATCATTCTGCACGTGCTGGTCGACGGCACCGTTGCGGGTGCCCTGCGACTCGCGGATGAGATCCGCCAGTCGTCCCGTGATGCCGTTGCAGCACTGCACAAGCGCGGGGTCGAGGTCGTCATGATCACCGGCGACGCCGAGGCTGTTGCCGCGTCCGTCGCTGCAGAGCTCGGCATCAGGCGCTTCTTCGCGGGAGTCCGGCCCGAGGACAAGTCGCAGAAGGTCGGCGAACTCATCGACGAAGGACGTATCGTCGCGATGGTCGGCGACGGCGTGAACGACGCCCCAGCCCTTGCACGTGCCGACGTCGGCATTGCGATCGGCGCAGGAACGGACGTCGCGATCGCGTCTGCGGGTGTCATCCTCGCCAGCGACGATCCTCGTTCGGTGGTCTCCGCGATCGACCTGTCGCACGCGAGCTATCGCAAGATGACGCAGAACCTCTGGTGGGCGGCGGGATACAACCTGCTCGCCGTACCGCTCGCCGCGGGCGTCCTGGCACCGATCGGGTTCATCCTCCCGATGTCGGTCGGCGCAGTGTTGATGTCGCTGTCGACGATCGTGGTCGCCCTGAACGCGCAGCTGCTGCGCCGGATGGACCTGCGTCCGGAGCGCATCAGCGAAGAGGTGCGCTGACTACTCGCAGGCCATCCCGTCGCCGTCGCCGTCGCCCTTGTTTCCTGTGCCGAATGCGAACCACTCGTAGATCGCAGTCTGCGCGGGATCATCACGGCTGAACGGACCGACGGGGTGGCCCGCGGCGTTCTTCTTGAGGCGGCCGCACGAGGTGTACTGGTACCACCAGCCCTCGTCGGCAGCGGCTCCAGCGATCGGCCCCTGAGCCTCGGCCGGAGGCTGCGCCTGAACCTGGCACCCGAGCGGCACCACGACGCCCGTGGCATCCCGAATCGCAATCTGCGATGCCTGGTAGGTCGCCTCGTTCGGATGCGTCGGATAGCCGTCACGAGAGTCGAATCGTGCAACCGCGTGCCCCGCCTGCAGTTGGACCAGCCCCAAGTCGGCACCGGCTTCGGTCGCGACGTAGCGAAGGAGGCGGTCGTAGCGATCACGGTCGTTCTGCCCCTCAGGACGGGTGAGGGTGAGCGGAGCACCCGGTGTCACCGCCATCCCGATCTGCGCGGATGCCTCGCCGTAGCCGCACTCACCGCGTTCGGGCGTATCGATGCCGATCAGGCGCACCGTGCCCACGCTTGTCTCGATCGTGTCGCCATCGATCACGGACACAAACGTCGCCGATACGCGCTCCGATGCCACCTCGGTCTGAGGTTCCGGCCGTTCTGAGACGACAGCCTGCCCCCGGTCCAGCAGTGATGGCGCACCAGTCACGATGACGACGTAGCCGATGAGGCCGATCGCCAGCACACCGCCGAGAATATGAAGCGGGCGGATCTTCCTCCCGCGCCGCCGCGTCACAACGCGATCTGGTAGTGCACGAAGCCGGTATCGGACGCGACCCGGTCGTAGAGCCCCCGCGCGGTCGCGTTCGTGTTCTGCGTCAGCCAGTAGACCTTTGCGCAGCCCGCGTCTCTGGCCCAGTCGGTGACGTGTCCGATCAGCGCGCGCCCGGCACCCGTGCCGCGCGCGCCGGGCGCGACATACAGGTCTTCGAGATAGCAGTACTCCCCTGCCGACCACGTCGCGGGGTGCGTGAGCCAGTGCACGATGCCCAGTGCCGAGCCGTCCTCGGCGCGGGCGATCGCACCGTGGATGGCGTCATCAGCGACCAGACGGTCAAAGGTCAGGGCCGTCTGCACCGGCGGGAGGGTCGCTTCGTAGAAGGTGAGATACCCCTCCCAGAGCGTCAGCCAGTCGGCACGATCATCGGGACCGATCGGAGCAATGCGCAGCATCCGGCGAGTCTATGGCTGCCCGCCGACATCCGTTGAACGTATGACGAGAGCCATCACCGCAGGCCGTCGGCGCAGGTGCTCCCTGCGCGCGCCGTCCACCACAGCTCGTACTCAGGACCATTCCCCGTGTCGACCGTCCACGGCGGAAAGCGGACGAATCGATCCATCGCCAGGCCCCACGACGCATCCGCGCGCGTCGAGCGGGGGTGGTCCGGGGGCAGTTCGTCCTGCGTCGTCCAGGCGTCGGCCGGGTGCTGCTTCGCCCACTCGTAGATGAGCTGCCCCGTACGAGACCAGTCTCGTTCGTTCATGCTCTCAGCGGTGGATGCGGGCATGGGGAGGCGGTGTGGTGTGCGGTAGTCGTACGTGCACGAGTACGTTCGCCCGTCATCTCCGACATAGCTCAGCGCGATCGTCACGTTCGTTGCGAGGTCGAGCCGCAGCACAGGAACGAGCAGCGCACCGACGACGACCACGGCGGCCACGGCACACGCGATCAGCCATCGCGCTCGCCGACGTCGCGCCTGCGGAGCGGACGGAGATTCGATCGACATCAGACTCATGCTAGCGAGGAAGGATGCTGGGGAAGTGGGCCCTACCGGGATCGAACCGATGACATCCACGGTGTAAACGTGGCGCTCTACCAGCTGAGCTAAAGGCCCTGGTGTCTTCAGTGTAGCGGTCTCACCCCGCCCTCTTTGCGTGATGCACGCGACCTCCGCGCAGAGGGACGCTAGGCTGTCGACAGCACGCGTTGTGCAGAGTCGACAAGGCTCCCCGCGTCGCTTCCCGTTTCCTTGGCATGACCTGCCAGCATGACGAAAGGCTCCACGTGACTGTTCACGACCAGGATCCGTACTCGCAAGGTCCGCTCGACAGCGACCCCGAAGAGACCACCGAATGGCAGCAGTCGCTCGACGAACTCGTCGATGCGAAGGGACACGGCCGCGGCCGCGAGATCATGCTGAGCCTGCTCAAGCGCTCCAAGGAGCTGCACCTGGGCGTGCCGATGGTTCCCACCACGGACTACATCAACACGATCGCGTCGGAGAACGAGCCGGAGTTCCCCGGCGATGAGGAGATCGAGCGTCGCTACCGCTCCTGGATCCGCTGGAATGCTGCGGTCACGGTTCACCGTGCGCAGCGCCCCGGTATCGGCGTCGGCGGTCACATCTCGACGTACGCCTCTTCAGCCTCCCTCTATGAGGTGGGCTTCAACCACTTCTTCCGCGGCGCAGACAACCCCGGCGGCGGCGACCAGATCTTCATCCAGGGTCACGCCTCCCCCGGCATCTACGCCCGGTCCTTCCTCGAAGGACGCCTCGACGAGAAGCACCTCGACGGCTTCCGCCAGGAGAAGTCGAACGCCTTCGGCATCCCCTCGTACCCGCACCCGCGTCTGATGCAGGACTACTGGCAGTTCCCGACCGTGTCGATGGGTCTCGGCCCGATCAACGCGATCTACCAGGCGATGTCCAACAAGTACCTCGAGAACCGTGGCATCAAGGACACCTCGGCGTCGAACGTCTGGGCCTTCCTCGGTGACGGCGAGATGGACGAGATCGAGAGCCGCGGCCAGCTTCAGGTCGCCGCCAACGAGGGCCTCGACAACCTCACGTTCGTCGTGAACTGCAACCTGCAGCGCCTCGACGGCCCGGTCCGCGGAAACGGCAAGATCGTTCAGGAGCTGGAGTCGTACTTCCGCGGCGCCGGCTGGAACGTCATCAAGGTCGTCTGGGGCCGCGAATGGGACGAGCTGCTCGCCCTCGACACCGATGGCGCGCTGCTCAACCTGATGAACAACACCCCTGACGGTGACTACCAGACCTACAAGGCGGAGTCGGGCGCCTACGTGCGCGAGCACTTCTTCGGCCGCGACGAGCGTGCCGCAGCACTCGTCAAGGACTACACCGACGAGCAGATCTGGGGCCTGCGCCGCGGTGGCCACGACTACCGCAAGGTCTACGCCGCATTCAAGGCGGCTGTCGAGCACAAGGGTCAGCCGACCGTCATCCTCGCGAAGACGGTCAAGGGCTACGGCCTGGGCCCGTCCTTCGAGGGTCGCAACGCGACCCACCAGATGAAGAAGATGACGCTCGAGAACCTGAAGACGTTCCGTGACGCCATGCACATCCCGATCACGGATGCTCAGCTCGAAGAGAACCCGTACCTGCCCCCGTACTACAACCCGGGCGCGCAGGACGAGACGATCCAGTACATGCTCGAGCGTCGCAAGAGCCTCGGCGGATTCCTGCCGGAGCGTCGCTCCACGCACGTGGGCCTCACGCTTCCGGATGACGCGGCGTACGCCCTCCCGAAGAAGGGCTCCGGCACGCAGGAGATCGCCACCACGATGGCCTTCGTCCGCCTCCTGAAGGACCTCCTTCGCACGAAGGACTTCGGCCATCGCATCGTCCCGATCATCCCGGACGAGGCGCGCACGTTCGGCATGGACGCGTACTTCCCGACCGCGAAGATCTACAACCCGAACGGCCAGCACTACACGTCGGTCGACCGCGAGCTGCTCCTGGCGTACAAGGAGAGCCCGCAGGGTCAGATCGTGCACGTCGGGATCAACGAGGCGGGTGCGCTTGCCGCCTTCACCGCGGCCGGCACGTCCTACGCGACGCACGGCGAGCCGCTCATCCCGATCTACGTCTTCTACTCGATGTTCGGGTTCCAGCGCACGGGCGACGCCCAGTGGGCGGCCGGCGACCAGATGGCACGCGGCTTCATCGTCGGCGCCACCGCAGGACGCACGACGCTGACCGGTGAGGGCCTGCAGCACGCCGACGGCCACTCGCATCTGCTCGCGGCAACGAACCCGGCGACGGTGTCGTACGACCCGGCCTACGGCTACGAGATCGCACACATCGTGCGCTCGGGCCTGGAGCGCATGTACGGCGGGAAGCACGAAGACCCGAACGTCATGTACTACATCACGGTCTACAACGAGCCGATGGTGATGCCTGCTGAGCCGGAGAATGTCGACGTCGACGGCATCATCCGCGGTATCCACAAGGTCTCGACCGGCGAAGGCACCGGGCCGCGCGCCCAGCTCTTCGCTTCCGGCGTCGGACTCCCCTGGGCGTTCGAGGCACAGGAGCTCCTGCAGAAGGACTGGGGTGTCACGGCGGATGTCTGGTCGGTCACCTCGTGGACCGAACTGCGCCGCGACGGCCTCGCCGCCGACGAGCACAACTTCCTGCACCCCGAGGCCGAGCCGCGCACCGCGTACCTCACCGACAAGCTGCAGGGCGCAGAGGGTCCGGTCGTCGCCGTGAGCGATTTCATGCACGCCGTGCAGGACCAGATCCGCCCGTGGGTTCCCCAGCAGTTCGTCACCCTCGGTGCCGACGGCTTCGGATTCTCCGACACGCGTGCCGCTGCCCGTCGCTACTTCAAGATCGACGGTCCGTCGATCGTGGTGCGCACGCTGCAGGCCCTTGCGAAGGAGGGCAAGGTCGACCGCGCCCTGGCCGCGCAGGCGATCGAGAAGTACCGCCTCCACGATGTGAACTCCGGCACCAGCGGCAACGCGGGCGGCGAGAGCTAAGCATTCGTGACTGACACCACATCCGCGTCTCCGGACAAGGCGGCGACCCTCACCTGGTTGCGCCGCATCTCCGGTGATCTCGCCACAGCAACGCTCCAGCGCCTGGAGGATTCGCTGCCGTGGTACGCGGAGATGCCGCCTGCGCGACGATCGGCCGTCGGCCTCGTCGCGCAGGCGGGCATCACGTCGTTCATCCAATGGTTCGACGACCCCACCTCCACGCCGTGGATCGCCGCGGACATCTTCGCCGCGGCACCCCGTGAACTGCTGCGCAGCGTCAGCCTGCAGCAGACTCTCCAGCTCATCCGCGTGACCGTCGAGGTCACGGAAGAGCGCGTTGCCGGCCGTGGCGAGCACGTGCGCGAGGCCATCCTGCTCTATTCGCGGGATGTCGCCTTCGCCGCCGCAGACGTCTATGCGCGCGCCGCCGAGGCCCGCGGTCTCTGGGACGCCCGTCTCGAAGCGCTCGTGGTGGACTCGATCCTCACGGGCGAAGCCGACGAGGAGCTTCCCAGTCGCATCGCAGCGCTCGGCTGGCACGGCCACGGTGAGGTCTGCGTCATCGTCGGCACGACTCCCCCGCAGTTCGACATCGATCTCGTCCGTCGCACCGCGCGAAAGCTCGCCGTCGACGTCCTCGTCGGTGTGCAGGGCTCCCGTCTCGTCCTCGTCGTCGGACGCGCACGCCTGGCCGGCCGCCCCGAGGAAGACATCGACGACGAGCTCTCCTTCACCGAGATCGCACAGGCCCTCGAGCCCTCGTTCGGTCCTGGCTACGTCGTGCTGGGTCCGGCTGTCGCCGCACTCGTCGACGCGAGCCAGAGCGCTCGCGCCGCGCTGGCCGGCTTCGCCGTGGCGCGTTCCTGGCGCAGCGCACCGCGTCCGGTCGAGGCGGACGATCTGCTCCCCGAGCGCGCGATCGCCGGCGACCCGCTCGCAAAGCAGACGCTCATCGAACGCATCTACCGCCCGCTGCAGGCGCATTCGACAGACTTGATCTCGACGCTGTGGAGCTACCTCGACAACGGCCGCTCTCTTGAGGCGACGGCCCGCGAGCTGTTCGTCCATCCGAACACCGTGCGGTACCGGCTCAAGCGCGTGAGCGAGGTCATCGGCTGGGACGCCACCGGACCGCGCGAGGCGTTCATCCTGCAGACCGCGCTCGTGCTCGGTTCCATCGGAGCGGCAGAGCCCGTGCGTCGCCGTCCGATGAACCGACGCCCCCGCTGAGCGGGCACACTGTTCGACACCCACAACGGATTTCGAGATTCTTGTGAGGGTTATGCCACCCTCCGTGCCGATTCGTTGGCAGACTAGACGGGTGATTGTCGTCGTATGCCCTGGACAGGGCTCACAGACTCCCGGTTTTCTCGCACCCTGGCTCGAGCTCGAAGGAGCGGCCGAGCGACTCACCGCATACTCGGACGCCGCGCAGGTCGACCTCGTGCAGCACGGCACAGTGTCGGATGCAGACACGATCCGTGACACTCAGATCGCGCAACCGCTGATCGTCGCCGCCAGCCTTCTGACTTGGCACGCTCTCGGCGCCGCCACCGCACACGCGGGCGGCGTCGCAGGGCACTCTGTCGGCGAGCTCGCCGCTCTTGCCGCCACCGGCGTCGTGTCCGACGAGAGCGCGCTGCGCATCGTCGGCGTTCGCGGCCGCGCCATGGCCGATGCCGCCTCGCGCGAGCAGACCGGAATGAGCGCCGTTCTCGGCGGTGTCGAAGCAGACGTGGTCTCGTTGCTGGAGTCGCTCGATCTGACACCCGCGAACTACAACGGCGGCGGACAGATCGTGGCCGCTGGTGCGCTCGACAAGCTCGCCGCGCTTGCTGCCGAGCCGCCACGCGGAGTGCGCGTCGTCCCCCTCCAGGTCGCCGGCGCGTTCCACACGCGCTACATGGCGTCTGCGCAGCCCGTACTCCAGGCCGTCGTCGACGAGATCCCCGCGGCGGAGATCACATACCCCGCGCTCCCGCTCTGGACCAACAGCGATGGTTCCACCGTCACCGCCGGCACGGAGGCTCTGCAGCTCATCGTTCGTCAGATCGCCTCCCCTGTGCGCTGGGATCGTTGCATGGCGTCCTTCGCGGAGGCCGGCGTCACGGGTATCGTCGAACTCGCGCCCGCGGGCGCTCTCGTCGGACTCGCCAAGCGCGCACTGCGTGGCGTTCCCTCGGTCGCGGTGAAGACCCCCGAAGATCTTCCCGCCGCTCTCGAACTGCTCAACGCCGGAACGGAATCCTGATGTCTCAGCCCACGCTCACCCAGCTCCAGGGGCCCGCTTACACGCGCATCTACGCGTACGGCGCCGCGCGCGGTGAGATCGCCGTCCCCAACGACGACCTCGTCGGCCCGATCGACTCGAGCGACGAGTGGATCCGCCAGCGCACCGGAATCATCACCCGCACCCGCGCGGTCGCGGAGACCGACGCGATCGATCTGGCCAGCGCGGCCGGTGCCGAGGCGATCGCCACCGCGGGCGTCGACCCGTCCGAGGTCGACCTGGTGATCGTCGCGACGATCAGCAACCCCAAGCAGACGCCGTCGGTCTCGGCGATCGTCGCCGACCGCGTCGGCGCGAACCCTGCGGCGGCCTACGACATGAACGCGGCCTGCGCGGGCTACGCCTACGCGGTCGCACAGGCTGACGCTCTGATCCGCGCGGGCGCGGCCCGCTACGCGCTCGTCATCGGCGCGGAGAAGCTCTCCGACATCGTGGATCCAACGGATCGCAGCATCTCGTTCCTCCTCGGCGACGGTGCAGGCGCCGCCCTCATCGGGCCGAGCGAGACTCCCGGCATCGCGCCCGCTGTCTGGGGGTCGGACGGCTCCAAGTCCGATGCTGTCGGCATGAACGCCACCCTCACCGATTTTCGCGACGGCAAGTCCGAATGGCCGACCCTGCGCCAGGAAGGACCCACCGTCTTCCGCTGGGCCGTGTGGGAAATGGCGAAGGTCGCGCGCGAAGCGCTCGACAAGGCCGGCATCGAGGCATCCGACCTCGCCGCCTTCATCCCCCACCAGGCGAACATGCGCATCATCGACGAGTTCGCCAAGCAGCTCGGCCTCCCGGAGACGACGGTCGTCGCTCGCGACATCGAGACGACCGGTAACACCTCGGCCGCATCGATTCCCCTGGCCAGCCACCGCCTGATGCAGGAGCACCCGGAACTCAGCGGCGGTCTCGCCCTGCAGATCGGCTTCGGCGCAGGACTCGTGTTCGCTGCACAAGTCGTCGTGCTCCCCTGAGTGCGCGCGATCGTTCCCTAGACTGTTTCACTGTTCCGACAACACACCCCCGTAAGAAAGAGGAAAAGCCATGGCTTTCACCAACGATGAGGTCCTTGCTGGCCTCGCAGAGCTCGTCACCGATGAGACCGGCATCGACGCATCCGAGGTCGCCCTCGAGAAGTCGTTCACCGATGACCTCGACATCGACTCGATCTCGATGATGACGATCGTCGTCAACGCCGAGGAGAAGTTCGGCGTCACCATCCCCGACGACGAGGTCAAGAACCTGAAGACCGTCGCGGACGCCGTCAACTTCATCGTCGCCGGCCAGGAGTAATCCTTCCGAAGGATGCCACGCCCGCACCCGCGGGACGTGGCATCCTCGCCCTCAGCCACCCTCTCCCGATCTCGACAAGGATCATCTGCAATGACCAAGCGCATCGTCGTCACCGGTATCGGCGCATCGTCCGCCATCGGCGGCACCGCTCCCGACAACTGGAGCAACCTGCTCGCAGGTATGTCCGGCGGACGCACCCTCGAGCACGACTGGGTGGAGAAGTACGACCTTCCCGTCACCTTCGCCGCCGAGGCGATGGTGCGCCCCGAAGAGGTGCTGCCCCGTCACGAGGCCAAGCGTCTCGACCCCTCCGCGCAGTTCGCCGTCATCGCCGCCCGTGAGGCCTGGGAAGACGCGGGCTCTCCCGAGGTCGCCCCCGAACGCCTCGGCATCGACTTCGCCACCGGGATCGGCGGCCTCTGGACGCTCCTGGATGCCTGGGACACCCTGCGTGAGCGCGGCCCGCGTCGCGTCATGCCGCTGACCGTGCCGATGCTGATGCCCAACGCGGCAGCCGGCAACCTCTCGCTGATCTTCGGCGCCCGCGCATACGCGCAGACCGTCGTCAGCGCCTGCGCTTCGAGCACCGAATCGGTTCTCAGCGCCTACAAGCACCTGCAGGAAGGACTCGCAGACGTCGTGATCGCCGGTGGCGCCGAGTCTGCGATCCACCCGATCACCATGGCCTCCTTCGCCTCCGCGCAGGCGCTCTCGCGTCGCAACGACGACCCGGCGACCGCCTCGCGTCCCGGTGCGATCGACCGTGACGGCTTCGTCATGGGCGAGGGCGCGGCCGTCATGATCCTCGAGACCGAAGAGCACGCAAAGGCTCGCGGCGCCAAGATCTACGGCTACGTGGTCGGTGGTGGCGTCACGGCTGACTCGTACCACATCACGGGCAACGACCCCGAGGGTGCGGGCGCGGCCCGTGCCGTGGAGATGGCGCTGCAGATGGCCGGACGCTCGGCCGACGAGGTCACGCATATCAACGCGCACGCGACCTCGACTCCGGTGGGAGACCCCAACGAGTACGTCGCCCTCAAGCGCGTGTTCGGTGACCGCCTCGATGAGATTCCCGTCTCGGCGACCAAGGCTTCCACGGGTCACCTGCTCGGTGGTACCGGAGCACTCGAGGGCATCTTCACGCTGCTGGCGCTCCGCGACCGCGTCGCTCCGCCGACGATCAACATGACCACACCCGACCCGGCTGTCCCGTTCCGCCTGTCGGGTACCGGTCAGCAGCTCGGCAGCGGCGACCAGCTCGCGATCAGCAACTCCTTCGGCTTCGGCGGACACAACGCCGTCGTCGCTTTCGCGAGCGCCTGACAACTCAGAACCACAGCGAAGGCCCCGTCCCGAGAATCTCTCGGCACGGGGCCTTCGTGCTGTGGGGCAGTGATTCGCTTTCCCGTCGGCCGGGGGTCTTCACCGGCCATCGGTAGTCACGCCTCACCGACCCAAGTCTGTGGATCACCCGACCTTGTGCAGCCAGACGACGCGCGCATCATCGCTGGCATGGCGGAACGGCTCCAGCTCGTCGTCCCAGGCGGATCCCAGCGCGACACCGAGTTCGCGCTGCAGTTCGATGGCGTCGCCCGCGGCGATCTCCATCGCGTAGCGAATTCGATCCTCGCCGATGACGATGTTGCCCGCCGCATCCGTCTGCGCGTAGTGGATTCCGAGGTCCGGTGTGTGCAGCCAGCGGCCACCGTCGCTGCGGGGCGTCGGGTCTTCGGTGACCTCGAAGCGCAGATGCTCCCAGCCCCGAATCGCCGTGGCGAGAACCGCTCCGGTGCCAACCGGACCGTCCCAGTAGAACTCCGCGCGCTGGGCACCGTCGAGAACCGGCTGGGGTGACCAGTCGAAGTTGACCGCGCGTCCAATGGCGCGCCCAACCGCCCACTCCAGATGCGGGCAGAGCACACGAGGTGCGGAGTGGATGTACACCACTCCTCGCGCCTGTGCGTGGCGCGTTGTTTCCGTCGCCATAATCTCTCCGTTTCTTCAGGTGCGTCTTCCCCTACGACCTGAACCACGAAGTGGCGAGCTATCCGGTTATGCGCCTATTGTCACCCAGGATCGACGAAATCACAAGGGTGTAACTTTTGCGGACGCGGGCAGCTCCTTCCGCGGAGCGACGAGGCGCAGCATTCGCTCAGAGAGCAAACGGCCCCGACGCGACACGCGCCGGGGCCGTTTGAAGAGAAGCCGAGTCTCAGGCCTCGCTCATGGCGAGCTTCGCCTGCTGGCCCTTTGCGGCGTAGTACGCGGCGCGGGCAGCGTCGCGACGCGCCTGCTCCTCGTAGCCGGCGTCCAGGATCTCCTGGGCGACCTCGTAGTTCGGGACATCCTGCGTGCCGTTGTACTTCTCGATGTAGGCATCGAGCTCGGGGCCCGACTCCCACGAGGTGATCAGGCAGTAGCGCGGCTCGGTGCCGTTGTGGGTCGCGGCGTGCCACAGACGCTGCGTGTCGACGATGAGCTGAGCCCCCGCCGGAAGTGCGATGCGGTATTCAACGCTCGGGTCGGTGCGGTTCTCACGCAGGACGAAGTAGCTGTCCTTGTCATCGGTGAGGTTGAAGAAGCCGCGAACGACCCATCCCGTGCCATCCGGGTTCAGGCGGTTGTTGTCGTCCTGGTGAAGGTTGTACAGGCACTCACCGTACGGAGTGGGCTGCAGCTCGATGACGCGGCAGCGGCCGACGTTCGCACCCGGCTCCTGTGCGCGACGCGTGAGGATGGGAGCCTTCTCGACCTGCGAGTCGATCCAGACGCCGTCCTTGTCGGTGCGCGGAGGCACGTGGTTCCAGAAGCCGTTGCACTCGATCTCACCCTTGGCGGAGGCCAGCGGCGAGAAACGCGTGTCACCCGAGGACTTCCAGTCGACATACTCGATGTCGAGCCATTCCTTGGGGTCGAGCTCCTGGTTGTAGCTGTCGAGAACGACGAATCCCTTGTCCTCGAGGGCTGCGGACTTGATGTATCCCATGATTGAGGTCATGTCCTTTCATAAGGGGCCAGCACGTTTTAACAGGCCCTTCTTAGGTAAGGCTAACAGCCGCCGCTGAGGCGACCCCAGAGGTTCGCCGTGAATAACCGAATAGACTTTGAGAGGCGTCGCGCACGATTTCGGCGCGGACTCCACAGCCGTCGGGAGGGCGAAGCAGGAGCATGAGCACAGCCACTAACGTCGAGGCCGTCGCCGTCAACACGATCGAGTGGTTGTCCGCACCGCAGACGACGATCGTCGTCCCGGTCTACCAGCGTCAGTATCGCTGGGACATCGGCGGGTGCGAGCAGCTTCTCTCCGACATCCGCACCGTCGCCGCGTCCCCCGAGGATCACCGCCACTTCATCGGCTCGATTCTCTCCGCGCATGATGACGCGGATGCTCCGGAGGATCTGATCCTGATCGATGGACAGCAGCGCATCACCACGCTCATGCTGCTCGTCGCGGCTCTGCATCACTCCGTGCGGGAGACAGACCCGACGATGGCCGCAGAGCTGGAACGTGTGCTGGTCCGTCAGGATGACCCGGACCGCACGAAGCTGCGCCCTCACGAGGCCTGGGCTGACATGTTCGAGTCGGTCGTGCTCGACCGGGTCGACAGCACCGTCGATCGCGAATCCCGATTCGATGACAACTACGCCTTCTTCCGCAGCCAGGTCCACGCCGACGAGGCGCCCCGCATCTGGGCCGGACTGCAGAAGCTCGAGCATGTCTCGATCACGCTGGGCGCGGCGGCGAACGCACAGCAGATCTTCGAGAGCCTGAACTCGACAGGTGAGCCGCTGCGTGACCACGAACTCATCCACAACTACGTACTGATGGGCCTGTCGCACGCCGAACAGCGCGAGATCGAGCACGACTACTGGCTCCCGATCGAACGCAGCACGGGTGAGTCGATCGGCGCATTCTGGCGCCACTTCCTCATCATGACGACGGGCCGCGAGGTGACCTCGGTCGGCGAGCACGGCGTGTACAGCGCGTTCCGACAGAGTTTCCCCGGCAGCGATGTCGAGACGCTTCGCGTGCACGCGAGCCTGTGGCGCGACTACGCCCGGGTGTACTCGATCCTGCTCGACCCGTCCACCGCTCCGGATCCCGAGGTCGCCCAACAGCTCGCGTTCGTGAGCACATTCGGCCGAGCCTCCTCCCCCCTCGTGATGAGTGCCTATCGTGACTACGAGACCGGGATGCTCAGCAAAGGGCAGCTGAACCGCACTCTGGAGCACCTGCAATCGCTCCTGCTGCGCCGGACGATCGTGGGCGTTCCGACAGACCGCCTGATCGCTCGACTCTGCCGTGCACGGGCAGTAGGCGAAGAAGAGCTCGTGCAGGCGATCGCCCGGATCACGCCGTCCGACGAGCGCATTCGTGTCGCTCTGAAGTACACCGAGGTGCCGCACGCGGCCTACGTCCTCGGTCGTCTGGAAGGCGTGTCGGAGCCGAGCGCCTTCGACGTCGAGCACATCGTGCCGACGGCACCGTCGGACTCCTGGTCGGGAGACGGCGTACGGCCATGGGGCGAGCTCAGTGAGGACGAGCAGAACAGTCACCGCGCGCTCGCGGTCACGCTCGGCAATCTCACTCTGCTGGAGCAGAGCCTCACGGAACGCGTGTTCGGTGAATCGTTCCCCGCGAAAGCACAGGCCTATGCGCGCAGCCGCGTCGAGGACACGCGGATGCTCCAGCACGAGGCATCCTGGGACACCGCAGCGATCGCAGCACGCACCGCACGGCTCACCGATCGGTTCATCGAGATCTGGAAGCGTCCGGCGGTCACCGTGATCGATGACGACGGCCTGACACCCATCCTCGACGCGCGTCGCCACCGCGGCTGGCCTGCCGGGTGGGAGCGAGAGTTCGACTACATCGAGTACCGCGGCGAGCACTGGGAAGTCCCCGACGTGAAGTACCTGTTCAATCGGGTCTTCAAGCGCGGCTGGGCGGACAATCGTGCAGCCGTGCTTGCCTACAGCGAACAGCGCGGCGGGCCTATCTACGAGGCCAAGGCCTGGAACGGTCATTGGGACCAGCTCGACGAGTCGCATTTCCTCTACATGGGTTGGGATTCGCAGTACATGATGGCCGCCGTGCAGGGCGTGCTGGAGGCATCAGGGATCGCCGCGGAGGTCTTCGTGAAGTACTCCTACATCGGCGACGTGATGTGACCTCCGATCCGTCGGCGTAGGCTCGGAGTATGACGACCGTGGTGCGCCGAATGCAGGATCTGACCGTCGAGGAGCACACGCTCACACTTCCGCTCGTCTGGGCAGGTGCATCCGATACCCGCACGATCGACGTGTTCGCTGCGGTCGTGACGCGTGAGGGCGGCGAGAACCTCCCCTATCTGGTGTTCCTGCAGGGCGGTCCCGGGCACGAGGCCCCGAGGCCGTTCCACTCCCCCTCGAGTCCGATGTGGCTGGATGCAGCGCTCGCACACTACCGTGTCGTGCTGCTCGACCAGCGCGGAACCGGCCGATCCACGCCGGTCGGTGACGATCTGCTGCAGCAGGGCAGCGCCGCGGCCGCCGAGTACCTGACGCATCTGCGCGCCGACGCGATCGTGCGGGACTGCGAGGCGTTCCGCGCCCACCTCGGCGCCGATACCTGGAACGTGCTGGGGCAGTCCTTCGGCGGCTTCACGACACTGTCGTACCTGTCCACGGATGCGGTGTCGCTCGACAATGTGTTCATCACGGGTGGCTTGAGCGGGATCGGACGTCAGCCCGACGACGTCTACGCGCTCTGCTACGCCAAGATGCGCACCGCGTCCGAGAAGTACTACCGCCGGTTCCCGGAGCACCGCGACGCCATGCGCCGACTCGTCGATCTCGCGGCCGCCGGCAAGATCGTGCTGCCGGACGGCGAAGTCGTGTCGGTGTCTCGCCTCCGATCCGCAGGTTCTGCGCTCGGCACGAACGATGGGTGGCAGACGCTCTGGTCGCTGCTTGAGCTCGATCCCCGCTCGATTGCGTTCCGGTACGACCTGCAGACAGCGATGCCGTACGACGGTCGCAACCCGCTGTACTTCGCCTTCCACGAGTCCAGCTATGCGGACGGCCACGCCACGCGCTGGGCTGCGGAGCGCACCGAGCCGGCCGACTTCGCCGCCGACCCCACGCTGTTCACGGGTGAGCACATCCGACAGGAGTGGACTGAGACGGTGCCGGCGTTCCAGCCGTGGCGTGACGTCGCTCTCGAGCTCGCAGAGTTCGTCTGGCCGCGCATGTACGACCGCGACGCGATCGAGGCGTCCGGCGCGCGCGGAGCCGCCGCCGTCTACGTGAACGATGTCTACGTGCCCTACGAGTTCTCGATGGAGACCGCTGCGCTCCTGCCCGATGTGAAGCTCTACATCACCAGCGAGCACGAGCACAACGGCCTGCGGTCGGGCCCCGTGCTCGAGCACCTGATCGATCTCGCCCACGGGCGACGAGTGCGCTGATCTGACAGCCTTCTTTCTGCCCGGTGGCGTCGCGTGACCTCGCGCCACTCTCCACCACCGAACCGTGGCGGGATCCTCCGACTCCCGGCAGGGTTCGTGAAGGGGTGTGCGCGCCGTGGTGAAAGCACTGTGGCGACAGGTATCCAGCTCAGGCAATACTGGGACTCCTGACTCTGGGAGGGGACGAAATGGCGAATCATGCCCACCGCACGCCCGGCTACGTGACCACCGCATCCGTTCTGCTG
Source organism: Microbacterium sp. GW823-FHT02G05 (assembly GCF_058797175.1). Taxonomy (NCBI): domain Bacteria; kingdom Bacillati; phylum Actinomycetota; class Actinomycetes; order Micrococcales; family Microbacteriaceae; genus Microbacterium; species Microbacterium sp. GW823-FHT02G05. The sequence continues at coordinate 475,536 of NZ_JBXAJK010000002.1, forward strand.
GGCATCGTGAGCTTCGGCGCGTTGGGCATCACCGCCGCAGCGATCTACGTGTCGCTGACAGCGGACGGGATGGGTCTCCTGGTCGTTCCCGTCGCCCTCTTCATCGGGCTCCTGGCGCTTGCCAGCGCCGTGGGGTGCGCGATGGTGATCCCAAAGCTCCTCAAGGGATCTCATCGCGGCACAGCGACGTTGTTCGCTGCCCTCGCACTGGTTCCCGCGGTGTGCGCAACGCTGCTGCTGTTCTCGAGCCTCACCGGCAAGCTGGAGAACTCCACCGCAGGCTCAGGTGACTACCTTCTCGCGGCGCTCGGCCCCCTACTCGTAGGTTCCGCGATCGGCACAATCACCCTGCTGTGGGTACCGGTCGCGCTCTCGACGTCAAAGAGGTCGGAAGCTCCTCGTCCGAGCAAGTAGGGCGGGCGGGACTTGAACCCGCGATCGTTGGGTTATGAGCCCACTGCCTTCACCAGCTTGGCCACCGCCCCGTACGCACCGAGCCTACAGTGGCAGCGCCTGCTCGTGCGCGGCGACGTGCCCACGATAGATCTGGGCGTTTTCGAGAAGTCCCCGTCGTTCCTCGGCCGTCAGCTCTCGGCGCACCTTGCCCGGAATTCCGGCAACGAGTGAGCCATCGGGGATGACAGCTCCCGCCATGACGAGTGCTCCGCCTGCGATCAGACACCCCGCGCCCACCACGGCGCCGGAAAGAACAACGGCACCCATGCCGATCAGCGAGCCGTCGCCGACCGTGCAACCGTGCACGACGGCGTTGTGACCGATCGACACGTCATCTCCGATCACGACGGGGTGACCGCGGTCGACGTGGATGGACACGTTGTCTTGCACGTTCGACCCGGCACCGATCGTGATCGTGTCCGAGTCTCCTCGCACGACCGCGTTGTACCAGACGCTGCTGCCTTCCCCCATCGTGACCGCGCCGATCACGCGCGCGCCAGCGGCGAGGAAGACGCTTTCGTGCAGCGCCGGCGTTCTGGTCGGCAGCGCGAGAACGCTGGCCTGCGGGTCCACGGTCATCGTGCTGTCCTTCCGTCGGTGTTACGGCACGCCGTCGTCGATGGCTCGGCGCAGCGCTTCGGTGTACTGCGGTTCGAGCGTGCGCACGAAGGTCACCGTCAGGTGATCCTGATCGCGGTACACGTTCGCGCCTCCGACCACGGGCGAGCAGGAGGAGCCGTCGCAGAACACGTCCGTGAAGTCAAGCAGCGTCACACCCTCGGTCGCTGCCGCGGCGGCACGCAGCGGATCCTTCTCGACGAGGACTTCGGAGCGGTCGCCGGCGCAGCTTGCGGCATCGCGGGTGCGCAGACACTTGTTCGGGTCGGTCTCCCAGACGGGGTTGTCGACGACGGTGATCACGGGAACACCGCGGCTCGTCATCGTGCTCCACGCTTCGCGGTAGCCCGCGACAGCGGCATCGTGCTCAGAGGCGTACCCGGCGGAATCGAAGGGCGTGTTCGAGATCGCTGCGGTGAACACGGCATCGAAGTCGTCGGCGGCAAGCTTCTCGCCGACCGCCTCACGCCAGTCGTCACAGGCTACGCCGAATGCGCCGCCGGTCGACAGCGAGGTCGTGTTCCATGGGCAGGCGCCCTTGAAGTAGGTCGTGAGGCGCCATCCCTCGCGCTCCGCGATGGCGGCGAAACTGTCGATCAGCTGGAACGCGTGGCTGTCGCCGACGAGGGCGATATGAGGAGCATCCGCGTCCTTCGAACCGAACTCACATCCCACTGGCGTCGCATCGTTGAGCTGGACGAAGCAATCCGTACGCGCCGGGCTGTCGACGTTCGCGAAGTTCGGCGACGGGAGAATCTCGTCGCTGGTCGTCCCCGCACACGAGGGGTCCAGAACGGATGCTGCGCCGAAGCAGGCAGGCGGGTTCTCCTGCACCTTCTGGATCGCCGCGATGCCCTGCTGGTAGGTCGGTGCATTCGCGGCCCATCCGGCGCCAGCGACACCCGCGACGAGAACCATGGCGGCGAGAGAGGCGAAGAGGGTGACACGGGGGCGGCGGCTCGTGAGCACCTTCCACGAGCGCGCCGGGTCTTCCACGAAGCGCTTGGTGAGCCAGGCAAGAAGGAAGCAGATGGCCAGCAGGGCGACGCGGTGGTAGATCGTGAGACCCCAGAAGGGCACCGTCGGTGCGATCACGATCAGCGGCCAGTGCCACAGGTACAGGCTGTACGAGATGTCTCCCGTGAAGCGCATCGGTGCGACGGCGAGGAGACGGGTCGGGTACCACCAGCGTTCGGTGTTCGAGGCGGCGATGATCGCCGCGGCGCCGAGCGTGGGTATCGCGGCCATGTAGCCGGGGAACGGCGTGCGCGCGTCGAAGGCGAACGCTGTGTAAAGCAGGGCGAGGATACCGCCCCAGCCGAGCAGGAAACTCATCCAGGCATTGCGCACGCGGAGCGCCGGCACGAGCGCAAGGATCGCTCCGACTCCGAACTGCCACATGCGGCCGAACGTCACGAAGTACGCCGGTGCGGGGTTGGTGATCGTGTAGATCACGTTGAACACGAAGGACGCGACCGTCACGATCGCGATCGCGATGATGACCGCCTTGAGGCGCGCACCACGGAACCACTTCACCGCGATCCAGGCGGCCAACAGCATCATGAGCGGCCAGATCACGTAGAACTGCTCTTCCAGCGAAAGGGACCAGTAGTGCTGGACGGTCGTGGGGTTGCCCGCGTTGGCGAGGTAGTCCGCGGAGTTGAACGCAAGGAACCAGTTCTCGACGTAGAACGTCGAGGCGATGATCTCCTTCAGCTCGCCAGGCAGGAAGGATGTGGGCATCAGGTACGGCGTGGACACCGCAATCGCACACACCATCAGCACGAGCAGCGAAGCCGGCAGCAGACGACGCGCACGTCGTGCCCAGAACTGTCCGAGGTTCACACGGCCGGTTGTCGTCAGTTCGCGCATCAGGTGCGCCGTGATCAGGAATCCGGAGATCACAAAGAAGATGTCGACACCGACGTATCCTCCGCTGAGGCGACCAGGCCAGAAGTGGTAGATCACCACGAAGAGCACGGCGATCGCGCGCAGTCCCTGCACGTGCGGGATGAAGCGCGAGGCATCGGGGGCCGTCGAGGAGCGAGAGCGCCGAGTATCCGCGGCGCTCACGCCAGTCTGGGGGGAAGAATGCACCCTTCGACGCTACTGCCTGCAGCTGTGTGCGTTGATGCACCACACCCGTTTCCGCCCGCGCAGTGTGCCCGTTTAGCGTTGCCTCAGCTTGCTTGCGCAATAAATCCAGCTGAGTAGCGTTGTACCTGACCACAATGGGCTGCAGCAAAGGAGAACTCATGAGCAAGGCACAGACCACCCCCACCACGGCCAGCGACCCGACGGTGGCAGCCGCGGCCGCACAGTTCCTGTCTCCTGTCGTCCTCGGCCTCCAGGCGCTTACCGTCAACGGCAAGCAGGCGCACTGGCACGTCCGCGGCGCGAACTTCGTCGGTGTGCACGAGCTGTTCGACCAGATCGTCGCCAACGCCGGGGCATTCGCTGACTCCGCTGCGGAGCGTATCGTCGCCCTCGGCCTTCCGATCGACGCCCGCCTCGCAACCGTCGCAGAGAAGACCGCCGCAACGAGCGTGCCCGCGGGTTTCACGAAGTCGGATGAGCTCGTGAGCAACGTGATCGCCGACATCGACGCAATCCTCGTCGACGTCAAGGCCGCCATCGAGGGTCTTGACGAGATCGACCTTACGAGCCAGGACGTCGCGATCGAGATCATGCGCGGACTCGAGAAGGACCGCTGGTTCCTCGTGTCGCACATCGCCGCCTGATCCGCGCAGACAGCGAAGCGGCCCTCCCCCTGCGGGGAGGGCCGCTTCGCTGTCTGCACTACGCAGTGCGCTGCAGGTATGCGAGCACGGCGCGAACCCGGCGATGGTCGTTGCCGGAATCCTCCAGGCCGAGCTTCGTGAAGATGGAGCTGATGTTCTTCTCCACTGCGCCGACGCCGATGAAGAGCGCCTGTGCGATCGATCCGTTGCTGCGACCCTCTGCCATCGCGGCGAGCACATCGCGCTCACGGGGAGTGAGCATCGCCACCGGGTCGGGCCCGGCGAGCACGAGCTGCTGCACGACGAGCGGATCCAGCACTGTGCCGCCTGCAGAGATGCGCTGCACCGCGTCAGTCAGCTCGTCGAGCGACGCGACACGATCTTTGAGCAGGTACCCCACCCCTCCCTCCCCTGCGCCGAGGAGCTCGCGTGCATAGACGCCCTCCACATACTGGCTGAGGACGAGGACTCCGACATGCGGAAGCGCAGCGCGCACCTCCAGCGCCGCGCGAACGCCCTCGTCGCGGAAGGTCGGCGGCATCCGCACATCCACGATGACGACATCCGCCGCGTTCTCACGCACGCGCGCGACGATATCGACCGCGTCACCGTATGCTCCCGCACTCGTGAGTCCCGCCTCGTCGAGAAGCCGGATGAGCCCCTCGCGGAGCAGCAGCGAATCTTCGAAGAGGGCGACGCGCAGCGGACGAGGCGGGGAGGTCACGTCTCCACACTAGAGCGGACCGACGCCTCGGTGAGCGGGATGCGCAGCTCCACCGATGTCGTGCCGCCTTCCGGACTCGCGATGCTCATCACGCCGCGCATTCCCTGCACACGCTGGGCGATGCCCTGCAGCCCGTGGCCGTTCTCGATGCGTGCTCCACCGCGGCCGTCATCCTGCACCGTCACGTGCACCTCGCCCTTCTCCTCGACGGCGCTCAGCGCGACGGTCGTCGCCCCCGCGTGCTTCGCGACGTTCGTCAGGAGCTCGGCCACGACGAAGTACAGGTTTCGAGCGACCTCCGGCGTCGCGCGATCGGTCAGCGTCGGATCGATCTGGGTGGTGACAGGTACGGGCGATGTCTGTGCGAGCGCTTCCAGGGCAGGCACCAGGCCGCGGTCCTGCAGGAGGGGCGGGGCCATGCCCCCGGCGAGGGCGCGCAACTCGTCGAGCGCAGAGCGCGCGTGCACCCGCGACTCCGCGGCCAGCCGGGTCACAGCCTCCGCATCACCTGCGGCGGCTCGTCGTTCGATCGCGGCGAGGTCCATCTGCAGCCTGACAAGGCGCTGCTGCGGCCCATCATGGATGTCGCGCTCCAGGCGGCGAAGGGCCGTGTCCTCTGCCTGCAGCGCCGCACCGCGCGAGGCGTCGAGCTCCGCGACCTGAGCTCCGAGATCATCGGATGCCCACCGCCCCAGCATGGCGACGGCGGTTGCCCGCTGGAGGTGTGCAAGACCACGCAGGACCAGCGGCAGCGTGAGCGCGAAGATCACGCCGACCACGAGATAGATGAGCGACGTCCACAGATGCAGGTCACGGGTCACATCGACGTCCATGCCGAGTCGCGCATACACCCACGGCACCCAGATCAGGCGCGATTCGTCATCGCTCTCCGGAAGGAAGCGGCCCCAGAACCAATAGGTGGGCCCGCCGATGCTGAGCACCACCCAGGGAGCAGCAATCGCGAACCCGATGAGCGCCGTGACGGGACGGACGAGTACCGCGTGCACCAGCGCCGACCAGTAGTGTCCGTTGCGCATCGGCTGCAGGACACGAGCGAAGAAGGTGGAGGCTCGGGGCTCTCGTCGCCATTCGGGCTCCGCGAACGTCGGAAGACCTGTCATCCGAAGGAGCGCGCGGTCGCTGATCGCGAAACCGCGTGCCACGTACAGCGCGACCGCGATGAGGGGCAGCCCGATGATGAGCACGATCGATCCGACGCCCACCAGAAAGAGGGTGATGGTCGCGACCAGCCCTGTCAGCGCTACAGGGAGAGCGACGATCATCAGGTAGAGCGTGGTGCCCGGAACATCCTGCCAGGCACGAGCGTATCCGTACCTGGCGCGCCTCGGAGGCGTCGTGGTGTCGGGGCGGGTCTGAACTGCACTCACTGATGAATCCTCTCGCAGAACGCCGAACCTCGGCGATTCTCTCTCCAGAATCGCCGAGCGGCCTCGCACGAGCCAGGGCGGAGGCTTCCGAATACGTTCGGGGGTTATCCCCCGTATGTGCGCGCGGCGTGATGCGTGATGCGCCCCGCCAGAAGCGTCGTGCGCACCGGCATCGTCCGCAGCTCGTCTCGAGTGGCGCGCGCCGGGTCGATGTCGACGAGCACAAGGTCGGCCGCGCCGCCCAGACGCACTCCGCCGTTTCCGGCCGTTCCTCGATGCCCGCTCGCTCGCAGTGCGGTCTCGATGTCGAGGCGCTCCTCCGGATGCCACGGCGCGCGGTCATCACCGGTGCGATGAACGGCGGCGGCGATCGCGTGCCACGGATCGAGCGGCGACACCGGAGCATCCGACCCGAACTGCACGTCGATCCCGGCTGCGCGCAGGCTCCCGAGCGGATAGCCGATCGCCTCCTGCGTCGCCCACAGACGATCCGCGGCGTCGCGATCATCGATCGCATGCTGCGGCTGCACGCTCGCGGTGATGCCAAGGCTTCCCATACGCCGCAGATCGGCATGGCGAACGAGTTGGGCATGCTCGATGGTGCCCTGAGCGCCCGTGGCGCTGAAGGCGTCGAGTGCGTTCGAGAGTGCGCGGTCGCCGATCGCGTGGACGGCGACGCGGATGCCCGCTGCCGTGGCGCGCAGCAGCAGGGTGTGCAGTTCCTCCGGAGGTACCGTGACGACGCCGTGGTTGTGTGGATCGTCGCTGTACCCGTGGAAGCAGGCTGCCGTGCGCGTACCCAGTGAGCCGTCGCTGATGACCTTGAGCGCGCCCACGCGGACGAGTCCGGTGCTGTCACCCTCGAGCAGATCATCCGACCGGAAGCCGAGCTGCACGGCCCGCTCCAGGTCCGCCGGATACACCGCGAACTCCACGTGTTGCGTGTCGAACCCCGCAGCGGTGCGACGTGCCCAGGCATCCGCGTTCCACGCCATGTCGAAGTCCACGAGGCCCACGACGCCGCGCGCCGCCGCGCGCTGGGCGGCCTGCGAGACCGCCTGGTCTGCCACAGCCGGGTCGGCTGCATTCAACCGCCGGGAGATCTCAAAGGCGTCTGCCTCACGCAGCACACCGTCCGGCGCATCCGCTTCGGAGAATCCCTCGCGTCGCAGAGCCGCACTGTTGAGCCACACGCTGTGCACATCCGCGTTGATCAGGTAGGTCGGCACATCGTTCGTCGCGGCATCCAGCAGCGTGAGCGCCGGAGCATCCGCCCACAGCACATCTCGATACCCACTGCCGACACGACGCCCATCCGCCTGCACGGGCGTCTGGGACATCCTCTGCGCTGCGTCGACGGCGGATGAGACATCCCTCAGCGGCATGCGCTCCGCAGCCAGCGCCCACTGCACCATGTGCACATGGTGGTCCCATAGTCCAGGAAGCACCCAGGCGCCGCGGCCATCGATCACCTCGCCGGCGTCGAGCGTCGCGTGCCGCGCGCGCCATCCATCGAATGTCCCGTGCGGGGCGATATCGACGGAGCGTCCTCCGGAGAGCAGCACATCGACGGGCTCGTCACCGAACGGCAGCAGGTGCCGATCTGCACCGGCGACGCGCACACCCCGGAGCAGAGACGCTGCGCTCACGCCTGCGCCGCCCGACGCTGGTCGTGTGCCCGCCGCATCTCCGCCGCGAGCTCTGCTTTCGCCTGGGACCCGTCCTTGCTGAGTTCGAAGATCACGGTCTCGATGATCTCGTCGGACTTGTTCTGACTGAGCTTGCGCTTCGCGACCACGCGCTCCGGGGTCAGGCGGAACCCGACCGTGCCCGCAGCCAGCCTCGTGATGAAGGCCTCGTCGTTCGGTGCCTGCCACATGCCCCGGGGGTTCTCCTGCCCTGCTTCGAAGTGGGAGACCAGGTCCTCCAGCACCCGAAGGTTCTCCTCGGGGCTCAGGATCTCCGGCCGTCCGCTGAGATGCACCGAGACATAGTTCCACGTGGGCACCGCCGCGACGTCTCCGTACCACCCGGGCGAGATGTACCCGTGCGGACCCTGGAACATGACCAGCAGCTCCCCTTCGCCCAACCCGAGGATCAGGTCGTCCGGCCTCCCCACATGCCCGACGACGGTCAGGTCTTCACGCTCCGGGTCGAGGAGGACAGCGTAGTGCGAGGCCTGGAGACCATCCGCCGTCGTGCCGACGAGGGTCGCCCACGGATGCTGCGCGATGATTCGGCGCAGCTCGGTGAGGTCGGTCATCGCGAAGCTCGGGTTCTGGCGCATACGTCCAGATTAGAGCGGCGCTGCGACGACGGAGCCGACGAACGACAACGATCTGTGCGGCAGAGATCGGGTCACGCCTGGCAGGAGGGGCACCAGTAGAGCTTGCGTGCGCCGATCTCCTCCAGCGCGATCTCTGTGCCGCACACGCGGCAGGGCAGCCCAGCACGGTGGTAGACCCAGTGCCGGTCGTCACGGTGGGCCATGGCCGCCCGATACTCGTCCGGGTTCAGATCGTCCATGGTCATCATCTGACCGGTCTCCACGCCGATCGAGAGCAGACGAACCCAGTCACGCCACATCTCGCGCACGACAGACTGCGGTACTGCCTTGCCCGGCATATGCGGGTTGAGTCGCGCGCGGAACAGCATCTCCGCGCGGTAGACGTTGCCGATTCCGCTCACGACCGCCTGATCCATCAGCAGCAGCGCGATCGGGGTGCCCTTCTTGGCGACAGCGCGAACGAAACGCTCCTCCCCCTCGGCGGGGTCACCCACGAGCGGATCCGGTCCGAGCTTCGCGACGCTGGCGAGCATCTCCTCCGGCGTCTGCAGCACGCATGCGGTAGGTCCGCGCAGGTCTGCGCAGGTGATGTCGGTCAACAGCCGCAGTCGCACCTGGCCGACCACAGGCGGCGGCCAGGTGTCGTCATCCTGCAAGCCTGTGGTCTGCTCAGACATGCGCACGTGCACGCGTGTCTTCCGGGGCGCTCCGATCGACGCGAGCGAGTTCTCGCCGGCGTCATCCAGGATCTCGTCGTCGACGATGGTGCCACGCTGGTTGGTCTGTCCCATGCGGCCGTTCGCGGCAGCGATCGTGGGATCCACGAGGATCTCTCCCGAGAAGTCCCAGGCGCCGTAGAGGCCGAGGTGCACGCGCAACCAGACATCGCCCTCCACCTCGAGAAACATCTGCTTGCCCACGGCCTGCACCTGCTCGACCGTCCGCTCGTTGAGCACAGCGGCGCCCTCGGCGAATCGGCCCTGCGGGCTCGATGCCTGCACGGGCTTTCCGACGAAGTTGCGCGCGAACTGTCGGGCGATGCGGTGGACGGAATGGCCCTCGGGCACTACGACGCTCGCGGGTCGGGAACCAGCGAGCCGTCGCGCTCGAACGCGGCGATCTGGCCGATTCGTCGTACGTGGCGCTCATCCCCTGGGAAGGGCGTCGCGACGAAGGTGTCGATGAAGGAGGCCACCTCGTCGAAGGAGTGCTGGCGCGCACCGATCGCGATCACGTTCGCATCGTTGTGCTCACGGGCGAGTTCGGCGGTCGCGAGGCTCCACACGAGGGCCGCGCGAATGCCCTCGACCTTGTTCGCGGCGATCTGCTCACCGTTCCCGGAGCCTCCGAAGACGACCCCGAGCGCCTCGACACCCGCCGCCTGGTCGGCGACAACGGCCTGTGCGGCGCGGATGCAGAACGCCGGGTAATCGTCGAGAGCGTCGTACTCGATGGGCCCGTGGTCGATGACCTCGTGGCCCGCAGAGGCCAGGTGGTGCTGCAGCTGGGTCGAGAACTCGAGGCCCGCATGATCGGTGGCGATGTGGATGCGCATGCCTCTCATCCTACGATCGCGCACGCGCCAGACCACTCAGGGCGCGATGCCTGCGACCGCCGGCTTGAATCCGGCGCGAACGTTCTCGCAGCATCCGGGCCGGCAGATGTCGAAGCTCGGCGTCAGCGTCGTCACGCGCTCGCGCTCGGCGACCGGGCGACCTTCGAGACGCTCCTCGATGAGGTCCACGATCCCGGCGACAAACGCGGACGAGACCCCGGGCGTCGGCGTACGCGCAAAAAGAAGCCCCGCCCCGGATGCCGCCTCCGCCGCCTCTGTGTCGAGATCCCAGAGCACCTCCATGTGGTCGCTCATGAATCCGACAGGCACGACAGCCACCGCGCGGCGGCCACGGGCAGGGAGCTCCGCGATGACGTCGCAGACGTCCGGCTCCAACCACGGCTGCGACGGGGGGCCGGAGCGAGACTGGTAGACAAGCTCCCACGACGCATCCGCTGCCGCGGGGATCAGATCGCGCACCTGCGCCATCGTCCACGCCGCGACCGCCTCGTGCTGCGCCGCGTAGGCGCCTCCCTCGCCCCAGTCGATGTCGCGGGGACCAGAACGCTCGGCATCGGTCGTCGGAATGCTGTGCGTCGAGAACAGGATCTCGATGTCGGCCGGCGCGATGCCTGCCTCGAGGAATCCCTCGATCGATGCGCGCACACCCTGCACGAATGCGTCGACAAAGCCCGGGTGGTCGTAGAACGGACGGATCTTGTCGATCGTCACGGTACCCGCGAGCCCCGTCTCCTCAAGCACGCCCGCGAGATCCTCCCGGTACTGACGGCAGCTGGAGAAGGAGCTGTATGCGCTCGTCGCGAATGCGAGGAGCGTCGTGTCGCCGGCATCCGCAGCCTCCCTCACGACTTCGGCAAGGTACGGTGCCCAGTTGCGGTTGCCCCAGTACACGGGAAGGTCGATGCCCCGCGCCTGCAGCGCCGTTTCCAGAGCAAGCTTCAGCTCACGGTTCTGTGCGTTGATCGGACTCACCCCGCCGAAGTGACGGTAGTGATGGGCGACCTCTTCCAGCCGCTCGTCCGGAATCCCACGTCCGCGCGTCACGTTGCGCAGGAAGGGGATCACATCGTCCTGTCCTTCCGGCCCACCGAAGCCGGCCAGGATGATCCCGTCGTAGGCGACGGGGATCTGGACGTACCCCTCAGCAGAGCGGGCGGCCTCGGAACCATAGAGAACATCAGCGGCAGAGTGCGCAGCATCACGATCAGTCACGCCTTGATCGTCGCATCCGTTCCTTTCACTCAGCCGAACGCGCGCCGCACGCGCGCCGCGGTGAGCTCTCAAATCGCTCGCCGACGGCACCTGCGAGGCTCTGGCGTAGGCTTACCTGGTTGCGAACCGCCGCCAGCAGCGCGAAACTTCACCGCAACACCCCTCACCCCTGGGAGTCTGAGCAGTGCCTGGAGAGAACCTCACCCGCATCGAAGCGCAGGAGCGCCGCGCGATCATCGACACGCAGTCGTACGAGATCGCCCTCGACGTCACAAAGGGAGCGGAGGTCTTCGGATCCCGCAGCGTCGTCCGCTTCACGGCGACACCCGGCGCGTCGACCTTCATCGACCTGATCGCCGGCGAAGTCCGCGAGATCACCCTGAACGGCGAGTCCATCGATCCGTCGACGGCCTTCGCCGACTCGCGCATCGCCCTCACCGGCCTTGCCGAAGAGAACACCCTCATCGTCGACGCCGACTGCCTCTACACCAACACCGGTGAAGGTCTGCATCGATTCGTCGACCCCGTCGACGGCGAGGTCTACCTCTACTCGCAGTTCGAGGTGCCCGACTCGCGTCGTGTCTTCGCCGTCTTCGAGCAGCCCGACCTCAAGGCGACGTTCCAGTTCACCGTCACCGCGCCGTCGGCGTGGAAGGTCATCTCCAACTCCCCCACCCCCGAGCCGATCGTCCACGACGGCGCATCGACCTGGGGCTTCGCCGCGACGCCGCGTATCTCCTCCTACATCACGGCGATCGTCGCCGGTCCGTACGAGGCCACCTTCTCCGAGCTCACCAGCGCCTCCGGCCAGATCGTGCCCCTCGGGGTCTACGGCCGCAAGAGCCTGTGGCAGCACATCGACGCCGACTACATCTTCGACAAGACCCGCGAGGGCTTCGCGTACTTCGAATCGAAGTTCGGTGTGCCGTACCCGTTCGCGAAGTACGACCAGATGTTCGTGCCTGAGTTCAACGCGGGCGCGATGGAGAACGCCGGCGCGGTCACCTTCACCGAGACCTATGTCTTCCGCAGCAAGGTCACCGACGCTGTCAAGGAACGCCGCGTCGTCACGATCCTGCACGAGCTCGCCCATATGTGGTTCGGCGACCTCGTCACCATGAAGTGGTGGAACGACCTCTGGCTCAACGAGTCCTTCGCCGAGTGGGCGTCCACCATCGCAACCGCCGAGGCCACCGAGTGGACCGAAGCGTGGACGACCTTCAACGCCATGGAGAAGACCTGGGCGTACCGCCAGGACCAGCTCCCCTCGACGCACCCGATCGTCGCCGAGATCAACGATCTCGAAGACGTGCAGGTGAACTTCGACGGCATCACCTACGCCAAGGGCGGCTCCGTCCTCAAGCAGCTCGCTGCCTGGGTCGGCATCGAGGAGTTCTTCTCGGGTGTCTCCGAGTACTTCAAGAAGCACGCCTGGGGCAACACCGAGGTCTCCGACCTGATGGCGGAACTCGAGAAGACCAGCGGCCGAGACCTGTCGACCTGGTCGAAGAAGTGGCTCGAGACGGCGGGCGTGAACACGCTCTCTCCCTTCATCACCGAGGCTGCGGATGGCTCGATCTCGCGTTTCGCGATCACGCAGACCGCTCCGGCGGACTACCCGACGATCCGGCCGCACCGCCTGGGCATCGGCTTCTACAACCTCATCGAGGGCGAGCTCACCCGCACGCACTACGTCGAGATCGACGTCGACGGCGACCTCACCGAGGTCTCCGAGCTGCACGGCCTCGCACGTCCCGATCTCGTCCTGCTCAACGACAACGACCTCGCCTACGCGAAGATCCGCCTCGACGACCGTTCGCTCGCCACCGCGATCGCGCACCTCGCCGACATCAGCGACCCGCTCGCTCGTTCGCTCGTCTGGGGCGCCGCCTGGGATCAGACGCGCGATGCCGAGAGCGCAGCTTCGGACTACATCGATCTCGTTCTCGGCAACATCGGCCGCGAGACCGAGTCGACGACCGTGCGCACCACCCTGCTGCAGCTGCAGCTCGCGGCCAATCAGTACGTGACGCCCGAGTCCCGCACGGTAGCCCGCGAGAAGATCGCAGATGGCCTGTGGGCGCTCGCAGAAGGCGCAGAGGCCGGAAGCGACAGCCAGCTGCAGTTCGTCACTGCGTTCGCGAACGCCCTTGTGACTCCGGAGCACGCGGCCACCGTGGGGGCACTGCGCTCCGGTGAGACGACCCTGCCCGGTCTCGAAATCGACACGGATCTGTCCTGGCAGCTGCTGGCCGGTCTCGCCACGATCGGCGCCACGGATGCGGCGACGATCGACGTGGCCCTCGCCGCCGACAACACCGCGAAGGGCGGCGAGTTCGCCGCGCAGGCGCGTGCGTCGCTGCCGACGGCAGAGGCGAAGCGCCTCGCCTGGGCGTCGCTCATCGAGAAGGACGACGCACCGAACACGATCGTCCGCGCGGCGGCGCTCGGCTTCGTGCACCCCTCCAGCGTCGGCGTGCTCGACGAGTTCGTGCCCGCCTACTTCGACATGCTGCTTCCGATCTGGAACACCCGCACGTACCAGATCGCGCAGTACCTGATCGTGGGCCTCTACCCGAAGTCGCTCGCGAACATCGAGCTTCGCGACGCGACCCGTGCGTGGCTGGCAGCGAACCAGGACGCGGCTCCCGCGCTGCGCCGCCTCGTCAACGAGAACCTCGCCGACGTCGAGCGCTCGCTCGCCGTACAGGCGCGCGACGCCGACTGACGCCCTCTGACGAACACGCTGGGCCGTACGGATCAACCCGTGCGGCCCAGCGTTTTCTCATGTTTCTCCCCCGCCGTTCCCCAGAAGCGCCTCGATAGGATCGGAAGCGATGAACATCACCGCGACCGAAGAGCCTGTCCCCGTCGATCCGACGGCGCCTGTCGACGAGTGGGCGCCGTTCTTCGTGGCACTCGCAGATATCGGGTGGCGTGCGCTCTGGGTCGCCGTCGTCATCGTCTCGTGCATCATCCTGTCGTATGTGCTCCGCGTCGTGATCCGACGAGTCGTGCACCGCATCGTCGACAGCGCGAAGAACAAGGCGCAGGTCACTGACACCGTCGCCTTCGAGCGCTCGCCGCTCGCCGACATGCGTCTCGTCCAACGCACCCGCACGCTCGGTACGATCCTGCAGAACATCGTCAACGTCACGCTCGTGGTCGTCGCGCTCGTGCTCGTCGTCAACATCATCGACAACACGCTGTTGGGCTCGCTCACTCTTCTGACAGCCGCCGTCGGCGCCGGCCTCGGCTTCGGTGCGCAGAACATCGTGAAAGACGTGCTGAACGGTATGTTCATCGTCGCCGAGGATCAGATCGGCATCGGCGACGTCGTCGATCTCGGCCTTGCCTCCGGCGTCGTCGAGTACGTGAGCGTCCGCATCACGCAGGTCCGTGACGTGAACGGCACGCTCTGGTACGTACGCAACGGCGAGGTCACCCGCATCGGCAACATGTCCCAGGGGTGGGCGCGGGCGATCGTCGACCTCGGTGTCCCGCCGGAATCGGACGTCGCCGAGGTCGAAGCAGCACTTCTCGCTGCGGCACAGGGACTCGCGAAGGACTCCAAGTGGCGCACCCGCATCATCGAGAAGCCGGAGATCTGGGGCCTGGAGTCCGTCACCGGCGATGCACTCGTGATTCGCGTCGTGATGAAGACGCGCGCAAACGCGAAGGATGACGTCGCCCGCGAGCTGCGGATGCGCCTGCGCGCCGCCGTCACAGACATGGGCATCGCGGTCCCGAGCTTGAACTCCGTCGAGCTCACCGGTCAGGAAGGCGCACGGCGCGTCCGAGGTGCGAATCCGCCGCACACCCGTCCGACCGCAGTCACGGGCGTCTCCCCCACCCCCGAGCGCGGCATCTGGCGCCGCAAGTCGACACCTGCTGCGGCCCCCGCCGAGTCCAACCCCACGCCCGCCTCCCAGCCGAAGCCCCGCGGCGGCGACATCACCCCGGCGCTGACCAAACCCATCGAGACATCGCCCGAGAAGTCTCCGAAGAGCGCGAAACCGCGCACCCCACGCACGAAACCCGAGGAGCAGAGTTGACGTTCTACGACGAGGTCGGCGGCTACGACACCTTCGAGAAGATCGTCGACGTGTTCTACCGCGAGGTCGCCCTTGATGAGGTTCTTCGCCCGATGTACCCGGAGGAAGACCTCGGGCCCGCGGCCGAGCGCTTCACCCTGTTCCTCGTGCAGTACTGGGGCGGACCCGGCACCTACAGCGAGCGACGTGGACACCCGCGTCTGCGGATGCGGCACATGCCCTTCCACGTCAACCCCGACGCGCGTGATCGCTGGCTTCGTCACATGCGCACCGCCCTGGACGAGGCGAAGCTCTCGCCCATGCATGACGCGACGTTCTGGGACTACCTCGAGCGCGCTGCTCATGCCATGGTGAATACACTCGAACCCACGGGAATCGGACCGGCCTCCGACGGCCGCACCACCCTGGAAGCCCGCGCACGTCAGGAATCAACGGAGACCCCATGACGCTCACCCCCACCACCCACACGACCGACGTTCTCGTGATCGGCTGGGGGTTGGCGGGGTTGGTCGCCGCCGGCGAAGCTCTCGCTGCCGGCCGACGGGTCGTCATCGTCGATCAGGAGACGCGCACCGATTTCGGCGGCCAGGCATGGTGGTCGTTCGGCGGACTGTTCTTCATCGATTCCCCCGAACAGCGTCGCATGGGCATCCGCGACTCTCTCGAGCTCGCCCGTGAGGACTGGTTCGGCAACGCCGGATTCGACCGTGCCGAAGATGCCTGGCCGAAGCGCTGGGCGGAGGCGTACCTGCAGTTCGCCTCCGGCGAGAAGCGCGCCTGGCTGCGCGAGCGCGGCGTCGGATTCTTCCCGGTTGTCGGCTGGGCGGAACGCGGCGGATACGGCGCGATCGGCCCGGGCAACTCGGTACCGCGCTTCCACATCACCTGGGGTACCGGGCCCGGCATCCTGGCGCCGTTCATCGGCGCCGCCGAACAGGGCGAACGCGACGGCCGACTCACGATCCTCGCTCGACACCGCGTGACCGCGCTGACCACGACCGACGGGGCCGTCACCGGAGCATCCGGAGACATCCTCGAAAGCAGCGCGACGGGCCGCGGCGAGCCCTCCTCCAGACAGGTCGTCGGCGCATTCACTGTCGACGCCGGCGCGACGGTCATCTCCTCGGGCGGCATCGGAGGCAACCATGAGCTCGTCCGTGCGGCATGGCCCGCCCGGCTGGGCACCGCGCCCGCACACATGCTGACGGGAGTGCCCGCCTATGTGGATGGCTCGATGCAGGCCGTGAGCGCGGCGGCGGGTGCACACCTCATCAACGGTGACCGCATGTGGCACTACGTCGAAGGCATCACCAACTGGAACCCCGTGTGGCCGTCACACGGCATCCGCATTCTTCCTGGGCCCTCGTCACTCTGGTTCGACGCGACGGGCAGCCGACTTCCCGTGCCGCTCTTCCCCGGTTTCGACACGCTCGGCACGCTCGCGCATCTCCGACAGACCGGCCATGACCATTCCTGGTTCGTCACTTCGCGGCAGATCGTCGAGAAGGAGTTCGCGCTCTCCGGCAGCGAACAGAACCCCGACCTCACCGGCAAGGATCTCGGGCTTCTCGTCAAGTCGCGGCTTGCCAAGGGCCCGACCGGCCCCGTGCAGGCATTCCTCGACGAGGGAGAGGACTTTCTCGTCGAAGACGACCTCGAAGCCCTCCTCACCCGCATGCAGCAGGCACCCGGCGGCGAGCTGCTCGACATCGAACGCGTGCGACGCGAGGTCCTCGCCCGCGACCGCGAGATCGAGAACGACTTCACGAAGGACGCCCAGATCGGGATGCTCCGCTCGATGCGCAACTATCGCGGAGACAAGCTCATCCGCACGGCCTCTCCCCACCGTCTGCAAGATCCCTCGGCGGGTCCGCTGATCGCGGTGAAACTGCACGTGCTCACCCGCAAGTCGCTCGGCGGCATCGAGACAGACCTCGACGGCCGGGCACTGGACTCATCGGGTGCGGTGATCCCCGGGCTCTTCGCTGCCGGCGAGGCCAGCGGCTTCGGCGGTGGCGGCGTGCACGGCTACCGAGCGCTCGAGGGCACGTTCCTCGGCGGATGTCTCTTCTCCGGCCGACAGGCAGGCCGCGCCGCCGCGCGCTGAGTCCGTCAGGTGCCAGTGTCGCGGACGGCCGTCAGGCCCATTGCGGCCGGCCCGCGAGACAGCACGTGGCCGCGGGAGAGGCTCACTCGCGTCCATCGCCCGGATGTCGACACACGCGCCTCCTCTTCGCCGGAGATGAAGCCGAACACATGCGCGGCGAAGGCCACACCGCGCGGAAGGCCCCGGAGATCCTCGTCGGGCTCGCCCCAGATCGCGGCACGGAGCGCCCGCACCGCTTCTTCCCCCGACCCTGTTCCGGCGCCGCGCGCCACAGCGGAGATCCCCCATTGGGCACGTTCGGCCAGCGTGGCCGCGGCGATTCCTCCCTGGTACGACCAGCCACCGCGCGGCGGCGAGACGCCGGCCCACGCGGGCGACAGCCCCATCTCGGGGAGCGTCAGCATTCTGTCGTCGTCGGCAGCCGTCAGACTGTCGACGACGATGTCGCACTCGAGTTCGGGATCGGCGTGCACTATGCGCATCGCCAGAATCGTGGGCGTCGCGTCGAAGAGTCCGTTCGGTGCCAGGGCCGCGGCGGTGAGCGCCAGCACGCCCTGCGCGCCCTGCAGCCGCACGCCCTCGTCGGTGGCATGCGTGGCGCGTCCGACGAAGGTCAGAACGTCGCGGGCAGTGTCAGAATCGGCGAGCACGAGAGGCAAGGGCACGCGTTCTAAACTACCAAGGAGGCGGCAGCACGGTCGCAGAAGGAGCGAAATGAGCGAAGCGACCGCGGCGCAGGCATCCGTCGATCAACTGCTGGCTGTCCTCGACCTCGACGCCGGCCAGGCCCGCACGACGGAAGACATCTTCACCGGCGTCTCGCACCCGATGCCGACCGGACGCGTTTACGGCGGACAGGTGCTCGCACAGACGCTCATCGCCGCGGAGCGGACCCTCCCCGAGGAGCGCGCCGTGCACTCGATGCACGGCTACTTCCTGCGCCCGGGCGATGCCTCACAGGGTCTTACGATCGCCGTCGACCGCATCCACGACGGACGCTCGTTCTCCACTCGCCGTTCGCAGGCGTATCAGAACGGTGTGCCGATCTTCTCGATGATCGCGTCGTTCCAGGACGAGGATCCGGGTGTCGAGCACGCCGAGCCGATGCCGGAGGGCATCCCGGATCCTGATTCTCTGCTGCCGGACGAGCAGCTCGTCGAAGGCGCGCACCCCTCAGCGATCCGCCTGCTGCGCGACCGACCGGCGGATGTGCGTCACGTTGACCCTCCGATGTTCCTCGAAGCCGCGGAGGATCGCGCTCCCCGCCAGAGCGTCTGGATGCGGATGCGCGCCCCGCTGCCCGACGATCCACGGGTGCACAGGGCCGCTCTGGCGTATCTCAGCGACATGACGATCCAGGAATCGATCCTGCGCGCACACGGGGTCTTCTGGAACCTTCCCGGCTTGAAGGTCGCAAGCCTGGACCATGCGATGTGGTGGCACCGCCCTGCGCGCGTGGATGAGTGGCTGCTGTACGTGCAGGAGTCGCCCAGCGCGCGGGGCGGCCGCGGTCTCGCCAAGGGCCGGATCTACTCCCGTGACGGCGCGCTCGTCGCTTCTGTGGCACAGGAGATCATGATCCGCGTTCCCGAATCGTCCTGATCACACCCGAACGCGACCGTGGGCCCTCCGGGTCAGCGGTGCGCGTAGACGATGGGGTCGCCGAGGTAGGGCGTCCAGACGTCACGCATCTCCGGTGTGAGACGCGTGGGGCGGCCGGTCCTGGCGTCGACGAGCACGATGATGGCGGTGGAACGCGCGTAGAGGATGCGTTCGGCCAGTGCCGGCGCATTCCAGACTTCGTAGCAGACCTCGACGCTGGATCCGCCGAGTTTTCCGAACCACATCTGCACTTCGAGTGGATGCCGCTGATACGGCACCGGAGCGAGGTACTCGATCTCCTGCCGAGCGATCAGCGTGAGCACGCCTTCGTCGAGCCCTGATGCGAGCACGGCCGTGGTCGGTGCTTCCTCGCCCTCTGCGGGGCTCCAGAAGGCACGGACGCGTGCCTCTTCGAGCAGCTTCAGCATCGAGGTGTTGTTGACGTGGTTGAACGCGTCCAGGTCGCCCCAGCGCAACTGGATCGGGATGTGCAGGCGGACGGGAACGGCGGCCCCGGCATCGTGAGATGCCGGGGCCGCCGTGATGTCGATCTGGTCAGTCACGAGTCAGCTTGCGGTGTGCGGTGCGGTGCGGGCGAGCTGCCTCGGGACCGAGACGTGCGATCTTGTTCTCCTCGTAGGCCTCGAAGTTGCCCTCGAACCAGTACCACTGGTCGGGCTTCTCGTCGGTGCCTTCGTAGGCGAGGATGTGCGTCGCGATGCGGTCGAGGAACCAGCGGTCGTGGGTGATGACCACTGCGCAGCCGGGGAACTCGAGCAGCGCGTTCTCGAGCGAGCTGAGGGTCTCGACGTCGAGGTCGTTGGTCGGCTCGTCGAGGAGCAGCAGGTTGCCGCCCTCCTTCAGCGTCAACGCCAGGTTGAGACGGTTGCGCTCACCACCGGACAAGACGCCGGCCTTCTTCTGCTGGTCAGGACCCTTGAAGCCGAACTTCGAGACGTAGGCGCGCGAGGGCACCTCGACCTTGCCGACCATCATGATGTCGAGTCCGTCGGACACGACCTCCCACAGCGTCTTGTTCGGGTCGATGTTCGCACGCGACTGGTCGACGTAGCTGATCTTGACCGTTTCACCGATCTTGAGGTCGCCGCCGTCGAGGGGCTCAAGGCCGACGATCGACTTGAAGAGCGTGGTCTTTCCCACACCGTTCGGGCCGATGACGCCGACGATGCCGTTCGGCGGAAGGCTGAAGCTCAGGCCGTCGATGAGCGAGCGTCCGTCGAAGCCCTTCTTGAGGTTCTTGGCCTCGATGACGACGCTTCCGAGGCGCGGCCCCGGCGGAATCTGAATCTCTTCGAAGTCGAGCTTCCGGGTGCGATCCGCCTCGGCCGCCATCTCCTCGTAGCGAGCAAGACGTGCTTTCGACTTGGTCTGGCGACCCTTGGCACTGGAGCGCACCCATTCGAGTTCGTCCTTGAGGCGCTTGGCGAGCTTGGCGTCCTTCTTGCCCTGGATGTCGAGGCGCTCGGCCTTCTTCTCCAGGTAGGTCGAGTAGTTGCCCTCGTAGCCGATGAGGCGACCGCGGTCGACCTCGGCGATCCACTCCGCGACGTTGTCGAGGAAGTACCGGTCGTGGGTGATCGCGATGACGGCGCCCTTGTACGACTTGAGGTGCTGTTCGAGCCAGAGCACGCTCTCGGCGTCGAGGTGGTTCGTGGGCTCGTCGAGGAGCAGCAGATCGGGCTTCTGCAGCAGGAGCTTCGCCAGCGCGACACGGCGCTTCTCACCACCCGAGAGCGGCGCGATCGCGGCGTCTCCGGGCGGCGTGCGCAGCGCGTCCATCGCCTGCTCGAGCTGGGAGTCGAGGTCCCATCCGTCTGCAGCGTCGATCTCTTCCTGCAGCGTGCCCATCTCGGCGAGCAGAGCGTCGAAGTCAGCATCCGGGTCAGCCATCTGCGCCGAGATCTCATTGAAACGGTCGAGCTTCGCCTTGATGGCGATGCCGTCCTGGATGTTCTCCAGGACTGTTTTCCTCTCGTCGAGCTCGGGCTCCTGCATCAGGATGCCGACACTGAAACCGGGGGTGAGCTTGGCCTCACCGTTGGACGGCGTGTCAAGACCCGCCATGATCTTGAGGATCGTGGATTTACCGGCACCGTTGGGGCCGACCATACCGATCTTCGCTCCGGGCAGGAATGCCATCGTCACGTCATCGAGGATGAGCTTCTCGCCCACCGCCTTACGCGCACGCACCATCGAGTAGATGTACTCTGCCACCGAAAACGCTCCTTCTGTTGGCGAACCGACTCTCCAGCCTACCTGTCCTGCTACCAGTCGATAGGCAGGGTCTCTCCCACAAGGCATCGACCTTCTGCAAGCTGACTCATCACGGTCGTGACCGGCTCTCCTGTGGAAGGGCCGACCTGACCCACGAGACACTCCTTCTCTCCCCAGCGCACGGAGAACTGCAGGCTCTCCGCAGGGTTGCCGACCGTCGATGTGTCGGGCGTGACCTGCATCGCATCTCGGGCGAATCCTGCCGCAGTGAGCGCATCGACGTACGCGCGGCTGGACACCGGCTCTGGTCCCGTCCACACCTGTTGCACGACGGCCGTGAAGAACGGCAGATTCTCAGCGGCCGTGCCCTCCGGCTGCAGGGCAGGTGCCGCGGGAACCTCGGACGCGCTCGGTGACGGTGATGCTTCCGGAGCGACGCTGGCGGACGGAGGCGCGGTCGAAGGCGCCTCTGTCGATGTGCATCCCGCCAGGACCAGCGTTCCCATCAGCGCCGCAGCGACAGCGACCGAGGACAGTGGGCGTCGACGACGCATCGTGGAGTTTCGGATCACGCCACGAGTCTAGGCGTCGACGCCCGTCCGTCTCAGAAGGGCACCTCGGCCGGCTCGCGCTCGCCTCCCGCTGCGTCCTGCGTCGCGCCGAGAGCAAGCGGCACATTGTCGTCCGATGCCGGCACCGCCCATCCGTCCTCGTCAGTATGGGCGGCACTGTCAGACGTCTCGTCATTCTCGTTCTGGCCGTCGGCAGGGCGCTCGCTCCGCGAGCGCGCATAGCGCACCGTGCCGAAACGCAGGTCGGGGCCGATCGTGTCGGCCTCAAGGTCGACGCTCATGCCGCGCTTGCCGTTGTTCTCCCAATCGCGAACGCGCAGCTTGCCGCTGACGATCACGCTGTCGCCCCGTGCCAGCGACAACTTGCCGTTGTCGGCGAGGCGTCGGAACGCCGAGACGCTGTACCAGTTGGGGTCGGTCTCGACCCACTGCCCCGTCTTGTTGTCGAAACGTCGATGATTGCTGGCCAGCCGGAAGTTGAGGATGCTCACGCCGCTGGGAGTGATCGTGTGCTGCGGATCGGAGGCGATGTTCCCCACGATCGTCAAAAGGTCGTTCATGCTGTGCTCCTGTGTCTGTCGGTATTCCGATGACACTCAGCGTGATGCCCCGCACCACACGCTTCTCCCCCGTCCGCAGCATCCGTGGACGACACGGCGGGCGCGGCGTCCGTGGAGAAGACGACGGAGGTTCAGACCTCGAGGTACTCAGCGAAACGCGCGCGCACCTTGTTGACCTTCGGGACCGCAACGGCGAGGCAGTACCCCTGCGTGGGGTTCTTCGCGAAGAAATCCTGGTGGTACTCCTCGGCCGGGTAGAAGGCGGTGAGCGGCTCCATCGTCGTGACAGGTTCACCGTCCCAGACATCCGCGGCCCGCGCACGGGCCGCGGCGAAGACAGCCTCCTGTTCGGCATCCTTGGGGAACATCGCGCTGCGGTACTGCGTGCCGATGTCGTTGCCCTGGCGGTTCAGCTGGCGGGGATCGTGCATCGTGAAGAAGGCGTCCAGAATGACGTCCCCGGGGATGACGTCAGGATCGAACGTCACCGCGACGGCCTCTGCATGACCGGTGGTTCCGGTGCACACCGCCTCATAGCTGGGGTTCTCGGTGGACCCGCCGATGTAGCCCGAGACCACGGACTCCACCCCGCGCAGCGGCCGATAGGCAGCATCCAGACACCAGAAGCATCCGCCCGCCAGTACGTAGGTCTCCATCAGTTCCCCTTCTCTCGGTATCTCCACGCTACGCCGGTTTCCGCCCCCGAGGGCGAATGTCCGAGGCCCCGCTTAGCCTCGGCGTGAAAGGAGAATCCGATGATCCGCACAGACGCCACCCTTCACAGTCCCAGCGACGCGCTGACGCTCACTCCCGCACTGCGCTCTCCGAGAGAGCATCTCGTTCGCGCTGCCGAGAACCTTTGGCGCGTGCACGACGCCCACGATCGCATCATCGGGCATCTCCGCACACTCTGGCACCCGCTCGGGGTGCGCTACCGCGCCGAGCGCCTGCATCTCGCCACCGGAACCTTCCGCTCGATCGGCGAGTTCTGGTCACCCGATGACGCTGTGAGTGCGCTGCGCGGCTAGTCCGGCGGCACGCCTCGCTGTGTCAGTGCACGAACGTGTCAGTGCACGAACAGCAGCAGGACGGCGACGCCGATGAAGAGAACACCGAAGACGCTGTTCAACACTCGCTGCCCACGCACCGTCGCTGTCAGGCGCCGGAATGGGCGCGCCGCGGCCGCGAAGAACCCCCACATCACGATGATGTCCACGATCATCACGGTCACGATGAGGATGACGTACTGCGGGAGCTGTGGCTGGTCGAGTCGCACGAACTGAGGCACGAAGGCCAGGAAGAAGACGATGGCCTTGGGGTTGAGCAGGTTGACCCAGAGGCCACGACGCAGCATCGACCAGGCCCCCTCCGGATCCCGGACGAGCTGATCACCGTCCAACACGACGGCCGACGGTTTGCTCAGCAGCATCCGCACCCCCAGGTACACGAGGTAGGCGGCACCGAGATAGCGAATCGTCTCGAAGAGCACTGGTGACTTCGCAACGAGCAGTCCAACGCCGGCGGCGACGATGATGACGTGCACGATCAGGGCGAGCTGCTGGCCGATCACGCCCCAGATCGATCGACGCCATCCCTCATTCAGAGAGTTCGACATCGTGTTGATCGCGCCCGCCCCCGGCGTGAAGCTGATCACCAGGCATGCTGCAAGCAGCGACAGCCATGTCGTCCAGGTCATCCGTTCAGTGTATTCGCGCGAATACGCCGCGACGCACGACCAGGCGGACCGGGCACAGGAACGCCGAAGGGCCCGAGCATGACGCTCGAGCCCTTCGTAGGTGGGGTGAGTAACGGGACTCGAACCCGCGACATCCGGCACCACAAGCCAGCGCTCTACCAGCTGAGCTATACCCACCATGTGCCCACCTCAGCGGGCAACAACAAGAGTCTATTACACGTTTGAGGCGAACTCTGACACAACGGTCTGCGACAGCTGCTTCGCGTCATCGGACGTGGGCCCCGGCTCAGGCACGAAGACCGCGCGACGGTAGTACTGTAGCTCACGGATCGACTCGAGAATGTCGGCCAGCGCCCGGTGTCCGCCATCCTTTGCGGGTGCCTGGAAGAAGACGCGCGGGTACCAGCGACGCGAGAGCTCTTTGATGCTCGACACGTCGACGTTGCGGTAGTGCAGCCACTGATCGATGTCGGGCATGTACTTCGCCAGGAACATCCGGTCTGTGCCGATCGTGTTGCCGGCGAGCGGGGCCTTGCGCTCCTGCGGCACGAATCGGCGGATGTACGCGAGCACCTGCTCCTGCGCCTCGGCCAGGCTCACCCCGCCAGGAATCTCGTCGAGCAGGCCAGAGGTGCGGTGCATCTCGGTGACGAAGTCATTCATCTGCCCAAGGGCTGTTTCGCTCGCCTTGATCACGATCTGGAAGCCCGGGTCGAGGGGCCGCAGTTCGAAATCTGTGACGACGACGGCGATCTCGACGAGTTCATCGACGCTGAGATCGAGTCCCGTCATCTCGCAGTCGATCCAGACGAGGCGGTCGTTTTCTGCCGAGGAGATCATTCCGCAATCCTACTCAGCACGCCGACATCGCCCGGATCCGCTACCGTAGAAGCGCCCGCCTCCGTAGCTCAGGGGATAGAGCAGGAGCCTTCTAATCTCTTGGTCGCAGGTTCGAATCCTGCCGGGGGCGCTTCACTCAAATGCTCGCTCGAGCACCATCCCTCTCACATACCGCGATATGACGCGCAACGGAACCCCCTGTTTTCGGGGTCCAATCAAAGCCATGCTCAGATGACAGGCCGTTCAACATGTGCGGATCGACGATCCGCATGGCCGCCTGGGAAAAGGAGCAGCACATGGGAATCGGATCGGGAATCGTCCTCTTCGTCCTCGGAGCCATCCTCGCCTTCGCGCTCAACGTCGAAGTGGACTGGATCAACCTCGACCTCGTCGGCTACCTGCTGATGGGCGCCGGATTCATCATCTTCCTCATCTCGCTGGTGCTGTACACGCGTCGCCGCACCACGAACACGCCGCCAGACATCATCGAGTAAACACCCGCGACGCTCTGCGCGGACGGCGGTCGAGTGCACCTCTGCGCTGGGTAGCATCGAAGATATGGCTACCCACCTTCGGCCGGCGTCCGCGCGGGATCTTGCTCATCTCGCTGAAATCGAGCGTGCTGCGGACCAGCGCTTCCACGCGCTCTTCGGCGACGTCGGATGGGGCGCGGCTTCCGGAGCTGAGCGTGCCGCCCATCCCGGTTTTCTTCTCGTCAGCTCAGAAGAGCCGAATGGGCCCGCCGTCGGCTTCGTGCACGTCATCACGGCGGAAGAGATCGCGCACCTGGAGCAGCTCTCCGTCCATCCACACAACGAGCGACGCGGACACGGCGCAGCGCTCCTCCACGCCGCCGTCGACGAAGCAGCACGACGAGGCTTCGCGCACATGACCCTGCGCACATATCAGGATGTGCCATGGAATGCGCCGTTCTACGAGCGTCACGGCTTCGTCGGCTGCGCCACGCCACCGGGCGAATTCTTCCAGGCGCTCATCGACGAGGAACGCCGTCACGGACTCAGTGATCTCGGGCCGCGCATCACGATGCGTATCGACCTCGCTCCCCCCGCGCTCGATATCGACGCCGATGCCTTCGAAGCGATGGTCGTCGAGGAACTGGACAGACTCCCCGACGAGATGGTCGCGGATCTGGAGAATGTGGTCTTCGTCGTCGAAGATCGCCCCGAAGACGGCTCTCTCGATCTTCTCGGCCTCTACGATGGTCTCGCCCTCACCGAGCGCGGCGGCTACGGCATGGGCGAGCTGCCCGATCGCATCGTGCTGTACCGCGAGCCGCACCTCGCCCAGTGTGCGACGGAAGAGGAGCTGCGCGACGAGATCCACACGACGCTCGTGCACGAGATCGCGCACTACTTCGGCATCGACGACGAACAGCTGCACGAGATGGGGTGGGCATGACGCCCCTGGCCTCCATGCCCACGGTCGTCCCGGATGTCGAGGAGGATCTCGATCTGCGGGCCGCCCCTGACCATCCGTGGGAGCTCGTCGTCTGGGACGACCCCGTCAACCTCATGAGCTACGTCGTACGCGTGTTCCGCACGTACTTCGGCTACTCGCGAGAACATGCGACACGCCTCATGCTCTCGGTGCACAACGACGGACACGCTGTCGTCGCGACCGGTCCACGCGAGCCCATGGAGGCGCACGCACAGGCCATGCACGATTTCGGGCTCTGGGCCACCGTCCGAAAGGCCGGGCAATGAGCGGCACGCTGATGCTCCCGATCGCACACATCGAGGCGCGCAACCTGATCGACCTCCTCGATCAGTTCACTGATCTACTCGACGATCCAGATGCCCTTGCTGACCCCGGCGTGCAGAGGCTGACGCCAGCCCTCTACCCGGACGACATCGCCGCATCCGATGCGTTCGCAGCACTCACGAGCGACGATCTGCGCGGGCGTCGAAAGACGGATGCGCACGCGGTGCGTGCCTCGCTGTCCGCGGCCGTCACCGATCCCCTTGAAGAGGGCCATGAGCTGGTCCCGGTGGATTTGGAGATCGACGCTGCAGGGCTGGATTCGTGGATGCGCACGCTCACCGCGTTGAGGCTGGTGATCGCCGAACGCCTCGGGATCGAGAACGACACCGATCACGACCCCGACGATCCGCGCTTCGGAGTTTACGACTGGCTGGGATACCGCCTGGAGACGCTGCTTGATGCCGCGGAGGAAGCGGGAATCTGAGCCCTACGGCACGTCGATGACGATCGTCGCGAGGCCGCGCGGGTCGTCGCGGCGGATGTGGCGCTCTTCCTGACGCGCCCAGCGCTCCCAGTGCGGACGATACGTGTCGCCGTCACGAGTGAGCGCGCGCGTGCGACGCGCAGCATCCGGAGAATCCACCCACACCCGCACATCCGCGAGCCGCGCCGAACGAGGCGTGAGGATGCCGCTGCCCTCGACGATCAGTCCGCGATTCGGATCGACCGCGTGGCTCTCCGCGTACTCACCGGCCACCCAGTCGAACCGCTGCCACGTGCTGTGCAGACCACGTCCGTGTGGATGCAGGATGAGCTCGCGCGCACGCTCCGCCCCCTCTTCGAGACCGTCCCAGCCCGGATAGATCGAATCCAGGGCGATCGTCTGCGCGGGGGCGAGCAGCGGCCACGATTCGGACAGAAGCCGCGCGATCGTCGTCTTGCCGGCGCCACTGCGCCCATCGATCACGACGACGGCGTTGGAGGCTGAGACCTCCTCGACGGCCGCCCGAAGACGCGCGACACCGAGCTCGATCGCCTCCCGAACCGGGTCTGGACTACTTCTTGAGTGCACGGATGATGCGCGCGAGCGCACGCCCAGTGACCCACACAAACGGCACAGCGACCGCCAGCAGCGAGACGAAGTTCGGCTCGAAGCGCAGACCCTCTTCGCGACGGACGTAGACGCCCAGCGGAATCGCGACGCCGTATCCACCCGCGCCTTCACCGCTGCCGGTGCCGTCCGGGCCTTCACCGCTGCCGCCACCGAAGCCGGAGACCGTCAAGGCGACGGGCGCGAATGCCGCACCATCCACCTCCTGGGTCTCGGCGTAGGCGCTCTTCACGCCGAAGGCTGCGGCATTCTTGCCAAGCTCGAGTGCAATATGAGGCATGACCCCACGCTAACCCACGGTGCGCCTCGCCGCTACGACGAGACGCCGGGATCAGTCGAGGCCGTGCGCTTTCGGATGCTGCGGGGCGCCACGCCCCTCCCCCGTTCCGACGTGCCGTGCGCGGGTGATCATGCGTGCACCGAAGCGAGCGCGCGCATCGTCGAGTGCGCCCTCGATACGCCGCCATTCGGCGTCGTCGTCCCAGAGCGCGCTGACTCCACCGGACTCGCGGAGTCGTTCCGCTCGCACGCCGATGAGCCGCACCGGGTCACGGCGATCCACATGCTCAAGAAGTCCCTGGGCGATCTCTCCCATGCGCTGCCCCACAGAGGTGGGCTCACTGAGCGTCTGTGAGCGCGTCACCGTGGTGAAATCCGCGAAGCGCACCTTGACCGCGACAGCGCCCGCCTCCCAGCCCGCCCGCCGCAGGCGCGTCGCGACGCGGTCGGCGAGCCGCAGCAGTTCCGAACGCAGGAACTCTCTGTCGTCCACGTCGTGCTCGAAGGTCTCTTCGTGCCCGATGCTCTTCTCGACACGGGTCGTCTCCACCGCACGCGCGTCTTCTCCTCGGGCAAGAGCCTGCAGTCGCACCGCAGATGCAGCGCCCACCGCACGCTCGAGCACATCCGGAGCGGTCATGCGGACATCAGCGATCGTGCGAATGCCCCGGGACTCGAGCGTTTCGGCGGCCTTGGGCCCGACGCCCCACATCGCACGCACCGGGCGCGTATCGAGGAAGCGCTGTGTCGCGGCCCCCGGGATGATGAGCAGCCCGTCGGGCTTGGAGAGCGTCGAGGCCATCTTCGCGACGTGCTTCGTGCTGGCGACTCCGACGCTGCACGTGATCCCGACCTCGCCCTGCACCCGTCGGCGGATCAGCTGAGCAACCTCGCCCGGCGAGCCCCAGAGCCGGCGCACGCCCCGTACATCGAGGAACGCCTCGTCGATCGAGAGTGGCTCGACGAGCGGGGTGATGGACTCGAAAATCTCCATGACGCGCGCAGAGATCTCTTGGTAGCGCGGAAAGTTCGGCGGCACGATCTTCGCGTTCGGACACAGACGCAGGGCCTGCCCGACCGGCATCGCCGCCCGAACCCCGAACCGGCGCGCCTCATACGACGCGCTCGACACGACCGATCGCCCGTCTGGAGCGCCGATGATCAGAGGCAGTCCGCGCAAAGAAGGATCGTCAAGCACCTCCACTGCCGCATAGAACGCATCCATGTCGACGTGGAGAATTCCTGTGTCGGTATCGTCCGCTCCCGGAGGCGAGACGATGCGCCCACTGCCGTCACCGCGTCCCATGCATCCATTCTCGTCGGCCCCACCGACATTGTGCCGCCCTCATGCGCAGAGACCCCGTTCCACCGCCAAACGCGGAGCTGCCGACATCAGCGGCTCCGGATACGAGCAGGAGAACGGGGTCTCGAATGGAACAGCTCTTACTGCGCGGCACGCTCCAGAACCAGCTCACGGACGCGCGCGGCGTCCGCCTGGCCCTTCATCGCCTTCATGACGGCGCCGATGACGGCACCTGCGGCCTGCACCTTTCCGTCCTTGATCTTGGCGAGCACGTCAGGCTGGCTTGCGAGCGCCTCATCGATCGCCGCGATCAGCGCACCATCGTCAGAGACGACCGCGAGACCGCGGGCGTCGACGACCTCCTGCGGAGTGCCTTCACCGGCGATGACGCCTTCGAGCACCTGGCGAGCGAGCTTGTCGGTCAGCATTCCCGCGTCAACGAGGCCCTGCAGAGCGGCGACGTTCGCTGGGCTGATCAGGTCAGCTGCAGCCTTCTCCTGTGCATTGGCGAGACGGGTGATCTCACCCGTCCACCACTTGCGTGCGGCGGCCGGAGTGGTGCCCGCGGCGATGGTCGCCTCTACTTCGTCGAGCAGACCGCCGTTGCGGACATCCTGGAACTCGAGATCGGTGAATCCCCAGTCCGCCTTCAGCCGGCGGCGACGCGCGATCGGCTGCTCAGGCAGAGCCGCTCGCAGCTCTTCGACCAGCTCACGCGACGGCTGCACGGGCAGCAGGTCGGGCTCCGGGAAGTAGCGGTAGTCATCGGCATCCGACTTCGGGCGACCCGGCGAGGTCGTGCCCGTGTCTTCGTGCCAGTGACGGGTCTCCTGCGTGATCGTTCCGCCGTCGGCGAGGATCTGCGCCTGACGCTGGATCTCGTAGCGCACGGCGCGCTCGACCGAGCGCATCGAGTTGACGTTCTTCGTCTCAGTGCGGGTGCCGAGCTTCTCTTCGCCGCGGCGGCGCAGGGACACGTTCGCGTCGCAGCGCAGGTTGCCGCGCTCCAGACGAGCCTCCGAGATGCCGAGGCCGCGCACGATGTCACGGATCGCGGCAACGTAAGCCTTTGCGTACTCGGGCGCGCGTTTCTCGGCGCCGAAGATGACCTTCGTCACGATCTCGACGAGCGGCACACCGGCACGGTTGTAGTCGACGAGCGAGTACTCCGCCCCCTGGATGCGACCGGTGGCCCCACCCATGTGTGTGAGCTTGCCCGCGTCTTCTTCCATGTGCGCACGCTCGACGGGGATGGTCACGAGCGTGCCGTCCTCGAGCTCCACCTCGACGGACCCCTCGAAGGCGATCGGCTCGTCGTACTGAGAGATCTGATAGTTCTTGCCGAGATCCGGGTAGAAGTAGTTCTTGCGCGCGAAACGGCTCGACTCGGCGATCTCGCAGCCCAGTGCGAGGCCGAGGCTGATCGACGAACGCACGGCCGTCTCATTGACGACGGGCAGCGAACCGGGCAGGCCCATGTCGACCGGCGCGATCAGCGTGTTCGGCTCGGCCGCGTGGTATTTCTCGTTGGCCGGGTTGGGAGCATCCGAGAACATCTTGGTCTCGGTGTTGAGCTCGACATGCACCTCGAAGCCGAGCACGGGCTCGAACAGCTCAAGGGCCTTGTCGTAGTCCATCAGCTTGACGGCGGCCATCAGCGCTTTCCTCCCAGGAGTTCGGGGGCACGGTTCAGCAGTGGTCCGCCCCAGGCGTCTTCGAGCACCGTTTCCAGAGCAGCGCCGACGCGGTAGAGGCGTGCATCTTCCCGGGCGGGTGCCAGGAACTGGATGCCGACGGGCAGACCGTCATCGGATGCGAGACCCGACGGGATCGAGATGCCGGGGACGCCCGCGAGGTTCGCGGGGATCGTCGTGACATCGTTGAGGTACATCTGCAGCGGGTCGTCGAGACGCTCACCCAGCCGGAAGGCCGTGGTCGGCGCCGTCGGTGTCGCGATGACGTCCACCTGCGCGAAGGCGTTCGCGAAGTCCTGCTGGATGAGCGTGCGCACCTTCTGGGCGCTGCCGTAGTAGGCGTCGTAGTAGCCTGCCGACAGTGCGTAGGTGCCGAGGATGATGCGGCGCTTGACCTCGGGACCGAAGCCCGCGTCGCGCGTCGCCGACATGACGTCTTCCACGGTCGGGTTGCCGTCGGGCGTGACGCGGAGGCCGAAGCGCACCGAGTCGAACTTCGCCAGGTTGCTGGATGCCTCAGCCGGAAGGATCAGGTAGTAGGCGGCGACCCCGTACTCGAAGTTCGGAGCTGAGATCTCGACGATCTCTGCGCCCTGCGCCTCCATCTTCGCGAGCGCATCACGGAACGATGCGGCCACACCGGGCTGGAAACCCGAGTCGGGCAGTTCGCGGATGACGCCGACCTTGAGTCCCTTGAGCACGTCGCCCCGCGCGCCCTCGCGGGCGGCGGCGGCGAACGACGGCCACGCGTCCGGGATCGACGTGGAGTCCTTGGGGTCGTGGCCACCGATGATGTCGTGCAGCAGACCGGCGTCGAGCACCGTGCGGGTGACGGGACCGACCTGGTCGAGGCTGGAGGCGAGCGCGATCGAGCCGTAGCGGCTGACACCGCCGTAGGTGGGCTTGACGCCCACGGTGCCGGTCACGTGCGCGGGCTGGCGGATCGATCCGCCCGTGTCGGAGCCGAGCGCGAGGGGCGCCTCGAACGCGGCGACGGCCGCGGCCGATCCTCCACCCGAGCCGCCCGGGATGCGGTCGAGGTCCCAGGGGTTGTGCGTGGGGCCGTAGGCCGAGAACTCGGTGGACGATCCCATCGCGAACTCATCCATGTTCGTCTTGCCGAGCGGCACGAGGCCGGCAGCACGCGCACGGGCGACGACGGTCGCATCGAACGGCGACATGTATCCCTCAAGGATCTTCGAGCCGCTGGTCGAGGGCTGATCGGTCGTGACGAGCACGTCCTTGATCGCGATCGGGACGCCGGCGACCGGGCCGAGCTCTTCGCCCGAGGCCCGACGACGATCGACATCGGCAGCAGCCGCGAGCGCACCCTCGTGCACGTGCAGGAAGGCGTTGACCTGGGGCTCGACGGCGGCGATGCGGTCGAGGTGCGCCTGTGTGGCCTCGACACTCGAGACCTCGCCGGCGGAAAGCTTCTCGGCCAGCTCTGCGGCTGACCAGCGGATGATGTCGCTCACTGCTCTTCTCCCAGAATCGCGGTCACGCGGAAGCGTCCGTCAGCCGAGTCCGGCGCATTCTGCAGCGCCTGCTGCGGGGTCAGCGGCTGGCCGACCACATCGGGGCGGAAGACGTTCTGCATGGGGATCGGGTGGCTCGTCGCAACGACGTCAGCGGTCGCGACCTCAGACACCTTGGCGATGTTGTCGACGATCGCGTCGAGCTGCCCGGTGAGCTGGGTCACCTCCGCGTCGTCGAGCTGGATACGCGCGAGCACGCCGAGATGACGCACGAGTTCAGGGGTGATTTCAGACACCGCCCCAGTCTACTCAGCGCGCGTGCTCCTCCTTGAGCACCTCGTACTCCTGCGTGAGTACTCCTGCCTCGTGTGCCGCACTCGTCTGAAGCCGCAGACGCCGACGCCGCATGGATGCGGGTGCGAGCGCTCGACCGGACCCCAGCAGCACGGGGACGACACGCAGACGCAGCGTGCTCACGAGTCCGTCATCGAACAGTGCATCGGTCAGTGCGAGACTCCCCCACACCGCGATGGATCGATACTGTGACATGACCGTACGCGCCGCGTCACGAGCCGTGCCGCGAAGGATGTCGATCTCCCCGTCACCCCACGGTGCGTGTTGCAGCGTGTTCGTGAGCACGAATTTAGGGATACGAGCGATCGGGGTGGCCACCGCGTCCACGCCGGGGTCGGCGTGCGGCCAGTAGCCCGCGAACATCTCGTAGGTGCGACGTCCGAAGAGAATCGCATCGACGTCTTCGAGCCAATGCATCTGCTCTGTGTCCGTTCGGCTCTGGTCTCCGAAGTCGACGTCCTCGAAGAATTCGATTCCGCCGTCACGGTCAGAGACGTAGCCATCGGCCGAGACGATCTGCTCGACAGTGATCTCACCCATGCTCAGCGTCCTCCAGTTCTGCGGTCAGCTCTTCCACCGCTTCGCGCCATCCCGTCCAGACGCTGTCGACTCTGTGGGTGTCGTCGGGGTGTCCTCGCAACCGAAACGTCATCTCGGTCTCTCGCGCGCTCCGTTCCTGCAGGGACACCTCCAGCTCGGCGACAGGCCTCGACGGGCCACCCCATGTGCTGCGTAGCAACTCGGGTTCACGAAGCTCGAGGTATGTGCCTTCCGTGGGGTACTCGGTGCCCTCCGCATCGACCATCGTGAAGCGGAAGAAGCCGCCCACCCGAGGATCGACACTCACGCTTCCCGCCTTCACAATCACCTCGTGGGGGTGGATCCAGCGTGCAAGCATCTCCGGGTCGGTCCAGGCACGCCACACAAGCGCGCGACCGACCAGGAACGTCCGGGTGATCGTGAGCTCCCTGCGCGGGTCGAGAGCGCTCATCGCACACCGTCCTGTGCGTCGAACTCCGCAAGCATGGCGTCGAGGTGCTCGAAGCTCTCTTCCCAGAGGCGTCGGTTCTCCGCGACCCAGGCCGCGACTGCATCCAGTGCCTCCGGGCGCAGGGTGCACACACGCCACTGAGCGCGAGGACGGCGACGCACCAGATTCGCGCGCTCCAGCACCCGCAGGTGCTGCGAGACAGCGGAGGCGCTCATCGCGAAGGGGGCGCCGAGCTCTCCGACGGTGGCATCCCCACGACTCAGGTGTTCGAGCATGCCCCGTCTCGTCGGGTCGGCCAAGGCCTGGAACACGAGCGACAGCGCATCTGTGGCGACCGGCATCCTCAACTCCTTACTTAAGCATTTGCTTAACTAAACGATGCGACGATGCACAAGTCAAGAGCCCTCCCGGAATAGGCTGGGAGCATGACGACGACGTACGACCCGCCTCGCCCCTGGATCGCCAGCTACGCGGCGGGTGTGCCCTCGGATCTCGCCGAGGTGACCGGCTCACTGATCGACATCGTCGATGCCTCGGTTCGCGACTATCCGGATGCGCCGGCATTGGAGTTCTTCGGTCGGACGACGAGCTACCGGGAGATGCAGGAGGCTATCGACCGCGCGGCGGCCGGTCTTCGCGATCGCGGTGTGCGCGCCGGCGACCCCGTCGCGATCGTGCTGCCCAACTGTCCGCAGCACATCATCGCGTTCTACGCCGTCCTCCGCCTGGGCGCCGTCGTCGTCGAGCACAACCCGCTCTACACCCCGCGCGAGCTGCGCAAGCAGTTCGAAGACCACGGGGCGACGCACGCGATCGTGTGGAGCAAGGTCGTCGAGACCGTGCAGGAGTTCCCCGAGGATCTCGCGGTGCGCAACCTCATCTCTGTCGACGTCACCCGAGCCATGCCGTTCGCCACACGCCTGGCGCTGCGACTGCCGATCGCGAAGGCCCGCGAGTCCCGCGCGGCGCTGACGACCGCCGTACGTGGCGCGACAGCGTGGGAGACGCTGCTGTCCGCTGAACCGCTGCCCGCGTCGCATCCGCGTCCGCAGACAGACGACCTCGCGATCATCCAGTACACCTCCGGCACCACAGGAACGCCCAAGGGCGCGTCACTCACGCACCGCAACCTGCTGGCGAACGCGGCGCAGTCGCAGGCCTGGGTTCCCTCGATCACGCGGGGAAACGGATGCGTCGTCTACGCCGTGCTCCCGATGTTCCACGCCTACGGGCTGACCCTGTGCCTCACCTTCGCAATGTCGATGGGCGCCCGTCTGGTGCTGTTCCCGAAGTTCGACCCTGATCTGGTGCTTGCCGTCATGAAGAAGCATCCCGCCACCTTCCTGCCGCTCGTGCCGCCGATCGCCGATCGCCTGCTCGCCGCAGCGAAGGAGAAGGGAGTGTCGCTCGCGGGCACCGAGGTCGCCATCTCAGGCGCGATGGCGCTGCCGCACGAACTCGTCGTCCCGTTCGAGAAGGCCTCCGGAGGTTTCCTCGTCGAGGGCTACGGACTCAGCGAGTGCTCCCCCGTGCTCATGGCCAACCCGGTCGCCGACAACCGCGTGCCGGGAACCGTCGGTCTCCCGCTGCCCGGCACGGAATGCCGGGTCGTCGATCCGGAGAGCCCGACGGTCGATGTCGAACCGGGATCTGCGGGCGAACTCATCGTGCGTGGCCCGCAGGTGTTCTCCGGCTACTACGGCAAGCCGGAGGAGACCGAAGCGGTCTTCGTGGACGGCTGGTATCGCACCGGCGACATCGTCACGATCGACGACGCCGGATTCGTGCGGATCGTGGATCGCATCAAGGAGCTCATCATCACGGGCGGCTTCAACGTCGCTCCGACCGAGGTCGAGAACGCACTGCGCCAGCACCCTCAGGTGATCGATGCCGCAGTCGTCGGCCTGCCGAGCGAGCATTCCGGCGAGGAGGTCGTCGCCGCGATCGTCGTCGAATCCGGCACAGACGTGGACGTCGAGGCGATCCGCGAGTTCGCCCGTGGCATCCTGACGCCCTACAAGGTTCCGCGCCGTCTCTTCGTCGTCGATGAACTGCCCAAATCCCTCATCGGGAAGGTGCTGCGTCGGCAGGTTCGCGAGCGCCTACTCGCCCTCACGACCGGTTCCTGACCGCACGGACAGCAGAGAGGGCCTTCGGGGCGCTACCCTTGGGAAGTGACCCCTGAAGATGCAGTACAGACCGAAGACCCCTCGGTGACCCCCGTGACCCCCGGATTCGAGGAGCTCGGCATCACCGGGTCTGTCCTCAAGGCCATTCGCGATCTCGGCTACGAGACGCCATCGCCCATCCAGGCGGCGACCATCCCGACGCTTCTGTCCGGCCGCGATGTCGTGGGCATGGCGCAGACCGGAACCGGCAAGACCGCAGCCTTCGCGCTGCCCGTTCTCGAGCGTCTCGACGTCTCGCAGAAGACCCCGCAGGCCCTCGTTCTCGCCCCCACACGTGAGCTCGCCCTCCAGGTGTCGGAGGCCTTCGAGGCCTACGCGACCCACATGCGCGGTGTGCATCTGCTGCCCGTCTACGGCGGCCAGGGATACGGTGTCCAACTGTCGGCTCTCCGCCGCGGCGTGCACGTGATCGTCGGTACGCCCGGACGCATCATGGACCACCTCGCCAAGGGCACCCTCGACCTGTCCGAGCTCAAGTACCTCGTGCTCGACGAGGCCGACGAGATGCTCAAGATGGGCTTCGCGGAAGACGTCGAGCAGATCCTCGCCCAGACGCCCGTCGAGAAGCAGGTCGCTCTGTTCTCCGCGACGATGCCGCCGCAGATCCGCCGTCTCGCGCAGCAGTACCTGCGCGACCCGGAAGAGATCACGATCAAGTCGAAGACCGCGACCAACACCAACATCACCCAGCGCTACCTCGTGGTGTCGTACGCGCAGAAGGTCGATGCGCTCACCCGCATCCTTGAGGTCGAGAACTTCGACGGCATGATCGTCTTCGTTCGCACCAAGAACGAGACCGAGACGCTCGCCGAAAAGCTGCGCGCCCGCGGCTACTCCGCCGCCGCCATCAACGGCGACGTCCCGCAGGTCCAGCGCGAACGCAGCGTCAACCAGCTCAAAGACGGCAAGCTCGACATCCTCGTCGCAACCGACGTCGCCGCTCGCGGCCTCGACGTCGAGCGCATCAGCCACGTCGTGAACTTCGACATCCCCACCGACACTGAGTCGTACGTGCACCGCATCGGCCGCACGGGTCGCGCCGGGCGCACGGGTGACGCGATCAGCTTCATCACCCCGCGCGAGCGCTACCTTCTGAAGCACATCGAGAAGGCCACACGCCAGCAGCCGACACAGATGCAGCTGCCGAGCACCGAAGACGTCAACACGACCCGCCTCGCGCGCTTCGACGACGCGATCACCACGGCGCTCAGTGAGACGGCACGCATCGAGAAGTTCCGCGACGTCATCGCCCACTACGTGCGCAACCACGACGTGCCCGAGGCCGACGTGGCCGCGGCACTCGCAGTCGTCTCGCAGGGTGACAAGCCGCTGCTCCTCGACCCGTCGGACGACCCGCTTGCGCGCGCAGTCGAGTTCGACAACCGACCGCCTCGTGAACGCAACGACCGCGGTGACCGCGGAACGCGTGAACCGCGCACCGAGCGTCGCGGCCGCGGCGACTACACCGCGTACCGCATCGAGGTTGGTCGTCGTCACCGCGTCGAGCCGCGCCAGATCGTCGGGGCACTCGCGAACGAGGGCGGCCTGGGTCGTGACGACTTCGGAGCGATCAACATCCGCCCGGACTTCTCCGTGGTGGAGCTTCCGACCAACATGGATCCTGCCGTACTCGACAAGCTGCGCGACACGCGCATCTCGGGTCGACTCATCGAGATCAAGCCCGATCGCGGACCCGGCGCACGCCGCAGCGGCGGCCGCGAGGGCGGCGGTGACCGGTACGGCGAACGCAGCGGAGATCGCGGCGGCGACCGATACGGCGACCGTCGTGAACGCCCGCGCTACGACCGTCCCGCCCGGGAAGGCGGCGACGACCGCCCGGCACGCAAGCCGCGCCACAAGTACTGACGACTCCCCCGTCCCCACGCGGACAAGGAATGAGGGCTGCGCCGATCCGGTGCGGCCCTCATTCGTTCACGTTCGAGCGTCGGAATCCACCGTCTGTCTCACCTGCGTAGCGAGTCGCCCGATGTCGACCGGCCGCGACGTATCGATCTGAAGCGTGGTGAGGATGACGGTCAGTCGCTCAGGCATCCAGCGCGTCGGGCCCCTCGGTGACGAGTACGTGGAACTGGGCGGCGTCGAGGATCCGGACCCCCAGCTCTTCAGCCTTTGCGAGCTTCGATCCCGCTCCGGGACCAGCCGCGACGAAATCGGTCTTCTTCGAGACACTGGATGCCGCCTTGCCGCCGGCCTTGATGATCGCTTCCTGCGCACCCTCGCGGGTGTAGCCGTCGAGCGAGCCTGTCGCGACGACGGTGAGGCCGTCGAGCACACCGCCTTCGGCGGTCGCAGCACCAGGCCCCGGATGACCGGGCGTGGCCCACTGCACGCCGGCATCCGCCCACTTCTGGATGATCTCCTGGTGCCAGTCGACCTCAAACCAGTCGAGGAGCGAATCGGCGATGATCCCGCCCACGCCCTCGACGGCGGCAAGCTCATCCCGTGATGCGGCCCTGATCGCGTCCAGGGAGCCGAACCACTGGGCGAGTGCACGGGCGGCGACCGGGCCCACGTGCCGGATGTTCAACGAGACCAGCAGACGCCAGAGCTCCTTGGTCTTCGCCTTCTCGAGCTCAGCCAGCAGTGTGATCGCCTGAGACGACGGCTGCGGGCCTTCGAGCCCCGACTTCTTCTCGGCGGAGGTCGGGTTGCGCCGGAAGGGCGCACGGGTCTTGACGATCCCGTCATCGTCCTGCTTCGGAAGCCCCGTCTCCGCGTCCCGCACGAAGAGCTCGATCGGCACAAGCTGCTCCAGGGTCAGTCCGAAGAGCCCTGCTTCCGTCTCAAGCGGCGGCACAGCGGGTGACGTCGGCTGCGTCAACGCCGCGGCTGTGACCTCTCCGAGCGCCTCGACATCGAGCGCTCCGCGTGATCCGATGTGCTCGACGCGCCCGCGCACCTGTGCCGGGCACGAGCGCGCGTTCGGGCAGCGCAGATCGATGTCGCCTTCCTTCATGGGACGCAGCGTCGCGCCGCACTCCGGGCACTCGGTCGGCATCACGAACTCGCGCTCGGTGCCGTCGCGCTTCTCGACGACAGGGCCGAGGACCTCGGGAATGACATCCCCGGCCTTCCGCAGCACCACCGTGTCACCGATCAACACCCCCTTGGCTTTCACCACGTCTTTGTTGTGGAGCGTGGCCTGACGGACGACGCTCCCTGCGACGTGCGCGGGTGCCATCACGGCGAACGGTGTCGCGCGTCCGGTGCGCCCCACGGAGACGACGATGTCGAGCAGCGTGGTCTGCACCTCTTCGGGCGGATACTTGTATGCGATCGCCCAGCGCGGTGCGCGACTCGTCATTCCGAGCTCGTCGTGCAGCGCGAGCTCATCGACCTTGACGACGATGCCGTCCAACTCGTGCTCGATGTCATGGCGGTGCTCGCCGAAGTAGGCGACGAAGTCGGCCACCTCGTCGATCGTGTGGCAGACCTTGGTGTGCGGGCTGGCTGGAAGCCCCCAGTCGACCAGAAGGTCATAGACCTCACTCTGCGCGGCGACCGGAGGATTCGGCCACGCGCCGATGCCGTGCACGTAGAGCGCGAGAGAGGCGACACGCAGCAGTCCCGCTTCGAGCTCGAGGCCGTCTTTCTTGTCGAGCTGCTGGCGCAGCCCGCCGCTGGCCGCGTTGCGCGGGTTCGCGAACGAAGGGAAACGCCTCGCGGCTGCTGCTCGTGCCTTCTCTTCGTCGAAGGGCTGCTTGCTGCCAGTGCGCGCCTCCCAGCGGTGCAGGGCGTCGGCGTAGGCGCGCTCACGGAACTCGGCCTGCGCTGCGTTGAGCCGCTCGAAGGCGGCGACCGGGATGAACACCTCACCGCGCACCTCGACGATCTCGGGGTGTCCTGTGCCAGCGAGTCGCTGCGGGATCTCGGGCAGGCGCAGCGCGTTCTCGGTGACGATCTCGCCCACACGCCCATCGCCGCGGGTCGCCGCGGAGGTCAGCACACCGTTCTCGTAGCGGAGGTTGATCGCGAGGCCGTCGATCTTCAACTCGGTCAGCCAGGCGACGTCGCGCCCCGCCGCTGCCCGCGTCTTGACGGCCCAGTCACGCAGCTCGTCGAGCGAGAAGACGTTGTCGAGGCTCAGCATCCGCTCTGCGTGCTCGATCGTGTCGAGTCCCGTAGCCTGTGCCGCGCCCACCATCTGCGTGGGCGAGTCCTGACCCTGCAACTCAGGGTGGAGGCGCTCGAGCTCTTCGAGCCGGTGCATCCACCCGTCATAGGTGGCGTCATCGACGACGGACGTATCGCGCCCGTAGTACGCGTCCTTTGCCTCGAGGATGCGAGTCGTCAGCTCGTCGGCCTCGACACGGGCGTCTTCCAGTGAGATGTAGTCCGGCACTCTGCAAGTCTACGAGCGGGCTCCGACATCGCCAGGGCGCCGCGGGTGCGGTCCGGCGCTTACAGTGGCATCGTGACGACCCACACCCACGAGCTGACGTTCACTGCGACCGAGGCGCGCAAGAGATACCGCACGTGGTCGGATCGGGAACCCGACCGTGAGTGGGCCTGTCTGGCGGTTCTCGCGGAGCACGCGCCGGGCCTCGCGCCCCGCCCTCTGCGTCGCGAGACGGCCGATGACGCACCCGTGATCGTCATGGAGCGACTCGCCGGCGAACCCCTGGGGGCCACACCCCTGAACGGCGCGCAGACGACAAGCCTGGGGCGCGCACTGCGACGACTGTACAGCGCGCCCCTGTCTGCCGCGCAGGCGCTCGGCCTCGGAGAACGCCGCCTCGGCCCCTCCTCACTCGGGGCTGAGCTGCGCGAGTGGGCCAGCCGCGCCGGCGACCTCAAGGGATGCCAGGACCCGCAACTGGTCGAGCGTGCGCTGCGCGCCTCCCGACAGTGGCTGGCAGACACGCCCCGCGTCCCCGCCCAGCTGACCGTGCTCGGCATCGCAGACCTCAACCCCGCGAATGTGCTTTGGGACGGCAGCGCCTGTCGTCTCGTGGACTTCGAAGACGGCGGCCTGTCCGAACCCGCCTTCGAGCTCGCCGACCATGTCGAGCACCTCGCAGGTCGCGATGTCTACGACGCGGATGCCCTGGTCGACGCTGTCGGTCTCACCGAGGACGACAGAGAGCGCCTCCCTCATTGGCGGTGCCATTGGGCGATCTTCTGGCTCCTCATGCTGCTGCCTGGCAACGGCGGCTTCCTGCGAAATCCCCCAGGTGCAACCGAAGCGCAGGCCGAACGCGTGCTGCGGATGCTCGCCGACGAACCGGCTCAGACGCCGGCGGGTACCGCCGAGACCGTGTGATCGATCGTGAACTGCCCCAGCACACGCGTGCCGACGTAGATCACCGCCGACTGTCCGGGAGCCACCCCGTCCAGCGGCGCATCCGGAACAACCCGGACTCCTGCAGCCGTCACATAGGCGACCGCGGGAACAGGCTCGGCATGCGCGCGGATCTGTACATGACAGCGGAACTCGCCCTCGGTCGGCGCAGGCCCCGCCCAGGAGAACCTCTCCCCCGAGATCTCCGCGATCGCCAGAGCCTCCTTGGGCCCGACGACGACGGTGTTCGACACGGGACGCACCTCGAGCACGAAGCGGGGCTTGCCGTCATCCGCCGGGATGCCGAGCTTGAGTCCGCGGCGCTGCCCCACTGTGAACGCGTGCGCGCCCTCGTGTGTGCCCACGACCGCGCCCGTGCGATCCACGATCTCGCCCTGCTCCGCGCCGACTTTCTCCGCCAGCCACCCGCGGGTGTCGCCGTCGGGGATGAAGCAGATGTCGTGGCTGTCGGGTTTCTGCGCGACGCTCAGACCGCGCGCCTCCGCCTCCGCGCGCACAAGCGCCTTGGAGGGCGTGTCACCGAGCGGGAAGTAGGTGTGCGCGAGCTGCTCTGCGTTGAGGACGCCCAGCACGTAGGACTGGTCCTTCGCTGCGTCGGAGGCGCGGTGCAGCTCGAGGCCGCCCTCGCCGTTCACGAGGGTGGCGTAGTGGCCGGTGCAGACGGCATCGAAACCGAGCTCGATCGCCCGCTCCAGGAGTGCGGCGAACTTGATCTTCTCGTTGCAGCGCAGGCAGGGGTTCGGCGTGCGACCGGCCTTGTACTCGGAGATGAAGTCCTCGATGACGTCGTCGCGGAAACGCTCCGAGAAGTCCCAGACGTAGAACGGAATGCCGAGCAGATCGGCCGCGCGACGAGCATCCATCGCATCTTCGATCGTGCAGCAGCCACGGCTGCCGGTGCGCAGCGTGCCGCCCGCTCGCGAGAGCGCGAGGTGCACGCCGACGACCTCGTGCCCCGCCTCGACCGCACGTGCCGTCGCCACGGCGGAGTCCACGCCTCCACTCATCGCCGCCAGAATTCGCATGGATACCAGTCTACGAGCGTGAACCCGTGCGGGACCCGGATGCGCGGGCATAGGCATCCGCGATCACGGCGAGCACACGGTCGATATCGTCCGCGGTCGACGTGTACCCCAGTGTGAAGCGCACGACGCTGCGGGCATCCGCTTCCGACCGCCCCAGTGCCTGCACGACGTGCGATGGCTCTGCCACACCCGCCTGACAGGCGGAGCCGGCGGATGCCGAGATCCCCGACTGATCGAGCAGAAAGAGCAGGCTCTCGCTCACGGCGCCGGGAAAGAGGAGGTGCAGGTTGCCCGGGATCCGGTGCTCCGGATCTCCCAGCAGTTCGACCTGAGGAATGCGCGCTCGGATGCCATCGGCCAACGCGATTCGCAGGGCAGTGAGTCGGGCGGCCTCACGTTCACGCTCGGCCTCGGCCTCTTCTGCGGCTACGGCGAAGGCTGCGGCACCCGCGACATCCTGAGTTCCTGGGCGCAGCCCGCGCTGTTGTCCCCCGCCGTGCAGGAGCGGCGCGAGCCGTGCGCTGCGCGCGACGACGAGCGCGCCCGTCCCGACCGGGGCGCCGACCTTGTGTCCGGCGACGCTCAGCGCCACGAGGCCCGCGCCCGCTGGCGCTGCAGCGCGCAGCTCCCGGAACGACACCGGCAGGTGTCCGAAAGCGGCGACGGCGTCCAGGTGAAAAGGCACATCGTTCTCGGCGGCCGATCGACTGAGCCCGCGCCCATCGTTGACGGTGCCGACCTCGTTGTTCGCGAGCAGCGCCGTTGCGAAGGCCGCACCGGGCAGGGCATCGGCGAACAGATCGCCACGGATGCGCCCCTCGGCATCCAGCGGAACGGAGCGCACCTGAGCTCCCGTCGCGGCGAGCGCTGCCACGGTGTCGAGTGTGGCGTGATGCTCACCCTCCGGCAGCACGATCGCGTCCTGACCCTCTGCGCGCTGTCGCCAAAGCCCCGTGAGAGCAAGGTTGATCGCCTCGGTTCCCCCCGAGGTGAAGACGACTTCGATCGGCTCGCAGTCGAGCACGGCGGCGATGCGCTCGCGAGACTCTTCCAGCAGACGGCGCACGGCCTGCCCCGCACCGTGCGTCGACGAGGCGTTCCCGACGATAGTCTGCGCCTCCAGCCAGGCCGTTGCAGCCCGGGGTCGGAGCGGTGTCGTCGCCGCGTGGTCGAGGTAGATGGTCACCCTTTCGATGTTACGGCGACTCCCCCGACGTTTATGCTGTCGTCCATGTGCCCCCATGCCCCCGCGACGGTTCCCGACGACGCACGCCGAGAGGCTCTGTGCTCGCTGTGCAGCTCGGCGTTCGATGACCTGGGGGTGCGCGTCGTCGACGGTGTCGGCACGCTGCGGGTGTGGTCCAGCAACGCCACAGGTCTCGACCTCGTGCTCTTCGACGGAGCGGACGTGGACTGGGCGATCGCGGAGCTGCGATTCGAGCAGGTGGGCGAGGGGGTCTGGGAGGTGCGCTCTCCGCAGCTCCAGACCGGAAGCAGGTATGCGATCCGGGTGACGGGTGCGCAGGGCGGCGGCAACTCGTTCCGACCGCACACGAACCTCATCGACCCGTACGCGCGCGGGCTCGTCCGTGCAAGCGGGCAGGACGACTGGCGTTCGGTTGTCGTCGATGGCGCCTTCGACTGGGATGGCGCGCAGAAGCCGCGCACGTCCTTCGCCGACACGGTGATCTACGAGGGGCATGTCAAAGGCATGACGAAGCGGCATCCCGGGGTTCCGCCGGCCCTGCATGGCACCTACGCGGGTCTCGCGCATCCGGCAATGATCGAGCACTTCTCGTCTCTCGGCATCACCGCCGTGGAATTGCTGCCTGTGCACGCGTTCGTCTCCGAACCGTGGTTGCAGCAACGGGGCTTCCAGAACTACTGGGGTTACAACACCCTGAACTTCTTCACCCCGCATGCCGCCTATGCGACAACCGAAGCACGGCGGTCGGGTCCGGATGCGGTGCTGCGCGAGTTCAAGGGGATGGTGAAGCTCCTCCACGAAGCCGGTATCGAAGTCATCCTCGACGTCGTCTACAACCACACCTCCGAGGGCGGTCCGAACGGTCCGCGCACGAGCCTGCGCGGCATAGACAACGCTCGCTATTACCGCCAGCACCCGGACGGCGAGTACGTGGACACAACAGCGTGCGGCAACACCATGAACACCTCGACGGATGCCGCGGCGCGCCTCATCCTGGATTCGCTGCGTTACTGGGCAGAGGATCTACAGGTCGACGGCTTCCGGTTCGATCTCGCCTCGGCACTCGGCCGGGATGCAACCCACACATTCACGGCGTCGCATCCGCTGCTCCAGGCCATCCGCACTGACCCAGTGCTCGCGGAGTCCAAGCTGATCGCGGAGCCCTGGGACGTCGGAACCGGTGGCTGGCAGACCGGCAACTTCGGCCAGGGCTGGCACGAGTGGAACGATCGCTATCGAGACCGCGTGCGCAATTTCTGGCTGAGCGACATCGACTACGCGCGTCGCGCGTCCACCGCCCCCGTCGGCATCGGAGGCTTCGCGACCCGCCTTGCCGGGTCGT
This sequence comes from Microbacterium sp. GW823-FHT02G05, assembly GCF_058797175.1. Taxonomy (NCBI): domain Bacteria; kingdom Bacillati; phylum Actinomycetota; class Actinomycetes; order Micrococcales; family Microbacteriaceae; genus Microbacterium; species Microbacterium sp. GW823-FHT02G05. The sequence goes on from NZ_JBXAJK010000002.1 coordinate 520,223, forward strand.
CGAACACCTTCTCGACTGAGCGCGGCCCGCTCGCGAGCGTGAACTTCGTCACCGCACACGACGGCTTCACGCTCCGGGATCTCGTCTCATACAACGTCAAGCACAACGAGGCCAACGGTGAGGAGAATCGCGACGGTGCCGAGATGAACCGCGCCTTCAATCACGGCGCTGAAGGCCCGACGCAGGACCCCGTGATCGAGGCGACGCGACGCAAGGCGATGCGCAACCTGATGGGGACGCTCCTGCTATCCGCAGGTGTGCCCATGATCACCGCGGGCGACGAGACGGGACGCACGCAGCAGGGCAACAACAACGCCTACTGCCACGATTCGCCGCTGACCTGGCTCTCCTGGGAACACGAGGAGTGGCAGGAGTGCCTGCGCGCGCACGTCGCGACCCTCACGCGACTGCGGCGAGAGAATCCCGCTCTGCGTCCTGCGCGGTACGCACGGCTGGGTGAGGAGACGCCCGGTGCGAGCGAGATGTCCTGGTTCGATCAGTCCGGCACGACCATGTCGATCGAACAGTGGACGGATGCCTCGCACCGCACGCTCCAGTACCTGGCGGTCGAAGACACCGGCGAGAATCCGAACCGCGTGCTTCTGATCGTGCACGGCGTCGAGAGCGCGATCGATGTGACGCTGCCGACGACCTCTGATGCGACCCGTTATGTCTCGCTGTGGTCCAGCGCGGACGAGCGTCCCGGTGCTGTCGAGAGCGTGCATGCACCCGGCGACGTGATCGCTGTGCCGGGAACGTCCATGCGCCTGTTCCGGGTGGAGTGAACACTCCGTTTTCACTCCCCGCGGAGCGCCCCGGAGCGGTAGGTTCAGGGTGTGGCCGTACGCACCGCTTCTCGTCCCGCTGCAGCGACTCTTCGGAGCCCTGCAGAGATCCCCCTGCGGGCCGCTGGCTCCGCTGATTCTCCCCTGCGAACGCCTCGCATCCCCCTGAGTGACGCACGCCCTTCGGCCCCCGGCGGCTTCGCGCCGAAGGCCTTCGCCGGCGAAGTGGTGCCGTTCCGGGTCGTCGCATTCCGCGAAGGGCATGACCTCATCGGCGTGCACGTGCGGCTGCGCGATGCCGGAGGTCACGAGAGCCTGCACCGTCTGCGGCCGCTCGCCGATGGGACGGATCGCTGGGAGGCGCTCATCGCGCTCGACGCCACCGGCACCTGGTCGTTCCGCTTCGAGAGCTTTGCCGACGAGTTCGCGACCTGGGCCCATACGACGCAGGTCAAGCTCGCTGCCGGCGTGGATGTCGATCTCACGCGGATGCAGGGCGGCGAGCTCCTCACCCGCGCGGTCACGGAGCGCACGCGTCCCGCCGCTGAGCGCTCGCGGATCAAGAAGTACGCGGCGGTGCTTGCGAACGCGGATGCCAGCGCAGACACCATCCTCGCGGTCGCCAACGATCCGGCTCTCGCGTCCGTGTTCTCGCAGCGTCCGCTCTCATCTCTCGAATCGGCGGGCGCCTGGCATCAGTTGCGGGTCGAACGGGAGCGCGCAGGTGTCGGCGCCTGGTACGAGTTCTTCCCTCGCTCCGAAGGCGCACGGCTTCGCGCAGACGGCACGATCGCCAGCGGCACCTTCCAGACCGCAGCCGCTCGCCTCCCCGCTGTCGCGAAGATGGGCTTCGATGTGCTCTACCTGCCGCCGATCCACCCGATCGGACGCACGCATCGCAAGGGTCCGAACAACACGCTCACCACTGTTCCCGGAGATCCCGGCTCGCCCTGGGCGATCGGTGCGGCCGAAGGCGGCCACGACGCCGTGCACCCCGACCTCGGCACGCTCGACGACTTCCGTGCTTTCCTGCGCACAGCGAACGACCTCGGACTCGAGATCGCGCTCGACCTCGCACTTCAGGCCTCGCCCGATCATCCCTGGGTCGCCGCGCACCCGGAGTGGTTCACGACGCTCCCCGACGGCACTATCGCCTATGCGGAGAATCCGCCGAAGAAGTACCAGGACATCTACCCGCTGAACTTCGACAACGACCCCGAAGGCCTTGCCGCTGAGGTGCTGCGCATCGTCGAGCACTGGATCGCACAGGGCGTGCGGATCTTCCGCGTCGACAACCCGCACACCAAGCCGCTGCAGTTCTGGGAATGGCTCATCGCCACGGTGACGGCCCAGCACCCGGACATCGTCTTCCTGGCGGAGGCGTTCACCCGCCCCGCTCCCCTGCGTGCTCTCGCCGCCGTGGGCTTCCAGCAGAGTTACACCTACTTCACCTGGCGCAACACGAAGACCGAACTGGAAGAGTTCCTCACCTCCCTGGTCTCCGACACCGCCGATTACCTGCGTCCGAATCTCTTCGTGAACACCCCCGACATCCTCACCGAGTATCTGCAGTTCGGCGGACGCGCCGCGTACCGGATCCGTGCGGTGATCGCCGCGACAGCTGCGCCGCTCTACGGTGTGTATGCCGGATACGAGCTGGTCGAGAACATCGCGCGCTCCGGGTCGGAAGAGAACATCGACAACGAGAAGTACGAGTACAAGCTCCGCGACTGGGCCGCCGCAGAGCGAAGCGGTGGCTCGCTGGCCCCGCTCCTGCAGAGACTCAACGAGATCCGCCGCGCGCACCCTGCGCTGCGGCAGCTGCGCGACCTCGCGTTCCATTGGAGCGACGACGACGCGGTGCTGGTGTACTCGAAGCACCTCGACGCCGCGTTCACCGGCACAGGCCAGGATGACACCATCATCGTCGTCGTGAATGTCGATCCTCATTCCGTGCGGCAGACGACCGTGCACCTCGACACCCGCCTGTGGGGTGTGGAACCCGGTGACCCCTTTGAGGTCGAAGACCTGCTCACCGGCGCTGTCTGGCAGTGGAGCGACCACAACTACGTCCGGCTCGACGCCTTTGCCGAACCGGCACACATTCTGCGAGTAAGGGAGCAGAGATCATGATCAGCATGGAGTCCTCCGTCTTCGAATCCGTCGCCGCGGGCACTCATCACGATCCGCACGCGCTGCTCGGCGCGCACCCTCACCTCGACGCCGTTGGTCGACCCGGCACCGTCATCCGCGTGCGACGTCCGCTCGCGGAATCCGTGACCGCCCTCCTCGACTCCGGCGTCACGGTGCATCTCGATCACATCGAAGGCGGCGTCTGGGAGGGTCTCCTGACCGGCGCCGCCGGGCGCTACGAAGTCCTCACCCACTACGCGGACGGTGCGGAGTGGCGCGCGGGCGACCCGTACCGGCATGCGCCGACGATCGGGGAACTCGATCTGCACCTCATCGTCGAAGGCCGTCACGAACGACTCTGGGAGGTGCTGGGTGCGCACCCGCGCGTCATCGACGGCGACGCCGGCACCGCCTTCGCGGTGTGGGCGCCGAACGCCCAGGTGGTGCGCGTCGTCGGCGATCACAACGATTGGAACGGCGAACTGCACCCGATGCGGTCGATGGGGGCCAGTGGCGTCTGGGAGCTCTTCGTTCCGGGCGTCGAGGTGGGAGCGCGCTACAAGTACGAGATCCGCACCCGCGCGGGTGAGTGGATTCTCAAGGCGGATCCGCTGGCACAGCTCGCGGAGACGCCTCCGGCCACCGCATCCGTCGTGACGCGGTCCGAGCATCTGTGGCGGGATGGCGCCTGGATGACCCGCCGAGCGGCCACGCATGCCGTAGGACAGCCGCTGTCGATCTACGAGGTGCACCTGGGGTCCTGGCGTCCGGGGCTCGGCTATCGCGACCTCGCCGATGCACTGATCGAGCACGTCACCACGACCGGCTTCACACATGTCGAGTTCATGCCCGTCGCGGAACATCCCTTCGGCGGCTCATGGGGCTACCAGGTGTCGGGCTACTACGCGCCGACCCGACGCTTCGGTGACCCCGACGACCTGCGCTATCTCATCGACCGGATGCACCAGGCCGGCATCGGCGTCATCCTCGACTGGGTGCCCGGGCACTTCCCCCGCGATGCGTTCGCCCTCGCCCGTTTCGACGGCGAACCGCTCTACGAGCACCCTGATCCGAAGCGCGGTGAGCACCAGGACTGGGGCACGCTGATCTTCGACTACGGGCGCGCAGAAGTGCGCAACTTCCTCGTCGCCAACGCGCTCTACTGGCTGGAGCAGTTCCACGTCGACGGGCTCAGGGTCGACGCTGTCGCATCGATGCTGTACCTCGACTACTCGAGGAGAGACGGCGAGTGGACCCCGAATGTGCACGGCGGACGCGAGAACCTGGAGGCGATCCACTTCCTGCAGGAGGTCAACGCGACCGCCTACCGCAAGCACCCGGGGATCCTGATGATCGCCGAGGAGTCGACGAGCTTTCCCGGTGTCACCTCACCCACGGACCGAGCAGGTCTCGGATTCGGCTTCAAATGGAACATGGGCTGGATGAACGACTCGCTGGAGTACATCGCGCGAGACCCGCTTTACCGCGGCCATCACCAAGGCGAGATGACCTTCTCCTTCGTGTACGCCTTCGGTGAGAACTACGTTCTCCCGATCAGCCATGACGAGGTCGTGCACGGCAAGGGCAGCCTGCTCAGCAAGATGCCCGGGGATGCGGCGGCGAAACGAGCGAACCTCCGTGCCTTCCTCGCGTACATGTGGGGGCATCCAGGAAAGAAGCTGCTGTTCATGGGGCAGGAGTTCGGACAGCTCTCCGAGTGGGCCGAAAGCCGGAGCCTCGACTGGTGGCTGCTCGACCAGCCCGCACACGCGCAGCTGCAGAGCTTCGTGGGCGAACTCAACCGCTCCTACCGCGCACACGCGCCGCTCTGGGAGCGCGACAACGACGGCAACTGCTTCTCACGACTCGGCGGCCCCACCTGGGATGCCAGCGTGATCGCATTCAGCCGGCGCGACGCGCACGGCGGCAAAGTCGTCGTCGTCAGCAATTTCGCCGGCGTCGCACACACGGGCTTCGCCCTCGATCTGCCCCTGTCGGGCACATGGCGCGAAGTCCTCAACACCGATGCCGTCGAGTACGGCGGCTCGGGGAAAGGAAATCTCGGCTACGTGTATGCGCACGAAGAAGACAACGGCGCAGCGCGAGCCACGCTCACCCTGCCGCCGCTGTCCACGCTGTGGCTGCGCTACCAGCGCGATCCGCACGTGCCTTCGCCGACGCGGTCGTGAGAAGGGTCAGAACAGAAGCGACGTGAGGCGCTGACGGGCCTGGCCCACACGCGGGTCTGCCTCGCCGATCAATCCGAACAGTTCGACGAGGCGCTCGCGGACGCGCGTGCGGTCGTCAGCGGATGCCGCGGCGAAGAGGTCGAGAAGACGGCCGAAGGCGTCACCGACGTGGCCGCCTGCGATGTCCATGTCGGCCACAGCGAACTGCGCATCGACATCCTGAGGTGCGGCGGCGGCTGCGGCGCGCACGGCACCGAGATCGAGCCCCTGCGTGCGGTGCAGCAGACGAACCTGGCCGAGACCCGCCCGTGCGTCTTCGTCGCGGGGGTTCTCCGCGAGGGCCTGCTCGTACGCGGTGATCGCAGCGGCATAGTCGCCGGCCTCGATCGCCGCGAACGCGGCCGCATGCAGCGGCGGCATCGGAGCCTCTTCAGGCTCCGCAGACGCCTCCTGCTCTCCCGCCGCAACCGGAACGGTGCCAGACACGCCGTGCTGCGCGGCGAGCTCGAGAAGCTGTCCGAAGACCTGGCGAACCTGCTCTTCAGGTACCGCTCCGGTGAACAGCGGAACGGGCTGACCGGCGACCAGTCCGACAACCATGGGGATCGACTGCGCCCGGAAGCTCTGCGCCAGCTGCGGGTTCGCGTCGACGTCGACCTTCGCCAGCAGCACGCGGCCGGCGAGCTCGTTGACCACCTTCTCGATGATCGGGCTGAGCTGCTTGCACGGACCACACCACTCGGCCCACAGATCGACGACGACAGGCACACGACGGGACAGCTCGAGAACCTGTCCGAACGTGGTATCCGTGACATCGAAGACAAGCGGGAGTGTCGCTTCGCCATCGGGCGCAGAGATCGGCGCCGAAGACGGCGCAGGACGGTTACGCAGCGATGAAAGGTCGACGGCGCCTCGCAGAGCGGCGGGCGAGATCTCACTCACGGGATTACCTCCACAGACAGAAGCTCCTGCGACACCGCAAGAAGCTGCACCTGCGCGCTGGAACCCTGCGCAGGCACCGAGAAGAAGAGCTGCATGCCATAGGTGGTCACAAAGCCCTTGGACGACGATTCGACACCCGTGAGCGCCTTCGCCGGCTCGTTGTTGCCCACGCGGATGTCCACGCCCTCCTGCGTGGGGACGATCGACTGCGAGTCCTTCAGAGAGACCGCGACGATCGCACCACTGTCGATACTCGCCAGCGCCATCGGCACATCACCGGTCGGCGAGAGGTCGAACGACATCGCAGATGTCGTGGCGGCGTTCGCATCGGCGAGTGCCTGCACGATGGCGGCTCGGCTGTCGCGAATCGTCGTCGCGAAGTCGTGGACGCCCTTGTCGAAGAGTTCGTAAGCGGGGCTGGCCTCGTTCTCGTCCACGACGCTCGCGAATGCCTCCGCAAGCGCATCAGGCGCGACGACGAGGAATGGCGAGTCCGGCGGTGTCAGCTTGGCACCGAGCCACGCCGGCGGAAGATCGGGCAGCTCCGCGGAGGCCTGCATCTCTGCGAGATAGGTGATCTTGTAGTTCGACCACGGGTCGTCCTGTGTCATCGTGAGAATGACCGGCGGCACCGTCTCGTCGCTGCCTGCCTCGGCGAGCATGAGTGTCGTGCGGGGCCAGCCGTCGAAGGCCTGCGGCACCAGGATCCGGATCTTGTCCGAGGGGATGGCCGAGGGGGCGACGTACTCGGGCACAGAAGCGCGCACGAGGTAGTCGGTCTGACGTTCGGCCAGCGCGGAGCCTGTCAATCGCGTCGCGGCCAACTCGGCATTGAGAGTCTCGTCTGCCTCTGCGACTGTGGCGGAGAGGTTCTCGAGCACGCGTGCCGCCTGCGCTTCTGTCATCACCGGAGCCTGCTGGTCCTCCGGCGTGACGACCGTCGCGGTCGGCGATGGCGACGGCGAAGACGCCTGCTGAGGCCACGCATCCGGGGTGCATCCGGCCAACATCGCGGTGGTGACGGCGAACACCGGCACGGCGAGCAGAGCCCGGCGACGCGGGAGTCGCGCCCGGTTCTGCTGGGTCTTGGCGCCGGTGTCGGTCCGGCCCTCGCCAGTCGTCGTCGACGTGCCCTCTTCCAGCTCAGCATTGTCGCGCGCGACGTCGATCGGCTCCGTCGGGGGCAGGGGCGGCGGCCCCTTGCGGCGTGGTCCACGCCCACGGCGGGAATGGCGGATCGCGAGGACGTAGAGAACGAGGCCCGCGGCCATGATGATGCCACCCGCGACCATGAGCGGGCCGGCGAAGGGCGTCCGGTTCTCCAGCGGCCACGACAGGATCACGTCGCTCGGAGCGTCCTCCGTGCCATCACTCGCGAGCAGCACTGAGACGCCCTCGGGAATCTGCATCCGCTCGATGAGCGAGCCCTCGTCGCTGAACTCCGTCAACCAGAGGTCTGATCCTGCGGGGTTGCGACCCTGCTCTTCCGCAGCGTCATCGGTCGCCGCCGCGTCGGCGGGTTCCTCTGCGGCAGGGTCCTCTTCCACCGGAAGGATCGACGCGGGGATCACCGTGCTGGAGATCGTTCCGCCCTCGTCGATGGAGACGCGGTTGTACTCGGCATCCGCGAGCCAGGCTTCGAGATCGGCAGTGCGCGCCTGGGCGAGGAACACGGTTCCTGACCCCCGGGCGATCACGGTCTGCTCACCGGGATGGGAGCGCAGCACATCACCGTCGATCAGCGTGTAGCGCTGGGGTTCAGTGACGCTCAACTCTGTCTGCTCTGCCTTCGGGCCGAGGAAAACGGTTCGCTGCGCGATGCCCGCTCCAATCAGCAGCGTGGCCAGCACGAAGGCCACAACGGCCCACACAAAACGCACGAATCAACTCCTCCGTGATTCCCAGACGTCAAAATCGGATATCACTCGACATTTCAGACTATCGAAACGACCTGTGTAATACCCATACGGTTGCACTGTTCCGGCGATCCGTGGCGTCACACGGTCGCCGACGGCTCTACGCTGGCTGGACATCACTCGTCGAGGAGAACCATGAAGTTCCACAACCCGTTCCGCACCGCGCTGGTGGCGACTCTCGGCGTGGGCCTCGGGATCATGCTCATCGGCAGCGTGCAGACGCTCTCGACCGTGCTTCTCTATGTCGGCACGGCGCTGTTTCTGAGCCTTGGCCTCGACCCGCTCGTCTCTTTCCTTGAACGGCGCAAGCTCCCCCGCTGGGCTGCGGTGCTCGTCACGATCCTCGCCGTGCTCGCGGGGTTCGCGGGGATCATGTTCATGATCGTCCCCATCCTCGTGGACCAGATCTCCCAGCTCGTGGACCAGATCACCAAGATCATCGAGAAGGGCACGTTCGAAGAAGACCTCGCCGCCTGGCTGAAGGACGTCTTCCCGAACCTTCGCGTCGACGAAGTGATGGCGTTCGTGCAGGACTGGCTCGCGACGAATCTCGCCGACATCAGCGAGACCGTCGGTCAGGGCGTGCTGAGCGCAGGTGGCGCGGTGATCGCCGGCCTGATGGGCGCGTTCATCATCCTGATTCTCACGATCTACTTCACCGCGTCCACGCCTTCCCTCAAGGCGGCCGTCTACCAGCTGGTCCCGGCGTCCAAGCGGGCGCGATTCATCGACCTCTCCGAGCAGATCACGGCCTCCGTCGGCTATTACGTCATGGGCCAGGTGACGATGGGCGTGATCAACGGCGTGCTGAGCGCGATCTTCCTGTCGATCATTCAGGCTCCGTTCCCCGCGGTGCTCGCTGTCGTCGCGTTCTTCTTCTCCCTCATCCCGCTGGTCGGCACACTGACCGGTTCGACGATCATCGTTCTGCTCTGCCTGCTTCCCGGGCTCGGCTCCCCCGCCACCGCCCTCGCCGCGGGAATCTACTACCTGATCTACATGCAGATCGAGGCGTACGTCATCTCGCCGCGCGTGATGAACCGTGCCGTGTCTGTTCCGGGAGCCGTGGTCGTGATCGCCGCACTCGCGGGTGGTTCGCTGCTCGGCCTGCTCGGGGCGCTCATTGCCATCCCTGTGGCCGCCAGCATCCTGATCATCTACCGACAGGTGCTGATTCCCCGGATGAACGACCGCTAGGCCGGAGGCCACTCCGTCGGAAGCGGCAGAGCGGCGGCGTTCACCGCGGCCACGATCTCCGTCATCACGCGACGCGTCTGCGACTCCCCCACCCACAGGTGCCGCCCGCCCTCGACGGCGATCAGCGTCGCATGCGGAATCGACGCGAAACGCTCGGCCGCCTCCTCGGGACGCAGATAGTCGTCCAGTTCCGGTACGAGGATCACGACATGCCGTGGATCGTCACGCCACGCTCCGACTTCCTCGGCGCTGGCGCGGTGCAATGGCGGGGAGAGCAGGATGATCCCCTCGATCGCATGCTCGCGTCCGTACTTGAGCGCGAGCTCGGTGCCGAACGACCATCCGACGAGCCAGGGGCGCGGCAGCTCACGCTCCGCGACGAATGCCATCGCCGCAGCCACGTCATGGCGCTCCGCGGCACCGCCGTCGAAGGTCCCACCACTCGTTCCGCGAGGAGATGACGTCCCCCGGGTGTTGAAGCGCAGCACGGCGAGGTCGGCCAGCGCGGGCAGCCGAGCGGCCGCCTTGCGGATGATGTGCGAGTCCATGAACCCGCCCGCGGTCGGGAGCGGGTGCAACGTCACCAATGTCGCTGTCGGCACGGCGTCCTGAGGCAGGGCGAGCTCTCCGACGAGCGTCAACCCATCGGCAGTCCGCAGCGTGATGTCCTCGCGCTGCGCGGGCAGTTCGAGCGGACCGCGGATCGCGATTGTCATGACGTTCGCCAGCAGTGGGTGTGCCAGTGGCGTCGGGCCGAGAGATCTGCTGCATCGCCGAGGACACCGTCGGCGCGCCAGGCGACAAGATGTGCGACGCCGACCGCCACGCTGATCGCGCAACCGGGGCAGACGTAGGATTTCTGTGCCTGCGCGGCAGACACCGGCTGCACGAACCACTCACGCCCCTGACGCACCTCCGTGCGCTTCCACCCCGCAATCAGGCGGTCGAGCGAATCGTCAGAGGAAGAACGCTCCGGGCGTCGACGATGAGAGCGAGGCATTGCAGGAAACCATTACCACCAGTGGTTGCTGATCCAGAAGTCGTACGCTGCAGCCCAGCTACCGTACCGACCCGTCGCGTAGCCGTTGGCCCAGCGCAGATTGTCGATCGGATCGTAACCATTGCCCGGGACCTTGCTGCACGGCAACGCTTGGACAAGACCACACGCCCCAGAGCTGCTGTTGGTGGCGTTGGGGTCCCAGCCGCTTTCTTTGCTGACGATGTAGTCGACGTAGCCCCAGTTGCCCGAGTCGATGCCAGCGGCGGCCATCCACTCGGCAGGCGCTCCACCGCCGGTGTAGTAGACCGGTCCGCCTCCGCCACCACCTGAGTCAGGCTGAGACGCCGGAACGGGCTCAGGCGTCGGTGTCGGCGTCACGTAGACCTCGAAGAGATCGCGCTGTACTGCGACAGCGTCCGAGCCCTCGATGGTGATCGAGATGTCTTCCACCTCGTCAGCAGCCAGCGCGTACAGCGACTGCGCAGCCTCTGCTGAAGGCGGCGACGACAATGCGAGACCGGTCGGCGCGATCACTGCTACAGCGAAACCGACAACGGCGAGTCCGGCGAGAACGCTCGCGACGCCGCGGCGGCGCGTCCAGCCTGTCGTCGACGAAGAGTTCGCCGACGCACTCGAGGTGGATCGAGTGAGCGCCGTCGACGCGCGCGTGATCTGATCGTTATCGGGAGTCACAGTGTGCCCAGCTTACCCACGCGAATCTGAATCCTCCATGGGAATCGTCATCGAACGGCCAGAAGCACGTCGATCGTGGCATCAAGCAGGGCATCGACCTGCTCTTCACGATAGCCGCCGCGCTGCATGCGGAATGCCGTCGAACGCACTTGCTCCACCGTGAGTGTCTGCCCATCACGCAAGAAGCGAACGATCTTCTCCGCCACATGATCGACTTCGTCGATCCGGTACCCGAAGGTCAGCGGGCCCGAGCGGGCGAAGCGCTTCTTCTTCGGTCGGGCGAGGTGATCCAGGATCAGCTGCGCCTCACCGCGGGCGCGATCCACCCAAATCCCGGCACCGGCCCGGGCAACGGCCGCAGCCCGCTCCCGCTGCGCGAAGGCGTCCTCGACGCGCGCGAGGGCCGCGTCCACGTCGGAGATGCGATAGCCGCCCCTCACCAGGGGGAAAGACGCCTGTCGCACCCCGGCGGAATTGAGCGGGGCACCCTCGCCGTCGAAGCTGGACTTCGCGCGACGAAGGAAAACGTCCACCGCTGCGCGCTGGTAGCCCTTCTCCCGCCCCTCCGTCACAGGAAAGGGCACGGAAGCCGCACGGCTGTTCGAGTCAGTCATGGTCACGATACCGCCAGAGGAGAAAGGACAGCGTACAGAGTGAGCGCCGCAACGGCGGAGGGCAGAATGCTGTCGAGTCGGTCCAGGAATCCGCCGTGGCCAGGAAGCCAGGAACTCATGTCCTTGATTCCGAGGTCGCGCTTGAGCATCGACTCGCCGAGATCACCGAGCGTCGCGGTGCCGACGAGCACCGCCCCGAAGACGAGCCCCGCCCACCACGGCAAGCCCAGCAGGAACATCGCCAGCAGCACACCGGCCAGAAGCGAGAAGAGCACCGCACCGGCGAAGCCTTCCCAGGTCTTCTTCGGGCTGATCTTCGGAGCCATCGGATGCTTGCCGAAGAGCAGGCCGGACGCATAGGCCCCTGTGTCAGCCACGACGACCACGACGATGAACGAGAGCACCCACCATTCGCCGCCATCCTGCCGCAGCAGGATGAGCGTGATGCCGGCGAGGAAAGGAACATAGACCTGCACGAACCCGCTGACGAGCGCATCGGTGAGCACATCGCCATAGGTACGGCCGTCACGCGCGATCATCTGCGCCAGCAGACGCCAGATGATCACGAGGGCGATTGCGAAGAACAGCGTGACCCAGGTCAGCCACAGCTCCGCGAAATACGCCGCGAAGACGAGGAGCGCGCCGGCGATCTGCTGCGGGACGACATCGATGCGACGCCCGCCCGCGCGCAGTGCTCGCGACAGCTCGAAGATCGCGAGCTGCGATCCGGCCACCGCGAAGAACAGGAACGCCCACTTCACGAAGATCAACGACACCAGCAGAAGTCCGCCGATGAGCAGACCGATCAGGGTCGCGAGGATCAGATCGCGACCCGTTCGGGCCTTGATCCGCTCATTGGCCTGATCCAGCTGATCGCGCGCATGAGACACGTGCGTGCCGATCTCGTCCCGCGCAGCGCGCCACTGCGCATGCAGTGCGTCTTCGCGGGGCGCCTCGTCATCGGGGTGCGTGGACATGTACCGTCACACCTCGAGGAGTTCTGCCTCTTTGCGCTTCAGCGCCTCGTCGATGAGATCGACGTGCTGACGGGTCAGAGCGTCGAGCTCCTTCTCGCCACGCGCGATCTCGTCTTCACCGAGCTCGCTCTTGAGGGCGTCCAGCTCGTCCTTTACCTTGCGGCGGATGCCACGGACGTGAACCTTCGCGTCCTCGCCCTTCGACTTCACGAGCTTGACGTACTCCTTGCGACGGTCGGCCGTCAGCTCGGGCATCGTGACGCGGATGAGATTGCCGTCGTTGGTCGGGTTCGCGCCCAGGTTCGGCATGTCGCGGATCGCCTGCTCGACGGCCTTCAGCGCCGACTTGTCGTACGGCGTGATGATGAGCGTGCGCGCCTCCTGGTTGGCCAGCGAAGCCAGCTGACCAATCGGCGTCGGGGTGCCGTAGTAGTCGACGAGGACCTTCTGGAAAAGCTGGGGGTTCGCGCGCCCTGTGCGCACGGTGGCGAAGTCTTCCTTCGCCGCCTCGACTGCGCGGTTCATACGAGCGGTGGTGTCTGCAAGGACGTCCGCGATCACGGTGACTCCTATCGTCAGGATGTTCTGAATAGTCTAGTCGGGCGACCCTGTCGCCCCGGTGTGCGAGCGCGTCGCTCAGGCGGTGACGAGGGTGCCGATCGGCTCCCCCAGCAGCGCGCGCGTGATGTTGCCGGCGGGCTCCATGCCGAACACACGCATGTTCATGCCGTTGTCCATGCAGAGGCTGAACGCCGTCGAGTCGACGACCTTGAGACCACTCTGCAGCGCTTCACGGTAGGTCACGGTGTCGATGCGCGTGGCAGAGGCATCCTTGTTCGGATCTGCCGTGTAGATGGCGTCGACGCCGTTCTTGGCGACGAGCACCTCGTGCGCGCTGATCTCCAGCGCACGCTGTGCGGCGACCGTGTCGGTCGAGAAGTACGGCAGCCCCGCTCCCGCACCGAAGATCACGACACGGCCCTTCTCCATGTGGCGCTCCGCGCGCAGCGGGATGTAGGGCTCTGCGACCTGCGTCATGGCGATCGCCGACTGCACGCGAGGCTCTGCACCCGCCTGCTCGAGGAAGTCCTGCAGTGCGAGAGCGTTCATGACGGTGCCCAGCATGCCCATGTAGTCCGCACGACCGCGGTCCATGCCACGCTGGCTGAGCTCAGCACCGCGGAAGAAGTTGCCACCACCCACGACGACGGCAATCTCGACCTGGTCGGTGGCTGCCGCGATCTCGCGGGCGATCTGGCTGACGATGTCGGGGTTCACACCCAGCTGTCCACCGCCGAAAGCCTCACCGGAGAGCTTGAGGACGACGCGGCGCCGCTCTGTGGTCTTCGTCATGGTTGTGTTCCTCTCGTCGCAATAAAAATACCGTGCTGTGCGCACGAAGAAGGGGTTCGGATCAGAAAGATCCGAACCCCTTCGTGTGAGCTACGCGCCGACCTTGAAGCGCGCGAAGTCTGTCACGGTGATACCGGCGTCCTTCGCGACCTGGGCGACAGAGAGCTTGTTGTCCTTGGCGTAGTCCTGCTCGAGGAGCGAGACCTGCTTGACGAACGCTGCGACACGACCCTCGACGATCTTCGGGAGAGCCGCTTCCGGCTTGCCCTCGTTGCGAGAGATCTCGGTGACGATCTCGCGCTCCTTCTCGATCTCTGCTGCGGGGACATCCTCGCGGCTGAGGTAGGTGGGGTTCGCGAACGAGATGTGCTGCGCGATGCTGCGAGCGGTCTCGGCGTCATCACCCGAGTAAGCGACGACGACACCGATCTGCGGCGGCAGGTCCTTGCTGGTGCGGTGCAGGTACACCGAGAGGTTGTCACCGGTGACGGTGCGCACGCGACGCAGCTCCACCTTCTCGCCGATGATGGCGGCCTCTTCGGAGATGAGCTGCGCGACGGTCTGCTCGCCCGCGGGAGCGGCCAGAGCGGCCTCGGCCGAATCGGCCTTGGCAGCGGCGACAGCGTCGGCGACCTTGTCTGCGAGCGCACCGAAGCGCTCGTTCTTCGCGACGAAGTCGGTCTCGCAGGCGAGCTCGATGATCGTCACAGCGCCATCCTGCTCACGAGCAGCAATCAGGCCCTCGCTGGTGGAACGGTCAGCGCGCTTGGCGTTGCCCTTCGCACCCTTGAGGCGCAGGATCTCGACAGCCTTCTGGAGGTCGCCTTCCGCCTCTTCGAGAGCGTTCTTGGTGTCAACCATTCCCGTGCCGAGCTGCTCACGCAGAGCCTTGATGTCGGCGATGTTGAAGTTGGCCATGTGTGGTGGCTCCTTGCTTCGTTTCGTTGTGCGTGTGGGTGGGATTACTTGGCGTCCGCTGCGACCTCGGCCTCAGCGGCCGGTGCCTCCGCAGCCTCGGCGGGAGCCTCAGCGGCCTCGGCCGGAGCCTCAGCGGCCTCGGCCGGAGCCTCAGCGGCCTCGGCCGGAGCCTCGGTCGATGCCTGAAGCAGTTCTGCTTCCCACTCCGCGAGCGGCTCAGCGTCGCCAGCCGGGTTGTGCTTCTCCTGAAGACCCTCAGCGGCAGCGTCAGCGATGATGCGCGTCAGCAGCGAGACCGAGCGGATCGCGTCGTCGTTGCCGGGGATCGGGTACTGGAAGTCGTCCGGGTCGGCGTTCGTGTCGAGGATGCCGATGACGGGGATGCCGAGCTTCTTGGCCTCGTCGATTGCAAGGTGCTCACGCTTGGCGTCGACGACCCACAGAGCCGAAGGGGTCTTCGTGAGGTTGCGGATACCGCCGAGCGACTTGTGCAGCTTGTCGAGCTCGCGCTTCTTGAGCAGCAGCTCCTTCTTGGTGAACGGCGACGACGCGGGGTCGTCGAAGTTCAGCTCTTCGAGCTCCTTCATGCGTGCGAGACGCTTGGAGACCGTCGAGAAGTTGGTGAGGAGGCCGCCGAGCCAGCGCTGGTTGACGTAGGGCTGTCCGACGCGCGTCGCCTGCTCTGCGAGAACTTCCTGCGCCTGCTTCTTGGTGCCGACGAAGAGGATCGTGCCACCGTGGGCGACGGTCTCCTTGACGAAGTCGTACGCCTTGTCGATGTAGCCGAGCGACTGCTGCAGGTCGATGATGTGGATTCCGCTGCGCTCGGTGAGGATGAAGCGCTTGCCCTTCGGGTTCCAGCGACGGGTCTGGTGTCCGAAGTGAACGCCGCTGTCGAGCAGCTGGCGGATGGTAACGACGGCCATGGTCGTTCTCCTTGTCTGTGGCGCGGTGCGCCGTAGGGTTGTCACGTCGATCGGTTGATCGTTCGTCCTGGTGCCCGACGCACTCCCGCCCTGGAAAGGGACCGCTGGGAGATGATCGCCACGTAAACGCTGTGGGCACGCGTAGTCACCTCGAAGTCGAGATGCGGTGACAAGTGTATCAGTGCGAGGCCCGCTCTCCGCGCACGCGCTTCCTGCACAGCCGCGGGATTCACGGGGGTTGCGCACGAGTCGCGCGGATGCGAACCGTGGGCACCTGCGGGGACGAGAGCATCCTCTGCATGCCCTCACTCGTCCGGCGCCATCGCCTGCTGTCCGTCACGCTTCTGGTGACCGCGATCGCCCTCGCGTTCTCCCCGCACGCGACCGCCACCCCTGCCGAAATACCGCGCATACCGGAGGAGTTCGACCGCGACTGGTCCTGGCCCCTCCTCGGAGCGCGCGTCGTCGTCGAGCCGTTTCGCGCACCCGCGCACGCGTACGGGCCCGGACACCGCGGCATCGACATCGCACCGGGCACCGATGCCGCGGTGCATGCACCTGCCGACGGGGTCGTGGCGTTTCGCGGCGTCGTCGTAGACCGGGCCGTGCTCACGATCGACCACGGCAACGGGCTCGTGTCCTCGTTCGAGCCGATCCTGAGCACCGTGAGCGTGGGGACGGTCGTCAGCGAAGGCGAGCAACTGGGGACGATCGATGTCGGCGGTCATGCCCCTGCCGGTGCGCTGCACGTGGGTGTGCGCAGTGACGGCGTCTATGTGAATCCGATGCTGTTGTTCGGTGGCGTCCCGCGCGCGATCCTGCTTCCCTGCGGATCGGAAGGGTGCTGAGCTTCGGCGGGGAAGTCCTCAGGCCCGAGGGTGGGCGAGCTTGTAGGCGGCGGCGATGCGCTCCGCGGAGACGTGCGTGTAGATCTGGGTCGTTCCGAGGCTCGCATGGCCGAGCATCTCCTGCACGGCTCGCAGGTCGGCGCCTCCGTCGAGCAGGTGCGTGGCCGCAGAGTGACGGAGCGCATGCGGTCCCACTGCTTCGGCGCCGATCCGCGGGCCGAGCGTGCGCGCGACCAGCTCATACACCGCCCGCGGTCCCAGTTCGCCTCCGCGCACACCGCGGAAGATCGCCGCGCTCGGACGCGCAGTGCGCGCCATCAGTGCGGGCCGGCCGCGGCGAAGGTAGGCGTCGAGGGCCTCCCGTGCGGGGCGCCCGAAGGGAACGACGCGCTCTTTCCCGCCTTTGCCCAGCACACGGGCGGTTGAACGATCGAGATCGAGGTCGTCGACGTCGAGACCGCAGAGTTCGGAGACGCGGATACCCGAGGCGTAGAGCAATTCCAGAATCGCGTGGTCGCGCAGTGCGATCGCATCACCCTGGGCTGCGTTTTCCCTCATCTCAGCGAGGAGGTCGCCGAGAGCGTCGGCGGTGGCCACCCGGGGTAGGGTGCGCGGACGTTTCGGTGACACGAGTCGGATACTCGGATCCACCTCGATCAGTTTCTCGTCGTGCGCCCAGGCGAAGAAGGAACGCGCGGTCGCCGAACGACGAGCGAGCGTCGCCCGGGCATCTCCTCGTTGTGTGGCCTGCCAGAGCCAGTCGCGCAACTCTTCCAGTCCGATCTCCGCGACCGGAAGATCCCCCATCGTCGCGCCCAGGTCGGCGAGATCTGAGCGGTACGCGCGCACGGTCGCCGGTGAAAGACGACGCACCTGCGCGAGATGGGTCGTGAAGCGGACGGATGCTTCCGAGAGTCGCACCCTTCCAGGATGCCGTGCCGGCTACACCCGCCGCCACCCGCCCGCGCCACGCTGCACCGTGCCCTCCAGCGCCAGAAGCCCGAGCAGTGCCTCCACGCGCTCGATCGAGAGCCCCGATCTTCGAGCAAGATCCAGCGGCTCGCGCGGAGCGCGCGCGCTGAGCGCGTCGCCGAGACGCACAAGCTCCGCGTCGTGCGGTCCGCGCGGTGGCACCGACGCTGCCTCTCCGAGCCCGTGCGACAGTCCCATCAGCTCCACGACATCGTTGACCGAGGTCACACATCGCGCGTCGTACTCGCGGAGCAGGCGGTGACAGCCCATCGAGGCCGCACTCGTGATGGATCCTGGCACCGCGCCTAGCGGTCGCCCCAACGAGGCGGCGTGCCCTGCGGTATTCAACGAGCCGCTGCGCGCTCCCGCCTCGACGACCACAGTCGCACGCGCCGCCGCCGCGATCAGCCTGTTGCGCGCGAGAAAGCGCCACTTGGTGGGCGCGGTGCCACAGGGAACCTCGCTGAGGACAGCACCCGAACCTGCGATGCTCTGCAGCAGTTGCGCGTGCCCGGCGGGATACGCGCGATCCACTCCTCCCGCCAGGAAAGCGATGGTCTCTCCCCCGGCGCGCAGCACCGCCCGGTGCGCAGCACCGTCGATGCCATAGGCCCCGCCCGAGATGACGAGGAAGCCGCGATCGGTCAGCCCGCCAGCGAAGTCGGCAGCGACATGCTCGCCGTACGCGGTCGCCGCACGCGCGCCGACGATCGCGACGGCACCGTGCGCACGCCCAAGCGCGCCCGCGTCCCCCCGCGCCCACAGCACGTGCGGCGCGTGGCCATCAAGGTCATCGAGCCCCGCCGGCCATGCGGCGTCTCCCGGCAGCAGCAGCTGGGCTCGGCATCGCAACGCCGCCTCCATGGACGCGCGGATCAGCGCCGTGTCCCATCGCGGGAGCCAGCGCTTCCGGCCATCTCGCAAAGCGCGATGGTGCTCCACATCCGCGTCCGCGCCGAATGCCAGTTGCAACGCCTCCAGCGGACCGAACTGCGCGACCAGTGCTCCCGCGGTGCCGTCACCGGGCTCGGTGAGGACGCCCCAGATCACCCGTGCGATGAGGTCGTCGAGCGGACGATCGGAGCGCAGCGCGGCTGCTGCACGACGAACATCGTCGTCGTGCAGGACCGCCTGCGGCGCGGGGGTCACAGAACGAGTCCCTTCTTGAGGAAGAGCGCACGACCGACATGCTCAATCGCCGGCATCGTTTCGCCGTCAAGGTCGGCGAGCGTCCACGCCAGTCGCAGAACGCGGTCGTATCCACGCAGTGTGAGCGACCCACGCTGCAGCGCAAGGTCCAGTGCCGCCCGGGTGTGACGGTCGAGTCGGTACTCCCCCTGACGGAGCCAGGATCCGGGGATCTCCGCATTCAGGCGCCAGGGTGTCCCTGCCCACCGTTCACGCGCTCGGGAGCGGGCGAGCCGGACACGATCCTGCGCCTCGGCCGTGCTCACCACTCCCTGGCCGAGCTCCGGCGCATGGATCGAGGTCACCCGCGTCACGTGCACCTCGATGTCGAGGCGGTCGCGGAGCGGACCGGAGAGCCGAGCGGCGTACCGCCGGATCGCGGACGGCGGACAGATGCACTCTTCCCCCGCGACGCCGTAGAGACCGCAGGGACAGGGGTTGGTTGCGAGAATCAACTGGAAGCGGGCAGGAAACGCCGCGATGAAACCCGCTCGGTGGATCTCGATCGTCCCCGATTCGAGGGGCTGACGCAGCGCGTCCAATGCCACACCGGAGAACTCCGCCGCCTCATCGAGGAACAGAATCCCCCTGTGCGCCCGCACGATCGCGCCGGGCCGGGCCTGGCGCGTGCCGCCGCCGACGAGTGCGGCGAGAGATGCGCCGTGGTGCGGCGCGACGAACGGTGCCTCTCGTCCCAGCGTCTGAATCGGCTCACCCGCGAGCGAACGCACGGCCGCCACCTCGAGCGCCTCCTCCTCATCGAGCTCCGGCAGGATTCCGGGCAGACGGCGCGCCAGCATCGTCTTACCGGCCCCCGGCGGGCCGCTCAGCAGCATGTTGTGACCGCCGGCTGCCGCGACCAGCAGCGCCGACACCGCCTCAGGTTGGCCGACGACCTCACTCAGATCGGGTGGCGCCGCCGCAGGAGCGCGCATCTCGGCAAGGCGGATCGGCTCGACATCCGGGACGTCGACCTCGGCGCCGTGAAAGGCCGCGACCTCGCCAAGGCATCCGTACCCGCGCACGTCGATCCCACTGACCAGCTCGGCTTCGCGCATGTTCGCGTGCGGCACGATCACGCGCCCGAATCCGGCGTCCCGTGCCGCGCGCACGGCAGGTAGAACACCGGACACCGGACGCAGGCGCCCATCCAAGCCCAGCTCGCCGATGTGCACCGTGCGAGCGACGGAGGCCGCATCCATCGCTCCCTCGGTCGACAGCGCGGCGACCGCGATCGCGAGATCGAACGCAGAACCGTGCTTGGGCAGACTCGCAGGTGACAGGTTGACCGTGAGTCGCCGATGCGGAAGCTCGATCCCGCTGTTCTTACACGCGTTGTGGACGCGACTCACCGCCTCGCTCAGTGCGCGATCAGCGAGACCCACCAGGGAGAATCCCGGCGTTTGATTAGAGAGATCGGCTTCGACTTCGACGAGGTGCCCTGCGATCCCGGAGAAGGCGACCGCCCAGGTGCGGGCCGTGGTCATCGAAGATCCTCAAGGTGCTCGATCGTTCCGCGTGCAGGGTCCGCGCCGATGATCCCGATCACGCCCAATCGCAATGGTCGGGCGCCACCGCCCGGGTTCGTCCCTGCCCAGGCGTAGGCGAGACGCCACATCCGTTCCCGTTTGCGTGCGTCGATCGCGTCGAAGGGGTGACCGAAGGCGGTGCTCGTCCGTGTCTTGACCTCGATGAAGGTCACGACACCATCGCGCGTCGCGATGATGTCGATCTCGCCCTGCGCGCACCGCCAGTTGCGCTCGACGATGCGGTAGCCCCGCGCCGTCAGATAGGAGGCCGCGCGGTCTTCTCCTGCGCGACCCAAGTCGTCTTTCCGTGCCATGCCACCACGCTCGCGGGGCGGCGCACGGTAGAAATCGGCGAAGGCGAGAATGCTGGAGAATCCAGGTTCACGCCCGGATGTGCAGAACTCGCGTCAGCGGTTCACTCGCCGTCGAGCGACAGCTCCTGCGGGAGCTCGAACTCGCGGCGCGAGAGCTCCTCGACGTTGACGTCCTTGAACGTCAGCACACGCACCGACTTCACGAATCGATCAGCGCGGTAGATGTCCCACACCCAGACATCCGTCATCGCGACTTCGAAGTAGAAGTCGTGCTCGGTGTCGCGGCGCACGACGTTGACCTCGTTCGCGAGGTAGAAGCGGCGCTCGGTCTCGATCACGTACTGGAACTGGGAAACGACGTCGCGGTACTCGCGGTACAGCGCGAGCTCCAGCTCGCGGTCGTAGTCGTCGAAAGCTTCGTCATCCATGGTTCTTCCATCCTAGAAGACCTTTGCAGGCAACGGAGGCCGCCGCCAGGCAGGTCAGAAAAGCGTCGGGGCGTCAGCAATCGCCCAGGAGGCCCGGTGGTACGGGCTCAATCCACCGGCGCGGATCGCATCCCGGTGCTCCTGACTCGCGTAACCCTTGTTCCGGTCCCACTGATACGCCGGATGCTGCGCATGCAGTTCCTGCATGAGAGTGTCCCTGGCGACCTTCGCGATCACCGAGGCAGAAGACACCGACGCGCAGTCGCGGTCGCCCTTGACAATGGAGCGCACGGTGAGCCGTTCGGGGTGCACGGCGGAGACATAGTCGTGGTTTCCGTCGAGGATGATCAGCGTCGTGCTCAGGTCGACCCCTGACGCGCTCACCGCGAGAATCGCACGCGATGCAGCGAGCCCGAGCGCGCGCATGATGCCGACCTGATCGATCTCAGCGGCCGAGGACCAGCCGATGCCGCTGCCCTGCACCCACGCCTGAGCACGTGCGGCGACGTCAGGGCGACGCTTCTCCGTGACGAGCTTCGAGTCGCGCAGACCCTCCGGAACGCGGCGGCGTGCGCCGGCAGCATCCATCAGCGCAGCGCCCACGGCAACCGGCCCTGCCAGCGCACCGCGCCCCACCTCATCGAGTGCGATGATCGTCGTGTACTCGCGGAGCAGCCGACGTTCCAACGTCAGCGTGGGGCTGACCACGGCCATCATTCCGGATCCTGCACGCCGTTGAAGACGGAGTGATGTCCGTCGATGCCGCCGATGCGCTCGAATGGCCACGTGATGATGAAGGCGCGTCCGACGACGTTCGGCAGGGGGACGAAGCCCTCCGTGGGCTGCTCCTGGTGGAACCGGGAGTCCTGCGAGCGGTCACGATTGTCGCCGAGCACCCACACCGCATCATCCGGCACGGTGACGTCGAAGTCGACGTTGGAGGCCGCGGTGTCGCCGGGTGGCAGCTTCAGGTAGGCGGACTCGTCGATCGGCGAGCCGTTCACCGTGATCTGCCCCAGCGCGTTGCAGCAGACCACGTGATCACCGGGGAGCCCGATGACCCGCTTGACGAGATGGTCATGAGAATCCGGTGCGGCGATTCCCACGAGAGCGAGCAGCCACTCCCCTGCCTCCACGAGCGGCGGGCGCGGCGGAACCTGCGGCGCCGGCGGCAGCCATCCGCCCGGATCCTTGAACACGACGACGTCGCCGCGCTCGTATCCGGTCCATCGAGGGGTGAGCTCATCGACGAGGATGCGATCCTTCACGAGGAGGGTGTCCTCCATCGAGCTCGACGGAATGAAGAAGCTGCGCACGACGAACGTCTTGACCAGGAACGACACCAGCACGGCGATCACGACGATCACCAGGATGTCCCGGAGGAAGACGAGCCACCCTCGATGCGAGGCCTTCCGGCGGAGTCTGCTCCTGGTGGCGGCATTCTCGTGTGTCATCGACGTCCTTCAGGGGGAAAACTGCCGTCCGCACGACGACACCTCCCAGGTTCGCATATCTTCCCGAAAACACAGCACCCCGAGACATCGTGTCCCGGGGTGCTGGAAGAGTCTGCGACTTAGCGGTCGCGCTTCTCCTTGATCTTGGCCTTCTTGCCACGGAGGTTGCGCAGGTAGTAGAGCTTCGCGCGACGAACGTCACCACGGGTGACGACCTCGATGTGGTCGATCACCGGGCTGTGCACGGGGAACATACGCTCCACGCCCACCTGGAAGCTGATCTTGCGGACCGTGAAGGTCTCGCGAACGCCATCGCCCTGGCGGCCGATGACAACACCCTGGAACACCTGGATACGCGAACGCGAACCTTCGGTGATGTTCACGTGCACCTTGACGGTGTCGCCGGGGAAGAACTCGGGAATGTCGGAACGGAGCGAAGCCGCGTCAACGACGTCGAGGATCTGCATGATCGTCTCTCTCTGCACTCGCCACAGGTCGGATGCATGGGTAAGGATTGGTACGTGGAGTGTGCTGTACGGCGCAAGTGCGTCCGCGGGCTCCCCTGAGGCAGAGCCGGATCACGGCACAAACAGCTATTCTGCCACGAATCCTCAGACCGCACCAAAACGGTGCTTTGCTCCGGCTACGGCGATGGCCGGGACGGGTTCTGCGGGTCCTCCCGCACCTCCGTGATCACGTACACATCGTGACTCTGCGCGCGGTTGCCCGTCGGCGCCGGGCGCTCGCCTGCGGCGGGCCCGAAGGGCGACTGCGATCCGGACGGAGGCACCCAGGCGGTCTCCGTGATGACGACGCTTCCTCGTCCGCGGGCGTCATTCCACAGCTGCGCGAGCGAAGACCAGAACAGGGTGAGGAACACGACGATCGCGCCCGCCAAAGCCCACCCGAACCAGCCCTGCGGAAAGCACCCGACCGCGATGATGAGTGCATGCCACACTGCGAACCCGAGCACGTCAAGCCAGGACACCGCGCGCTCTGCGCGCACTGACGGGCGTGCACGCACGAGAAGCGTCAGCACGATCTGTCCGATGAGCACCGATGGCACCGCCATCAGCAGCACCCAGACGAATGCCCAGCCACCGGCCTGGAAGATCCCCCAGCCGATGAACAGCCACAGCGGCAGCACCGCAGCCGCCGGGAAGAGCCAGCGGAAGAACGCCTTTCGCAACCACATACCGCGATGTTACGACGCTGAGGTTCCCGCCGGGCAGGAGTTCGCTGTGAGCATCCTTCGAGCGCGCATCAGGGAGAATAGAGCAGACGAGAGGATTTCCCTGATGATCGAACTGCGCACCCCTGCCGAGATCGAAGAGATGCGTGCGGCCGGACGCTTCGTGGCCGAGACCTTGGCCACCCTGCGCGACGAGACCAAGGTGGGCACGAACCTCCTCTCCATCGACCGGCGCGCGCACGAGATGATCCGCAAGGCGGGCGCAGAGTCCTGCTACATCGACTATCACCCTTCTTTCGGCGCAAGCCCCTTCGGCAAGGTCATCTGCACCTCCGTGAACGACGCCGTACTGCACGGACTCCCCCACGACTACACCCTGCGCGACGGTGACCTCGTCACCCTGGACTTCGCGGTCTCCGTCGATGGCTGGGTCTCCGACTCCGCCGTGTCGTTCATCGTCGGCACGCCACGAGACGAGGATCTGCGCCTGATCGACACGACCGAGCGCGCTCTGGATGCGGCGATCACCGCAGCCACCGTCGGAAATCGCATCGGCGACATCTCGGCGGCCATCGCGGAGGTCTCCCACGGCGAGGGCTACTCGATCAACACCGACTTCGGCGGACATGGCGTGGGCCGCACCATGCACGGCGACCCGCACGTCGCCAACGACGGCCGCGCCGGACGCGGTTTCCCGCTGCGCGCCGGCCTCGTCCTCGCGCTCGAGCCCTGGCTGCTTGCGACGACCAACGAGCTGTTCACCGACCCGGATGGCTGGACCCTGCGCAGCGTCGACGGATCACGCGGCTCACACTCCGAGCACACCATCGCGATCACCGATGACGGACCGATCATCCTGACGGATCGCTCGTTCCTCGGGGTCAAGTAGAAGGCGCTGCGGCCTCGGCCTGCACGCGTCAGTCTGCGAGCAGGTCGGGGCGACGTCGCCGCGTGCGCTCGAGCTGCTGCTCCGCGCGCCATTTCGCGATCGCGGCATGGTTGCCGCTCAGGAGGATCGGCGGCACCTCGCGTTCACGCCAGCTCGACGGCTTCGTGTACGACGGGTACTCCAGGAGTCCGTCTTCATGCGACTCCTCGACAAGGCTCTCCGGGTTTCCGACCACCCCAGGCACCAGGCGTCCGATCGCCTCGATCATCGCCATCGACGCGACCTCTCCGCCGTTGAGCACATAGTCGCCAAGGCTGATCAGGCGCACTTCGCCGATCGTGCCGGCGTACTCGAAGACGCGCTCGTCGATGCCTTCATAGCGGCCGCAGCCGAAGATGAGATGCGAGCGCGTGGAGAGATCGCGCGCCGTCGCCTGGGTGAAGACCTCGCCGGCCGGCGACGGGAAGATGATCGTGGGTCGCGGCGCGGCAGCATCCGCCGCCTCTGTCGAGACCAGCTGGTCGAGCGCTAGCCCCCACGGCTCGGGCTTCATGACCATGCCGGCACCGCCGCCATAGGGGGTGTCATCGACCGTGCGATGCCGGTCGAACGTCCAGTCGCGAAGATCGTGGACGTGCATGTCGAGGATGCCCGACTCCCGGGCTTTGCCGAGCAGCGAGAGCGCGAGTCCGTCGAAGTACGACGGGAAGATTGAGACGACGTCGATGCGCATCGGGGCTCCTGGGATCAGTCGGAGTCGCCGGATGCCTCAGCTGCGGCGCTCGCGTCGGGGGTGTCGTCCGCCTCGGGCAGCTCTTCGAAGAGTCCGGGCGGGGGCGTCACGATCACGCGGCCGGCCGTCAGGTCGACGGTCGGAACGATCGCGGTGACGAACGGCACCATGATCTCGTTCTCGCCGACACGCACGATCAGCAGATCCTGTGCGGGGAAATGATCGACGCGTGCCACGCGCCCGATGACGACATCATCGCGAACGACGTCGAGACCGACGAGCTGGTGGTCATACCAGGCGTCATCCTCTGCCTGCTCGGTGGCGTCGTCCTGGTCGATCCAGAGGATCGCCTTGACGAGCTCTTCCGAGGCGCTGCGGTCGTCGATACCTTCAAGGAACACGACGGGGTTGCCGTTCATGACACGGTACTCGCGGACCGTGACTGTCTTGCCGTGCCACGGAGATGCCTCGGGCACCTGCAACGTGAACTCCGCACCGGGGACGAAGCGACCGGCGGGATCATCGGTGTACAGCTCGAGCTTGAGGGCGCCCTTGAGCCCATGCGCCTTGACAAGACGACCCACCCGCAGCTGGTTCTTACCACCTGCGCGTTCCTGCGCGGCCATCAGTCGTCCGCTACATCGATGCGCACGCGACGGCCGTCGGCGAGTGCCGTCAGCAACGTGCGCAATGCCTTCGCGGTGCGGCCGCCGCGCCCGATCACGCGTCCACGGTCATCGGGGTGCACACGCACCTCGAGGAGGTCGCCGCGAGGCGACGTGGAAGACGTGACATGAACGTCATCCGGGTGATCGACGATCCCCTTGACGACGTGTTCGAGCGCGGCAGCCAGCACGACGATTATTCGGCGTCTGCGGCGGGGGCCTCAGCGGCCTCCGCGTCGGCCGGAGCCTCGGCCTCAGCCGGGGCTTCCTTCTTCTCAGTCTTGGGCTTGATGACCGACTTCTTGGCTGCATCAACCGAGAACTCTGCCTTGGCCTCTGCGACCTGCAGGGTGGACTTTGCGTCCTTGTCACCCTTGAACTTGCCCCAGTCGCCCGTGATCTTGAGCAGAACGGTGACCTGCTCGGTCGGCTGAGCGCCCACCGACAGCCAGTACTGTGCACGCTCCGAGTCGACCTCGATGAACGAGGGCTGCTCGGTGGGGTGGTACTTGCCGATCTCCTCGATCACGCGACCGTCGCGCTTGGTGCGCGAGTCGGCGACAACGATGCGGTAGTAAGGCGCGCGGATCTTGCCCATGCGCTTGAGACGAATCTTGACAGCCACGATTCTCCTGAATGTGTGAACGAAGTATTGAACCGATCGCCTGGAGAGTGGGGTGCACACCCGGCGGAAGCTCTGAGGAGGATGGACATGCTGGATAGAGGGTCGAGCATGCCGTCCGACCCTCTATTCTGCCACGTTCGGCGGCGTCACGCGAAACGCGGCGCGCGCCGGCATCCGCGCAGACATTCTGCGCGCACAACCATGCGTGCCAGACTGTGCACGTGACGATCCCGTTCGCAGAATCCGCGCGCTCGACTGTCGGCATCGAGTGGGAGATCATGCTCGCCGATCCGATGACCGGAGACCTCGTCGATCGAGCCCCCCAGCTTCTGACAGCGCTCGAGGAGCAGAGTGCGGACGCACGCCATACCGTGACCGGCGAGCTCCTCACGAACACGATCGAGGTGACCAGCGGGGTCGGTGAGACCGTCGCCCAGGCGGTGGGCGATATCGCCGCGGCGATCGCGGAGGTTCGCGCGGCCACCGAACCCGCCGGCATCGCCCTGCTCTCTGCGGGGAGCCACCCCTTCGCGCAGTGGTACGACCAGCGGGTGACCGACAAGACGCGTTATCACACGCTGATCGAGCGCACCCAGTGGTGGGGGCGAAACATGATGATCTGGGGCATCCATGTCCACGTCGGCGTGGAGGACAAGCGCAAGGTGATCCCGCTGATCAACGCGCTCAGCACCTACCTGCCCCATCTGCAGGCGCTCTCGGCGTCGAGCCCGTTCTGGGCGGGCGAGCGCACCGGATACGCGTCGAATCGTGCACTCGTCTTCCAGCAGCTGCCGACGGCTGGTCTCCCCTGGCCGCTGCGCACCTGGGAGGACTTCGAGTCTTACCTCGACGACATGCAGCGGACGGGTGTCATGGCCGACGCCACGGAAGTCCGCTGGGACATCCGTCCGGCACCCCGCTGGGGCACGATCGAGGTGCGCGCGTGCGACGGGATGTCGACGCTCCACGAGCTCGCTGCGGTCGCCGCCCTCGTGCAGGTCCTCGTCGAGCACCTGTCCCGTCAGCTGGACGACGGTCACACGCTCGAGGTGCTGCCCCCCTGGTTCCACCGTGAGAACAAGTGGCGGGCGGCCCGATACGGGCTCGACGCGACCGTCATCATCGCCGCGGACGGCACACAGCGCCCGGTCCGCGAGCACCTCGGCGCTCTCGTCGGCGAACTCGCGCCGATCGCAGACGATCTGGGGTGCGGCGCCGAATTCGCATCGATCCGGACCATTCTCCAGGACGGCGCGAGCTACGCGCGCCAGCTGGCTGTGGCGGACGCCTCGGGCGATCTGCGCGCTGTCGTGCAGCATCTCATCGACGAGTTCCGCTCGGACCGACTGATCGGCGGTTGACTCAGCCTTCCTCCGACAGTCGGCGCGCCAGCCCCTCGTCCAGCACGACATCAGTCACCAGATCCGCGGCGATCGCCGCCCGCAGGCTCGTGAGCTTCGGAAGCCCTGCGACGACGCACACTCGTCGGGGCACGCGACGCAGCCGGCCGAGATCCGGTCCGGTCGCGCGCGCATTCAGGCGGATGCCGCGCCAGCTGCCGTCCGCGCGGAAGAACACGGTGGCAAGATCGCCGATCGCGCGGTCCTCCCGAAGACTGCGGTAGTCGTCCTTGCCTAGATATCCCCCCATGTAGACGTGGCTGGGCACCTCCGCTTCCGGAGACCCGAGGCCGAAGATCGCCACGTCCATCTGGGAATGCAGCTGCAGCACACGCCGTGTGCTGCGCTCTCGCCACATCGCCTCTCGCGTCGCGGGGTCGTCGAAGAAGGCAGGCACAGGAAACTGCTGGACCTGTGCGCCGAAGGCGCTTCCGAACCGCTGGAGGATGTCACTGGCATACTCGACGCCGCTCGTCTGCGGGTTAGCCGCGCCGTTGAGCTGCACGACCGTGGTGTTGTGTGTCTCCTTGTGCGTGAGCCCGCGACTGACGGCGCTCAGAGTGGAGCCCCAGGCGACTCCCACGACCATGTTCGAGTCGATGAACTGCGACACCAGCCGCCCCGCGGTCAGCGCCACGCGCTCCAGCCGCTCCACCTCGCTCACGATCTCCGGCATGGGAACGACGTGCGCGGCGATCCGGTAGCGGTCGCGCAGACGCTGCTCCAGCATGTCGACCCGCTCGACCGGAGAGTTGATGCGGATGTCGACCAGGCCGCTCTCGCGCGCGAAGCTGAGCAGTCGCGACACCGAGGATCGAGACGTGCCGAGCTCACGGGCGATCGATTCCATCGTCCGATCCTGCAGGTAGTAGAGCTGCGCCGCGGTGAGCGCGGCGATCAGTTTCTGGTCCCTCGGCGGGCCTTCGGTCGCATTCATCTCATCCTCCTCTCGGCGATCCTTGCACATTCGTGCAGTGGAGTTGCGCATATCTCCGGAGGTCGGAAGGCTGGAGACGCACGCAACCGAGGAGAGAGCTATGCCTGCCCCTACCCCACCCACTGCCCTGCGCGACGAGGTACGCGCGATCCGCGACGCCGGTCGCACGAGTGTGCTCGTGATCGGCGCGGGAATCAACGGCATCTCCACGTTCCGAGAACTCGCCCTGCAGGGCGTCGACGTGGTGCTCGTCGAGCGCGACGACTTCGCATCGGGGGCCTCCGCAGCATCCAGCCACATGATCCACGGCGGTATCCGCTACCTCGAGAACGGTGAGTTCCGTCTCGTGAAGGAGTCCGTGCAGGAACGCAACGGCCTGCTCAAGATCGCACCGCACTACGTCAAGCCGCTGCAGACCACGATCCCGATCTACTCCACGTTCTCCGGCATCCTCTCGGCTCCGCTGCGGTTCCTCCGACACGGCGGCGGCAAACCCAAGGAGCGCGGCGCATTCCTGATCAAGGTCGGCCTGACGATCTACGACACCTTCTCGCGCGACGGCGGGAGCGTCCCGCGCCACCGCTTCCTCGGCCGCCGCAAGTCGCTCGCCGAGCTGCCGGCGCTCGACCCGGCGATCAAGTACACCGCGACCTACTATGACGCGTCGATGCACGACCCCGAGCGACTTGCACTCGACGTTCTCCAGGACGGACGCGCTGCGCACCCCGGCGCCCTCGCGGTGAACTACGTCGAGGCCGTGGGCCGCGACGGACGCACGGTGACTCTGCACGACCGCGAGTCGGGCGAGACGTTCTCGATCACCGCCGATGTCGTGGTGAACACCTCCGGCCCGTGGACAGACCTCACCAATGCCGCCCTCGGCGCCCAGACGCGGTTCATGGGCGGCACGAAGGGCTCGCACATCGTGCTCGACCACCCTGAACTGCTTGCTGCGACGCGCGGACGCGAGATCTTCTTCGAGCACAACGACGGTCGGATCGTGCTGATCTACCCGCTCAAGAACCGTGTGCTGGTGGGCACCACAGACATCGATGCGGATCCCCGCGAGCCCGCCATCTGCACGGAGGAAGAGGTCGACTACTTCTTCGCACTCATCCGGCATGTCTTCCCCGCGATTCCCGTCTCGCGGGAGCAGATCGTCTACCGCTTCTCCGGCATCCGCCCGCTTCCCCGGCACGAGGACACCGCACCCGGATTCGTATCCCGTGACTATCGGATCGAGGTCGACGAGACCGGCGAAGCACCGCTCGTGAGCCTCGTCGGCGGCAAGTGGACGACCTTCCGCGCACTCGGCGAGTCTCTCTCGGATGTCGTCCTGGACCTCATCGGCCGCACCCGCACGGTATCGACCGCCGGTCGAGCGATCGGCGGCGGACGGGACTACCCGCGCACCGCATCCGCGCGCGCCACCTGGATCGCAGCGAACCTTCCCGGAGCAGGTGGTCGGGCCGAACAGCTGCTCGCCCGTTACGGCACCCGGGCCGCTGAGGTCTGGCGCATCGTCTCCGAGGACATCGATGAGCCGCTCGCCGGCGGCGTGGTGTCCACGCGGGAACTCGCCTGGATGGTCGACAATGAGATGGTGACGCGGCTCGCCGATGTCGTCTTCCGTCGCACGAACCTCGCGTTCACCGGGCATGCGGACGCTTCGTCGCTGACGGAACTGGCCGACGCACTCGCACCAGTGCTCGGCTGGGACTCCGTGCGTCGCGATCACGAGATCGAGGACACGCTGCGCCTGCTTGCGACCCAGCACGGGTACCGGGCCGCCGGGCGCGCACACGCGTAGCACGCAGCCCCGTCTCTGCCTCTTCAACGGTGAACCAAGGAGCGCTCATGGCCGACTACATCCTCGCGATCGACCAGGGAACGACATCGACCCGCGCGATCATCTTCGACAGATCGGGCGCGCGCGTCGCGACCGGTCAGAAGGAACACGAGCAGATCCTGCCGCAGGCCGGTTGGGTCGAGCATGACGCGACGGAGATCTGGGCGAACACCCAGGAGGTGATCGGCCTGGCGCTCTCACGTGCGCACCTCACGAGACACGACATCGCCGGAATCGGCATCACGAACCAGCGCGAGACCACCGTCGTCTGGGACCGTCACACCGGCGTCCCCGTGTACAACGCGATCGTCTGGCAGGACACCCGAACCCAGGCGATCGTCGATCGGCTGGCCGCGGACGGCGGAACCGAGCGCTTCACCCCGATCGTCGGACTTCCGCTCGCCACGTACTTCTCTGGGACGAAGGTCACCTGGATCCTCGAGAACGTCGACGGCGCACGTGAGAAGGCCGACGCCGGCGATCTGCTCTTCGGAACCACGGACTGCTGGGTGCTCTGGAACCTCACCGGCGGCGCCGACGGCGGCGTGCACGTCACGGACGTCACCAACGCGTCCCGCACGATGTTCATGGACCTCAAGACGCTGGAGTGGCGCGACGACATCCTCGACGTCTTCGGTGTCCCGCGCAGCATGATGCCGGAGATCCGCTCGTCTTCTGAGGTGTACGGCACCGCCGAGAGCAGTTCGCTTCTGCGGGAGACCCCGATCGCGGGCATCCTCGGCGATCAGCAGGCCGCGACGTTCGGTCAGGCCGCCTTCGCGGCGGGCGAGAGCAAGAACACCTACGGCACCGGCTGCTTCCTGATTTTCAACACCGGCGAGGAGATCGTTCACTCCGAGAACGGGCTGCTGACGACGGTTGGCTACAAGCTCGGTGACGCTCCTGCGCACTACGCCCTGGAAGGCTCCATCGCCGTCACCGGGTCGCTCATCCAGTGGTTGCGCGACCAGCTGGGCATCATCCAGACCGCGCCCGAGGTCGAGGAACTGGCTCGGCAGGTGGAAGACAACGGCGGCGTGTACATCGTTCCTGCCTTCTCCGGTCTGTTCGCGCCGTACTGGCGGTCGGACGCACGCGGGGCGATCGTCGGACTCACCCGCTTCGCGAACAAGAGCCATATCGCGCGTGCCTCCCTCGAAGCCGTCGCGTTCCAGACCCGCGATGTGCTCGACGCGGTCAACGCGGATGCCGGCGTCGATCTGAGCGAGCTGAAGGTCGACGGCGGGATGGTCGCGAACGATGAGCTCATGCAGTTCCAGGCCGACATGCTCGGCGTTCCGGTCGTGCGGCCGGTCGTCGCGGAGACGACGGCGCTCGGCGCGGCGTACGCGGCAGGCCTCGCGGTCGGCTTCTGGCGCGACCTTGAAGAACTGTCCGCCAATTGGCAGGAAGACCGACGCTGGGAGCCCCAGATGGATGCTGTCGAGCGCGACCGTCAGCTGCGCCTGTGGCGCAAGGCCGTCACGAAGTCGATGGACTGGGTCGACGAGGACGTTCGCTAGGTCTCATTCCTCGTCGAGCACGGCCAGAAAGGCTCGCGTCACCGTGCGCGCTGCGAGTTCTGGCCAGACCACGTACTCGATCCGCACAGGGCCGTCACTGACCGGAACCGTCACGACACCAGGCACCTTAGCCGCCACAGCATCTGCGACGAGGGAGACGGCGAGACCCGCAGCGACCAGTCCGAGCAGATGCTGCGCGCTGTCCATCTCAAAGGCCACGTCGCGGCGCAGGTCGGCGGCGGCGAAGGCGGCATCGCTCTGCGCTCTTCCCGACGTTCCCGCGGGGAAGTCGGCGAACACCGCATCGCTCAGGTCCGAGAGCGCAAGCTGTGCGCGAGTCGCGAGCGGGTGACCGGAGGGCAGCGCCGCGACCAGACGCTCCCGCCGCAATAGCCGCGAGGCGACACCTGCGGGCTCCACGTGCTCCCGAAGGCCCAAGAGCCCGACGTCCAGGTCACCCTGCCGCACAGCGCGGCTGATCTCGTCACTGTTGCCCACCTGGAGCTGCACGCGGGCGTGCGGATGCGCATCACGGAAACGCACGAGCACCCGTGGCACATCCACAGCCACGACCGTCGGGATGACACCGAGGCGAAGTGTTCCCGTCACGCGTCCGGCGACGGCCGTCGCATCCTCCACCGCCTTCTCCACGGCAGCCAGCGCCACACGTGCCGACGAGACGAATGCCTCCCCTGACTCCGTGAGGCGCACGCTCCTGCTCGTCCGCGCGAAGAGCCGTTGGCCGATCGTCCGCTCGAGTGCCGCGATCTGGTGGCTGAGCGCCGACTGCGTGACGTGACAGCGTTCGGCGGCCCGGGTGAAGCTCCCCGTCTCTGCGACCTCAACGACGTATCTCATTTGCTGCAGTTCCACAGATACATGATCTCTCTTCATGAAAAAGATGACAACAATGCTTTGGACTCATCACCAATCGACGGCGAGGCTGAACATATGAATCGCGCCTCCACGATCGCTCTCACCGCGCTCGCCCCGATCACCTGGGGCACCACGTACCTTGTGACCACGGAGATGCTTCCGGCGGGACATCCGCTCTTCGCCGCGCTTATCCGTGCACTGCCTGCGGGCCTCATCGCGCTCGCGATCGGCCGCGCACTGCCACAGGGCACGTGGTGGTTTCGGGCCGCAGTCCTCGGCATCCTGAACATCGGAGCCTTCTTCCCCCTGCTCTTTCTCGCAGCGGAGAGGCTCCCGGGCGGCGCCGCGGCGGCCGTGGCCGGCGTGCAGCCCCTGATTCTTCTGGCACTGGGAGCGCTCGTGCTGCAGGATCGCCCCCGCATCACCGCGGTGATCGCCGCAGCCGCAGGAACGACCGGCGTCGCCCTCATCGTGCTCGGTCCGGCCTCGCGCCTTGACGCGCTCGGCGTCGTCGCCGCGATCGCGGGCGTCGGCGCGACGGCCGCAGGCATCATCCTCACGAAGAAGTGGGGACGACCGCCGCGCGTCGGTGCTGTCGCCTACGCGGGGTGGCAGCTCACGGCGGGAGGGTTGCTTCTGCTCCCGCTGACGCTGGGTTTGGAGGGTGTGCCGCAGACGATCGACACCCCTGCCGTCGTCGGCTACGTATGGCTCGCCGCCGTCGGCGGATTCGCCTCGTACACGCTCTGGTTCCGCGGCATCCAGCTGCTCCCGGTCGTCATACCCGGGCTGCTCGTGCTTCTCTCGCCCATCGTCGCCACCCTGCTGGGTGTCTTCGTCGCGGGTGAGTCCTTCACCGTCATTCAGGGCGTGGGGCTGGCACTCGTCGCCGCAGCACTCGTCGCCGGACCGGTCGTGGTGCGGCGATCATCCGCACAAGCGGCGCTGGTCGCCGCACACTCCTGAGTCAGTTCTTCCCGAAGAGCTTCTGGATCTCGGCGAGATCCGCTTCACTCGGAACCTTGGCTCCACCGAGACCGAATCCCGACCCGGTTGGCGTGGAGGCCGCTGCGATACCGGAGTTCTCCGCAGCGCGCTTCGCGGGATTGCCCGAGCGGGACGCACCCTTGCTCTTCGCCCCCTTCTTTCCGCGCTTCGCCGAGGCACCGGGGCGCCCCATTCCGGGCATCGGGCCCATACCGGGGATGTTGGGGGTGCCGCCGCGGGCGACCGTCTTCATCATCTTCGCGGCCTGCTCGAAGCGGGCGACGAGCTGATTGACGTCGGTGACGGTCATGCCCGATCCGCGGGCGATGCGCAGGCGACGCGAACCGTTGAGAACCTTGGGGTTGCGGCGCTCCCCCGGCGTCATCGAGCGGATGATCGCCTCGGTGCGGTCGATCTCCCGCTCGTCGAAGTCGTCGAGCTGCTGCTTCATCTGCCCCATGCCCGGGAGCATCCCGAGCATCTTCTTCATGGAGCCCATCTTCTTGAGCTGCTGCATCTGCTCAAGGAAGTCTTCCAGCGTGAACGTCTCGGTCGCGAGCTTCTCGGCGAGCTTCTCCGCCTCGGCCTCGTCGAAGGCACTCTGCGCCTGCTCGATGAGGGTGAGGATGTCACCGAGGTCGAGGATGCGGCTCGCCATGCGGTCGGGGTGGAAGGGCTCGAGGTCGCCGAGGCCTTCACCGGTGGAGGCGAAGATGATCGGGCGGCCGGTAACGGATGCGACCGAGAGCGCGGCACCACCGCGCGCGTCGCCGTCGAGCTTCGACAGGACGACACCCGTGAAGTCGACGCCCTCCTGGAAGGCCTTCGCCGTGTTGACGGCATCCTGACCGATCATCGCGTCGATGACGAAGAGGACCTCGTCTGGCTGCACGGCGGCCCGGATGTCAGCGGCCTGCTTCATGAGCTCGGCGTCGACACCGAGGCGACCGGCGGTGTCGATGATGACGACGTCGTGCTGGTGGCGACGGGCGTGCTCGACGCCGTCACGGGAGACCTTGACGGGATCGCCGATGCCGTTGCCGGGCTCGGGCGCATAGATCGTAGCGCCCGCCTGCTCCGCAACGACCTGCAGCTGGTTCACGGCGTTCGGACGCTGGAGGTCAGCGGCGATGAGGAGCGGGGTGTGCCCCTCGCCCTCGAGCTGCTTCGCGAGCTTTCCAGCGAACGTCGTCTTACCGGATCCCTGGAGACCGGCGAGCATGATGACCGTCGGCGGAGTCTTCGAGAACTCCAGACGGCGCTGCTCGCCGCCGAGGATCGAGATGAGTTCTTCGTTGACGATCTGCACGACCTGCTGGGCCGGGTTCAGAGCCTTGTTGACCTCATCGCCGAGCGCGCGCTCGCGCACCTTCGCGGTGAAGTCCTTGACGACGGCGAGCGCGACGTCAGCGTCGAGCAGCGCACGACGGATCTCGCGGACGGTGCCGTCGACGTCAGCCGGGGTGAGCTTGCCCTTCGTGCGCAGGTTGCGGAAGGTCTCGGTAAGCCGATCGGAAAGCGTGCCAAAGGTAGCCATGGTGCTTCTGATTCTAGAGGAGCATTCGGCCGGTCACGGAGTCCGGCCACGACCCGACGCCGTGCTAGCGTGCCTGTGACCACACGGGGGCCCACGCATGGGCTGAGATCGGGCTGACGCGGCCTGCGACCGTCGAACCTGTCCGGGTAATGCCGGCGAAGGAAGTGAGCCTCATATGAGCATGTCTGTTGCGTCCCGTTCTCTGTCTTATGTCGCGGATGTGGAGTACGGCATCCGCGTTCCGGTGACGGAGATCGCCCTGGAGGATTCGCCCGGCGGTGACCCCAACGCTCCCGTGCAGGTGTACCGCACCGCGGGCGCCGGAAGTGACCCACTGGTCGGTCTGCCGCGGCTCCGGGCCGAGTGGATCGAAGAGCGCGGCGACACCGAGACCTACACGGGTCGCGAGCGCACGCTGCTCGACGACGGTCGCGCGGCGGTCCGGCGCGGCAGTGCGTCGGAGGAATGGCAGGGAGAGCGCCCCGTACCGCGGCGTGGCCGGGAGGGCAGACGTGTCACCCAGATGCACTACGCCCGCCGGGGGCTGATCACTCCAGAGATGCGCTTCGTCGCTCTGCGGGAGGGCTGCGATGTCGAACTCGTGCGCGGCGAGATCGCGGCGGGCCGCGCCATCCTGCCGAACAACATCAACCACCCCGAGTCCGAACCGATGATCATCGGCAAGGCATTCCTCGTGAAGATCAATGCGAACATCGGCAACTCCGCCGTCACGAGTTCGATCGCAGAAGAGGTCGACAAGCTGCAGTGGGCGACCCAGTGGGGCGCGGACACCGTCATGGATCTCTCGACGGGCGATGACATCCACACGACACGCGAGTGGATCATCCGCAACTCCCCCGTACCGATCGGCACGGTGCCGATCTACCAGGCGCTCGAGAAGGTGGACGGCCAGGCGCACAAGCTCACGTGGGAGATCTTCCGCGACACCGTGATCGAGCAGTGCGAGC
Source organism: Microbacterium sp. GW823-FHT02G05 (assembly GCF_058797175.1). NCBI lineage: Bacteria > Bacillati > Actinomycetota > Actinomycetes > Micrococcales > Microbacteriaceae > Microbacterium > Microbacterium sp. GW823-FHT02G05. The sequence goes on from NZ_JBXAJK010000002.1 coordinate 556,780, forward strand.
AGGGCGTCGACTACATGACGATCCACGCCGGTGTCCTGCTGCGTTACGTGCCTCTGACGGCAGATCGTGTCACCGGAATCGTCTCGCGCGGCGGCTCGATCATGGCCGGATGGTGCCTCGCACATCACCAGGAGAACTTCCTCTACACGCATTTCGACGAGCTGTGCGAGATCTTCGCGCGCTACGACGTCGCCTTCTCGCTCGGGGACGGGCTGCGCCCCGGATCCGTCGCGGACGCGAACGATGCCGCCCAGTTCGCAGAGCTGGACACGCTCGCCGAACTGACGGCCCGCGCGTGGGAGTACGACGTGCAGGTCATGGTCGAGGGCCCGGGGCACGTGCCGTTTCACCTCGTGCGGGAGAACGTCGAGCGTCAGCAGGAGCTCTGCAAAGGCGCTCCCTTCTACACGCTCGGACCGCTCGTCACCGATGTCGCCCCGGGCTACGACCACATCACCTCCGCGATCGGCGCGACGGAGATCGCCCGCTACGGCACCGCGATGCTCTGCTATGTCACCCCGAAGGAACATCTCGGGCTGCCGAACAAGGACGATGTGAAGACGGGCGTGATCACGTACAAGATCGCCGCCCATGCCGCAGACCTCGCGAAGGGACATCCGGGAGCGCAGGAGCGCGACGACGCGCTCTCCAAGGCGCGCTTCGAGTTCCGCTGGCGCGACCAGTTCGCGCTCTCTCTCGACCCGGACACCGCGGAGGCGTTCCACGACGAGACCCTGCCTGCAGAGCCTGCGAAGACCGCGCACTTCTGCTCGATGTGCGGGCCGAAGTTCTGCTCGATGCGCATCAGCCAGGACATCCGCAAGGAGTTCGGCTCGGCCGCCGATCAGGCGACGATCGCCGCCCGCGAGGGCATGCAGGAGAAGAGCCGTGAGTTCCGCGCCACCGGCGCCCAGGTGTATCTCCCGACCCCGGTCGTGCGCTAGCCCGCTGCATGGCTGATCCGCGCCGAGAGGACGGCGGCGCGGGTCAGCCCCAGGGAAGATCGTGAATGCTTCTCAGGGCTTCATCGAACTGGGCTTCCAGCGACGCGTGCCCGGCCCCGCGCTCTGCCCAGACCCGCAGGGAGGAGAGGACGGCCGCGGCGATCGCGGCTCCGAGGATGTCGGCGCGAATCTCTCCGATGCCCGAGGTGCGTGCGGCGGCCGAAACGGCCGAGGCGATGCGCGCGTGGCGCAGGCCGGTGTCACGCAGCAGCTCGTCGTCCAATCCCATGGCGGCCGCGTTACCGAGCGCGAGGGTCAGCGGATCAGGGGCGAGGTCCTTGAGCACCGGTTCGAGTGCGGCGCGGACACTCGGACCGTCAGCATCCGCCCCCAACGCATGCAGAGCGGCCAACGCGATGTCGATGCGGGCATCGAGACCCGACCACAGCACATCGCTCTTGCTGGCGAAGTAGTTGAAGAAACTGGAGCGGCTGACGCCGGCACGCTGGGTGATGTCGGCGACGGAGGTCGCGTCGTAGCCCTGCTCCAGGAAAAGCTCACAGGCCGCCTCAGCCAGCGTCTCGCGTGAGGAGGCGCGGGGTCGCCCCGTTCGTGCGTTCGTCATACCGCTAACGTACTGCGCCTACGTCGACCCCCGCGCTCGTAGATGTATTCTTAGACGCGGTTCAACAATTCCATCCCTAAGGAGCGCGCATGCTCGACATCGTCACCGCTGGCCTGGCCCCGCACTTCGTGCCGTACCTCGATGGGTGGGCCCTGCAGCGAGATGTGCACGCGCAGGTTGTCGCCGGGACTCGGCCCGACACCCTTCTCCTCCTCGAGCACGAAGCCGTCTACACGGCAGGCAAGCGCACCGAGTCGCACGAGCGTCCACAGGACGGCACACCGGTCGTCGACGTCGACCGCGGCGGAAAGATCACCTGGCATGGCCCAGGTCAGCTCGTGGGCTACCCGATCGTGCGGTTGCCCGAACCCGTCGATGTGGTCGCGCACGTGCGACGTCTGGAGCGGATCCTCATCGACGTCCTGGCTCCTCTCGGCGTCGATGGCTACCAGGTCGACGGGCGCAGCGGCGTGTGGGTGCGTCGACCGCTCTCTGAAGACAAGGTCGCGGCGATCGGCGTGCGTGTGCAGCGCGGTGTCACGATGCACGGCTTCGCCCTGAACTGCAACAACACCCTCGCCGGGTTCCGCGGGATCATCCCGTGCGGCATCACAGATGCCGGGGTCACGACGGTCAGCGAGATCATCGGCGCAGATCTCTCGCCGGCAGATGTCGCAGATGCGGTGTCGTCGGCCTTCGCGACCGCCTACGCGACCGAGGTGGCAGCATGAGCGGATGCGGCACCCCCGTGGCATCCGGGTCCTCCCCCGCCACTGCACCCAACGGACGCAAGCTCCTTCGACTGGAGATCCGCAACGCGGAGACGCCGATCGAGCGCAAGCCCGAATGGATTCGCACGAAGGCGAAAATGGGGCCCGAGTACACGGCACTCCACTCGCTCGTCAAGGATGAGGGGCTCCACACGGTCTGCCAGGAAGCCGGCTGCCCCAACATCTACGAGTGCTGGGAAGATCGCGAGGCCACGTTCCTCATCGGCGGCTCCCAGTGCACCCGCCGCTGCGACTTCTGCCAGATCGACACCGGCAAGCCCGCAGACTATGACACGGATGAACCCCGCCGCGTGGCCGAGAGTGTGACCCGCATGGGCCTGAGGTACGCCACGGTGACCTGCGTCGCGCGCGACGATCTCCCCGACGGCGGTGCCTGGCTGAATGCCGAGACCGTGCGCCAGATCCACGCACAGAACCCGAACACGGGTGTCGAACTGCTCGCCACCGACTTCAACGGAGATCCTGCTCTGCTTGACATCGTCTTCGAGGCCCGACCTGAGGTGTTCGCGCACAACGTCGAGACCGTTCCCCGCGTGTTCAAGCGCATCCGGCCCGCCTTCCGATACGAGCGTTCACTCGACGTCATCACTCAGGCGCGCAACGCGGGGCTCATCACGAAGTCGAACCTGATCCTCGGCATGGGCGAAGAGCCGGAGGAGGTGGTGCAGGCACTGAACGATCTGCATGATGCCGGATGCGACATCATCACGATCACGCAGTACCTGCGGCCCTCGCCGCGGCACCTGCCGGTCCAGCGATGGGTCAAGCCTGCGGAGTTCGTCGAGTTCAAGGAGGAGGCTGAGCGGATCGGCTTCCTCGGCGTGCTCGCCGGTCCGCTCGTGCGTTCCTCCTACCGTGCTGGCCGCCTCTGGGCCCAGTCGATGGCGTCGAAGGGCAGGGAGATCCCGGCCCACCTCGCCCACATCGCCGAGGGCGCCGAACAGGGGTTCGCTCAGGCTGTCTGAGCTGGCTCCGTCGTCGCGGGGAACGGATCCGCACGAAGGAGCCTGGCAAGATGCGCGGCGTTCGCTGCCGCAGCCGCGCACGCGATGCGTACCTTGTCCGGGGTCGCGTCGAGGTCGATGAAGTCTGTGCCTGACATCGCCTCGCCGTTCCAGTACACGCCGCCCTGCGCGGGAACGGCGAAACCGACGTCGGAGAGCGCCTGGGCGATGATGCCCACGATGTGGTGCGCGCCGTCCTCGTTGCCAACCACCACCGGAATCACAATCCGGTCGTACAGAGACGGTCGACCCTCGGCATCCGTCTCGGAAAGCTCGGCATCCAGCCGTTCGATCACGCGCTGCGCGACGCTCGAATGCTGACCTACCCAGGTGGGTGTCGCAAGGATGAGGATCTGGGAATCCAGCACGCGCTCCAGGATCTCCGGCCACGCATCGCCGTCGCCCATGTCGCGCTCGACCCCGGGATGGATGGAATGATCCACCACGCGTACGGAATCCACCGCGCACCCGCGATCGCGGAGTTCTGTCGCGACCACGTCAGCGAGCGCCTCAGTGCTGGACGGCGCCGGTGAGGGTTTGAGCGTGCAGTTCAGGATCAGCGCGCGCAGATTCTCCATCGTCACTTCTCCTTCGCGTCGTTGATCGATCCGCGCCATTCGCCGCTCGCGGTGCCGCGACGCTCCATGAGCTCCTTGAAGTTCGCCAGGTCGCGCTCCGCAGCCCGCTCGTCGACGTTCAAGGCCGCACCGACCTTCTCGACGAACCCCTCCGGGACCCAACCCATCGTCAACGTGACGCGCGTGCCGTCTGGCACAGCCTCGAACTCCACCTCGCCGGTGTGTTTCGTTTCTCCCAGGCTCTGCCAGCGAATCCGGGAGTCGGGGATCTGCTCCGTGATCTCCGCATCGAACTCGTGTTCCACGCCTCCGATCTCCACACGCCAGTGCGTGCTCGCATCACTCGTCTGCTCGATGTGCGCAACCGACGACATGAACGTCGGGAACTCCTCGAACTGCGTCCACTGGTCGTACACCTCACGCAGCGGAGCATGGACCACCGTCGTCGCCGTCACCTTCGAGATCATCGTCTTCTCCTGTTCCTCATCGAGCGACCGACGCTACGCGCGGTCCTTACGGCGCACACCGGGGTTGCGCATCGATGCGCACCGACCTACCCTGACCGCCCAGCGGTGCACAGCGTCTGCCGAGACTCCCGGCGGTAGACTCGACCGAAGGATCTCGGCGGGACGACCCGCCGTCAGGACCACGTGCAGGGACGACCCCGCAGAACAGGCACTCGCTCGTGAACACCTCTCTTCGGAGCATCCTGACACCCGGCGTGATCATCCGCCTCGCTCTCGGCTGGGGCGCCTTCGCCGCACTGCTGCTCGCCGGGCCACTGCTCGCCGGCCCTCTCCCCGGCCCCGCGCTCGTCGTCGCGCTCATTGCGATCGTCGCCGTCATCGTGGTGTGCGCCTTCGGCGTCGTCACGGAGGCGGAGCACCTCGCACACCGTCTCGGCGACCCCTACGGAACCCTCGTCCTGACGCTGTCGATCGTGCTCATCGAGGTCATCCTCATCTCCGCTGTCATGCTCGGCCCGGGCGAGCACGACACGATCGCCCGGGATTCCGTCATGGCCGTCTCGATGATCATCCTGAACCTCGTGATCGGCGTCGCACTGCTCATCGGCGGGCTGCGCCACCGCGACCTGCGAGCCAACAGCACGGGCGTCTCGACCTATCTCGCGATGCTCGTCGTGCTCGCGATGCTCGCCTTCGCCCTTCCCGGACTCATCGGCGAGAACGGGGCCTACACGATCGGTCAGGCGGTTCCCATCATCGCCGCGACCGTCCTGCTCTACGCGTTCTTCCTCGTTCGTCAGATGGGAGCGCAGAAATCCGACTTCCAGGAGATCTCGTCTCGGTCGGATCGTGTTGCCGCGCACGAAAGTGCAGAGCCGCCATCCGTGATCCGCGTGATCGCTGTGCACCGTGTCGAGCTGCTGGCACGCGTCATCGTCCTCGTGCTGACCGTCGTCCCGATCGTGCTGCTCTCACATGACATGGCTGTGCTGCTCGACGACGGACTCGACCGCATCTCGGCGCCCGTCGCCCTCTCAGGGATCCTCATCGCCATGATCGTCTTCCTCCCCGAGACGCTGACGGCGATCCGTGCTGCCCTTGCCGGCGAAGCCCAGCGGGTGAGCAACCTCTGCCACGGCGCTCTCGTCTCGACCGTCGGACTGACGATCCCTGCGGTGCTCACGATCGGCATCCTCACCGGTCAGCAGGTCGTGCTCGCCGAGAACCCCACGAACCTCGTGCTTCTCGGCGTCACGCTGCTGCTGACGCTCGCGACGTTCAGCGGCAAGCGCGTGACAGCCCTGCACGGTGCGGCGCACCTCACCGTCTTCTTCGTCTACGCGCTCACGGTCTTCGCCTGAGGCAACCTGGCCGGGGTCCGAGCGTGACGCTAGGATCCCGGCTAGTTGACCAGAAACGAGGCACGTGTGAGTTCGATCAGTTTCCGTACGGTCTTCGGCGGCCCCCGCGCGGAGGTGATCCTTCCTACGAAGCAGGTCACCCGCCCGCTCGGCGAGCTCCTGCTCCCCTATGACCTCGACATCCTGCTCTACGTGGGCGGAGACATCTCGACGTCCGACAAGCAGACGGGTCTGCACGCACCGCGCGTCTCGGTGGCCCGACGCACCATGACCGCGCAGATCCACGTCGGCAGGGATGATCTCGCGACCGCAGACGACCCGCGCGAGTTCCTGCAGGACGTCATCCACAGCGCGGTGCGCGAGATGATCACGCGCATCGCGGCGAAGGACCCCTCTGTCGATGCCGAGGTCGAGATCGCGAAGATCGAAGCCCTCGAAGACAGCCGCGTGGACGGCTAGTCGGCGCTCATCACCGAGAGCACCGTCGCGTCGGAACCGAAGTTCACGAGCAGCACGTCTTCGGTCTCGTCGCCGTCCAGTGCGTACTCCAGCACCGCGAACGGCTCCGATCCGCCATGCTCATCGGCGAGGATCGTCATGCTCATGAGGCGGAGCGAGCGGATGATGTCGACGGCCGCGTCACCGCTGACGTCGACCAACAGGTCGACGAGTTCGTCACCGTGCGTCTCCTGCTGCTGCAGCACGTACTCAGTGACCTCGCTCGTACGGTCATCGACCTCGGCGAGCATCGCACGGCGCGCGACGGCGTCGATGTTCTCCAACCCGGCGATCAGGCCGGCTGCGATGTCGAGGGCATCCTGAGACACATCGTCCTGGTCCGGCGCCGTCAGGTCGACGGTGACCGCCTGGTCGCCGAACTCCACCGTCTCAGACCAGAAGATCGATCCGTCTGGACCTGATGACAGCAGTCCGAAGAAGTCATGCTCGATTGCCATACCGCTATGAAACCAGTCTCTCTCGCATCTGGGTAGCCCAGCGTGAATCAGTCAACGAGCGCCGACACGAAAACGTGCGGCGTGAAGCCGGTGAGATCGTCGATGCCCTCCCCCTGGCCGAGGAGCTTGACCGGGATCCCCGTGCGTTCCTGCACAGCGAGGACGAATCCGCCCTTCGCGGATCCGTCGAGCTTCGTCAGCACGAGACCCGTGACGCCTGCGTGCTGGAGAAAGGCCTCCGCCTGCATGACGCCGTTCTGACCGGTCGTGGCATCCAACACGAGCAGCACTTCGCTGATCGGCGCCTGCTTCTCGATCACGCGGCGGATCTTCGTGAGCTCATCCATGAGCCCACCCTTGGTGTGCAGTCGACCGGCAGTGTCGACGATCGCGATCTCCGTGCCGTTGCGCTGCGCGAACTCGATCGTCTGAAAGGCCACAGACGCCGGATCCTGACCCTGCTGCTGCGGTCGTACGATGTCGGCGCCGCCGCGCTCTGCCCAGGTGGCGAGCTGGTCGACGGCAGCGGCGCGGAATGTGTCGGCCGCGCCCACGACGACGGTCCGTCCGTATCCGCGCAGGAACTTGGTGAACTTGCCGATCGTCGTCGTCTTGCCCACGCCGTTGACGCCGACGACGAGCACGACGGCGGGTCGCTCAGTGAGCTTCAGGGTCGTGTCGAACTTGGCGAAGTGCTCTTCGAGGGTCTCGCGCAGCATCCGCTGGAGATCCTTGGGATCGGTCGTGCGGTACCGCTCCACCTTCTCGTGCAGCTCGTCGAGGATGCGCTCGGTGATGTCAGGCCCGAAGTCGGCCGTCAGCAGCGCGGTTTCGAGGTCCTCCCACGTCGTCTCGTCGATCGTGGGTTTGACGAACATGCCGCGCAGCGCGCGACCGAGGGACCAAGACTTCTCCGCCATGGCTCCAGCCTAGGCGGTCAGCCCGATCGTTCAGCCCACCGCGGCGCGGTCTCCGACCCGCTGACCCACCACGGCCGAGACGCCATCCTGTCGCATGGAGACACCGTAGAGCGCGTCGGCGATCTCCATCGTCCGCTTCTGATGGGTGATGACGAGCAGCTGCGAACTCTCCCGGAGCTGCTCGAACACAGTGAGAAGGCGGCCGAGGTTCGCGTCGTCAAGCGCCGCCTCGACCTCATCGAGGATGTAGAACGGGCTCGGTCGGGCCTTGAAGATCGCCACGAGAAGCGCGACCGCGGCGAGCGAGCGCTCACCACCGGACAGCAGCGAGAGCCGCTCGATCTTCTTCCCGACCGGCCGCACCGACACTTCGATGCCCGTCGTCAGCATGTTCTCCGGATCGGTCAGCGAGATGCTGCCGGATCCGCCCGGGAACAGCAGGGGGAAGACCTCGCCGAAGGCGGTGCGGGTGTCTTCGAAGGCCGCGGCGAAGATCGTCTCCATGCGCTCGTCGAGGTCGGCGATGATCGTGAGCAGGTCCTCGCGCGTCTGCGTGAGGTCGGCGAGCTGCTCGGTCAGGAAGGCATGACGCTGCTCGAGAGCTGCGAACTCCTCCAGGGCCAGCGGATTCACGCGTCCGAGCTGCGCGAGCTTGCGCTCGGCCTCTTTGAGTCGGCGCTCCTGCATCCGGCGGTCGAACGGGATGGCCGCGTCCTCAGACTCGTCGTCGTCCGCCGGATCACGGGGAACAAGCTGGTCCGGCCCATATTCCGAAATGAGAATGTCTTCGTCGAGAGCGAGCTCAGACGCCACGCGCTCCAGCAGACTCGTGAGGTGGAGCTTCTTCTCATGAATCTGCAGCTCGAGACCGTGGACGCTCTCGGTCAGACCGGAGAGACGTTCCCGAATGGCACTCTCCTGTCGCCGCAGACCGATCAGTTCCTCGTTCTGCGCAGACCGCTCCGCCTCGGCCGCACTCAGGGCGATGCGCGCCTCACTGACGGAGCCATCGACGGAATCGAGCACACGCGGCAGCTCTTCGGCAACCGCCGCCGCAACCTCGCGCTGCGCACGTCGCACGACCGCGCGACGTACCGCCTCCGCCGCCGCTTCGCGCTCCCGTTCCCGCTGGCGTTCCATCGTCCCGACACGGTTCTGCGCGGAACGCACCCGCTCGCGTAGCGTCTCGATGTCCAGTCGCGCGCGCATCTCCGCCTCGCGCGCCTGCTCCAACGCCTCCAGCATGCCCTCACGAGCGGATGCATCGAGCTGCGGACGCGCGGTGGCTTCCGCCTCCTCGAGAGTCGCTTTCGTCTGCGCCGCCGTCGCTTCGGCCTCCGCAACGGACGCCTGCGCCTGCGCGAGGCCCGTCTCCAGGCGTTCGCACTCGGCGACCGCGGACTCATGCTGCACGATCACACGGTTGAGCTGCTCCGCGTGGGCTGCCAGGGCTGCATCGTGTTCGCGGAGCGTCCGCAGTGCATCCGCCGCCGACGCGCGTGCTCGGTCGAGCGCCTCGCGCGCATCGGCGCGGGCGTCGCGGAGCGCATCGATGATGACGCGGACCTCGGCGAGGCGGTCCTGGGCGGCGTCGCGCTCGGCGGCCAGCTCGAGCCGCGAGCGCTCACCGCCCGCACCCGAGTGAAGGGTGTACGCGGTCAGGACCTCGCCAGCACGCGTCACGATCGTCGTGAGCGCCGCCTCCTTGCCGTCCGACGCCGCTGCATGAGCGGCCCGTGCCGCATAGAGGTCGTCGGCGATGAGGACGTGCGAGAGGATGCCGAGCACACCATCGGGCGCCGTGACCACCTCGTGCGCGGCGATCGTCCCCTTCACCGGAGTACGGCGGTCGCGAATGCGCGCGTTCGCGACGACGATCTCGAAGGATCCGTGTCCTTCCCGGCTCGCATCCGCGGCCAGAGCAAAGGCGTCATCTACGTGCTCGACGAGCACGCCCTCGGCGAGCGACCCGAGCACTGCGGCGATCGCCGCCTCGTAGCCGGCACGTACCTGAACCGCATCACCGACGAGCCCGCGCACGCCATCGCGGCCGCTCTGCGCGATCTCCGCGGCGTCTCCGGAGATCGCGAGGGCGCTGGAGAGCGCAGATGCCTTCGCGGTCAGCGCCTCCGCCTCGCGTTCCGCCGCATGCAGTCGCTCCCGGATGCCCTCCTGCTCAGCCTCCATCGCGACGACCTGTGACTGAGCACGCTCATATGCCTCGGCATGTTCGGCGGCGGTGCCCTGCGGCGCTTCGCCGTCTTCGATGAGCTCGCGGGCCTCCGCGGCCTCGCGGCGCCGCGTGTGCGCAGCTTCGAGAGCGTTCTCCTGTCGCAGGACGGCGCCGCGCACCGCGGCGAGAGCGGATGCTGCCGCCTCGGCCGTGCCACGCAGCGTATTGATGCGCATGTCGTGCGCGGAGACGAGGGCGCTCTGCTCGGCGATGTCGACGTCAAGGGCATCAAGCTCCGCGCGGGCGCGCTGCACCTCACGTGTCGCATCCTCCGCAGCGTCCTGGGCGTCGCCGAGGCCAGCCGAGATCGTGGTGATCTCGTCCTTGGCCTCATCGATCATCGACTGCGTGACGGTCACTGCCGCGACCGCCGCGTCGTCCTCCTCGCTGCCGAGCAGCGCCAGGCGCTGGTTCGCGAGCGTGTAGAGCCCGCGCATCCGCTCTTGGACCTGCTCCAGGCCGAAGGCGACGCGTCGTGCCTCGTCGACGGCCGCAGAACTCTGGGACTGCTCGATGCGGGCGATGTTCGCCCGCATCTGGTCGGATTGCTCGGTGAGCACGAGGCGCTCGGCATGCCGCGCCTGCTCGGTGCGCGTGTGATCAGCCAGCGCGGTGCGCAGGGCGACGACGTCATCCGCGAAGATCCGTGCCTTGGCGTCGCGCACGACTGCGGCGATCGTCTGCGCCTCCCGCGCGATCTCCGCCTGGCGGCCGAGCGGTTTGAGCTGGCGACGGATCTCCCCGGCCAGATCGCTCAGTCGCGTCAGATTGGCCTGCATCGCGTCGAGCTTGCGCAACGTCTTCTCTTTGCGGCGCCGGTGCTTGAGGATCCCCGCCGCCTCCTCGATGAAGCCACGCCGATCCTCGGGGGACGCCTGCAGAACCGTGTCCAGTCGCCCCTGCCCCACGATGACGTGCATCTCCCGGCCCAGACCCGAATCGCTCAGCAGCTCCTGCACATCCAGCAGGCGGCATCCCTCGCCGTTGATCGCGTACTCGCTCGACCCGTTGCGGAACAGCGTGCGGCTGATCGTCACTTCTGCGAACTCGATCGGCAGTGCGCCGTCGCTGTTGTCGATCGTGAGCTGCACCTCCGCACGCCCCAGGGGTCCGCGCGTCGAGGTTCCGGCGAAGATGACATCCTCCATCTTTCCGCCCCGGAGCGTCTTCGCCCCCTGCTCCCCCATGACCCAGGCCAGAGCATCGACGACGTTCGACTTACCCGATCCGTTCGGGCCCACGATGCAGGTGACGCCGGGCTCGAAGGCGAAGGTCGTCGGCTGGGCGAACGACTTGAAGCCCTTCAGCGTCAGGCTCTTCAGGTGCACGCGGGCGCCTGTCGTCGGGGTAAGATCACGCCCTCACGCTACCGGACACGCCGGATGAGACCCACCGGAAACGCTCGAATCTGCGCGAACTTCAACCAGAGTGTTGACCACGGCGCAAAACTTCCGCTAGCGTTACAACCCGCATCGCCAAGAAAGGAGGCCACCGACATGATGAATCCAGCACATATGGGCACAACGCCCGCTGACTCCGCGACGTCCTACCGACGTTCTGCGTTCTCGGTGAACCTCCGCGGCGATATCGCGACGGCGTAGCCGACTCCTCGCATTCCTGCGCGCTGCACGCTTCTTCGTGCTCGTGACGCACCTGCGATTCCTGCCTCTTCGGCATCCCCAGGCATCCTCTGCCACCGGTGCGCGTGCACATCCGCATCCGCCCGGGCTTCGGCTCCGCCTCCCATCCTCTTTCCGGCCCCTGCTCGGCGACGACCTTCTCGGCGTCCTCCAGTCAGACGGCTCATGAACGCACGGATGAGGGCGCAGCACCCACCCCATCACACCGAAAGCGAATCATCGTGAACATCACCCTGTCGTCCCGCACCGCGGACGTCACCGTACATTCCCAACCCTCGTCGGTCGTGCTTCCGGACGCCGCGCAACTGCGCGCCCTCTCCCCGGCACACCGACTGTCCCTGCGCCTGGCCGTCTGGCTGCTCGTCCGCGCCGCTCGTGAGGAGCGCACGGGTGAACGGCTCAGGGAACTCGCCCTCTCCGAACAGCGTCGACGCGCGCTGCTCGAGGAATACCAGGCAACCGCGCTGTACTACAGCGTTCCGCTGCAACTGCGCTGATCGAAGGAGTAATCATGACAACGACGGACACGAACGCGATCGTGATCGCACCGTTCGTCCCGCCGTCCGCACCACACGGCCCGGATGCCGCCGAGCTCCACGAGCTCGTGGCGCTGGACAACGCGGTGTGCCTTTCGGATTCGGGAGGCGATCACCTCCGCCAGACCGCTGAGGAGATGCTGCCCGGATGGCTCGACCAGACCGACCGTCTGCAGCGGGGTTTCATCGCCCGCCGCGGCGGTCGGCTTGTCGGCGCCCTCCTGATGGGCTTCGCCGCGGAGGCCGGCTCGGTCGCGGGCGAGTTCGACCTGCTGATCGAGCCGGGCCAGTGGGGACAGGGCATCGAGGATGCCCTTCTCGACGTCGGCGAGGCCGAAGCCCGGGCGCTGGGTCGTACGAGCCTGCAGGCATGGTCGCTGCACCCTGTCGCCGAGGACGCCGAGCCCTACGTTCCGCGCACTGGTTGGGGCAGAGCGACCCGCACGGATCTGGCACGCTTCCTCTTCTCGCGCGGCTACGAGCTCGAGCAGGTCGAACGCAACAGCGGCTTCGATCTGCGCAACTCGCTAGAAATCGCGACGGCGGCATACGCACGCGCAGAGGCCGCCGCAGGAGACGACTACCGGGTCGTCTCCTGGACGCTCCCGACGCCGGCCGAGCTTCGCGCCGGATTCGCGGCGATTCTCTCCCGTCTCGCAACCGACGTGCCCAGCGGCGATCTGGTCATCGACGAGGAGGCGTGGGATGAAGGACGTGTGCTGCGCCGTGAGGCGAGGCTCGCCGCAGCCGGATCCCTGGTCTCCGTCGCCGCCGTCGAGCATGTGCCCAGCGGCGCGCTCGTCGCCTACAACGAGCTCCTGATCGGTGAGGATCGCTCTGGCGTGACACACCAGTACGGCACGCTCGTTGCGAAGGAGCACCGCGGACACCGCCTCGGGATGCTCGTGAAGGCCGCGAACCTGCTGCGGTGGCGCGAGCTCGCCCCGCAGTCGCCGCAGGTCTCGACATTCAACGCCGAGGAGAACCGCCCGATGCTCGACATCAACGAGTCGATCGGCTTCGTGCCACTCTCCTATGCCGCAGCCTGGCAGCGAACCCTCGTGTGAGTCGCTCGCAACCAGGACGCCACGTATGCCCGTGCCGTGTCGCGTGGCATCCGTGCGCCGGACGCAGAGGTCATCCGCGAGGATGACCTCTGCGGGGCTGCTTCATTCTGGCGAGCGATGACGAGAGAGGCGGACGCCGGTGAGGCTGGGAGCATGAGTTCTTCCGTCATCACTGCAACCGGCCTCCGCAAGTCCTACGGCACGACCCGCGCACTCGCCGGGGTCGATCTGCGCATCTCTCCCGGCGAGTCGGTCGCGATCATGGGCGCCTCGGGATCGGGGAAGACGACGCTGCTGCACGTGCTGGCGGGAATCATCACTCCCGATCAGGGAAGTGTCACCTTCGCTCCGACGCAGGCAGGTGTGCACATCGAGGTCACGGCATTGAACGACCGCGAGCGGTCGCGATTGCGCCGGGAGCGCTTCGGTTTCGTGTTCCAGCAGGGGCTCTTGATCCCCGAACTCACGGCGATCGAGAACGTGGCTCTGGCGTCGATGCTCACCGGGCACTCCCGTCAGGAGGCGGAGCAGCTCGCCGGCGCTTGGCTCGCCTCTCTCGGACTCGCGGGAATGGAGCAGCGCCGGATCGGCGAGCTCTCCGGCGGTCAGGCGCAGCGCGTGGCCATCGCTCGCGCACAGGTCACGGGTGCGGAGGTCGTCTTCGCCGACGAGCCGACGGGGGCTTTGGACTCCGCCACCTCGACGGAGGTCATGGATGCGCTGCTGTGGTCGACGACGGGTCAGGGTCGCACGCTCGTGCTCGTGACGCACGACGCACAGGTCGCCGCACGCTGCTCGCGCACCGTCACGGTTCGCGATGGACTCATCGTCTCGCAGGAGGTGGCCGCGTGAAGCTCTCTGCCCTGCGGATGCTGTTGCGTCCGACCCCCGGAAGCATGGGCGTGCTCGCGCTTCCCGTGATCGCATTCGCCGTCGTGACGGCACTGATCCTCACGGTGATCGGTGGCGCTCAGGCGTTCTGGTCCTGGACGGATGAGTACGCGATGCTCTACCAGTCTCTGGCCGCGATCGCGGTCGTCCTGCTCGTGGTCCCGTTGAGCACACTGGGCGCCGCTGCGGCGCGCCTCTCAGCACGCCGTCGAGACGAGAAGCTCTCCACTCTGCGCCTCCTGGGCGTCACGGCGTGGGGTGTCGGCGTGCTCACGGTCATCGAGTCCACACTGATCGCCCTCACCGGGGTGCTCGCCGGAGTGCTCGGCTCGCTCGCACTGCTGCCGGCGGTGGCGCTGATCCCGTTCCGCGGAGAAGCGCTCGGCATCGAGGCGATTGCGCTCTCGCCGATGATCATCCTCGCGGTCGCCGCGTCGATCGTCGTGCTCGCGGCAGTGAGCGCGATCATCGCACTGCGCCAGGTGGTCATCTCCCCGCTCGGCGTGCGCATGCGCGCGGCGACGGGATCCGTGCACTGGATCCGCGCGGTGATCGTCGTGGTGCTCCTCGCCGCAGCGTTCTTGACGATCAAGCTGGCGCCGAGCGTGGTGTCCAGCGCGATCATGCTCATCGTCGTGCTCGCCGGAGTCTTCGGCGTCTCACTCGCGGTGCTCAACCTGATCGGACCGTGGGTGCTCAAGGTCATCGCGAACGGTCAGGCGCGTCGCGCCGCGACTCCGGAACGCCTGCTGGCCGCCCGGATGGTGCTTGACTCCCCCAAGGCAGCCTGGCGTCAGGTGAGCGGAATCGCGATGGCAAGCTTCATGGCTGTCTTCGCGGGAACGGGCGCGGCCCTCATGAGTTCGATGGCCAGTGACACCGCGACCGCCGCCGACCTTGCTCTCGCCACCGACATCCGTACGGGTGTGATCATCACCCTCGTGGGATCGTTCGTGATGGTCGCCGCTTCCGTAGGGGTAACGCAGGCGTCCGAGATCCTCGATCAGCGACCGCTGCACTCGAGCCTGCACTATCTAGGCACGCCGATGCAGACCGTGGATGCTGCGCGGCGCCGCGCGATCATGTCGCCGCTGCTGATCACGGCACTCGGATCGGCGCTGTGCGCCGGAGTGCTCGTCTTCCCGCTCCTGGGGATCGCGATGATCACGGCCCCCATCTCACTCCTCACGATCGCCACAGTCGTCGCTGCGGGCATCGGAATGGTCTGGCTCAGCACCCGTGTGACTCGCCCGCTGCTCGCTCGTTCCTTCGCGACAGCCTGAGGGTCGCGTCAGGATGGGTATTCCTCCCCACTGCGTGATCGACGGTGCTCGATTAGGTTGAAGGGAGGAGGTCATACTCACGATGGACGTACTGCTCGACCGCGCGCGGCTCACTGAGGCGCGTGACACATTGAAGGCCGCGAAAGACGCCTTCGACAGCGCCGCGAAGATCAACGACAACCTGGAGGCGGCCATCGACCGCCCCCACGGCAAGTCCAAGCTCCGTGACCGTGTCGGATGGTTCGAGGCGAACTGGGCCGGCAACCGGGATGAGCTCACGGAGATGATCGAGAACGTGCACAAGGGGCTCGATTCGATCGTGACCGGCTGGGACGAGTGGGAGGCCGACGCCGTCGCCTCCATGGAAGGAAAGTAGACGACCATGTCCTACTACTCCCCCTCGACCGGCCGTGAACTGGTGCAGTTCGCCGGCTCACCGACGACGATCGGCACAACCGCCGAGCAGTACAAGACGCTCGGGACCGCCATGATCACGACGGCCACGACGCTCCGCGACATCACGGAGTCTCAGGTCAGCGC
This sequence comes from Microbacterium sp. GW823-FHT02G05, assembly GCF_058797175.1. Classification (NCBI taxonomy): domain Bacteria; kingdom Bacillati; phylum Actinomycetota; class Actinomycetes; order Micrococcales; family Microbacteriaceae; genus Microbacterium; species Microbacterium sp. GW823-FHT02G05. Next base: position 572,616 of record NZ_JBXAJK010000002.1, read on the forward strand.
GGGCACCGATCGGCTGAAGGACGATGCGGAGAAGCTCGAAGGCGATCTCCGCAAGGCCGGCGTCCGCTACCAGAAGACCGGTGAGGCGCTGACGCCGTATGCGACGGCACTCGAAGATGCGCGCGCATGGTTCACCGCACACAGCGCTTCGGTGATCGCCGCGGAGAAGCGCTATGTCACGGCGCAGAACACGCAGCAGACACTCCTCTACTCGCCGACGTATGGCATGGAGGAGGCGGAGGTGAAAGAGCACGGCGAGAAGCTCGGCGACGCGGCGACGGAGCTCGAGAGCGCGGAGACCGACCGCGCGTCCGAATGGCGGGCCTTCGACTCGGCCTACGACCTGTGGGATGCCGCGTTCGAGACCGCGGCCAACGGCGTCTCCGACGCGATGGACAAGGCCGACAACGACGACGGCAAATGGGACTGGATCGCCGACGCACTCGGCGTGCTCGGGTACGTGCTGATCGTGCTCGCGGTCGTCGCCCTCTTCGTCGTGACGAGCCCGTGGGCAGCCATCCTCCTGGCGACAACGATCGCGCTGTCGGCGGTGCATCTTGCCGGCAACATCTACCTCTACGCGAACGGCAAGGCCTCGCTGTCCGATGTTCTCTGGAGCGCCGTAGGACTTCTCACAGCGGGAATCGGAGGCTTGGCCTCGCGCTCGCTCCGTCTCGCCACCGCCGCGAACGGGGGCGCCGACGTGTTGCAGGCCTCCCAGAGCGCTTCCCGGCTTCCGGTCTTCGCCAATGGCGTGCGCATGCAGTCGATGCCGACGATCGGCGCAGCCTGGAAGCATCCGTTCTCTGTGCTCATGCGCGGAAACGAGTGGGGTGTGCTGAGCCAGTGGGGCCCGGAACTCGCCCAGTGGACGGCATCGACCGCAGGCCGCAGTGGAACCATCGCATCCGCCTGGGCGGACATGATCGTGACCACGGCTCCCAAGGTCGGCGGCGCAGGGTGGACAGCCGTCGGCTCCTGGGTGACAGGGATCGGCGCCGGACTCTACAGCGCACCGGACAACCCGTGGTACGTGCCGTTCGGGCGCCCGTAGGCTGTTCGCATGCCCTTCTCTTCTTTGCATCCCCTTCGCACGAATGCACGGGCACTCCCGCGCACGCTCGGCGTGCTGCGGCTGGTCGCGATGCTGGCGACGATCGCCACCGCACTGCAGTGGATCATCCCCGCCGGCGCACGCCTCATCTTCAATGCCGGGCGCGTCTACTACAGCAATGAGCCGTTCTCCCTCTGGGGTGAGGTCCTCCCCTGGCCGGTTCTCTCGGTGCCCGCCTGGATGACGATCAGCACAGTCACCATCGCCTGTGTCTCCGCTTTCCTGTACCTCCTGCTCGGCGGCACTCAGGTACGCAAAGACGTTCCTTTCACCGTCATCGTGGTCGCCGGGTTCGCCGTGCTCTTCCCGCTGGCGATCGCGACGTTCGATCCCGATCCCACCGGTGTCATCACCACGCCCGGTCCCGATGGCTACTCCATCGGGTGGCACTGGCTCGCGAGCCCGCTGAGCCTGCTGGTCGTTCTCGGCGCGATTCTGGGACGCAACCGTCGCCCACTGTCCTCTGGAGAAGCGCGGGGCGCCCGTGTCGCTTCGTGACGAACTGATCGGCGGAAAACCCACTGCGCCTGAGCCCCGTGGATACACCCTGCTCGTTCCGCCCGATTGGGGGCGCTTCGGAGCTGACGACGCGGGTCGTGACGAGCTTCTGGCACTGCTTCGGGCGCGATTTCAGAGCGTCGGGCGCCCCGACCTCTATGGTCAGATGCACGCGTCCGTCACCCAGCAATGGCAGCGGATGCGCCAGCGCGGCGGCCTGGAACTGTTCATGCCCGTCCAGCCGCATGCGACGGAGGGCTCCACCCCGATGAGCATCCTGACGGCCCCGTGGATCACCCAGGGCGGATCGTTCCCCGACGATGTGGCGCAGCGCGCGCACGTGGCGAACGGAATCGAGACGCTGGATTCCGGCGACGGCTCGGTCGTCTTCCGCTGGGAGAGCGAACGTCGCGGCAGCGATGACTTCGCGGGGGTCATCACTCGGGAGATCAGCTATGTGCGCCCCTTCCCTGGCGAAGACCCTCGACGCGGCATCCTGATCATGGCCTCGATCGTGCACCCCGGCGAAGAAGAGGCGGGTGCTGCGCTGACGGCATTCACTGCGCTCGCCGATTCCATCGTGTCGACCTTCGTCTGGCGGTACGCGTGAGAGAAGATCTCCCGTTCGGCTGGCTCGGCGTGCCCTTCAGCGTCGATCCGAACGAAGCTCCTTCGCTGGCGCGGGCGCTGCTCACCTCGCTCGCATCGGCCTCCCCCGATGTGACGCACACGGCAGAGGCGGAATCGCTCACCGTGTCCGCCATCACACGCCTGCCCGTGCGGACCGAGACCCAGGCACGGGTGTGGCATGTCCTGGGTCCGCATGCGACCGGGCTCTGTGCCGATCTGAGCGTCACCGACCCGATCGATGATCTGGAGAGTGACATCGGGAGCCCCTTCGAGTCGGTGCTTCTGCAGCGACGGTTTCCGACCGATACCGGCATCATGACCCTCGCTCTTGTGGCACCAGACGTCCACGCGCAGCCTCTGCTGCTGCTCCGTGCGCAGCGCGTCCTCGAAGGGCGACGTCTCATCGCCGACATCCTCAGCGACGACCCGGGACTCCTCGGCCGGGTGGCGGGAGATGCTGCGGCGCTCGTCGGATCGCAGTTGACCACCGCCGACGCATCCTAGACGCGACCGCGCTCCTCGACCGGAGTGTTCCGGTAGGCGCGCCATGCGTCGAGAAGCTCTTCGCGCGATGCCTCCGGGTGAGCAGCATGCCAGCTCCGCGTGAACCGGTTGTACTCGAACTGCTCGTCGATGCTCGTGACGCCCTGACCGCGCGTGCGGTGCCAGTGGTCGAGCGCCTCCTGCATCGTCGAGGTGCCATCGGATTCCGCGAAGAACGCGCGCATCTCGGAATCGAAATGAATGCTCGAACCGATCTGAGAGGCCATCCAGGCGCGGATGCCCTGACTGCAGCGCTGTCCGACGGGAATCACGGTCTCCGTGGTGAGCACGCCTGCGAGCTGCGGCTCGCTCGCGCGACGTGCAGGCGTCGGCTCGACGAAGGACCTCCCCGCGAGAGATGCCGCGATCCGCGCCGTCAGAAGCGCCTTGCTCCCCGTCGCACGCACACCGCGGTCCCGCGCGAAAGCCTGGAGCTCCTCCTTCAACCAATACCAGCGCAGGAACTCCTGCTCAGTGATCTCGGCGGTCAACGGGGGTCGGGCGGAAGAACTCACCGGCATACTGTAGCCGCACTCCTCGCTATCGGGAGATCAGCATCCTCGGCGTCGGTACCGGCGCATGCGGGGTCACGTCGAAGACGTAGGCGATACCGTCGCTCAGGAAGTTCGCGGCGCTGACCTGGTTGTCCCGTATGACAACGCCGGCTCCTGCCGCGTCGCTCCAGGTCCGCACAGCCTCGGGTGCGTCGACGAGACCGATCCAGTTGTCGATCTGAAAGAGCAGCGCCCGCGGTGACGGCGGTTCGTCGCTCGGACCGTTGCCTGTCCAGTTCGGGGCGCCGCCGGCCTTTGTGAGGCGGGAGGATTCGAATCCGTGGAAGAACTGCACCTCTTCGGGAAGGCCCCAGAACAGTTCCGGGTCGTGGAGGTGCATCGCCTGTTCCACGGTCACACCGTCGTCGGTCGCTAGCCACTCCGTGACCCAAAGCGGCGGGAGAACGCGGGAGCGTCCTTCGACGACATCGACCGGCAGGGAGCCGTGATGGTCGAGAGAATCCTCATGGACAAGCAGCGATCGATTGGCTATGTCGTCCGGCTCCCAGAAGTCGCACACGTCGTCACTTTCGCATTTGAACACCAGGAGCACATGGTCAGCGGGCACCCGTTGCATCCACGGCCCTGCAGCGAGACGAAGGAGCAATGTCATTGCGATCCCGCATTCCGCACACACCGGCCAGTCCTCAGGCCGCAGCCCAGAGGCGACTCCCCCGAATCCGCTTGCTCCGCGCGTCTGCGCGGGAGCTTCGATGGTCCAGCGTGGTGTCCAGATCTGCATGGGTTCCTCCGGTCAGCGCCGTCGCTGGCAGCGCGGGCAGTAGTGGCTGGAACGGTTCATGAACGCGTCGCGCCGAATCTCTCCGCCGCAGCGCGCGCAGGGCTTGCCGGTCTGCCCATAGGCATTTAAGGAGTGCGCGAAATAGCCGGCCTCACCGTTAACGTTCACGTACTGCGCATCGAAGCTGGTGCCGCCCTCTGCCAGGGCCTTCTGCAGAACGGCGCGCACCTCGACGAGCAGTCGCCGTACCGCCACGGTCGAGAGCGCGGACGCGAGGGTCTCGGGATGGATGCGCGCCGCCCACAGCGACTCATCGGCATAGATGTTGCCCACACCGCTGATCAGGTTCTGGTCGAGCAGCACGCGCTTGATCGCGCTCGAACGACGTCGCAGGGCCACCCGGAACAGGTCGTCGTCGAACGCAGGATCCAGCGGATCGCGGGCGATGTGCGCGACCTGCGTCGGAATGAGCGCAGCATCCGATCCGTAGCCGGCGGGCCGCGCATCGGACGTGGGGACCAGCTGGTCGATCGCGAGCGACCCGAAAGTACGCTGATCGGCGAAGACCACGGCCAGTTCGCCATGACGCGGATGCTCGATGAACAGCCGCACGCGCTCGTGGCGCTCGGGAGCGGCACCCGGAGCGCGCAGCAGCAGCTGACCGCTCATCCCGAGGTGACCGACGACAGCGGCGGAACCGCCGACGAGGGGCATCCACAGGAACTTGCCGCGCCGCACGACCGCGTCGACCGTCGCCCCCTCAAGCCGGGCCGCGAAATCCGCGGAGCCCGGAAGATGACGCGTGAATGCCCGCTCATCGAAGACGCTGACGGCGCGGACCACTGCCCCCGACATGGCGGGAGCGAGTCCGGCGCGAACGACCTCGACCTCAGGAAGTTCAGGCACGGTTGTTGATGGCGTGCCAGGCGCTGAGGGCGGCGGCCATCTCGGCGGTCTTCTTGCTCGTCCCGTCGCCGTTCGTCATGACGTCACCGACGACGACCGTCGCTGTGAAGCGGCGATCATGATCCGGACCGCTGGCGACGACGGAGTACTGCGGCGGAAGGGATCCGACTCGGGCGGCGAGCTCTTGAAGGCTCGTCTTCGGATCCATCGCGGCACCGTACCGCTCGGGATCGGCGAGCAGCGGCTGGGTCAGCCGCAGAACCAGATCGGTCGCGGCATCCGGACCGGCAGACAGGAAGGTCGCACCGATCACGGCCTCCATCGTGTCGGCCAGGATGGAGTCCTTATCACGACCGCCGGTCTGCTCCTCTCCTCGCCCGAGGAGAAGGTGGTCGCCGAGGCCGATGCCACGGGCCACCTCTGCCAGCGCGAGGGTGGAGACGACGCTCGCCCGGCGCTTCGCGAGCGCTCCTTCGTCGAGGTCAGGCAGGGTCGTGAAAAGCATCACGGTCACTGCCTGGCCCAGAACGGAGTCGCCGAGAAACTCCAGGCGTTCGTTATGGGGAATACCACCGTGCTCGTACGCGTACGAGCGGTGGGTCAACGCAAGAGTCAGCAGCTCGGCGTCAATACTGACGCCGAGCTGTGCTGTGAGAGCCCTCGTCCCCTCTGGGAGCCCTGTCACGTTGAACCAAACGTCTCTCAGACGTCGGCGACCTTGCGGCCCTTGTACTCGAGGAAGAGCTCGGTGCCCTGCGAGTCGGTGACGACCTTGGCCTGGTGCGGGCGGCTGTAGACGACCTCGCCGTTCTCAATGGTCTTCACCAGAGCAACGGGAGCGGCCTTCCACTGCGCGCGACGCGAGCGGGTGTTCGAACGGGAAACCTTGCGCTTCGGGGGGTTACCAGCCATGGCTAACTACCTTCTGTGTTCTCGGGCGCACGGCGCTCTGCCGTCGTCCCTTGGTCTGTGATCTGCTGGAGCGCGCTCCATCGAGGATCGATGGGAGCCGCGGCATCCGCGCCTTTTCCTTCTGTCAGCTTCTCGCCGGTCTCAGGGTCGAGACCAAGGCAATCCGGCTGACAAACCGGCTGAAACGGGAGCGACAATACGGCCGCGTCCCTGACCAGAGTTTCAAGATCCACGTGGTCGTCTTGAACCTCGAAGTCAGTTGCTTCCTCTCCAGGATAGGCGAAAAGCTCTTGAATCTCGACTTCGACAGGCGCGGAGATCGGTTCGAGACAGCGACCACACTCTCCGGAGTACGTCACCTCGGCCGTTCCGGTCACGAGAATGCCCTCGTGGACGGACTCCAGGCGGACGTCGAGGAGAAGCTCGCTGTCTTTCTCGAACGCCACGATCCCCTCGCCCCAGCGCTCGCTGAGCGTGATGTCGAGCTCGTGCTCACGCATCTCACCGGGCTTGCGGACGATGTCGCGCACGGGGATCACGAACGGGCTGTTGAATCGGGTCTTCACCCCACCACTGTATCCGTTCGGAGTGGGAAGAGGCTCAGAGTCCGCGGGCTCCGGTGTCGAGGAACGTGGCCACTGCCGGCGGGACGAACGGCGAGACATCGCCGCCGAGCGACGCCACCTGACGCACGAGGGAGCTCGAGACGAGCGCGTGCCCCGGGTCGGGCAGCAGGAACACCGTCTCGATGTCGGCGAGGTGGCGGTTCACGATCGCCATCGGCGTCTCGTAGGCCACATCGATCTGGGAGCGGATGCCCTTGACGAGAACCCCTGCGTTGACGTCACGCGCATAGTCGACGAGCAGACCCATGCTCCACGAGCCGATGATGATGTTGCCACCGATGCCGTCTTCGTCGATCGACTGCTCCAGAAGAGAGAGTCGCTGCGCGATCGGAAGCATCGCCTCCTTGCCCGGGTTGTGCACGACGAGCACGTGCAGTTCATCGTAAAGGCGGGCGGCGCGACGAATCACGTCGAGATGACCCAGCGTCGGGGGGTCGAAGGAACCCGGGACAACGGCGATCCGGTTGCTCATGCATCCAGCCTAGGACACGCTAGTTCTTCGCCAGCGCCGCGCGGTCTTCGTCAGTGACGCGACGTGCGATCGCCTCGCGGAGTCCCGGCTGCTGCGCGAGCGCCGGATCCTCCGCCAGCAGCCGCTCTGCCAGCTCCCGCGCGCGGGCGATGAGTCCCGCGTCCTTCACGACGCGCAGCAGCCGCAGCGACGAGCGCACGCCCGCCTGCGACGAACCCAGCACGTCGCCCTCGCCGCGCAGCTCGAGATCCACCTCTGCGAGTGCGAAGCCGTCCAGCGTCGCCGCGACGGCCTCGGTGCGATCGCGGGCAAGTGTGCCCTCCTCCGCCTCTGTCACGAGCAGGCAGAGTCCCGGCACACCACCGCGGCCGACGCGCCCTCGCAGCTGGTGCAACTGCGAGACTCCGAAGCGGTCCGCGTCGAGCACGATCATCGTCGACGCGTTGGGTACATCGACACCGACCTCGATGACGGTCGTCGCAATGAGCAGGTCGATCTCTCCGCGAGCGAAGGCCTGCATCGTGGCATCCTTCTCGTCGGCAGGCATCTTGCCGTGCAGCAGTGCCCGCCGCAGAGTCCCCAGCCGCGGGTGCGTAGCCAGAGCCTCCTCCAGCTGAACGACGCCCCAGCGCGGCCCCGTGCCGGTGTCATCACTCGGGGGAAGGGATCCGGGCTCGGCTGTCTTCTTCGTCGTGTCGATCGCGGCGCACACGGCGAACACCTGGCGTCCCTGTGCGATCTCCTCCGCCGCGCGCTCCCACACACGGGCGAACCACCCGGGATGCTCCGCCAGCGGCGCCACGTGACTCTCGATGCCCGCACGACCCGCGGGCATCGTGCGGATCACCGACGTGTCCAGGTCGCCGAAGACGGTCATCGCGACCGTGCGCGGAATCGGCGTCGCGGTGAGGACAAGCGCATGCGGACTGGAGCCCTTCGCTCGCAGCGCCTCCCGCTGCTCGACACCGAACCGGTGCTGCTCGTCGACGACGACGAGCCCCAGATCGGCGAACGTCGTCTTGTCCCCCAGGAGCGCATGTGTGCCGACCACGATCAACGCCTGCCCGGAGGCGACCCGCAACGCGGCTCTGCGCCGGTCGGCCGCCGGCATCTGCCCTGTCAACAGTGTCGGCATGACGAGCGGCGCCAATTCCGGGCCCAGCATCTTCGTGATCGATCGCAGGTGCTGCCCGGCAAGCACCTCGGTCGGTGCGATGAGTGCGGCCTGTCCCCCAGACTCGGCGACCTGCAGCATCGCACGGAGTGCGACAAGGGTCTTGCCTGAGCCGACTTCGCCCTGCACGAGACGGTTCATCGGCCAGGTGCCGACGAGATCGGTCGCGATCTGATCGCCGACGATCTGCTGGTCGGGCGTCAGCTCATACGGAAGGCTCGCGTCGAAACGCTCCAGGAGCCCACCCGAGGCGGCCGGGCGAGCTGTCGCAGACAGGGCACGCACAGCGTCGCGCTGCTGCAGCAGCGCCGTCTGCAGCACGAGCGCCTCGTGCATGCGCAGCGTGCGCACGGCCGGATCGATGTCGTTGCGGGCACGCGGCCGATGGATCTGCTCCAGCGCGACGCGTGCGCGCAGCAGCTCTTCTGCCTCTCGCACAGTCTCCGACAGTGGCTCCGGCACGTCCCCGAGGCCATCGAGCGCGCGGCCGATGAGCTTCGCGATCTGCCAGGTCTGCAGGGTCGAGGTTGCCGGATAGATGGGAATCGGCACATTGGCGCGGGCGTCCGCGCTCCGACGCGCATCCGCCTCGTCATCGAAGAGCTCGTACTCCGGATGCGTGAGCTGAGTCGCATTGTGGAACAGGCTCACCTTGCCGGAGAAGACCCCCCGCCGACCATTGGCGAGTTCTTTCTGCCGCCACTCCGCCTGCCCGAGGTTCTTCGCGAAGAACGTCAGCGACATGCGCCCGACACCGTCGCCGATGGTCACCTCGAGCATGGCTCCCGCACGGTTCCGCATGCGCCGTACCGTCGACGACAGCACCTCGGCGACGATCGTGACCATCTCGCCCTGCGGGAGTTCCCGGATCGGCGTCAGCTCACCCGGATCGGCGTAGCGCCGAGGGTAGTGCGCGAGCAGATCGCCCACGCTCTGCATGTGGAACGCCCGATCGAGCGTCTTCGCGGGGCCGGCACCCAACGCCTCGGCAAGCGGGGTGTCGAGGCTGAAGGACATGCTCAAAGTCTAGGGTTGTTGCGTGACGAGAATCATCTCCGGATCCGCTGGCGGCGTACGACTGGACGTGCCGAGCGCCGGTACCAGACCCACGAGCGACCGCGTGCGGGAATCTCTGTTCGCCGCACTTGAATCCGCGGATGCCATCGACGACGCGCGGGTCCTCGATCTCTACGCCGGCTCGGGAGCATTGGGGCTTGAAGCGCTCAGCCGTGGGGCGCTCAGCGCCGAACTCGTCGAGCGCGGACGCCCCGCCGCCGCGGTCGTCCGGAAGAACATCGACCGCGTTCTCGCGTCGCTGCGCGCCCAGGGCGCCGGTGATCGGACCGCACGCGTCCACGAGAGCGCCGTGCACGCATTCCTGCAGCGCACCACGGGCACATTCGACCTCGTGTTCTCCGATCCGCCCTATGACATCGACGACCAGGCGATGAACGCCGACCTCGTCGCACTCGCGCCGCATCTGGCCCCCGACGCACTTGTCGTCATCGAACGCACCCGCCGAGCGAGCACGCCGGACTTCGCCGCCGCGGGACTCGAAGAGATCCGCGACAAGACCTACGGCGACACACGCATCTGGTGGGCCGAACCCCGCTCCGCCTAACCGGCGGTCGCGTCCCAATCACGGTACGGATCCCACCCCGTGGGATCGGCCGGGATGCCATCGCACGTGACGGGTGCGTCATCACGCGTCTGCTGGACGACACCGATCGCACGGAAGCCTGGCGGCAGCGGACCGTCGGCGGGGAACGTCGCCAGCAGGGCATGGTCCTCACCACCGGCCAGCGCGCGGGCCGGGTCTGCGCCGAGCGCGCGGCTCTCCAGGGCGATCGTCACGGCGGATGCCGCAGCGAGGCGCCCTGCGTCGATCGCAAGGCCGTCGGACACATCCATCATCGCGGTGGCGCCCGCGATCGCCGCGAGCGGGCCCAGTCCGATCGGTGGGACCGGGCGCAGCTGCGCGTCCAGCGCGAGGCGCTCTCCCGTGGCAAGTTGCGCGGGATCCACGGGGACAGGGTCATCCCCATCCCGGAACCTTCCGAACAGCACGGCAAGTCCCTGGGCGGCCTGCCCGAGTTCGCCGGCGACCGCGACGACATCGCCGACCTCCGCTCCCGCGCGCGTGACAGGCGGGCGCCCTTCGAGATCGCCCATCGCCGTGACGGCAATCGTCAGCACCGACGACACGGTGAGGTCTCCCCCGACGACGGCGCAGCCCGGCGCGAGAGCGGCACAGGCATCACGCAGGCCGTCGGCCATCCCCTCCACAAACGACACCCGCAGATCCCGGGGTACCGCGAGCGCGACGAGCAACGCGGTCGGGCGGGCACCCATGGCGGCAACATCCGCGAGATTCACCGCCGCCGCCTTCCAGCCGAGGTCGTAGGCGCTCGACCAGGCGAGGCGGAAGTCCGGCCCGTGCACCAGGGTGTCGGTGGTCACCACGACGGAGCCGGATGGCGCGGCGATCACGGCAGCGTCGTCGCCCGGCCCGAGCAGTGTGTGCTCTGCCGCGGGCGTCCGCGCCAGGATCGCACGGAGAATGTGCCCTTCCGAGACATCGCCGATGCGCGGATCGTCTGAAGGGCTCACGGAATCAGGCATCCTCCCACGCTAGCCTGTCGGCATGCCCACACCTTTGACCGTGCCCCCTGCCGCGTTCGAGCTCCGTGACGCGCCACGCCTGCGGTGGGGCATCATCGGCCCCGGCGCGATCGCCCGCGACTGGACGCGCACCGTCCATGCGAACACCGACCAGCGGGTCGCCGCGGTGGCATCGCGTTCCGCGGAGAAGGGCCGCGCGTTCGCCGCGGAACACGGCATCGAGCGGGTGCACACCACGGTCGATGCGCTCTGCGCCGACGACGCGATCGACGTGATCTACATCTCCTCACCGCACCCCCTCCACCGGGACCACGCTCTCGCCGCGATCGCCGCAGGCAAGCCGGTGCTCATCGAGAAGCCCATCGCCATGTCCGCGGCCGAAGCGACGGAGATCGAGGATGCCGCGCAGGCTGCGAACGTGTTCGCGATGGAGGCGATGTGGTCGCGCTTCCTCCCGCAGATGCGCCTCGTCGATGACGTCCTCAGATCAGGCGCGCTCGGTCCGCTCCGCCACGTCAGCGCGGAGTTCAGCAGTCGCGCGACCTTCGATCCGCACAGCCGGCTCTTCGACCCTGCTCTCGGCGGGGGCGCGCTTCTCGACATCGGCGTCTACCCGCTGTGGTTCACGACCTGGGTGCTCGGAGCCCCGCACGTCGCGCATGCATCGGGCTTCCATGCCGAGACCGGCGTCGACTCCGACGCCACTGTCCTCCTGCGCGCTGCCGGGGCCACCGCGGTGGCCCGCACCAGCGTCCTGGCCACCGCACCCCACCGCGCCGGGATCTACGGCGAGAACGGACGCCTCGAATTCGATGCCCCGTTCTGGTCGCCCAGCGGACTCACTCTCACGCTGCAGTCCGCGCGTGGAGACTTCGAAGTGAGTCGCTGGAGTGACCCCACGTCCCTGCGCGGCCGTGACGGCCTTGCCTATCAGGCGGTCGCCGTCGCCGAGCATCTCGCCGCGGGAAGGACGGAGGCTCCGGAGCATCCGCTCGCCACCAGCATCCGCGTGATGCAGCTCATCGACGAGGCCCGAGCTCTCATCGATGCCGGGTAGCCTGGAAGCATGTCGCGCACTACCCGGTGGATCACTGCCAGCCTCGTTCTCGCCGGCGCTCTTCTCGCCACCGGATGCTCGTCCACCGTCGCACTGAAACCCGCCCCCGACGCGAACAACCCGCTGTGCGCCGACGTCATGGTGCGCCTGCCCGATGGCATCAGCGACCAGGACCGCCGCTGGACGGACGCGCAGGCCACCGCAGCCTGGGGTGATCCGACCTACTCCGTCCTCATGTCCTGCGGCGTGGACGTCCCCGGCCCCAGCACCATGCAGTGTGTGACCCTCGGCGGCACCGACTGGCTCGTCGACCCCACCGACAATCCCTGGATGCGCATGACCAGCTACGGACGTGAACCCGCCGTGCAGCTGTACGTCAACAACGAGGTCATCAGCCCGGACACCGTGCTCGAAGCGATCGGTCCGCGAATGTCGTCGATCCCCGTGACCGCGAAGTGCACAGCACCGGACGTCCCGATCGACGAAGGCGGCGACGGCGCCTGACGTCAGAGCGACAGACGGCCGTCACCGCAACGCTCAGCGGCGCAGAGCCGCTTCGACGAGCTCGGTGATCAAGTCGCCGTAGCTGAGACCCGAGGCGATCCAGCACTTCGGGAACATCGAGATCGGTGTGAAGCCCGGCATCGTGTTGAGTTCATTGACGACCAGTTCACCGTCCGTGGTGAGGAACATGTCGACACGGGCGAGTCCGCGTCCGTCCATCGCCTCGAACGCGCGCACGCCGATGTCCTGAATCGCAGCGACCTCTGCGTCCGTGAGCGCCGCAGGGCACACGACATCCACGCCGTCGCCGCCGAGGTACTTGCCCTCGAAGTCGTAGAACGCGCGGGAGGTGAGCACGATCTCGCCGGGCAGGGAGGCACGAACGCCCTCGGCGCTGTCCAGGATCGCGACCTCGATCTCGCGGCCGGTCACCCCGGTCTCCACGAGGACCTTCTCATCCTCGGCGAAGGCGATCGCCAGCGCAGCATCCAGCTCCGACAGGTCATCGACCTTCGAGACGCCGACGCTCGAACCGGCACGTGCAGGCTTGACGAACAGCGGCAGCCCGAGGCCGGCGATCTCTGCACGCAGGGTCTCGGATGACGTCGCCCACTGTCCTCGCCGGAGGGTGATCCACGGCGCGACCGAGATCCCGGCCGACTGCAGCACGACCTTCATGAAGTGCTTGTCCATGCACAGCGCGGAATCGAGAATGCCGCCCCCGGCGTACGGCACCTCGAGGGTGTCGAAGTACCCCTGGATGGTGCCGTCTTCGCCGTGCGGTCCGTGCAGGATCGGCAGCACGACATCGATCTCGCCGAGGCCCTCGACCGAGCCGTCCGCGCGCACGACGCGCAGCGTGCGGTCGCCGCCCGGCTCCGGCCACAGCACCCGGGTTCCGTTGTCGACGACCTCCGGCAGATGCGCCGCGTCGAGCGGGAACTTCGCCGGGTCGTCGTCCTCAAGAACGAACGCCCCCTCGCGGGTGATCCCGACCGGGATCACCTCGTAGCGGTCGCGATCAATTGCCCCCAGCACTCCGCCCGCCGTTGCGGAACTGATCGAATGCTCGCTGGAACGCCCTCCGAAGAGCACCGCCACCGTCTGCTTGTCCATTCTGGGTCCTCTCCCCCTGCGGGGTGTCGTCGTCGGTGGTCAGATGCGGCGCGATGTCGCGAGGGTTCATGGTGCCGTCGAGCACGCGCTTCACCTGCTCCACGATCGGCATGTCCACCCCCGCATCACGCGCGAGCTGCAGCACCGGGGCCACCGAGGCCAGCCCCTCCGCTGTCTGATTCATCTGCTTGACCACGTCCTGGTAGCTGTATCCCTGCCCGAGCAGGCGCCCCGCCGTGTTGTTCCGGCTGAGCGGTGACTGGCACGTCGCGATCAGGTCACCCAGGCCGGCGAGCCCCTGCAGGGTCTCGGGCTGGGCGCCGTTCGCGACCGCGAAGTCGGTCATCTCGACCAGACCGCGCGTGATGATCGACGCTTTCGTGTTCTCGCCGTAGCCGACACCGTCAACGATGCCGATCGCGACCGCGATGAGATTCTTCAGAACACCGCCGAACTCGGTGCCGATCACATCGGTGTTCACGAAGGTGCGGAAGTAGCGATTGCGGGCCGCACGCGCGACGATCTCCGCTGTCTCCTGGCTGACCGAGGAGATCACTGCCGCCGTCGGCTGTTCACGGGCGATCTCGAGGGCGAGGTTGGGCCCGGATGCCACGGCGATGCGCTCGGGATCGCAGCGCAGCTCTTGCTCGATGACCTGACTCATGCGCAGACCCGTGCGGCGCTCGACGCCCTTCATCAGGCTCACGACCGGAACGTCGGAGTCGGCGAGGATCGGACGCAGAGCCTTCAGGTTCTCGCGCAGCGACTGACTGGGCACCGACAGGTAGACCTGATCGACGCCGTCGAGAGCCATGGACAGGTGGTGGGTCGCCGTCATGGAACGGGGCAGATTGATGCCTGGCAGGTACTGCGAGTTGCGCTTGGCCTCTGCGATCTCCTGCGCCTGTTCCGGTCGGCGCGCCCACATGGTGACGTCCGCGCCGCCGTCGGCGAGGATCTTGCCGAAGGTCGTGCCCCAGCTGCCCGCGCCGATCACGGCGACGCGAGGGCCCGACGGTGCTGGTTTACGACTCAAGGCGGCCTGTCTCCTTCTGCCCGTGTGCGCTCGGATTCCACCGTTCGGCGGGAGCCTTCTCACCGCGCAATTCTTCCAGCAGCGTCGTCACAGCCGCCATCAGGCGCTCCGTGGCCTCGGTGATCGCCGCTCCCTCGTTCGCGCGCGCACGCAGGTCCGACAGGTCGATCGGCTTGCCGATCAGCACCTGAACCGGCTTACGCGGAGGCCAGAGCTTCAGCCCCTTCTGGTAGCGCCCCATGATCTCCTGGGTGCCCCACTGAGCCATCGGGATGAGTTCGATCTCGCCCGCCAGCGCCAGACGAGCGGCACCGGACTTTCCGCGCATGGGCCACAGGTCAGGGTCACGGGTCAGCGTGCCTTCGGGGTAGACGATGACGCCGCGCCCGTGTTCAACGAGCTCTTCGGAGTGCCGGAGCGTCTCTTTCGCGGCCGTGGCCGACGAACTGCGCGCCACGGGGATCATGCCCGTGCTCCGCAGCGCCCAGCCGAGCACCGGAACCCGGAACAGGCTCTCTTTCGCCATGAATCGCGGCTGACGTCCGAGACGCCACACGGCGACCGCCACGATGAGCGGATCGAACTCCGAGTAGTGGTTCGGACCGAGCACATACGCGCCCTGCGCAGGCAGATTCTCTCGGCCGCGGATCTCGATCTTCGCGAAGTACGACACGAGCGGCACCACGACCGCCGCGAGCGGCCAGAACGCGCTCGGCTTCGACCGCTCGCTGCGCGGCTTCTTCTTCGATGCGGTCATGGCTCAGCCGATGACGTCGAAGTCCGCGCCCAGGGCTTCCAGCTTGCCCAGGAACTTCTCGTAGCCACGGCTCAGGATGTCGACACCCGAGACTTTCGACTCGCCCTGTGCGGTGAGCGCCGCGATCACGTGGCTGAATCCGCCACGCAAGTCGGGAACAACGATGTCGGCAGCGTGCAGAGGCGTGGGGCCGGTGATCACGGCCGCCTGCTCCAGCGGACGGTGAGGCACGCGGCGCGGGCCGTCCTGGAGTCCGTGCGGGTGCACGACGATGTCGGCGCCCATCTTGACGAGTGCCTCGGTGAAGCCCAGGCGGTTCTCGTAGACCGTCTCGTGCACGACAGAGCGGCCGTGCGCCTGCGTGAGAGCCACGACGAGAGGCTGCTGCCAGTCGGTCATGAAGCCGGGGTGCACATCGGTCTCGACGATCACGGGCTTGAGCTCGCCATCGCGGCGGAAGAGGATGCCGTCCTCCTGGACGTCGAACCAGCCGCCGGCCTTGCGGAAGACGTTGAGGAACGTCAGCATCTCCTGCTGACGAGCGCCGCCGACGAAGATCTCACCGTCGGTCGCGAGCGCCGCGCTGGCCCAGGACGCGGCCTCGTTCCGGTCGAAGATCGACCGGTGGTCGTAGCCGCGCAGCTCGTCGACGCCCTCGATGAGGATGACCCGGTTGGGCTCGTACGAGATGATGGCGCCCATCTTCTGCAGCACCGCGATCAGGTCCATGATCTCGGGCTCGATGGCCGCGTTGCGTAGCTCGGTGACGCCCTTCGCGCGGACCGCCGTCAGCAGCACCTGCTCGGTGGCCCCGACGCTCGGGTACGGCAGGTGGATGTTCGCACCGTGCAGGCCCTGCGGTGCCGAGAGGCGGATGCCGCTGGGCTGCTTCTCGACGATCGCGCCGAACTTGCGCAGGGCATCGAGGTGGAAGTCGATCGGACGGTCGCCGATGCGGCATCCGCCCAGGTCAGGGATGAATGCCTGGCCCAGGCGGTGCAGCAGCGGACCGCAAAATAGAATCGGAATCCGCGAGGCACCGGCGTGCGCGTCGATCTCTTCGAAGTGCGCCGACTCGACGTCGCTCGGGTCGAAGACAAGTGCTCCGGGCTCGTCGCCGTCGCTGACGCGAACACCGTGCACCTCGAGCAGCGAACGGACGACGGCGACATCGCTGAGATCCGGAACGTCGCGCAGCGTGCTGACCGTCTCTCCGAGCAGCGTCGCCACCATCGCCTTGGTCGCGAGGTTCTTCGCGCCCTTGACATCTACACGTCCGCGCAGCGGGCGTCCTCCACGAATCGCGAGAACGTCGCCAGACGGGGTGTCGATCAGGGGTGTCGTCATTCCAAAAGCCTCACTTCATCAGACGGACAGCGGCGGTCGCCGCAACGGGGCAACATGCCCCAGCCCCACGCGATCGTGTCTCAGCGGACAGGAAGAGTGCGTGGCCGCCACGACTCGCGACGGGCCTCGAACTGCGCGATCTTGTCTTCGTTGCGCAGGGTGAGCCCGATGTCATCGAGCCCTTCGAGGAGCCGCCATCTAGTGTAATCGTCGATCTCGAAAGGAGCCTCGACACCGCCGATTCGCGCGGTGCGCTCGTCGAGGTTGATCGTGATCGAGCGGCCCGGTTCGGCGTCGATCGCGGCCCAGATGCGCTCGAGATCCTCTTCTGTCACGGTGGCGGCGAGCAGGCCCTGCTTGCCCGAGTTTCCGCGGAAGATGTCGGCGAAGCGGGTGCTCAGAACGACCTTGAACCCGTAGTCGCGCAGCGCCCACACGGCATGCTCGCGGCTCGATCCGGTCCCGAAGTCGGGTCCGGCGACCAGCACGCTCGCACCCTGGAACGCCTCCTGGTTCAGGACGAAGTCCGGGTCCTGGCGCCAGCCAGCGAACAGCGCGTCATCGAAGCCCGTCTTGGTGACGCGCTTCAGGTAGACCGCGGGGATGATCTGATCGGTATCGACGTTGGATCGCTTCAGCGGGGCGGCGACACCGGTGTGCGTCGTGAACTTCTCCATGTCAGGCCTCCACTCCGGCCGAAGCCAGTTCCAGGTCACTCGGGCTGGACAGCGTGCCGCGGATCGCGGTGGCTGCGGCGACGAGCGGCGACACCAGGTGCGTGCGGCCTCCCTTGCCCTGTCGTCCTTCGAAGTTGCGGTTCGAGGTGGATGCGCAGCGCTCCCCCGGGGCCAGCTGGTCGGGGTTCATGCCGAGGCACATCGAGCAGCCCGCGAAGCGCCATTCGGCTCCGAAGTCGGTGATGATCTTGTCGAGACCCTCCGCCTCGGCTTCCAGACGCACACGCGCGGAGCCGGGGACGACCATGACCCGTACGCCATCGGCCTTCTTTTTGCCCTTGACGATCGAGGCGAATGCGCGCAGGTCTTCGATGCGACTGTTCGTGCACGAGCCCATGAATACCGCGTCGACCGTGACGTCCTTGAGGGGCGTCCCCGGCGTCAGATCCATGTACTCCAGCGCGCGCTCTGCCGCAGCCCGCTCGTTGGGATCAGCGATCTGCGCGGGGTCCGGGACACTTGCCGACAGCGAACTGCCCTGACCGGGGTTGGTCCCCCAGGTCACGAACGGCTCCAGCTCGTTCGCGTCGATGAAGACCTCCGCGTCGAAGACGGCACCCTCGTCGGTGGGCAGCGTCTTCCAGTACGCGACGGCGTCGTCCCAGTCCTGTCCCTGCGGCGCGTGATCGCGTCCCTGAACGTAGTCGAACGTGATCTGATCCGGAGCGACCATGCCGGCACGGGCGCCGGCTTCGATCGACATGTTGCAGATCGTCATGCGGCCCTCCATCGACAGCGCGCGGATCGCGCTGCCGCGGAACTCCAGGACGTATCCCTGGCCGCCACCGGTGCCGATCTTGGCGATCACGGCGAGGATGATGTCCTTTGCGGTGACGCCCGGGCGCAGCGCGCCGTCGACGTTGATCGCCATGGTCTTGAACGGCTTCAGCGGCAGGGTCTGCGTCGCCATGACGTGCTCGACCTCGCTCGTGCCGATGCCGAAGGCCATCGCGCCGAATGCGCCGTGGGTCGACGTGTGCGAGTCGCCGCAGACGACCGTGATGCCGGGCATCGTGAGGCCGAGCTGCGGGCCGACGACGTGCACGATGCCCTGTTCCGCATCGCCCAAGGAGTGCAGGCGCACGCCGAACTCCTCGGCATTGCGGCGCAGCGTCTCGATCTGCGTGCGGCTGGTGAGGTCCGCGATCGGCTTGTCGATCTCGAGAGTCGGGGTGTTGTGGTCTTCGGTGGCGATCGTCAGATCGACACGGCGCAACGGCCGCCCCTCGGTGCGCAGGCCGTCGAAGGCCTGCGGGCTCGTCACCTCGTGCACGAGGTGCAGGTCGATGTAGATGAGATCGGGCGTGCCGTCTTCGCCCTTGACGACCAGGTGGTCGTCCCAGACCTTCTCGGCAAGCGTGCGGGGGCGGTCGGCAGAGCGGATGCCGGATGCATCGGTAGTCATGTGTCGCTGTCTCCTGGGTTCACGGTTCGGCCCATGCAGGACGCCGCGACGAGGAAGGCCTAGATCGAGGTCTCGTCGCGGCCGCTAAGGAGAAGGGCCCGCCGGTGCATGCCGGTCAGTTTACACGCTCGCGAACACCGCGAACGCCGCGGGGCACCGCGAACGCCGTGCCCCGCGGATCATTCAGACCTCGTCGCGAAGCGCCTTGCCCTGCTCCGACGGTTCGACAACGGGTTCGCGCTTCTTGTCACGAGAGGACGCAATGAGGCTCGCAACCGTCGCGATCCCCATGGCGGCGACGATGACTGTGAGCGAGAGCCAGATCGAGATGTCCGGTGCCCACTCGATGTGCTGGCCCCCGTTGATGAACGGCAGCTCGTTGACATGCATCGCGTGCAGCACCAGCTTCACGCCGATGAAGCCGAGGATGACCGCGATGCCGTAGTGCAGGTAGCGCAGACGGTCGAGCAGGTCACCGAGCAGGAAGTAGAGCTGACGCAGACCCATGAGGGCGAAGATGTTCGCCGTGAACACCAGGAAGCTGTTCTGCGTGATGCTGAAGATCGCCGGAATCGAGTCGATGGCGAACATGAGGTCGGTCACGCCGATGGCCACGAACACCATGATCATGGGGGTCCACATGCGCTTGCCGTCGACGACGGTGCGCATCTTCGTTCCGTCGTACTCGTCGCTGATGTCGATGCGACGGCGGAGGAGGCGGATCAAGAAGTTCTCGCGCTTGACCTCGCCGTCGTGGTCGCCCTCGGGCATCGCCTGGCGGATGGCGGTCCAGATCAGGAACGCACCGAAGATGTAGAAGACCGGCGAGAAGTTCTCGATGATCGCGACGCCCGCGATGATGAAGAGACCGCGGAGCACGAGCGCGATGATGATGCCCACCATCAGCACCATCTGCTGCAGACGGCGGGGCACGGCGAACTGCGCCATGATCAGCACGAACACGAAGAGGTTGTCGATCGACAGGCTGTACTCGAGGGCCCAGCCGGTGAGGAACTCGCCGGCGAACTGCCCGCCGGCGATGAAGTAGAGCAGCCCGGCGAAGGCGAGAGCCAGAGCGACGTAGAAGCCCACCCAGAGGCTGGATTCCTTGGTCGACGGAATGTGCGGGCGGAGCTTGATGAGCATGAGGTCGGCGATGAGAATCACGACGAGCACGACGAGTGACGTGATCTCGAACCAGACGGGGATATTCACGGGCGCGAGGCACCTTTCGAAAGGGGTCGGTAATGGGCCGAAAGTCTCTCCCCCGTGATGACACGGCACGCGCCCGGGTGCACTACAACGAGCACCGTGATGACGAACGCGCAGAAGTGGGATACTCCCTCTCGCCCGTCAAGGATACCGGTCGACGCTGGGCCGCGGTGAACTGACCTGATTCGGGCGCGGCGTGAGACGATTCGAACCAAGTGGACACTTCTCCGATGAGAGACACCGAACGGAGCGAGGATGCCAGAGACACTGACCGACGCCGAACTGGTCGCACAGGCCGCGGGCGGAGACGATGATGCCTTCCGGCAGCTCTATCGCGCCTACGTCCGCCCTGTGTACTGGATCGCGCATGGCATCGTCGGCACCACCGTCGATGCGGAGGATGTCGCACAGGAGACGTTCGTCGTCGCCTGGCGCAAGCTCGGGGCGCTCCAGTTGGAGAGCGAATCGCTGCTGCCCTGGCTGGCGACGATCTGCCGTTTCCAAGCAGCAAATCGCCTGCGGCGCCAGCGCAAGGATCGTGCACATACGGCGGATGCTGTCGACGAGACGATCGCCGACACGGTCGACGTCGAGCAGCAGGTGATCAGCGCGGCGCTCGCGGAGCGCATCGCGGCCGAGTTGCAGACGCTCACGGAACTGGATCGCGAGATCTTCCGCCTATGCGCCAGTGAGGGCTACGCCTACCAGGCGGCAGCCGCTGAGCTGGGCGTCAGTCATGGCGTCGTTCGCAACCGTCTCTCCCGCGTTCGCACCCAGCTGCGCGGAGCTGTGAGAGAAACGGAAGAAGCATGAACACCTCGACCCCTGAACTCCCACCTCTCTCGGACGAGACCATCGCTCGCATCGAGCAGAGCGTGTTCACCACGATCGCGGAGGAGCGCGCGTCTGCGCACACGGACGCCGAACCGAAGGATGCTCGCGCTGCGCGGTCACGCGCTCGCAGGCGCGGATGGCTCACCGCATCCGGAGTAGCCGCCGCGTTCGTCGTCGGCGCCGTCGTCTCGCCCGCCCTGATCACCGCGTCGACGGGATCGCTCATGTCCGCAGGGTCGGCGTCGAGCGAGTCCGCAATTGCCCCGAAGCTCGAGGGCGCAACGATGCCTGAGGGCCTCACCCTTCTTGATTCGACGGCAGATATGTCGGCGGCGAGCCCCGAGGCACCGCGGGAGATGATCACCTCCGCCTCCGCGACTGTGCGTGTCGACGACATCCAGAAGTCGGCGGAGGAGATCGCCGCGCTCGCGATTCGACAGGGCGGCTTCGTGGAGAGCAAGAACATCGGCTCGTCCGGTGTCGTCGCCGACCAGTCGATGCCCGCTCCGCGCACGGATGACTACGCCTGGATCAGCATCCGGGTGCCGTCCGACACATTGAACGAGACAATCGCCGAGCTGCAGAAGACCGGTGAGGTCATCGCCAGCTCCAGCAATGCCACGGATGTGACGGCGACGGCGATCGACCTGCGCGCGCGAGTCGAGGCGACGCGCGCGTCCGTGCAGCGGCTGACCGAGCTGATGGCGCAGACGGGGACGGTCGGAGAGCTCATCGAGGCCGAGGTCGCGCTTACGGACCGTCAGGCGCAGCTCGAGTCCTATGAGCAGCAGCTCGCGGATCTCGAGACGCAGGTCGCGATGTCGTCGCTGCAGGTCGAGCTGACGCGCACGGCGACTGTGACGGAACCCGATCCCGCAGGATTCGGCGACGGGCTCTTCGCCGGCTGGAACGGCCTGCTGGTGACCCTCAACGCGCTGGTCGTCGCCTTCGGATTCGCGCTCCCCTGGCTGGCCGTCGCGGCCGTCATCTTCCTGATCGTCTGGGGCATCGTGCGGGCACGCCGCTCGCGCCGCCGGGCCTCGGGTATGACGACGAAGTAACTCGCAGCGCCCAGACACGACGAAAGCCCTCGGAGAACCGAGGGCTTTCGTTTGTGTTGTGACCCCAGCGGGATTCGAACCCGCGTTACCGCCGTGAGAGGGCGGCGTACTAGGCCGCTATACGATGGGGCCGTTTCGACAACCGTACAAGTATGCCATGCGCGCAGAGCTGTCACCAAAACGAGACGGAGTCGGCGCGTCAGACGTCCAGATGGACGAACTCGGCTCCATGCACACGCAGATCTCGAGCGGCGTCGATAGCGCCGGGGTGCGTGCCTCCGTGTGGCTGATTCATGTGCGCCAGGACGATGCCGCCCGGCGGCGCATCACCGATCTCCGTGCGCACAGTCCCCGCACCGAAACTCGCACCGCCGTCGCCGTTCACCGAGAAGCCGATGGGAATCTCCCCCAGTGCGTGCACGATCTGCACTGCGACGTCGTCGTAGTGTGCCGTCCCCGCTCGGAAGTACCTTGGCGCGGTGCCGGTGAGATCCGTGAGCACCATATGGTTCTCCCAGACCTCGGCGACAGCCTCTGCTGCTGATCTCGTCCCCGGAATCTCATATGCGGATCTCCCGTTGACCGAGAGCGGACGATGACTGGTTCCGTGGTTGGCGAGAACGAACAGCGGATCGCCCGCGAGCTCGCCAGCAAGCGCCGCGTGGGTGTCGATCCAGCGCGCATTGAGGAACAGCGTCGCTGGAATCTGCTCGCGGCGCAGCCCGTCGAGCAGTTCGTGGTCAAGGTCAGAACCGCTGGGACCACCACATGCGTCGAATGTCAAAGCCACACGCGCAGCGCCGCTCTCGGCCGCAGGCTGTGCCAGATGCGTCACTATTCCGGGAAGCGCTGTGCCCCACTGAGTCGGCGCGGATCCCTCGAATCGTGCAGCCACTTCTGCAGGATCGATGACGCGAGCGATCGGGGGCTCGGTCGGCGTCGGCGTCGGCGTCGGCGTCGGCGTCGGCGTCGGCGTCGGCGAGGATGTCGGTACACCCGGGCGCACCACGTCCGCGGTACCGGCTACGGGCCTCGACGCCGGCGTACAGGCGACGAGACCGGTGAGTGCGGCACCCGCAAGCCCCACGAGCAAGGCTCGCCGATCCAGTGACCTGTGCACATCTCCCCCTCTGCCCACCGGTTGCGCGCCGGAAGGCTCCCTCCGAGCCTGAGGGTAGCGGAACGACGGCGCTGCCTCTCGACGGATGACCCGATTGGGGACAAGTCCGGGAACGAAGAAAGCCTCCGGAATGAACCGGAGGCTTTCTTGTGTTGTGACCCCAGCGGGATTCGAACCCGCGTTACCGCCGTGAGAGGGCGGCGTACTAGGCCGCTATACGATGGGGCCGTTTCGACAACCGTTCAAGTATGCCACGGCAGTTCGATGGCCGCCAAATCGGCCTCACCGTGCCGCATCCCGGGTGTGTCTTCGCCTCTCAGCCCGCGCAAGAAAGGGAGTTGCCGCGGGCATCGCGCAGAGGTTGACTGGCCTCATGCGCCTCACAAAGCACGAACATGCCGCCCTCCGCATCGAGGAAGCCGGAGAGACTCTGCTGATCGATCCCGGGGTCTACACCTTGCCCCTCGACAGTCTTCACCACGTCGTCGGCGTCGTCCTCACGCACGAGCACCCCGACCACTGGACGTCCGCGCATCTCGAGCGCATCCTCTCCTCGGCGCCGGGAATCCCCGTCTTTGCTCCGCAGGGCGTCGCCAATGCCGACTCCGGTCATGCGATCACGGTCGTCCATCCCGGTGACACGGTCACGGCGGGTGGCTTCACGCTCACCTTCTTCGGCGGCGTACACGAGGTGATCCATCCCTCGCTGCCCGAGATCGACAATGTGGGAGTCCTCGTGAACGAGCGCCTGTACTACCCCGGCGATTCCTACGCCGTACCGGAGGGCGTCGCCGTGGACACACTCGCCGCTCCCCTGGGCGCGCCCTGGCTGCGCATCCGGGACGCGATGGACTTCGTGCTCGCCGTCGCACCCCGTCGCGCCTTCGGCACCCATGACATGACGCTCTCGGAGATCGGCCGCGGCATGCACCGCGCACGTCTGCAATGGGCGACCGAGCAGAACGGCGGAGAGTTCTTCGCACTCGGCCCCGGCGACACCCTGGACATCTGAGACGACAATGCCCCCTTCGAAGCGAATTCTTCCCGAGCCCACCGACCGGCTCCGATTTCGAGAGATGACTCCCGCAGATCTCGACAGCATGGCGGCGATGCTCGCGGACCCCTCCGTCATGGCCTTCTACCCCGCGCCGAAGACCCGCGACGAGTCCGCGGACTGGATCGCGCGGATGCAGGCGAGCTACGCGGAACACGGCCACGGTCTGTGGATCATCGAAACCCATGACGGAGAGTTCGTCGGCGACTGCGGCCTCACCTGGCAGTCGTACAACGACACACCCGTTCTGGAGGTCGGCTACCACGTGCATGCCCGACAGCAGCGCAAGGGCTACGCGACGGAGGCCGCGCGCGCCTGTCTGGAGCTCGTGCGCCAGGAGTTCGCGCCGACCCTCCTCACGGCGATCATCCATCCCGACAACGTCGCCTCGCGCGGCGTCGCCGAGAACCTCGGCATGACCCACATCGCCGATGACCACGCGCATCCGTGGATCGTGCGCACCGTCATGGGGATGCAGGTCGCCTAGCCCTCAGCGATGGCTCTGCTCAGAGAACGCCCTGCACACGCAGCGCCCGCTCCCGGTGATCGCGCTGCTCGATGACGAGTCGGCGCAGCGCCGCGGGCGCATCGGGATGCTCCGCGAGCCATGCATCGACGAGCGTCAGCGTCGGCGTCGACGGGAACAGCCCCACGACGAGCCGACGGGCGATCTCGATGCTCCGCGTCTGCCATGCGGGGATGATCCGCGCGAAGTAGTCCTCATCGAACTTCGCGATCAGGTCACGCCGTCCGCCCGCGCGGAAACCGCTGATCGTGGCATCGAGGTGGTCGTTGCTGAGCGTGAGGTCGTTCCACGCCGATTTCCACGCGGCGTCCCGGACGGCGGCTGTCGGCACGGCAGTGCGCACGTGCAGCGCTGCGGTACGCCCGCTGGCGGTGTCGTCGCTTTCGAGCTCGCGCACAACATCCGCCTCGGTCGTGTTGCCGGTGGCAGCCAATGCGGTGAGCAGCATCCAGCGCAGATCGGCGTCGAGGGTGAGCCCCTCCGGTGCTGTAGCCGTGCCCGAGAGCAGCGCTCGGACCTCGTGCGCCTTCCCGGGCGCGACCTCCGCGGCTTCCGCCATGGCTCGCGCCCAGACGAGCTGTGCACCGCTGCCCGGTGCCGCACCGTGCAGTCCGTTCCAGGTCGTGTCGAGCCAGGCCGCGAGCGCCTGCGAGCTCAGCTCCTCGGGCAGGTAGGCGCGTGCGGCGAAGGAGGCGTTGGCGAGAAGACCGGCGAGAACACCGACGTTGGTCTCGTGCTGCGCGTGTGCGCCGAGGATGGACAGGTACTGGATGACGGGGAGCTCCCCGTCGCGGGTGGCGTTCCAGAGCGCTGACCAGACGAGGCCACGGGCGAGTTCGTCGTCGAGGGTCGAGAGCGCTTCGTCGACAGCGTCGAGCGAGCGGTCATCGAGACGCGCCTTGGCGTATGTGAGGTCGGCATCGTTGATGAGCACGAGGTCGGCGTCGCCCGTGTCGACGGGCGTCGATTCGTCGAGGATGTCGAGTCCGATCCGCTCGCGCAGCGTCAGCGTCCCATCGACGAGGTCGTAGAGTCCGACCTGCACCCGATGCGGGCGAGGCTCCGTCTGGTGCAGGACCGTGGCGCCCGAGGCATCCTGAGCGAGCGAGAGCGTCGACATGCCGCTCGTCTCGAGCCACGCCTTCGACCAGTCGCGAAGGTCACGGCCGGAGGCCTGCTCCAATTCGACGAGAAGGTCGTCCAGAGTCGTGTTGCCATACGCGTGCGTGACGAAGTAGCGGCGCGCGCCCTCGAAGAAGGCGTCCTCCCCCACGAACGCGACGAGCTGTTTGAGCACGGAAGCGCCCTTGGCATAGGTGATGCCGTCGAAGTTGAGCTTGGCCGCTTCGAGGTCGGTGATGTCGGCGACGATCGGGTGCGTCGTCGGCAGCTGATCCTGCGTGTACGCCCAGGCCTTCCGACGGTTGGCGAACGCCACCCAGGCGTCGGTGTACTCGGTCGCCGCAGCAGAGGCGTGCGATCCCATGTAGTCGGCGAAGGACTCCTTGAGCCACAGGTCATCCCACCAGCGCATCGTGACGAGATCGCCGAACCACATGTGGGCCATCTCGTGCAGGATCGTGTTTGCGCGCCCCGACTTCTGCGCGCGAGTGGATGCGCCGCGGAAGATGTAGGCCTCGGTGAAGGTGACGAGCCCGGGGTTCTCCATCGCACCGATGTTGTACTCGGGCACGAAGATCTGGTCGTACTTGCCCCAGGGGTACGGGAATGCGAACGCATCGTGGAAGAAGTCGAGCCCCTGCTTCGTGACGGTCAGGATCTCGTCGGCGTCCAGGTGAGGGGCGAGCGAGGCGCGGCAGAAGACGCCGAGTACGATCTCACCGGCCTCTCCTTTCCAGGTGTCCTGCACGCGGTGGTAGGGACCTGCGGCGATGCAGGTGATGTAGCTCGAGAGCGGGAGCGTCGGGGCGAACTCGACGATCTGCGTTCCTTCGGCGAGCGCGGTGTGCGCAGGGCTCTGGTTCGAGAGCACGTGCCACCCCTCGGGCGCGGTGACGACAAAGGTGTAGCGGGACTTCATGTCGGGCTGTTCGAAGCACGCCATGACCCGGCGCGCATCGGCCGGCTCATAGTGGGTGTACAGGTAGGTCTCGCCGTCTACAGGGTCGACGAAACGGTGCAGCCCCTCGCCGGAACGGCTGTAGACACCGGATGCCTCGATCTCGACGGTGTTCTGCGCCGTCAGGCCGTCCACGACGATCCGTGCGCCGTCATAGTCCACAGCCTGCTCGATGCCGTTCACGACCACTCGGGCTACCCGCTCGCCGATGAAGTCGATCCACGTCGTCGTGGTCGTGGCGTCGAACTCGAGGGTGGTGCGAACGGGGAAAGTCGCCTGCTCCTGGTCAGGAGCCCCGGTGAGGTCGAGCTCGACGCGGATGCTGCGTGCCGTGACGGCCGCGGATCGCGCAGCCGTCTCTTCGCGAGTGAGGTTGGCAGTGGTCATGTCTTCATCGTTTCATGGACGGTCGATGTATGAGGCCCGTGCGCGATCGCCTCCCGCGTGGCATCCTCGTCCTATGGTCAGGCGCACCGTCACCGCGGGGACCGCCGTTCTGCTGGCGATCTCGCTGACGGCGTGCACCCCGGCGGCACCGCCGTCTCCCTCTCCGTCAGTGACGAGCACACCCGCCCCGACGCCCACGCGAACGATCACGCCGACACCGACGCCGACTCCCCCGCCGACGGTGTGGCCGTCGGGCGCGGTCTCGACGATCGTCACGAATCTCGACGCCCCGTGGGGCATCGCCCAGACCCGCGGGTTCACCTTCGTGAGTGAACGAGATACCGGTCGCATCCTCGCGATCACGGACGGCGGCGCAGTGACCGAGATCGCGACGCTCACGGATGTGCAGCACGGGGGCGAAGGCGGACTCCTGGGGCTCGCCGCGGATGACGAAGCCCTCTACGCGTACTCCACCGCGGGTGACGGCAACCGGGTGCAGCGTTTCCCGCTCACCGGCACAGCCACGGCTCCCGCTCTCGGGGCCCCCTCGACCCTCATCAGCGGGCTGCCGTCGGCACGCAACCACAACGGAGGTCAGCTCGCGTTCGGTCCTGACGGGATGCTCTATGTGAGCGTCGGAGACGCAGGAGAGCCGGATGCAGCCCAGGATCCGAGTTCCTTGGCGGGCAAGGTCCTTCGACTCACGCCCTCGGGCGAGGTGCCGGGCGACAATCCCTTCCCCGGGTCCTTCGTCTACAGCCTCGGCCACCGCAACGTGCAAGGCATCGCCTGGTCCGCGGACGGACGGATGTTCGCGAGCGAGTTCGGCCAGGACACCTGGGATGAGCTCAATGAGATCCTCCCTGGCGCGAACTACGGCTGGCCTGTCGTCGAAGGAGCCGGCGGAGATGCGCGCTTCGTCGATCCGCTCCGGCAGTGGCCGACCGATCAGGCCAGTCCGAGTGGACTCGTCGCGGTCGAGGGTTCGCTGATCCTCGCGAATCTGAGAGGGCAGTCGATTCGCGTGGTGCCGGTGTCCGATCCCGCGTCCGAGCAGACGTTCTTCCTGGGCGAGTTCGGGCGCATCCGCGCGGTCGCCCCCGCCACGCAGGGCGTTCTGTGGTTCCTGACGAACAACACGGACGGACGCGGCAGCCCCGGCGCCGACGACGACCGCCTCCTCGCCGTCGTTCTTGCACCGGGCTAGAACTTCGCGCCGCTGCGCAACTCATGCCACGATCGAGGCATGAACACTGAGGTTCCTCTCCACGCGTACATCGTCGACCCCAGCGCACTCAGCGAGAAGAGTCGCCGGGTGCATGACGATGTGCGCGCTGCGGGTGTGGAGTCACCGATTCATGAGCTGCCCGCCTCCGCCCATACCGCGGTGGCGGCCGCCGCAGCGCTCGGCTGCGACGTCGGCGCGATCGGCAGCAGTCTGCTCTTCCTCGTCGACGAGGAGCCACTCCTGGTGATGACGAGCGGACGGCACCGCGTCGACACCGAGGTGCTCGCCGCGGCGATGGGCGCCGGGCAGGCGAAGATGGCACCCGCAAAGCTTGTCAAGGAGCTCACTGGTCAGGTCATCGGCGGCGTCGCCCCCGTCGGGCATCCGGCTCGCATCCGCACCGTCGTCGACGACGCACTCCGCGCGTACCCCACCGTCTGGACCGCCGCGGGCGTCGCGAACACCGTCATGCCGATGACGTTCGAGAACCTCGTCGCTCTGACCGATGGCACGGTCGTCACGGTCGCGAACGACTAGCGCGCGGCCGTTGTCGCGGCGACGGGAGTCGCAGCGGCAGCATCCGCCTTCTGGAGCGCCTGCGTCAGATCGTCGATGAGATCATCGGGGTGCTCGAGCCCGATCGACAGCCGCACGATGTCCGCGCCCGGTCGCGCCTCGGGGGCGACCGGGCGGTGCGTGAGCGCCGCCGGATGCTGGATGAGGGAGTCCACACCGCCCAGTGACACCGCGTGGGTGAAGAGCTCCACCCCGGAGGTGAGCGCGGATGCTGCCTCGAAACCGCCTCGCAGACGCACGGCGATCATCGCACCCCTGCCTCGCATCTGCCGCGCGAGCAGTGCGCGCTCCCCCTCGCGCATGCCGGGATAGAACACCTCGAGCACGCCGTCCTGCGTCGTCAGCCACTCGGCGATCGTCTGCGCCGTCGCCTGCTGCCGTTCCAGGCGAATCGGGAGAGTCGCAAGGCCACGGTGCAGCAGGTACGCGCCCAGCGGGTGCAGCAGAGCCCCTGTGATCGCACGCACCCGACGCAGCGCTTCGGCAGTCTGCTCGGAGCAGGCGATCACACCCGCGATGACGTCTCCGTGCCCGCCGATGTACTTGGTGGCGCTGTGCATCGACATCGCCGCGCCCAGATCCAGCGGGTTCTGCAGCAGCGGGGTCGCGAAGGTGTTGTCGACCAGCACCGGGACCACGCCGGCCTGAGCAACGACCTCGGCGATGTCGACGAGATCGAGTGTGGGATTCGCCGGGGTCTCCAGCACCACGAGGCCCGTGTCGGGGCGGATGCTCGCAGCGACCTCGCCGGGGGCGCAGAATGTCGTCTCCGCACCGAGGAGACCCGAATCCAGCAGGTGGTCAGTGCCGCCGTAGAGCGGACGCACCGCCACGATGTGCGGCTTTCCGACTGCGGTCGTGTGCGACAGAATCGCGGCGGTCAGCGCCGCCATGCCCGACCCGAAGGCGACCGCGGCGTTCGCGTGCTCCAGTTCGGCGAGTGCCTCCTCGAACCGGGCGACCGTCGGGTTCCATAGCCGGGCATAGACGTTGCCACCACCGGCCAGAGGGTGGCCTCCTGTCGCCATCGACTCATACGAGTCACCGCCGTGTTCGATATCCGGCAGCGGGTTCGTCGACGACAGATCGATCGGCGCAGCGTGCACGCCGAGGGCTGCGAAGTCGGTGCGTCCAGCATGAACGGCGATGGTCTCAGGGCGCAAAGTCATAGCTTCAGGATGCGCGGATTCACTGATCTTCTCTAGTTCTCTTGTTGAACACGCAATGATGGATCAGAATTTTGCAGGATCAGTGAAATCTCACGACCCGAGAGGACTGCCCTTGCCCACCCAGCAATCTCCCGCGAGCGAATCCCCCGTCGACGACCTCGATCTGCGCGTTCTCGCCGCATTCACTCAAACCCCGGACGCCACCGTCAAAGCACTCGCGCAGGCGCTGCGTATTCCCGAGTCCACGTGTGCCTACCGGCTGCGGATGCTGCGCGAGCGGGGCATCATCGCCGGGCTGCGCGCACACCTGGACCTCGCCGCGCTCGGACACCCGCTACAGGCGATGATCCGCGTGCGCTTGGGAAACCACAGCAAGGCCGGAGTGGAGGCGCTCTTCGACGACCTCGTGCACACTCCGGGCGTGCTCCAGGTCTTCCACATCGCCGGCGCCGACGACTTCCTCGTGCACGTGGCTGTGCGCGATGCTGCCGCGCTGCGCGACATCGTGCTCGAGGAGATCACGATCCACGAAGTCGTGCGCGCCACGGAAACACAGCTCGTGTTCGAGCTTCGCGAGGGTGTGGGCGTGCTGCCTCGCGCACGAGGGTGAGCACATCGCGTTCAAAATTTTGCTAACTTAGCTAGCGATATCTTCACCATCGCAGAAGGATTCGGCATGAACGACTCGACGGCGCCCCACACTCGACGCGAAGCCCGCACGCACGGGGCTCCGCGCTGGATCCGCATCCTCCTGCCTGCCGTTTTGATTCTCGTATGGTTTGCGGGGGCCAGTATCGGCGGCCCCTACTTCGGCAAGGTCAGCGAGGTCTCCTCCAACGACCAGACCACATACCTGCCGTCCAGTGCAGATGCCACCCAGGTGCAGGAGCGTCTCGGTGACTTCCGCGACTCCGATGAGATCCCCGCCGTTGTCGTGATCGCCGACGACACCGAACTGAGCGAAGCCGCCGTGGAGAAGATCAGCGAGGCGGCTGCGGCCCTTCCCGACACCGTTGAAGGGGTCGGCAGCGACGTCTCGCCGGCGCTCCCCTCCGAAGACGGTCTCGCGGTGCAGATCTTCGTACCGATCGACTCCAGCGCCGATCTGCGCGACGCAGTCAACGCGATCGGTGACGAGATGCGCGCCGCCGCGCCGGACGGCGCCGCCGTGCACGTCACCGGGCCTGCCGGCTTCACCGCCGACCTCGTGAACGGCTTCTCGGGCATCGACGGGCTGCTGCTGGGTGTTGCGCTGCTCGCCGTATTCCTGATCCTGATCGTCGTCTACCGTTCGCTCCTCCTGCCCGTCGCCGTTCTCTCCACGAGCCTGTTCGCTCTCACCGTCGCGCTGCTCTCCGTGTGGTGGCTGGCGAAGGCGGGCATCCTTCTGCTCTCGGGACAGACGCAGGGAATCCTGTTCATCCTCGTGATCGGCGCCGCCACCGACTACTCGCTGCTCTACGTCTCGCGCTACCGCGAGGCCCTGCGCGTCAACACCGACAAGTGGACTGCGACGATGCAGGCGATCCGCGGCTCCTTCGAGCCGATCATCGCGTCCGGCGGCACCGTCATCGCCGGGCTCCTCTGCCTGCTGCTCAGCGACCTCAAATCGAACAGCACGCTCGGCCCCGTGGCATCCATCGGCATCGTCTTCGCGATGCTCGCCGCCCTCACGCTGCTTCCCGCCATCCTCTTCGCCTTCGGCCGCGCAGCCTTCTGGCCTCGCCGCCCACAGTACGAGCCTGAGGTCGTCGCCGCCGAGAACGGCATGCCCACACGCGGCATCTGGGTGCGCCTGGCCGAGTGGATCCGCCGGCGTCACCGCTCGATCTGGATCGTCACCTCGCTGGTGCTGATCGCCGGCGCCGTCGGCGCAACGCAACTGGACGCCGACGGCGTCCCCGCCTCCGACCTCGTTCTCGGTGCGAGCGACGCGCGCGACGGCCAGCAGGTGCTTGGCGAGCACTTCCCCGGCGGATCGGGAAGCCCGGTGTACGTCATCGTTCCCGAAGCCGAGCTTCAAGACGCCACCGACGTGCTCCTCGCAGAGGACGGTGTGGACAGCGTCTCGGTCCTCGCCGCCGACTCTCCCAGTGGCACCGCCCCTGTGACCGCGGACGGCATCACGGCCTTCGGCCCTCCGGGAACGCCCGCGCCCGCCCCCACCGTGGCCGACGGCGACGTGCTGCTCCAGGCGACGCTCACGAACGCTGCGGATTCCGACGCGGCCGCCGACACCGTGCGCGAACTGCGCACTGCGCTGCACGAGGACATCCCCGGTTCGCTCGTCGGCGGCGTCACAGCGACGGCGATCGACACCAACGACGCGTCCATCCACGATCGCACCTTGATCATCCCGATCGTTCTGCTGGTGATCCTGGTGATCCTGATGCTGCTGCTGCGCTCGATCCTCGCCCCGATCCTGCTCGTCCTGACGACCGTGGTGTCGTTCGGCACCGCACTCGGCGTCGCCGCTCTCCTGTTCACGCACGTGTTCCAGTTCCCCGGCGCTGACCCGGCGGTACCCCTGTTCAGTTTCGTGTTCCTCGTTGCCCTCGGCATCGACTACAATATCTTCCTCATGACGCGCGTGCGCGAAGAAGCCCTGAAACACGGCACCCGTGAGGGCATCCTTCGCGGACTCACGATCACCGGAGGTGTGATCACCTCGGCCGGACTCGTGCTCGCTGCGACCTTCGCCGCACTGTCGGTGATCCCGATCCTGTTCCTCGTCCAGATCGCCTTCATCGTCGCCTTCGGAGTGCTGCTTGACACGTTCATCGTGCGTTCACTGCTCGTACCGGCACTCACCTACGACATCGGACGCGCGATCTGGTGGCCGTCGAAACTGGGACGGGGCAAGGAGTAACGCGACCCTCACTGCCCGAAGGGCAGGACCCACCGTCGATAGTCCGCAGGTGATCGGCCGAATCTGCGACGAAACGCGCGCGTGAGAGCTGTACGATCCCCGTAGCCGTACTCCGCCGCGAGCATCTCTATCGTCGGTTGAGCGACCCGTGAGCGCAGCTGCTTCGCGATCGCCGTCAGCCGGGCGTCGCGGATCGCCGCCATCGGGGTGGTGCCGATCGAGCGGAACGCGCGATTCAGGCTGCGCGCACTCGTTCCGATCCCGGAGGCGATCCTGTCGACGGTGACGGTGGCGTCGGAAATGTGGGCGTCGAAGAACAGGAAGGCGGCAACGAGGATGGGTGATTCCGAGTCACTCTGGCGCCGTCCCCAGAAGTCGTGAGCGGTGAGCTGCGCGATCAGACCGGTGACGACACCCTCGACCCCGGCGATCGTCGCGGCATCGGGCTCGGCATTCGGACTTGCCGTGATGAGGTGATCGATGAGACCCCACACCAGTGCGCTCAGCGGAGTCGGAGGCACAGGGATGTCAGTGACGGCGATGATCGTCGCCGCTGCCTCCGGTGAGAACAGGCGCAACGGCAACAGCACCTGAATGCACTCCCCCTCCAAGAGGAAGTCATACCCCCGAGTGCTCAGCAGGAGGATCGACTCGCCGCCGGATACGCGTGCAGTGAGACCAGCGCGAGAGACGGTCAGCGAGCCATGGACGATCTGCAACAGGGCAATGCTAGGCGCCTCGCTGCGCAGGACGGGCGTCGTTCGCACGCGCATCGTGGACATGGAGCTTCGCTCGATGACGACCTCGCCGTACTGTTGCAGCTGGCGCTGCGCGGCGAACGTTTCACGATCGGGGACGGCGACGCTCTGTCGCCCGACAAGACGATGCACCTCCGTCGCACCGATGGTGATTTCCTCCACGCACCCTCCCCGCTGAGCCAGGAGATCAGTATGCCGGAGGGCGAGCATCGGGGGCTATAGCGCCGTATGAGGCGAGATGGGGAAGCGCAGCCGGGTCACGAAAGGGGCCGGTGCGCGTGGGGAGGGCGCACGCGCGCTTCCCCATCGGCAGTGGCGTCGAAGCTGTGCCTGTCAGCTTGCGGCGGGCTCAATGTAGAAGGTCGCTGCTCTGCCCGGCAGCGGCGTGCTCGACCATCCGGAGACGAAGTCACTCGCGGCAC
Organism: Microbacterium sp. GW823-FHT02G05; assembly: GCF_058797175.1. NCBI lineage: Bacteria > Bacillati > Actinomycetota > Actinomycetes > Micrococcales > Microbacteriaceae > Microbacterium > Microbacterium sp. GW823-FHT02G05. Next base: position 606,664 of record NZ_JBXAJK010000002.1, read on the forward strand.
CTGCTTTCCCCACCGGGATCGCCGAGAGGTCAGCGTTGATGAAAGCCCTAGACCAGAGAGTCTGGCCAGGGATCTGCACGACTCCATCGACGACGATGTGATCTGCGATGGCCCCCGTCGGGTTCGCGGTGAAGATCGCGGTGCTCGAGGTCTGGCCTGTCGCGAGCGGCAACAGATAGCGGAACCATACGGGATAGGCAGCGTCGGTGGACACATCCGAATGCTGCGGAGCCCCGATGCCCACGAACTCCCAGTTGTTGTTGTGTGCGGCCGAGAGCGCGTAGATGATGCCCGTGGGATCCTTCGCCGCCGAGGTCAGAAGGCCCTGGATATATGCCTCTCCCGCGAGCAGCGGATCACCGAGATTGGTAAACGACAACCCGAGCACGACGGGTGCGTACGGGATCATGTCCTTGCCCGCACCATACTGCGCAGCGTTCCAGGACGGGTCATTCACGGGCGCGACGGACACTCTGCTCGATGCGGAGAGCAGGCGCACCGGTTCGGTGCTCGCGGCCGCGAGCGGGGTCATCGCAGCGACCGCGATAACCGGAACCGACCAGGCTGCGCCCGCCAGCACGGCGCGTCGATTGATGGGATTCGGCCTCGAGATGGGCGCGGTATCGGTCATTGTCTTCCTCCCCGGGTGTGGTCAGGATCACACCCTAGAAGTGCGGACGCGCGGGTGACCCTCATCTGCCCCGATTCCGAATGCGGCTCGCCAAACGTGACCGTGACTGCCTGAGAAGTCACCGCGCCCACTGCGATGACCACTGCGCCAGCAACCCCGACGACGGTCGCCGGCGTCGCGGTCGCTCCCCAGCGAAGATCCCATCGCCGTCCGGCGTGTGATGACACCGAAAACCGGGCCGCGCGAAGAGGTGCGCCCCGAGGCCGCCGGCCGCGCCGCAATACAAGAAAACCCCCGCCTGAGCGAGGGTTGTTTCTTGCTGGCACTCTCGACCTCTGTTCAAACAATTCGGCGAGCGGTCTGACCCCTGATTTTCTGCGGAAACTCGCGGTTCTTCGAAGCCGTCCGGATGGTTTGAACAAGCCAGTTTCACCTCGACCGCAGGAACTGTCGAAGAGGCTCGGAGCGGAGAAGGTGACAGAGCTGGTCGAGCGAGCCGAGGCAGGCGAGAGTGCCCGGTCGCTCGCGAAGGAGCTTGGCGTTGCGAACTCTGCACTGACGCGCATGCTGAAGGCGCAGGGCGTCACAATCCAGAAGCGGAAAGTGAGCGATGACGAAGCTGCTGCGATAGCGAAGGAGTATGGGGCAGGATCCACGATGCGTGACCTGGAAGCCAAGTACGGTCTGTCGCATGGCGCGGTCTTGCGAGCGCTCCATCGGCTGGGCGTAGAGATGCGGCCGAGCAAGCCGCGAGCGTCCTGGATATCTACTCGAGACAAGGGAAACGACCGGTCATTGCCGCAACCATCCCAGCAACAATGAACGAATGCGCGAGAAATTCAAAGCTTCGACGATTCGCAGGTACACCTACGAGCCCAGCAACCCACGCACCTCAAAGATCAAGACGTCGTTCACGGAGTCGGCTTCCAGTGCGGCCAGGAGACTGGATTTCAAGTCCACGGCGTTCGCCACAGTATCAACTACGGCATGTGCGACGTACGACTCCGCGATGAGCTTCGCAAGCTCGAACGACATACCGTTTCGGAGCATCGTGATGACTACTCGATCATCCGTTCCGTACTTCAGCTTCAGGTAGAAGTTCTCCTCCACCAGTCCAAGAGAGAAGAGAATCTCGAGATACTTCATCAGGTTGTAATCGAGGAAATCGAGCTCTGCTTTGATGCGAACGATTGCCAGGTTGACCAACGCCGGACGCGCCTTCTTAGACCGACGGACGTACGCCTTGACGTGCTCCGCTGGGAACTTCTTCTCATCGCCCCATTTCGATCCAACCCAAATCCAGTCGCTCTCCTGATCCTTCCAGTACTTCAGATAGCGCCCGATCATGAGCTTCATCGGCGCACCGTCGGCTCGCCAACTCAAGAACATGGCATAGAACTTCCGAGCTGCCTCTTCGTCGTGGAGCCGTTCGAGGTCAGCCGTACCATTCCCCAGCAGCTCAACGCCATCGAGGAAGATCGAACGAATAGTCGCAATCAACTCTTCGGCGGTCGTTACCAGCGTGCCCACACGCTCGGTCACACGATCTTGCATAAGGCGCTCATACTTGAACACGTCAAAGTCATGCGCACCATGCCGGAAGCACAGTCGCCCCAGCTCAGTAAGTGCGAGACGCACCTCCTCAAGGCCGGACGCGCCCCGTTCGATGTTCTCGAGCCGCTCAAGTGCCTCAATGCGTGGTTGGTCGGTCGGACCGCCTTGGAGTAGAGGATTCTCGACTGGGTCGATAGCAGGTTTCGATGGATCTGCATGATCGCCAAGCCATGCGAGTGGATTCCAATCCGCACGTGAGTATGAGCTCTTAATGGCGTATATCTTCGGCAGTAGCAAAGACAACTGGGGGCGACCCGGTGCGAAGATCTGGCTGAAGCGCGCCACCCGCCCAACGAGGTTCCGGAACGATGATCGAACCAGGTTGCCGCGTCCTTTACCCGCTGACATCAAGATCATAGTGTCGGCAGGGGTGTTCACACCTTCAAGCAACGTTGACGTGGTCACCAGGTAGCGACGTTGCTCTGCGTGATCCTCGCGGAAGAGGTTCTCGACGTATTGCCGAAGCACCTCGGGTATCTGACCATGGTGGAACAGAACTCCGCTCCGAATCGCATCGACGAGTAGGTAGTCCTTGTCGATGAGGTCACCAATCGCCGCAATCGCCGTCTCAGCGAGCGTAGTGAGTTCGATGTCTCCGACCTGATTCGCGATCTGGAGCGCAAGCGCCTGCGCGTCGCGCGGCTTGTTTAGGTACACAATCGTACGGTCGCCAGCCAGCGCAATCACGGCCGCAGCGTCGTCAGCCGGCACAGCGATGCCAGTATCGAAACTTCGTCCCAAGAACTGGTCGAAGACATGGAGTTCTTCGCCAAGCGCACCGGCGAAGAACTTCTCAGCTTTGACATGTTCATTGACAGTGCGGGAGCGGACTTCGTCGTCGACGCCATTCACATGCCGAAGCGCCTCGGGCTCCTCCAGGAACGGCGTGTAATAGGCGATCTGGAGTCCGGCGTTTCGACGACGAGCAATGAGTATCACCTGGGACAGCTCAAGTGATCGGGAGTCGCTACTTAGTATGTTTTGCGCCTCGTCCACGAGTAGGTGATCGAGCTGCAAGTCCTGGTTGTCGACAAACAACCGGTGCAGGCGTTCCTGCGTGAGGACGGCGATGAACGATCCCTCGCCGTTGTATGCCTCGGGGTGAGTGATGACCCTCGTTGCGTTGCTCGGGCCTCCCGCTACCCGCATCAGTTCTGCTTTTGTCTGAGCAATGAGAGCCTTGGAAGGCACAACGATACATACGGCGCCCGGAAGTGCTGCGATTGCGCGCGCAATCAACATCTCCGACTTGCCGTACGAGGTCGGAGCGATGATCGCGGCCTGTGAGTGCTGACGGTTGAACTGCTGGAGAGCGAGCTGTTCTCTCGTCCGCGTGACGCCGCCCTGCGTGAAGTTGATTCCGTGCGCTTCGCTCAAGACCTGTCGAAGGTCGCTGTCATCCACCGCTTCCGGGTGGGCTCGACGGATCGCGTCGAGCACTGGCATAATCTCGCGCTGATCTGAGATCGCCATCAGCGGATCGAAGTCGAGAGTGTCCAACGAGTACTGCAAGGCGATTCGATATCCGAGCTTCTCAACAGTGGGGTCCCCTTGCCGCATAAAGATCACGGCAAATGCCAGGAGTTCCTGATATTCACTGTCGGTAAGCGGCTGCGACAGCACGAGCTTCTCATACAGCTCCAGGAAGGCCGAACCGTCAAGATTCTTGTGATGCCGCAGCTTGCGCACCGTGATGTCCGTGGCCGTCATGCCGCCTCTTCCAACGATTCACGTAGCACCTCGACTATGAGTTCAAGGTCAGATTGCTGAATCAACAAGATGCGGACGTCTTCGAAGCGTCCGCGTGACTTCACGCCATCAATGAGATGCTGCCCAGAAGCGGCATCAATCTCGCTCACGTCGAAGGGATGCATCACGACCGCACACAGCAGCGCTCGAACCTTTGCCGGAGTGCCCTGACTAATCGTCTTGAAGTCCGCGCGCAGCAGACTCTTCACGTTCGACGCGCTCGTCCCGCGAAGGGTGGCATCCGCATCAAGAATCGCCGCATCCCAGCGCTTCCTCTCGACGCTAGAGGTGAACATCGCATTCAGCCCACGCTCGGCTTCACCGATACGTTCTCGCACCTTGTCATCTGCAGTCTGGCCGTCCCCGACACGACCGGACTTGACTTCGCCGTACCAGAGACCGCCGTCCATGCGATCACGGAAAGTGAGATCGAAGCCCTTCTTGACGTTGTGCTCTTCCTTGTTGAAGTACAAGCAGGCACTCTCCAGATGCTCGTGCCCGTGAGGGAGGAGCAGGTGCACGACCAGTTCCCCCGCGAGGCCGAGCTTGGTGTGGTCAGGCTTGGCGTCGTACAGCCTGAAGAACTCCGCGATCGTCAGTTCAAAGGAGTAATAGTCAGGGTCTTCATCGACGTGCACGCGGCCGTAGCAATACTCAGCCAGACGCTCTTCGAGTGCGTCCTTGATCTCATCGGTCACCGACTCAAGGACGATAATGCTCGCATCGCCAACAGCTAGGGTTCGAAGGCCATTCATGGACGACCCTCCAGCCTGCACCCGCAACCATCGACACCATTGCTCACGCGTCCCACTCTTCCTCCGCGAGAGGTGATCCGTTGAGTTCGTCGCGCCGCACACGCCAATCTGGCAGGTGCTGATCCATCAAGGCAGTGAAGCGAGCACCGTGGGCTCGCTCGAAATAGTGCGTGAGTTCGTGCGCCACGATGTACTCGAGGCAGTCAGGGTGCTTCTTGGCAAGCTCGACGTTGAACCAGACGTCGTGCGTCTCGCGGTTGCACGATCCCCACTTGGTCTTCATCTTGCGGATCGTCCACTTGGGTACCGTCACCTCAAGCTGGGCTTCCCACTTGGCAATCAGGCCGGGAATTGAAGCGCGCAGTTGCTCGCGGTACCACCGATCCAGCACCATCCGGCGTTGCTCCGGCGAAGCGGCGGTCGGCACGAACAGCACCAGGCGCTCACCATCGACCTCGATGTGCGCGCGTCCAGGTCGTTCAACGACCTTCAGGCGCTTGCGTAGTCCCCAGACGTAGTGGCTCTCACCCGTCACCATCTCACGCATCGACTGCCGGTCCGCACTCGCAAGTTCCTTGCGTTGGCGCCGAATCCACGGCAGACGCTGCACGATAGCGAGGCGGACTGCCTCGTCATCAAGCCGTTCCGGTGCCGCCACACGAACGCGCCCCGCTGGCGGGTAGACGCCGATGTGCAAGTGCTTGATGTTCTTGTAGACGACATCGATGTCGATACCGCGCACGGTGAGATAGGCGCTACTGGTACTCATCGCGGTTCCGAATGAGATTGAAGACTTCCGCGGCACGATCATCGCCCGGTAGTACGCGCATGATCGCACGCTCGACCTGCTTGCGCTTCAGGGCGTTGTCCTTCCAGCCATGTTTCTTGTTGTTGCGCACCGCATAGTGAACCTCGAGTGCGAGGTCACTGTCGGGCCAGAAGAAGTCCACGAGAGCGCGCTGGCCCCCGTTGGCAGCCCAGTCCGGGTACGGGTGGTCACTCTCGCCTTTCCCGAGCTGCTGAGCAGCTTCGAGGATCTTCGCCAGGTACTCCTCATAGTCGAGGGCCTGCTTGCGGCGCTCTTCAAGGATCGCGTCGAGCAGTTCGCTCATGCGGTCGTAGAACTTCGGGTTCAGCGCGTGCTCATCGATGATGACCTTGCGCATGTTGTTGACGATGACCTCGGCAACCGCTTCCTTGCTCTTCTTGATGCCAGGAGGGAGCTTGTCGAGTGCGCCGGGGCCGAGCTTCACGATCAGGTCGATAAGCCCGGCGTCTTCGAAGTTCGACACGACTTCGGAAGCGCCAGCCTTGATGTAGGTGTCGAGCAGGAAGCGCATGTCGGCTTCATAGGCCTTGAAGTCGACGTCCTCGCCAGCCGCGAGCTTCACTTCAGCGCGCACGTCGCTGTAGTGCGCGATCTCGCGCTTGATGGCTTCGGTGTCCGCCGGGCTATAGCCGGCCTCGACCATGTCGTTGGCAATGTTGGCGAACGCACGGGCGACGCCCGCGACGGCTTTGTACAACTCGACGCGCTTCGGTTCATTGAGCTTGATCTGCTCGGCGTTCCCGGCTTCCATCGCCACGAAATAGGCGCGGTACTGGTCCGTGCCCTTGGGTGGCAGCACCGGCTCACACAGAGCACGGATCCGCTCGAGGGCGTCATCAAGAGACTCCCGAGCTTTGTCGATGCGGTCAGAGAGCAGACCTTCGATGTCCTGCTTCTCGTAGCCGTCGAGCGCGCCGTTCGTGTAGTTGTGAATGGCAGATTTGAGCGAGTTGAACAGGTCACGGTAGTCGACGACGTAGCCGTAATCCTTGTCGTCATCATCGAGACGGTTGACCCGACAGATCGCTTGGAAGAGGCCATGATCCTGCATCTTCTTATCGATGTAGAGGTAGGTGGCGCTCGGCGCGTCGAATCCAGTGAGAAGTTTGTCCACCACGATGAGCAGGCGCATCTGGCCCGGCTCCTCGAGGAACTGCTTCTTGACGGCGGTCTCGAACTCTTCGACGCGGCCCATGGCGTCGTCTTCGGAGGTGTCGAAGTAGTCCGCCAGCATCTTGCGGTAGATGTCGTACTGCGCGAGCTTCTCGGTCTTGCCTGCGCCCGCGTCTTCCTTCGAGATCTCGCTAGCGTTCGGCTGGTAGCTCGTGACAATGGCGCACTTGCCCTTGAAGCCCGCAGCCACGAAGAGATCGTAGAACTTGCAGGCCTGATAGATGCTCGCACCAACCAGCATGGCGTTGCCCCGGCGGTCCATCAGGCGCGGCCGGGTCTCCATGTCGATCAGGATGTCGGCCACGATCTGCTCCGCACGCGATTTGCTGGACACGACCTTCTGCATCGTGCCCCAGCGCTTCTTGAGCTCAGCGCGGGTGAGATCCGTCATCCCCTTGGTCTTCGCCTCGAACCACTTATCGACGTGGGCCGGCGAGCTCAGTTCCTGATCAATATCTCGAGCCTCATAGCGGAGATCAAGAACGACCCCGTCGGCAACGGCTTCGTTGAACTTGTAGGTGTGGATGAACGATCCAAAGGTCTCGATGCTCGTCGCCTTGTCCGCCTTGAGCAGGGGCGTGCCCGTGAAGCCGATAAACATGGCTCCCGGGAGCAGCTGCGTCATCGCTTTGTGCATCTTGCCGGACTGCGTGCGATGAGCCTCATCGACGAAGACGAAGATGTTGCCTTTCGCCTTGAAGTCCTTTGGCAGCGCGGCGTTGAGCTGGGCGATGTAGTCATCAGCGTCCTGTTCCGCGTTGTCGTCACCGCCGCGGAACTTGTGGACGAGCGAGCCGATCAGCCATTCTTCGGACTTGTTGAGCGTCGCGATGAGATCCGCCCCGCTCTTGGTGCGGTAGATACTCTCGTGTACCCCGTTGAAGACCTTCTCGATCTGTTCGTCGAGTTCAGTGCGGTCGGTGATCAGAAGGACGCGCGCGTCGGGCTGGTTCTCGCGGATCCACTTGGCGAGCCACACCATCGTGAGACTCTTGCCGGAACCCTGGGTGTGCCAAATGATGCCGCCTTCGCGCTTGGCGATGCGCGCCTGGGCCGCCTTGATGCCGAAGTATTGGTTGTGGCGAGGGCCTTTCTTGACGCCCTTGTCGAAGACGATGTAGTCGTGGATCAGTTCGAGGAAGCGCTCCTTCGAGCACATCTGAAGTAGTGCTCGGTCGAGCGGGGACTCCACGTCGGAGTCTTCTTTCCACTCGAGCCAGTACTTCTCGGGTGTGTCGATGACCCCGTAGCGAAGACCTTCGGCATCGTTGCCGGCAAAGAGATACTGCACCGTCGAGAAGAACGGACGGATGAAGTCTTTGCTCTGGTTGCCGATGTTCTGGCGGATGCCTTCGGTCACTGAGACTTTGGACCGCTTGAGCTCGACGACTCCGAGCGCGAGACCGTTGACATAGAGCACGATGTCGGGGCGCTTCGTGTGCTGGCTCAAAACGGTGACTTCTTCGGCGATCGCGAAGTGGTTGGCGGTTGGAGTTTGCCAGTCCACGAGCCAGACCGTCTGGGTCTGGTCGCCGACGGCAGACTTTACTTTCACGCCGTAGCGGATCAGTTCGTAAACATCACGGTTGGCTTCGTACAGGTTCCGACCAGCACCCACCGCGGCAGCCTTCTGCAGGCGATCGAGCGCACGACTGATGAGCGTCTCGTCGATGCCGCGGGCCCGGAGGTTCTGCTCGAGCAGATCGACTTCGATGCCGTTGGTGCGGTTGCCGTCGTGCCAGTCTCCGAGGTACTCGTAGTCGAGCTGCTCGGTAAACAGTTTCACGACGCGGTCCTGCGTCTTCTTTTCGATCTGGCCTACGGTGCTCATGAGGATTCTCCTGCGTGCTCCACAGTTGATTCATCCACCCACCGCGCGAGCACGCTCAACGCAGCCAGGTGTTCAAGTGCCACTTGCTCGCTCATCTCCTGATCCGCTTCGTGGCTGAGCGGATTGCGGATGCCCGCGAAGACTCCCTCGGCAAAGGCCATCGCGCCGCGCTGAACGGAGCGATATGTGTCGTTGTCTTCGGGTGCCATTCGACGAAGCCGTGGCTTGCCTGACTTCGCTGGGTCGAGAGAGAACGACTGCTTGAACAGGTCGGTCTCGCTCACGTCGCGACGGCCGACCTTGTTCTGCGTCTCGGCGTTGAGTTTGGTCGCCGCATCGCGGACGGTCTGCACGTAGTGGCCCGACTGCCAAAGCGAGCGGGCTCCGCCCCAGATCCATGAGTGTAGGTTGGCGGCTGAGATTTCGGGGGCATCTTCGCCAAGATTCTGGCGTATCTCCTCGGCGCGGACGAGTTCTTCGCGAGCTCGAATCGCCGCCTCGCGATGACGCGTCCAGCGATTATTCTTCGAGTTCTCGATATCAGTCCGCCAAGTCGGGATCACACGGTCGAGAATCTTCTCGACCACCTGCGCCTGCTTGGTCACGTCCGCATCCGGAGAAGCGGTACTCGATGTGTGAGTGATCGAGACGTAGCCGGGTCCGCTTCGGCTGTTGTTCGTCATCACCGTCATCGTGATGAACTTGTCGAGTTCAGCCAACGCCCAGTCGCTGTTCAAGCCGGTCATGCGGCCACCTCGTCAGGCACTGGAAGCCGAGTGCGGCCCGTTAGGAGTTGCTGCATCATGCCTTGCTTAATGGCGCGAGCCTTTACGAGTCGACGGTTGAGCGACGAAAGCTCAGCCTCAGCATCATCGAGGACTACGCGAATCGCAATCTGTTCGGGCAGACCCGGGAGGTGAACGTCCACGTTCTCAACGCGGGAGGAACTCAGGCTCGGGACGCCCGAAGCTTCATTCATAGATCGCCAGTCAACGGTCTGGAAGACGTAGAAGAGAAACTTCGGATCCGCATTCGGTGCGATCTCGGTGTAGAACAATGTGTCGACCGTCCAAAAAGGCTTGCTTTGATACTGGGGGCGATCAATAGTTCCCTTACGCCCGATAAGCACGGAGGGCTTCGAGTACAGCGGGCGATCGGCCCACCCGATCTGCCCGCCCGTGGCAAGGATCGGTACTACACCCGATGGGCGCTCGACGGCTCGTTGGCTCCGCCCGTGCCGCACGGTGAGCACGTCCCGAAGACGGCAATGAGTCCACTCGTCCGTGAAGCCAGGAAGGCGTGTGCGTCCTGTCAGTAGTGCCTGCATCATCCCTTGCTTGATCGCCTGCTTCTTGGCGATGAGCCGCTCCAGGGTGACGATCAGATCATCAGAGCCGCGCAATGCTGCGGCAATTCTCTGTTGCTCCGCAATGTCGGGGAGTGCAATCCCAAGCGGATTTATGTGCTTGTTATTGATCTGTGGCACCGATGTGACATCCGCGATGTCCCAGAGTCCGCGGTAGCTGAGCCAATAGAACAAGAACTCAGAGTCAAGTTCGATGCGCGGAGTGAGCGCCATCACGTTAGTGTCCATGAAGCTCGGCACGGTCGTAACCCTCACGCGATTCAACGCGATAGCGCCACCTCGCTTGGCTATCAGGACGCTGCCCGCGGGTATCGTCGGCATCTTGGTCGCGAAGTACGGCGTCGAAGATGAATCGAGGTATTTGGTTGCGCGACCAAGTTGATCAACCTTGTAATACGGTGTGCCCACCGCACGAAATCTGAATCCCGACGGGCTCTGACCACTCGTCAACGAAACGAGTTCGCCGAGGCGTCGCTCAGTCCACACTGGTGATCCCATCAGAGAACGACTCCCATGTCCTCAAGGTGCACCGCAACTCGGGCCTGAAGATTCGACAGCTCATCATCAAGCTCGTCGACAGTCGACGCGTACCTCCCACCGATCTCGCGTACCCGCCGCACAAGCTGAAGCGTCAGGTCGCGCGCTTGTCCGTCAATTCGCCGTTCCAGAGTCGCCAGCCATTTTGCATCGAGCACAAGCTCCTGCGCGTCGCTGTCAGTGAGCGCGCCGTACTGTCGCAGCGTCTGCTCATCGAGACCAGATTCCGCCTCTTTCGCCGTCTTCTTGGCCGCAGCCTCAGCTGTGTACAGCTTGATCAAGTGGCTCAGTGCGGCGATCTCTTCCTGGTCGCCACCGCTCTTAATCTCGCGTAGACGCTTGGCCGCAAGCACCTTCGAGATCTTGTCGTCGTCCATCGCATCGGCGAGGAGACCATCCTCCAGGGCGTTCTCTTCGGTGTACTCCTCGACAGCACGCGCAGCTTCGTCAGCGGTAGCTTGGAGTTCGTCGACCTTCGCCTGCTCGCTCGCAAAGTAGCGCAACACGATCAGCGCCGGCGGGACGAGGTCCATCTTGTACTTCTTCTTGGACCGTCCACTTCCGATCTCAAGATCCGCATCCTCAGTGAGCTTGCGCTCCTTGTCTTCGATCGTCGGACGAGGCTTGGAGGCGCTGGCCCATGAGCCACCGTTGCCGAGCTCGGTCATGATCAGGTAGACGTCGTCGTGCATCGTCTCGTTCCAGTAGCTCATGAGCTGTTGGTATACGTCGTACTCATCGAGGAGGGGCATGTCCTTGAACCGCGCGAGCAAGTCGTCGCCAAGTGCGCTGATCAGATCGTTCGGCTTCGTTTCCGCGTTGATCCCTAGCAGCATCTCGCGGTGCGCGGCAAACCAGTCGCTGACGACCTTCTCGACGTCCGCGCGGATGAATTCAAGACCGCTCCGGTTGAGGGCGTAGTCCTGCACCTCGGAGAGATCGACCTTGAGCTTCGAGTACCCCTCGCGGAGTGGCTCGAACAACCCTGCTTTGAGCGAAGGCAACGCATCCCAGTAGTTCTGAAGCGCATCGATGTCGCGGTTCGGGATGCCGCCATGGATGTGCGCTGAGAGGTCCTGGATGTCTTCCGGCTCGGAGCTATCGATATAGCGCGGGATGTTGAGGTTGTAGTCGTTCTTCGCGTCGGCGATCTCGCTCATCGGCACCATGCGCGAGTAGCCGTCGATCGGGAGCTGACGGTTGAATGAATCGACGATCTTGTGGATGTCCTGGTCACGGAGGCGGTTCTTGTTGCCGTCCTTGATGAAGCCACGGCTGGCGTCGAGCATGAAGACGCCGGTACGACTAACGGCGTTCTCCTTGTCGAGCAACACGATGCAGGCCGGGATGCCCGTGCCGTAGAAGAGGTTCGCCGGGAGGCCGATCACGCCCTTGATGAAGCCGCGCTTGAGTAGTTCTCTACGGATATTGCCTTCGGCGTTACCACGGAAGAGCACGCCGTGCGGAAGGATGACCGCTGCCTTACCGGTGGACTTCAGCGACGTAAGCGCATGGAGCAGGAAGGCGTAGTCGCCGTTCTTCTCTGGCGGCATGCCGTACTCGAAACGCCCGAAGTCTTCTTCCAGGCCGTTGTTCCACGATTTGATCGAGAACGGCGGGTTCATGACGACGTAGTCGAACGTCTTGAGCTTCGTGCCGTTGGTCAGCTGCGGGCTAGTAATCGTGTCGCCCTTGTAGATCTCCGCGGTCTCATTGCCATGAAGGATCATGTTCATCTTCGCCAGCGCCCAAGTGGCGTTGTCCTTCTCCTGGCCGTAGATAGTCATGCCACGCGGAGCTTCCGCTGCAGCTTTCAGAAGCAAAGAGCCAGAACCGCTGGCTGCGTCGTAGACGGTCTCATCTTGACGGGTCTTCGAGTTGATACCCACGACCTTGGCGAGCACGCGAGAGACCTCGGCAGGCGTGTAAAACTGCCCCTTGCTCTTGCCCGACTCGGTGGCAAAGTGACGCATCAGGTACTCGTAGGCGTCGCCGAGCAGGTCATCGCCTTCGGCGCGCGAGCCACGGAAATCGAGATCATTGAAGATGGTCACGAGCTTGGAGAGACGGTCCTGCATCTCCTTGCCATTGCCGAGCTTCTCGGCGTCGTTGAAGTCCGCCTGGTCGATGACGTTGCGCAGATCGTTCGCCTCGGCGAGCTTGCCGATGATCTTGTTGAACTTGTCGCCGATCTCCTTGTCGCCCTTGGCGGCAAGCATGTCCTCGAACGATCCGCCTTCGGGGACTTCGATCAGGCTGTCCGGGTCGGACTTCGCCTTATCCGAGACATACTTCACGAACAACATCGTGAGGATGTAGTCCTTATACTGGCTGGCGTCCATGCCCCCGCGGAGCTGGTCGCAGCTGGCCCAGAGCGAGCTGTAGAGGTCCGACTTCTTGAGAGCCACTACCACGTCACCACCTTCGGCGACAGGTCGGTCGCGGTGTACTTGACGACGCGCTTTCCCGATAGACGCTTGAGTCGGTTAGTTGTGGCTCGGGTCATGCTGTGTAGTTCCTCCAACGCGCGGCAGTGCACGCAGTAAGTTGATGTCCCCCAGGGACTGCTCTCAGGGTATCGGCGGATGCCGACAAAGCCGCGGAGACACTCGACTGGGTGTGTGGCGCATGGTGGGAGGATTCACTCAACCGCCGCGCAGCGCTGCTCTTATTTATACGATGAACTGGTGTTTTTGCCTAGCCCCGCGCTCACATGAAGAAGGCGGCGACCGCTCCAGACGGGAGCGCAAAGCTCTCGAGACTGGGCAGTCGCCGCCGTGCTGGAAGTGGTGAACAGTGGTCACGCCGCCGCGACCACGTCTTCGTCGCCGCCCACCGGGACGACGCGGGTTTCCACCACCTCCGACATCCGCTCGAGCAGCACCATCGCCCAGACGATCGCTTCCCAGTAATCGGGAAAGGTCGCCCGGTTGCGGCACCAGGTAGGGTCGCCTGCCGTCTGCACCTCGACGCGGAAGCGTTGGGGTGAGAACAGCAGTTCACGTACAGCCTGTGGCACCTCGGTGTCGGCGCCGTCATCATCCGGCAGCCCCACGATGACCGCGTCGCCGACGAGCATGGCTCGCTGACGCGCGGACGGGACGTGGTACCACCAAAGGAACGAAGCGCGGCTGTTGAACGGCAGGTGTCGCAACTGCCCGGACTCGTTGACATCAACCGTGACGCCGAGGTCGCACAGGTCGACGGCTTCCATGAGTCCGCCGACCGCATGCCCAACTGGGTCCGGTTCTGCGGTGTCGAGCTCCCGGAGTGGTTCATTGCTGTCAGCCGGGATGACGATTCCTTGAACCATGCCTCCCACTTCCTTACTGTTGTCGCGGCCGAGAACCTGGTTGGTTCTCTTGCGAAGCCGCGGGGCAGCAACGAGGGCAGGTGAGTAGTTTGGGCAGTTGCCCCGGAGAGAGCGCTCGTAGCGCTCAGATCCCCGGGGCAGCCACCCTTCTCCCCCGGCGAGAGGGAGTTGTGGCGTCAGGCGGAACCTGACTTGGCGCGCGAAGCCTTGGCTCCTGCGCCGCCGAAGATGGCCTCGATTGCGGACTGCTTGGTCTTGGCCTCGCGGTCGATCTCGGCACGCACCGTCTCGGCCCTGGCGAGCACCTTTGGGTCGGACTTGCTGGTTTCGACCCAGGCCTCGAGGGCGATGCGGATCTCTTCGGTGACGGAGCGGTCGTTGAGCTGGGCGATGACGTCCAGCTGTGCCCGCAATCCGTCGGTGAGTCGCACCGCGAGGGTGCGGATCGGGCCGAGTGCCGTGGAAGGCACGTTGGCGGGGGTGTTCTCACTCATGGTGAGCCTCCTCATCGGGAGCGGCCGGCGAACCTTATGGTTCTCCTTCAAGCCGCATGCCAATGAGGAACGACGCTGAGTATGAACGGATGCTGCGGTGCGTCAATCTTCCGATCGTCAGTGTTGCAAAAACTACTACAAATGATGTCTTGCACCAAACACGCTCATGCTTCATAGTGGGCGTCGAACAGGCTGTGATTAATGCAGCTAAGGAGTACAAGAGGAAATGGGCATTCAAAACACACATAAACACCATTATTCGAAAGGTTCGCTTATATTAGCCGCGCTTCTCATGCTAATATCAGCAGTTCTGCCGCTATCAAGCGCATCGGCTGCGGATCCAGACGTCACCGTTTCGACGGTGGCTGGCGACGGGACTCAGGGATATCAAGATGGACCGGGGCTAACGGCACAGTTCTCAGCTCCATCGAATACTACCGTCGACAGCAACGGCACACTATATGTCGCAGACACGTTTAATCACCGCATCCGCAAAATCCTTCCTGACGGAACCGTTTCAACGATTGCTGGCGATGGCACGAACGGATTCCAAGATGGACCTGGAGCGACAGCACAGTTCTACGGCCCGCAAGGCATCGCCATTGACAGTGCTGGCACGCTCTACGTCGCGGACAGTCTCAACCACAGTATCCGGAAGGTCCTTCCTGACGGAACCGTTTCAACGATTGCTGGCGATGGCACGAACGGATTCCAAGATGGACCTGGAGCGACAGCACAGTTCTACGGCCCGCAAGGCATCGCCATTGACAGTGCTGGCACGCTCTACGTTGCGGACACCAACAATAGCCGCATCCGCAAGATTCTCCCTGATGGCACGGTCTCGACACTGGCCGGCGACGGCAACTACGGCTATCAGGACGGCCCTGGCAATACGGCGCAATTCTTCCGCCCGCAAGGCATCGCCATTGACAGTGCTGGCACGCTCTACGTTGCGGACACCAACAATAGCCGCATCCGCAAGATTCTCCCTGATGGCACGGTCTCGACACCGGCCGGCGACGGCAACCACGGCTATCAGGACGGCCCTAGCAATACGGCGCAATTCTTCCGACCGCGTGGCATCGTCATTGACACTGCTGGCACACTCTACGTTGCGGACACTGAAAATAGTCGCATCCGCAAGATCCTCCCTAACGGAACCGTTTCAACGATTGCTGGCGATGGCACGAACGGATTCCAAGATGGACCCGGAGCGACAGCACAGTTCGATTCCCCGCGGAGCATCGTCATTGATGGAGCCGGCAACCTCTACGTCAGCGACGCCTATAATAACCGAATCCGCAAAATCACCTTCACAGATTCTCAACCCGTAGATCCAGGCAATTCAGTTACGCCGCCAGTGACAACTCCAACGGCGCCGAATACAGGAATCGCACCTATAACCACGACACCTCTCGCTCTTGTCGGAGCGATTGGAGTTCTCACGATTGCGGTTCTTGTGGGAGTTGCTATGCGCCTATCACGCCGCTAACTTGTGCTAGAACTTTGAATCAGTACTGCAGACTCGCCGTCGAATACGGCGGGTCTTTTCTATTGCTCGGTGCATTCGCTGTCGGTTGGTTATCGCCAGAGGGTGATTGTGGCTCCGGTTTCTCGTTCGGTGACGAATTTGGAGATGAGTCCGGGTGTTGTCAGACTCGTGGAGACACCCCAGATCGGCCAGACGGGCATCGCCCAGATGACTTGGACTATGAATTCGTCGTCTTGGGGTTCCGCGGGCGGTCGGAGTGCGACTGGCCCGAAGTGTTCTTTCCCGGTTACGAAGAAGTCTTCGGTTCGTGAGTCGTGGAGTTCGAATTCTCGGTCTTCTTGGAATTCGCCGTTGATGTAGACGTGTGGCCGCCGCCACTGCGCGTGGTTCAGTACATCGATCCAGACAGTCGTCATGACAGATCCATCAGCTTCGCGCACGATGATGTTGCCCCAGGGGCGTTCGAGAGTGAGCGTGTCGCGAAGGATGTAGCTGAGCTTTTCGGCGCCTCGGTCGCTGCGGCGTAGTCCAGTGCGTTGTTCTACGTGGTGGGTGTCGGCGTAGGCCTTGAGGCGTTGGTCGAGGGTGTCTCCGTCGGTCTGGAATCCGCTGGTGTCGAAGTAGGCACGGATGTCGCCTCCCGGGTCAGCGCCGTGTCGGACAAGGGCATCGAGGAGTGCGCCATAGGCGCGTTCGATGCTTCCGCGCCCGACAACGTCGGTCATGAATTCTGAGGTGGCGGTTCGTTCCATGCCAAACGGGCCGGGGCCGCGGCGGATGTGTCGTAGTTCTTGGTAGAGCTCGCGGCGCAGCGGATCGTCCTTCATCTGCTTAGCGTGTCAGTTTTGTGTCAGTGACGCGAGAAGATGCATTTCCGAACCTGGTAGTGGTGATGTTCTTCCCATTCCGGGTGGGACGCGCCGTTCTTCTAGGAGGTTCCCTAATGGGAAACGACTCGCAGGCGCTGTCGTTGTTCGGTGGCGCGTCGACCCAATCCGGCGGGCGCGTGTCCGGTGGTCTGGCTCGGCAGATGAAACGTGAGGTGGAGCAGGTCGCTGCACGCACGGAGATCGCGGCGGTGACCGAGCAGGCGCAGGCCTTTCTCGTGTCGCAGGCGATGACGAACGTGGCCACGCTGGTGACTCAGGCCGAGGCGCACATGAGGATCGCGCCCGCGGGGGCCCCGTACTATGAGGCGCTGATCACCAGCTATGCGCTGACTGCGGGCCAGCGCATCTCCCGGTCATTTTGATGCTCGCCGTGCAGGTGCTCGGCGGAGTGCTGTTCGCTGTGCTGATGGCGGTGGCCACCACGTTGGTGGCTATCGGTGTCGCAGACGAGGCCGAGTACTGGAAGGCGCGTCGTCGCGCCAGGGTCGAGGCGGAGCTTGACCGAACGCAAGAAGAGCTTCGACAGACGATCCTCCTGCTCGCGGACGGCCTGGCCGGCGACCGAGACGAGACGTCGCGTCAGATGATGCGCGCGACCTTCCTCACGACCGGCCAGGTGCCAGATTCCCCGAAGTAGCAGAAGGAGCGGGCCGGGACGCCTCCCATGTCTTTGGCCTGCTCCTTCTTCAGCGTTGTCGTTGTGGTTTCCGCAACGTTCACGACTGGAATATTGACGGCTTGCGCCACAGGGCGCATAACCAGTCCTCGCTGGGCCGGCCTTTCGTGCCGTGCTCGAGGAAGGAGTTCTTTCACATGACCGACACCACCAGAACGGACGTTCCGGGAACGTTCCGTGCCACGAAGAAGTTCAGGACCTGTTACGCCGACCCGCCCTGGGACATTCAGCAGAAGGGTGCACGCGGTGCGGGGAAGCACTACGAACTGATGACGATCGACCGGATCAGGCAGATGCCGATCGCTGACCTAATGGACGACAATTCGACGCTGCTCTTGTGGACGACCAGCGCCGCGTTGCCGGACGCTCTCGATGTGATGAAGGCGTGGGGGTTCGAGTACAAGACGAATGCCGTCTGGGACAAGTACTACATGGGCCTGGGTACCTGGTTTCGCGGGAGTCACGAGATCCTGTTGCACGGGGTGCGAGGGAAGGCGCCGTTCAAGTTCCGCGGACAGCGCTCGACGCTGCTGTTCCCTCGCCAGGATCACTCCCATAAGCCGGAAGAGATGATTCCACTGATCGAACGTGTGCTCGATGGCCCCTACCTGGAGCTCTTCGCCCGACAGCGCCCGAACAGTCATCGCGATTGGTCGGTGTGGGGTAATGAGATCGACTCCGACATCTCGATCCCCGGCTACCCGGTGCCCTCCGACTTCACCCGCAGCGATGCGGACCATGAAGGGGCTGGTGATGAGTGATGGCCGACGATTCGCCGCGCGGTGTCGCCGAGCGCTTCTTCCGCATCTGCCTGCTCCTGCTGGGCGGGGTCATCGCCTTGTGGCTCGGCCTGGAGCTGCTGGCACGGTTCTGGGGTTGGCTACTGCTTGCCGCGGGCATCGCGCTTGTGCTGTGGTGCGGGGTCGCTGCTTACCGCTACTGGTGGGGTCGGCGATGAAAAGCTTAAGCACGTTCATCTCTGTTGAGTCGTTGTGGAATGGACAACAACCCTCCAAAACGCTTGACAAGTCCGGCGATCGAGTTCATAACAGGCCGAAATGCGCTCATTCGGCTTACGTCTATGCGCGAACTGACTGTCCGTCCGCGACCGTGCTCACGAACCAAAAGCCCTATATGGGCACGGGTGGGAAGGAGGTTGACGCATGACCAGTCATGCTCGCGGCCGTCGCCGCTACCGCAAGACACAGGGACGCCGCGTATGGGCGGTCTCCGACCTGAACCTCGAGGTGCGCCCGGGACAGATCGCAACGATAATCACCGCTGCTGGGCTCGAGCAGGCTCGCCTGGAAGCCGAGGCGCGCTCAGAACACGCAGCTGGACGGCGACCGACCGACAAGGTCAAAGCGGCCGAGGAGGGCGATCATGCCTGAGCTCGTCTTCACTCGGTTGCACCTGCCGCGCCCGATTGAACCGGAAGCGGTCAACTCGCTGCTTGCCCGCCTGATGGGCTCCGACGTGCCGCGCCCTGTCGTCTTCGAGCTCCACGCCGACAGCACCGGCATCCAGCAGATGTTCGGCTGCACCCCGGCTGCCGTTCAGCGCCTCAAACGGCTCCTTCGGGCGCACGTCCCAGGGCTGGTGTTCGAGGCCGGCTCGAGGGCGGACGTCGCCGCTGTGAGCCGGGTCGTGGCGCACCCGGCCACGGTGCCGCTGGAAGCCGAGCCGGAGGAAGTACTGGCGGCTCTCTTCCACGCGTTCGCCGCCAGGCAGGGCGATGAGCACCTCGCCCTGCAACTCATTCTGGGACGCACTCATGCCGCGCAGCCAGTGCCCACCAAGGCTGCAGATCCGTTTCAGCAGTTCGCGTCGGTAATGCTGGACGGCATCCGTCCCGCCAGCGGCGATGCCCGCAGGAGAATGGAACGTCGCGCCGCGACCCCAACGCTTTCGACCACTCTCCGAATCGGGGTGACCGCGCCGACGCAGAAGCGCGTCGCGGCCCTGGTTTGGGAATGCTTCGGCGCACTCCAGCTCATGGAGACGCCCGGCGTGCGGCTGAGCCTGAACCACGACACCACCACGCGGTGGACTGCGGCCACCCCGCGACCTACATTCGCCCTGTCTGCGCTTGAACTCCTCCCGATGCTGGCTTGGCCCCTCGGGAAGAGGGACTACCCCGGCGTGCCCGGGCTGCACCCAAGACGGTTGGCGGTGCCGGAGATCGTCAGCCGCACGAAGTCCGTGTTCGCGACTGGTACAGCCCCAGGGCCTCATCGTCCCATTGGTATCGACCCGGAGAGCCGACTGCAGCATCTGATCGCGCTTGGCCCCACCGGGGCAGGTAAGTCCACTCTGTTGGAGCACCTGATTCTCTCCGACATCGCCGCCCAGCGCGCCTGCTGCGTAATCGAGCCGAAAGCCCAGCTGATCAACCGGATTCTCGACACCGCACCCGCGACCGCCGCGGGGCAGATCGTGGTGCTCGACGCCACGGACGAGAAGATGCCCGTCGGATTCAATCCGCTCGACGTCGGCGACCGCGACCCGGACGTCGTCGTCGATGGTGTCCTGGCTGCCCTCGCCGCTGTTTTCCATGAAGGGTGGGGGCCGCGAACCGAGTACCTGATCCAAGGCGCGTTGCTTTCGCTTGCCCGCGCAGGGCAGAAGCGCGCCGAGCCCTACACGCTCATCGACCTGCCGCGGCTACTGACCGATACCGCCTTTCGTCGCCCGGTGATTGGGGCGGTGCAAGACGATGCGACGCTGGCGGCGTTCTGGGCTGACTTCGAATCGATGAGTCCCGGCCAGCGTGCGAATGCGATCGCTGCGCCGCTGAACAAGCTGCGCAAGATCGTGATGCGAAAGCCGCTCGTCAGAATGCTCGGCCAGTCCCAACCCCGGTATCGGCTGCGAGACATCTTCCGCGAAAAGAAGACTGTGCTCGTGCCTCTCAACGACGCGCTCCTTGGGGCCGGAGCCTCGAAGCTGCTCGGCAGTCTCATCGTCGCCGAACTTTTCCTCGCCACCACCGAGCGCGCGGCCGAGAAGAACCCCATGAAAAGACCAGGCATGATCTTCATCGACGAAGTGCAGAATTACCTCAACCTGCCGACCTCGGTCGAAGATGCCATGAGCGTCTTCCGCTCCTACGGCGTCGGGTTGCACGTCGCTCACCAGTACCGCAAACAGCTGCCGGAGGCGATGCGCGAAGGCCTCGACACCAATGCACGATCCAAGATCTGCTTCACCCTCAGCGCCAAGGACGCCGCGGCCATGGCCCAGCAGGCGCCCCGCCTGACCGCCGACGACTTCCAAGCACTCCCGAAGCACCACATCTACGCACGCCTGCTCGCCGGAGGCACCCCGACCGACTGGTGCTCCGCCGCTGCGCTGCCTCCCGCCCCAAGCCTCGGAAACGCCGCACAGATCCGGGAGGCCAGCAGAGAGGCCTACGGCGCACTCCCGCCTGTGGACGACATAGCAAAGGCCACCAGTTCACCGAGCTCGTCCTCGTCGCGTCGTGCGCATCAGAAGGCGAGGCAGAAATGAGCGAGCGGGTCGTTATGGAGTGGTGTTCGAGTCAGTGTTCCGTTCGACGTTCCGGTCTCGACGAGCACCCTCCTCCTTTCCCGCCCCTGTTCGGGCCGCTTCTACCACTTCCTGGCGGGGACTCTCGCTGCGTTGCAGCGGTCCACAGGAGCGGCGGAGGCGTCTCGTGAACGCTCTGCGCGTCGGTGCACTCGAGCAACACCTCACCGAACGTGACATCCGTATCCTCGAAGACCTACAGCAGTACCGGCTCCTCACCACCCGGCACCTGCAGCGCCTCCACCTGCCCTCGAAACCTCTCGGATCACATGCCACAGTCAGTGCCGCCACGCGTGGCACCACCCGCATCCTCACGCGCCTCGAAGCCCTCGGAATGCTCGCCCGGCTTGAACGACGCATCGGTGGCATCAAACACGGTTCTGCATCCACCATCTGGCACATCGGCCCAGCCGGTGACCGTTACCTCCGTGCTCGCCGCGGCGACCCGACCAGGCGCCGCTACGCAGAACCCGGACTCACGTTCGTCGCGCACACGCTCGCTGTCGCGGACGTTGCCGTGCTGATCCGAGAGCACGTCACGACCCGGTTCGACCTTTTGGAGCTTGAGCCCGAACCAACCTGCTGGCGGGCGTTCACCGGTTTCGGCGGGGGACGATCACGCTCAAGCCCGACCTGTTCGCCGTAACCGCCGACACCACAACCGAAACACACAGCTTCGTCGAAGTAGACCTCGGTACCGAGCACCTGCCCGCGGTGCTGCGCAAATGTCGCGTCTACCAGCAGTACGAACGCACCGGCATCGAGCAGGCCGGCAGGGGTCTGTTTCCCGCCGTGGTCTGGCTCGTCCCGACCGTCAAGCGCGCGGACACCATCCGCGCCGCGATTGCTGCTGATCGCGATCTCGACTCGAGCTTGTTCTGGATCATCCCAACCGAGCAATCGCTCGCACAGCTCGCCCCGTATCAGGGCGAATCCACCACCTAAACGAAAGGAGGAAACTCATGAACTCATCAACGATCACCATGACCGCGCCGGATGAAACCGAGCGTGCCCGACAGCTCATCGAAATCGGGCTCGCTATGGACCCCGAGGCGCGCTCCGAAACGCTCGCCCGACTCATCGCCGCGAGCCTCCACGATGGCCCCGGCACCGCGCTGGAAACCTTCGCCGCCACCGGACGTCTCGACAGGCAGCAGATGCTGCAAGAGCTCAACGACCTCCGCATCCCACTCGAACAAGAAGGGTGGGTCGATGCCTTAGGTCGCTACATCCTCCAAAGAGCAGGAGGCCGATCATGAACGAGCACGAACCCACCCCACGCACCGGCGATATCGAACTCGCGCGGACAGGGCAGCGTGTCGACCTCCGACGCCTCGACGTCGCCTTCAACCGCTTCGCCGACCGCATCGCCGAAGGCATCGAACAAGCGCGCACGACCGATACCGAGATCCCGGATGCCACGGCCCGCTGCATCGCACACGTCCTCGGCCGCGCCTACGGGCCAGACAGCGCGCTCGCAGATTTCGGACGCACCGGAGAAGAGAACTACCTCAGCCTGCGCGACGAATACCTCGCCCTCTACACCGACGAGCGCACCACAGGAGTCATCAAAGAGCTCATCGACTGGTTCGGGACCTACCTCGTGGCCCGCGAGAACATCGGCACCGGCCGGCGATTCATGAACCCCGACCTCCCGCCCAAGTTGGGGCAACTCCTCGTCCGCACCAGCGTGCCGGTCGGAAACGACCGCTACACCGTGAACGTCCCCGCCGATTGGGACAGCGGGAACGAAGACGACCTCATCGAGACCCTGGCCGAATTGAGTCTCACCGAGGACGAAGCCCTACAAGCCTTCCTCGCGCTACCCGATGTCAGCATCGGAAGCAGTGACATCATGGGCAGCTTCCACGAGAGCTACTTGTGCAGCTATCGCTCCCTCGAGGACGCCGTGCGTGACCTCGCCGAGATTGAAAGCCTCGAACTCGCGATCTACGAAGCCACCGAGTCACGCGCTCTTCCCGATGGCGCCGTCCAGATCGACTACAGCCTGATCGAAGACTACGTCCGGGACAGCTACGACCTCATCGAATGGAAGGGCCGCACCCATGTCTTCAGCAGGTAGGCGCCACCGGGTCGACTCGAATCCGAGACGCCGCAATATCCGTATCGTTCCGGAGCGCCGCGAAACCGTGGATCACTACAAGCTCGCGCGGGCTCTGCTGCACCTGGCGCAGGCAGAGTACGACGCTCTACATCCCGAGAAGACCGAATCCGAGAGCTCCGAGCACGGACGGCAGGTCACGGGCGACGCTCCGCCCGATATCGAGGAGTAACCCGTGATTCCGCCTGCCGAACGAGGTAGAAATTACGTCGATGGGCCGACGGGGGTGGAAGGCGCTGAAGTTCCCCTGAAGGCGGCGGAAGGGCTGGACTTCCGCCTCGAAGAGAGGGTTAATCCGGAGGACCTAATTGGAGGAACCCTCATGGAACCAGCCCTTGCCCCCGCACCAGCGAACTCACTCGCCGGACTCGAGCACCTCTTCAAAGACACACCCGATGGAGCTGCAATCGAGAACGGCCTGGCCGAGGCGGTCGTCTACCTCCGGGTTTCGACGCCTCGCCAGTTGCACACCGCAGCGGACGTCGACCAGGACGGCAACAGCATCGCGACACAGCGCGTCGAAACGCTGCGGAAGGTTCGGGAAATGGGTGCGACCGTCGTTCGCGAGTTCATCGAACCCGGCCAATCCGCCCAGACCATCTCGAAGCGCGCCGAGTTCAAGAAGATGCTCCGGTTCATCGAAGAGCATCCACAGGTGAAGTACGTCGTGATCTACATGCGCTCCCGCGTCTTCCGCAACTTCACCGACGCGGCCATCACGAAGCGCGAACTCCTCGCTAAAGACGTGCGGCTCATTTCCGCCAAGGAAGAGTTCGGCGATGGCTATATGGCCGACGCGATGGAAGCGATCACCGACGTCATGAACGAAGTCCAAGTCCGCATGAACGGCGAGGACGTCAAGGTCAAGATGGCCCACAAGGTTGAACAAGGCGGCTCGATCGGCGTCGCGAAACTCGGATACCTCAACGTACGCAAGGACTTCAGCGGGCGCCTCGTCAACACCATCGAGCTCGACCCGGAACGCGCGCCCCTGGTCGCCTGGGCGTTTGAGCAGTACGCGACTGGGCAGTACTCGATCGCCCAGCTGACCACGCTGATGGAAGAGCAGGGACTCACGATGCGAGCGTCGCCGAGCCGACCAGAACGGCCTGTCAACAAGAGCAGTATGGCGACGATGCTGCGGAACCCGTACTACACCGGCGTTATCCGCTACAAGAACGGACTGTACGTCGGAAGACACCAGGCGATCATCTCGAAGGAGACGTTTCTCAAAGTCCAAGCGATCCTCGACATGCGCAACCGCGACGGGGACCGGGACATGACGCACCGTCACTATCTCAAGGGACTCCTGGCGTGCGGACGCTGCGTCGACGAGGGGCGACGAAGCAGACTCGTCTACAGCCGGTCCAAGGGCAACGGGGGAACGTATGAGTACTACATCTGCGCCGCGCGCACTCGTGTCTTTTGCGGCACGATCGGGTTCCGGGTCGAACTCCTCGAAGACGAAGTTGCCAAGGTCATGGCCGCAGAGCAGTTCGATCCCGAGACAATCGACGATCTCGCCGCGCTCATCTCCGAAACTGTAGATGCTCTCCTGGCCGTCGAGAAGGAAACCAAGGCGGGACTCGCGAGGCAGCTCAAGCAACTCGAGGCGCAAGAAGAACGCCTCATCGATCTGGCTGCCACAGGCACGTTCGCGATCCCCAGGCTCCGCGCCAAGCTGGAGGAAACGACGCTGCAGAAGGGGCTCATCCAGGAGAAGCTGGCGAGGACCGCCGACCGGCTGCGCTATGGCGCAGAGACGGCGCTGGCGTACCTCCAGCTCCTGCGTAACCCAGGTGAGTTGTATCGCAGCGCGCCAGACGATGTGCGCCGTGACCTGCTGGAAGCGTTCTTCAACCGTCTCCGCGTCGACGAGAACGACGAAGCTGTGCAGATCGAGGCAGAGCGGACAACCGTCAACCAGGTGTTCCACGAGGCCGCCGCAGTGGTGCGGACAGCACGCAAGGCGCAACGTCAAAACGAAAAAGCTCCCCGCGATTCCGCAGGGAGCTCTTCAGATTTTGAAATAATGCCAGTTCACTTGGCCCTTGGTTTGAACAAGAGCACTATGGCTGGGGTACCTGGACTCGAACCAAGAACAACAGAACCAGAGACTGCCGTGTTGCCAATTACACCATACCCCATGGGCGAAACCGGAGTCTCGCACCGAGAGACAAGCCTACCCGAGCGGGGCCGGAACACCAAAACGTGGTGCTCCGACGCTCCGCTCGGGCGCGTCGTGTCGGTCTCAGCCAGCCAGCTGCGCCGAAAGTCCACGCAGACGACGCAACGACTCGTCCTTGCCGAGCAGTTCCATCGACTCGAACAGCGGGGGCGACACGCGGCGTCCGGTGATCGCGACGCGAGGCGGGCCGTAGGCGACGCGAGGCTTGAGCTCGAGAGTGTCGATCAGAGCCGCGGAGAGAGCATCCTGGATCTTCTCTGTCGTGAACTCGTCCACAGGCTCGAGAGCTGCGACACAGGCATCCAGCACCTCCGTGGCGTTGGCGGGAAGACCCTTGAGCGCGTCCGCCTCGTACGCCACGTCATCGGTGAAGAGGAAGCCCACCATGCCGGGCACGTCACCGAGCAGTTGCACGCGCTCCTGCACGAGAGGGGCGACTCGGAACGCCATGACCATCTGCTCGCGCGTGGGCTCATCGAAGAGTCCGGCAGCGGCGAGGTACGGCAGCGTGCGTTCTGCGAAGTCCCGCTCTTCCAGCATCCGAATGTGGTCGCCGTTGATCGACTCGGCCTTCTTCTGGTCGAAGCGCGCCGGGTTCGGGTTCACGTTGACGATGTCGAACGCCGCCACGAACTCCTCCAGCGAGAACACGTCGCGGTCGTGACCGATCGACCATCCCAGCAGCGCGAGATAATTCAGCAGGCCTTCATGGATGAAGCCGCGATCGCGGTGCAGGAACAGGTCGGCCTGCGGGTCACGCTTGGAAAGCTTCTTGTTGCCCGTCTCCCCCAGCACCAGCGGCATGTGCGCGAAGCGCGGCACGAACGTCGTGACACCCGCGTCGATGAGCGCCGCATACAGTGCGAGCTGACGCGCCGTCGACGGCATGAGGTCCTCGCCGCGCAGCACATGCGTGATGCCCATGAGCGCGTCATCGACGGGGTTGACGAAGGTGTACAGCGGGATGCCATTGGGGCGCACGACCACGAAGTCCGGGAACGAGCCCGCCGGGAAGGTCACCTCGCCGCGGATCAGATCGACATAGGTGAGGTCTTCGTCCGGGACGCGCAGACGCAGTGCGGGCTGACGCCCCTCGGCCTTGAATGCGGCCTTCTGCTCGTCCGTGAGGTCGCGGTCGTAGTTGTCGTAGCCGAGCTGCTTTGCGCGGCCCGCAGCCTCGTTGCGGGCGTCGATCTCCTCCGCCGTCGAGTAGCTCTCGTAGAGAGCGCCGGTCGCCACCAGCTTCTCGATCACGCCACGGTAGATGTCGTGGCGCTCGGACTGGCGATACGGTGCGTGGGGACCGCCGACCTCGACGCCCTCATCCCAGTCGATCTTGAGCCAGGTCAGGGCATCGACGAGCTGACGGAAGCTCTCTTCGCTGTCGCGGGCAGCATCCGTATCTTCGATACGGAAGACCATCTTGCCGCCGGTGTGGCGGGCATAGGCCCAGTTGAACAGCGCAGTGCGCACCATGCCGACGTGCGGCAGGCCGGTCGGCGAGGGGCAGAAGCGGACGCGCACATCGGCGCCGCTCGCGGTCGTGGTGAGGGGGTGCGGAGTAGCCATATCCCCTCAATTCTAGGCCGAGCGGCTCGCGCGGATGCGTCGCACAGCCAACGGCGTGAGCGCCACGATCGCAATCACGAAGACAGATTCGGCGATCGCGAGGCCCGCATACCCGAAACCGCTCAGCACGACGCCGGCCAGTGCAGCGGCTGTGGCGGCGCTCAGGCTCATGATCGAGTCGCTGAGGCCCTGCCGTCTGGCGCGTGCGCCCACCGGAGTGACCTCGGTGAGCAGGGTGGCGCCGGCGACGGTCGCGGCACTCCACCCGAGCCCGAGCAGCGTCAGCGCGACGATGACGCCCCAGGCCTCACCGCTCACGAAGATCGCGAAGAGCAGGGATGCTGCCAGCAGCGCCTGCCCGAGCAGAATGGTGCGCACGCGTCCCCATCGATCGGCCAGGATTCCGAAGAGCGGGGAGAGCGCGTACATCCCACCGACGTGGAGTGCGATGGTCACACCGACAAGCGCGGTCACGTCAGTCGTCGAGGTGCTCGCGCCGTGCTGCGCATGCACCATGTGCGAGAGGTGGATCGGCGTCATGGCCATGACAGAGGCCATCACGACGTGCGAGCCGGCGACGGCAAACATCGCGTATCGCGCAACCCAGGGGCGATCGATTCCCGCATCGAACGCAGGTCCGCTCCCCGCGTCGCGCGCCCGCGCCTGCGCGGTGAGGAGCGGATCAGGGCGCAGCGCGACGAGGTAGAGCGTCAGTGCGGCAGCCTGTGCCACGAACGAGAACAGGTAGGACCCGGTCAGCGGGGGCATCCCGATCAGCGCACCGAGCTGTTCGCCCGGCGTCAGCATCAGCGGCGCCGCAACGGCACCGATCGTCGTCGACCAGACCACGACCGAGAGGTCGCGCCCGCGGTGCTTCGGGCTCGCGAGGTCGGTGGCGGCGAATCGGGACTGGAGATTTCCGGCGTTGCCCGCGCCGATCATGATGATGCCGACAAGCAGAAGGGGGAACGAGCGCAGCGATGCCGCGCCGACGACGACCATGACGCCGAAGAGCGCGAACAGGTTGCCCGCCGTCAGCGAGAACCGCCTGCCCCAGCGTCCGGCGGCCCGCCCCAGGGGGATCGCTGCGGCCGCAGCGCCGAGCGTCACACTGGCGGTCGCGAGCCCTGAGAGCGCGTCGTCCCCGGAGAGGTCAGCGGCGAGCAGCGCGCCGAGGGAGACCGTGGCACCGAACGCGATGCCGCCGAGAACCTGCCCGAACGAGAGAACCGCGACAATGCGCTTCTGCGCAGCGACGAGCTGCGCATCCGTGAGAGTGGTCACGGCAGGGGCAGAGCGTCGCGCACCGGGTTGCGCAGCGTGCCGATGCCCGAGATCTCCACCTCGACGACATCGCCCGCCGTGAACTCGCCGACACCCGCCGGCGTGCCCGTGAGAATCACATCTCCCGGAAGCAGCGTGAAGGCAGCGGATGCGTGCGCGATGATCGCCGACACTGAGTGGATCATGTCGGTGAGAGGCGCGTGCTGTCGCTGCTCACCGTTGACGCGCGTCGTGACGGTGGCATCCGCGACCTCGAACTCCGTCTCGATCACCGGCCCCAGGGGGCAGAAGGTGTCGAAGCCCTTCGCTCGCGACCACTGGCCGTCCTTGCGCTGCAGATCGCGCGCCGTCACATCGTTGGCGACCGTGTAGCCGAAGACGTAGTCGAGGGCATTGTCGGCGGGGACGTTCTTCGCGATGCGTCCGATCACGACGGCGAGCTCGCCCTCGTGCTCGGTGCGCTCTGAGATCAGCGGGCGCACGATCGTGTCGCCAGTGCCGATCACCGCCGTGTTGGGCTTCAGGAACAGCAGTGGCTCAACGGGCGCTTCGCCGCCCATCTCAGCGGCATGGTCGTGGTAATTCTTGCCCACACAGACGACCTTCGAGCGCGGGATCACCGGCGCGAGCAGGGCGACATCGGCGACGGGAACACGCTCCCCCGTCGTCTCGTAGCCGGCGAACATCGGATCTCCGGCGAGCACAACGAGCTCGTCACCGTCGAGGATGCCGTAGCGGATCGCGTCGTCGTGGCTAAAGCGTGCAATCTTCACAGAACCAGCCTAGCCAGTTCATACGACGACGGCCCCGTCTTCCGCAGAAGCCGGGGCCGTCGTACCGACGCTTCTCAGCCGTCGAGGCGCACGAGCCAGCCGTGCTTGTCCTCGCGACGCCCGTACTGGATGTCGGTGAGTTCCTCGCGCAGCGACAGGGCAAGCTCGCCCGTCGGCTGCACATCTTCGAAGCCATCGCCCTTGAGGACGCCGATCGGCGTGACGACGGCGGCGGTGCCGCAGGCGAACACCTCGACGATGTCACCGGATGCCACACCGTCACGCCACTCCTGCAGCGGGACGGGGCGGCGTTCGACCGTGAGTCCACGGTCTTCGGCCAGCTGCAGCAGCGAATCGCGCGTGATGCCCTCGAGGATGCTGTCGGAAGCCGGGGTGACGACGCGGCCGTCCTTGAACACGAACACGACGTTCATGCCGCCGAGCTCTTCGACGTTGCGATCCTGGTCGAGGAAGACGACCTGGTCGCATCCCTGCGCCGCGGCCTCAGCCTGGGGCAGCAGGCTCGAGGCGTAGTTGCCACCGGTCTTCGCGGCCCCCGTGCCGCCCTTGCCTGCACGGGTGTAGTTCTCGGACAGCCAGATGCTGACCGGCTTCACGCCACCGGAGAAGTAGGAGCCAGCTGGCGAGGCGATCACATAGTAGGCGACCTTCTTCGCCGCACGGACACCGAGGAACGCTTCCTTGGCGAACATGAACGGCCGGAAGTAGAGGCTCTGGTCGGCGCCCGACGGCACCCACGCCTCGTCGACCGCGATGAGTTCACGCAGCGACTGGATGAAGTACTCGGTCGGGAGAGCCGGGAGCGCCAGGCGCTCGGCACTCTTGCGCAGGCGCGCGGCGTTGCGGTCGGGGCGGAACGTGTAGACGCCGCCATCTGCGTGACGGTAGGCCTTGATGCCCTCGAAGATCTCCTGACCGTAGTGCAGCACGGAGGCCGCCGGATCGAGAGGAATCGGGCCGTACGGCTGTACGCGCGGACGGTGCCATCCGCCCTTCTCCGACCAGCAGATGTCGACCATGTGGTCGGTGAAGACGGTGCCGAAGCCGGGGTTCTTGAGAACCTCCTCACGCTCGGCCGCCGACTTGGCAGCAAGGTTCTTGGTCACGGCGAACTCGATCGGCTGCACTGCCTCGTCGGTCTCGGTGATTGTCATGGTTCTCTTCCCGTTCTCCCGCAGATCTTGCGTTCTCAGATTACGCCTGGCGGCTTGTGGTGTCAGGCGTGGGTCACAGTCGCTCGGCGATCGCCGAGCCGATCTCGCTCGTCGTGCGCACGGTTGCGCCGCGCTCGACGATGTCGCTCTCCGCCGCCGCGGTCACACGCGCGGCCTCTGCGGTCAGTCCGAGGTGGTCGAGCAGCAGCGCAACCGAGAGGATCGCTGCCGTCGGGTCGGCCTTCTGCTGCCCTGCGATGTCGGGCGCGGACCCGTGAACGGGCTCGAACATCGAGGGATATGCCCCGGAGGGGTTGACGTTGCCGGATGCCGCGAGGCCGATGCCTCCGGTGACGGCACCGGCGAGGTCGGTGAGGATGTCGCCGAAGAGGTTGTCGGTCACGATGACGTCGAAGCGCTCGGGGTTCGTCACGAGGAAGATCGTGGCGGCATCGACGTGGAGATAGTCGACCGAGACTTCGGGATGCTCCGCCGCGACAGCGTTCACGATGCGCTGCCACATCCCACCGGCATGCACGAGCACGTTGGTCTTGTGCACGAGCGTGAGCTTTCCGCGACGCTTCGCCGCGAGAGCGAATGCGTGACGCACCACGCGCTCCACGCCGTACGCCGTGTTCACCGACGTCTCGTTCGCGACCTCGTGGGGGGTGCCGGTGCGGATGGATCCGCCGTTTCCGACGTACGGTCCCTCGGTGCCCTCACGGACGACGACGAAGTCGATGTCGCCCGGCGCGGCGAGCGGCCCCGATGCTCCGGGGTACAGCTTCGACGGACGCAGATTCACGTAGTGGTCGAGCTCGAAGCGCAGCTTCAGCAGCAGTCCGCGCTCGATGTTCGCGTTCTTCAGCCGCGGGTCTCCCGGAACGCCGCCGACGGCGCCGAGGAGGATCGCATCGTGCGCGCGGATCGCGTCGAGGTCTTCGTCGGTGAGCGTGTCGCCGGTCGCGAGGAAGCGCGCGGCCCCCAGCGAGAAGTGCGTCTTGTCGAACGTGACGTCGCTCTGTGCGGTGACGGCGTCGAGAACCTTCTCGGCCTCGGCGATGACCTCAGGACCGATCCCGTCTCCGGGAATCACCGCAAGTTTGACGACGCGTGACATTGCACTCCTTGACTGGGGCGCGCGTCGACGCCGGGGTGCGTCACTGAACGCGCGCGCGTCTCCCCAGCGTAGCGCCCGCGATGACCCCGGCGATCACGACGAGACCCGCACCGATCAGCGATGTGATCGTCACACCGGAGCCGAACGCTTCCGCCGCGGCGGCCCAGATCGCACTCCCCAGAGGTTCCGGTGTCTCTCCGGCAACCACATACGCGCCCGCGAGCGTCTCCGAAGCCCTCGCCGCGGCATCCGGAGCGACGCCCTCAGGCAGGACGAGCGCTCCCCGATAGAAGGCGGTGATGATGCCGCCGAGGATCGCGGTGCCGAGGACGGCGCCGAGCTCGTATGCGGTCTCTGAGACCGCGCTGGCAGCCCCGGCCTTCGCCGGAGGAGCGTTGGTGACGATGAGCTCGTTCGAGATCGTCTCGGCAGCGCCGATGCCGATCCCGAGCACGACGAAGGCGATCACCAGGGGAAGCGCGCCGTGCGCATGCGTGCTGGCGGCCACGATCAGGTATCCCACGACCGAGAGGGAGAGTCCCACGGGGACCACGATCTGCGGCGAGACGCGCCGGGAGATCGGCACCACGGCGAGTCCGGCCACGATCATCGCGGCCATGCCGGGCACGAGCGCGAAGCCCGCCTCCATCGGGGACATTCCCAGCACCAGCTGCAGATGCTGTGAGACGAAGTAGAGGAAGCCGACGAGCGCGATCACGCTGAAGAGGTTCACGAGGATAGCCCCCGAGAAGGAACCGCGTCGGAAGAGCTCCATGTCGAGCATGGGGTTCGCCGAAGCGAGCTGGCGACGCACGAACAGCACACCCATCGCGATGCCGAGCAGCAACCAGGCGGCAGCGAGCACGGTCGGGCCGTCGACGGCGAACTGCTTGATCGCATAGACAACCGGCAGCATGGTCGCCATCGAGAGCGCGATGCTGAACGGGTCGATGCGTCCCGGGTTCGGATCGCGGCTCTCCGGGAGCAGAAGCGGTGCGGCGATCAGCAGCGGAATGAGCACGGGAACAGCGAGGAGGAACACCGAGCCCCAGGAGAAGTGCTCGAGGAGGAAGCCGCCGACGATCGGACCGAGCGCGGAGCCTGCCGAGAACGCCGACGCCCAGACGGCGATCGCCAGGCGACGCTGGTCGCGATTGCGGAAGATCGACCGCAGCAGCGAGAGCGTCGACGGCATCAACATCGCGCCGAAGAAGCCGAGCAGAGCGCGCGCGGCGATCAGCAGCTCTGCCGTGGGCGCGAATGCCGCGAGAGCGGAGACGGCCGCGAAACCGATCGAGCCGATGATGAGCATCTTGCGGCGGCCGAAGCGATCACCCAGTGTTCCCATCGTGACGAGGAGGCCGGCGAGCACCAGCGGATACACATCGATGATCCAGAGCTGCTGACTGCTCGTGGGCGCGAGCGAGATCGCGATCTCGGGCAGCGCGAACGCGAGCACGGTGTTGTCCACCGACACGAGCAGCACGGGAAGCATGAGCACCGCGAGCGCCGCCCATCCCCGGGCGCCGACACGTGGGGCATCCGCCTCGATCGTCTCGTTCGTGGCCGTGTGCGACATGACTAACCTCTCAGTAACTAAACCGTCCGGTTGGTATAGTAACAGGAGAATCGCTGATCACGACCTGAGCAGAGGAGCAATGATGGCTCGTCCCCCACACGCACGCGAACGGGTCCTCGACGCCTTCGAGGCCCTCCTCATCGCCGAGGGCGAGCGCGTCGCGACGCTGGATGCCACGGCCAAGCGGGCCGGGGTGTCGAAAGGCGGACTGCTCTACCACTTCGCCTCGAAGGAAGAGCTCGCGAACGCCATGATCGCCCGGCTCGACGCGCTGCTCACGGAAGACGTCGCACAGATGCGCGCAGCCCCCGAAGGACCGATCGTGTACTTTCTGCGCACATCAGTTCTGCACAACGACCCCCTCGATCGTGCGATCGTCGCCGTGTCTCGGCTCGCTCAGGGAGATCACACGTACGCACGGGACATCCTGCACTCCGCGCGCGCTCGGTGGGCGGAGTGCATCCGCCCGCATGTGCGAGACGAGGCCTCCCTCGATCTCGTCCTCCTCGTGAGCGACGGCCTCTACTTCAACAACGTCCTCGATCTGAACAGCCTGCAGAACGCCGTCCCCCGGGGCGCCCAGCTCGACGCTCTCGTCGAGTTGGTGCTGCGGAGCACCGCGCCCGAGTGACCGTGCAGGAGAGCTCACCGAGACGACGACGCTCCTGATTCCCGGTCGCGGAATGCGATCTCGGTCATCAGGAGCGCCGTCACCGGTGCGAGACGTCAGGCCTCGGTGATCTCGATCTGACGGAAGAGATCGGCCTCGATCGCCGCCCCCACGTCGTCGATGAGCGCCTCCGACACGGGCGAGTCGAGCGTGAGGATGCTGAGCGCCTGTGCGCCTGCGGCCGCACGAGCGATCTGCATGCCGGCGATGTTGATTCCGGCCTCGCCGAACTTCTGGCCATAGACGGCCACGATGCCCGGACGGTCGGTGTAGAGCATGACGACGTGGTGCTTCTCGATCGGAAGCTCCACCGCGTGCTCGTTGATGCCGACGAGCTTCGCGATCTGCTTCGGCCCCGTCAGCGTGCCGGAGACCGACAGCTGAGACCCGTCCGAGAGCGCGCCGCGCAGCGTGATGACGTTGCGGAACTCTTCGCTGATGTCGTCCTGGACGAGACGCACGGCGATACCGCGCTGCTCCGCCAGCAGGGGCGCGTTCACGTAGGAGACGCTCTCGCTGACGATGTTGGTGAAGAAGCCCTTGAGCGCGGCGAGCTTGAGCACGCTCACGTCGTAGTTGTTCAGCTCACCGTGCACCTCGACGTCGAGGCTGGTGAGCGGCGACTGCGCGAGGGCAGCGAAGATCTGACCGAGCTTCTCGACGAGGGGGATGCCCGGGCGCACGTAGGGGTCGATGATGCCACCCGCGACGTTCACGGCGTCGGGCACCAGGTCACCACCGAGGGCGAGGCGGACGGAGCGTGCGACCGAGACGCCGGCCTTCTCCTGTGCCTCTTCCGTGCTCGCTCCGAGGTGCGGCGTCACGACGACGTTCGGCAGCGACAGCAGCGCGTGTGCGGTGCCACCTTCGGCAGGAGGCTCAGAGGTGAAGACGTCGAGGCCTGCGCCCGCGATCTCGCCTGCGACGAGAGCCTCGTGCAGCGATGCCTCGTCGATCAGGCCGCCGCGGGCGACGTTGACCACGAACGCGGTCGGCTTCATCGCCTTGAACTGCTCGGCACCGATCATTCCCGTGGTCTCGGGCGTCTTGGGCATGTGGATCGTGAGGAAGTCGGACTCGGCGACGAGTTCGTCCAGCGAGAGCAGCTGCACGCCGAGCTGCTGCGCGCGGGCGCTTGTGACGTAGGGGTCATATGCCACGACGCGCATGTCGAACGCCTGCAGACGCGCAGCGACGAGCGCGCCGATCCGGCCGAGGCCGACGATGCCGACCGTCTTCTCGAAGAGCTCTGCACCCGTGAACGAGCTGCGCTTCCACTGGCCGGCCGCCAGCGAGCCGTGCGCTGCCGGGATACGGCGAGCCAGGCTCAGGATGTGACCGACGGTGAGTTCCGCCGCGGAGATGATGTTCGAGGTGGGCGCATTGACGACCATCACACCGGCGGTCGTGGCCGCCTTGATGTCGACGTTGTCGAGCCCGACACCGGCACGGGCGACGACCTTCAGCTGCGGTGCGTGGCTGAGTGCCTCCGCGTCGATCTGCGTCGCCGATCGGACGAGCACGGCGTCAGCTTCCGCTAGTGCGGCGAAGAGTGCTTCGCGGTCGGTGCCGTCGACGTTTCGGACGTCAAAATCGGGCCCCAGGGCATCGATCGTGGCAGGAGAGAGAACTTCAGCGATGAGCACAACAGGCTTCGGCACAGGGATTCCTTCGGGGCAGCGCGACATGGCGATTGGGCCGATGCGCCGCACACCATCGGGGGCGCGATCGGGATCAGTCTACCCGCGGCCGGATGCCGGCTTTGGCATGTGACAAGCACAGCCCGGCATCCGTGTGGGGGTAGCGAGTACCTCAGCCGAGCAGTGCGTCGAGGTTCAGGGACGTGTATCCGACGATGTTCAGCCAGAAGACGGCCACGAGGCCGAGACCGGCGAGCAGCACAAGCGACTGCTCTCCCGCATTCCGTCGGCGCGTCAGGGCGACGCCGGCCGCGAACACGAGCATCGGGAAGACGACAGCGAACAGCAGCGTGAACCAGCCCATCGCATTCAGTCCGAGGCCGGCCAGGCCGATCAGGTGAGCGATGGCGTTCCAGACCGCATATGCGTAGAAGAGGCCCGTGACTCCGAGCACGATCCAGGAGAGCCAGCGTGGCGTCCCCGTCGATGTCTGTGCAATGTCGGTCATGATCCGAATGCTCCCATCAGGACGAACGGCCACGGCACGAGAAGAACAGCACCGGCCAGGAGCGCCAGCAGGCGTACCCAGGATGCAGCGCCTCGCGTCAGCACCCAGGCGGCGATGAACCACAGCGCAGGTGCGAGCACTGCCAACCACATCCACGGAACGTACATCGCGTCCGTGACGACGAAGCGGGCGAAGGCCTGCAGACGGGCCCCGCCGATCGCCCAGCCGATCGAGTAGAGCAGATAGACACCGCCGACGACGCCGAGCGTGAGAAGCATCGCCGTGCTCATCCCGGCCGGCTCGTCCGCCTCGACCGTCGCGTCTGCAACGGCGACGGGCTCGGATGCGGGTGCTTCCGTGAAAGCGGTCTGCTCCGCCGCATCCGTTCGGTCAGTCGCCGGAGCCGAGCCACGTGGCTCCGGCCGCGCCGGACGCGCGTCGTCGCCCTCCCAGCGGAAGGCCTCATCGGGGTCAGATGTCATAGT
Source organism: Microbacterium sp. GW823-FHT02G05 (assembly GCF_058797175.1). Classification (NCBI taxonomy): domain Bacteria; kingdom Bacillati; phylum Actinomycetota; class Actinomycetes; order Micrococcales; family Microbacteriaceae; genus Microbacterium; species Microbacterium sp. GW823-FHT02G05. The sequence continues at coordinate 642,676 of NZ_JBXAJK010000002.1, forward strand.
CCCAGCGTACCCACCCTCGTTTCCGGTGCCCCACTAGGATCAGGGAAGCACTCAGGGGGAAAGGAAAACCGTGACTGAGCAGCGCAAGAACAACGTATCCAGCGAGGCCGCAACCTCAGAGCCTCCCGCAAACTGGAAGCCGACCGCGGAGGCGAAGGCGAAGGCCACGCAGTTCCGGTGGATCGCCGCCGTCCTCTGGGCCGTCGCGATCATCGGGGAGGGCGTCGCCATCTTCTGGCTGCTGCGCCAGCGGGAGTTCGTCGGAGAAGACGGCCAGCTCGTCCGCGACCCCGACACCGGTCTGCTCCAGGAGCAGGGTGTCACCGCGACGTTCCCACAGTGGGCGTTCATCGCCCTTCTCGTCGCGCTCGTCGTGATCGCAGCGCTGTCGATCACCGGCTCGCTGCTCTGGAAGAAGGCCAACCGCCTCGACCCCGCCCGCAAGTCCGAGACCACGCGCTTCTTCGTGCAGAATCAGCTCGGCGCGATCATCGCGATCGTCGCCTTCCTGCCCCTCATCATCCTGATCTTCCTGAACAAGGACATGGACAAGGGCCAGAAGACCACGGCGGGAATCATCGGCGTCGTCCTCGCCGCCGCCGCGGTCGTCATCGGCATCGACTTCAACCCGCCCTCGGTCGAGCAATACACCGCCGACCAGTCCACCGTCATCCAGCTCCTCGGCCAGGACGAGGTCGTCTGGGTCGACGGCGGTCAGGTGTATCACGTCTGTGAGAGCGTCCCCGCGATTCAGACGGGCAGCGAGATCCGCACCGGCACGACGGCAGAGGCCATCGCCGCGGGCAAGATCCGCCTGACGCTGCAGTTCCCATCCGAGCTGCGCGCCTGCGACCTCGCCGTCCCGGAGAACGCCGAGGAGATCACCGCCGCTCTCAAGGAGATCCAGGCCGGCAACGTCAACACGCTGCTGCCTGCGCCTGTCTGGGCAGACCCCGCGGATGCGCCGATCGACGTTCCGGACGCCGCCGCGGAACCTGCGACGAACTGAGACCGAACACAAAAGAACCGGCCCGGTGCGCACTGCACCGGGCCGGTTCTTCTCTGTCGTCAGATCAGCGTGCGGCCGAGCCCTCGACGTAGTCCTCGTCGGTCTGCTTCCAGGCGAAGAGCGAGCGCAGCTCACGTCCTGTCGCCTCGATCGGGTGACCCTGCTCCTTCTCGCGAAGGGCGAGGAACTCCGGGGCACCGGCGTCCTGGTCCTCGATGAAGCGCTTGGCGAAGGCGCCGGTCTGGATGTCCGTGAGGACCTCCTTCATGCGCTCCTTGACACCGGCGTCGATGACGCGCGGGCCCGAGACGTAGTCACCGAACTCTGCCGTGTCGGAGATCGACCAGCGCTGCTTGGCGATGCCGCCCTCCCACATGAGGTCGACGATGAGCTTGAGCTCGTGCAGCACCTCGAAGTAGGCGATCTGCGGCTGGTAGCCCGCCTCGACGAGCGTCTCGAAGCCGGCCTGCACGAGGTGGCTCATGCCACCGCAGAGCACAGCCTGCTCGCCGAACAGGTCGGTCTCGGTCTCCTCGGTGAACGTGGTCTTGATGACGCCGGCGCGGGTGCCACCGACAGCCTTCGCGTACGACAGTGCCGTCGCCCAGGCGGTGCCCGATGCGTCACGCTCGACGGCGATGATGTCCGGGATGCCGCGACCGGCGACGAACTCGCGACGAACCGTGTGGCCCGGCGCCTTCGGGGCGACGAGGATCACGTCGACGCCCTCAGGTGCGTCGATGTAGCCGAAGCGGATGTTGAAGCCGTGCGCGAAGGCCAGCGTCTTGCCCGCAGTCAGCTTGTCCTTGATCGACTCGTTGAAGATCGTGCGCTGGTGCTGGTCCGGAGCCAGGATCATGATGAGGTCGGCCCACTCCGCAGCATCCGCCACGTTCTTGACGACGAAGCCCGCCTCTTCTGCCTTGGCGATCGACTTCGAGCCGTCCTTGAGCGCGATGACGACCTCGACGCCCGAGTCGCGCAGGTTCATGGCATGGGCGTGGCCCTGCGAGCCATAGCCCACAACGGCGACCTTCTTGCCCTGGATGATCGACAGATCGGCGTCTGCATCGTAGAAGATCTCGGTGCTCACTTGTGTTTCTCCTTGCTAGTGGTGTGGAAGTCTTTGAGGATTTCAGCCGCGCAGAACGCGCTCGGTGATGCTCTTGCCGCCGCGGCCGATCGCGAGCAGGCCCGACTGGGCGAGCTCCTTGATGCCGAAGGGCTCGAGCGCGCGCAGCAGCGCGTCGACCTTGCCCTGGTCGCCGGTGACCTCGATCACGAGGGCATCGGGCGCGTAGTCGACGACCGAGGCGCGGAACAGGTTCACGACCTCGAGCACGTTCGAGCGGGTCGCGTTGTCGGTGCGCACCTTGACCAGCATGTGCTGGCGCTGCACTGACGAGCCGGGCTCGAGCTCGACGATCTTGATGACGTTGACGAGCTTGTTGAGCTGCTTGGTCACCTGCTCGAGCGGCAGTTCATCGACATCGACCACGACCGTGATGCGGGACAGCCCCTGCACCTCGGTCACGCCGACGGCGAGGGATTCGATGTTGAAACCACGGCGGGCGAACAGCCCGGCGACGCGGGTGAGAAGCCCCGGGCGGTCTTCGACCAGCAGGCTCAGCACGTGAGACGGCATGACTTAGATCTCCTCATCGAACGAGGGCGAGTGATCGCGCGCGTACTGGACGTAGCTGTTGCTGACGCCCTGCGGAACCATGGGCCAGACCATCGAATCCGCGCTCACCACGAAGTCGATCACGACCGGACGGTCGTTGGTCTCGAGAGCGAGCTTGATCGCTGCGTCGACCTCTTCTTCCTTCTCCACGCGAATCGCGAGGCAGCCGTACGCCTCGGCGAGTTTCACGAAGTCGGGGATGCGGATCGTGTCATGGCCCGTGTTCAGGTCGGTGTTCGAGTAGCGACCGTCGTAGAAGAGGGTCTGCCACTGGCGCACCATGCCGAGCGACGAGTTGTTGATGATCGCGACCTTGATCGGGATGTTGTTGATCGCGCAGGTCGCAAGCTCCTGGTTGGTCATCTGGAAGCATCCGTCACCGTCGATCGACCAGACCACACGGTCGGGCTCGGCGACCTTGGCGCCCATGGCCGCAGGGACCGAGTAGCCCATCGTGCCTGCGCCACCGGAGTTCAACCACGAGTTCGGACGCTCGTACTTGATGAACTGCGCGGCCCACATCTGGTGCTGCCCGACGCCCGCGGCGTAGATGCCCTCGGGTCCGGTGAGTTCGCCGATGCGCTGGATCACATACTGCGGTGCCAGCAGACCGTCCGTCGTCGGTGCGTAGCCGAGTGGGAACTCCGCACGCAGACCGTCGAGGTAGGACCACCACTCCTCGGTGTTGGGCTTTCCGCCGTCGATCGCGCCGCGGTACGCCGTGTCGAGGTCGATGAGCACGTCGCGCACATCGCCCACGATCGGCACATCCGCCGTGCGGATCTTCGAGATCTCGGCCGGGTCGATGTCGACGTGGATGACCTTGGCGTTGGGCGCGAACAGCGCTGCCTTGCCGGTCACGCGGTCGTCGAATCGGGCACCGAGGGAGACGAGGAGGTCGGCCTCCTGCAGAGCCAGCACTGCCGGAACGGTGCCGTGCATGCCGGGCATGCCCAGGTGCTGCGGGTGCGAGTCAGGGAAAGCACCGCGTGCCATGAGCGTCGTGACCACGGGCGCACCGGTCGACTCGGCGAGCTCGAGCAGCTCGGCCGAGGCGCGTCCGCGGATGACACCGCCGCCGACGTACAGAACCGGCTTCTCCGCGGAAGCGAGCAGCGCCGCTGCCGCCTGGATCTGCTTGCCGTGCGCCTTAGTCACCGGACGATAGCCCGGGAGGTCGATCTTCGGCGGCCAGATGAACGGGACCGTGTCCTGCTGCGCGTCCTTCGTGATGTCCACGAGCACGGGCCCGGGGCGACCCGTGCCGGCGATCTCGAATGCCGCCGCGATCGCGCCGGGAATCTCGGAGGCGTCCTTCACGAGGAAGGAGTGCTTCGTGATCGGCATCGTGATGCCCACGATGTCGGCCTCCTGGAAGGCGTCCGTTCCCATGAGGGTCGAGAACACCTGTCCGGTGATGGCCACCATCGGCACCGAGTCCATGTAGGCGTCGGCAATCGCCGTGACGAGGTTCGTCGCACCGGGACCGGAGGTCGCGATGCAGACGCCGATTTTGCCGGAGGCAGAGGCGTAGCCCTCGGCCGCGTGCCCCGCGCCTTGTTCGTGGCGAACGAGAATGTGACGCAGATCTGACGAGTCCATGAGGGGGTCATAGACCGGAAGGATCGCGCCGCCGGGGAGACCGAACACATCGGTCACACCCAGCAGTTCAAGCGAGCGGACGACAGCCTCAGCACCGGTGAGTTCTGGTGCGGAAGCGGGACGAGCTGGTGGCCGTGGAACGGCCGGAGCGGAATCAGGAGTCATGGGGAGTTGTTCCTTGCGATCTGTGATCTGACGACAACGCGGCGCTCACGAAGAGCGGAGCGGTGGAGTTACCCGGTCGTGGCGCCTTCAGCGGCGGAACGCACGAGTCGGGAGTACTTGGCAAGAACGCCACGGGTATAGCGCGGAGGAAGCGGCTCCCAGCCAGAGCGGCGGGAGCTCAGCTCGGCCTCGTCGATGAGTAGATCGAGAGAGCGAGCCGCGATATCGACCCGAATCAGATCACCATCGCGCACGAACGCAATAGGACCTGCGTCCACTGCTTCGGGTGCTATGTGGCCGATGCACAGGCCGGTTGTGCCGCCTGAGAATCGTCCGTCCGTCAAGAGTAGTACATCTTTTCCGAGCCCCGCGCCCTTGATGGCCGCGGTGATGGATAGCATCTCGCGCATGCCGGGGCCGCCCTTGGGACCCTCGTAGCGGATGATGATGACATCGCCCTTGTTGATGGTGCCCTCGGTGAGCGCATCCATCGCTGCCCGCTCGCGCTCGAACACGCGGGCAGGACCCTCGAACACCTCGGCGTCGAAGCCGGCCGTCTTCACGACCGCGCCCTCGGGCGCCAGGGATCCCTTGAGGATCGTGATGCCGCCGGTGGCGTGGATCGGGTTGTCGAGCGTGCGGATGACCTCGCCGTCGAGCGGGTCCGGGTTGATCGCGGCGAGGTTCTCAGCAAGAGTCTTGCCGGTGACCGTCAGCACGTCTCCGTGCAGCAGGCCTGCCTCGAGCAGCGCGCGCATGAGAACCGGGATGCCGCCGTGGCGGTCGACGTCGGCCATGACGTACTTGCCGAAGGGCTTCATGTCGGCCAGGTGCGGCACGCGGTCGCCGATGCGGTTGAAATCGTCGAGCGTCAGGTCGACATCGGCCTCGCGGGCGATCGCGAGCAGGTGCAGCACGACGTTTGTCGAGCCGCCGAGCGCCATCGCGACCGTGACGGCGTTCTCGAACGCCTTCTTCGTGAGGATGTCGCGTGCGGTGATGCCGAGGCGCAGCATGTTGACGACGGCCTCGCCCGAGCGGTGCGCGTAGTAATCGCGGCGGCGGTCTGCCGAGGGCGGCGCCGCCGAGCCGGGAAGGCTCATACCGAGAGCCTCTGCGACAGAGGCCATGGTGTTGGCGGTGTACATGCCACCGCAGGCGCCCTCACCCGGGGCAATCGCGCACTCGATGCGCTTGAGGTCTTCCTCGCTCATGGTGCCGGCCTTGCACGCACCGACAGCCTCGAAGGAGTCGATGATCGTGACTTCCTTCTCGGTGCCGTCCGAGAGCTTGACCCACCCCGGTGCGATGGAACCGGCGTAGAGGAAGACGGCGGCGAGGTCGAGGCGGGCCGCAGCCATGAGCATGCCGGGGAGCGACTTGTCACAGCCTGCGAGCAGCACGGAGCCGTCGAGGCGCTCGGCCATCATGACGGTCTCGACGGAGTCGGCGATGACCTCGCGCGACACGAGCGAGAAGTGCATGCCCTCGTGCCCCATCGAGATGCCGTCGGAGACGGAGATGGTGCCGAACTGCAGCGGGTAGCCCCCGCCGGAGTGCACGCCCTCCTTCGCGCCCTGCGCGAGACGATCGAGGCTCAGGTTGCAGGGAGTGATCTCGTTCCAGCTCGACGCGATGCCGATCTGGGGCTTCTCCCAGTCCTCGTCACCCATGCCGACAGCGCGGAGCATTCCGCGGGAGGTCGTGGCTTCGATGCCGTCGGTGACGACACGACTGCGGGGCTTGATATCGATGGGCGCGCTTGCAGCAGGATCATGCGGGGACATGAACGAAGTCTATTGCGCCCTGGCCGCCCTCTCGTGCGCGATGACACTGAGTACCTGAGCGATCTGTTGTGGGCTCGCCACACGAAGGGTCGCGGCGGTCTCGCCCTCTCCGACACGGATGCCGAGATCGCCGGGTCCGAGGGCGCGAATCGCGTCTTCATCGGTGACGTCGTCACCCGCGAACAGGATCGCGGTCGGCTGATAGCGCGCACGGAGCGTCGCGATCGCGGCGTCCTTGCCCTCGCTGCGCGAGGCGTACTCAAGAATGCGGTCTCCCTCGCGCCGGCGCCAGCCGTCCGTGTGTGCGACGAGCGCGGCATCCACCGCCGCGAAGGCTGCGCGCTCGGCAGCGAGCGAGGCACGACGCCCATGAATGCCGACGCCGAACGTCTTGGGTTCGAAATGGACGTCTGGATGCTCCATGAGGATGCTTCGTACGATGCGACCGATCTCCTCGCGGCGCTCGCGCTCCTCGACCGTCTCGATCGGGCCGCGCTCGCCCTCTCCCGGGTACCAGTACTGCGCGCCATGCGACCCCGCGAGCACGATCTGCGAGTCGTCCGTGTGTTCGGAGATCACTCGCAGGTCGCCGAGGCTGCGGCCCGACACGAACGCGACGATCGTGTCGGGAAGGACGGTGAGAGCGCCGAGAGCGGCGACCGCCTCGGGTACGGCGCGCGCCGACATGGGCTCCGTCACAAGCTCGGAGACGGTTCCGTCGAAGTCGAGCGCGATGACGAGCCGCTGCGTGCGTGCAAGCGCCAGCAGCGCAGCATCCGGGTCCGCAGGATTCCAGGTGCGGGTCATCGGGAGCTGCTCACTGCGGCGAGCGCGTCGAGGAACGATTTCGACCAGGCATTGACGTCGTGTTCGATGACGCGCTTGCGCAGCGCCCGCATTCGGCGGGACTGTTCGGCGCGGGGCATGTTCACGGCGACCATGATCGCTTCCTTCAGCCCCTCGATGTCGTGGGGGTTGACGCGCACGGCCGAGCGCAGCTCGTCCGCAGCTCCGGTGAACTCACTGAGGACGAGCACTCCCCTGTTATCGGCGCGGGTGGCGACGTATTCCTTCGCGACGAGGTTCATGCCGTCGCGCAGTGCGGTGACGAGCATGACATCGGCCGCGAGGTACAGGGCGACCATCTCTTCGCGCGGGAATCCCTGATGCAGATATCGGATAGCAGAGTGCCCGACGGTGTCGTTATCACCGTTGATGCGGCTGACGAGCAGTTCGATCTCGTCGCGCAGGTGCACGTACGCGTCGACGCGCTCTCGGCTGGGACTCGCGACCTGGATGAGCGTGGCTTCGTCCACGGTGAGATCGCCCTGCGTGAGCAGTTCCCCGTATGCCTTGATGCGGTGACGGATGCCCTTGGTGTAGTCGAGGCGGTCGACGCCGAGAAGGATCCGCTTCGGGTTGCCGAGGCTCTCGCGGATCTCGGCCGCGCGCGCCTGTACGTCGGGGCGGGCGGCGAGCTCGAGGTAGGGCGTCGTGTCGATCGAGATCGGAAACGCCCTCACCAGGACCGACCGCGCAGGAGCGTCGGCCTTCGGCACAGTGACGGTGGAGGCCTTCACGTCGTAGCGCAGGCGACGCTTGACCGCCGCTGTGAAACTCGCCGCATCCTGAACGCGCTGGAAACCGATCACGTCGGCTCCGAGCAGACCCGAGAGCACCTGATCCCTCCAGGGCAGCTGCGCGTAGATGTTGTGCGCAGGGAACGGGATGTGATGGAAGTAGCCGATCGTGACATCGGGGCGCAGTGCGCGCACCATCTCCGGGACCAGCTGGAGCTGGTAGTCGTGCACCCACACCGTCCCGTGCGGCGCGACCGCCTTCGCTGCGGCGCGAGCGAAGCGCTCGTTGACGGTGCGGTACGCCTCCCACCATTCGCGGTGGAATTGCGGCGGTGCGATCACGTCGTGGTAAAGCGGCCAGATCGTGTCGTTCGAGAAGCCTTCGTAGTACTCGGCCACTTCCTCCGCGCTGAGAGCGACGGGGATGAGGCGAATGTCATTTGCGGTGAACGGGGCGAGCTCGAGATCGGCCTGCCCGGGCCATCCGACCCACGCGCCATCGACGCCGTGCATGACCGGCTCGAGCGCAGCCACCAGACCACCCGGGGACGGCCGCCAGATGTCTTCTCCGTCGGGGCCCTGCACACGATCAACGGGCAGACGGTTGGCTACGACGACGAACTCAGCGGCCATGTAGGCTCCTCACCTCGGCTGTTGTTTCACTTCAGGCTATCGAGGTGCCCCCGGCACGGCGACTCAGGGTGTCATGCAACATGTGCGCGCGGGTGAGCGCGCACGAACCAGTTGACGATGCCGGCGACGAAGGCGATGCCTGCGGCGATCATCGGCAGCATCAGCGCGGCGGCGACGCCGTACTGCTCGGCGAGCGAGCCCGTCACGGCGGCGCCGAGCGACTGCCCCACGATGATCGCCGACCCCAGCATCGTCATCACCGTGGCCGAACGTCCCAGCGGACTGCGTGAGGCGCCGAGGCTGTACTGCGTCACGAGCGTCGGTCCGATTCCGATGCCCATGATCGCCAGCACCATCGCCATCTGGCCTGTCGTCTCAACGGTGCCGAGCAGCAGCGCCCCGCCGAAGAGGATGCCCGCGAACGTGATCCAGCGTGCGCGAAGCGTGAAGCGTGCGGGAAGCCACGCGACGCCGAGCGCGAGCACGGCGGAGCCCACGCCCATGACGCCGTACAGAAGCCCGGCCTGCTCGGGTTCGCCTCGGACGTCCATGAACGCGGTCAGCGACGTCAGCATGGTGCCGAAGAAGATGCCGACTCCGAAGATGCCCAGCACGACGATCAGCAGACCGGGACGGAAGAGCTCCGAGACCGATGACGGCGCGCGCCCGTGCGCGTCCCGTTCGATCGAGACGTAGCTGGCACTCGGGTGCAGCGCGAAGGCGCCCACGAACAGCAGGGTGAGCGCGGCCGCTCCGACGAGCGGTGCCCACGGTGCGAGGAAGGACGCCAGGATGCCCACGATGAACGGGCCGAACACGAAGACGGTCTCGTCGGCGGCGGACTCGTAGGCCATGGTGCCGGAGAGCGTGCGCGCTCGTCGTGCCTGAGGCATCCGCTCGGTGATCATGGTGACGAGTCGCGAGCGCGACAGCGGCGACACCTGGGGTGCTGTCGCGCCGATGCCGAAGGCCGCCGCGAGAACGAGCGCGTCGACGGCCGTCGAGTACACGACGAGGGTGAACACGATCAGCATGGTCGCGTTGGCGACGGCGAGGATGCTGAGCACGATGCGCTGGCCGAAACGGTCGGACGCGGCGCCCAGGAACGGTCCGAAGCAGGCCGTGCCCACGCCGACGGCCGCGGAGGTGAGTCCACCAAGCGTGAGGGAGTCACGCGAGGAGACGACGACGGTCAGGACGCCGACGACCATCATCGCGAACGGAAGGCGCGCGACGAACGCGATGACGAAGTACGGCCAGCCTGCGAGGCGCAGCAGGGTGGTCTCGGGAACGGATGCGGTTGATGTCATGGCTCTGCTCCTACGGAAGCGGGCTCGGGTGCCGCCGCTTTCCGTCAGGGGTGCTGACGGCCGGTAGATACACAACGGATCATGACGGTCCGGATGCTTCTGCATGGGCGCCTGGGCGCGCAGACCGTGACTTCGATGATAGCGCCGTCAGCTGGTCAGGTGCTGAAACACGGGCGATCGCCGTGCGGCGCCTGCTCTATCGTGTAACGCACCGCGATCCGCTTTCCGCCTCCGACGAAGGCTGCCGATGCTCATCTCCCCCGCTCCCCTGCCGCCGCGCTCGCAGCGTGTCTCCTCCGCCAAGCCGTCGCCGGTCCGCGACCTGCTGGCACTCACCCGCCGCCCCGAGGTCATCTCCTTCGCCGGCGGTCTTCCCGCCCCGGAGCTCTTCGATCTCGACGGCATCCGGGAGGCGTATGACGTCGTGCTCGCTCAGCCGTCCTCGCTGCAGTACTCGATGTCCGAAGGTGATCCCGCACTGCGGGCGGAGGTGGCCGCGGGGTACACGGTCGACGGGCTCCCGACGGAGGCATCCGATCTGCTCGTCACGACGGGTTCGCAGCAGGCCCTCGGTCTGCTTGCGACCGCGCTCCTGGATCCCGGTGACGTGATCTTCGTCGAAGACCCCTGCTACCTGGCTGCGCTGCAGACCTTCGCGCTGGCCGGCGCCCGCGCCATCGCGGTGCCGTTCGCCGGGGACCAGCTCGACTTCGACGCGCTCGAACTTCTGCTCGCCGCGCATACGCCGAAGTTCTTCTACACCGTCCCGACCTTCCAGAACCCGACCGGGCGCACGTACACGCCGGAGTCCCGCGCACGCCTTGCACAGCTTGCGATCCGCCACGGCTTCCGCATCATCGAGGACGAGCCCTATCGTCAGCTTCGCTACAGCGGCGATCCTGTGGCGTCCATGGCGACGCTCGCCCCGGACCATGTCATCTGTCTGGGCAGCTTCTCGAAGGTCATCGCCCCGGGGCTGCGCCTCGGATGGGTGCGGACGACCCCCGACATCCACCCGGCCGTGGTGATCGCCAAGCAGGCAGCTGACCTGCACACCTCAACGATCGACCAGGGCGCCGCCGCGCATTACCTCGCATCGGGCCGCGGCCGCACCGCGCTCGGACGCATCACCCGGGCGTACGCCGCGCGGCGCGACGCGATGCTCGACGGGCTCGCGGAGGCGCTTCCCGCCGGCAGCACCTGGAACCAGCCGGATGGAGGGATGTTCGTGTGGGCGCGACTTCCCGAGGGGTACGACGCGACCCCCGCCCTGTCGCGCGCGCTTGAGCACGACGTCGCCTTCGTGCCGGGAGCGCCGTTCTTCGCCGAAGCCGCGGACGAACGCTCTCTGCGCCTGTCCTTCACCACCTACGAGCCCGCGCGCATCAGAGAAGGGCTGCAGCGGCTGGGCGCAGCGCTTCAGGCCGGGTAGCGTAGGCGCATGCGCAACTACCTGTTCGGAAGCGGCCTCATCAGCGCGATCACCAGCGGCGTCGCGCTGCTGCGCGGTTCGAAAGACACGCCCTTCACCTGGCGCGCTGTGCTCGCATGGATCAGCTGGGGCATCTCCGTCGCGCTCGTCATCGGGGCGATCGTCGACATGCGACGCGAGCGCGAGAGCGAAGCCGTCGCACGGATCGCGGAGAAGAAGCGCCGCTGATCCCCGTCAACGTGTGAGGATCAGCGCCTCGCCCTGACCGCCGCCACCGCAGAGACTGGCGACGGCGACCCCGGAGCCTCTCCGGGCGAGCTCATGCGCGAGGTGCACGACCAGTCGGGTCCCGGATGCGCCGATCGGGTGCCCCATCGCGATCCCCCCACCGTGCACGTTCACAATCTCCGACGAGAGATCCAGCTCCTCCTGCGAGCGTGCAACCACCGCGCCGAAGGCCTCGTTGATCTCGACGAGATCCAGATCGGATGCTTCGATGCCCTGCTTGTCGAGCGCACGCCTGATCGCACGAGCGGGCTGCGCCTGGAGTGAGTTGTCGGGCCCCGCAGTCTGACCGTTGGCGCCGATCGTCGCGAGCACCGGCCACCCCTGCGCATCAGCGTGGGCGCGGGTCGTCACCACGACGGCCGCGGCGCCGTCGGAGATCTGCGAGGAGTTCCCGGCGGTGATCGAACCGCCTTCGGCGAATGCGGCTCGAAGGCCTGCGAGCGTCTCCATCGTGGTCTCGGGGCGGATGCCCTCATCGGTCGTCAGGAGAATCGGTTCGCCCCGCCTCTGTGGCACCGTCACGGGCACGATCTCCGCATCAAACACGCCGGACTTGCGGGCAGCGGTCGCACGTCGGTGAGAGCGCTCAGCGACCGCATCCTGAGCCTCACGGGTGAGCCCGAAACGCTCGTTGTGTCGCTCGGTCGATGCCCCCATGCTCTCGTTGTCGTAGGCGTCGGTGAGGCCGTCGTAGGCCATGTGATCAAGCACCTCGACGCTGCCGTAGGTCCAGCCGTCACGCGTTCCCGGGAGCAGGTGCGGTGCGCGCGTCATCGACTCCATGCCTCCTGCTACGACGGTGGTCGCATCACCGCAGCGGATCATCCTGGCCGCGTCGATGATCGCCGTGAGGCCGGACAGGCAGACCTTGTTGACCGAGTGCGCCGGGACGTCCCAGCCGATGCCGGCGCTGATCGCGGCCTGGCGCGCGGCGTTCTGCCCGGATCCTGCGGCCAGCACCTGACCGAGGATGACGGCGTCGATCTCTGCCGGATCGATCGATGCCTGCGCCAACGCGCCACGGATGGCGAACGCCCCCAGCTGGGGCGCGGTGAACGAGGCGAGCTGGCCCTTGAGTCGGCCCTGCGGAGTGCGCGCGGCGGCGACGATGACGATGTCGGTGTCAGTCATTGGATGCTCCTTCAGCGGCGCGCCGTCAGCGCGTCAGAGATGATCAGTGGCGGTTCGGTGGCGGCGACGACGTCGTCCACGCTCACCCCGGGTGCGGTCTCCACGAGTACCAGCCCATTGTCGGTCACATCGATGACCGCGAGGTCGGTGATGATGCGATCGACCACGCCGCGCCCGGTGAGCGGCAGCGAACAGGCGTGCACGATCTTCGCGCTGCCGTCCTTCGCGACATGCTCCATGAGCACGATCACGCGGGCTGCGCCGTGCACGAGGTCCATCGCGCCGCCGGGGCCCTTCACCATCTTCCCGGGGATCATCCAGTTCGCGAGGTCTCCCCCGGCGGACACCTGCATGGCCCCCAGAATCGCCGCGTCGATCTTCCCGCCGCGGATCATGCCGAAGCTCAGCGCCGAGTCGAAGAAGGCGGCCCCGGGCAGCACCGTGACGGTCTCTTTCCCGGCGTTGATGAGGTCCGGGTCGACAGCATCTTCGCGAGGATAGGGGCCCACGCCGAGGATGCCGTTCTCCGACTGCAGGACCACCGTGACATCCGCGGGCAGGTAGTTGGGAACCAGCGTGGGAAGTCCGATGCCGAGGTTCACGTAGGAGCCGTCCTGCAGCTCCGCCGCCGCGCGGGCGGCCATCTCGTCTCGTGTCAGCGCCATGTCAGGATCCTTCCGCCGAGACGGTGCGGCGCTCTATGCGCTTGGGTGCGTCGGGGCCGACCTCGATGATGCGGTGCACATAGACACCAGGGAGATGGACGCAGTCCGGGTCGAGTTCACCGGGCTCGACGAGCCGCTCGACCTGCGCGATGCAGACCCGACCGGCCATGGCCGCGAGGGGGTTGAAGTTGCGCGCGGCCTTGTTGAAGATCAGGTTGCCGTGCCGGTCTCCGCGCGCCGCGTGCACGAGAGCGAAGTCCGTGGTGATCGCTTCCTCGAGGACGAATTCTCGGGCCTCGCCCCCGACGGCGAAGGTGCGCACGTCCTTCTGCGGAGAGGCGACGGAGACTGTGCCATCCGCGTTGTAGCGGCGCGGAAGCCCGCCCTCCGCCACCTGGGTCCCCACACCGGTCTGCGTGTAGAACGCGGCGATCCCGGCGCCACCGGCGCGCAGCTTTTCGGCAAGAGTCCCTTGCGGCGTGAGCTCGAGCTCCAGCTCGCCCGTGAGGAACTGCCGTTCGAACTCTCGGTTCTCCCCCACGTAGGACGACGTCATCTTCTGGATGCGCTGCGCTCCGAGGAGAACGCCGAGACCCCAGTCATCCACCCCGCAGTTATTGCTGACGATGCTGAGATCCTTCGTGCCCTGCGCGAGCAGCGCCTCGATCAGCGCGATCGGATTGCCAGAGAGGCCGAATCCGCCGACAGCGAGGGATGCGCCATCAGGGATGTCGGCGACAGCATCCGCCGCGCTCTGCCACTGTTTGTCGATCACCCGTTGCTCCTTTGCCCATGCGTGACGCCTGCTCTCAGCATCGCCGCCCTGCGCATCGGACACGGAGCCGCGTGTTGCCATGTGGACGTTCACGGAAGTATCGTCCACATTATGGAACGCCAGAACCGCGTCATTCCCGGCGCCCAGGCCATCGCACGCGCGGCGCATCTGCTTCGTCTGGTCACCTCGAGCGGCACGAACGGCACCGCGCTGCACAACCTGGCGCACACGGCGGGCCTCACCCGGTCGACGGCGCACCGCCTGTTGAGCGCCCTGCGCGCGGAGGGCCTCGTCGACCGGGACGAGGAGAGCGCCAGGTGGATGCCGGGACCCGAGCTCTTTCTTATGGGAACAGTGGCCGCGGCCCGCTACGACGTCACCCCGCTCGCTCGTGACATCGTGCGCTCGCTCGCCGTCAAGACAGAAGAGAGCGCCTTCTTCTCCGTACGTCGCGGCGACGAGACCGTCTGCCTGCTTCGCGAGGAGGGCGCGTTCCCCATCCGGTCCTTCGTGCTCAGCGAGGGTGTCCGGTTTCCACTGGGCGTCGCCAGCGCCGGGATCGCGATTCTCGCTTTTCTGCCCGACCACGATGTGGATGCCTACCTCGAGCGGCACCCCGAGCTCGGGGAGCAGTGGGGCCGACACCATGGTGAGACCGCGCTGCGCGCCCGGCTCGCAGAGACGAAGGAGCGCGGCTTCGCCATCAACCCGGGGCTCATCGTCGAGGGCAGCTGGGGCATCGGCGCCGCCGTCTTCGATCGCGCAGGCCGCCCGGAGTGGGCGCTCAGCCTCACCGGCGTCGAGTTCCGCTTCGGCCCCGACCGGATGGCTCACCTCGGCCGCACACTCCTGGCCCATGCACACGAGCTCTCCGCGCGCATCGCGAACGCGCGCCGTTGAGCCCGTGGCGGACCCGCTTGCCTCAGCCCTGCACGTCGTCAAGAACCGCGCCGACGAACGCTGAGACATGCTCCTGCAGGCGCAGAATCCGCAGGTCGCGCGCCAGTTCGCGATCGTACCCCTCGTAGGCGAGGGGCGGCAGCATCCGTACCGACCGCGAGCATCCGAACTCGGCGCAGATGAGAGTGCCGATCGTATCTCCCTTGCGCCCCGCGGCGCCTGCCTTGCGCGCCACATACAGCTGCACGTCGTTGCGGAGAGTGACATCCTCACACCAGGAGCACAGCGCTCGTGCGAGCACCCGCTGCTCGGCCCGCTGCAGGATCACCCCGGTCAGAACATCGTCGCGCCACACCACCACGTAGGCGCGGCGCGGCAGCTTGGGATCCACCCAGCCGAGGAAATCGAGACGTTCGAAGTCGGTGTCCGCGAAGTTCACGGGCAGCTGAAGATCCGTGGTCTCTTTGCGGGTGGCATTGCGGAAGGATGCGCGAATGGCGCGCTCGTCGATGGGACGCATGAGTGAAGGTGCTTTCCGGATGGCCGCGATCGCGGCGAGTCAATGAGAGAGGTGGCGTCTCGCGCAGATGCGAGGCCGGGCAGGCGAGATCGCCGGCGACGGGAGTTCCGCCTCCGGCTCATGGTCAGCCTCTGCCCGCGGCGCTGTAGGCGCCTGCGACTCCGCTCCGCGCCCCGAGGGCACTCATCAACGACAGCATGGGCTGATCGTATCGCGCCTCGCTGGGCGCGAGGAGTTCGCCAGCCCAGAAATGCGTAAGCCTCGAACACCTGGTGAGAGTCGTCGTCATCGGCGTTCGCCGCTGCATCCTCTTGCTCAGCGTCGCGCTGCAATCGCTGCAGGGCGCAGACCACATGACGGCGCAAGCACCGAGGAGGGAGAAATATATCAGTATGAAGCAGGGTTGTCTGTAGGCAAAAGAGGGGACAGCGATTCGCACCTGGCCGCCAATAAGGTGCGGCTATGAACAAAACCAGAACGCGTCCGCGACGCGCCCAACGGCTTCGTTTGCTGTCCAGCCTCGCGTCACTCATCTTGCTGGTGAGTGGGCTTTCGCTCATCCCGACAGCAGCCCATGCGGCGGGAATCAACCTCATCCAACCCGTGACCGGGTATGTGAGCGGGTACGTAGGATACCGATGCCCCTCGACCACCGACGATTCTCACCTCGGCGTCGACATCACGGGCAACGCTGGTTACCCGATCGTCGCAGCGGCCGCAGGCAGAGTCGAAACTGCTGGATACCACAACGGCTACGGCAACCAGGTTGTGATCAATCACGGGAACGGATACAAGACACGGTATGCGCACATGTCGCAGCTGCCGAGCGTGAACGTTCAGGATCAGGTGCAAGCGGGACAGCTACTCGGCTACGTAGGAAACACAGGACACAGTGACGGGGCTCACCTTCACTTCGAGTTCTGGCAGAACGACACCAACTTGGGCTCCTCGTTGGGGTACAGCTGCCGCCAGCAGGTAACCCAGGGCGCGGCAATCCCGGGATTCGGCGGGTTCCGCCCCGGCCTCGGTGATATCAACGGCGATGCCATCGCCGACCTCCTGGCCATCCGAAACGATGGCTATCTCGTCACCTTCTTCGGCAACGGGAACGGCGGCATAGGTCTCGTCCACCCGAACGGGCCTGGCTGGGGAAATTCGATCGGAATCGTCCACGGCGACTATGACATGGACGGCGCGGGAGACGTTCTGCAGGTGCGCTCTGACGGGGGCCTCTACTTCTACAAGGGAAACTACGCGAGCGGGTTCACACCGACATACGTCGGTGCTGGCTGGGCCAACTTCAGCCTGTTCACCGGCGGAGTCGACTTCACCGGCGATGGACTGCCGGACCTGGTAGTACGCGGATCCAACATGAACCTCTACGCGTACCCCGGCAACGGCGCCGGCTCGTTCGGAACACCAGTACAGATCGGCCAAGGCTGGTCGGGCTTCAACGCTCTCGTCGCCGGCGACTTCAACAAGGATGGCCGAGGCGACATCATGGCACGCAACGCCGCCGGCGACCTCTGGGGCTACTTCGGAACGCCGAGTGGTCTGACCAACGTGCAGCAAGTCGGGTGGGGATGGACCGGATTCTCAACCATCACCGGCGGCGGCGACCACAACGGTGACAGCAACCCGGACCTCGTCGCACGCCGTGCGAGCGACAACACGCTCTGGCTCTACCCCGGCAACGGCAACGGCGGCTTCGGAGCAGGTGTGCAGATCGGTAACGGCTGGGGCACCTACGGACTGATCTCGTAGCGCCGACGAAGTGCCCCTCACCTCCGAAGGGGTGAGGGGCATTTGCGTGTGGAGTCCCGAGACGGGGGGTCAGAATCCCAGATACTTCGATGCGATCGGTCGCCCGATGACGCGTCGCGTCACCCAAATCGACCCCCGGCTCAGCAGGATCGCGGCCGCCACCTGAAGGATCTGGATCACGAACAAGACGGGGAAGTTGTCAAGTATCGGGCCCCTGCTGATCAGACTCGTCGTCCGAACCCGTGTCTTGCGACGTGAACAGCGCCGCTCTTCGTGGCCTCCATCGTCGAGGAGTAGTCGTCATCGGCTTCTACGTATCCCTCGCACCAGCGTGGTAGCACATCAGGGTGGAAGTGCACCCAGATGAGCGCCTCCCGTGACGGCCGCGACATGGCGTGCCAGACAGACTGTCGAGGCGGGTAACCCGGCGGGAAGGACTCCGTGAACTCGAACAGTGCCGTCGCCCCCGCGGGTATCGGCGCGTCCAAGACGATGACCACCCCTGACAGCAGCCTCCCCGGGTGCGCATACTCACGATCGACTCGACCACCCGAAACGTCCGAGATGACCGACATGATGTCGCTCTCCCTGGTTGACTGCACCAACGATCGCATGACCGTTCGTTCGACAGCACCAGTACGGCCCGCGTAAGCGGTGACCTGAGTGGAAAGGTCACGTAGCTCATCCTCTGAGACCGACCTCAGCGCGGCCAGTGTTTCCGCGGCCTCGCGCTGTTCGCGTTGCTCATCGAATGGCACCTCCGGCGCTAGGCGAGGGGTTCGGGTGTCGCGAGGATCTCGTCGACGAGCGCGATCCCTCCGGTGGAGTTCACTGAGTGCATGAGTTTCTCGACCCACTTTGGATTGATCTGTGGCGGCTCCGTGCCTTCGAAGGTGAAGCGCAACGGGATCGATGGGTGCAGCCAGATTGTGGAGCGTCCACCGTCTTCCCCCTCGAAGTGATCCCAGGACAGTGTGAAGCTCTCCTGTCGTCGCAACTTCGTCGCGATCACGATCTTCAGGTGGGCGAGCGCACGGTCCTCGATATGGATGGGCTCAACGGCGTTGCCGTAGTGCAGGGTGGCCATGAGGGCAACCATAGCCCGGTCTCCTCTCCTCGGTATCCAGCTTTTGGCCGGAAGGCCCCCGCCCCGGAAACGCGGAACGCGACATCAGGGCGGGGAACCGTCCGGTCAGAGCCGAACCCGATAGGCCGACGTGCATCGACCCTCCCTCCGGATGCGACTCTGACGGCGACGGTACGCCCGATCCCGCGCTGGACTTACCCCGTGGCGCATCCAGCAACGATCACGTATCCTGCTCCGCCGTTCGGGGTGTGCCGCTGCCGGAAGCCCACGTTCCTCTGCTCAGCCCGGAGTGCGAATCGCTGAAGCCTCAACGTCGCTGCGCTCCGCAAGTGGGGTATCTATCCGAGAGTGAGGGGCGTAGCGTGAGGAACATGTGGACCGTAATCATCATCTTGCTCATCGCCTGGGCCGTCCTCTCGGTCGTCGGCTTCGCGATCAAGGGTCTGCTGTGGCTGGCGATCATCGGGATTATCCTGTTCGTCGGAACTGTGATCTTCGGACTTGTGCGGAACCACAACAGCAAAGGCCGTCCTCAGGCCTGAGCACACCCTGTCGGCTCGCGGCGGGGATTATGAAGGAGCACGCCATGTCTGTTGGAGACCACATCAAGTCGGCGTCTGAAAATGCCTCTCACCTCACGCAACGGTTCGTGGACGCCGTAGAGAAAAAGGTCAACAACGTCACTGGCGCAATCGAGAACGCCGCAACGGCGACGGGCAAGAAAGTGCGTGACATCGCTGGAAACAACTCCGACGCACCGAGCACGGAAGAAGAAGTCGCTGATCGCGGAGACCGGGATGCGTCCGAGCATTGGGCGGACGACGGTGGAAATGAGTCCCGTCCCATAGGGCTCACTGACCGTGAGAAGCGATGGACGAAGGCGACAGGTGAACACTGGCATCCGTATGAGGCGACTGCGGAAACACAGGCGCGAGCCGACGGAGAAACCCGTGACAGGTCGCAAAAACCGAATCACATCCCCTCCCGCTCCCCCGACGAACGCGGCTAACTGCGCCTCACCTGTCATCAGTTCGCTCTGGTCGTGATGACCGGCGGTTCGGGGCGAGGCCTCGCAGACTTCGGTGCACAACAGAATCACAGAAGTGCCCGGGTCGCACCTACTCGAATGTCGACGAATGACCGACCCGGCTGATGGTGCCCAACATGAAATGACGCTCGTCTTTTGAAGGAAAACCGAATCGCCGGCCTCGAGGCGCAGGGGCCGGATGGGTGGCGGATGCTGTCGGTGCGCTCGGTGTGACGGTCGAGGCATTCCGCGTACTGTCTGTGCATTCCACGCACCGTTCCAGCCCCCTGGGCCAGACCGGGGCATCGACCCTCTTATGTTGGGCGTGTGGAAGATATGTCTCGTCGTCGCGCGCTCAAAGCCGCCGCATGGTCTGTCCCGGTGATCGCCGTCGCCGCAGCGACACCGATGGCGGCAGCATCCGGGGCGGGCACAATCACCTACGCCGACACGCTCGTGATTCAGAACGAGATACGTGTCTATTTCGAATTCACATCGTGGACTTCCAGGTTCGATATCCCTGCGAGCTCGTTCACCTTCCCCTACAACCCATCCCTCACCGTGGACTACTCATACAACGATAGGAAGAGCACCTATTTTGTGCAGCTCTACATTGGGGTGTCCGGCAGCAGCGTGCTCTCCGGCGAAACTCTCCTGATCAACATCGATGGGCTAGCTCCGTACCTCACAGTTGTCGCCTAGCCCCCTGCGAAGACGAAATGCCCCTCACCTCCGAAGAGGTGAGGGGCATTGTCATGGGTGACTAGCGTGAGTTCCGCGACGATCGCGGCGCGTTCGGTGGAGCCCGCGGCGTGGTCAAGGATCGCGATGCGTTCGGTGTCGATGCGAGTGAACGCGGTGAGGGAGGCGTTCGCTCTGACGCGCAGACCGTCCTCAAGCGGAAGTGTTCCTGCTTCCCCCTCACGCGACGGTTGCTAGAACGGAACGCAGCCCGTCCGACCCACACGGCAAAGGCCGGCCACCCACGTACTCGACGATCTGTTCAGTCTCAAAGTAGCCACCAGATAGCCACCAGACATGCAAAAAACCGCCTGTCTGGCGAGAGACAAGCGGTTTTCCGTGCACCCCCTCGGACTTGAACCGAGAACCCACTGATTAAGAGTCAGTTGCTCTGCCGATTGAGCTAGAGGTGCGTGGCCCGGTGTTCCCCGGCCGAGAAACAACGTTACCAGCAGATTCTCACGACGCGAAATCGAGGTGTTCATCGGCGAGCCGTCTATCCTGAAGGGGTGACTTCCTCCCCCGACACCACCGTCCTTCGGGGTGACCTCGACCTCGCGCTGCGGCTTGCTGACGCGGCGGATGCGCAGTCCCTCCCCCGCTTCGATTCGGCCGATCTGGACGTCTCACTCAAAGCGGATCGCTCGCATGTGACCGATGCCGATCTTGCGACCGAGCGCGCGATTCGCGCACTCCTGTCCACCGAGCGTCCCGCTGACGGGATCTTCGGCGAAGAGTACGGCAGTGAAGGAGACACCCACCGCCAGTGGATCATCGACCCGATCGACGGCACCGCGAACTTCCTCCGCGGTGTACCGCTGTGGGGAACGATGATCGCACTCGCGATCGACGGCACTCCGGTCCTCGGTGTCGTCAGCATGCCCGCGCTGGGTCGCCGCTGGTGGGGACTCGTCGGCGAGGGCGCATGGACGAACACGGATGCGACACCACGCAGCATCCGCGTGTCTGATGTCTCAACGCTGGATGAGGCCAGTGCGAGCTTCCAGAGCATCGCGCAGTGGGACGAGGCCGGACATCTTCCCGCGCTCATCGCGCTGAGCCGCCGCGTCTGGCGCGACCGCGCCTACGGCGACATCTACTCGTACATGATGCTCGCCGAGGGCCGCCTCGAGATGGTCGCCGAATTCGACGTCAAGGAGTACGACATCGCCGCTGCGGCGGCTATCGTGAACGCGTCGGGCGGTCGAATGACCTCCTTCGACGGCGACGAGACGATCTCAGCGCTCTCGACACTTGCCACCAACGGGGTGCTCCACCAGGACTTCCTCGATCTGCTCCATTCACCCCCTCCCACGACGGACTGATTCACTATGCCCAGTCGCTCGATCTCTCGATCACTGCTCGCGATCGCGGCAGCCGGAATGCTCGCGGTTGTCACGGCCTGCGCCCCATCTCCGGCAGCCCCTGAGACGCCGGATGCTTCGCCCGCGCCCGTCGGCACGCCCAGCGTGGCACCGGTGACGCCCACTCCGGAAACTCCCGCGGCCGCGCCGACGTGCGAAACACTCATCTCCCAGACCACCGTCGACGCATTGACCGCCGAGGGATGGACCGTCGAGAAACGCGAGTTCACGATCGCAGGCGAGGTCATCGCCGACGGGATGCAGTGCTTCTGGGCCGACTTCGCGGTCGCCTCCGATCACGGACAGCTGTACGGCTGGGCTCCGATGACGACCGAGCGCGCGAAGGCGGCGATCGACACGCTCATCGCGGAGGGCTGGTTGCGCGAAGACAGCGATCGCGGTGTGTACATCACCGTCGATCCGAAATTCGCATTCGCCACCGACGAAGAGGGTTACGGCATGACCTACCTCTTCGGCGATGGCTGGGTCACGCTCTCTGACACCAAACAGGGACTTGTTCTGATCGAGGCACCGCAGCCGTAAGCCGCAGGTCGGTCAGTCCGACCGGGCGTCGTGCGCTTCGTCGCCGTCCTTGGCAGAGTTCTCGCCACGCCCTTCGTCGAGGCGCTCCGGTGCGCCGCCCGAGGCAGTGTCGGCCTCCTCGTTCTCGCCGGGTGTTCCCTGCGTGTTCTGCGGATCGCTCATGATGTGTGTCCTCTCCCTCCGCGTAGAGATGATCTACACGGCGTGCAGATGCTTGTGCTCCTCGTGGGCGTAGAAATGACGAATGTCCTCCAGGACGTCGAACACGGTCTGGTAGCACCCCGCCAGCGGAAGGTCGCGCAACCATACGACATCGACCACACCGTCCTCGACCCGATAGACGCACGCCACCGTCCCGCGGAGATCATTCGAACCGTAGCGATGGTCAACGATGAGCCACTCATCGTCTGTGACCTGCCTCGACTCGAACCGTGGGTTCTTCACTCTGTCCATTTTCGTCCCTCCGCCTGTCGCTCCCACCCTGAGCTGTGGAGGGAATTCTCACTACTCCCTTGACGCGGAGACCGGGAACGTCTACAGCCTGATCGGACTCGCTCAGCTGTTCGAGACCACCGTGCCGTCAGCCAGCTGAATGCCACCGGTGGCGTTGACCGTGTCGGTCAACGCCTTGATCCATTCCGGGTCAAGAACAGGTCCGACCGGCTCGTTGAAGACGAATCGGAGCGGGATGGCGGGACTGAGCAGGATCGTAGAACGACCGGGCGCATCATCCGCCGCGTGCTGCCAGGTGAGCGTGAAGCTCTCGCGCCGCCTCAGCTTGGTGACGATCACGATTTTGAGGTGCGCCAGCACGACATCATCGATCGTGATGGGCGTTCGAGCATCGTCATAGAAGAGCTGTCCCATAGGCCGAGACTAGCCCCCTGGCTCGGCGGACGGGGAGCGATTATCAATACCCTGGACCGGCTTGCAAACGGGGCGAGCTGAGCTCGAGCGGGTCCTGAGCGCAAGCCCCGATCGCCATCTTCGTTGCCATCGAGCTACGCGGGCGTGAAGATCTGACCGACCGGCTCGCGCTTCTCTGCCTGGAAACGGTCCTCGGTGCGGCCGCGGGCCCAGTACCCTGAGATCGACACCTGCGCGCGTTCGAGTCCGCGCTCATCGAACAGCACACGACGAAGGGCCTTCATCGACTCGCGCTCACCATGGACGAACACATCGACGGGCCCGTCCCTCCATGGCGCACTTCGCACAGCGTCGGCGAGCTGGTCGACGCTGTGCTCGGGGTCGATGATCCAGTGCACCTCAACTCCGGTCGGCGCGTTGACGGGAAGGATCGCTTCCTCCCCGCTGACCTCGACGTAGGCGATTCCCTGTGCGTCGGCCGGCAGAGCGTCCAACGCCGCGGCGATCGCAGGGAGTGCTGCCAGATCGCCGGCGAAGAGATACCATGCGGCATCCGGGTTCGGCGCGTAGCCACCACCGGGGCCGAGCAGACTCAACGTCGTGCCAGGGCCAGCGTTCGCAGCCCACGGCCCCGCCAAGCCCTCATCGCCGTGAACGACAAAATCAATGTCAAGGGTGTGCGCGACGTGATCGACGCTTCTGATCGTGTAAGTGCGCGTCACAGGGTGCGATTCCGGTGGCGGCGTCGTGAACATCAACTTCACATACTTGTCCGTCTCGGCGCGATCCTCGAAATCGGCGAAACCTGCGCCGCCGAGCGTCACGCGCACAAGATGCGGGCTCAGCATCTTCGTGGCGACGACCTCAAGATCGATGCTGGGGCGAGGCGTGCGGGGCGAGGTGCGTGATGAGATGGCCACCCTCCCTACGCTACCCGCCACCCTTAGGTAAACCTAACTAGCTCCGCCGAGTGTGAGCAAGATCGGGGCGCAGCCGCAGTGGCCACCTACGCAGCAACAGAAAACCCCCGCGATCCTTACTCTCGTAAGGGATCGCGGGGGTTTTCCACAGTGACAACGGTTAGTGGAGCTGGGGGGAATCGAACCCCCGTCCAACGCTGAGTCTCCGCGTCTTCTCCGGGCGCAGTCTGTGAAAGCGTTCTGCTCGGCTCCGACCTTTGTCACAGACACCTAAGTCGACAAGCCCAGCCTGGGAAAAGTCCCACGTGACGTCCAGACGCCATCACGCAGCAAGATTCCTAGATGACGCCAGGATCCGTATCGGAATCACATACGGCCTGACGGACTATCGGGCTCGCTTATGCAGCGAGGGCGAAGTCAGTGCGCTTGGAGTTGGCACTTATTGTTTTTGCAGAGATCGTTTACGAGATAACCCTGCATCCTCGGCCCGCTTCTCGTGGATTCACAGGCGCTGTCGAAACCGATCAGCCCCGCGGTCTTCTCTCGAAGGAACCGTTGTCACTCTGTGGATTTATCAGCTCGGATGCCACGTGGCTTCCGAGCATCTCAGACTACAACGTTCCCGTCGCCAAAGCCATTCCCGCGCTTTCACCGTGCTGGCGTAGAGTCGCGGCATGAGCGATGTCACCATCACCGTCCGAGGCGAGAACGAGGTGCGCGTGGCACCCGAACGCGCCACCATCCAGGCCGTGGTTCGCACGGAAGGGCCCGACCGTGCAGCCGTGGTCGAGACAGCTCTGCGACTGGCGGAGCCGCTGCGTTCCAGCATCGCCGAGCGAGTCGAAGCCGAAACGATCGCGGAGTGGTCGAGCAAGCGACTGTCCGTGCGCGCTGAGCGCCCCTGGAACAACGAGGGCAAGCGCCTCGCGCCGGTGTACTACGCCAGCGTGGACTTCACCGCGACGTTCGTCGACTCCTCCGAGCTCTCCGTCTGGGTCTCCGACGTCTCCCCCTGGGAGGGCGTCGAGATCGGCTGGGTGAACTGGCATCTGACACCGGAGACCCGCGCACGCGTGGAACGAGAAGTCGCAGCCTCAGCGGTCGGCGTCGCGGTCGCGCGAGCGACAGCCTATGCCGAAGCTCTCGGGCTGGCGAGCATCACGCCGTCGGAGATCGCGGATGTCGGTCTCATCTCGAGCGGGCAGCCCTCCCCCACGGCTCCGATGATGGTGAAGGCACGCGGCGCAGCGTTCGCCTCGGCCGACTCCGCGCCCGCGATGCAGTACGAGCCCGAGGACATCACGATCAGCGCGACCGTCGAAGCGCGATTCTCGGCGCACTGACGTCGAAGAAGCCCGCCCGGTGCGAACACCGGGCGGGCTTCTTCGCGCGCTCAGGAAGCGCAGCAGGAGGAGTCGGAGGTGGCTTCAGCGCTCGTTGTGGGAGCGGTGGTGCTGCAACAGCTGGCTTCAGCCGCGACAATCGGAAGCTCGGTGACGGGTGTGTTGCTCATAGTGTTTCCTTTCGGTGGAGGGGGGGATGCTCAGGCGGACGTTTTCGCAACGCTGCGGAAGCCCCGCAGACGAAGGCTGTTGCCGACGACGAACACACTGGACAGCGCCATAGCTGCGCCGGCGAGCATCGGGTTGAGAAGCCCCAGTGCCGCAATCGGAATAGCCGCCACGTTGTAGGCGAAGGCCCAGAAGAGGTTCGACTTGATCGTGCCGAGAGTTCTGCGCGAGAGACGGATCGCATCGACCGCGCTGCGCAGGTCGCCGCGCACGAGCGTGATGTCGGATGCTTCGATCGCGACGTCCGTCCCCGTGCCCATGGCCAACCCGAGGTCCGCCTGCGCGAGAGCAGGGGCGTCATTGACGCCGTCGCCGACCATTGCGACGACCTTCCCTTCGCTCTGGAGGCGTGTGACGACCGCGACCTTTTCCTGTGGCAGGACCTCGGCGATCACCTCATCGATTCCCACCTCGGCGGCGATCCGCTGAGCGACCGCCTTGTTGTCTCCGGTGAGCAGCACAGGTGTGAGCCCCAGCGCCTTCATCTGCGCGATCGCCTCGGCGCTCGTGGGTTTCACGGTGTCGGCGACGACCAGGATCCCGCGAGCGGCGCCGTCCCAGCCGACGGCCACGACTGTCTTACCGTCCGCTTCCGCCGCGGCCTTGGCTCGTCCGACCTCGACACTCAGGTGCTGTGACCAATCGGAGAGCAGACTCTCCCGACCGACGAGCGCGGCACGGCCTTCGATGTTGCCCTGAACGCCCTTGCCCTCGATGTTCGCGAAGCCCTCGACCTCGGGGAGCCCGCCCAGTTCCTGCGTCCCAGCTTTCGCGATCGCCTGTGCGATCGGGTGCTCAGAGGCGTCCTCCAGCGCTCCGGCAACGCGGAGGAGCTCTTCGCGCGCCGTGCCTTCCTCGACGATCACGTCGACGAGCGTCATCTTGCCGCTCGTCACGGTCCCCGTCTTGTCGAGAACGATCGTGTCGACCTTCCGCGTGGATTCGAGGATCTCCGGGCCCTTGATCAGGATGCCCAGTTGCGCTCCACGACCGGTGCCGACGAGGAGCGCCGTCGGCGTCGCCAGGCCCAGAGCGCAGGGGCAGGCGATCACGAGCACGGCGACGGCGGCGGTGAATGCGGCGGCAACGGGGAAGCCGGCGCCCAGCCATCCGCCGAGAGTGATCGCCGCGATCACGATCACGATGGGCACGAAGATTCCGGAGATGCGGTCTGCAAGGCGCTGCACCTCGGCTTTGCCCGTCTGCGCATCCTCGACCATCCGCGCCATCTGCGCGAGCTGCGTGTCCGAGCCGACGCGTGTGGCCCGCACGACCAGACGCCCGCCCGCGTTGACGGTTGCTCCCGCGACGGCATCGCCCGGGCTCACCTCGACCGGCACGGACTCTCCGGTCAACATGGACGCATCGACGGCGGACGTGCCGGACACCACGACACCGTCCGTGGCGATCTTCTCGCCAGGCCGCACGATGAACTCATCCCCGACTGTCAGATCCTCGACGGGGATCTTCGTCTCGACACCGTCCCGCAGGACGGCGACCTCTTTCGCGCCGAGTTCGAGCAGCGCACGCAGCGCGGCGCCGGCCTGACGCTTGGAGCGCTTCTCGAAGTAGCGTCCGGCCAGGATGAACATCGTCACCCCTGCCCCGACCTCAAGGTAGATGTTCGCGGCACCATCGGAAGGCGCGAGCGCGAACTCGAAGCCGTGGGTCATCCCTGGCGTTCCCGCGGTGCCCAGGAACAGCGCGTACAACGACCACAGGAATGCAGCCGACGTACCCATCGAGATGAGCGTGTCCATCGTTGCAGCGCCGTGGCGCAGGTTGATCCAGGCAGCCTTATGGAACGGCCACGCGCCCCAGACGATCACCGGAGCGGCCAGTACGAGCGAGGCCCACTGCCAGTAGGTGAACTGGAGCGCCGGGATCATCGCCATCGCGATCACCGGCACGGTGAGAACGATCGACCCGATGAGGCGATGGCGGAGCGTGTCCAGCTCAGGGTCCACATCGTCCTTGCCGTCGTCGCGCCGGGTGTCCTGTCGCGCCGGTGCCGGCAGGGCCGCGGAGTATCCCGTCTTCTCGACTTCGGCGATCAGAAGCGCCGGGTCGTAGCCCTCAGGAACCGAGACCTTCGCCTTCTCGGTCGCGTAGTTGACCGTCGCGGCGACGCCATCGAGCTTGTTCAGCTTTTTCTCGATGCGCATTGCACAGGATGCACAGGTCATCCCCCCGATCTCCAGCTCGACGCTCGAGACGGGAATCGGCGTTGCTGCCGTCGTGCTCATGATCTTCCTTCTTCTGAACGGATCAGGGACTGCTCCCTGCTCGCGGATTGTCTCAGTGTGCGTGCGACTCTTCGTCGGCTTCGTCTGCTGAATCGACGTCCGTGCTGTCGACCACGAAAGCCGCGGTGCGCACGTCGCCGTCCACCTGGAAGTCCAGGTACAGCAGGTACCGACCTGCCGTCGGCGCCTCCGCCATGAATGTGATCTCCGGCCCGGAGCTTTCCCCGGCCTTCGCCGCATCGCCGTCGGCGTGCACGTGCAGATAGGCGAGATCGCCCTCACGCAGTGCGACCAGGTGGCCGAAAGCGCCCAGGTACGGCTCCAGCGTGGTGACGGGCTCACCCGCACGGGTGACGGAGAGGGTCAGCTCGGACGCACGCCCCGGGACGAGCTCCCCGTCAAGCGCGACCTCGAAGTCGTCCACGGCAGCGTGAGAAGAGGGCGCGGATGCCACCGGGCGGAACTCTCCGGCAACGTGGACCGTCGTCGTGAGGGTGATCCCCTGCGACTCGAGACCCTTCGGCGTGAAGTCTGCGTAGACACGATATGTACCCGCCTGCGCCCAGTTCCAGGGTGCAGACCAGACGCCTGACTGCATGTCGAGAACGGGATGCACGTGACGGAACTCCTGCCCGTCGCTGCGCACCACGATGAGGTGCAGCTGCTTCTCGTGCGCCGTCGCGTAATCCGTCAGGGGAACCCCCTGCTGGTCGCGGACCTCGAAGCGGATCTCCCCGTCGACGGCCGGTACCTCCGGCGCCTGCACTGCCGTCAGCACGTATCCGTTTGACGAGGGTGCAAGACCCGAGAGCGCCTCATCCGGGACCTCCGGCGCTGTGTCCATACTTGCGTGTTCGTTCATGTCTCTCTCCTGCCAGGATTCTGCCGCCGTGGCGGGGACGACGGCGGCCGCGATGCCGAAGGCACCCGCGAAGGCGACCGCCACCCCTGCGGCATACGCGACCAGCCGTCCCCCGGCGTTCATCAGGCTCGCACCGCCGAGTAGCCGGCCTCTGCGACCGCGGCCAGAACGTCGCTGTCATCGAGCGCCTTCTCAGCGGTCACCACAAGTCGCCCCGTCTTGGCGGAGACATCCACGCCCTCGACACCGGCGATCTGCTCGACCTCTTCGCGGACCGACATCTCACAGTGCCCGCACGTCATCCCGGTGACCTGGTACTCCGTCGTCGACATCGCGATTCTCCTTCATCCTGGATACCCCCAGTGGGTATGCATTCAGTGTAACCCATACCCACCGGGGGTATTCCAGATTTGATGAAAGAGAAGAGTCTCGCACGGAAGCGCGAGATGAAAGACCCAGATCAGGCGGAGATTATGAAGGGGGCAAGTTCCGCGGCGAGGCGCTCGGAGACGTGCGCGTGGATCGCCGTCCCTTCAGCGAGATGCTCAGAAGACAGCAGCATCCCGGTCTCATGCACTGCCGCAACCAGGTCACCGCGGTCGTAGGGAACCACCACGCGCACCTCCACGGCCGGCTTCGGCAGCGTCTCGGTGATCGCGACGCGCAGCTCCTCGATGCCCTCCCCCGAGCGCGACGACACGAAGTGCGCCTTCGGCACCAGACCGCGCAGCACGAGGCGCTCGTCTTCGCTGAGCAGGTCAGCCTTGTTGAAGACGACGATCTCAGGGATGTCGCGTGCCCCGACATCGCCGATCACATCACGTACTGTCTGCAACTGACGCGCAGGATCGGGATGGGCGCCGTCGACGACGTGCACGATGACATCCGCATCGGCAACCTCCTCCAGCGTCGAGCGGAAGGCTTCAACCAGCTGGTGCGGAAGGTTGCGCACGAAGCCGACGGTGTCGGTCAGCGTGTAGACGCGACTGTCGGCTGTCTCGGTGCGACGCACCGTGGCATCCAACGTCGCGAACAGGGCGTTCTCGACCAGCACACCCGCGCTCGTGAGCGCATTCAGCAGACTCGACTTACCGGCGTTCGTGTACCCCGCGATCGCCACCGAGGGAATCGTGTTGCGCTTGCGTTCCGCGCGCTTCGCCTCACGGGCGGGTGCGAAATCGCGCAGCTGACGACGCAGCTGCGCCATGCGGGTGCGGATGCGGCGGCGGTCGAGTTCGATCTTCGTCTCACCGGGACCGCGGGAGCCCATGCCCGCGCCGCCTGCGCCGACCTGGCCACCCGCCTGACGGCTCATCGAGTCACCCCATCCGCGCAGACGCGGCAGCAGGTACTCAAGCTGCGCGAGCTCCACTTGCGCCTTGCCCTCGCGGCTCTTGGCGTGCTGGCTGAAGATATCCAGGATCACGGTCGTGCGGTCGATGACCTTGACCTTCACGACGTCCTCCAGTGCACGACGCTGGCTGGGTGCAAGCTCGGTGTCGGCGATGACGGTGTCCGCGCCGACAGCGGCGACGAGATCCTTCAACTCCGCGGCCTTGCCACGGCCCAGATACGTTGCGGGGTCCGGGTGGGGACGTCGCTGAAGCACACCATCGAGAACCACGGCTCCGGCCGTCTCTGCGAGCGCCGCGAGTTCGCGGAGGGAGTTCTCGGCATCTTCCTGTGCGCCCTGCGGATAGACCCCGACCAGGACGACGTTCTCCAGGCGCAGCTGGCGGTACTCGACCTCGGTGACATCCTCGAGTTCGGTCGACAGCCCGGCGACACGACGGAGGGCATGCCGATCGGCCAGATCCCACTGCTCACCGTCGGATGAGCCGTGACCGGCCGTCTCCCCCTCCTGCAGGGCCTGTGCGGCACCGAAGATATGCGACCCCGCACGGCGCTCGCCTGCGGCGAGGATGCGATCGATCGAGGAGTTGTCGTGCTCGCCATCGATGAGAGTGTCGTCGTGCACGTCGTCATTCTCATCGTGTGTTGTGGACTGCGTCATCCGCACCTTTCCCTCTGCCCCAGAAACCGGGGCTCTGCTCACTGAATTCTGGAGCGCCTTAACCATAGCCCCGGCTCTCCGCTACGCTCGCTCTATGGGTTCCGACCACTACTTCACTGCGGCCCCCGCAAGCCCTGAGAACCTTCGTCGAATCCGGGTCACACTTGCGGGCCGCGAGCTCGAACTGACGACCGCCGGAGGCGTCTTCAGCCCCGAGCATCTCGACACCGGCACCGCCGTGCTGCTGTCGAACACTCCGCCTGTTCCGCCCGGCGGTCATCTGCTCGACCTCGGCAGCGGATGGGGTCCGATCTCTCTGTCAATGGCGCTCATGTCTCCGCATGCGACCGTGTGGGCCGTCGACGTGAACGAGCGCGCGCTCGACCTCGTGCGACGGAACGCCGATCATCTGGGTCTCACCAACATCAACGCGGTTCTGCCCGACGATGTTCCCGACGACATCGCGTTCCGCACCATCCGATCGAACCCGCCGATCCGCGTTGGCAAGAACGTACTGCACGGTCTTCTTGAGCGCTGGATTCCCCGCCTCGATGAGCGCAGCGATGCCTGGCTCGTCGTGCAGCGCAACCTCGGCTCCGATTCGCTGCAGCGCTGGCTCGCCGCCAACTTCGACGAGGGATACAGCGTCTATCGTGCCGCGACCGCGCGAGGATTCCGGGTCATCAAGGTGCGCAGGCACGGGACTCCGCCGACGGAACCCATCGACGTCGTGCCGGACGACCTCTGACTCGGACGTCAGGCCAGTTCGACCTCACCGTGGAAGACCAGCTGCGCTGACCCTGAGAGGGCGACGTGCTCGCCATCCTCTGCCGGGAACATTCGTACACCGAGTGTGCCGCCGGGGACTTCGACTCGCCAGTGGTTCGGCGCCGCAGGCCCCGCCCAATGCCGGACGGCCAGCGCCGCCGCTGCGACTCCCGTGCCACAGCTGAGGGTCTCGCCGACACCGCGCTCGAACACGCGCATGCGCACGCGACCGATCCCGTCGCGAACGAGCGGTTCTTCAGGCACGACGAACTCCACGTTCGCTCCGCTCGCGGGCGCAGGCGCCAATTCTGGGGAGCGAGCCAGATCGAGATCGGCGAGTTCGCTCTCGGATGCCAGCGCGACGACGACATGCGGATTTCCGACGTCGATTCCGAGCCCGGGACGCGGAACATCCAGTCCCGTCGCGCGGGCAAGGGGTTCCGTGCCATCCAGACGCCAGCGGCCCAGATCGACCTGGTACTCGCCGTCGCGCCCGGTGACGTCCCGGACGCCTGCTCTCGTGCCGATCGGCAGTGTCGCGCCAGCCTCGATCGTCGCCAGCCCGCTGCGTACGAGGTAGTGCACGAAGACGCGCACGCCGTTACCGCACATCTCGGCGATCGACCCGTCTGCGTTCCGGTAGTCCATGAACCACTCGGCTGCCGGCTCTTCGGCCAGGGCGGCCACGCCCTCGGGAATCGCTGCGGATCGCACCACCCGCAGCAGACCGTCTGCGCCGATCCCGAAGTGGCGATCGCACAGCGCTGCCACCTGGTCAGGCGTGATGTCGAGCGCCCCCTCAGGGTCTGCGATGATGACGAAATCGTTTCCGGTGCCGTGACCCTTGGCAAATGCGACCATTTGCCCAGTCTATTCAGGCCGGAGGACGCGGTAGCGCCCGCAGAGGAAGCTCTGATTGCGCGCGAAGTCGATCAGTTCGAGATCGAGCTCGCGTGGGAGAAGCGGAGCGCCGGCTCCCAGGGTGACCGGGGCGTACTGCACCCAGACCTCGTCGAGAAGCCCGGCATCCGCGAACTGGCCGGCGAGATCTCCTCCTCCGACGATCCACAGGTCCTTCTCTCCGGCTGCGCCGAGCATCTCGGCGTGGACAGAGGCGACATCGCCCGAGACGATGCGGACGTCTGCCCCCTGAGGAACCGCACGGGAACCGTGAGTGAACACCCATGTGGGTTGGGTGTAGCCCCAGACTCCGCCCTCATGCCGCATCACCCAGTCGAAGGTCGACGCCCCGAGCGCGAGCGCGCCGATGCGCTTCTCGAACTCCGGGTAGGCCATGGGCCCTTCCATGTCGATCTCTTGCCGCAGAAGCCAGTCAAGCGAGTGTTCGGTCGTCGCGATGAACCCGTCAAGACTCGCCGCAGTGTAGTAGTGGGTCGCCATGGAACGAGCTTCGCACCACCCTCCGACATTCACCGAGGTGCGCGAACTCGTCAATCTACGATGAGTCGCTTTCCGGTCGTCCAGATGTCAAAGGGTTCATAGCCGATGCTGTCGTAGAAGCCACGCACGCTCTCGTTCTCGGTGCGCACCATGAGCTGCACCTTCGGGCATCCCATCGCGATCAGCCGTGTCTCCGCAGCCTCCACGAGCATCCGCCCGATTCCTGCGCCGCGCCGATCGGAAGCCGTCGCAAGATAGTAGAGCCACCCGCGATGGCCGTCGTAGCCGGCCATGACCGATCCCACGATGCGCCCTGACTCCGCCGCGACGAGGAAGAGCTCGGGCTGCACCGCGAGTTTTCGTCGGATGTCTTCACGCGGGTCGTTCCATGGACGTGTGAGTCCTGCCGACTCCCAGAGCGCTACAACCTCGTCAGTGTCTCCGGTCTCGAACACCCGGATCTCCGTGTGCGCCGTCATTTCGCTGCACCCTCTGTCGAATCCAGCGAATCAAGGAAGGCAGCAGGTGCGCCGTTGAGCGCATCGAGCCATTCGATCTCGGCATAGCGCTTGAACCAGGACACCTGGCGGCGCGCATATCGGCGAGTGAGCGCCTGTGTCTGGGCGATCGCCTCCGACTCACTGATCTCGCCGAGAATCTGTGCCAGTGCCTGCGCGTATCCGATCGCGCGCCGTGCGGTCACGCCCTGCTCCAGCCCATGCTCCCTCAGCTGCTGCACCTCGGCGATGAGCCCGTCGCGCCACATCCACTCGACACGACGATCGAGCCGCTCGACCAGTGCCTGACGCTCCACTGCCACGCCGAGCACGCGCGTGTGCGCGTGCCAGAGCTCGGGCCGCACCGGAAGCGTCGCCCCGTGGTTGTTCTCTCCCTGCTCCGCGACCTCGAGCGCGCGGATGACCCGACGTTCGTTGCGCGCATCGATGCGCGCGGCCGTCGCGGGGTCGATCTCGCGCAGACGTGTCAGCAGCGGTCCGACTCCTCGTTCGGCGAGCTCGGCCTCCAGCCGTGCACGCCGGTCCTGGTCTCGCGGCGGAAAACGAAAGTCGTAGATGACGCTCGATACATACAGGCCGGAGCCACCGACGAGGATCGCATCATTGCCGCGCGCGTGAATATCGGTGATGACGTCTCGTGCGAGTGGCTGATACCACGCGACAGCAGCTTCCTCCGTGACCTCACGCACGTCGAAGAGATGATGCGGTATGCCGCGGCGATCCGCGAGTGGAAGCTTGGCCGTGCCGATGTCCATTCCGCGGTAGAACTGCATCGCATCGACGTTGACGATCTCGGCGCCGATTCCCTGCTGCGAGAGTCGTTCGACGAGATCGAGAGAGAGGTCGCTCTTGCCTGTTCCGGTCGCGCCGACGATGGCCCACAGGCGCGGCGCGCGGACGGCAGCGACCGGTGGGATCGGTGCGGTCACGCCGTCAGACTCCGATGCGGAGTGTGGGAAGGCCGAGCGAGACCGCGCGCGGCGCACCGTCCTCAGCTGCAGGAGCCGGCACGGCGCACGACTCGGACTGCGAACGGTCCCAGGCGTCTCCTGCGCGCGTGCGACGGATCTTCAGCGGGGCGCTCGTCGGGTCGTCCGCGAGCAGATGGAAGGGCGCACCGTGCGTGATCGTGACCGAGACGACGTCGCCCGGACGCGGAAGGTCAGACCCCTCAGGAACCTGGAAGTGCACGAGTCGATTGTCTTCGGCGCGGCCAGTCAGGCGATGCGTTTCCGCGTCCTTCTTGCCCTCACCAGTCGAGACGAGCACCTCGACCTCGCGTCCGACCTGCTTCTGGTTCTCTTCCAGCGAGATGCGCTCTTGCAGGGCGATCAGGCGGTTGTAACGCTCCTGCACGACCTCCTTGGGAACCTGGTCCTCCATGGTCGCGGCGGGCGTGCCCTCGCGAATCGAGTACTGGAACGTGAAGGCGCTGCCGAAGCGTGCAGCTTCGACGACCCGCATGGTGTCTTCGAAGTCCTCATCCGTCTCGCCGGGGAAACCGACGATGATGTCGGTGGAGATCGCCGCATGGGGCATCCGCTCGCGAACCCGGTCCAGGATGCCCAGGAACTTCTCGCTGCGGTAGGAGCGGCGCATCGCTTTGAGGATGCGATCGCTTCCGGACTGCAGCGGCATGTGCAGCTGGGGCATGACCGCGGGAGTCTCGGCCATGGCGTCGATCACGTCGTCGGTGAAAGCCGCCGGGTGCGGGCTTGTGAAGCGAATTCGCTCCAGGCCCTCGATCTCACCGGCTGCACGGAGCAGCTTGCTGAACGCCTGCCGGTCGCCGAACTCCACGCCGTACGAGTTGACGTTCTGTCCGAGGAGAGTGACCTCGATCGCGCCGTCTTCGACGAGAAGGCGGATCTCATTGAGGATGTCACCCGGGCGGCGGTCTTTCTCCTTCCCGCGCAGGCTCGGCACGATGCAGAAGGTGCACGTGTTGTTGCAGCCGACGGAGATCGACACCCAGCCGCTGTGCGCGGAATCCCGTCGAGTGGGAAGCGTCGAGGGGAAGACTTCGAGCGACTCGAGGATTTCCAGCTCTGCCTCGCCGTTGTGGCGTGCACGCTCGAGGAGCGTGGGAAGCGACCCCATGTTGTGCGTGCCGAACACGACGTCAACCCAAGGCGCCTTGTCGAGGACGGCCTGCTTGTCCATCTGAGCAAGGCAGCCGCCGACGGCGATCTGCATGCCTTCCTTGCGGCGCTTCACTGCCGCCAGGTGTCCCAGGGTGCCGTAGAGCTTGCCAGCCGCGTTGTCACGCACGGCGCAGGTGTTGATGATGACGATGTCGGCCTCAGCACCGCTCTCGGCGCGCACGTAGCCAGCACTCTCCAGCGACCCCGAGAGGCGTTCGGAGTCGTGCACGTTCATCTGGCAGCCGAATGTGCGCACCTCGTAGGAACGCGCACGCCCCGACGCGTCGACCGCCGCCGCAGACGGCGCGATGATCGTCGGTTCACTCACTGGTGTAGTCATGATCTAGCCATTCTACGAGCGGTCTCACGGTACCCACACATCGAGGGGTTCAGGCGAGATCGTCGTCATCCGACGGCGTGAAGCGCACGCTCGTGGGGCGTGATGCGAAGCCACGTTTGTTCTCACGCAATGCGTTCCGCGCCGCGGTCATCGCAACACTTCCGCCGTACCCTCGCCGGGAGAGCTGCCCGACGAGACGCCGGAGTGCGGCATCGTCGTCGAGTCGCGCCATGGACGGGGCCTTGCTGCGTGCGAACTCCAGCGCGCGCTCGGCATCGTCGTCTTCAAGGACGCCCAATGCCTCGTCGGCGATGTGTCGCGGAATCCCCCGCTGCGCGAGAGTGCGGCCGATAGCGACGCGCCCCTGGCCGCGGCGCTCTGCTCCCGAGGTCACCAGCATCTCCGCAAGGGCCAGGTCATTGAGGTAGCCGCGCTCTTCGAAGTCATCAAGGACGTCACCGGCGTCGCTACCGGTGACCCCTTGCGTCCGCAGAACATCCCGTGCCTCGCTGACGGAGAGTTGTTTGGCGCTGAGTTTGCGCACGAGGACAGCGACGGCCGCGGCGCGCACCTCTTCGCCGTCGTTGCCGCTTTCGGCATCACCGCGGCTCTCGTCCTCCCTCGGGTCGGCCGAGGCGCCGTCAGAACTGTGATCCGGTTCTGTAAAAGATGACAATGCTCTCAGCGGTGCCACGCCTGCGGGGAACGAGGAACGCAAGACGTCGGAGGCTTCTGCGGCACGCGATGATCCCGCCGGGTGTTTTGAGTTCGTGAAGTCGTCGACATCGGCTTCGTGTGCCGTCTCCGCGACGTCATCGTCAACCTGTCTCCCGCCCTTGCGTCCGAAGAGAGGGATGACGGGGGCGAGCGCATCATCCGATGCGCCGCCCCCGAAATCACGAGCCATGCTCAGGCCGAGCGACGCTGTGCGGACGGATCGGCCGGAGCTTCAACTGCCACAGGTGCCGCACCGCCGATGCCGAGCTTCTGCTTGATCTGCGTCTCGATCGCATTGGCGATGTCGGGGTTCTTGAGAAGGAAGTTGCGCGCGTTCTCTTTCCCCTGTCCGAGCTGATCACCGTCATAGGTGTACCAGGCACCGGACTTCTTGACGATCGCGTGCTCGACACCGAAGTCGATCAGGCTGCCCTCGCGCGAGATACCCACGCCGTAGATGATGTCGAACTCGGCCTGCTTGAACGGCGGTGCCATCTTGTTCTTGACGACCTTCACACGGGTGCGGTTACCCACTGCCTCCGTGCCGTCCTTGAGCGTCTCGATTCGACGAATGTCCATACGCACAGATGCGTAGAACTTCAGCGCCTTACCGCCGGCGGTGGTCTCGGGCGAACCGAAGAAGACGCCGATCTTCTCTCGCAGCTGGTTGATGAAGATCATCGTGGTGTTGGTCTGGTTGAGTCCACCGGTGAGCTTTCGCAGCGCTTGCGACATGAGTCGCGCCTGCAGACCCACATGCGAATCACCCATCTCACCCTCGATCTCGGCGCGCGGCACGAGTGCGGCGACAGAGTCGATGACGATCAGATCGATGGAGCCCGACCGTACGAGCATGTCGGCAATTTCAAGCGCCTGCTCACCGGTGTCGGGCTGCGCGACCAGAAGAGCGTCGATGTCGACGCCGAGCTTCTTCGCATACTCGGGGTCGAGCGCGTGCTCAGCGTCGATGAATGCGGCGATGCCGCCGTTGCGCTGCGCATTGGCGATCGCGTGCAGCGTGAGCGTGGTCTTACCGGACGATTCCGGACCGTAGATCTCGATGATGCGTCCACGCGGGAGTCCGCCGACCCCCAGTGCCACGTCCAGCGCGATGGAACCGGTCGGAATGACCTCGACGGGAGCGCGCTCGTCGCTGCCCAGTCGCATCACCGATCCCTTACCGAACTGCTTGTCGATCTGGGCGAGGGCCGATTCGAGAGCCTTCTCGCGGTCTGCGGGTGATGGCATGGTTGCTCCTTCGTGCTGACGTGATGCCGCCTATAGGCTGTCGCGGCGAGCCCCGGCTGGGGCCTGCTCTCCGACAAGGCGTATGGCTCGGTGCCACATCAATCACCGTAGAAGGGGGCTCAGACATTCTGAGGTCCACTCACACGATCGGTGGATGACGAGGATTCGAAACCATCTGTGCAGAAGACTACGCCGAGTTCGAACAGATATTCGAGGACACGCCGAGAAGCAGCATCCGCAACGGGAACGAATCTCGCAGGGTCGCCCTGGTCCCGCCTATCAGGAGCGGCGCGGCTCCATGCGTCCCGCACCGTAGCGCCGCTCGGCGGGCACCTCCGCCTCGTCGCACAGAGCCAGCCAGATCTCACGGGGCGGCACGCCTGCATCCAGAGCGTCGACGGCGGTCCGGCTTCCGACCGCACCGAGCACGAGATCGTTCAGCAACGATGTCGATCGGGCACCGAACTCGACATCGACGGCACGGAGGAACTCACTCCTGCGCATGGGATCCTTCCACCACGACCTGCCGCGACTGCTCGCGACCAAGACACTCAGCGCAGCGACAGCTCTGGTTCGACCGAAGCCACGAGGTCTGCGGGAACGACGTCCGGGAAGGTGGAGATTCCCTCGAGGACCGAGATACGGTCACCGACCTCGCGCATGATGGTCGAGATGGGAACATCGAGAGCTTCTGCAACCGAGGCGAGAATCTCGCTCGACGCTTCCTTCTGGCCGCGCTCCACCTCGCTGAGATAGCCCAGCGCCACGGACGCCTTGCTGGCAACCTGGCGCAGGGTGCGGCCCTTCTGCAGACGGAAGTCCCTCAGAACATCGCCGATTTCCTGTCGTACAAGAATCATCAGAACCTCCCCCTTTCTGGACCGTCCGAACCGTGCAGCTCGCCCGGTTGGATCGTCAGTCTAACCCGATCTGACACGTCTGAACCTATCTTTTCAACCTGTGCTTTAAATGTGAGTACACATGACTCAACTTCACGCAGGCGCAGACTATTCCCCGGCGCACTCCACGACTTCACGTGCCCACTCCAGCGCCGCGGAGACCGTTGCCGCACGGACCTCGGCCCGGTCGCCATCGAAGTGGAATTTCCGAGTACTCGTGTGCGCACCGATGCTCACACCGATGTGCACAGTGCCGACGGGTTGCCCATCCGGCGAGTCCGGACCCGCGATTCCTGTCGTGGAGATTCCCACGTCTGCAGAAACTCCACCAACCGACATCGCCCGCCGGACGCCGTCCGCCATCTGTGCGGCGACCTCAGGATGCACCGGCCCGAACCGGTCCAGCACCGCAGCGTCAACGCCGAGCACGCTCTCTTTGATCTCTGTCGCGTACGAGACGATCCCGCCTCTCAGAACGGCCGACGCTCCAGGCACCGTGACGAGTGCGGAACAGAGCGCACCACCCGTGAGCGACTCCGCGACCCCGAGTGAAAGTCCGCGATCACGCAAAGCAGAGAGGAGAGCGTCCGGAGCATCCATGGCTTGCGCCCTTCTTCCTCGCCCCTACATCGCCCGACGGCCCTCGCGCACACCGCGCGCTTGGGCGAGGATGTAGTCGATTCCGCTGAGCACCGTCAGCACGAGCACGACCAGCATCAGGACGAAGGTCACGACCGTCCACACCGGCATGCCGACAACAACGTGCAATGGCAGTAGCGCCCATCCGAGCGCGACCCCCTGGAACGCCGTCTTGAGTTTGCCCATCCAGGCAGCAGCCACGATGTGCTCGCTGGCCACCATGAAGCGGTGGATGGTGATCCCCCACTCGCGGATGAGGATGACGATGACGATCCACCAGCTCACTTCGCCGAGAATCGCCAGGCCCACGAAACCGGCGCCGGTCAGTAGCTTGTCGGCGATCGGGTCCCAGAGCTTTCCGAAGTCGCTGACGATGTCGTACTTGCGTGCCAGGTACCCGTCGACCCAGTCGGTCGAGATCGCGAGTACGAAGAGTCCACCCGCGACCCAGCGGAGCGCCAGGTCAGTGTCGCCGTACTGCCCACCCATGAGCAGCAGCACGAAGAAGACGACGGCGAGCGGGATGCGCGCGACCGTGATCGCGTTGGGAAGCTGTCGAGGAATCGCCATCAATCACGACCCGTCAACGACCAGGCGTCTTCGTCACCGTCATCATCGGCCTCGACGACTTCCAGGCCTGCGAACTGCGCCTCGACCGGGTCGACTCCTGCTGCCATCCCCGCAGCCGCAGCGGCGGGTGGCGCGGTGGACGCCGCGGGCGCCGGGGTGTCCCCGCGCAGACGCGCGAGCACACCGGGAAGCTGCTCTGCCGTCACGAGAACGTCGCGCGCCTTGGAACCCTCGGACGGGCCGACGACCTCGCGAGACTCCAGCAGGTCCATGAGACGACCTGCCTTGGCGAAGCCCACTCGCAGCTTGCGCTGAAGCATCGACGTCGAGCCGAACTGCGTCGAGACAATGAGCTCGGCGGCCGCCAGCAGCAACTCGAGGTCGTCGCCGATGTCTTCGTCGACCTCGTTCTTCTTCTTCGGCTCGATCGCTTCCTGAACATCCGCGCGGTACTCGGGGCGCGCCTGCTGCGTGACGTGCTTGACGACCGCTTCGATCTCTTTCTCGTCAACCCATGCGCCCTGCAGGCGGAACGGCTTCGAAGAGCCCATGGGCGAGAAGAGGGCGTCACCCTGGCCGATGAGCTTGTCGGCGCCGGGGCTGTCGAGGATCACGCGGCTGTCGGTGACGCTCGTCACGGCGAACGCCAGACGGGACGGCACGTTCGCCTTGATGAGGCCCGTGACCACGTCGACGCTCGGACGCTGCGTTGCCAGCACCAGGTGAATACCACTCGCGCGGGCCAGTTGCGTGATGCGAACGATCGAGTCCTCGACGTCACGAGGCGCGACCATCATGAGGTCGGCGAGCTCATCGACCACGACGAGCAGGTAGGGATAGGGCTTGAGTACACGCTCGCTGCCCACCGGCACCTCGACCTCTCCGGCGCGCACCGCGCGGTTGAAGTCGTCGATATGGCGGAAGCCGAACGACGCGAGGTCGTCGTAGCGCATGTCCATCTCTTTCACGACCCACTGCAGCGCCTCGGCTGCCTTCTTGGGGTTCGTGATGATCGGCGTGATGAGGTGCGGAACGCCCGCGTAGCTGGTGAGCTCCACCCGCTTCGGGTCGATCAGCACCATGCGCACATCTGCCGGACGCGCCCGCATGAGCAGGCTCGTGATCATGGAGTTCACGAAGCTCGACTTACCCGAACCGGTGGAACCGGCAACGAGAAGGTGCGGCATCTTGGCGAGGTTCGCGACGACGAAGTTGCCGCCGACATCCTTACCGACGCCGATCGTCATCGGATGCGTGCTCTTCTGCGCCGCCTGCGACCGCAGCACATCACCAAGGGCGACAGTCTCGCGGTCGGTGTTGGGGATCTCGATGCCGATCGCGCTCTTCCCCGGGATCGGCGAGAGGATGCGCACGTCATTTGACGCGACGGCATAGGCGAAGTTGTTGCTGAGCTGCAGGATCTTCTCGACCTTGACGCCGTGACCGACCTCGACCTCGTACTGCGTGACGGTGGGTCCGCGCGAGAAGCCGGTGACCTTGGCATCGACGTTGAACTGCGTGAGCACGTTCGTGATCTGCTCGACGATACGGTCGTTGGCCTCGGAGCGCGCGACTGAGGGCGGCCCCTCGCTGAGCACGCTCGGCCGCGGAAGGATGTAGGGCGCGACGGGGGCCTGCGGGCCGCGGTCGCCCGGGCCGTCTGTGCCGAAGCCGTCGAGACCGGGAAGCTCGGGCATCTCGCCGGTGTCACCGTCGTCCAGCAGTGCTGTGCTCTGCTTCTCGGCAAGCATGTCGGTCACGGCCCGCACGTCCGACAGCACTTCGGTCGCCGCGTCGTAGGGGTCGTTCGCCGCGGCCGCAGCGTTCGTGACGATCACGGCCTGGTCGTAGGCCGGAGTCTTATCCTCCGTCATGAGGATCTCGGTGAGGTCCTGCGATCCCAGACCGCCGTCGGGGTCTTCTTCGCGACCGGTTTTGTTGCGACGCCACCAGGGCAGCACATCCGGATCGTCGACCTTGTCAGCCTCGGCGATCGACTCTGCGTCCTTCACCGGCTTCTCAGCCCGATCCTCATCGAACATCCAGGCATAGAGATCACCCAGGCGCTGACCGATGCGGTTCGGCGGCGTCTTGGTGATGATGAGGATGCTGAGCACGGCGAGGAGCGACAGCACGACGTATGCCACCGGTGATGTGAGGTACGACAGCGGCTCCCCCAGCATCCATCCGAAGAGTCCGCCAGCCGCACTCAGCGCCGGCATGCCGGACTTCGGCTGCGGCTGGCCTCCCGCCACGTGGCAGAAGCCGGCGACTGTCAGGATGAAGAGTCCGAAGCCGATGCCAATACGACCGTTGTCATTGACGGATGAGGGGTGTCGGAACATCCATCCCGCCAGTAGCAGAAGCAGCACGGGCATGACGAAGGCGGTCCGGCCGATCAGGCCACCGACAGAGTAGGCGCTGATGTTGGCCGCGACCTCGTTGCCGATGAAGAACCACTCGTTGACGGCACCCGCAATCGCCAACAGCACCAGCAGGAACGGGAAACCGTCGCGACGATCGTCTTTCTGGAGCGTCTCGGGCCCGAACGTGCGGAACAGACCGCCGACACCGTGCGCAAGGCCCATCCATGCGCGCGCGGCGACGGGAGGCTTCTCGACCTCATCGATGTACTTCTTCGGCGCCGCCTGCGCACGCGGCTTCGCCGCAGCCGTGGAACGAGGGCGCGCCGAAGACTTCTCAGACGACTGACCTTTGCTGGTCGCGCTCGTACTCCTGGCCATGCTTCCACGCTACGCGGGAGCACAGACATTTGCCCGTAGTGACGCGGCATCCCGCCACCTTCGCACCGGAAGGAACGGGGATGCAGCACCCTCCGCAGACTACGCCTCGATGACCAGCGGAACGATCATCGGACGACGACGCAGCTTCTGGTTGACCCATCGACCGATCGTCCGGCGCACGACCTGCGACAGCGCGTGCGGATCGCGCACGCCGTTGCCGGCCGCCTCTTTGAGAGCTGCGACGATCTTCGGCGCGACGTCGTCGAAGACGGAGTCGTCTTCTGCCACACCTCGCGCGTGGATCTCGGGACCCGAGATGATGTCACCTGTCGTCGAGTCGACGACGACGATCACCGACACGAAGCCCTCTTCACCGAGGATGCGACGGTCCTTGAGGTCCGCATCCGTGATCTCACCGACCGTCGATCCATCGACGTACACGAAGCCGAGATCGAGCTGGCCGGCGACGCGCGCCTCACCGTCTTTCAGATCGATGATCGTGCCGTTGGAGGCGATGAACGTGTTCCCTTCGGCGATCCCGGTGTCCTGCGCGAGCTTCGCGTTCGCGATCAGGTGACGGTACTCGCCGTGCACGGGGAGCACGTTCTTGGGGCGGAGGATGTTGTAGCAGTAGATCAGCTCGCCGGCGGCGGCGTGGCCCGAGACGTGCACGCGGGCGTTGGCCTTGTGCACGACATTGGCTCCGAGCTTGGTGAGCCCGTCGATCACACGGTAGACCGCGTTCTCGTTGCCCGGGATCAGGCTCGAGGCGAGGATGACGGTGTCTCCGGGACCCGGCTCGATCGCGTGATCGAGGTTCGCCATGCGGCTGAGCACGGCCATCGGCTCGCCCTGCGACCCCGTCGACATGTAGACGATCTGGTCTTCGGGAAGGTCACGCGCCTTCTTGTAGTCGATGAGCACACCCGCAGGCACCTTCAAATACCCGAGGTCTTCGGCGATCGTCATGTTGCGCACCATGCTGCGCCCGAGGAAAGCGACCCGACGCCCGTGTGCATGAGCGGCATCGATGACCTGCTGCACGCGGTGCACGTGGCTCGAGAAGCTCGCCACGATCACGCGCCGCGGCGCCTTGCCGATGACCTGATCGAGCACGGGGCCGATCGAGCGCTCGGTCGGGGTGAATCCCGGGACATCCGCGTTGGTCGAGTCGACCAGGAAGAGATCCACGCCCTCCTCCCCCAGACGTGCGAACGCGCGGAGATCGGTGATGCGACCGTCGAGCGGCAGCTGGTCCATCTTGAAGTCACCAGTCGCCAGCGCCATGCCCGCAGGCGTGCGGATGGCGACAGCGAGAGCATCCGGGATGGAGTGGTTCACGGCGACGAACTCGAGATCGAACGGACCGACTTGCTCGCGCTGCTCCTCCTTCACCGTCAGCGTGAACGGACGGATGCGGTGCTCCTTGAGCTTCGCCTCGACAAGCGCGAGGGTGAGACCCGACCCGATCAGCGGGATGTCGTTCTTCAGGCGCAGCAGATACGGCACAGCCCCGATGTGGTCTTCGTGACCGTGCGTGAGCACGACACCGACGATGTCGTCGAGACGGTGCTTGATGGGTTCGAAATCCGGCAGGATCAGATCGACGCCCGGCTGATGCTCTTC
This sequence comes from Microbacterium sp. GW823-FHT02G05, assembly GCF_058797175.1. Lineage (NCBI taxonomy): Bacteria > Bacillati > Actinomycetota > Actinomycetes > Micrococcales > Microbacteriaceae > Microbacterium > Microbacterium sp. GW823-FHT02G05. Next base: position 686,777 of record NZ_JBXAJK010000002.1, read on the forward strand.
AGGGAACAGCACGCCGCAGTCGACGATCAGGATCTTGCCGTCGTACTCGAAGGTCGTCATGTTGCGACCGATCTCTCCGAGTCCACCGATCGGCGTGACACGGAGGACGCCGTCGGCGAGGGGTTCGGGATCTGCGAGTGCGATGGTCATCATGCCTCCAGGGCCGGGCACCGTGTGCCCGTTCGAATTGTGCGCGAGAGCGCGCTCACCGCGTGGTGCCGTGCACCTTGGGAAGCGCTCCTCCAGCGGCCGCATTGCGGTCGGGACGGAAGTTCGAGAAGTCGGCGCCGGGCACGTCCTTGACGAGCGCGAGCTCGTCTTCGATGATCGCGGCTTCCCACTCCTCCGGCCCCACGAGCGGGAGCCGTACGCGCGGGCTGCCGATACGGCCCAGCCCGTGCAGGATGTACTTGGCGGCCACGGTGCCGGGAACGTGCGTCATGACCGCGCGAACGAGCGGCTCCAGACGCTTGTGCTCGGCGGTCGCCGTGGCCAGGTCGCCGCGGTTCACGGCGTCGATGATGGTGCGGTACGGGGTCGGTGCGATGTTCGCGGTGACGCCGATGAGCCCGGATGCCCCGATCGCGAGATGCGGGAGCACGTTGGCGTCGTCTCCCGAGAAGTAGAGCAGGTCTGTCTGGTTGAGCACGCGGCTCACCTCGGAGAAATCACCCTTGGCGTCTTTCACCGCGAGGATGTTGGGGTGCTTGGCGAGGCGGAGGATCGTCTCGTACTTGATCGGAACCCCGGTGCGCCCAGGGATGTCGTAGAGGATCACCGGCAGGTCGGTCGCGTCTGCAACGAGGCGGAAGTGCGTGAGGATGCCGGCCTGCGTGGGCTTGTTGTAATACGGCGTGACGATCATGATGCCGTCGGCGCCGGCCTTCTCGCTGGCCTTGTACAGCTCGATCGCGTGCGCGGTCTCGTTGGAGCCACCGCCCGTGATGATCTTGGCGCGGCCCGCGGAAACCGACTTCCCGACCTCGACGAGCTTGAGCTTCTCGGGATCCGTCAGGGTCGAGGTCTCACCGGTCGTTCCCGTCACGACGATGCCGTCCGCTCCTGCGGTGATCACGTCATCGATGTGCTTCTCGACGGCGGGCCAGTCGACTTCACCGTCGGCCGTCATCGGAGTGACGAGCGCGACGAGAACCTGTCCGAATGGATTTCCCGAGTGCGTCATGCTCTCAGCGTATCGGTTCGGCGGCGTGCGACCCAGACGGTGACGCCACGAGGACTCACGAGCCAACTACTAGGCTCGCCGAATGACCTGGCAGACCCGTGATTCGAAGATCGTGTACGAGAACCGCTGGATCTCGGTACGAGAGGACCAGGTCACCGGGCCCGGCGGAGATGGCATCTACGGAGTGGTCACGTTGCGCCATCCCGCCGTCTTCGTCGTCGCGCTCGATGCGAGCGACCGCGTGTGCCTCGTCACCCTCGACCGGTACACGACGGGACGATCGATCGAGGTTCCCGCAGGCGGAACGGACGGCGAGGATCCGATCATCGCGGCGCAGCGAGAGCTCCTCGAGGAGACCGGCCTGCAGGCCGACGAGTGGACGCTGCTCGGCGAGATGACCGCCTTGAACGGCGTGAGCGTCGCGCCGGAGTTCGTGTTTCTCGCGGGTGGGATCCGCGCGCACGCCTCGCGCACCGACGGTCAGACGGAGGAGGGGATCCAGGATGTCTCATGGGTGCCGTTCCCCGAGGTCGTGGAGATGATCGCAGACGGTCGCATCCGCGACGGCGAGACGATCGCGGCGCTCACCTACGCCGCCATCCACCTCGGCCGCCTTCGCTGAGACGAGACTGCTCAGACGCGTCCGCGACGCGCGACCCCGGCGGTCAGCGAAGCCGGCAGCACCTTCGTGAGCGCGACGATCGCCTTGTAACGCAACGACGGGATGGACACGGCCTTGCCCCGGGCCGCATCCCGCAGCGCCTCACGCACCACGTCGCGCGCGTCGAGCCACATCAGATCGGGCACGCCCTCATCCCCCGGCGCCAACCCCATCCGCTCATGGAAGCTCGTATGGGTGAAGCCGGGACACACCGCCGTCACCGAGACACGATCCTGCGCGTACTCGGCATTCGCCCAGCGACTGAACCCGATGAGCCAGGACTTGCACGCGGAGTACGTCGAGCGGGAGATGAATCCGGCGACGGATGCCACGTTGATGATGCGTCCACCGCGACCGCGCATCACGCTGAGTGCCGCGTGCATGAGCCGCATGGATGCCTCGACGTGCACCCGCAGGTGGCGCACCTCATCATCGATGTCGTTGTCCGCGAAATGCAGGGGCAGCCCGAAGCCGGCGTTGTTGATGAGGAGGGAGATCGGATGCTTCTCGCTGCACAGTCGCTTCGCGACCCGTTCGACGTCGCGTGTACGGGCGAGGTCAGCGACGAGCACCTCGACGCGGACACCGTATGCGGCCCGCAGCTCTGCGGCGAGTGCCTCGAGCCTGGCGTTCGAACGCGCCACCAGCACAAGATCCGCCCCATCGGCGGCAAGCTGACGGGCGAACTCGGCACCGAGTCCGGCGCTGGCTCCTGTGATGAGGGCGGAGCGCATCAGCGCTCGTATCCGAGGAAGCGGTACCGCACACCGGTGCGGGAGGTCTGCCACTCCCCTGTGTCGACGAGACGCCAGCCCGCTCGCGACGGGGCGTAGGCGTCTCCGGGTACGTCGAGGTCGAGCTCAGTGACCTCGAGGCGATCCGCACCGCCGATCACCTGCGCGAAGATCTCAGCACCGCCCATGATCCAGACACGTTCGAGCCCCCGCACCGCTTCTGCGATCGTGGCCGCACGGCGTGCGCCATCGGCCGCCCAGTCCTGTTGGCGCGTGATGACGATGTTCTCGCGCCCCGGCAGTGGCCGGAAGCGCTCGGGCAGCGACTCCCAGGTCTTGCGCCCCATCACCACGGGCGACCCCATCGTGATCTCTTTGAAGTGCGCGAGGTCTTCAGGCACATGCCAGGGCATGCCCCCTTCGGCGCCGATCACTCCGCCTGCGGCTTCGGCCCAGATCAGGCCGACCCAGGTCATACCGCCACCGCCGCGCGAATCGACGGGTGGTGCTGGTAGTCCTCGATCACGAAGTCCTCATACCGGTAATCGAAGATCGACTCCGGCCTGCGTGCGAACCGCAGTGTCGGATAGGAATAGGCGTCCCGGCTCAGCTGCTCCTGCACCTGCTCGCGGTGATTGTCGTAGACGTGGCAGTCGCCGCCGGTCCAGACGAAGTCACCCGGCTCCAGGCCGACCTGCTGCGCGATCATCATCGTCAGCAGCGCGTAGGAGGCGATGTTGAACGGCACGCCGAGGAACATGTCTGCGCTGCGCTGGTACAGCTGGCACGAGAGCTTGCCGTCCGCGACATAGAACTGGAACAGCGCATGGCACGGCGCGAGCGCCATGTCGGGGATGTCCGCCGGATTCCACGCCGACACGATGAGGCGACGCGAATCCGGCGACTGCCTGATCTGTTCGATGACGTCGCTCAGCTGATCGATGTGTCCGCCGTCAGGAGTCGGCCATGACCGCCACTGCACTCCGTAGACCGGACCGAGGTCGCCCGAGGCATCCGCCCACTCATCCCAGATCGTGACGCCGTTCTCCTTGAGCCACCCGACATTCGAATCACCGCGCAGGAACCAGAGCAGCTCGTACGCGATCGACTTGAAATGCACGCGCTTCGTCGTGATGAGCGGGAAGCCCTGCGAGAGATCGAAGCGGATCTGTCGACCGAACACGCTCGTCGTGCCGGTGCCCGTGCGATCGGACTTGTGCGTGCCCTCCGCCAAGACGTCGCGGAGAAGGTCTTCATAGGGCGTCGACACGGCATTGCTCATGGTGAAAACCCTACCCGCCACCACGCGGATCGGGGCGGCGAGTTCCTGCCGTCATGGTTCGCAACACGCGGCCTCGGACACAGGCGGCGCGCGTACTCTCGGTGCATGCCCGTCACCACCGCTCTTCTCGTCGCCGGCGCGCTTCTCGTCGCCGCCACGGCGATCGGCCTGCTCTGGCGAGCACGGCAGGGGCGGATGCGCGTGGTCGACCACGAGCAGATGGATGTCGCCGATCTCGCCGCGCATGAGCGCGGCGACCGCGTCACGATCGTGCAGTTCGGCACCGAGTTCTGCGCCCGCTGCCCCCAGGTGCGCAGGTCGCTCACCGAGATCGCGGCGCAGCATCCGGACGTCTCGCACGTCGACATCGATCTCACCCACCGACCAGACCTCGCAACGCGCTATCGCGTCCTGCAGACGCCGACGACGCTGCTGGTCGACGGCGACGGCCGTATCCGGGCCCGCTTCGGTGGCGTCCCGCACCGTGGCGAGTTCACCGACGCCCTCGCGGCCGTCTGATCCTTCCCGAATCGGAGCAGCCATGACCACTCCCTCGCCTCCCGGCATCGACCCGCGCGGTCCGCGTTTCGCAGCGTCGATCACCGCCGTGCTTCTGCTGGTCGCGACCGTGTTCGCCCTCACCGGCGCCTCGACCGCCGCACAGACGTTCGGCTGGGTCGCCTATCAGCCGCTCGCGGACGCGACGTTCACCCCCTCTTTCGAAGCTGTCTTGGCCCGGCGCGCACTCGACCCCGGATTCCTGCTCACCGTCGTCGTGGCAGCACTGTTCCTCTGGGGAATTCTGTCCCCGTCGACGCACCCGTGGAGCGTCCTCTTCCGCACACTCGTGCGTCCTCGGCTCTCGCCGCCCGCCGACCTCGAAGACCCCCGCCCTCCGCGATTCGCTCAGGGGGTCGGCCTCTTCGTGGTCGGGATCGGCCTCATTCTGCACCTGCTCGGCGTGCCCTGGGCGCTGACGATCGCGACGGGCGCCGCCTTCGTCGCCGCCTTCCTCAACGCGGTGTTCGGCTTCTGCCTCGGCTGCCAGATCTATCTCCTTCTGCAGCGCGTCGGAGTGATCGGCCGCGCGCGACACGCCTGAACGCTCCCCTGAGAAGGCAGATCCATCGCCGTTCCGCTCATCGCTCGCTAGGCTTGCGGAACATCGACTTCACGTCTGACCTCTGAGGAGAAGCCATGCCTGTTACCAGCGAAGCCGCCGCCACCTGGACCGGAAGCCTGATCGAGGGGTCGGGTTCAGTCGCATTCTCGTCGTCGCACCTCGGCACGTTCCCCCTCGACTGGAAGTCCCGCGCCGAAGGCGCTGACACGACCACGACCCCGGAAGAGATGCTCGCCGCTGCGCACGCCTCGTGCTTCAGCATGGCGCTCTCCCACGCACTCGCCGGCAACGGCACTCCCGCTGAGCGCGTCAACACCACGGCGTCCGTCACCTTCAAGCCCGGCACCGGCATCACCGGAAGCCACCTGAACGTCAACGCGACCGTTCCCGGACTCGACGCCGAGACCTTCCAGCAGCTCGCCGAGGGCGCCAAGGTCGGATGCCCCGTCTCGCAGGCCCTCGCCGGAATCGAGATCACCCTCGAGGCGACGCTCGCCTGAGCACAGTTCACAGACAGAAGGCGGCGTCCCCTGGGACGCCGCCTTCTGTCTGTGAGATCGGGGTCACTCCCCCGCGTCGTGAGCAAGGCGGATGGCGGAGCGCACGCTGGCGCGGGCATCCTTGCGCTGCCCTGCCGCATCCTGGACGATCGCGAGTCGCAGCGCCGCGCGCCACGAGGTGCTGTCCGTGACCGCGTCCTGCTCGTAGCGCGCGATCAGCGCGGGTGCCGCCTCACGCGCGACACGACCGCTGGGGGTGAGCGCGACGTCATCATCCGGGATGAGCCCCTCGGATTCAAGACGCTTGATCAGCCGCGACGCGGCCACACCGAACTGGAACTCGCGCACGAGTGCCCAGGTTCCGATCAGCGGCAGGACGACGAGACCGATGCCGAGGATGATTCCGACCGGCGTACCCGAGGTGAGCATGATGTAGGCGCGCTGCGCGACGAGCACGATGTAGAGCAGCAGGCCCAGGGCCATGACGCCGACGCTGATGCGCGAGATCATGAGGCAGAGAGGCCGAGATCGATGATGTTCTCGAGACCGACCACGACCCCGCGCGCATCACGTGCGAAGGGCAGAGCAAGACGGATGCCAGGGGCGTACGCTGCCGCGGGCTGCACCGTGTCGTGCGTGATCGTGAGCGACTCGCCACCGCCCGACAGGATGACATCCTGCTTGGCGATGACGCCGGGACGGCGCAGCGAGTGGATCGGGACGCTTGCGATCTGCTGACCACGCGCACGCTGATCGACGTGGGGTGCGTTGACCGGCCCCTGTGCGTCTCGCGCTGCAGCGACAAGCTCAGCCGTGCGCACCGCGGTGCCACTGGGCGAATCGATCTTGGTGTGCTGATGAGCCTCGACGATCTCGATCGAATCGAAGAACGGCGCCGCCAGCGCTGCGAGCGCCGAACCGATGACCGAACCCAGTGAGAAGTTCGGGATGAAGACCACACCGATTCCGGCAGCATCCACGGTCGCGCGCACCTGCGCGATGCGCTCGGCCGACCACCCGGACGTGCCGACGAGCACGTTGATACCGCGCTCTGCCGCCGCACGGATCACCATCATGCTCACGGCTGGTGTCGACGCGTCGACGACGAGGTCACACCCGTCGATGGAGCTGAGATCGCTCTGTGATGTGAGCACCTCTGCCACCTCGAAGCCGTCGAGTTCGTCGATCACCGCCCGGATGATGGTTCCCAGCTTGCCGGTCGCGCCCACCAGGGCTACACGCGTGCTCATGTGCTCCAGTCTATTGAGCGGGGCTCGGGTGTCTGCGCGGTCAGACGGTGAGCGGATCGGGCATACCCGTGCGCAACTCGAACGGCAGGTGTCCGAGATCGTTGTGCGAGACGAGGGTCCACGGACGCCCCGGCTTCTGGGCGATGACAGACAGACCACAGTGCGCCTGGTTGATCGTCATCCAGCGCCAGTCGGGGGCTTCGAGCACCTCGCGCAGGAACCAGGAGATCACGAAGTTGTGAGTGATGAGCACCTCATGCACATCACCCGGTTTGCGGACGAGGAACTCGCTGACCGCGTCGGCCATCTGCGCACGCCCAGCCTCGATCTCAGCCTCCGTGACCGCACCGAAGAATGGCTCGAAGGCGGCGGGAGTCTCTTCTGTCATTCCCGTCGGGACGCAGTCGAAGAGCAACGCGGATGCCTGCATCTCTACCGCGGGGATGCGCTCCGCAATCGCGCGGGCGGTCTCGTTGGCTCGCAGAAGCGGCGAATGCCAGACCGCGTCCAGCGGAAGGCCGGAGAGGCGGTCTGCGATCAGCTCGGCCTGTCGCCGGCCACGGGCCGAGAGCGGGCCGTCGGCGAGACCGTGCTCGGCATCCTGATGTTCTCCGTGTCTGACCAGATAGATGTAGTGCGTCACAACCGCTCGCTTCGTCGCCGGCGATTCTCGCCGGTGCTGTTCTCCACCCTACGTCACCCCTCGGACACTGCGAAGGTGCCTGTGTATGACCTCAGCTAGCCGCGCGCGACAGCTCGGTCAACTGGGTGCGGCTGAGTGCCACACCGGCGCCCTGCATGAGTTCATCGACCTGATCGACGGCGAAGGCATTGACGATGGGGGCGCTGATCGTGCGCTGTGCGAGAAGCCACGCGATCGCCGCCGCGGCGACGGGAACGGAGAGCTCCTGCGCGACGGCATCAAGCGCACGCAGCACCTTGATGCCGCGGCGGTTGATGTTTCCACGCAGCTGAGATCCGCGCACTCCATGCAGCGCGGCGGCCTTCGAACGGTGGCGCCCCGACAGGAATCCGTGCTCGAGCGCGTGCGACGGCGTCACTGCAAGCCCCTGTGCACCCGCGACGAGACGAAGGTCACCCTCGAAAGCAGAACGACGGAGCAGGTTGTAGGGCTCATCGATGACTTCGATCCGGGGATACCCCGCGGCGGAGAGGATGCGCGCTTCGACCAGCCGCTCGGCGCTCCAGTGGAATGCACCGAGAACACCGACCTTGCCCGTCTCGACCAGCCACTCGCCAGTCGCCAGAACGTCTTCGAGGTTGCTGCTCTCATCGAGCGTGCCGTCGAGGTAGAGAACATCGATTCGCTCTGTTCCCAATCTCATCAACGACGCCTCAACGGATCGAACGAGGTTCACCGAACCGAGACCGGGATTGTCGGGGTGAGAGCCCACACGCGTGCCCAGCACGATGGAATCGCGCAGACCGCGCTCTTTCAACCACTGTCCGATGATGTATTCGCTGCGCCCCGCTCCGAATCCGTCGGCCGTGTGAATGGCGTTGCCACCGAACTCGATGTAGCGATCGAGAATGCTGCTGCTCATTGCGCGGTCAGTGTTCCAACCGAATTCAGCACCGCCGAGAATGAGCGGGAAAGTGCTGATACCGGTTTCACCCAAGGTCACGCGGATGCATTCGCCGATGCCGGGCCCGACGACGGGGATAGGGGCCGACGGATGCGACTGCGCCCCGGTCTCCGCGGATTCTGCCCGCTCTTCACCGGCTGATGTGCCTGTTCCGAAGAAGCGCAAAATCTCACCCCCGTTTGCATTGCTTCGTACCGCAATACGCGCACCCCCCGGTGCGTACTTCGAGGGTATTAGAGAACTCCCCCGAGGCGCGGCATTCTGGTGCACAGATGGAAAACTTCTGATAACAGTTGCATTACAAAGAAAGCTGGCCCTGCCGCCTCCCGGAGGAGGCGGCAGGGCCAGCTTGAGTCAGACCTTAGTCTTCGGTGGATTCGGCGGCTTCAGCAGCGGCCGGAGCCTCCTCGACGACCGGCTCGAGCGAGAGCTTGCCCCGGTCATCGATCTTGGTGATGCGCACCAGGATCTTCTGGCCGACGCCGAGCACGTCTTCGACGTTCTCCACGCGCTTGCCACCGGCGAGCTTGCGCACCTCGGTGACGTGCAGCAGACCGTCCTTGCCCGGAAGCAGCGAGACGAACGCACCGAAGGTCGCGATCTTGACGACCGTTCCCAGGAACTGCTCGCCGACCTCGGGGTTGGTCGGGTTGGCGATGGCGTTGACCTGCGCACGGGCGGCCTCAGCCGAGGGGCCATCGGTCGCGCCGATGTAGACAGTGCCGTCTTCCTCGATCGAGATCTGTGCGCCGGTCTCATCCTGGATCGCGTTGATCGTCTTGCCCTTGGGGCCGATGAGCTCACCGATCTTGTCGACCGGGATCTGCACGCTGATGACGCGAGGAGCAGTCGGCGCCATCTCGTCAGGAGCATCGATCGCCGCGTTCAGCACGTTGAGGATCGTGAGGCGAGCCTCACGAGCCTGGGTCAGCGCGCCGGCGAGCACCGACGACGGGATGCCGTCGAGCTTCGTGTCGAGCTGGATCGCCGTGATGAACTCGGAGGTACCCGCGACCTTGAAGTCCATGTCGCCGAGAGCGTCTTCCGCACCGAGAATGTCGGTCAGAGCCGCGTAACGCGTCTCGCCGTCGACCTCGTCGGACACCAGGCCCATGGCGATACCGGCAACGGCGGCGCGCAGCGGCACACCGGCGTTGAGCAGCGACAGGGTCGATGCGCAGACCGAGCCCATCGAGGTCGAGCCGTTCGAGCTCAGCGCCTCGGAGACCTGACGGATCGCGTAGGGGAACTCCTCGCGGCTCGGCAGCACCGGCACGAGTGCGCGCTCGGCCAGGAAGCCGTGCCCGATCTCGCGACGCTTCGGCGAACCGACGCGACCGGTCTCACCAGTCGAGTAGGGCGGGAAGTTGTAGTGGTGCATGTAGCGCTTGCTCGTCGTGGGCGACAGCGAGTCGATCTGCTGCTCCATCTTGAGCATGTTCAGCGTGGTGACACCCATGATCTGGGTCTCGCCGCGCTGGAAGATCGCCGAACCGTGCACGCGCGGGATGACCTGCACCTCTGCGTCGAGCGGACGGATGTCTGCCAGCCCACGGCCGTCGATGCGCTCACCGTTGGTGAGAATGCGTCCGCGGACGATCTTCTTGGTGACCGACTTGTACGCGGCAGCGAACTCAAGCGGAGCCGCGGCGGGCAGCGTGCCAGCCTCGGTCGCTTCGATCAGCTCGGCCTTGACGCGATCCTTGATCGCGTCGTCAGCGTTCTGACGCTCCTGCTTGTCGGCGATCTTGTAGACCTCGGTGAGTTCTGCAAGCGCGCGCTCCGAGACGAAGGTGAAGGTCTCGTCGCTGTACGGCAGGAAGACCGGGTAGACACCCGGCTCCTTCGAGGCCGTGGCAGCGAGCTCGGCCTGTGCCTTGACGAGCTGCGCGATGAAGGGCTTCGAGGCCTCGAGGCCTGCGGCCACGATGTCCTCGTTGGGCTTGGTGGCGCCCGCCTTGATCAGGTTCCAGCTGCCCTCGGTGGCCTCGGCCTCGACCATCATGATCGCGACGTCTTCGCTGCCGTCAGCAGCGGTGACGACACGACCCGCGACCATCAGGTCGAAGACGGCCTGCTCGACCTGCTCGGCGTTCGGGAAAGCGACCCACTGGTCGGAGTGCTCGCCGTGACCGGGGATGAACGCGAGACGCACACCGGCGATCGGGCCGGAGAACGGCAGACCCGAGATCTGCGTCGAAGCGGACGCGGCGTTGATCGCGAGCGCGTCGTAGAACTCGCCCGGCGCGATCGAGAGCACCGTGACGACGATCTGAACCTCGTTGCGCAGTCCGTCGACGAACGACGGACGCAGCGGACGGTCGATCAGACGGCAGACGAGGATCGCCTCGGTCGAGGGACGACCCTCACGACGGAAGAACGAACCGGGGATCTTGCCGGCCGCGTACGAACGCTCTTCGACGTCGACGGTCAGCGGGAAAAAGTCGAAGCCCTCGCGCGGGTGCTTGCTCGCACTCGTCGCAGACAGGAGCATGGTCTCCTCATCGAGGTAGGCGGCAACTGCGCCCTGCGCCTGCTGTGCAAGGCGACCGGTCTCGAAGCGGATGGTGCGGGTGCCGAAGCGACCGTTGTCGAGAACGGCCTCAGTGGCAGTGATTTCAGGACCTTCCAAGAGGTCTCTCCTTCTTTGTTTAGCCTCGCGAGTCCGTGTGACGCGCGAGGGTCCAGAGTCGATATGAAGTTGTGCAGTCGACAGACGTCGACCGTGAAGAGCCTATCAGTCGGCACCCAGGCGAGCAGAGGGCGGATGCTGGCACTCACCGCGATGACGCGGGTCAGAACACGCCGAGTGCGTCGAGGATCGTGTCAACGCTCTCCTGCGGAGGCTGAGCCCCATCGACGACGACCTCGTACACGACCCCCTCGTGAACGCGCTCGGCCTGGTCTCTCGCCATGCCGACGATGCGATCAGGACGCTTTGCCTCGCGCGCTTCGGCCACTTCGGCGTCGCAGCGCACACCCACCCAGAACGTGTCGGTCTCCGCGAACAGCGCGCGCAGACGCTCCTGGCCCTTTCCTCCATCGAGCAGCACCTCATCGAGGATGAGCGCCTGCCCGGAGGCGGCGAGCGCCGCGAGCGCGCGATACCAGGTGTCTTCTCGCTCGCGGTAGGTCGCGTCCACGGTGACTTCACCGTCCGCACCGAAGTGCAGCCCGACGTCACCGCGTGCCGTCCAGTCAGGAAGGGCGTCGATGAAGGCGTCGACGCCGAGCAGCAGGCGCACATCGGGCAGGTCCTTCTGCAGCAGTCTCGCCACCGTCGTTCCCCCGGCGCTGGATGCGGAGTTGATCACGATGAGCGGAGGCAGCGCGGGCGTCATGACGGGAGCCTAACCCTCCTCCGGCGAAGAAGGGGACGATGCCAGGGAATCATCACCCGGGAGGCGCGCATGTGCCTTAGGCTGACGGGCATGAGCACCGAAGAAGGCGCTGCCTCCTCTACGGAGGAGATGAAGCGAAAGTTCAAGGAAGCGCTCGAGAAGAAGAACGCGCAGCACCGCACCGGCGAAGCTCACCTCGATGGTGACTCCGCCGTTCACGGCGCTGCCGCACCGCAGACGCGGCGCGAGTTCCGACGCAAGAGCGGATGACCGCAAGAGGGCCGGCCCTGTGGGCCGGCCCTCCTTCTTTGTCACTCCCCTGCAAGACCTCCGAGCAGGTGGCCGAAAGAACGGCCTTCGCCGAGGTAGTTGGCAGGGTCGAACGGGTCGAGATCCGCGACCGTCTCCTTGCGCGCGATCGCCTCGGCCAGCTCACGTGCGCCGCGATCGACGCGTGACCCGAGCGGGGCTACCTCGTCGGCACTCGCACCCCAGTCGCTCGACGCGGCGAAGACGCCCGTCGAGACGGGCTCCGCATGCAGGTACGTGAAGAGGGGACGAATCGCATAGTCGATCGCGAGCGAGTGTCGCGCGGTTCCTGCGTTGGCCCCGATCAGCACCGGCTTGCCGGTGAGCGCGTCCGGGTCGAGCACGTCGATGAACGACTTGAACAGACCGGAGTAACTGGTCGAGAAGATCGGAGTCACGACGATCAGAGCATCCGCCGAGACGACGGTGTTGATCGCGGCCTCCAGGGCTGCCGGCGCGAACCCGGTCAGCAGATTATTCATGATGTCGTGCGCGAGGTCGCGCAGTTCGATCACATCCACCGATGCCTGGATCTCACGTTCAGCGAGAGCACCGACCGTGCTCGCCGTGAGGCGGTCAGCGAGCATCCGCGTCGAGGAGGGGTTGGAAAGCCCCGCCGAGACCACGGCGATACGACGTGTGCTCATGATCAGGCCTCCTGTCGGGTCGCTGCGGCGCCGAATGCGGAGCCCCCACGGGCCGGCGTGTCCTGGTACGGGCCACCGACGGTGAGGTTGTCGCCGCGGTTCATGCCGGGACGGGCTTCGCGGGCCGGGCCGTCTCCGTACACGGCGTGCACGCGCGCGGCGTGGGTCGGAGCATCCGGAACAGTGGCCGGACGATTCTTCGCCAGCTCCTTGCGGAGCACCGGAACGACCTCGCCACCCAGGATGTCGAGCTGCTCGAGCACCGTCTTGAGCGGCAGACCTGCGTGGTCGACGAGGAACAGCTGACGCTGGAAGTCGCCGTAGAAGTCGCGCATGCCGGCGTAACGGTCGATGACCTGCTGCGGAGAGCCGACCGTGAGCGGAGTCATCTCAGAGAAGTCCTCCATCGACGGGCCGTGACCGTAGACGGGGGCGTTGTCGAAGTAGGGACGGAAGGCGTTGACGGCGTCCTGAGATTTGGCGGCCATGAAGACCTGCCCGCCGATGCCGACGATCGCCTGCTCAGGCGTGCCGTGACCGTAGTGCGCGTAGCGCTGACGATACAGCTCGATCAGGCGCTGGTAGTGCTCCTTGGGCCAGAAGATGTTGTTCGCGAAGAAGCCGTCGCCGTAGTAGGCGGCCTGCTCCGCGATCTCGGGGGTGCGAATGGATCCGTGCCAGACGAAGGGCGACACCCCGTCGAGCGGGCGCGGAGTCGAGGTGAAGCCCTGCAGCGGAGTGCGGAATTTGCCTTCCCAGTCGACCACATCGTTGTCCCACAGCTGACGCAGCAGAGCGTAGTTCTCGATTGCGAGAGGCAGGCCCTGACGGATGTCCTGACCGAACCAGGGGTACACCGGCCCCGTGTTTCCACGGCCGAGCATGAGGTCGGTGCGCCCCTCGGCGAGGTGCTGCAGCATCGCGTAGTCTTCGGCGATCTTGACCGGGTCGTTCGTGGTGATGAGCGTGGTCGAGGTCGAGAGGATGATGCGCTCGGTCTGCGCGGCGATGTAGGCGAGCGTCGTGGTGGGGCTCGACGACCAGAAGGGCGGGTTGTGGTGCTCACCGATGGCCATCACGTCGAGGCCGACTTCTTCAGCGTGCTTCGCGATCGTGACGGTCGCCTGGATGCGCTCCCGCTCGCTCGGAGTGATGCCGGTCGTCGGGTCCTGCGTGATGTCGCTGACCGTCATGATGCCGAACTGCATGCCTGCGGTTTCTGTGATCTCGCTCATTGTGTGTGCTCCACTCACGGATGCCTCGGCATCCAGTTCTATGCAAATGAATGTAATTGATGGAACGCAGTCAGGGCAACATTATTCCCGCCCCGTACGCTGAATCTGTGAGCACGTCAGAACCGCCTGTGAGCCCCGCGACCGCGGCGCCCGCATCCGCCCGCCCGAAGCGTCGCGTGCCGTTCTGGGACAACGCCCGATTCGCCTGCATCACACTGGTCGTCCTCGGGCATGCCGTGCAGCGCATGACGTACGACTCAGACATCGCGCTCGCGCTCTACCTAACGATCTACGCGTTCCACATGCCCGCCTTCGCGCTCATCTCGGGCTACTTCTCCAAGGCCGGCACCCCGACGAAGACGCAGATGGCTCGCGTCATCACCGACATCCTCGTCCCGTACGTGATCTTCGAGCTCCTCTGGAGCCTCACCCAGTGGCTCGTCGAAGGACAGGCAGACCCGAACCTCACCCAACCGTCATGGACGCTCTGGTTCCTCCTCGCACTGGGCATCTTCCGTCTCGCACTGCCCTACATCGCACTGCTGCGCTGGCCGCTGCTGTGGGCAGGGCTCATCTCGGTCGGAGTCGGCTACCTTCCCAACGTCGACAGCACCTTCTCTCTGTCGCGCACTCTGGGATTGCTGTTCTTCTTCACCCTCGGCTGGTGGGCGCGTGATCGCGACATCGTGACGAGACTGCGACTGCTGGAATCCCGCCCGTGGTGGCTGCGCACCGGCGCCGTCGTCGCGCTCGGCGCGACAGGGTGGGCGGCATGGAACTGGTTGCCGCTCTGGGAGTCCATCGACCTGCGCCACTGGCTCTTCTACGATTCCGCGTACATCGATCTCGGGGGCACCCAGTGGTGGGCGGGCGGCGTGCGGATCATCCTCATCGTCGTGGCGCTTCTGCTCAGCGTGGCGTTCTTCGCACTCGTCCCGCGCGGCACGCACTGGTGGACACGCTTCGGCCAGTACACGATGTACGTCTACCTGCTGCACTCCTTCGTGCTGTACCCGTTCCGCGAATCGGGGGCCCTTCGCGGACTCGATCCGACCTGGCTCTGGCTGCCACTCGTCACGGCGCTCTCCGTCGCGATCGCCCTCGCTCTCGCCACCTCACCGGTGCGCCGCGTCTTCCGCCCCCTCGTCGAACCGCGTCCGGCATGGTTGTTCGCGGACCCGGCACTCGCGGCGAAAGAGCGCCGCCGCAATGATCCGACCGGGTCTCGACGCCCCGAGTAGTGAGGCCTGCGTCGCCCCCATCGAACGCCCGTGGGAATGCGCTCAGTCGAACAGCGCCGCCCCGATGAATGATCCCTGCGCGACACCGCCGGGCACGGCCCACAGGCCCGAGCCGACATGACGGATGTACTCGTTGAGCACATCGGTCGACAGGCGGCGCTGCAGCGTCACGAACTGCGCCGGATCGCGCTGGTACGACAGGAAGAAGAGCCCTGCATCCAGGCGTCCGAGGGCATTGTTGCCGTTGACGTAGTTGAATCCGCGTCGCAGGATCCGGATGCCCTCGTTGTGGGAGGGATGCGCAAGGCGCACATGCGCGTTCTGCGGGATCGCCCCGGTGGAGAAGTCGGGTGCGGCGAACTCGCCCCCGCCCGACAGCGGCGCGCCCTCGGCCTTGTCGCGACCGATGATGTCGTTCTGCTCGGCGAGGCGCACACGGTCCCACGTCTCGATCAGCATCGCGATCTTGCGCGCGACGAGGTACGAGCCTCCCGCCATCCAGGCCGGCTCATCGGATTCCCCCACCCAGACGTGCTCGGCGAGACCTGCCTTCTCGTCCGCCAGGATGTTCGCGGTGCCGTCCTTGTAGCCGAAGAGGTTGCGGGGTGTCGCCTGATCGGCGGTCGTACGCGACGTCTTGCCGAAGCCGAGCTGCGACCACCGAAGACGCGCACGACCGAAGGCGATGCGGCTCAGGTTGCGGATCGCGTGCACAGCGACCTGCGGGTCGTCGGCGCACACCTGCACGCACAGGTCGCCGTTGGACTGCTGCGGGTCGAGATCGTCGCCGAGGAACGCCGGAAGGCGCTCGAGCACCCGCGGTCGCCGGTCCGCGATGCCGTAGCGATCGGGGTCAGCATCGAAGAGCGACGGGCCGAGCCCCACGGTCACGGTCAGGGCGGATGCCGGAAGTCCGAGCGCCTCTCCCGTGTCATCCGGCGGCGACTCAGGGTCTCCCCCGACCGCACCGCGCGCGCTGACCTCGAGCCCCTGTGTCATACGCGCCGCAGCGTACGTCCAATCCTGTAGGAGCGAGATCAGATCGTCGCGATTCGTGCGCGGCATCATGTCGAAGGCGGCGAAGTGCAGGTGCTCCTGGACGGGCGTGGTCACGCCCGCCTGGTGGGTACCGAAGAACGAATGCACCGGGTGAGCGTCGGCGAGCGCACGTTCACGTCCGGTCGCCACGCCGGCAGCGAGCCCGCCGCCCACACCGGCGACGAGCCCGGCCACCCCGCCGCCGACGGCGAGGCCGAGCAGACCGCGTCGGCTCAACCCACCCCGGGGCGCGGCGTCGGCGGGCGTCGGCTCGTTCTCTTCGGTCATTCGAGAATTGTGCCCGTCAGCTGCGAGAGCGGCTCTGCGAGCGCGTTGATGAGGTCGGTGAACTCGCGCTTGTTCACGTCGGTGAGCTTCGAGTAGCCGACGAAACCGTCAGCCAGCGAACCATGCGCGGCCAGTGCGTCGGAAAGCGCACCGTACCCGGCCTCGATCTCGGTCACGAGTGCCTCACCGCCGTCGCCCTTCGACGCGGCGAAGTCCTGAACCAGCGAGAACGCCATCTTGGAGCCTTCGACGTTGGCCGCGAAGTCGTAGAGGTCAGTGCCCGACCACCAGTCCTCCTCACCCGTGATCTTGCCGGTCGCGACCTCGTCGAGCAGCGCGATCGCGCCGTTCGAGATGCCGCCGATGCCCTGGTCTGCCAGGGCGTCGGTGAAGTCTGTCGAGTGGACGTAGTCGTACAGCTCCTGCACATCGGCGAGCAGCAGGTCCCCGTAGTCCGCGCGCTCCGCCACGGTCGACGGTGCCCAGTTGTGCCAGGCAGGCGTCTCACCATCGGCGTTGAGGGCATCCTGTGCCGGCACCCAGAGGTCTTTCTCCAGGCGGTGGAAGCCTGTCCATTCGAGTCCCTCGGCGACCGCGTCGACCTCGCGGTAGTCGATGCGGGGGTCGAGCGTGCCGAGTGCCTCAGCCACCGGCTCGATGCGCTCGTAGTACGCCCTGGTCAGCGGGAACAGCGTGCGGGCGGTCTCATCATCGCCGGCCTGGTAGGCCGTCACGAGCTCTTCGACTGCGGGGACGAGCTGTCCGACCTGGTCTTTCACGAATGCCGCGTACAGGTCGACGGCGTTCTGCTTCTGCTCCGCGTCCGCACCCCCGACCTCGACGCGCTCACCGGTGACCGTGAACGCCGCCTTGCCCACGCCGTCGCCGATCATGCCGGGCTTGCACAGCGTGAAGTACTCGCCGGGCTGCGCGACGACCGTGAGAGTGCGGGAGGCGGCGGGCGCGATGTTCTCGACCTCGCCGACGATGCGGAGGCCGTCTTCTGCCAGCAGGTAGAACTCCGTCGTCTGGGCACCGGAGTTCTTCACCTCGAATGTGAGCGTGCCGCTCTTCGCTGTGGTTGCCGACACGGCGCACTCAGAATCGCTCGATGACACCGCGAAGGCAGCGCCCGCAGCAGCATCCGCTTTGGCGACGCAGCCGCTCAGCGCGAGCGCGGCGGCCGCTGTGGCGGCGGCGACGGTGAGAATCCGGCGGGAGGTGTTCATGCTGCTCCTTGCTGAGAGAGAACGGATGCTGCGCCAGCGGCATCCCCCGCAGGGGGTGCCGTCGGAGCAGAAGAACGCGGACGCCGGAGACGGAGTCCACGCACGAAGAACACGCCGACGATGGCGAGGTAGAGTGCCCAGGCCGCGACCTGAAGCCACGTCATCCGCGGCATGAAGCCGACCGTGCCCTGAAGCAGGGTCGCCCACACGCCGTCGGGGGCGAGCACCGACGTGACGTCGAATGCCCACCCGAACGGGAACGCCATCCAGCCGACGAGCACGGCGCCTGTGACGGCGTCGACAGGTGCGGCCTCGGTGAACGGGCCGGGAAGCACGCCGGCCTCCTGGAGATCCATGACCGCGTAGGCGAGCACCCCGGCCGCAACGATCACGAGGAAGCCGCTCGTCCAGGTGAAGAAGCGACGCAGGTCAAGACGCACGGCTCCTCGCGCGATCAGCCAGCCCACGACCACGGCGACGCCGAGACCGAGAAGAGCGCCGAGCAGCGCCGTCGGCGCGTCTCCGAAGGACTGCACCATCGACCAGAGCAGCAGCGTGGTCTCGATGCCCTCACGAGCGACCGAGACGAAGCCGATCGCGATGAGCGCCCAGAGCCCGCCGTGCGTGAGCGCCCGATCGAGCCCGCCTTCAAGGGTGGCCTTCATCGTGCGGCCGGCCTTCTGCATCCAGAAGATCATCCACGTGACCATGCCGACCGCGAGCAGCGACAGCAGTCCGCCGATGAGCTCCTGCGCCTCGAACGTCAGCGAGTAGGCGCCGAACGTGAGGATCGCACCGATTCCGAGTGCCAATGTGATCGCGAGGGCAACACCCGCCCAGAGCCGCGGCAGTGCGTCCCGGCGACCGAGGCGACGCAGATAGGCCACGAGGATGCCGACGACAAGCGCGGCTTCGAGACCTTCACGAAGGCCGATGAGGAAGGTTGCGAGCACGAGGGTGACGATTCTGCTGAGGGATCACGGCGCCTGAGCGACCGAGGATCAACCGAAGTGAGGTAAGCCATTCCTTACCAAGCCGGAATTGAGGGTATCACCTGCGACGGCATCACGAAACGACATGACGGCGTGTGAAAGCATCCGGTCATCGTCCGCAACAGACCGTGACTTTCCCACCGCCCCCGACCTACGCTCTGACCATGACGGCCCTCTCCCTCCCCATCCTCGACCTGTCCCAGCTCTCAGCGGGGCCCGAGGCCGCGGCACGTTTCCGCGCCGATCTCCGCGCTGCGACACATGATGTCGGCTTCTTCTATCTCACCGGCACGGGGGTGACCGCCGAACTCGAGAGCCGCCTGCACCAGGCCGCGCTCGACTTCTTCGCCCTGCCCCTGGAGGAGAAGCTCTCGGTTGAGAACGTCCGCAGCCCGCACTTCCGCGGCTACACGCGCATCGGCGGCGAGCGCACTCAGGGCGAGGTCGACTGGCGCGAGCAGATCGACATCGGTCCGGAGCACGACGCGGTCGCGGGCGGACCCGCCTTCCACCGACTCATCGGACCCAACCTGTGGCCGGCGGCGCAGCCCGAGCTGCGCGAGGTGGTGGCGGAGTGGCATGCGCATCTCAGCGAGGTGTCCCGCACGTTGCTGCGCGCGTGGGCAGTGACGCTCGGAGCACCGGAGAACTACTTCGACGAGAACTTCGGAGAGCCTTCGACCCTCATCAAGATCGTCCGCTACCCCGGATCGCACGAGCCCGCGCCGCAGCAGGGGGTCGGCGCACACAAGGACTCCGGGGTTCTGACGCTGCTCTGGGTCGAGCCGGGCAAGGGCGGGCTGCAGGTCGAGCGCGACGGACAGTGGGTGGATGCTCCGCCCGTGGACGGCGCCTTCGTCGTGAACATCGGCGAGCTGCTCGAGTACGCCACGGGCGGCTACCTCAAGGCCACCAACCATCGTGTGATCTCACCTCAGGCGCCGGAGGAGCGCATCTCCGTGCCGTTCTTCTTCAACCCCGCGCTCGACAAGCGTCTCCCCCTCATCGATCTTCCGCCGGAGCTCGCCGCCGAAGCCCGCGGCGTCACCGCCGACCCGAGCAACCCGATCCACGCGCTCTACGGGGAGAACGCGCTGAAATCGCGGCTGCGGGCGCACCCGGATGTCGCCGCGATCCACCACCCGGATCTCGTGACGGCCTCGGTCTAGTCGACGCGACGCTCGGGGCGCCCGAGGTCGACGATCTCCTGCAGCGCGCGCAAATGCCCCGCGAAGGCAGATCGCCCCACCGCGGTTCCCCGCACCTGGGTGCGCAGTCGCCCGTTCACCATGCCCCGGTGCGCGAAGACGTACCCGGCCTCGTGCAGGTGAGAGATCGCTTTGCTGAGCGCCGAGTCGTTCGCCTGGAGGATCTCCGCGAGCGTGCCGAACTCGAGTTCGAGATCCTCGCCGAGCGAGGCCATCAGTGAGAAGCGAAGCGGCGACGCGAAGTTGTCGTCCAGCAGGAGACGCGGATGCTGGCGCCCGCCCGCGACCGGACGATCAGACATCCCGGCCCCGCAGAAATGCCGATCCCGTGAAGAGCAGAACGATCAGTGCCGCCCCCGCGATCGCCACCCCTGTGTCCACCTGCACACCGTGCACCCGCAGCAGGATGAACACGATGATGAGAAGGGACGAGATGCCGTAGCTCGTCCACTGCGGCCAGCGCCACAGCGCACCGAGCTCCGGCAGTCGGGCGCTGACCTGCCGGCCGATGGCCCACGTGAGCACGGCGAGCATCGGGAGAAGCGCCCAGATCACGGCGGCGAGAACATCGCCCAGCGCGATGATCCCCACGGTGGACGCGAGCAGCAGTCCCAGCGCGATCGTCGCGAACCGAGCAGATCGCGGCATGGCCACCGGCTCCCGTGGCTCTGCTCGTGTGCTCTGCCGAACCTCCCTGATCGCCGCAGGCCCGAGGAGGAGCAGGCAGAGGAGTCCCGGAACCAGACGCATCCACAGCGGAAGCGCGCCCCACACCATCTGCAGAACCAGCGCCAGCAGGAAAGCGGCGATGACGATCGCCGCCCACCACGCGTAGCGACGCACGTCGCGCGCCCCGCGCGCCTGGAATCCGAAACTGGCACGCAGTTCAGCGCAGAACTGGATCCAGGGGAAGAACGCGACGAACAGCAGCATGACCGGCGTGCTTCCACCAGCGGCTCCGAACGCGAACATGAACACGGTCAGGTAGACCGCCAGCACGATCGTCTCCCAGAGACGCAACACCGCCATCCCTCGCCGATCCAGGTGCGCCTCTCGGCGGTGGGCGACGGCATCGGCCTCGTCCAGGTACTGGCGAGCCAGGTCAGCCGACGGCGGATCCAGAGGGGGCGCGCCCGCGATCGGCTTCTGTTCCACGTCCTTCGCTCACTTTCCTTGAGGAAACTCCTCTTTCTTTCCTACAGGAAAGCGGGAACGCACCACAAGAGGAACGACGAAGGCCGCCCCACACCGTGGGGCGGCCTTCGGAAGAAGTGCGATTGAACGCTGGGTTGCTCAGCGGCGAAGGCCGAGGCGCTCGATCAGCGAGCGGTAACGCTCGATGTCGACAGCCTGGAGGTAGCCGAGCAGACGGCGGCGCTGACCGACCATCAGGAACAGACCACGACGCGAGTGGTGGTCGTGCTTGTGGTCCTTCAGGTGCTCAGTGAGGTCCTTGATGCGCTGCGTCAGCATCGCAACCTGCACCTCGGGGGATCCGGTGTCACCGGGGTGCGTCGCGTACTCTTCGATGATCGCCTTCTTGACGTCGTTCTCAAGTGCCATGAATGGGATCCCCTTTCTCTAACTGCGCGGCGCCCGTCACCGAATGTGCGAGCTCTCTTTATCCGCGGCCGATCAAACGGCAACCTGAAGAGTCTACCAGGCGGCAGCCCCGCGGAGAACCACCGCGACGCCAGGCCTTCGCCCCAGGGGTAGCCTCGATGAGTGCCACCTTCCCGACGCGGTCATCTGATCGACCTGCGCCCTCTTCGCGAGAGCCCCGCCTTCGCCCGCATGTGGATCGGCTCGACACTGAGCGGCCTCGGCGGACAGCTCACGATCGTCACCGTGATGCTCCATGTCTTCGAGCTGACGGCGAGCACCTTCGCCGTCGCGATGATCGCTGTCGCAGGCCTCGCGCCGATGATCCTCGCCGGCCTGTACGGCGGGATGCTCGCCGACGCCTTCGACCGTCGCCGGGTCGCCCTGATCGCGGCGACCGTCAGCTTCGCCTCAACCGCCATGCTCGCCGCCCTCACGTGGACGGGCGCGGAGACGATCTGGTGGCTCTACGGGCTCAGCATGGTGAATGCGGCGGCCAGCTCCGTCGGGCTCGCCACGCGCACCGCGATCGTGCCGCGCCTCATTCCGAGAGACCTGCTCGCTGCCGCATCCGCCCTCAACGGCGTCTCCATGGGGATGAGCGTCATGGTCGGCCCCGCGCTCGCGGGGCTGCTGGTCGCGCTCACCGGGTTCGGCTGGACCTACACGATCGATGTGCTCCTGATGCTCTCGATGTTCCTCGGGCTCTGGACGCTGCCGAAGCTCCTCCCCGAAGGCGCTGTCGTACGGCCCGGTCTCGCGTCGCTCGTGGACGGCTGGCACTTCCTCCGGAGATCGGTGAACATCCGCACGCAGTACCTGCTCGACATCACCGCGATGACCTTCGGCAACCCGCTCGCCCTCTTCCCCGCGCTGGGTACCGTTCTCCTCGGCGGCGGCGCGTTGACCACGGGTCTGCTCACCGCATCGGTCGCGGCGGGCACCTTCCTGTCCAGTCTGTTCTCGGGGCGCATCGTGCACTACCGCTGGCACGGGCGCGGCATCGAACGCGCTGTGCAGGCCTACGGCGGCGCGATCGCGCTGTTCGGCGTCGTACTGCTCGGGGGCGCCTTCCTCCCCGGCACGACGGAGCAGTCCCCCAACGTTCCCCTGCTGATCGCCGCATGCGTCGCCCTCGCGCTCTCCGGAGCGACCGACAACATCTCGTCCATCTTCCGCATGACCATGATGCAGGCCGCCGTTCCCGACACCATGCGCGGGCGGTTGCAGGGGATCTTCGTCGTCGTCGTCGCCGGCGGACCACGCCTAGGCGCGCTCTACGTCGGGGCGCTGGCCACCGTAGGGGCCCTCTGGTTCCCCCCGCTGCTCGGTGGAATCCTCGTCATCGTGATCGCGACCTGGATCGCGCGCCTGACACCCGGCTTCCGTACCTACGACGCCGAGAACCCGAGCGCTTGAAGCAGCGAACCCCGCCCCTTGCAGGGACGGGGTTCACAAGTGACGTCAGGTCAGCCGACGGCGACCAGGTCGATGATGAAGATGAGGGTCTTGCCGGAGAGGAAGTGCCCGCCGCCGGCCGGGCCGTAGGCCAGGTGCGGAGGGATGACCAGCTCACGGCGTCCGCCGGTCTTCATGCCGGGGATGCCCTCCTGCCAACCCTGGATCAGGCCGCGCAGCGGGAACTGGATGGTCTCGCCACGGCCCCACGAAGAGTCGAACTCCTCGCCGGACTCGAACTCGACACCGGCATAGTGCACGGTCACGGTGTCGCCGGGCTTTGCCTCATCGCCGGTGCCGACGATGATGTCGCGGATCACGAGCTCTGTGGGAGCGGGTCCGGTGGGAGCGTCGAATTCAGGCTTGGTGCGATCAGTCATACATCCATCCAACCGCGATCCCGCTCCCCCGGTCAACGCCACCGCACCTGCCGAGAGCGAACACTCAGAGTCAGTCCCGTTCGGTGACGTCGCGCGACAGTCGCTGCGACACCCACACCGGGATGAACGACGCGAGGATGACGACCGTGGCGACGACGTTGACGACGTTGGCCTCGTTCGGCCGCGCCATCTGGTTCATGATCCACAGCGGCAGCGTGTCGACGCCAGGCGGTGCCGTGAAGATCGTCACGTACACCTCGTCGAAGCTGAGTGCGAAGGCCAGGATGCCACCGGCGATGAAGGCGCTGCGGAACTGCGGGAAGGTGACGAGCCGGAAGGTCTGCCACGGTGTCGCGCCGAGATCCTTCGACGCCTCTTCGATGCCGGGATTCAGACGCCGCAGTCGCGCCAGCACGTTGTTGAACACCATCACGATGCAGAACGTGCCGTGCGCGATGATCATGCCGAAGAACCCGACGTTGATCCCGATCGGCTCGAGGATCTGGTTGTAGGTGTTGTTCAGCGCAACGCCGGTCACGATGCCGGGAAGAGCGATCGGCAGCACGACGAGCAGGTTGACCGCGCGCTGCCCGAAGAACGAGTAGCGCTGCAGCGCGAAGGCGACCAGGGTTCCCAGAATCAGAGCGATCAGGGTGGCCCCCGCCGCCACGAGCAGCGAGTTCAGGATCGCATCCTTGATGGGCTGGCTCGTGAACGCCTTGCCCCACCACTCCAGCGAGAACTCCGCCACCGGCCAGCTCACGATGCGCGCAGCGTTGAAGGAGTTCAGCACGACGAGCATGAGCGGCACGTACATGAACGCGAGGATCACGGCGACGATCGCGCCGAGCACGATCTTCGAGGCGAGGGAGAGTCTCAGCATCGGGATCTCACATCCTTTCCAGAGCGCCGGTGCGCTGCACGCCCACCAGGTAGATGACCACGAACACGATCGGCACGAGCGAGAAGGCGGCCGCGAGCGGCGGGTTCAGGTTGATGTTTGAGGCGATGATGCTTCCGATCATCTGCGTCGATCCGCCTACGAATTTGGCCACGAGGTAGTCGCCGAGACTCAGCGAGAAGGTGAACACCGAACCGGCGATGATCGCGGGCTTGATGAGCGGAAGGACGACCGTGCGGATGGTGCGCCAGGAGCCCGCCCCCAGGTCGGCCGATGCATCGAAGAGGTTGGGTGGAAGCTGGCGGATGGCGGTGTAGACGGGCACGGCCATGTAGGGCAGCCAGAGATAGGTGAGAGTGATCACGACCGTGACGACGCTGAAGCCGGGGCCGTGTCCGCCGAAGGGACCGACGACCGCGTTGAAGAAGCCGTCCTCGGTGAAGGTGATGCGCATCGCGAGCACCTTGACGAGGTAGCCCGCCCAGAGAGGAAGGGTGATGGATGCCGCAAGGATGCCCCGCAGCCAGGGCGAGGCGACCTTCGCCATGAAGATGCCCAGCGGCACCGAGATCAGCATGCTGAGCAGCGTGACCGCGAGCGCGATGCCGAGGGTGCGCAGCGCGGTCGAGAGGTAGCTCGGGTTGTTGATTAGCTGCGCGAAGTTGTCCAGGGTGAATCCGGGCTTCACCTTGGAGGTGAACGGGTCCGTCACCCAGAAGGCGGTGACCAGCAGCATCACCAGCGAGAAGATGTAGATGCCGATGAGCCAGGCCATGGGCAGGGCGAGGAGTCCTGCGATCCGTGCGCGCCGTTGCATGAGCGGTCCTGTCGTTCGTTCCGTCGTCGGAGGAGGGATGAGGCGGGTGGGCCCGGGCAGGGCCCACCCGCTGCGGGTCAGTTCTTGACGGTGACCCAGGCGTCGGTCCACTGCTGGAAGTTGGTGCACTTCACATCCGTGCGACCGTCGATGCACTGCTCGATCGGCGTCGTCCAGAACCAGACCTTCTTGAAGTAGTCCTCGTTCGTGGCGTTGTAGTAGTCACAGTGCGCCTTGGCCTCGTCGCTCATGTCGCAGAACGCGGCGTTCGCGGGCGCCATGCCGAAGTTCATCGCGATCGCGCCGTTGACCTTCGGGGAGGAGGCGTAGTCCATCCATGCGTAGGCGCAGTTCGGGTTCTTCGACTCGGTTGCCAGCATCCAGGCGTCCGACCATCCTGTCGACCCTTCTTCCGGGAGCACGCTCTTGAACTTCTCGTTCTCGGTGAGCTTGCGCAGCACCTCCCAGGAGGTGCCCGCGACCGTCGTGCCGCCCGCGAACGACGTGATCTGCGCAGCCGGGTCGGACCAGTACTCGGAGACGATGTCGTTCTGCTGCTTCAGCAGGTCGACCGCCGCGGCGAGCTGCTTCTCATCGAGTGCGTAGGGGTTGGTGATCCCGAGGTCGGGTTCGTGCGCCATCAGGTAGACGGCGGCGTCGGCGATGTAGATCGGTGCGTCGTACGCGATGATCTTGCCGGCGTAGGGGCTGTCGGCCTCCCAGGCGATGTCCCAGCTGGTGGGCTCCTCGGTGACGACTTCGCTGTTGTACTGCAGGATGTTGGCGCCGCGGCCGATCGGGATGCCATAGGACTTTCCGTTGATCGTGTCGTAGAGCTGGCCCTTCATGCCCTCGACGATGTCATCGCCGAAGTTCGGGATCAGATCCAGCGTGAGCGGCTGCACATCGCCACCGGCGATGAGGCGAAGGCTCGCGTCACCGGATGCCGAGACGAGGTCGTAGTCGCCCGTGCGCATGAGCTGCACCATCTCGTCGCTGGTTCCGGCGACGCGACGGTTCACGACACAGCCGGTGTCCTTCTCGAATGCTTCCGTCCAGGCGTCCTCGACGAAGCCCGACCAGGCGACGATGTTGACTTCACTCTCGAAGTCGCCCATCTTCTCGTGGGCAGGAACATCGGGGACGTCGATCTGGAGTCCCCCGGCGGTGCCGGAACCCGAGTCGCCGGCGGCACAGCCGGTGAGGACGAGCGCGAACGCGGCGGTCGCCGCGGCACCCATCAGTAGTTTCTTACGCATGATCGCTCCTTTGTGATCTGGTCTGTCGTGCTGTGGTGCCCGCAGGGACGGGCGGTCAGGGCAGCAGGGCCGCGTGGTCCGCGGTCCAGACCACCCGTACGTGATCCCCTCGTCCGAAAGCGGCTTCGGCCGAGGGGTGGTGTGCGTTCGGCTGCTCGGCGATGATCTGCACGCCGGCATCCGTCTCGACGAGGTAGCGGGTCGCCGGCCCCGTGTAGACGAGCTCGGCGATCGTGCCTGCCAATGCCACGTCGCCGTTGGCGAGCGCCGCGTCCGGTGCGGCCAGACGCACGCGCTCCGGGCGCACGCTCATGACCTGTCGGGCGCCGGTGAGCGCCTCGGCCAGGTCGGACTCGATGAGATTGGAGAGCCCGAGGAACTTTGCGACGAACTCCGTCTGGGGATACTCGTACACCTCGCGGGCCGAGCCGATCTGCTCGATGCGCCCGTTGTTGAACACAGCCACCCGGTCGCTCAGGGTGAGCGCTTCCTCCTGGTCGTGGGTGACGAAGATGAACGTGATGCCGACTTCGCGCTGAATCTGCTTGAGCTCGATCTGCATCTGCTCGCGCAGCTGCTTGTCGAGTGCGCCGAGCGGCTCGTCGAGCAGCAGGACCTGCGGGCGCAGGATGAGTGCGCGCGCCAGAGCGATGCGCTGGCGCTGCCCGCCGGAGAGCTGGTGCGGCAGCCGGGATGCGACATGGTCGAGGCGCACCTGCCGCAGAGCCGTCTCGACGCGCTCGATCCGCGCAGCCTTGCTCTCGCCGCGCACCCGCAGCCCGTAGCCGACGTTGTCGGCGATCGTCATGTGCGGGAACAGGGCGTAGTCCTGGAAGACGGTGTTGACGGGGCGCGCATTCGGTGGCGTGCGCGTCACATCTGCACCGGAGAGACGGATGCTGCCGCTCGTCGCGTCTTCGAAGCCCGCGATCATGCGTAGAACGGTCGTCTTGCCGGACCCGGAGGGCCCGAGCATCGAGAGGAACTCCCCCGGCGCGACGGCGAGATCGAGATCGCGCACGGCAGTGAACTCGCCGAACGACTTGGTGACGCCTTCCAGCACGACAGCACCGGGCTGAGAAGCGAGGTCGCCGTCAAGGCTGTGCGCGGCGCCCATCGGGCGGGGTGCGGCGGGGGCCGATGCAGTCATCGTGTGCTCCAGGATCATCGTCGAACGCGGTTGCGAAGATAAACATATAAACACATATGAAATAGTTCAAGTATCATTTCGATCACGCATCCCGGATGATGAAAGAATCGTGGCCATGGAATCGCTGACGCCGACGTCGCACGCCGCTGAACCCCCTGTTCAGCGGCCGGCGTCCGCCGCGGACGCCGCGGTCGGCGCCCATCGCCTCCAGGGCGCACTGTTCCAGCCGATCGGAGGCGAGGGCCGCGCCGAGCTCGTAGAGCGCCGAATCGTCGACGCGATCACACGGGGCCACCTGCGTGCCGGCGAGCGTCTCCCCACCGAATCAGACCTTGCCCGCAGTCTCGGCGTCGCGCCCGTCACCGTCCGTGAAGCGCTGCTCGCGGTGCGCGGGCGCGGACTCCTGGTCACTCGGCGCGGACGCAAAGGCGGCAGCTTCGTCGCCGAACATGCCGACCCCCTGCAGTTCGCCCGCGAAGCACTCAAGAACTCCTCCCGGCTCGCCCTGCGCGACCTCGGTGCGCACTACGCCGCGATCACGGGAGCGTGCATGCGGCTGGCGGCTCGTCGCGCAGACAGCACCGAAGTGCAGCTCATTCGACAGCACCTCGCCCGACTTCCCGAGCTCGCGCCGGATCAACAGCGCCGGCTCCTCGATGACACGCAGCTCGAACTCGTCGCGCTCAGTCAGTCCGCACGACTCACTCGCGAGCAGATGAAGCTGCAGGCCGAGTTCTCGCCGTACCTCGGGCTCTGCGCAGATGCAGGATTCGATGCCGCCGCGCAGGGAGTGGCGCTGCGCGCGGTGATCGACGCGGTCGACGCCGGCGATGTCGATGCCGCGAGCCGCGCGTCCGAAGCGCTCGTTCGCGCGGCCGTGGACGCCCTCATCGCGGTGCAGAGCTCGGCCCCATGATTCTCAGCATTCCCCACGCTCCAAAGGAGGACGTGATGCTCACACCAACGCAGGACACCCTCGAGTCCGCGGCGCACCTCGTACGCGAGTACTTCCTCGAGCCGATCCGCACCCTCGAAGGATGGGTCGGCACGCTTGCAGACGCACTCGAGAAGACGCGCGCCACCGGTGCGCTCACCCGCGCCAAGCTCGACACGATCGTCGAACCGCATGCCATCCGCACGCTCGCCCTGCCGTCCGCTCCGGTGTACGGCGCGGGATTCATCGCGGCGATCGATCTCCTCTCCGACGCACGCAACTACCTCGCATGGTGGCAGGGCGCCGACCAGCGTCAGCTTGTGCTCGCGTCGCAGTCCGTGAATAAGGAGCACATCGACTACAGCGAACTCGAGTGGTACCGCGTTCCACTGGCCACGGGGCTCCCTCATGTGGCCGGACCCTATGTCGACTACCTGTGCAGCGACGAGTACACCATCACCGTGGCAGTCCCCGTGCGGATCGGCACCGAGTTCGCCGGCGTGGCGGGCCTTGACCTCCTCATCGACGCCGTGGAGCGGGACCTCGTGCCGCGGCTGCGCGCTCTCGGCGCCGAGGTCACTCTCGTCAACGGCGTAGGACGCGTCATCGTGTCGACGGACCCCCAGTGGGCCACCGGAGATTCCGTACGCGCCAGTCGTCTCGCCGAACTCCCCCGCCAGCCCTGCGCCGACGTCGCCCTCGATGTGATCGTCGACGCCTGAACGCGACATTTCGGTCGACCCCTTGACACGATCACGTGCCCGGGTGATCCTGGTGTCAGATCAACTCAGCGCCCGGTAGACACGCAGGCATCGCCGCGGCACCGGGCGCTGAGTCTTTCCGAGGCAGTCGTCGCCGGAGATCAATAGGCGAGCAGGGCCGCTCTCGTCGCACTGGCCCGCTGCAGCAGAATCTGCTCGTCATGTGCGGCGAGAGCGTCGCGACCCGTTATCGCCCGCTGACGCACCGCGGCGAGCGCCGTGGCATCCGCGATGAACGACCGCATGAGCGGCCGACGATCCTCGCGAAGCGTCCGCGCCCACGCCAGGCCCGACTTCCGCCCCGCTCGGGTGGCGAGCATCGTGACTTCCTCCGGCGTGAACCATCCCGCGGCGGCGTAGTCGCTGAGCCGGTCATAGGTGAGCCGGGCCTCTTCCCGTTTCAGCGCGATGACCGCGAAGATGAACGCGCCGAAGAGGGGCACCTGGAGGGTCACGTAGAGGGCGAAGAAGTCGCCGAACAGCGCCGATCCGTTCCAGAAGGCGTGCAGGACGATCGCACCGAGAAGGCCGACGAAGCCCGCGCTGGCGGCGGCCCCGACCGTCCCGTGTCGTCGGGCGGCCAAGCCGATCGCGTATCCGGTGACGGCCGTGAACATGGCATGAGCGAACGGCGAGAGCAGGCCGCGCATGAAGAACGTGGCCGTGAGATCGACGCTGCCGCCCTCGATCAGACTGATGGCGAAGTACTGGATGTTCTCAGTGAACGCGAATCCGGCACCCACGAGTGCCCCGTAGACGACCCCGTCGACCGGTCCGTCGAACGTGCGTCGCGCGACGAGGAAGATCAGGAGCACTCCGAGCCCCTTGGCCAGCTCTTCGACGACCGGAGCCTGGATGACGGTCGACGTGATCTCGCGCAGCTCGCCGCGCCCGAACACGTCGGTGAGCGCGAGGTCGACGAGCAGAGTGATGCCCACGGCGGCGATCGCACCCCAGGCGAGCGCGAAGGTCACAACGGCCTTGGGCTCAGGTTCCCAACGGTCGATGAGACGCACACCGAACAGCACGATCGCGAGCGGGACCAGCGCCAGAACCAAGCCCACTCCGGAGGCGACGCCGCCGAGGAAGGTCAGAAAGTAGCCCACGAGAGCGAGCATCGCGAATGCCAGGACACCGAACAGCCAGATCGATACACCGCGTCCGCGCGCGGCGACCTTCGGCAGTGTGGAGATGTGCGGGGTGGGCGGAGCCACCGGTGCCGGCGGCGCGTAACGCGTCGGTTGCGCCAACGCAGAGGCGAACGATGTCTCCGCGCCCGAGAGCGGCGATGACGGAGGCGGCGGCAAGGTCATGCTGTCGAGCGTAGCGGGCGCCCTCACCCGCACGTTCATCCGATCAATAGTTTCAGAATCAACGCGGCAGAGATCAGCGCGGTGTCGGAGGGCCCGCGAACGGAAGGAGACGGCTACCGTGGAATCATGCGATTTGCTCACCTGGTTCGCGCCGACCTTCCGGAGCCGGCCCTGGCCGTCCTCGACGGATCACAGGCGATCCTCGTCTCCACCCTCTATCCCGATGCTCCCGCGACGCTGCAAGAGCTCATCGCCGGCGGCCCCGCTGCCCTCGACGCCGTGCGGGCCGCGATCGCGGACGGTGCCGCCGTCGCTCACGAGCTGACGGATTTCACCTTCGCCTCGGCAGTGACCGCTCCCCCGGCGGTGCTCGCCGTGGGGTTGAACTACGCGGCACACTCCAGTGAGCTCGGGCTGAAGACGGATGCCGCTCCGACCGTGTTCACGCTGTGGCCGAACTCCCTCACAGGGCACGGACAGACGACCTCGTGGCCGCGCTCCCTCAGCGAGTCCGTCGACTACGAGGCAGAACTCGGGGTGCTGATCGGCACCGCCGCGAAAGACGTGTCCGAGGAGGACGCCCTCGACCACGTGTGGGGCTACACCGTCGTCAACGACATCACCGCCCGCGACATCCAGTTCGCCGAGGCGCAGTGGTCGCGCTGCAAGTCCTTCGACGGTTTCACCCCGACCGGCCCCGTCGTCGTCACAGCCGACGAGATCGCCGACCCGCAGGACCTGCACATCTGGACGAACGTCGACGGCCACATGGTGCAGGACGCCTCGACGAATCAGATGGTGCGCTCGGTGCGCACCCTCATCGCGCACCTGTCGCAGTCCCTCACGCTTCTCCCCGGCACGCTGATCTCCACAGGCAGCCCCGGGGGCGCCGGGTACTCCCGCGATCCGCAGATCTTCCTCCGGGACCGCTCGACCGTGACCGTCGGCATCGATGGAATCGGAGAACTGACCACGCACTGCCGCATCCTCGACTGAGGGCTACAACAAGAAGGGGGCTCGGATGCTGCGCAGCATCCGAGCCCCCTTCGCGTCGGAGAACTACTCGACGATGTCTTCGGCAGCGATCACCGGAATCGCCGCGGTGATCGTCTCCAGACCCGAGAGGCGCGCGGGAGCGAGCTGCTTCGTGACCTCTTCACGCGACATGAGCCCCGCCTCGACGACGAGGTCGGCGACGTTGCGGTTCGTCAGCAGCGCCGTCTTCGCGAGAGCCGCCGACGCCGCGTAGCCGATGAACGGCGTGAGCGCGGTGATGACGCCCACGGAGGATCCGACCATCGCGCCCAGGCGGTCGCGATTCGCAGTGATCCCGTCGACGCAGTTCACGCGGAGCGTCCACATCGCCTGGCGCATCCAGGTGATGGACTGGAAGATCGAGTGCGCGATCACCGGCTCGAAAGCGTTGAGCTGCAGCTGCCCTGCTTCCACCGCCATCGTCACGGTCATGTCGGAACCGACCACCGCGAAGGCGACCTGGTTGACGACTTCCGGGATCACCGGGTTGACCTTGCCGGGCATGATGCTGGAGCCCGCCTGCATCGCGGGGAGGTTGATCTCGCCGAGGCCAGCCTGCGGACCCGACGACAGCAGCCGCAGGTCGTTGCAGATCTTCGAGAGCTTGATCGCGTTGCGCTTGAGGGACGACGAGAACGACATGAACGAGCCAGTGTCGCTCGTGGACTCCACCAGGTCGGTCGCCGTCTGCAGATCGAGACCGGAGATCTCACGCAGGTGACGGAGCACGGCACGCGAGTAGTTCGGGTGCGTCGTGATGCCGGTGCCGATCGCGGTGGCGCCCATGTTGATCTCGAACATGAGCGAGGCGTTCTCGGTGAGACGGCTGTAGTCCTCGCCGAGCGTGGTGGCGAAACCGTGGAACTCCTGGCCGAGAGTCATCGGTACGGCATCCTGCAGCTGCGTGCGGCCGACCTTCAGGATGTCGTGGAACTCGCGGGACTTGCCGAGGAACGACAGACGCAGAAGGTCGAGCTCTTCGAGCAGCTCACGCAGGGTCAGCGAGAGTCCGATCTTGATCGCCGTCGGGTAGACGTCGTTCGTGGACTGGCTGCGGTTCGTGTGGTCGATCGGTGAGAGGAAGCCGTAGTCGCCCTTCTCGCGTCCGGCGAGCTCGAGCGCGACGTTGGTGATGACCTCGTTCGCGTTCATGTTCGTCGATGTGCCGGCGCCACCCTGGATCACGCCGACCACGAACTGGTCGTGGAACTCCCCATCGATGACCTTCTGCGCGGCGCGGTCGATCAGATCGGCACGCTCGGCGTCGAGCACGCCGATCTCCTTGTTCGCACGGGCGCTGGCCTGCTTCACCATCGCGAGAGCGCGAATCAGATCCGGGTACACCGAGATCGGTCGCTTCGTGATCGGGAAGTTCGCGGCGGCGCGGGCGGTGTGCACACCCCAATACGCATCGGCGGGGATTTCCATGCTGCCGATCGAATCGGTCTCGGTACGAGTCAGGGCAGGCGCATCAATGGCCATGTCACATCCTTGTGGGTCGTGGCGGGTAGAAGGAGGGGGATGCCACCAGTCTAGGCCGCTCAGCGCCCGGGTTTTCGAGAGAACGCTTCCAGCCGTTCGTCGGGAGACAGTTCGGCCATCCGCGCGAGCCACTCCGCGGAGAAGTACGACCCTGTGTCGGCCTGCACCACCGGTACGACGCTGTGCGTGATCCCCTCGGGCCGCACATGCACGAGCTGAAAGGCCTGCGCGGCATCCATGCCGTTGACATCCGCCGCTGGCCGGGCCAGGTTCATCGTGTAGCAGGTGGCGGATGCGACGCTCACCGGGATGCCCGCGAATGTGCCGTGGGCGGAATAGTGGAGGTGTCCGGCGAGGATGCCGCGCACATCACTGCCACGGAGAACCGCGGCGAGTTCCTCCTGATGACGCAATTCCAGAATGTCGAAGAACGACACGTGACTCGGCAGGGGCGGATGATGCATGGCCAGGAGCGTCCCGTGCGGCGCGGGAGTGCGCAGTTCCGCGGCCAACCACGCAAGCTGCTCCTCGCCAAGGTCACCGTGGTGCCACCCGGGGACGCTCGTGTCGAGAGCGATGATCCGCAGGCCGTCGAGGTCCCACACCCCCGTGACCGGTTCCTCTGTGGGCGGCAGGTCGAGAAGATGCTCACGCAACGCCGGACGCTCATCATGGTTTCCGGCCACCCAGATGAGCGGGGCGCCGAGATGAGCGGCGACCGGCTCCACAGCCGCGCGCAGTCGTCGATAGGCGTCCGGCTCCCCCAGGTCGGCGAGGTCGCCCGTGATGACGATCGCCGCTGGATGGGGATGTACGGCGCGGATCGCGTCGAGAGTCTGGGCGAAGTTCTGCTCGACGTCGTAGCGCCCGCCCAGCTTGGCGCCCGACGCCAGGAAATGCGGATCGCTGACATGGATGATCACGTGCGATGCGGGCTCATAGCGTCCGAACACGGGAACGTGGTCGCTTCCTGACATACCCTCAGCCTAGGCGGCTCGTACGACACTCACCCACTACGCGATCGACGGCCTGCTTCTCGACCGTCTCACGACGCCGATCAACCCCGAGACGTCGACGGATGAAATCGTCGACGCCCTCGTCCGCGGACTGATCCGCTGACGAGGGCGTCGATGATGCTCGGCTCAGTGGCCGATGACGATGATGAGGATTCCGCCGATCACGGCCAGAGCACACAGAGCGAAGCAGCCGTATGCGCCGACGAGGGCGAGCCGCTTCTGCCCCTCCGTGAGCGGGCTCTTACGAGCCGCCTTCGCGGCGGCCTTCTCGGCACGACGCAGCTCCTTCGGCGTCACGACGGTGATCGCGTCCGTGAACTCCGCAGGGCTGACCACGGGGGCGTGTCCGCTGCGAACGAGCAGACGGAGACCGACCGCGTAGAACGTGACGATCGCGGCCGCACCGATGAGCGAGGCGATGAAGACCTGGAGGAAGGCCAGCCAGTTGATGACGACGTTCACTTCTCAGCCTCCTTCGTGGCGGCACTGGGCGTCGCATCCGCCGTCGCAGGCGGGTCCACCTTCGCTTCGGCCTTCTCCTGCTTCTTCCGAGCAGCCTTCTTCTTGGCCTTCGCCTTCTCCCGCTCTTCTGCGCGGCGGCGAGCCTCGGCCTTCGCATGCTCGATGCGCAGCTGACGGTTCGTCGGCGGCGGGGTGTCCGGAAGCTCGACCACATGGCCGGATTCTGCGACATCGCTCATCGCATTCGACGACGTGACCATGTCACGACGCGAACGCAGGTACAGACCCACGATGACCGTGAGCGCGATCACAGCGTCGATCACGATGCCGAGAGTGCCGAAGTGCTTCGCGATCAGCGCCGCGATCGCACCGACAGCCCCGGCTGCGGGCAGCGTGAGCAGCCAGCCGATGCCGATGCGACCGGCGGTCCGCCAGCGCACCGTCGATCCCCGGCGCCCGAGGCCGGAGCCGATGACAGAACCGGAGGCGACCTGGGTGGTCGAGAGCGCGAAGCCCAGTGCGCTCGAGGCCAGGATCGTGGCCGAGGTCGAGCTCTCAGCCGCGAACCCCTGCGCGGGCTTGACCTCGGTGAGGCCCTTTCCGAGCGTGCGGATGATGCGCCAACCGCCGAGGTAGGTGCCGAGGGCGATCGTGAACGCACACGCCGCGATGACCCAGAACTCGGGCTCGTGGTGTGCATCCGACTGCCAGCCCACCGTGATGAGCGTGAGCGTGATGATGCCCATGGTCTTCTGCGCGTCGTTCGTTCCGTGCGCGAGAGCCACGAGCGAGGAGGTGAAGATCTGACCCCAGCGGAAGCCGTCACGCCCATCGGGCTTGCCGTCGTAGCGACGGGTGACCGAGTAGGCGATCTTCGTCGCGATGAACGCGATGACGCCCGCGGTCAGAGGCGCGATGAGCGCCGGAAGGATGATCTTGGAGAGGACGACACCGAAGTCGATGCCCATGCCGCCGACGCCGGCGAGCGTTGCACCGATCAGACCGCCGAACAGGGCGTGAGAAGAGCTCGAGGGAAGGCCGAGAAGCCAGGTGAGCATGTTCCAGGTGATCGCACCGATCAGACCCGCGAAGATGATCGGCACGAAGACTTCGGCCCCCATCTGGCGGATCGCATCTTCTCGCACGATGCCGCCGGAGACGGTCTTGGCGACCTCGGTGGAGAGGAAGGCTCCGACCAGGTTGAGGGCGGCAGCGAGGAGGACGGCGACCTTGGGCTTGAGGGCACCGGTGGCGATGGGCGTGGCCATCGCGTTCGCGGTGTCGTGGAAGCCATTCGTGAAGTCGAAGAACAGTGCCAGTGCAATCACCAGCACGACGAGGAGGGCTGCGGTTTCCACCGTTTGCTTTCGTTGGGAGGGAAAGTGGGTGTGCCGACGGGATCGGCGTGACGAACGAAAAGTTCACCGTGGGTACAACATCCGTTAAGGAGCCCGGTAAATCCTCCCACTCGCCCCGGCGCGGGTCAACTTGGGTGGGCTAGCGTGGATGGGTGACTCCAGACGCTCCCGATACCGCTCTTTCCGCTCCTCGCGCCGACCGCCGAGACACCGTCCGCAGCCACCACGGTGACGACGTGATCGACGGATACGAATGGCTTCGCGCCAAAGAAGATGCCGATGTCATCGCGCACCTTGAGGCGGAGAACGCCTACACCGATGCACGCACGGCGCACCTCGCAGATCTCCGCGAGACGCTGTTCGGAGAGATCAAGTCGCGCGTCAAGGAGAGCGACCTTTCCGTGCCGACTCGACGCGGCGACTGGTGGTACTACGGCCGGACCGTCGAGGGCGCGCAGTACGGACTTCAGTGCCGCGCGCGCGTGACCGACGCGGATGACTGGACCCCACCCCTCCTCGACGCCGCGCAGCCGGTTCCCGGTGAGCAGGTGCTGCTCGACAGCAACGTCGAGGCCGAAGGCCAAGAGTTCTTCTCGCTCGGCGCGTTCGATGTGTCGGATGACGCGACACGACTGCTCTGGTCGACGGACGTCACCGGTGACGAGCGCTACACGGTGCGTGTGCGCGACCTGGTCACCGGCGAGACGCTGAGCGACGAGATCGCGGATACCGCGGGCGCCTTCTTCACGCCCGACGGCGAATCCGTCATCTACACGACCGTGGATGATGCCTGGCGTCCCGACACGCTCTGGCTGCACCGCCTCGGCACCCCGGTCGCAGATGATGTGAAGCTCTTCCACGAGCCCGACGAGCGCTTCTGGCTCGGTGCGGGGATCACCCGCAGCCGTCGGTACCTCGTGATCGGTGTCGGTTCCAACATCACCTCCGAGGACTACCTGGTCGACCTCGACGACCTCACGGCCCCGCCCCGCGTCGTGTGGCCGCGCCGCGAAGGTGTCGAGTACTCGGTCGACCACACGGTCGTCGACGGACGCGATGAACTGCTGATCCTGCACAACGACGGCGCCCTCGACTTCGAGCTGGTGCGCGTGGCGGCCGATGACCCGCAGGGTGAGCGGCACGTCGTGATCGCGCACGAAGCAGGCCGCCGGTTGGAAGACGTGGACTGCTTCCGCGACCACACGGTCGTCGAGTACCGCCGCGAAGGCATCAGCCGCGTGGCTCTCCTGAACCCCGCAGACGGCGCACTCGACGAGCTGTCCTTCGACGAGCCGCTCTACTCCGCGGGCCTCGGCGGCAATCCGGAATGGCACTCCCCCTTCCTGCGTCTCGGCTACTCGTCGTTCGTCACCCCCGGCACCGTCTACGACCTGGAGCTTGCAACCCGCACCCTGCATCTGCGCAAGCAGCAGCCGGTGCTGGGCGGCTACGACGCCGCCGATTACGACCAGGCCCGCGCCTGGGCGACGGCGGATGACGGCACCCGCGTGCCGATCTCCCTGGTCTGGAAGCGCTCATACGGCGCCCCGGGCGACACACCCCGAGCGCTCCACCTCTACGGCTACGGTTCCTACGAGCACTCGATCGACCCCGGTTTCTCCGTGGCCCGGCTCTCCGAACTGGACCGCGGCGTCATCTTCGCCGTCGCGCATGTCCGCGGCGGAGGCGAGTTGGGGCGCGGATGGTACGAGTCGGGCAAGCTTCAGAACAAGAAGAACTCCTTCTCGGACTTCGTCGCGTGCGCACAGCACCTGATCGACACGAGTGTCACCTCGCCGTCGCAGATGGTCGCCGAAGGCGGGAGCGCGGGTGGCCTCCTCATGGGCGCCGTCGCGAACCTCGCCCCGGAGCTGTTCGCCGGCATCCTGGCATCCGTTCCGTTCGTCGACGCACTGACCTCGATCCTCGACCCCTCGCTGCCGCTGACGGTCATCGAGTGGGATGAGTGGGGCGACCCGCTGCACAACGCCGAGGTCTACGCGTACATGAAGTCGTACTCCCCGTACGAGAACGTCCGCGAAGACGTCACTTATCCCCCGATCCTCGCGGTCACCTCCCTGAACGACACCCGGGTGCTCTACGTTGAGCCAGCCAAGTGGGTCGCCCGGCTGCGCGAGGCCGGCGCTGAGGACGTGCTCTTCAAGTGCGAGATGGTCGCCGGTCACGGCGGCGTCAGCGGACGATACAACGCGTGGCGCGAGCGCGCCTTCGAACAGGCGTGGATCCTCGACCGTCTCGGGCTCGCCGACTCCTGAGTCCTGACGACGAATGCCCCGTCCGCTGCAGCGGACGGGGCATTCGTCGTCAGGACGGGAGGCGACTCAACCGAAGAGCGCCGCCGCCTCGTCGTAGCGGCTGCGCGGAACCGTGTTCAGCTCGACGAGCGCGTCTGCCAGCGGAACCCGAACGATCTCGGTTCCGCGCAAGGAGACCATCTCACCCCACGCCTGGTCGACGATGGCATCGGCGGCGTGCAACCCGAGTCGGGTCGCCAGCACACGGTCGAATCCGGAGGGCGAACCGCCGCGCTGGATGTGTCCGAGAACGGTCGAGCGCGTCTCGATCCCCGTGATGCGCTCGATCTCGGGAGCCAGGATCTCGCTGATGCCGCCGAGACGCGGACGATTGAAGGCGTCGAGGCCCTTGTCGCTGTATGCCTCATCCATGCCGGAGAGGGTGAATCCCTCGGAGACGACGACGAGCGGCGCACGTCCTCGTGCGTTCGCGCTGGAGACGAGCTCGCAGATCTCTTCGATCGACATCGGCACTTCAGGGATGCAGATCGCGTGTGCGCCTGCGGCCATTCCGGCGTGCAGGGCGATCCAGCCCACGTGACGACCCATGACCTCGGCCACCATGCAGCGCTGGTGCGAGTCGCCGGTCGTGCGCAGACGATCCATCGCGTCCGTCGCGATGTTCACGGCGGTGTCGAAGCCGAAGGAGTAGTCCGTCGCCTTGAGGTCGTTGTCGATCGTCTTCGGAACGCCGAGAACGTTGATGCCGTCATTCGCCAGGCGGTTGGCGGCAGCGAGCGTGCCCTCACCGCCGATGGCGATGATCCCGTCGATGCCGTGAGCCGCCAGCGTCTTGGCGATGTTCTCGGCGCCGCCCCGCTCGCCCTCATAGGGGTTGGTGCGGCTCGTGCCGAGGATGGTTCCGCCGACCTTGGAGAGCCCCTTCACCTCGTGGCGCGTGAGCGGGAAGAAATCGCCTTCGACGACGCCACGCCATCCGTCGCGGATGCCGACGAACTCGAGGTCGTACGTCTCGGTGCCCTTGAGCACGACGCCGCGGATGACCGCGTTGAGGCCGGGGCAGTCGCCGCCGCTGGTGAGGATGCCGATCTTCATACTGCTGCCTTCACACGTTTCGGGAGGGGTGGGAACGAAGGCGACGCTGCCTCTCCTCGACCATAGCGGCGCAAGGGCGTTCGGCGCCATTCGACAGCGCCGAAAATCCGGATTCTTTACAGTCCTCTCGGGCAGATTCGTCCTTTTTTGCACGAAGCCCCGCTCTACGCACTGTGATCAGTGCGAAGAACGGGAATTCTTTACGCGTCTGCTCCGAGCGCCTGACGCAGCAGGTGCATGAGCGCCGCAAGCTGCACGGGCTCTCCCGCGACGACATCAAGCGTCTCGCCGTCGAGCGCACGGGCCGCCAGGCCCTGCTTCTGATCGATGAGCTCGGCAATCTTGGTGTCGATCGTGTGCGCGGCGATGATGCGCCATGCCGTGACCGGCTCGTCCTGACCGATGCGGTGCACGCGGTCGATCGCCTGCGTCTGCTCTGCGGCGGTCCAGCTGAGCTCCGCCAGGACCACGTTGGAGGCGGCCTGCAGGTTGAGCCCGACGCCAGCTGCGGTCAGCGAGCACACCGCGATGCCGACGGCGGGGTCGCCGTTGAAGTCGTCGATCGCCTGCTGGCGGACGGTCGTGCTCTGGTCACCGCGGATCGAGACCGCACGGATCCCGGACGCCGCGAAGTGCGCCTCCGCCTGATCCATGACGTCGATGTGCTTGGCGAAGAAGACGACCTTGCCGACCGAACGCTGCAGCTGCACCGCATAGTCGGCGGCGAGCTGCGCCTTGGCCTGACCGATCTTGCGGACCATCGTGAAGACGTTGTCTCCGCCCGTTCCGGCGGCCTTGGACTCTTCGAGCTCATTGAGGGCGACAAGACGCACGATGTCGTCGTCGATCTCGCCAGGAGCGAGGCCTCGATCGCCGCGCGCGTCGATGATGCGGCGGTACTTCGCCGCGAGGCGCTCTCCGAGCTCACGCTCCGCCTGACGGATGCTGCGCCCGAACTCATCATCCAGCTGCACCGGCAGGTCTGCGATGAGCTTGTCCGGGAGGTCGGCGGCGACGTCCTTCTTCTTCCGCCGCACGATGCCCATCGAGATGACCGCGTCGCGCGCCTCGGGATAGAACGCCTTGTCAGCCGGGGTGAGCCCCGTGGCGTCGAGCTTCTCCATCAGCTTCGGCGCAGGCTTGTCGCCCGTCGTCCAGCCCAGGAACCGCCAGATCGCATCGAAGTCCTCAACGTCGTTGATCAGCGGGGTGCCGGTGAGTGCCATGAGCAGCGGGTTTCCGCCGGGCGTCGACTCGCGGACACGGGCGGCGAGGGCCAGCACGTTCTGCGAACGCTGCGAGCTGAGGTTCTTGATGAAGTGCGCCTCGTCGACGACCATCCCCCGCAGGCCGATCGCACTCAGCCAAGACAGGTGACGGTCGAGGATCTCGTAGTTGACGATGAACACGTCCGCGAAGGCATCGATATCATCCCCGTCGCCCTGGATGACGGTGGCCCGGCGCTGGGGCGTCCAGCGCTCGACCTCGCGCGCCCAGTTCATCTTCACCACGTTGGGCACGACGACGAGCAGCGGGTAGGCGTTGGCGACGGATGCGGCGAGCACCGACTGCGCGGTCTTTCCGAGACCGGGCTCGTCCGCGAGCAGGAAGGTGCGGTGACCAGCGCGCACGGACTCGAGGAAGCGCGACTGGTGCACCATGACCTCAAGCCCCTTGGGCGAGATGTGGTCGTACTCGGGAACCGGCGGCAGCTCCATCGACGCGGCGGCGCCTCCGGCACCCGTCTCGAATGCCTTGTACAGCGGGCTCATGAGCTCCCAGCCATCGAGCCGACGTCGCGGCGTGCTCGTCGCACGGGGCGTCAGATCTGGCGCCAGGAACGGGTTGGCGAGCTGGCGGGCCTCGATCGTCGGCGGGATGACCTGACGCTCGGCGATGGCCGCCGGCACCACGGGCGCCGCGACAGGGGCGATGTCGGTGATGATGAGCTCTTCCGGCGCGAGCTCGGCACCCGATTCGAGCAGCCAGTCGCGTCGCATCCGCTTGGCGACCGGGCTCGTGGCCTGGTCGGCTTCCAGCAACTGGATCAGCGAGGTGTCGCGCGCCGCGGTCTTCGCAAGGATCGTCGCGACGCCGTCGAGGCGCTTGAGCAGCTCGGCGCGCGCGGCGTCGGCGATGGTCGCGTCGGCCTTGACCCGCGCACGCTCCTCCCGCACCAGGAACGCGATGACCTGGAACTTGACACGATTGGTGGGTCCGAGCTTTCCGCGCTGGGACTTTGCTTCGATCTCACGCACCTTGCGGGCGAGGATCGGAATCAGCGGCGCCTCATCGTCACGACGTGACGTCTTCTTGCGCCGGGCTGGGGCCGTGGTCGGCATGCTCCTCCTGAGCGTGAATGCCAGAACGCCTGCTGCACAGGCGAACACTGCGAATCGTCGCCCGCATGCGGCATACGCCAGGACTGCGCGGGCTTTGCGTGTCTCTCCGAGCGGGCAAGGGGCACGCAGATCGGAAAGAACCTGCCGTCAGTTTACGGCATCAGGCACCAAGATTCCGCGAAACCTCGCCGGAACGCGCCGACACTCGAGGAATGCGTCGGCTCTGTGCCTGCTCACCGCGCCGCGGCGTCGCGGTCTGCCGCATCCGCGAGCAGAGTTCGCGCCTGCACGACATCGCTTGCGATGCTCTCTTTGAGCGCCTCTATTCCGGCGAAGGCTGTCATGCCTCGCAGACGGTGTGTGAACTCGACGGTGACGGAATGCCCGTAGAGGTCGAGACTCGTCTCGTCGATCACGTGCGCCTCGACCTGGCGCGCGTGCACGTCGTCGAAGGTCGGGTTGACACCGACGGAGATGGCCGCCGGGTGGCGCACGCCGTCGGTGTGATCGACGAGCCAGCCCGCGTAGATCCCGTCAGCGGGGATCATGTCGTCGAGCACCGCTGGGAGGTTCGCGGTCGGGAAGCCGAGCTCGCGCCCGCGCTTGAATCCGTGCACGACCTCACCGCGCACACTGACCGGACGGCCGAGCACCGCAGCCGCAAGCGCCACATCGCCCGCGGCGAGAAGTTCGCGGATCCACGTCGAGGAGACGCGACGGTCGGTTCCCTGCAGGAAAACGTCCTCGACGATGTCGACCGTGAAGTCGTACTCGGCGCCCAGTTCGACGAGCAGGGCGGGGGTGCCCGCACCACCCTTGCCGAATCGGAAGTCCCGCCCGACCAGCACCATCGACACGTGCAGAGCGTCCACGAGCAGCGAGCGCACGAAGTCTTCGGCGCTGCGCGCCGCCAGCTGCTCATCGAAGGTGAGCACGAGCACGGCGTCGATCCCGGTCGCTTCCAGGAGTTCGAGCTTGCGATCGACCGTCACGACGTTGTCGGGGCAGCGATCCGGGCGCAGGATGCTGAGCGGGTTGCGGTCGAACGTCACGGCGACCGTCTTGTGCCCGAGCTGCGCGGCGTCTTCCTTGGCGCGTTCGACGATCGCCCGATGTCCGGCGTGCACGCCGTCGAACTTGCCGATCGCGACGACCGTGCGTCCGAAATCGGCGGGGATCTCGCTCGGGTCGCGGAAGACGATCATCGGGCGTCCCGTCGGGGATGGTGCATGCGCAGCCACCAGATTCCGAACACCGGCAGCAGCAGCGGAATGAACAGGTAGCCGATTCCGAACTGCGACCACACGGTCGGGTGCTGGAAGAGCGCCGGAAGGAGCAGGCTCAAGGCTCCGACCACGATCACGCCGGAAAGCTCGAAGACGATGGCGATCCATGCCACGGTGTACCAGCCGGGCCGCCCGGCTCGCACGAGGGCGACCGTCGCCACGATGTAGACGACGGCGGCGACCGCGGACAGCACGTAGGCCAGCGGCGCCTCGTCGAAACGCTGCGCGATCTGGACGAACGAGCGCCCCGTCGAAGCCAGCGCCATGACGGCGTACACGATCACCAGAACGCGCCCGATGCCGGTCATGCGGGCGGTCGGTGCGGTCTGCGCGGAATCCTGGGGGGCGATGCTCATAGCGCCTTCCAGTCTAAAGCGCAGGGAGGGTCCAGATGACCTGCATACGCCAGAGCATCACCGCGACCGAGAGTCCTACGACGCCCATGATGACGGTGCTCCACTTGCTGCGCTCCAGCAAGGCCCACACGGCCCCGCCGATCGGCAGGAGCGCGGCGGAGATCAGGTACGTCCAGAACTCCAGCAGGTCGCCGGTCGGGGCATTGCCGACGAACGGTGCGACGATCGCGACGATGATCTGCAGGATGAGTCCCAGCTCGATCAGGGCGAGCGCGCCGACGGAGAAGTCGCTGGGACGACGTCCGAGGAATCCCGCGCCGAGACAGAAGAGGCCGCCGATGACGGCGATCGCGATCTGGACGATCGTGAACCACAGGATCATGCGCTGACCTCCGGCATGTTCATGGCGCTCTTCAGGTCTGCGCCGCGCTTCTCGACGACGCCGACGAGGACGTCATCCGGATCGATCGCGGCGGCCT
This sequence comes from Microbacterium sp. GW823-FHT02G05, assembly GCF_058797175.1. Lineage (NCBI taxonomy): Bacteria > Bacillati > Actinomycetota > Actinomycetes > Micrococcales > Microbacteriaceae > Microbacterium > Microbacterium sp. GW823-FHT02G05. The sequence continues at coordinate 730,407 of NZ_JBXAJK010000002.1, forward strand.
GGGCCTCGGCCATCCGCTCTGCCTGTCTGCTGAGCCGTTTCCCATGGCGCAGATCGCGTGCCTCTTCGGCGGTCACGGTCAACACAGGCAGCACGCGCGCGGCGGCCTCAGCCGGAGAGAGTGTCGCCGCCCCTTCGAGGGCGTCGATCGCGACGGCATCCGCGACATCGAATGCGCCCACTCGTGTGCGACGCAGCGCCGTCAGGTGCCCGCCAACCCCGAGATCTGCGCCCAGGTCACGAGCGAGCGAGCGGATGTAGGTGCCGGAGGAGCATTCGACGATGACGTCCAGGTCGTGGAAACCCGCCCCCGTACGTTCGGCGATGACCTCGAAGCGCGAGATCGTCACACGACGTGAGGTCAGCACGACGTCCTCCCCCGCCCGCACTCGGTCGTACGCGCGCTTTCCATCGACCTTGATGGCCGATACGGCACTCGGCACCTGGTCGATCTCGCCGCTCAACGCGGCGATTCCCGCAGAGATGCGCTCAGCGGTGACCTCGTTCCAGGCATCCGCCGACGCCGTCGCGGTGACCTCGCCATCCGCGTCGTCTGTGTGTGTGGACTGTCCGAGACGAATCGTCGCGTGGTAGGTCTTGTCGGCGCCGACGATGTAGGTCAGCAGCCGCGTGGCCCCTTCGATGCCGATGACAAGAAGACCCGTCGCCATCGGATCCAGCGTGCCGGCATGCCCGACCTTGCGGGTACCGAACGCTCGCCGAGTGCGGGCGACGACGTCATGACTGGTGAGTCCCCCGGGTTTGTCGACGAGGAGGATGCCGGGTGAGACCATGCATCCAGCCTATGCGGTCGGCCGCAGCGCTTCCGCCTGGCCGCACCGGCCATACGCTGGAGAGATGCGCGCGACAGCAGAGGCCCTTCCGGAGGGGATCGACCACCTCATCACCTGGTATCAGGACAACGCGCGCGATCTGCCCTGGCGGCGCGCCGACTTCCACGAGCGCTATGGCGCATGGGGCGTGCTCGTGAGCGAGTTCATGTTGCAGCAGACCCCGGTGAACCGCGTCATTCCGCACCTCGCCGCGTGGCTCGATCGCTGGCCGACGCCCGCGACGCTTGCCGCGGCCAGCCCCGCAGAAGTCGTGCACCAGTGGGCGAGCCTCGGATACCCGCGGCGGGCGCTGTGGCTGCATGGCGCGGCATCGCGCATCGTCGCTGAGCACGAGGGGCAGACGCCCCGCGATGTCGAGGCGCTCCTCGCGCTCCCGGGCATCGGCGACTACACGGCGCGGGCGGTGGCGGTCTTCGCGTTCGGCGATCATCACCCCGTGGTCGACACCAACACCCGTCGCGTCCTGGCGCGCGCATTGCACGGACAGGCGCAGCCTGCTCCCCCGTCCCGGCGAGATCTCGACGACATGCGCGCCCTGCTGCCCGAGGATGTCGGCGATTCCGCGATCGTGAACGCCGCGATGATGGAGCTCGGTGCGACGCTGTGCACCGCCCGCACGCCCCGTTGTGCCTCGTGCCCGCTCGCCGCGCAGTGCGCGTGGCGTGCCGCGGGCTTCCCGGCGGGCGAGGACCGTCGACGGAAGCAAGCCGCCTACGAGGGCTCCGACCGGCAGACACGCGGCGCGATCCTGCGCGCACTGCGCGGGGCTGCCGACCATGCGCTCCCGGCCGAACTCACGATCGCGGACTGGCCGCGACCTGAACAGCGCGACCGCGCGATCGATTCGCTGATCGCCGACGGGCTCATCGAGGCGGATGAAGGGATGCTGCGGCTGCCACTCTGACCCGCGGACGCACGGATGCCCCGGAGAGTGGATCTCCGGGGCATCCGCATCGTCACGGTGAGAGGTCAGGAGCGGCCCTGATCTCCCTCACACAGGGATCACGCGCAGGCGGCGACGAGCTCCCATGCACCCCAGGCGGAAGAGCCGGGACGCTCGCCCTGCGACCACCACTTGGCCTTGTAGTTCGACCCCTGGTAGCTCACGGTCGAACCGCCCGGGTAGGCAGATCCCGAGGCCCAGGCTGCGACACATGCTGTGCCGGTCGAACCATCGGTTGATCCATCGGTCGTGCCGTCCGTCGTACCGTCGGTCGTACCGTCGGTCGAGCCGCCGTCCGTCGTGCCGTCCGTCGTACCATCCGTCGTGCCGTCGGTCGAACCGGGTGCGCAGGCGGAGACGAGGTTCCAGACGCCGCCGTTGCCGGGGGTCTCGTTCTGCGTCCACCACTTCGCGGTGTACTCGGAGCCGTTGTGCGACACCTTCGCGCCACCGGTGTAGACCGCCGAGGCCGACCACGCCGGGCTCGTGCAGGCCCCGGTCGAGCCGTCGGTCGACCCATCGGTCGTCCCGTCGGTGGTCCCATCCGTCGTCCCATCCGTGGAGCCGTCGGTCGTGCCATCCGTCGTGCCACCGCCGTTGCCGGGATCCGTCGCAGGTCCCGTCGGAGCAGCGCGCAGCGCATCCGCCATCGTGCCGACGAGCTCGCCCTGACGGTCACCGGTGAGGTCCCACCACATCGCGCCGCCGAGACCGAGGTCCACGAGGTACTGCGCCTTCTGCGCGGTCGTGCGGGTGTCGTCGTAGCTCCACCACTGGTTGCCGTCGTAGCGCCATGCCGCGCCGATCGCGGCGTCGTAGTATCCGGTGCCGAGGTTCTTCAGCTTGTCGTAGTCCTCGTTGCCCTTCTCCCACGTGCCAGGGCCGGCCGCCGTCGCAGGACCCCAGGCGTTCGCCGAGGTCGCGCCCTGCCAGCCGCGGCCGTAGGCCGCCAGGCCGATGCCGAGCTGCGCCGGGTTGATACCGGTCTTCAGGTACTCGCGCACGCTCTTGTCGACGCTGAACTGACGGTGCGCGGGGCGCGTGTCCGTCGGGTCGTCATACAGGTTGCCCTGGTGCCCCGTGAGCGACGTGTCCCAAGCACCGTGAAGGTCATACCCCTGGATGTTGCCGAAGTCGAGGTAGTTGTAGAGCTCGGGGTCGTTCCAACCACCCGCGTTGATGTCCTCGACGTTCGCCGGGAGGAAGGCGGAGAGCTGGTACTCCTTGCCGCTGGTCGCCGTGATGGCGTCCAGCTGGGTGCGGAACTCCTTCAGCAGCGCCTTGAAGTTGGCCTTGTCGTTGACCTCGTCGACGATGTTGCCGACCTCGCCGTTGTGCGAACCGGGCCACTCCCAGTCAATGTCGAACCCGTCGAACACGCCGGCGGCGGCACCTGCGCCACCACGACCGTCGATCACCGGCAGGTTGCCCTTGATGTAGAGGTTGATGCAGCTCGAGACCAGCTTCTTCCGCGAGGCATCCGTCGCCGCGGCTGCAGAGAAGTTCTTCGACCAGGTCCAGCCGCCGAGCGACAGCATGACCTTCAGGTTGGGGTTCTTCGCCTTCAGCTGCTTGAGCTGGTTGAACGAGCCGGCAAGAGGCTGGTCCCACTTGTCCGCGACGCCGGCGACCGAGTTGGCTGCCGTGTACCCCATGCCGAAGTCGGCCCAGGCGTCACCGGCGCCGTCCGAGCCGTTGGGGCCCGTCCCCTGCGCCTTGTTGGCGATGAAGCACTCCAGCGTCTGGTGGTGGATGTTGCCGAAAGAGTAGTTGATGTGGGTCAGGTCCGCTGCGGTGCCGGACACATCCAGCTGCTTGGCCTGGAAGTTGCGGCCGTACACACCCCACTGGGTGAAGTAGCCGACGTTGCGGTATCCGTTGACCGCGCTCGGCACCTGCGCCTGCGCGCTGACACCCGGCTCGGTGGTGGCGGCTGCAGCGGGAACGCTGGCAACCGTGGCGAACGTCGCGACCGTGGCCGCCGTGGCCAGTGTCGCGATCGCGGCGGCGATGCCGCGACGTGGTTTTCTCAGTGTCATTATCTTCTCTCTCTGAGCGGATGCGGGGCATCCGCAGGGTGTTCCACCCGGCTGACGGCCGAGGGACGTCAAGGAGGTGGGGCGGCGTCACCGCCGCCCCACCCGCGTACTCAGCAGCGAGCGCCCTCGCCCCACACGGCGTTGGTGCCGGGGGTGTCGCCCTGCGTCCACCACTTGGCCGTGTAGACCGAACCGCCGTGGCTGACCTTCGCGCCGCCGGTGTAGACCGCAGAAGCACTCCAGGCCGCGACCGTGCACGAGCCCGTTCCGCCCGTGCCGCCGCCCGGGGTGGTGCCTGCGCTCGGCTCGACGACCGTCACACCGCGCGGCAGGTCGTAGAGCGTTGCGAAGGTCTGGTCACCGACCGTGACGCGCAGGTTGGAGATCTGCGTCATCGGCAGACGCCAGGAGAACTTCGTCCATACCGATCCACCTGCCGGGATACCGCCCGTGGGCACCTTCAGCGAGTAGGTGTGGAAGTCGCCCTTGAGGCCGCCGACATTGCTGCCGGTGTGATCGCTGGACAGCTTGGTGATTCCCCAGCCGCCCTGCTCGCCCAGCGCACCGGTGTCGCTCGTTCCGGTGTCGAAGGTGATCGTCGCCCCGGCCGGGATCGCGGTCGCCGAGTTGTTCGTGAAGGTCACCTTGGGGTTGATCGGGTAGTTGTTGTCCCCCAGCGCGAACTCCGTGAACTTCACATCGAGCTTGATCGCCTTCGTCGGCATCGCCACGTTGGCCTTGGCCGCGTCATACGGCTGAGAGGCCGACAGGCGCGTGTGCAGGATGTCGACGAGCGTGGAACCCATCTCGTACTGTCCCTTGGCCTGGTTGTAGCTGTAGTCACCGGCGAGTTCCCAGATCATCACGCCGCCGATGCCGTTTTCGGCGACGTAGTTCGCCTTGGCCGTGGTCGCCTGGTCGGCGTCACCCGAGAGGAACGTCTTGGTGGTGTTGTTCCACCACCACTCGACCTTTGTCGTCGGGTCGAAGTGACGTGTGTACGAGCCGTTCAGGGTCGTCGGTGCGCCGTACGACGCCGCGTAGTCACCGGCAATGCCCTTCTCGAGGTTGAGCACGTGCCAGATGGGGTTCGCACCCGCGCCGATCTCGCCGCCGTGCTTGTCGAGGTCACGCCACAGGTTGTTGATTCCGACGGCGCCGGCGCCGCACTTGGAGTTTCCGCCGTTCGACGGACCGGTTCCCGGAGGGCACTTGGACTGATCTGCCAGCGGCGCCGAGCCGTAGAGGCCGTTGGTCCCGCCCTGCACGCCATCCCAGCCGCGCGTGTACATCGGCATGCCGATGTTGATGCGGCCCGCCTGCATCGCACCACGGAAGTAGTGGTACGCCCAGTCGGTGTTCAGGTAGCCGATGTTGCTGTAGGCGTTGTAGACACCGCCGGCTGCGAGCTCCGGGTCTTTGCCGTCGTCGAACAGCGCACCGTTGCCGCCGACGAAGTTGTTCCACGATCCGTGCAGGTCGTAGCTCATGATGTTGACGTAGTCGAGGTACGGGAGGATCTGGTGCACCTCCGCGCCGCGCAGCAGCCAGCCGGATGCGGGAGCGGCGACCGTGAGCATGTAGTGCTTGCCGTCGGCAGCGCCCGCGACGTCGAGCTTCTCGCGCAGCGTCTTCATGAGTGCTTCGTAGCCCGACCACAGCTTCGCGCGGCGCGGCTCGGAGAATGAGAAGTCATCCGGGCTGCCGGCCTTGCCGTTGCTGTTGGCGTACTCGTAGTCGATGTCGACGCCGTCGAACCCGTAGGTGCGGATGAACTCGACTGCGGAGGTCGCGAAGGTGTCGATCTTGGCCTGCGTGTCGGTCATCGTGTAGAAGCCACCGTCAGCGACGCGGTTGCCGTCTGCCCCGAAGTGGCCTCCGGTCTCCGCCCACCCGCCGACGGAGACGAGCGCCTTCACACCCGGGTTCTGCGCCTTGTAGGTGTTGAGCATGTTGAAGTGCCCCGTGTACGGAAGCGACGCGGTCATCGCAGCGCCAGGCTCCTCCGGCCAGGTCATGTCGGTGGCCGCGTTGCCGGGGACCTCCGCGTTGACCGACACCTTGCCCTGCGAGTTGATGTGCGCGAAGGCGTAGTTGATGTGGCTGAGCTTCTTCCACGGGATGTCACTGGCCAGGTAGCTGGGCTGGCCGTTCTTTCCGGTACGCCAGCTCGTGAAGTAGCCGATCACGCGGTGCTCGAGACCGTTCGGAAGAATCTCGCGACCATTCGTGTCGTAGATCGAGCAGTAAGGGACGTTGACGCCCGGGGTCTGGTAAAGGCCATCGGGGCGGCAAGTCTCGTCAGGGTTCGAGGTCCACGGCGTGCCCTCGGTCGCACCGTCGGTGCTGCCGTCCGTCGTCCCGTCGGTCGTACCGTCCGTGGTGCCGTCGGTCGTACCGTCCGTGGTGCCGTCGGTGGTGCCGTCCGTGGTGCCGTCCGTGGTGCCGTCCGTCGTACCGTCGGTGGTGCCGTCCGTCGTCCCATCCGTCGTACCGTCGGTCGTACCGTCTGTGGTTCCGTCGGTCGTACCGTCGGTGGTGCCGTCGGTGGTGCCATCGGTCGTGCCCGTGCTGCACGCCCCCTGGTTCTCCCACGCGCCCCAGGCACTGCTGCCCGGAACCTCGTTCTGGGTCCACCACTTCGCGCGGTAGTTCACCCCGTTGTGCGAGGCGAGTCCGCCTCCGGTGTACACGGCGGTTGCCGACCACGGCGTCTGGCACTCCGCTGTCGCCGCGGAGGCGGCGGTGCTCGTCGCGACAGCGAATCCTGCTGTCACGATCGCGGCGGTCGCCAGCGCACCTATGCGCAGGCGAACCGATGAGCGTTGTCTTGCCATGAATGACCTTCTCTACTCTGGCTGCGGCGCCCGCGAAATGACGGGTCGTGATTGCAACCTAGTGAGAAGGATCCTCGGCGCACATTAGGGGTTTCCACATTCCTTGCAACGCCGATATATCAGAATGTACGGCAACGACGAACGGATCAGGCGTGCTGGTTCGTTCGGTGCGCCAGCGCGGTGAGCTCGCCGCGGCTCTTCACATCGAACTTCGTGAACAGCCGCCCGATGTACACCTCGACAGTGCGCACCGACACGCGCATCTGCTCGGAGATCTCCCGGTTGGTCCGCCCTTCAGCGACGAGCATCGCAGTTGCGAGCTCACGCTCGGTCAGCAGCGGCTCCCACGCGGCCCGGCAGGTGGCCAAAGGCTCTGCGGATGCCACGGCAATGGGCATCGTCGGCATCTGCAGGTTCTCAGCCAGCTGCTCCCCCAGACGCGCGAGGCGCACGTCGATCGCCGCACGCCATGCCCCCGCGCCCGCCTCGGTGAACAGGCTCTGCGCGGCACGCAGATGGCGCTGCCCCGCACCGCGATCACCACGGGTGACACAGGTTATACCGAGCATCGCCTCGACCCGCCCGCGCTCGAAGGGCGAGACGATGCTGCGACTCTCTTCGGCCGCGTCCTGATAGTCCTGCATCCACGCGTTCTCCCGCGCGGAGCGAATTCGCAGCCGTACGGCACGCGCACGCGCGACATCCGGCGGCTCGATGACGGAGGGAGGATCGATCGGCCCGACCTCATCCAGGCCAGGAAGCCCCAACGGCGCGGTCGGCGCACCGCGCTCCGCCCACAGCCGCACGTGCACGGCCGCCTCTTCCACACGCCCGGAGAGATAGCTCTCAAGGCCACGGTCGACCAGCCGGTCCTGTGGCAGGGCGGTCGGCAGGGCCGCTGTCAGCGACTCGGAGAGCGGCCCTGTATGCCCGTCGATCGCCAGTTCGAGGCGGCGTGCGAGCTGCACGCCGAGCCCCGCGAATGGCAGAGCGAGCGGCAGCGTGTAGGCGCCCTGCTTGAGCGTGCGGGAAGCACCGGTCACGTCGCCCTGCCACAGCCGCAGCAGCGCCTCGATCACCGCCCGGTGCGCCCGCGCATAGGGACTGCGTCCGAAACCGAGCGCGAGAGCATCTTCGAGATCGACGCAGGAGCCCTCATCATGGAGGACGATCTGAAGGCCGCCCGCGATGTCACCTTCGAGCGCCAGGCGCAGCGCGCGACAGAGGTTGTCGATCAGCCCCTGACGTTCGTCGGCGTACAGCTCGTCGATCGGCTCGCCCAGGAACAGTGAACTCCACCCGACTGCCGGCTCGCGCAACGCACCGTCCGCGCCCGCGGCAGCATCCGCCTCTCGCGTCGCCGCCAGCCAGGTCCGGCTCTCGCTCTTCGCTCCGCGCTCCGCGCAGAGGCCCGCTGCGAGCCCCGCGGCCCGACCGTAGGAGAACCATTGCTCCGCGTCCGCCGTCGTCGGGCGGTGCTGTGCCAGATCGGCCGCCGGCACGACACCGCCCTGAAGCGTCGCCGCGACGATGTACGACGGCAGCGTCGTGGCGCGGTCATCATCTCCGCCGGCGATGATGACGGGCGACAACCAGTCCAGCGCGTCCGCGACCCATCCTGCGTTGAGCGCCGCCCGACCCGCAAAAGAACGCGCGGCATCGACACACGTCTCGTCGGCGTGGCTCGCCGCCTCCCGCGCGATCACATACGCGCGCTCAGCGTTGCCGCTCTCCAGCTCCTCTCGTGCCACGTCGAGCATCGCCGGAACGATCGTCGTATCACCGCTCATCGAACTCAGCGCCCGGTGCCACAGCGCGCGTGCATGATCGCCCTGCGCCTCGTAGATCTCCAGGAGCGCATGATGCAGCCGAGTGCGCTCCCCCAGGCTCGCACTCTCGTGCACCCAGGTGCGCACGCGCGCATCCGCGAAAGCGAATCGTCCCGCGACCATCATGAGCAGCCCACTCAGCGGACTCTCGATGAGCGCATCCATCGGCCGCTCCGCGATCGCGAGGAGCACATCGATGCGATCGTCGACGCACACGGATGCGGCCAGAAGCGTTCGGATCTCCCACGCTTCGAGCGAGACCTCTGAGAAGTGCTCCACGATCGCCGGAACGAGCGGAAGCGGGTCCGGCAGACATCGCTGCCCGGCGCGCTGGTCCGCCGTCAGGCGCTCGACGGTCTCGAGGAAAGCCTGCGGATCGCCATGACATCCGGCGACCAGCCGCGCCACGACGGTGGGGGCCGAACGATGCCCGTGCGCGCGCAGCAACGCATGCGCTTTCGCAAACGAGGACAGCGAACGGCTGGAGGAAGAGGAGGCGCCGAAGTCATTGCCACGCGGAACTGCGAATGTCGTCACCACGCTATCCTCCGCTCACTCCGTTGGGCCGTGAGCGATATGTTAGCAAGCTTTACAAAGCAGTGCCGGATTTTGTCCGACGCGCCGCGACGACCTACTCTTCGTCGTCGCTGCGGATGTACGGGTCTTCGTCACCGGCGGGTTTCGCCCCCGCCGCAAGACGCGAAACCTCAGCATCGCGCTCGCGCGCCTCACGCAGCAAACCGGAGATGTGGTCCGCGTTCTCAGGCAGCGCATCGGCGATGAACTCCAAGGTCGGCACGAGTCGCACGTTCAGGTGACGGCCCACCTCAGAGCGCAGCATCCCGGTTGCCGACTTCAGCGCTTCACCGCTCGCGACACGCTCCGCGTCATCGCCGAGCACCGTGTAGAACACCGATGCGTGCTGCAGGTCGCCGGTCACCCGGACATCCGTGATCGTCACGAAACCCAGGCGCGGGTCGCGCAGTCCTTTGTCGAGACGCTCCGCAAGAATCACGCGGATGCGATCCGCCAGTCGTGCCTGTCGTTCCCCGGCCATGGCCTTCTCCTTCGTTGCTGCTTTCGTGCCCGAGCATAGCCCGAGGCCACGGATGCCTCGCCCTCCGCGGCGCGGAGAGACGAGGCATCCGAATGGGTTTCGCTGATCTCTCAGCGATGTGCGATCAGGCGCGCGGCTTCTCGACCATCTCGGTGGTCTCGATCTCGTCGCCGATCTGGATGTCGTTGTACTTGCCGAGGCCGATACCCGCCTCGTAGTCCGTACGCACCTCGGTGACGTCGTCCTTGAAGCGACGCAGCGACTCGATGGCCAGGCCGTCTGCGATGACAACGCCATCGCGGATGACACGTGCCTTCGCATTTCGGGTGATCGTGCCCGAGCGGACGATGACACCGGCGATGTTGCCGAACTTGGAAGAGCGGAACACCTCGCGGATCTCGGCGACACCCGACTTGACCTCTTCGAACTCCGGCTTGAGCATGCCCTTGAGCGAGCTCTCGATCTCGTCGATCGCGGAGTAGATCACCGAGTAGAACCGCACGTCCACACCCTCACGGGCTGCGGCCTCACGGGCCTTCGGATCGGGGCGGACGTTGAAGCCCACGATGATCGCGTTGTCGATCGTCGCCAGGTTCACGTCGGACTCGGTCACCGCACCGACACCGCGGTGGATGATGCGCAGCTGAACCGAGTCATCGACCTCGATCTTGAGCAGCGACTCCTCCAGCGCCTCGACGGCACCGGACACGTCGCCCTTGATGATGAGGTTGAGCGTCTCGACCTTGCCCTCCTCGAGGGCTCGGGTGAAGTCCTCGAGCGAGATGCGCTTGCGAGCCTTGGCCAGTAGCGCGTTGCGCTGAACAGCCTCGCGCTTCTCGGCGATCTGACGCGCCATCCGGTCTTCCTCGGTGACGATGAAGACGTCGCCAGCGCGGGGCACGGAGTTCAGACCCTGCACCTGCACCGGACGCGACGGTGCGGCATACTCCACCGCTTCGCCGTTCTCGTCGATCATGGCGCGCACCCGGCCGTAGGCGGTACCGGCGACGATCGCGTCGCCGACACGCAGCGTTCCGGACTGGATGAGCACGGTCGCGACCGAACCACGGCCCTTGTCGAGCTTCGCCTCGATGGCGACACCACGGGCGGCCTTGTTCGGGTTGGCCGTGAGGTCGAGGCCGGCGTCAGCGGTGAGCAGGACGGCGTCGATCAGCTCCTGGATGCCGGTGCCCTGCCGCGCAGAGACATCGACGAACAGCACGTCGCCGCCGTACTCCTCGGCGACCAGGCCGTACTCGGTGAGCTGCTGGCGCACCTTGCCAGGGTTGGCCTCGGGCTTGTCGACCTTGTTGACCGCGACCACGATCGGAACACCGGCTGCCTGCGCGTGGTTCAGGGCCTCCACCGTCTGCGGCATGATGCCGTCGTCGGCGGCGACCACGAGGATCGCGATGTCGGTGACCTGCGCACCACGGGCACGCATGGCAGTGAACGCCTCGTGACCCGGGGTGTCGATGAAGGTCACCGCACGGTCGATGCCGTCGTGCTCGGTCCAGATCTGGTACGCACCGATGTGCTGGGTGATCCCGCCGGCCTCGCCCTCGATGACGTTGGTCTTGCGGATGGCGTCGAGAAGGCGCGTCTTACCGTGGTCGACGTGACCCATGACGGTGACCACCGGCGGGCGGATCTCGAGGTCGTCGTCACTCTCGGCTTCGAGCTCGCCCTCCAGGTCGAGTCCGAAGCCCTCGAGGAGCTCCTTGTCCTCGTCCTCGGGGGAGACCATCTGGATCTTGTAGCCCAGCTCCTCGCCGAGCACCTCGAAGGTCGCCTCATCCAGAGACTCGGTGGCCGTGGCCATCTCGCCCAGGTTGAACAGGATGGTGACCAGGGTGCCGGGCTGGACGGTGTAGCCGTTCAGTGCTTCGAGCTTGTCCGCAAAGTCCGCGATGGATGCTCCGCGGCGCAGGCGGATGACCTCGCCGTTGCCCTTCGAGACGTTGACGCCGCCAACGACCGGGGCCGACCGCATCTCGAACTCTTGACGCTTCGCCCGCCGCGACTTGCGCTGCTTGCTCTTGCCGCCGCCCTTGCCGAAGGCACCGGCGGTACCTCCACCGGGGCCACGGCCACGGCCGCCGCCACCGCCGGGACGACCGGCGAAGCCGCCGCCACCACCCGGACGTGCACCGGGACCACCTGCACCGGGGCCACCTGCACCACCGGGCCGACCGGGGCCGCCGGGACGCTGCTGGAACGGAGCGCCGGGACGACCGCCTCCACCCGCACGCGGTGCGCCGGGACGCGGGGATCCGGGGCGAGGAGCACCCGGGCGCGGGGCGCCGGGACGCGGCGCCTGCGGACGCGGGATGTTACCCGGCGTCGGGCGCTGGCCCATGCCCTGCGACGATGCGAACGGGTTGTTGCCCGGACGCGGGCCTGCCGGACGCTGGCCCATGCCCTGGGACGAGGCGAAGGGGTTGTTGCCCGGGCGCGGGGCACCGGGACGCGGAGCGTCGCCCTTGGGACGCTCGTCAACGGCCGGAGCCGGCGCTGCCGGAGCAGCAGGAGCCGGAGCGGACGGCGCGGGAGCAGCCGCCTCAGGGGCGGGTGCCGCGGGAGCGGGCTTCGCGGGTCCTGGACGCGGGCCGGGCTTGGCCGACGTCGCGGGGGCCTTTGCCGCAGCCGGAGCCGCGGGTGCCGCGGACTCCTTCGCTGCGGGCTTCGCGGAGCTGTCAGCCTCGATCGCCGCACGCAGCTTGCGGGCGACGGGAGGCTCGATGGTCGAGGAGGGGCTCTTGACGAACTCGCCGAGCTCCTTCAGCTTTGCAAGTGCGAACTTGCTGTCGACGCCGAGTTCGGCGGCAATCTCGTGTACGCGTGGTTTGGCAGCCACAATTCTCCTGTCTGAGGGTGGTCAGCCCCAGACAGGGCAGACCATTAGTCGTGGAAGGGACTCATTTCGAGCCGTTCACTTTGGTTCCATAGCCGTTCAGCCGTTTCTCGATGGTCTGCGTGCTCAGCTGCGCTGACACGCGGAGTGCTCGTGCGAAAGCATGACGCTTGAGAGCTGCGTCGATGCACTGCTGTGCCGGATGCACCCACGCGCCCCGCCCGGCCATGACCGCGCGCTCATCGAAGATGAGTTCGCTGTCATGGGAAACCACCCTGAGCAGGGCGGTCCGAGAGGCACGCATGCGGCAACCGACGCATGTTCGTACGGGTTCCATCCTACACCTCGCCTTCGACGGGGACGTTCGCCCCACCGGTGGGCACCGCTTAGGAGTCCAGGATGCTGTCGGGCTGGATGTCGATCTTCGCGCCCGTCAGCTTGGCCGCGAGACGCGCGTTCTGACCTTCCTTGCCGATCGCGAGCGACAGCTGGTAGTCGGGGACGAGCGCGCGCACGGCCTTGGTGCCGGCGTCCAGGACAAAGGCAGAGGTGACCTTCGCAGGAGACAGCGCCTGGGCGACGAACGTCGCAAGATCCGGGTTGTAGTCGACGATGTCGATCTTCTCGCCCGCGAGTTCCTCCGTCACGGCACGAACACGGCGGCCCAGTTCGCCGATGCAGGCGCCCTTGGCGTTGATGCCGGGCTCCTTCGCGACGACGGCGATCTTGGAACGGTGTCCGGCCTCACGAGCCAGGGCGACGATCTCGACGATCCCGCTCGCGATCTCAGGGACCTCGAGCGCGAACAGCTTGCGGACGAGACCGGGGTGCGTGCGAGAGACCGTGATCTGCGGCCCCTTGTTGCCCTTGGCGACGGACGTCACGTACACGCGAAGGCGCGAGCCGTGCGCGTACTCCTCTCCGGGCACCTGCTCCTCGGGGGGAAGGATCGCCTCGACCGTGCCGAGGTCGACGTGCACCATCCGCGGGTTCGGCCCCTGCTGGATCACACCGGCGACGATGTCGCCCTCCTTGCCGCGGAACTCGCCGAGCACCGCGTCATCCGCGATGTCACGCAGGCGCTGGCTGATGACCTGCTTCGCCGCGAATGCGGCGATGCGACCGAAGTTGTCCGGGGTCGCGTCTTCTTCGCCGATGACCGCGCCCTCATCGTCCGTCACGGGGACCAGCACCGAGACGTGGCCGCTCTTGTCGAGCTCGACCCGTGCGGCGACGGGCTCCTCGCCCATGTCGGAGATGTGCTTCTGGTACGCCGTGAGGATCGCCTGTTCGATGATCGCGACGAGTTCGTCGAGAGGGATCTCCTTCTCGCGCTCGATCGTTCGCAACAGTCCGAGATCAATGTCCATCGGAAACCTCCGTATTCAGCTCGCGCATCCTGCACGCACGATATCCGTCTAACGGTACCCGATTCCTGAACATCCAGCGCCGCGCGACCGGCGCCACCCGCCGCGACGGCGCACTACTGCGCCGAAGGAAGGGCGTTGATCGCGTTGATCAGCCGGTAAAGAGATCCCACCTGACGCTGCGCCAGTGTGAGCACCAGTCGGGGAAGAGTCAGCGCGTCGCGGTCGGCGCGCTCCGGGCCGAGCGGCTCACTGCGCGCGATGCCGCCCGTGGCACAGAGGGCTCCGAACTCGGTGTTCAGCTGTTCGATCTCCGCGTCCGTCGGCGCGGTGCGCAGGCGCAGCACCAGCTGATCGCCCACCCAGCGCAGTGAATCGTAGTTCCGCCAGAACCCGGTGATCGCGGCGGCCGCGTCCTCGACTGAATCCGTGATGAGCACGCGATCGAAGTCTCCGGGCGAGATCACCCCGGCCGGCATCAGGTACTCGTCGATGAATTGCTTCAGCCCGTGCCAGAACGTCCCGCCCGCCGCGTCCAGGAGCACGATCGGCGTCGGCTCAGCCTTGCCGGTCTGCTGAAGGGTCAGCAGCTCGAACATCTCATCGAGCGTGCCGAATCCGCCGGGAAGGCAGATGAACCCGCGCGATTCCTTGATGAGCATGAGCTTGCGCGTGAAGAAGTACTTCATCGCGACGACCTGACCGCCATCGGCGAAGAAGCCGTGTGCCTTCTCCTCGAACGGCAGCCGAATGGACACACCGAGCGACATGTCGGCGCCCGCGCCCTCTGCTGCGGCCAGCATGATGCCCGGCCCTGCGCCGGTCACGGCCATCCAGCCGTCCGAGGCCAGCGCCTGCGTGACATCACGCGCCTGAAGATAGAGCGGGTCATCCGTGCGCGTGCGCGCCGAGCCGAAGACGGTCACCTTCGGAACGTCGTGGAACGGTGCGAAGAGTCGGAACGCCTCGCGCATCTCTGCGAGCGCGGCAGACGTGATCTTGAGGTCGAGACGCTCGGTCTGCTCCTGCCCGAGCTGAATCCCCGTGGAGAGGATTCGCGCGACCAGCGTGCGGTTCGTCGTGATGCCCGCGTCGGTCATCAGACGGTCGATCGCCTCGACGATCTCCGGCGCGAGCATTGGCTGCGAGGGCTGGGGAGTGAGCTCATCAGTCATGATGACTCCACCCTGTCATGTTCTCCGGCGCGGTGCGCGGTGTGCGGCTCGCACCGCAGACGGGGAACGCCGCGGGCCCGAGGGCACCGCGGCGTTCCCCACACGCTCTTCCGCGCGTCAGCGGGTGAGACGGGCGATCGCCTCGTCGACGCTGAGAGCGTCGCGCTCCCCCGTCGCCCTATCCCAGAGTTCGACCTGGCCTTCTGCCGCACCACGACCGACGATGACGATCTTCGGCACGCCGACGAGCTCAGCATCTCCGAACTTCACACCGGGCGAGACCTTGACACGGTCGTCGTAGAGCACATCCAGGCGCGCTGCTTCGAGCTGCTGCGCGATATCGGCGGCGACGTCGAACGCGACCTGGT
The DNA here is from genome assembly GCF_058797175.1 of Microbacterium sp. GW823-FHT02G05. NCBI lineage: Bacteria > Bacillati > Actinomycetota > Actinomycetes > Micrococcales > Microbacteriaceae > Microbacterium > Microbacterium sp. GW823-FHT02G05. The sequence continues at coordinate 745,729 of NZ_JBXAJK010000002.1, forward strand.
CGCGGCCGGCGGCGACGACGTGCACGTCGAACGGGGCGACCGACGAGGGCCAGATGAGTCCCTTGTCGTCGTTGTTGAGCTCGGCGATGATCGCGAGGATGCGCGTCACGCCGATCCCGTACGACCCCATGGTGACGGTCGTGAGCTTGCCGTTCTCGTCGAGCACCTTGAGTCCCAGAGCGTCAGCGTACTTGCGGCCGAGCTGGAAGACGTGACCGATCTCCATACCGCGTGCGAGGTGCACGGGACCGGAGCCGTCAGGAGCCTCGTCACCCTCACGCACGTTCGCGATCTCCACGACACCGTCGGCGGCGAAGTCGCGCCCGGCGACAACCGAGTGCACGTGCTTCTGGTCGATGTTCGCACCCGTGATCCAGCGAGTGCCCTCGGAGACGCGGGGATCCACGAGGTAGCGGATGCCCGTCGCCGACTCTTCGCCGAGGATGGCTCCCTGCTCGGACCAGGGCCCGATGTAGCCGCGCACGAGCAGCGGGTGACGGGCGAAGTCGCCGTCGTTCGCGGGCTCGACCTCGGCTGGCGCGAAGGCCACTTCGGCGCGCTTCGTGTCGACCTCGCGATCACCCGGAATTCCGACGACGACGAGCTCCCGCGTGCCGTCGAGGTGCGTCAGCGCCAGCACGACGTTCTTCAGCGTGTCTGCCGCGGTGACCTCTCCGTCGAGGACAGCGTTCGTGTGCGCCACGAGCGTCTCGATCGTGGGCGTGTTCGGCGAATCGTAGATCGTGGCCGCAGGAGCATCCGACCAGTCGATCGGCGCGGGGATCGCGGTCGTGAACGCCTCGACGTTCGCCGCGTATCCGCCGTCGCTGCGCACGAAGGTGTCTTCTCCGATCGGGGTGGGGTGCAGGAACTCCTCGCTGCGCGAACCGCCCATGGCGCCGGCATCCGCCTGCACGATCGCGTACTCGAGACCCAGACGCTGGAAGATGCGCTCGTAGGCGTCGCGCTGCGCCTGGTAGCTGGCGTCCAATCCGGCATCCGACGCGTCGAAGGAGTACGCGTCCTTCATGGTGAACTCGCGCCCGCGAAGGAGGCCAGCGCGGGGACGCGCCTCATCGCGGTACTTGTCCTGGATCTGGTAGAGCGTGATGGGCAGATCCTTGTACGACGAGTAGAGGTCTTTCACGAGCAGGGTGAACGCTTCCTCGTGCGTGGGCGCGAGCAGATAGTCGCCGCCCTTGCGGTCATTGAGACGGAACAGCAGATCGCCGTACTCTTCCCAACGGCCGGTCGCCTCGTACGCCTCGCGCGGCATCAGAGCAGGGAAGTGCACCTCCTGCGCACCCGCGTTCGACATCTCCTCGCGGATGATCGTCTCGATCTTCGCCTTCACCCGCAGGCCGAGTGGCAGCCACGCGAAGATGCCCGCCGCCTGCGGTCGGATGTACCCGGCCCGGATGAGCAGCTTGTGGCTGGTGACCTCGGCGGCAGCCGGGTCTTCACGGAGAGTGCGGAGGAAGAAATTCGAGAGACGGGTGATCACGCAACGATTCTAGCGAGGCGTGATCAGCCGCCTGTCACGGGCCGTCAGTTGAGGGGACGGATGCCCTCGGGCAGCACGCCATCCGCGTACAGGCTGGTCGCCAGGTCCTGCAGGGCGCCCAGGGCGACGCGCTGCGTTGTCGGCCCATACGAGATGCGGGCGACGCCCAGTGCTTCGTACTCGGCCGCGGCGAGCGCGCCGGGAAGCCCGATGACGCTGACCTTGCCCCGGCCGATCCCCTCGACGAGCTGTCGCGTGACTTCGGCGTTGAGGATGCCGGGGACGAAGACACTCGTCGCGCCTTCCGCCAGGAAGGCGCGTCCGCGCGCGATGGCATCCGCGATCGAGTCCTCAAGAGGACGCTCGCCGGCGCGGACGAAGGCGTCGGTGCGGGCGTTCAGCGCGAACGCGACGCCTTCCGCCTCGGCCGCGCGCACGATCGCGCGCACCCTGGCGACCGAGTCGTCGAACGACGCGAGACGGTCTTCGATGTTCGCACCGACGATGCCGACGCCGATTGCGAGACGCGTGGTCTCCCCCGCGTCTCCGTAGCCGTCGTCGAGATCGGCGGAGACGGGGACGTCGACGGATGCTGCGATGCGTCCGACCATGTCGAGCATGAGTTCGCGCGGGATCGCTCCGTCGGAGTATCCGAACGATGCCGCGATCGAATGCCCGGCCGTCGCCAGTGCCTTCGTCTCAGGCAGTGCCGCGATCGCTTTCGCGGACACGACGTCCCAGACGTTCACGACGCGGAGGATCTCCGGTTCGTCATACAGGGCGGTCAGGGTCTGGGCCTTCTGCGCGGTCGTCATATCCCCACGCTAGCCGTGGCTCACGGCATCCGGCGGAAAACGACGAATCATGGCCGCTCGAACGCGCGGATGCCCTCATGCGCCCGCCTAGTGTGGAGGCATGCCCCAGCGCCGTTCTCATGTCGCCCCGTCAGCCGCCCAGAGCGAGCTCGCCGCCGCGCTCGCGGCACTGCGGGAGGACCTCGACGCGCCGACGGAGTTCTCTCCGGAGGCACTCGCCGAAGCCGAGACGGCAACGGCGCCAACGCCCGACCTCGATCTGCGCGAAGTGCCATTCGTGACGCTCGACCCGCCCGGATCGCGTGATCTCGACCAGGCGCTGCACCTGGAGCGTCGTGGATCCGGCTATCAGGTCCGCTACGCGATCGCCGATGTTCCGGGGTTCGTGCGGCCCGGCGGCGCGATGGATCTGGCCGCGCGCGAACGCGGACAGACCCTGTACGCCGCAGACGGTTCGATTCCGCTCCATCCTCGCGTCCTCAGCGAGGATCGCGCCTCACTGCTCGCGGACGCCGAGCGCCCCGCACTCGTGTGGACCTTCGACCTGGACGCCGCCGGGACGCTGGAGAGATTCCGCCTGGAGCGTGCGCTCGTGCGCTCGCGCGCACAGCTCGAGTACGCCTCGGCGCAGGCGAGCCTCGATCGTGGCGAAGACACCCCCCTCTCGCTCCTGCCGGAGATCGGCAGACTGCGTCAAGAACAGGAGCACCAGCGCGGCGGTGCCAGCCTGAACCTTCCTGATGAGGAGGTCGTGCAGCTCGAAGACGGCACCTACGCGATCGAACGCCGACGCCCGCTGCCGGTAGAGGACTGGAACGCGCAGCTCTCACTCCTGACAGGCATGGCCGCGGCGTCACTCATGATCGATGCCCGCGTCGGGGTCCTGCGTACGATGCCCCAGCCCGACGAGCGAGCCTTCGAGACGTTCCGTCATCAGACGGCGGCACTCGGTCGCCCCTGGACGAGCGGAAGCTACGGCGAGTACCTGCACGCGCTGGATCGCACCGACCCGATGACCCTGCCCGTGCTGGAAGCGGCGGCAAGTCTGTTCCGTGGCGCCGGATACGTCGTCTTCGACGGCGAGGTGCCCGCCGAGCATACGCAGGCGGCGATCGCCGCGCCCTATGCCCACGCCACCGCACCCCTGCGTCGTCTTGTCGACCGCTGGTCGCTGAGCATCTGCCTCGCGATCTCCACCGACAGCGCCATCCCGCAGTGGGCGCGCGAGTCACTGCCCGAGCTGCCCGGCCTGATGCAGGCATCCGCCCAGCGTGCCTCGCGGCTCGACAACGAAACGATCAACCGCGTCGAAGCCGCGCTGCTGACACCCCTCATCGGTCACACCCTGCCGGCCGCCGTCGTCGAGATGCGCGGCGCGGACCGCGCACGGATCCAGATCGCCGAACCTGCGGTGACGGCGACCGCCCCGGTTCGCGCCGGGACGAAGCCCGGCGACACGGTCCACCTGGTCCTCGCCGGTGCCGAGATCGCCACCGGCGCACTGGAGTTCGCCGACGCCGCATCCTGAGCCCTGGTTCTCACACAGAAGAGGGCACCGCACGAAGGATCGTGCGGTGCCCTTCGATCCGCGAACCCGAAGATTCAGTGGATCAGAACAGGATGCTCAGCACTCAGGCTGCGCAGGCTCCGTTGTCCGTCCAGACGCCCCACTGTCCGGTGGAACCGGGGGTCTCGCCGCGCGTCCACCACTTGGCGGTGTATGAGCGACCGTTGTGGTCGACCTTCGCGCCGGTCGTGTAGACAGCGTTCTTGTCCCAGGCCGCGCCGCACGCAGGAATCGTGGTGCCGTCGGTCGAACCGTCGGTGGCGCCGTCCGTCGAACCGTCGGTGGTGCCGTCGGTCGAGCCGGTGCCGCCCACGTTGACGTCGATGCAGCTGTAGAACGCGTTGGTGGTGTCCGCGATCGTCCAGCGAGCGAGGATCGTGTGCTTGCCGGCCGGAAGGTTCGGCAGCACGTGGGTGACGGATGCGGACGGCTGCGCGCCGTGGTCGTTCACCGTCTTGAACAGCTGACCGTCGACGAAGTACTCCCACGACGCGGTAGCGTGACGCGCCGTCAGCTTCCACGTGATGCTGAGGTCGGACGACACGTTCTTCACCGGCCAAGGGCGGGAGTTGTCGTCGAGGATCCCGAAGGCTGCATTGCCTCCGGAGCACTTCAGCGAGCCCTTGGGGGCTTCGACGCTCTGCGGCTCGTACTTGATCGAACCACAGTCGAACGACGTGCTGCCGGTCGAACAGAGATCCTGACGGCTCGGCGGGTCGGTGACCCAGCCGTGCGCGCTGGCGCTGCTTGCGACGCCAGCGCCTGCGATGATCCCGGCAACCACAGCCAGGCCCGCGAATACTGTACGCATACGCTTCATGTGTTCTTCTCCAGTCATCAGTGACATATTCCGAGTGAAGGCGCCTCCCCCGTCGCTTCACCTGGACTCACGGTAACCAGAATCACCTTGCCGATATCCCGGCACAGCCGGGCAATGTGGAAACCACGTAGGGACCTCTAGGCGCTCGCGCCCCGCGCGGTCGTCGTCATCACCAGGAGCTGCGGGTCACTCAGATCGAGCGAAACAGTGATCTCCGCGAACTCGGCCAGCGAGGCCACATGTGTGCCTCCGCACAGGAATGCGACCTCCCCCTCTGGCAACGCGCAACGCCACTGTCGGCGATCGACGATGCTCGGCCCGTCAGAGTCGATACGGCTCGACGCCGCGGAGGCGACCCAGCGTGCGAGGGTGTCGTTGGCGTGCTGCTGACGCTCCGCCACGCTCCCCGCGAACGCCTCCGTGTCGAAGCCGGCCTTGCGCAGACTCTTGCCCAGACGGTACTCGTCGACGCTGCCGTCCTCATGGATGCGACTGGTCTGGTTGGCGCGCGCCTCGAAGTCGGGACTCCCGAGCGGATCCGCACCGGGGTCCTTACGCCACAGGTCCGCAAGTGCCAGGTCGAGCGCGAGCGACGCCAAGTGACAGGCCGTGTGTCCGCGACTGAGAGCCGCGCGCAGCGCCGCATCCGCCCGCAGGTCCACCTCGGCGCCCGCGATCAACCACGCCGGCACCGCACCGTCGAACGGGTGTGCGACCTGCCAGGTCCAGCCCTCGGTGCCGCGCCGCACGGGAATCGCCGCACCCGTCGCGAACACGCCGTCGTCACTGAAGGCCGCCATGACCGCTTCCGTGACCGCGATCGATTCTCCGCTCGCCGTGATCGTGCCACGATCGCCGGGCTGATCGGGCCACGTGTGATCCACCGGATGGAACGGCGTGCGATCGACGATCACGACACCGCCAGCCTCCGTCTCATGCACGGCAAGCACTGTGGCGTGCCCTTCTGTCGTGCCGCTCGGGAAGGTGACGAGGGTGTCGCTCATCTGTTCAGTCTGCCAGCCCCTGGCGGAGCTCGGAAAACCTGGGCGCCGGACGTCTACTCGACGTGCCGTCAGGACGTGACGACCTGCGCGGTGCCGATCGGGGCATCCGGGCCCATCTCGGCAGCGATGCGATTGGCCTCTTCGATGAGCGTCGCGACGATCTCGGACTCGGGAACGGTCTTGATGACCTCACCCTTGACGAAGATCTGGCCCTTGCCGTTTCCGGAGGCGACGCCGAGGTCGGCCTCGCGGGCTTCGCCCGGCCCGTTCACGACACAGCCCATGACCGCGACGCGCAGCGGCACCGTCATGTCTTTCAGCCCCTCGGTCACGTTGTCGGCAAGCGTGTAGACGTCGACCTGCGCGCGACCGCAGGACGGGCAGGAGACGATCTCGAGCTTGCGCTCTCGGAGGTTCAGCGACTGCAGGATCTGGTGACCGACCTTGACCTCTTCCGCCGGCGGCGCCGAGAGCGAGACGCGGATCGTGTCGCCGATGCCCTCCGAGAGGAGGATGCCGAAAGCGGTGGCCGACTTGATCGTGCCCTGGAAGGCAGGCCCTGCCTCGGTGACACCGAGGTGCAGGGGCCAGTCGCCCCGCTCGGCGAGCATGCGGTACGCCTTGACCATGACGATCGGGTCGTTGTGCTTCACGGAGATCTTGAAGTCGTGGAAGTCGTGCTCTTCGAACAGCGACGCCTCCCAGACGGCGCTCTCCACGAGCGCTTCGGGCGTGGCCTTGCCGTACTTCTCGAGCAGGCGACGGTCGAGCGAACCGGCGTTGACGCCGATACGGAGAGAGACTCCGGCTTCCTTCGCGGCCTTGGCGATCGAGCCGACCTGGTCGTCGAACTTGCGGATGTTGCCGGGGTTGACGCGCACCGCGCCGCAGCCGGCGTCGATCGCCTGGAACACGTACTTCGGCTGGAAGTGGATGTCGGCGATGACCGGAATCTGGCTCTTCTTCGCGATGATGTGCAGCACGTCCGCGTCGTCCTGCGACGGAACGGCGACGCGAACGATCTCGCACCCGGAGGCGGTGAGCTCGGCGATCTGCTGCAGTGTGGCGTTGATGTCCGTCGTCGGCGTCGTCGTCATCGACTGCACGCTGACGGGCGCGTTTCCGCCCACGAGAACCTTGCCGACAGAGATCTGACGCGTCTTGCGGCGGGGGGCGAGGACTTCGGGGACCTTGGGCATCCCCAGATTCACAGCTGGCACGCCCCCAGCCTACCTTTGCGACACACGATGAGTCTGGGCGCCGCCCGTGTGATAGTTTCGCCCCATGTCCGCGACCCGCTCCTGGTGGCCCGCCTTCTAGGCGGTCAGTTCGCGTACCCACGAAACCCAGACCGCCTTCCGAGGCGGTTTTGTTTGTCGTGCCGCACCGGATGCCCGATTCACGAGACACCGATGGAGACACACATGACGAAGAACGCGGCTTTCACGGCCACGGACCCGGCCGCTCTGCGAGAGCGCCTTGCCGCTTTGGTGGCTGACCCTGCGGCATCCTTCGTGCTGCTCGCGCGCGAGAACGCGACCGTCGTCGAGCTGCTCACGGGTGATGTGCGCGACGTCGACCTCCTCGCAGACATTCCTCTGCTGAGTGACGGCACCGCGCGCGAAGTCTTCGCCATGGTCCCCTACCGCCAGGTCCGCGAACGCGGCTTCTCCGCCCAGGACGACGGTGCGCCGCTGCGGTGCCTTCTTGTGGATGAGCACCTCACCACCCCCCTCGCGGATGCGCTGACTGTGCTGCCGTCGGATCCCATCGCACTCCAGGACGCCGGCTTCGACGTTCCCGACGAGGAATACGCGCAGATCGTCGAGCGCGTCATCGCCGATGAGATCGGCCGCGGCGAAGGCGCCAACTTCGTCATCCGGCGGGATTTCACCGCCCGCATCTCCGTCGACGAGCGTCACGCGGCGCTCACCTGGTTCCGCGCCCTGCTGACCCATGAACGCGGCGCCTACTGGACCTTCGCCGTGGTCACCCCCGGCGTCATCGCGGTCGGCGCGAGCCCCGAGGCGCACGTGATCGCCCGCGACGGCATCGTCACGATGAACCCGATCTCCGGCACATTCCGCCATCCGGCGGGAGGGGCGACGAAGGAGTCTCTCACCGCGTTCCTCTCGTCGACGAAGGAGACCGAAGAGCTCTTCATGGTCGTGGACGAAGAGCTCAAGATGATGAGCGCGGTCTGCTCGGACGGCGGACGCATCACCGGTCCCCATCTGAAGCAGATGTCACGTCTGACGCACACCGAGTACATGCTGCGCGGTCGGAGCCGCATGGACCCCCGAGACATCCTGCGCGAGACCATGTTCGCGCCCACCGTCACCGGCTCCCCCATGCAGAACGCCTGCACGGTCATCGGACGCCACGAGCGCAAGCCCCGCGGATACTACTCGGGAGTCGCCGCACTCTTCACCCCGAACGCAGAGGGCGGACACGATCTCGACGCGCCGATCCTCATCCGCACGGTCTACGTCAAGGACGGCGAGCTGAGCGTACCGGTCGGGGCGACGCTCGTACGCCACTCGGATCCGGCCGGCGAGGTCAGTGAGACCCACGGCAAGGCTGCCGGTGTACTCGGCGCGATCGGCGCAATCGAACGCGATCATGCCGCAGAGGCCCGCGAGGACCCAGATGCTCCGGATGCTGCCGAGAACGACCTCGCGTCGGATCCGACCATCGCCGCTCTGCTCGCCTCACGCAACTCGCGTCTCGCCGAGTTCTGGATCAACCCGCAGACGGATGCGGCACATGTCGGTCCCTTCAGCGGACGCACCGCCCTTGTCGTCGACGCCGAAGACCGCTTCACCACGATGCTCGCCCACCAGCTGCGCCACCTCGGCCTGGATGTGCGCATCGCCCCCTGGAGCGAAGTGGCGGATGCGGATGCCGCCGCCGTCGACCTTCTCGTCGCCGGGCCCGGTCCTGGCGACCCGCGTGACGGCTCCTCGCCGCGCATCGCCCGGATGCGCGAAGTCGTGGCCGCGCGTCGTGCCAGCGGGTCCCCGCTGCTTGCCGTGTGCCTCAGCCACCAGATCCTGGCGGACACGCTGAACATCGACCTCGCACCACTCGCCTCGCCGCATCAGGGGCTGCAGAAGTCTGTGCCGGTGTTCGAGCAGGATGCATCGATCGGCTTCTACAACACGTTCACTGCTCGGGTCGCACCCGGCTCAACGCATGTCGGCGTCGCCGAGGTCTCCGCGGACACAGAGACCGGAGATGTGTACGCACTGCGGGGCCCGGGCTTCGCCTCAGTGCAAGGCCATCTGGAGTCGATCCTGTCGCGTGATGGCATGGAGACGCTCGAACGGCTCGTCGCACACGCGCTCGACGCGTAGGCGCTTTTGACAGGAGGGTGGTGACGGCTGCGCCGTCACCACCCTCCTGTCTCGTCTAGCCGAAGAGCTTGACCGGGTTGAAGAGGTCAGCGACGAGCAGCAGCGCTCCCATTCCGACCAGGAGCACCGCCACGATGACCGTGAGCGGTACGAGTCTCGTGGCATCAACGGGCGCGGGCGGCGGACGACGGAAGAGCTTCGCCCACGCGCGACGCAGACCGTCCCAAAGGGCGACGACGACGTGCCCCCCGTCGAGAGGCAGGAGCGGGATCAGGTTGAACACGAAGAGAGCGATGTTCAGAGATCCCAGCAGACTCAGCAGGAAGACGAGGCGGTTCAATACCGGCGCGTCCGTCGCGGCAACCTCACCCGCGATGCGGCCCACGCCGACCACGCTCAACGGGCCGTTCGGGTCTCGTTCAGAGCCGGTGAAGAGAGACACCCCGACGTCCCAGAGACGCGCGGGCAGGTTGATCACGAGGGACGCGACGGCGCTGACGTTCTCCGCGGCAAGCTCCGGCCCTGCCGTCAGGGGCTGTGGCACGAAGCCGATCTGCGCACCGAGTCCCGCATACCCGACCGTCTTGGTCACGCGGTCGCCGTTCTCGTCGAGAAGCGGCTGCCCTGCCGCATCCGACATCGGACGCTCGGCAGCGATCGGGGTGAGGGTGAGCGTCTGCTGCTGTCCCTCCCGCTCGACCACGACCTCCAGGGGAACATCCGGCGACGCCTGCACGATCGCCGTCGCCTCGGCGAAGTCGTGCATGGGCTCACCGTCGACGGAGATCAGCGTGTCGCCGGGTATGAAGCCCGCGTCTGCCGCGGGGGCTGCGGGATCGTCAGGGCTGCAGGTCGTCTGTGTAGAGCCCGCGGGAAGCACGCACTCCGACACCGTGGCGATCTTGGTCGTCCCCTGCTCAAGACCGATCCCCGAGAGAAGCACCGAGAAGATCACGACCGCGAGGGCCAGGTTCATGAACGGGCCGCCGAGCATCACGATGATCCGCTTCCACACCGGAAGCCGGTAGAAGACGCCGCTCTCATCGCCGTCGACGATCGTCTCGTCATTGGCGGATCGCGCGTCCTGCACCAGCGTGCGAAACAGCCCCCGTGCGGGCTTGCCCGCGGTCGACGGCGGGTACATGCCCGACATCGAGATGTAGCCGCCCAGCGGGAGCGCCTTGAACCCGTACTCCGTCTCACCGAACCGGCGGGACCAGAGACGCGGGCCGAAGCCGATCATGTACTGCCCCACGCGGACACCGAACAGCTTCGCCGGAACGAGATGCCCGATCTCATGCAGCGCGATCGAGACGGCAAGGCCGACCAGCATGAACAGCAGGCCGCCGATGTAGAGCAGGGTTTCCACCCTCACACGCTAGTGGTGCGGGATAGGAAAACGCCGAACGCGCGAGGAAGCGGAATCAGCCCGCGGCGATCAGCGCATCTGCGGTCCGGCGTGCCCAGTCCTCCGCCTCCGCGAGCGACTCGACGGTGAGGGCAGAAGGCGGCTCATGGGCGTCGATGACGCGAGCCACGGTGTCGACGATCCCGAGGAACGACAGTCGTCCCTCATGGAACGCGTCGACAGCCTGCTCGTTGGCGGCGTTGTAGACCGCCGGGAATGTCAGACCTGCACGTCCGACCTGCTTCGCGAGAGAAACCGCCGGGAAAGCGGTCTCATCGAGCGGCTCGAAGGTCCACGATGTGGCCTTCGTCCAGTCCAGCGGCTGCCCGACGCCGCCGACGCGGTGCGGCCAGTCGAGCCCCAGTGAGATCGGAAGGCGCATGTCAGGAGGGGATGCCTGTGCGATCGTCGAGCCGTCGACGAACTCCACCATCGAGTGCACGATGGACTGCGGATGGACCACGACGTCGATGTCGTCATAGGCGATGTCGAACAGCAGATGAGCCTCGATCACCTCGAGCCCCTTGTTGACGAGCGTCGCGGAGTTCGTGGTGACCACCCGTCCCATGTCCCAGGTGGGGTGCGCCAGCGCCTCCGCGGGCGTGGCATCGCGCAGCTCGTCGCGGGTGCACCCGCGGAAAGGGCCACCCGAGGCGGTCACGACGAGTCGCCGCACCTCCGCGTGCGTCCCTGCACGCAGGGCCTGCGCGAGCGCGGAATGCTCGGAATCGACGGGCACGATCTGCCCCTCAGCGGCGGCCGCCGTGACGAGGGAACCGCCGACGATGAGCGACTCCTTGTTGGCGAGGGCGAGCATGCGACCGGCCTTCAGCGCGGCGAGCGTGCTGCCCAGGCCGACCGACCCCGTGATGGCGTTGAGGACGACATCCGCCTCGACGTCTCGCACCAGCTGTTCGGCTTCTGCCGCACCGAGCGCCGTGTGCTCCAGTCGGAACTCACGCGCCTGCTCATCGACCATCGTGCGATTGGAACCGGCCGCGATGCCGACGAGCTCGAAGCGCCGCGGGTTCGCCCGGATGACGTCGAGGGCCTGAGTGCCGATGGAGCCGGTGGACCCCAGAACGATGATGCGCCGCATGCGTTCAGCCTACGCGTGCGGCGCCCGTCGGAATATCTACTGCGCCGCCTGGACCGGCGTCGTGGCGAGGATGTCGACCACGAAGACGAGCGACTCACCCGAGAGCTCGTGCGTTCCGCCCGCTTCGCCGTATCCATCGGCCGGCGTCATGGCGACGAGCACCTGAGAGCCGACCTTCTGGCCCTCGAGCGCCAGGCGGAACCCGTTGACGACCTGGTTGGTCTGGAACTGGGTAGGGGTCGCCTCACGAGACCAGCTCGAGTCGAACTCCTCGCCGTCGGACCACTTCACACCGCGGTACTGGACGACGACGAGGTCGCCGGGCTGCACCTCGGCGCCGTCGCCCTGCTGCAGCACCTCGACGCGGGTCTCCGCGGGCGGTTCTGTACCCTCTGGGATCGTGATCGTCGGCGCGCCGTCCTTGTCCAGCTTGACCGTAGGCATTCCCTCTGCAGGGTCGACCGGGGTGCCGGAGGCGATCGTCGGGAGCTTCTCCACCGACTCCGCGTAGACGACGAGCGACTGCGCGCCCTCGCCGCCGAGAACGGAAGCCGGCAAAGCAAGAACAGCGGTCGAGCCGAGCGGCTCACACTCAAGGGCAGCCACGAACAGCGAGGAGGACTGCGGATCCATCAGCACGGGAAGCACACCGCCCTCACCACGCTCGCTCGAGTCGAGAACCTCATTCGTCTCGGCGTTGACGACCTGGTAGCGGATCGAGAGCAGGTCTCCTGCGAACACGTCGTCGCCGTCGCCTTCGGTGACGATCGTGCGCTCCAGCGCCTCGAACGGCAGATCGGCAGGAACCTCAACGGTGGCGTCTGCGCCGCTGCCGGAGATCGTGATGGCGTCGGACGTCTTGCCCGGCTTCGCGTCCAGCAGGCACTGTGCGTCTGGTGTCGGGCTGGACTCCGGAGCGGTCTCGGGCGCACCGGAGCAACCGGCGAGCAGGAGTGCCGTCACGGCGACGGCGGAGACAGCAGCGAACGGGCGGATGCGCACAGTGATACCTCAAGTCTGTTTCGGGAGCGCCTCTATCTTGACGCACTCGGCTTTGCCCGCGCTGAGAAAGTCCGTGCGTTCCCTCGACATTTCGGGCCGTGCCCATTCCGCGACGGGAATGAATGCCGGGATACGCTGGTCTGATGACTTCTGAGCCCGTGGACGACACCGCTACGACGACGGCTCCGGCTCAGACCCCGAAGCGCGCGGGCTTCACATACGCCGCAGGACGCTTTGTCATCAGCGCGCTCGCCCGGCTAATCTACCGGCCCCGCATCGAAGGCCGCGAGAACGTTCCCCTGCACGGGCCCGTGATCTTCGCGAGCAATCACCTGTCGTTCATCGACTCTCTCGCCATTCCGGTCGCTGCTCCTCGCCCCGTGCACTTCCTCGCGAAGTCGACCTACTTCGAGGGCACCGGAGTGAAAGGCTGGATCAGCCGCACGTTCTTCGAATCGATCGGCGCCATCCCGGTGCGTCGCGGCGCAGGTCAGGCAGCTCTGGACGCGCTCGACCAGCAGCGCCAGCTTCTGGATGACGGATTCGCCGTGGCACTGTACCCGGAGGGAACCCGCTCCACGGACGGGCGTCTCTACAAGGGCCGCACGGGCGTCGCCTTCCTCGCTCTGCAGTCCGGCGCGCCGGTCGTGCCCGTGGGTCTCATCGGCACGGACAAGGCGATGCCCGTCGGTGCGAAGATGCCCTCGCTGAGCGCCCGGATCACCGTGCGCTTCGGTGAACCGCTCGACCTGTCGCGGCACGGTGCGGCGAACTCCGGACGGGCTCGACGCCTGGCGACCGACGAGATCATGGCGGCGATCCACGCGCTCTCCGAGCAGGAGCTCGCGAACGCCTACAACGAGGTCCCCGCGCACGGCGCGATCGAGAAGATCAAGCAGGCGTTGCCGCACGAGCGCCGCTGAGTCCTCTCACTCCTGCCGAGCGTCGGACTCGCCGACGACGAGGATCGTCGCCTCGTGACGGACAGGAAATGAGACCGAATTGGCGATGAAGCACCAGGCGTTCGCCTGGGCGTGAGCGTCGTGTGCCGCGTCCACCATCGAGGCATCCGCGACCACGACCGTCGGACGGAGCATCACCTCGGTGAAGGCGCCGCCACCCTGCCCGTCTTCCTGCATGTGGCCGGTCGCCTCGTCGCGGTAGTCGACCACGACGACCCCCGCCTGAACGCAGGCGTGCAGGTACGACAGGAGGTGGCATTCGGAGAGCGCCGCCAGCAGAAGGTCTTCGGGGTTCCATCGTTCCGGATCACCGCGGAACGGTTTGTCCGCGGACGCGAGGATGTCGGGCTTTCCCGCGACCTGCAGGGTCACATCGCGTGCATAGTCGCGGTAGCCGCTCGTTCCTGTGCCCCGGTTGCCGGTCCAGGTGGTGGTGAGGGCGTAACGGTGCTGTCCGAGGGGAAGGCGCGATGAATCCATGGAACTCATCGTGCCACGCAGGAATTGATCGTGCCACGCAGCCTCCGCGCGCGCACTGCACGGAGTTCAGCGCGGCGTTAGGCTTGCTGTCGTGCTGGAAACTCTCACCGTTCAGGATGCTGTCGAACTTGCCGTTGTCGAGCGGAACGGATTCATCGAATCCCGTCACGCGGGTGCCGCGGTCGTCCTCTCCCCTGAGGGTGAGGCCGTGCTCACACTCGGCAACACGAATGCGCTGGTGCTTCCCCGTTCGAGCCTGAAGCCGCTGCAGGCGATCGCGAGCGTGACGACCGGCGCTGCGCTCGAGGGTGAGCAACTCGCCCTGGCTACGGCGAGTCACGCCGGCACCGACCGTCATGTCGAGGTCGTCCGGGCGATCCTGCTCGAGGGCGGTCTGACGGAGAACGATCTCGCGTGCCCCCCGGCATGGCCGAGCGACAGCGATGCGCGTGACGAGCTCGTTCGCGAGCACGGTGAGCAGACACGAATCCGCATGAACTGCTCGGGCAAGCACGCGGCGATGCTGCGCGCGTGCGTTGCGACCGGGTGGCCGACCGAGGGCTACCTCTCCCCCGATCACCCGCTGCAGGTACACACGCGCGAGGTCATCGAGCGTCTGACCGGCGAGAAGGTCGCGGCGACCGCGATCGACGGGTGCGGCGCACCGATCTACGCGATGACCCTGACGGGCCTCGCTCGCGCGATCCACCGCATCGGATCGGCATCCGGCCGTTCCCCCTTCGCTTTGCACCGCGTCGCCGGCGCGCTGGTCGCGGCGGTGCGACAGAACGCCTGGACGATCGACGGTCCCGGTCGCGCGGACACGATCGCGATCGAGAAGCTCGGTGTCTTCGCAAAGGGCGGCGCTGAGGGAGTGATGGTCATGGTGGCACCCAATGGTGCGACCGTCGCGTTGAAGATGCTCGACGGTTCGGCCCGTGCGACGACGATCGTGGCAGCGACTCTGCTCGCTCGTGTCGGTGCGCTCACTGCCGCGCAGATCGAGGACCTCACCGCCGCCCTGCCGTTGGACGTTCTCGGAGGCGGTCAGGCGGTCGGTAAGATCCACCCCGGCGCCGGAATCATCGGCCTCTAACGGCACTCACTCAAGCCGTCTCTCCCTGCGCATGTGCGACTGTCCGGCGCGGGCCGTGAGCGCTCCGATCGTTGTGCGTTCGGGCGGGTTCCCCTCACGGATGAGCCACGCTCGCCCCGCGTTCGAAACGGCATAGGGCGGCAGGTCGCGCATTCCGAGCAGCGTGCGCATCTCCCGCGCGCACTCGCTGGACACAAGCACCTCGCCCTCTGCGCGGCTGAGCTGCCAGAGCGGCCATTGCCGCTGCCACGCGTCGGCGTCTCCGAGCAGGAGGACTGGACTCGATGTCGAGGGTGCATCACCGCGCAGTGTCTGCCGCACGTCTTCCAGGGCGCGGGCCGCTGCGGCCGTGTCGAGCTCGCCGACGAGGCGGACGTCGACGTCTACACAGGTACGGCGCAGCGCCGTCGCCACGTCGGAGGGCCGCGTCGTGATGATCGCCGTCGTGGCGGACCTCGGCCACCACTCCGAGGGATTCGGCGCACCCGCCTCCGCCCCTCGGGCGTCATCCGCGATCTGCTCGGTCCACGCGAACTGCACCTCTCTCCCATTCCACTGTGCGCGGCCCTCTGGACGGTCCGCACGATAGGCGCCCGGCTCCCCGCCCGCGGCAAGATGCTCGCTTCGCGATCCCAGTCGCAGCAACGCACGTTGTCCGACCAGATCAGCCAGTGACGTGAGTGCCCCCGTGAGCCGTGACAGGCTGACGACGATCGTCGATCCTTCCGCGGTACTGCGTCGGACGACCTGCTCCCACGCTCCGAGCCACTCGGCGGCGTAGTCGGGCGGGAACGCCGAAACTCTTGCGTCCAGATCGTCGCAGAGAAGCACGGGCGGCAGCGGCCGCCGACCCTGCGCGAGATCAGCCAGCAGGCTCCATGCGCCCTCCGGATCGCGGGGCACGCGAACCGCCTCCGGGTGCTGAGTGGTCACCGCTCGCAGAACACTGCTCTTCCCCGTGCCAGGACCGCCGATCACGACGAGTCCACGATCACGTCCGACGCGCAGCGCCCGGAGACTCTGCCTCTGCTCGTCCGGTTCGTCGGCAAGGCCAAGCACCAGCCTGTCGGATGTCGCGACCTCACCGGTCGTCGAGAGCAGTTCGCTGACCGTCACCTGGCTCGGCAGCGGCGGACGCCACGGGCTCCGCGCCCGCCGGGCGTGCGCATGTCGCATTCCGACCCGACGGAGATCGCTCGCCCGAGTGAGGACGACGCGGAATGGCACCGGATCCGCGTCCCGCGGTCGGCGTGCCAGCGCGAGTCCGCGTCCGGCCGCGTCCCCAGGAAGATGCGCGGCGTCGTCGACGCCCAGCACAGCCAGACTGTCGCCAGGGGAGCTGACCCGCAGGCTGACCCTCAGCGGGCAGTTCGCGGCGAGCGCGTCGCGAATCACTCCGGAGGCGCGTTGCGTCCCCAAGATCAGGTGCATGCCGAGCGCCCGTCCTCGAGCAGCGATGTCGGTGAAGACGGTGCCGAGATCAGGATGCTCCTGCAGAAGTGCTGCGAACTCATCGACGACGATCACCAGGCGAGGAAGGTCGGCTGAAGGATCGGCCACACTCCGCGCCCCCACCGCCGCGAGAGCACGCTCACGACGACGCAGCTCGGCACGCAGACTCTGCACGCCTCGTTCGGCCCCATCGCCGTCGAGGTCGGTGATGACCGCCGCCACGTGCGGCAGTTCCCTCAGTGGATCGAACGCGGTGCCTCCCTTGAAGTCCGCAAGCACGAAGACGACATCCTCTGGCCGGTACGCATTCGCCAGCGCGACGACCCAGCTCACGAGCAGCTCGCTCTTCCCAGAGCCGGTCACGCCCGTGACGATTGCATGCGGGCCGTCCTCCACCAGATCCAGCACGAGCTCGTCGCGCGCCTGACGTCCGAGAGAGGCGCGGAGTCCCCCGTCAGCCGACAGCGGAGCATCCATCTGCAGGTCATCCCAGACGACGTGTGCAGGCAGTTCTTCACCGACATCGTCCGTGTCGGCGATCGCCTGGATGAGCGCCTCCGCCTGGGCTCGCGAGATTCCCTCGACGGCGCATTCACGCACCCCCGTCGCCGTGCGTAGCGATGCGCCGAGAGGATCGGCGACGTCGAGCACCGCGGCATAGCCCGGCGGTGTATCCGCGCCGCCGTCGAGCATCAGGACGCGCCCGTTCGCGGTGACCACATCAGATGCATCGTCCGACACATCGAGCACCCATGCAGCACGCCGCGTGCCACGCAGGTGGGCGAGCCCCTCGAGCCCCAGCTGCTCCGCCAACGCACCTGTGATCCGCAGTGCCTGCGGTGAATACCGAAGACAGGTCTGCAGGAGCAGTCCGCGGACAACCGCACCCGCGATGGGAGCAGGTCCGCGAACACACACGCCGTCGGCAAGGGACACAGTGAGGGGCGCCGCATCCACTTCCCTCGCCCGCTCGCGAAACTCCCTCGCCCGCTCCCCCTCCCCACCACTGAGGCGAAGGCTGCTGACCGTCGCGCCTCGTCCCACCGTCAGCGAAACGCCCGATTCGACAGTTGCACGACGCAATGTCTCCTCCTGCAGAAGACACGCGACATCCGGATGGGACCGCAGCAGCGTGACTCGTTCCTGCTCCTGCCGCCGCGTGTGCTCCCGTTCGACACGCTCCCACTCTTCATCGTGCTCGACGTTCGCACGTCGGCTCTCACGTCTGCGCTGGCGAGCGCCGTCGACGAACGAGGCCAGCAGCATCAGCGGACCGAGCGCCGCGAAGCAGAGGGAGAACAGCGAGCCGGTGACGCCCCACAGCACGAGACCGGAGACGACCGGCACGAGCGCCGCGAGGATGGGCAACGACGGCCGTCGGGGTTCCGGCGGTGCGATGGGAAGAGCAAGAGGCTCGGACAGATCCATCTGTCCAGTTGAGCGGCTCCCGTTGACAGGCGGTCTCGGCCGCCCGCGATCTGTGGATCAGTCCAGAACAGGGCCCGCTGGGGAGGATTCGTCGACACGGGCGACATTCACGACGATCACCGTGACGTTGTCACGCCCACCGTTCTCCAGCGCCGCAGTCATCATGGCGTCGACAGCCGCCGCCGGATCGGCATTCTCGTTGAGAAAATGCTGGATCCCGTAGTCCGTCAGCTCTTTGGTCAAGCCGTCCGAGCAGATCACGAAACGATCCCCGTCGTGCACGGCGAACTCGCGGTAGTCCGGAGGAGCCTGCTCGCTCACACCCACCGCGCGCGTGATCACATTCGCGTACGGGTGGCCCTCGGCCTCCTCGGGGCTCAGCCGCCCCGCCGCCATGAGCTCCTGCACAACAGAGTGGTCTGTCGTGACCTGGGTCATCGCCTGGTCGCGCTGCAGGTACACGCGTGAGTCACCGATATTCATCGACACCCACCGTGCCGTGGCCTTCTCGCCCTCGTCCTCGGATGCCTGCACATCCAGATAGACGCCTGTGAGGGTGGTGCCGGTACCCTCATCGGTCGTCTCCGGGTGATCCCGGATGTCGCTGACGGCCTTGTCGATCGCCTTCTCGATGGCGGATGCGGAGAGTGCTCCGGCCTTCACCGCAGCATGCAGTCGTGCAACGGTGCGCCGGCTCGCGACCTCTCCCCCGGCGTGTCCGCCCATGCCGTCCGCGACGACGAAAAGCGGGAACTCGGCCAAGAACGAATCCTGATTGCTGTCTCGCCGACGGCCGATGTCGGTGCGTCCTGCCCAGGTGACGGTGATCCGATCACCCGCGCCGAGGTCGACTTCCTGAGATGTAGCAGTCGACGCGTCAGTCACGGGATGCCTTTCGGAGTTCGAAATGAACGGCGGCCAAAGCCTCACCCATCGTAGTCGATGGGGTTCTGCCCGACGTCACGCGGCCGGATCGGTGGGAAGCGGGAAGATCTCGTCGATCGCCGCAAGGTCCGCAGCGTCCGGAGTCCATGCGCTGCCGGCACGCGCATTGTCCTCGATCTGAGCAGCGGACGTCGCACCCGCGATCACCGATGCGACGCCGGGCTGAGCGAGCGTCCAGCCGAAGGTCGCCTCGAGCATCGTGATGCCGCGTGCGTCGCAGAAGTCGCGATACGCGTCGAGCGCATCCCAGGGAGCGTGTGCCCAGAGGTGCGAACGCGTGCGCATGATGCGGCTCTCCGCGGGTCCTCCGTCGCGTGTGAACTTTCCGGTGAGGAGGCCGTTGTAGAGGGGGAAGTACGGGAAGACGCCGAGGCCGAATCGCGAAGCAGCCGGTAGCACCTCGCGCTCAGCGCCCCGCGCGAGCAGGGAGTAGTGGTTCTGCGAGGAGATGAAGCGCCCGGTCGAACGAGCCTGGGCGGTGAGCTCGGCTTCGGCGATCTGCCACCCCGTGAAGTTCGAGTGACCGTAGTACCGGATCTTCCCCTCGCGCACGAGCTCGTCCAACGCGTCGATGGTCTCTGCGATGGGCGTCAGCACATCCGGCGTGTGCAGCTGGTAGAGGTCGATCCAGTCCGTCCCCAGTCTCTGCAGTGACCGTTCCACCGCGTAGCGCACGTAACGGCGGGAACCGAGGCCTGCGGGGAACTCATACCCCATGGGCAGCTCGTTGTGGCCGAACTTCGTCGCGAGCACGACCTGATCCCGCCGTCCCTGCAGCGCCTCGCCCATCAGGGTCTCGCTGAGGCCGGGCTCACGACCGTAGATGTCTGCGGTGTCGAAGAAGGTGATGCCGCTGGCGATCGCGGCATCGATGACCCGTCGCGTGCCATCCAACGACTCACTCGCCGTGCCGAGGCGGCCGAAGTTGTTGCACCCCAGCCCTACCGCAGAGACGATCAGACCAGAGGAACCTACGCGCCGTTCGAGTGCCGTCATAGCTCCACGCTACCGCCTGAACGGCGAAGCCCCCGTTCCGGGGAACGGGGGCGTCGCACAGTGATGTCAGGCCGAAGGCTTGTTCGGGTCCACCGGCGGCACGGGAGGTGCTGGCGGCGCCGGAGGAACCGGAGGCGCGGGCGGAGCCGGCGGCACAGCGGGGCCAGCGGCGGGGTCGACCGGAGCAGGCGGTGCCGTGTAGCCCTGCGGAGCGGGCGGAGCGTAACCCTGCGGCGCCGGCGGAGCATAACCCTGCGGAGCGGGAGCTGCGTAGCCCTGCGGCGCTGCCGCAGCCGACGGCTGAGCCGGGATGCCTTCCCAGACCGTCCGGTCGCCCAGGAAAGCGTTTCCGCCCCACGGTGCCGGCGCGATCGCCGGGTTCCAGCGCGACTTGTCGAAAGCGTTGATACCCAGCCAGACGAGGGAAAGCAGAACGTAGAGCACGACCCAGACCGCTTCCTTCTGCAGCTTCAGGCCGACGCGCCATGCCGCGAGCGCCGTCAGCGCCAGGATCGCGAATGGGATGAGCTGCCCGACGACGGGGAGCCAGCTGAGGACCAGCGATGCACCGATGCCGTAGAGAACAAGCCACGGGCTGAGATCGCCGAGCTTGAAGAAGATCATGGTGTTGTACACAGGCACCCATGCACGCCACTTGCCCTGCACACCCGCCTTTTCGAAGATCTTCATGAGGAAGAGCGACCCGATGACGTAGAACGCCAGGCCGAAGAACGTGAAGAAGATGGCAAAGGCGGCCAACAGGGCCAGCGCGCCGCCATCATAGCCGTAGCCGTAGTCAGGCATGGGTTCCTCCCAGGAGTAGTCACGCGAAAGGTTGCTTTCGCGCCCCTCAGATTAGCGGTAGAGCGCAGGGCGCCGATACCCCGTGCATGACGCGTTACGCCGGAACGACGAGTTCGATCGTTCCCACAGCGCCCGTCGGACGCAGCGTCACGTCGCTGCGCTCCGCCCAGGCGAAGAGCGCGTTCACAGAGTCGATACGCGGTCGGGCCTCTGCCAGGCGACGCACCAGCGCGCCCTTCGCGTGCTTGTTGAAGTGATTGAGGGCACGCGTCGAACCCTCCTCGTCGGTGACGACGCGCACGTATGCGGATGTCACCGAATCCGGAACGGGCCCCAGTGCCACGTACGCCTCGGAACGGAGGTCGAGGATGAAGCGCGGATGCGACGCCGCGATCGACTCCGAGACCGCATCCGCCCACAGCCGCCGCAACGGCGGCACCCCGGGCAGAGAGACCGCGGCACCCAGTCGGTAGGCGGGGATCGGATCGAGTGCGCCGACGGGACCGAATGGCGCACTGTGGATCCAAACGTGCTGCCCCAGCCAGCGCCGCGCCGCGGCAGGAAGTGTCGATGCATCCAGCGCGTCGAAGAGCACGCCGGTGTAGCGGTCCACGGCGGGCATCGTCGCGGCCTCGCGCAGCGCCGCGTTGTGCGTGATCTCCCCGCGCTGGCGCGCGCTGAGCTTCAGCACGCGACTCGCGGCCTCCGGGTCGGCGGAGAGTGCGATCAGCGCGTCCACCACACGATCACGTTGCGGCTGCAACGTCGGCATCGCCAACGCGGCGGCCGACCACGGGGCGCCGGTGCCGCCTATGCGCTTCGTCTCCGACGGCGGAAGCAGGATCTTCACAGAGCACTCCTTCAGGAGCAGTGGCAGAACGGAAAGAAGCGGCGGGAAGACTCCGGAGAGCCTTCCCGCCGCTTCTGTTCAGAGAATCAGGCGATCAGTGCTGCGTTGCCCGCGACGATCGTGACGACGTTTCCCTCGCTGGAGAGGAAGCCGTCCTGAGCGTTCGCGAGGACCTTCGTACCATCGGCCTGCGTGATACGAACCTGGCCCTCGGCAAGGATGGCCAGCATCGGCTCGTGTCCGGCCATGATGCCGATTTCACCCTCGACGGTCTTGGCGACGACGAGCGTGGCCTCCCCCGTCCAGACCTCCGCCGTTGCGGAGACAAGGCTGACCTGAAGCGCCATGATCAGGCGTTCTCCTTCTGAATCTGAGCCCAGCGCTCTTCGACGTCGGAGATGCCACCGACGTTGAAGAAGGCCTGCTCGGCGACGTGGTCGAAGTCACCCTTGGCGATCGCGTCGAACGACTCGATGGTCTCCTTGAGCGGAACCGTCGACCCCTCGACACCGGTGAACTTCTTCGCCATGTAGGTGTTCTGCGAGAGGAACTGCTGGATACGACGGGCGCGAGCCACGACGATCTTGTCTTCTTCGGAGAGCTCGTCGACACCGAGGATGGCGATGATCTCCTGCAGTTCCTTGTTCTTCTGGAGGATCTGCTTGACCGTGGTCGCAACGCGGTAGTGGTCCTCGCCCAGGTAGCGGGGGTCCATGATGCGCGACGTCGAGGTCAGCGGGTCGATGGCCGGGTACAGACCCTTCGATGCGATCTCACGCGAGAGCTCGGTGGTGGCGTCGAGGTGCGCGAACGTGGTCGCGGGAGCCGGGTCGGTGTAGTCATCGGCCGGCACGTAGATCGCCTGCAACGAGGTGATCGAGTGGCCACGCGTCGAGGTGATGCGCTCCTGGAGGAGGCCCATCTCGTCGGCGAGGTTCGGCTGGTAACCCACGGCCGACGGCATACGACCGAGAAGCGTCGACACCTCGGAACCGGCCTGCGTGAAGCGGAAGATGTTGTCGATGAAGAGCAGCACGTCCTGCTTCTGCACGTCACGGAAGTACTCCGCCATCGTCAGAGCCGAGAGGGCGACGCGCAGACGCGTTCCCGGCGGCTCGTCCATCTGGCCGAAGACGAGGGCGGTCTTGTCGAAGACGCCCGCTTCTTCCATCTCGTGGATGAGGTCGTTGCCCTCACGGGTGCGCTCACCGACACCGGCGAACACCGACACACCACCGTGATCCTGCGCCACGCGCTGGATCATCTCCTGGATGAGGACGGTCTTGCCGACACCTGCACCACCGAACAGACCGATCTTTCCACCCTGCACGTAGGGGGTCAGGAGGTCGATCGACTTGATGCCGGTCTCGAACAGCTGAGTCTTGGACTCAAGCTGGTCGAAGTTCGGAGCCGTGCGGTGGATCGGCCAGCGCTCGGTGATCTCGATCTGCTCACCAGGCTCGGCGTTGAGCACCTCGCCGATGACGTTGAAGACCTTGCCCTTGGTGACGTCGCCCACGGGAACCGAGATCGGCGCACCGGTGTCGCGCACCTCCTGGCCACGGACGATGCCGTCCGTGGGCTTCAGGGCGATGGCGCGAACCAGGTCGTCACCGAGGTGCTGTGCAACCTCAAGCGTGATCTCCGTCGAGGACTCACCGATCGTGATGGTCGTCTTCAGAGCGTTGTAGATGTCCGGAATCGAGTCGTGCGGGAACTCGATGTCGACGACGGGTCCGTTGACGCGCGCGACGCGCCCGACGACCGCAGTCGTGGCCTGCTCGGCCGTGGCGGTGGAAGTCATTTCTTCGTCTCTTTCGTGAGGGTCTATTTGCTCGACGCCAGAGCGTCGGCTCCACCGACGATCTCGGCGATCTGCTGAGTGATCTCGGCCTGACGTGCGTTGTTGCGCAGGCGGGTGTAGTCGGTGATGAGCTTGTCGGCGTTATCGCTGGCCGACTTCATCGCCTTCTGCGTCGCGGCCTGCTTTGCGGCCGACGACTGCAGCAGCGCGTTGAAGACGCGGCTCTGGATGTACACCGGCAGGATCGCGTCCAGCACCGTCTCGGCGTCCGGCTCGAACTCGTAGAGCGGGTAGACGGCGCTGGAAGCCTCCGTCTCATCCGACTCGACGATCTCAAGCGGGAGCAGGCGGACCGTCTCCGGCGACTGCGTCATCATGCTCACGAAGCGGTTGAAGACGAGGTGGATCTCATCGACGCCACCTTCCTCACCGCCGCGCGAGAACGCCTCGAGCAGTGTCGCCGAGATCTCCTCTGCGGTCTGGAACTGCGGAGTGTCGGTGTCACCCGTCCACTCGGCAGCTGCCTCCAGGCCACGGAACTGGAAGAACCCGACAGCCTTGCGGCCGACCAGGTAGAACACCGGCTCCTTGCCCTGCGAACGCAGCAGCTCGGCCACCTCGAGTCCCTCACGGAGGATCTGCGAGTTGAACGCGCCGGCCAGACCGCGGTCCGAGCTGAAGATCACAACCGCGGAGCGGCGGATCGTCTCGGGCTCACGGGTGAGCGGGTGATCGACGTTGGAGTGCGTCGCGACGGCGGACACAGCCCGAGTCACGGCACGCGCGAAGGGTGACGACGCCTTGACGCGTGCCATCGCCTTCTGAATGCGCGAAGCCGCGATGAGCTCCATCGCCTTCGTGATCTTCTTGGTCGTCTGAGCAGAAGAGATCTTCTGCTTGTAGACCCTAAGTTGAGCGCCCATAGTTCGTCTCCGGCGCGATTAGGCGCGACGACCCTTGACGATCTTCTCCTGGTTGACGTCCTCAGCATCGGCAGCGCCGTGCTCCTCGTGACCGGGAGCACCGATCGCGTGGCCCTTGCCGCCCTGGAACTCCAGGATGAACTCGTCGGTCCGCTTCTCCAGCTCGGCAACCGTTGCGTCGTCGAGAACGTTGGTCTCACGCAGGGTGTCGAGGATCGAGGTGTTGCGACGCAGGTAGTCAAGCAGCTCGCGCTCGAAGCGCAGCACGTCTTCGACCTCGATCGTGTCGAGCTTGCCGTTCGTTCCGGCCCAGATCGAGACGACCTGGTCCTCAACGGGGTACGGCGAGTACTGCGGCTGCTTGAGCAGCTCGGTCAGACGTGCACCACGGGCAAGCTGACGACGCGAAGCGGCATCGAGGTCCGAGGCGAACATCGCGAACGCCTCGAGCGAGCGGTACTGAGCCAGCTCGAGCTTCAACGTACCGGAAACCTTCTTGATCGACTTGACCTGAGCGTCACCACCAACACGCGACACCGAGATACCCACGTCGACCGCGGGACGCTGGTTGGCGTTGAAGAGGTCGGACTGGAGGAAGATCTGGCCGTCGGTGATCGAGATCACGTTGGTCGGGATGTAGGCCGAAACGTCGTTGGCCTTCGTCTCGATGATCGGGAGACCGGTCATCGAACCTGCGCCGAGCTCGTCGGAGAGCTTTGCACACCGCTCGAGCAGACGGGAGTGCAGGTAGAAGACGTCACCGGGGTACGCCTCACGGCCCGGCGGACGACGCAGAAGAAGCGAAACGGCACGGTAGGCCTCGGCCTGCTTCGACAGGTCATCGAAGATGATGAGGACGTGCTTGCCGCCGTACATCCAGTGCTGGCCGATGGCCGAACCGGTGTAGGGAGCGAGGTACTTGAAGCCTGCGGGGTCCGACGCGGGAGCGGCGACGATCGTCGTGTACTCCATGGCGCCGGCCTCTTCGAGCGCGCCCTTGACGGAGGCGATCGTCGAGCCCTTCTGGCCGATGGCGACGTAGATGCAGCGAACCTGCTTGTTGACGTCGCCCGACGCCCAGTTGTCCTTCTGGTTGATGATCGTGTCGATCGCCAGAGCGGTCTTACCGGTCTGACGGTCACCGATGATCAGCTGACGCTGGCCGCGGCCGACGGGGATCATGGCGTCGATGGCCTTGACACCGGTCTGCATGGGCTCGTGCACGCTCTTGCGCTGCATGACGCCGGGCGCCTGCAGTTCGAGCTCACGCACACCCTCGGTGGCGATCTCGCCGAGACCGTCGATGGGCTGACCCAGGGGGTCGACCACGCGGCCGAGGTAGCCGTCGCCGACGGGGACCGAGAGGACCTCGCCCGTGCGGGTGACTTCCTGGCCGGCCTGAACACCGGTGAAGTCGCCGAGGACGACGACACCGATCTGGTGCTCGTCGAGGTTCAGCGCGAGGCCCTTGGTGCCGTCCGCGAACGTGACGAGCTCGTTTGCCATGACGCCCGGCAGCCCCTCAACGTGAGCGATGCCGTCGGCTGCGTCGATGACCGTGCCGACCTCGGTCGCCGAAGCGCCGGTGGGCTCGTAGGCGGCGACGAAGTCCTTCAGCGCGTCACGGATGACGTCGGGGCTGATCGATAGTTCTGCCATTGTCTTCCCTTTGGTTCTAAGAGGGGTGCGCGGTCACCCGCGCGAAGTCTGAGTTAGCCCGCGAGCTTCTGACGAAGATCGGCGAGCCGCGCGGAGATGCTGCCGTCGATGACATCGTCTGCGACCTGCACACGCAGACCGCCGACGACCGAGGAGTCGATCACCTGGTTGAGCGACACCTGCGCACCGTAGCGACGCGAGAGGCTCTCGCCGAGGCGAGCGCTCTGCTCCGCGGTGAGCGGGGATGCCGTGTGCACCGTGGCGACGATGCGGCCGCGCTGCGCCGAGACGATGCGCATGGCACGGCTCAGCAACTGACGGACGCGACGCTCACGGGGGTCACGGACCAGCGACGAGACGATGAGCGCGGATGCTGCGCCCACCTTGCCGGCCAGCAGGCGCTCGATCAGCGCGCTCTTCGCCGCGCCGTCTCCGAGCCGGCTGCCGAGCGCAAGCTCGAGTTCCGGGTTCTCGGCGACGATGCGCGAGACGGCGAACAGCTCGCTCTCGATGTCGCTGGAGGGCTCGCCGCTTGCCGCTGCGCGGATGGCGAGCTCTTCGATCCCGTCGACCAGGTCCCCAGCGCTGGACCAGCGCTGTGCGGCGACGACCGCGAGTGCCTCCTGAACCGTTGCGGATGCTCCGGAGAAGACAGTGGTGATGACGGCGGCCCGGGCCGAAGCCGGAGCAGCCGGATCTGCCAGCGCGCCGCTCAGCTGGGAGGTCTCCCCGATCAGCCGAGCGGCTGCGAACAGCTCACCAGCGGTCTCGAGGGTGACGCCCTTCGCTGCGGCAAGCGCCTCTGTGGATGCCGCGAGTGCCTGAGTGGTCGCGCTGCCCATTACTGAGCCGCCTTCTCGGATGCCTCGAGGTCAGCGAGGAAGCGGTCGACCACGGCCGACGCGCGAGCGTCGTCCGACAGCGTCTCGCCCACCACACCACCGGCGAGGTCGAGCGCAAGCGTTCCGACCTCCGAGCGCAGTGAGACGAAAGCGGCCTGGCGCTCTGCCTCGATCTGCGAGCTGGCGGCAGCGGTCACGCGTGCGGCCTCGACGGTCGCAGCGGTCTTGGCCTCGGCGACGATCTTCTTGCCGTCCTCGCGGGCGGCCTCACGGATCTCACCGGCCTCGACGCGTGCCTCGGCGAGCTGGCGGGTGTACTCCTCCAGCGCGGCCTCAGCCTGCTTCTGCGCCTCGTCGGCCTTGGCGATGTTGCCCTCGATGGCAGCAGAGCGCTCATCGAGCATCGTCGTGAGTCGCGGGATGATGACCTTCCAGAACGCCACCAGGATGATGACGAAGCACACCGCCGACCAGATGATGTCGTAGTACGCCGGAAAGAGCGGGTTAGGCGCCTCTTCCGCGGCAATGACAAGAGTGCTCAGCATCCTGTCTCCTTAGGTGTTTGGTCGCTGGATCAGAAGCCGAAGATGAAGCCGGCAGCGATGCCGATGAAGGCGAGCGCCTCGGTGAAGGCGATACCGATCCACATGAGGACCTGCAGGCGACCGGCGAGCTCAGGCTGGCGAGCGACACCCTCGATCGTCTTGCCGACGACGATGCCCACACCGATAGCCGGGCCGATGGCTGCGAGGCCGTAGCCGACCGCTGCGAGCGAGCCAGAAACTTCTGCAAGAACCGTAGTTGCGTCCACGGGGGTTTTCCTTTCGATTGGTGGGCAGGCGAGCGCCTGTCCCCTTTAGTGCTCTTCTGCGACTGCGAGCTGGATGTAGACCGCAGTCAGGATGGTGAAGACGTAGGCCTGGAGGACGTACACCAGGATTTCGAACAGGGTGAAGGCCAGGCCGAAGGCACCGGTGCCGACACCGAGGGCGCTCCAGAAGCCGCCGAGTCCGAAGATGAAGAACTGCGTGGCCGAGAAGAACAGCACGAGCATGAGGTGCCCGACGATCATGTTCATCAGCAGACGCAACGTCAGCGTGACCGGACGGATGATGAAGGTCGAGAGGAACTCGAGCGGTGTCACGATGAGGTAGAGCCCCTTGGGCACACCGCTCGGGAACAGCGCGTTCTTGATGAAGCCCTTCGGACTCTTCTTGATACCCGCGTAGATGAATGTCACGTACGACACGATCGCGAGCAGGAGGGGAACGGCGATCACCGAGGTGCCCTGGATGTTGATACCAGGGATGATTCCGGTGAAGTTCATGAAGAGGATCATGAAGAACAGCGTCATGAGGATCGGCAGGAACCGATCGCCGTCCTTGCGTCCGAGCAGATCGTGCGCGATGTTGACGCGAACGAAGTCGAAGCCCATCTCGACGACACTCTGGAAGCGCGTGGGGATAAGACGCAGCTTGCGCGTGGCGATCAGGAAGATCAGCAGCAGAACGACCGTGGCCAGGATCTGCGCGAGGTTGATGCGCGTGAACGCGAACGGAGTTCCTTCAAACGCGATGACCGGGGGGAAGAACTCCCAGATCGACGGTGGGTGGAACGTCGGATCCTCAGTGGCGGTAGCGATGAGAGTCGCGGCTTGAGTCAACGTTGTGGCTCCAGCTTCGTATGCGCCGAACAAAGTCGGAGCGAAGGGCGGATGAGAGTCGTCCGCGGCGGCGCTGTCACACGAAGGTCCGGCACACTGCCAGCGGGAACAAGTTCAGCCTAGCAAACGTTCAGCGTGCTCACGAACCGAGCGAGGGCTTTTTCGGCTCGCTTTCCTCGATCGCACGAGGCTGTTCGGCGGCATCCGCGGCGGAGGCCACAGCGAGGTCCTCCGCTGTCGGAAGCGTGACGTCGCTGACGTGCGGCAGACGACTGCGCGTCAGGACGACCACATCGATCACCAGGGTCACCAGGATGCTCACGACGACGGCGATGAAGAACACGAGCGGGTGGATCCAGTCCTGCCCGCGCAGCACGAATAGGACCACGAGGAACAGCACGAACTTCAGCAGCCAGCCCCCGAGGACCGCGCCGAAGAAGATCGGCACGTAGAGTGCATCGCCGTACCACCGGTTCGCGATGAGGATGCTGATGCCGGTGATCCCGAGGAAGATCGCGGCCAGGATGATGCCGGCCAGCGCGCTGAAGAGCCCTGGAGTCCCCGCGAGAGTCACTCCGAGGATGGCGCCGACGACGGCGAGGACCAGGGTGGCTACCGCGCTCCACAGCAGGGTACGCCTCAGGATCGGCGTGCTCGTGACGGGGCTGGTGGACGTGGCGTTCATGCAGACTCCTGCGTTGTCGTCCGCGACCGGGCAGGTCGCGAGGCGTGTGAGGGAAGGAAGGTGACGACGAGGCAGGCAGCGACGCCCACCACCCCGAAGGCGACACCGGGCAAGTAGTCGCCGATCCACGCTTCCCGTGTACCGAGGTACATCAGCAGCACCGCGATCGAGATGACCGCGGTCCACGCATAGAAGATGAGGACGGCGTCGCGGTCACGGTGACCGAGATCCAGCATCCGGTGATGCAGGTGCTTGCGATCGGGTGAGAACGGAGAGCGCCCCGCTCCCATTCGGCGGAGCACGGCGAGCCCGAAGTCGAGCAGTGGCAACAGGACTACCGCGACGGGAAGCAGGATCGGGATGAACGCGCCGAGCAGCTGGGAGCGCCCGAATTCCTCGGCGTTCAGCATGGTCGGGTTGACCTCGCCGGTGATGGCCACGGCGGATGTCGCCATGAGCAGCCCGAGCACGAGGGCCCCGGCGTCCCCCATGAAGAGCTTCGCCGGACTCCAGTTCATCGGAAGGAAGCCGATGCAGGCGCCGATCAGCACCGCGGCGAGGAAGGAAGCGAGGTTGAAGTAGCTGCTCGCCCCCGTGTCGCGCGCGAGCATGTACGAGTAGGCGAAGAACACGCCGTTGGCGATCAGGGCCACACCGGCGACGAGGCCGTCGAGACCGTCGATGAAGTTCATCGCGTTCATGACGATCACGATCGCGAACATCGTGATCACGATGCTGAGCCAGCTCGAGCCAACGACGAGCTCACCGAGCGGCAGCGAGAGGATCTGGAGGCCGCCGACCACGGTGATCAACCCCGCGGCGAGGAACTGCGCGCCGAGCTTGATCATCCAGTCGACGTCGAGAAGGTCGTCGATCACACCGATCACGGCGATCAGGAGCGCAGCACTGAGGATTGCCCACATCGTCTCGGGCCGGGCCCAGAGGTTGCTGAAGAACGGATGCGCCGCGGAGACGCCGAACGCGGCGGCGATCGCCAGGAACATGGCGACACCGCCCAGGCGCGGCGTCGGGGTGGTGTGGACGTCGCGTTCGCGGATTCCGGGATACAGCTTGAAGCGCAGGCTGAGCTGCCAGACGCCCCACGACATTGCCAGCGTGATCGCGGCCGTCAGGATGATCGTGAAGAGATACTGCTTCACGCTGGCTCGTCCGGTGCCTCGAGGACGTCACCGAGAACGCGCTGCAGTTCATCGCGGCTCACTGCTCCGAGGCGCAGGATACGCACCTTCGCATCCTCTCCCCCGGGACGCACCAGTGAGGTAGCGTCGACGATCGTGGATGCGATGCCCGTGGCGCTCGGCCCGTTGTCGAGGTACACCGAGACGCTCTCGCCGAGCATCTGCTTCGCCGCAGTCACGGCGATCGCCGCATCTCGTCCGGTGAGGTTCGCGCTGGACACCGCGAGCGGACCGGTCTCTTCGAGAAGCTCCAGCGTCGCGTGCAGGTCGGGCATCCGCACAGCCACGGTTCCCTGCGTGTCGCCGAGATCCCACATCAGGGAGGGCTGCGCGGGCAGCACGATCGTCAGCCCACCGGGCCAGAACTCCTCGACGAGTCGCTCGACGGGTTCAGGGACCGATTCGGTGAGCGCCGTCAGCGTCGCGCGCCCCGGCACGAGAACAGGTGGCGGCTGGTTGCGACCGCGCCCCTTCGCGTCGAGCAGGCGCTGCACAGCCACGGGGTTGAAGGCGTCGGCGCCCACCCCGTAGACGGTGTCGGTGGGGAGCACGATGAGCTCACCGCGGCTGATGGCCTGGCGCGCATGGCGCAATCCGGTGAGGAGCTGATCTGCGTCACGGCAGTCGAAGACAGAGGACATGGCGACGCCATTCTACGCGGGGCGGCCTCGGAGCGCGCTGCGCGCGGCGCTTCGGGGCATCAGCGGGGCGGACGGATCGCGGTGGTCGCGCGATCACGCTGGGTGAGGTCACGATGCGTGGCCGTGGCCAGCCAGCCGTCCGCATCGAGGATGGCCCGGATCGCGTCCCCCTGCAGCTCGCCGTGCTCCAGCACGAGCGTGCCGCCGCCGTGGAGCAGGAACTGCGCCCGCATGCTGAGCACGCGCACGATGTCCAGGCCGTCGGGTCCGCCGTAGAGCGCCATGGCCGGATCGAAGAGCCGCACCTCCGGATCGCGCGGAATCGCGGCATCCGGAACGTACGGCGGGTTCGAGATCACGACCGTGGCCTGCCCCTCGAGCTCGTCGAACGCGGACGCGAGGTCGGCGTTCACGAGCGTGAGGTTGTCCGCCGCCGCGGTGTTGCGCGACGCCCAGAGGAATGCATCCGGCGAGAGCTCCGCGGCGAAGACCCTGGCATGGGGCACCTCCGTCGCCATGGCCAGGGCGATCGCCCCGCTGCCCGTGCCGAGGTCGATCCCGATCGGATCCGCCGATGCTGCCGCCAGCAGCGCATCGATCGCATACTGCACCACCACCTCTGTCTCGGGACGCGGGACGAAGACGCCGGGGCCGACGGCGAGTTCGAGGTGTCGGAACGCCGCGACGCCTGTGATGTGCTGCAGCGGCTCGCGCGCAGCACGTCGGTCGACCAGGGCCGCCAGGCGCGCAGCATCCGACTCTGTCATGACGTCTCCGCGGATCATCGCGGCCTGGACTTCGCCGCGAGAGGTGCCGAGCACATGCGCTGCGAGCAGTTCCGCGTCGACAGACGCGTCGGCGATACCGACCTCGTTCAGGCGCTGCGCGACGCCGCGGAGAAGGGCTGCAAGAGAAGTGTCTGAGGTGGATGGCACGATCACTCAGCCTAGCGACCGCTTATTTTGGCGTCATATTCGCCCCTCCGAAAGGAGGCTCGCCTAGGCTGATCCGGCACGACAGTCCCGCATCGCCGCGTCCGGCGCACGTACCCGAAAGGCACTTCCATGGCAGGCATTCACTCCGACATCACGACGGCCTTCGGCAACACTCCTCTCGTGCGCCTGAACCGTGTGACCGAAGGACTGGGCGCCACCGTCCTGGTCAAGCTCGAGTCGTACAACCCGGCCTCTAGCGTGAAAGACCGCATCGGCATCGCCATGATCAACGCCGCAGAAGCCTCGGGCGAACTCCAGCCCGGAGGGACGATCGTCGAGTCGACCAGCGGCAACACCGGCATCGCTCTGGCGATGGTCGGTGCGGCACGCGGCTACCGCGTGATCCTGACGATGCCCGCGTCGATGTCCAAGGAGCGTCGCGTCCTGCTCAAGGCGTTCGGCGCTGAGCTCGTCCTCACCGACCCCACCAAGGGCATGTCCGGTGCCATCGAAGAGACCAAGCGCCTCGTCGAGGAGATCCCGGGCGCTGTCTGGGCGCGCCAGTTCGAGAACGCCGCCAACCCGCAGATCCACCGCGAGACCACCGCTCAGGAGATCCTGCGTGACACCGACGGCGACGTCGACATCTTCATCGCGGGTGTCGGCACCGGCGGTACCGTCACGGGTGTCGGCAGCGCGCTGAAGGCGGCGAAGCCCGGCGTGCACATCATCGCGGTGGAGCCGAAGGACTCCCCCGTCCTCAGCGAAGGCACCCCCGGCCCGCACAAGATTCAGGGCATCGGACCGAACTTCGTCCCCGCGATCCTCGACCGCGACGTCATCGACGAGATCGTGACCGCGGACTTCGACGAGTCGCTGCGGGTCGCCCGCGACCTCGCCGCGAAGGAAGGCCTCCTCGTCGGCATCTCCTCCGGCGCCGCCGTCTCCGCGGCGCTCACGGTCGCGGCGCGGCCGGAGAACGCCGGCAAGACGATCGTCGTCGTTGCTCCCGACACCGGAGAGCGCTACATCTCAACCGCTCTCTTCGAGGACCTCCGCGAGGACTGACAC
Source organism: Microbacterium sp. GW823-FHT02G05 (assembly GCF_058797175.1). Lineage (NCBI taxonomy): Bacteria > Bacillati > Actinomycetota > Actinomycetes > Micrococcales > Microbacteriaceae > Microbacterium > Microbacterium sp. GW823-FHT02G05. Next base: position 778,739 of record NZ_JBXAJK010000002.1, read on the forward strand.
TTGGCACTGCTGGCGCGAATGCGCGAAGACGTCGCTGCGGCGCGCCTTCGCGATCCTGCTGCGCGCTCCGGCGTCGAGGTCGCGGTGCTGTACCCCGGATTGCACGCGATCTGGGCGCATCGCGTCAATCATGCGCTCTGGCGGCGTGGTCTGCGGTTCCCGGCGCGACTGGGATCGCAGATCACCCGCTGGCTCACCGGAATCGAGATCCACCCCGGCGCCCAGATCGGCCGACGGTTCTTCATCGACCACGGCATGGGCGTCGTCATCGGAGAGACCACGGAGATCGGCGACGACGTGATGCTCTACCATGGCGTGACCCTCGGCGGCCGCCAGCGCTCTGCAGGCAAACGGCACCCCACCATCGGTGACCGGGTCATGATCGGCGCCGGAGCGAAAGTCCTCGGGCCCGTTGTGCTCAGCGACGACGTCATGGTCGGAGCGAACGCGGTCGTGACGAAAGACGCCCCGGCAGGGTCTGTCCTCACCGGCATACCCGCGAAGGCCCGTACCCGCAAACCCGATGATGACACGGTCGCGCTGCTGACCATGCCCGACTACGCGATCTGACGCTCAGCGCTCGCGGCGCTCTTCCACCTTCTTCTTCAGGAAGATCAGAGGCAGCAGGATCGTACCGAGTGCCGTGACCACCCACACGATCACCGCACCCAGAATCCATGCCAGCGCACCCGAGATGCGCAGACCGCCGATCGGCAGCAACACGACGACGATCAACGACACCAGCGTGGAGATGATGCCGATGCCGCCAAGCAGCACCGGCGCATAGCGCTTGGCCATCACGGTGATCCACGGCGCCAGCACGCTCTGCAGCACGGTGAAGATCACGATGCAGATGACGAAGCCCCACCACTTGTCCCACTGGATCGTGAAGCCCTCGAGCAGGAGGTCGGCAGCGATCAGACCGAGCCCGGCCGAGAGGATGAGAGTGAAGGTGCGGAAGAGGAACTGGATCACAGGGCTGAGCCTAGTGGCGCGCTCCCCCGCCTGTCACCAACGGCGCGCTGGCGCAGACCTCAGTTGTCGTCGGAGCCGATCGCGGCGAGCTGCGCCTCTTCGTCGGCGCGGATCGCCGATTCGATGAGCGGGTCCAGAGCACCGTCCATCACCTGGTCGAGGTTGTATGCCTTGTAGCCGGTCCGATGATCGGCGATGCGATTCTCCGGGAAGTTGTAGGTGCGGATCCGCTCGGAGCGATCCATGCCCCGAATCTGCGATTTGCGTGCGGCGGACGACGCTGCATCCAGCACTTCCTGCTGGCGTGCGAGGATGCGCGCACGGAGCACTCGCATCCCGGCCTCGCGGTTCTGCAGCTGCGACTTCTCGTTCTGCATCGACACGACGATGCCGGTCGGCAGGTGCGTGATGCGCACAGCGGAGTCGGTCGTGTTCACGGACTGCCCACCGGGACCAGACGAACGATAGACATCGATCTTGAGGTCATTCGCATTGATCGCGACCTCTTCGGGCTCGTCCACCTCGGGGAACACGAGCACGCCGGTCGTCGACGTGTGGATGCGCCCCTGCGACTCGGTCGCGGGGACACGCTGCACGCGGTGCACGCCACCCTCGTACTTGAGATGCGCCCACACGCCCTGAGCGGGGTCCGACGAGGATCCCTTGATGGCGACCTGCACATCCTTGTAACCGCCGAGGTCGGACTCGTTGCGCTCAAGGAGCTCGGTCTTCCACCCCTTCGACGCGGCGTACTGGATGTACATGCGCAGCAGATCGGCAGCGAAGAGCGCACTCTCCGCGCCGCCCTCGCCGCCCTTGATCTCCAGGATCACGTCTCGCGCGTCATCCGGATCCCGTGGGATCAGCAGGCGGCGCAGTTTCTCCTGCGCCGCCTGCAGGCCCTCTTCGAGTGCGGGGATCTCCTCAGCGATCGACTCGTCGTCCCGCGCCAGTTCACGCGCGACCTCGAGGTCGTCGCCTGCGGCGGTCCAATCCTCGTGTGCTTTGACGATCTTGCTCAGCTCGGCGTAGCGACGGTTGACGCGCTTCGCGCGCGCCGCATCCGCATGCACCTCGGGGTCGGAGAGCTCTTTCTCGACCTCTTTGTGCTCCGCGATGAGAGCGTGGACTGATTCGAACACGAGGGATCCTGATCAGCGATCGATCAGCGGATGCTGTTCTCGTGACCGTGGCTGTGCCCGGTCGCGGGAGGCGTCGGGATCGACTTCTGCATCTGCACGAGGAACTCGACGTTCGACTGCGTCTCCTTGAGCTTTCCGAGGACGACTTCGAGCGCCTGCTGCGGGTCGAGGCCTGCGAGGGCGCGACGCAGCTTCCAGGTGATCTTGACTTCGTCGGGCGAGAGCAGCATCTCTTCGCGGCGCGTGCTCGATGCGTTCACATCGACCGCGGGGAAGATCCGCTTGTCGGCCAGCGCACGCGACAAACGCAGCTCGCTGTTGCCCGTGCCCTTGAACTCCTCGAAGATCACGTCGTCCATCTTGGAGCCGGTCTCGACGAGCGCCGTCGCAAGGATCGTGAGAGACCCGCCGTTCTCGATGTTGCGCGCGGCGCCGAAGAAGCGCTTGGGCGGGTAGAGCGCCGACGCGTCGACGCCACCTGTGAGCACGCGACCCGACGCGGGAGCTGCCAGGTTATAGGCACGGCCGAGGCGGGTGATCGAGTCGAGGAGCACGACGACGTCGCGACCGAGCTCCACGAGGCGCTTGGCCCGCTCGATGGCGAGTTCAGCGACCGTGGTGTGGTCTTCTGCCGGACGGTCGAAGGTCGAGGCGATGACCTCACCCTTGACCGTGCGCTGCATGTCGGTGACCTCTTCAGGGCGCTCGTCCACGAGCACGACCATGAGGTGCACTTCGGGGTTGTTCTGCGCGATCGCGTTCGCGATCTGCTGCAGGACGATCGTCTTACCGGCCTTGGGCGGTGCGACGATCAGCCCGCGCTGGCCCTTGCCGATGGGAGCGACGAGATCGATGATCCGCTGTGTCAGCTTCTCGGGCGCCGTCTCCAGGCGCAGGCGCTCCTGCGGATACAGCGGCGTCAGGTTGCCGAACTCCACGCGAGTGGCGGCGTCGTCGACGGAGAGACCGTTGACCGAGTCGACCTTCACGAGGGCGTTGTACTTCTGACGGCCCTGCTGCTCACCTTCGCGGGGCTGCTTGATGGCGCCGACGACGGCGTCGCCCTTGCGCAGGTTGTACTTCTTGACCTGGCCGAGCGAGACGTAGACGTCACTCGGGCCGGACAGGTAGCCGGTCGTACGCACGAAGGCGTAGTTGTCGAGAACGTCGAGGATGCCGGCGATCGGGATGAGGACGTCATCCTCGCCGATCTCGGTCTCGAACTCATCGGATGCTCCGCCACCGCGGCGCTTGTTGCGCTGGCGGCCACGGCCGGATCCCTCGTCATCGGAGTTCGACGAGTCCTGCGCACCGCTCTGGCGGCCGCTCTCGTTGTTCTGCGGGCCGTTGCCGCTGCCGCCGCTGTTGCGGTTGCGGCTACGGCTGCGGCTACGGCTGCGGCCGCGGCCGGTGGATTCCTCGCTGTCGGAATCTGCTCCCGCTGTGCTGTCGTCGCCGCCGGCGGCGGGTGCCGTGGTGTCGTTCTTGGTGTCCGCGTTCGGCGACGCGGTGCTGCCGTTGTCAGCTGCCTGGTCTGCGGCGGCATCTGCAGCCGGCGCATCCGTCTTCTTCGCACCGCGGGCGTTGCGCGCCGGACGCTTCTTCGGCTCGGCATCAGCGTCAGCGGCCGGTGCCTCCGGTGCAGGCTCGGCGGCCGGAGCCTCAACCGGTGCCTCGGCCGTTTCAGCGGCCTTGGCGGCCCGCGTCTTGCGGGCACGGGGTGCCTTGACCGGCGCCTCCTCGGCAGCGGCCTCGGCAGGCGCGTCCGCGGCCGGAGCCTCAGCGTCGTCGGTCTTCTTCGCACGGGGCGTGCGGCGCGGGGCCTTCGCCTTGGGCGCCTCCTCCGCCGCGGCGGCGTCGACTGCCGGAGCGGCAGCTGGAGTCGACTCGGCGGCGGCAGCCTCGGTGGATGCCGTGGTCGCGCGACGCGGCGCGCGCTTGCGCGCCGGTGCCTTTGTCTCTGCTGCCTCAGCAGCAGGAGCCTGAGATTCGTTCTGGGTCTCGGAGATTGTCTCCACGAGTACTCCTCTTGTAAGTCGTGGGTATGAGCATGACGCGCAGAGATTGCTGCGCGCGGCCGCACGATTTCACGCGCCGGATAGAACAGTCAGCGCATGCCATCGTGGCTCGAAGAGCCGGACGGAAGGTGCGGGTGTCGCAGAGTGCGATGAAGGCCGAGTCACGATCGTGACGAAGAAGCCTCCGCTCGGTTCTTTACTGTACCACCCCGCACATCGACGGCGACCATTCGATGCTCCCAGGGAGTGTCGGTGACCGTATCGGCCACGCGCGCCGCTTCCAGGCGCTGCCCGGGGCCATCCGCGAGCACCAGCACGCTGGGGCCCGCGCCCGAGACGACCGCCGCGAAGCCATGGGCCCGCAGCGCCTGCACGAGACGGTGTGTCTCCGGCATCGCCGAGGCACGGTAGTCCTGGTGCAGGCGGTCGGCAGTGGCATCCAGGAGCAGTTCGGGGCTCTGCGTGAGCGCTGCGATCAGCAGCGCAGATCGCGAGAGATTGAACACAGCGTCCTCGCGCGGCACCTGCAGAGGCTGCAGACTGCGCGCCGCCTTGGTGGACATCGTGTATCCGGGGACGAGGACGAGCGGGGAGACTCCGCGGTGCACCAGCAGCTTCTTGTGCTGCGGGAATCCGTCGTCGCCCATCCAGGCGATCGTGAGTCCGCCGAAGAGCGCGGGGGCCACATTATCGGGGTGTCCTTCGAGCTCGGTCGCGAAACGCAGCAGGTCGTCATCGCTGAGATCGATGTCTCCGGCGAGCAGGCCCTTCGCGGCCAGCACACCCGCGGCGACGGCCGCACCGGATGATCCGAGTCCGCGACCGTGCGGGACCCCGTTCGCGGCTTCCAGGCGGATGCCCGGCATCTCGCGTTTCACGTCAGCGAAGACGTGCGCGATCGAGCGCACGACCAGGTTCGACTCGTCGCGAGAGATGTCCTCCGCGCCCGACCCCTCGACCTCGATCTCAACGCCCGTGTGCGGCAGCGCCGTCACCACGACGTCGTCGTACATACTGAGCGCGAGACCGAGTGTGTCGAATCCCGGGCCGAGATTAGCGCTGGTCGCCGGAACGCGCACAGCGACGCTCCGGCCGATCATCGGAGCCGCTGGGCTCATCTCACTCCCCTTCTACGCGCAGCACCGATGCCACACGCTTGACCACAGAACTCTCCGCGAGGCGCGCGACCGTGTCGCTGAGAGCCTGCTCCGTTGCCTGGTGGGTGCCGATCACCAGACGCGCGGTGGCGTCGCCTGCGTTCTCGACCGTTTGCATCGCGGTGGCGACGGAGACCTGCTCTTCGCTGAGGATGCCAGCGACGGTGGCCAGCACGCCCGGAAGGTCTGCGACCTCGAGCGTGATCTGGTAGCGCGTGGTGATGCGCCCAATTCGTGCCGTGGGCAGACTCTGGCGGGGCGTCTCGCCCACACCGACACCGCCTGCGATGTGCCGCCGGGCCGCCGAGACGACATCGCCCAGCACGGCGGAGGCCGTCTGCACGCCACCCGCACCTGCGCCGTAGAACATCAGCGGGCCCGCCGCCTCCGCCTCGACGAAGACGGCGTTGTTTCCGCCGTGGACACTCGCGAGCGGGTGCTCACGGCTGATGAGCGCCGGGTACACGCGAACCGAGATCGCCTCGCCTTCCGCATCCGCGATGCGCTCGCAGACCGCGAGCAGCTTGATGACGGAACCCGCGCGGCGCGCGTCCTCGATCATGTCGGCGGTGACGTCGGAGATGCCCTCGCGGTACACGTCGTCGATCTCGACGCTCGTGTGGAATGCGAGGCTCGCGAGGATCGCGGCCTTCTGCGCGGCGTCGTACCCCTCGAGGTCGAGCGTCGGATCGGCTTCGAGGTAGCCGAGCTCCGTCGCGATGCGCTGCGCTTCTTCTGCCGACAGCCCCTGGCGGTCCATGCTGTCGAGGATGAAGTTCGTGCTGCCGTTGACGATTCCGAAGATCCGCACGATGCGGTCGCCCGCGAGCGAGTCGCGCAGCGGACGGATGATCGGGATGGCGGCCGCGACCGCGGCCTCGTATGAGACAGATGCACCGACCTGATCGGCGAGCTCGAAGATCTCGGCGCCGTGCGTGGCGAGAAGAGCCTTGTTGCCGGTGACGACATCCGCGCCGGAGCGGAGCGCGGCGAGCACGTGGGTGCGCGCAGGCTCGATGCCGCCCATCAGTTCGATGACGATGTCAGCACCGAGGATGAGTGATTCCGCGTCTGTCGTGAGCAGTTCACGGGGAAGCGGGACGTCGCGCGGAGCATCTGGATCGCGGACCAGGATGCCGGCGAGCTCCAGCCTCGCGCCACTGCGCTCGGCGAGATCATCGGCGTGCTCCTGCAGAAGCCGTGCCACCTGGGATCCGACGGAACCAGCGCCCAAGAGGGCGACTCGGAGGGTGCGTTGCTCGGTCATGCTTCTCCTTCTCCGGCGCGAGTGCCGGGTGCCGGGGCGATGCCCAGGTCGCGTGCGAGGACGTCTTCGAGAGTCTCACCGCGGACGATGACGCGGGCCTCGCCGTCGCGCACGGCGACGACGGCGGGACGCTGCGCCTGGTTGTAATTGCTTGAGAGCGAGTAGCAGTAGGCGCCGGTCGCCGGCACCGCCAGCAGGTCGCCCGGGGTGACGTCACCGGGCAGGTACTCGTGGTCGACGACGATGTCGCCGGACTCGCAGTGCGAACCGACGACGCGCACCAGCGCGGGCACCTCGTCGCTCGTGCGCGAGGCGATGCGCGCGGAGTACTGGGCGCCGTAGAGCGCGGGGCGGGCGTTGTCGCTCATGCCGCCATCGACGCTCACGTACAGACGGTCGCCGCGCTCACCGAGCGAGACGTTCTTGGTCGTGCCGACCTCGTAGAGCGTCACGCCCGCTTGGCCGATGACGGAGCGTCCGGGTTCGAAGGCGAGCTCCGGGAGCGGGAGTCCGCGGACCTCGCACTCGCGTGCGACCGCCTCGACGATTGCGGAGGCGAGCTCCGGGAACGGGGCCAGCTGGTCGACCCGGGTATAGGCGATGCCGAAACCGCCACCGAGATTCAGAGTGGGCACAGGTCCGCCGGCGAGAAGGGTCGCGTAGAGCTCGACGACGCGCGAGGCTGATTCGACGAAGCCCGCGGCCCCGAAGATCTGAGAGCCGATGTGGCAGTGGATGCCACCGAACTCGAGGCTCGGGATCTCGCGGATCCGGGCGACCGACACCGGTGCCGCGTCCAGCGGGACGCCGAACTTCTGATCCTCGTGCGCGGTCGCGAGGAAGTCGTGCGTCTCTGCGTGCACGCCGGTGTTCACGCGGACGAACACGCGCTGCACCACGCCCCGTCGCGCTGCGATGGCCGCGATGCGCTCGATCTCGATCGCACTGTCGACCACGATCGCGCCGATGCCGACCTCGATCGCACGCTCCAACTCGGAGACGCGCTTGTTGTTGCCGTGATACCCCATGCGGGCAGGTTCTGCTCCCCCGGCGAGAGCCGTCTCGAGCTCACCGCGGCTGCACACGTCGACGCAGAGTCCTTCTTCGGTGACCCAGCGGACGACCTCGGCGCTCAAGAAGGCCTTGCCGGCGTAGTAGACCCGGGCATCGGTGCCGTAGGCCTGGGCAGCCCCACGCAGGGCATCGTGCATGCCACGGGCGTGCGCCCGAACTTCGGTCTCGTCGAGAACGTAGAGCGGGGTGCCGTACTTCGTCCGTAGCTCGGCGACCCCGACACCGCCGATCGCGAGCGCACCGTCGGCGTCGCGCTGGGCGGATGCCGGCCAGACCGAGGCCGGCAGATCGTTGGCGTCATCAGGGACCTGGAGCCAGTGGGGGGCAAGAGCGTCGTCGGGCAAAGCGGAGAGCACAGAGCACCAATCGTGGGGGAAGTTCTCGGCGAGACCTTCGTGCCGAGTTCCCTGAATTCTAGAGCACCCCTCGCGCCCACCGGACGCACATGAGCTTGTGTTGCAGGAGACAGCGTCGGCGGGTGCGGCTACGCTCGAACGGATGGCTGAATCGCGCGCGTGGTGGCTCCGCATCTCCGATGCGGTGGTGAAGACCGCCCTGCGGCTGCGCCTCGTTCGCGCGGTGCTGCTCTACTTCGAACGCGGGGGCCCGCAGCTCGCAGACAGCATCACCTACCGCGCCTTGTTCAGCGTGTTCGCGGCCGTTCTGCTGGGCTTCTCTGTCGCGGGGCTCTGGCTTGCCGGTTCTCCCGAAGCGCTGAACGCCCTGGTTGCGGCGGTGGACGCCTCGGTTCCGGGCCTGCTGGGGACCGGCGACGATGCACTGATCGATCCGCGCAGCATCCGCCTCCCCGTGGAGAGCCTGTCGGTTGCGGGTGTCGTCTCCCTCGCAGCGCTCGTCGGCGCAGCACTCGGCGCGATCGGTGCGCTCCGCTCGGCTCTGCGCGCCCTCTCCGGACGGCTCGCGGATGACACCTTCTGGTTGTGGGCGCTTCTGCGCAACCTCGCTCTTGCCGTGGGAATCGCGATCGCTTTCGTCCTTGCCGCGGCATTGACGCTCGTCAGCACCCGGGCGGCGTCGGTCGTGGCGGGCTGGTGGGGCGCATCCCCCGACGACCCTGCCATCGCGATCGTGACGCGCATCGCTGGAATCGTGATCGTCTATGCGCTCGACACGGCGCTGATCGCCGGCATCTTCGTTCTCCTTGCAGGCGTACGGTCGCCCGCACGCTCGCTCTGGGCCGGTTCTCTGATGGGCGCGGCTGGTCTGCTCGTGCTGCAAGAGCTGTCGAACCTGTTCGTCGGCGGTGCCGCGAGCAATCCGCTGCTCGCATCCTTCGCGACACTGATCGCCCTCCTGCTGTGGCTGAATCTGTCCGCGCAGGTCATCCTGATCGCCAACACGTACATCATCGTCGCCGGAGAGGATCATGCGCACCCTGGCGCAGCACCCGCGACCTCGATGGAAGAGCGGCGTCTGCGTCGAGCGCACAGGATGGTTCAAGCGGCGACAGAAGAACGGGATGCGGCCCGCGCGGCTCTCGCGAAGAAGTAGGCCTGCTCAGCGGCCCGGGCAGGTGCCGTTCTCACGGAGCGCAGGATCGCTCGCAATCTCACCGTCAGCGCTGAGGTAGGCGACGATGTCATCACCCTGCACATCCAGATCGGTGATCCGGATGCCCGCGGGCAGCTGATCCGCGATGCAGATGCGGTGCGTCTGCGTAAGACCGTCAGCGATCGAGCCGAACTGGTCACGAAGCTGGCGCATGTCGAACTCTGCCCCGGCCACCGTCGCCGAGACGGGCTCGACCGTGAGGTCCCCGTCGACGACGCCCGGAACGAGGGTGAGCGACAGCGGAATCTGCGCCCCGAAGAGCGAGAAGCTCCCGAGTGCTGTGACGTTCGGAGCATTCACATCGATCTCTTCGATCATCGGCAGATCCGCCTTCGCGACCAATGCCGTGAACTGCGCCTCATCGAGCCGTACGCTTCCGGTAGCACTCTGCAGAGCCCCGCCACGCAGAGGCACGCCTTTCACCTCCACGTCGACGGCTCCCGTGAGCCCGCCGAAGGAGACGCTGTCTGACGAGAGGCGCACGTCGTCGAGGCTGCCCCCGATGAGCTGCGGCAGCATGATTCCGCGGGCATCGACCTCAAGCTGCTGATCGTCGGGCAGCGAGAGGGCCTTGAGGACTTCGGCGCGAATCGTGTCTGCGACGAGTGCGCGGGCGAGGAACTCCGCCCCGACGATGATTCCAGCGAGGAGAATGACCGCCACACCCAGCACCCACGGCCAGCGCCGGCGCGTGCGCGTGGACGGCGTCGCATCCGAAGACTGCTCCGCGACAGGAGGCAGCGGCACCGTCGGGTGGTCCTGGCCGCTCAACTCCGGATAGCGCTCCGTATCACCGACACCCACCGGTTACATCCGCTCCGGTGCGGACACGCCCAGCAGATCGAGGCCGTTGCGGAGCACCTGACCGGTGGCGTCGTTGAGCCACAGTCGCGTACGGTGCACGGTCTCGATGGGATCGTCGCCCTTGGGGATCACCCGGCAGTTGTCGTACCAGCGGTGGTACAGGCCTGCGAGCTCCTCGAGGTAGCGGGCGACGCGGTGCGGCTCGCGCACCTCGGCGGCGAAGGCCACGATGCGCGGGAACTCCTGCAGTGCGCCGAGCAGCGCCGCCTCGGTCTCGTGCGTGAGCAGCTCCGGCGCGAACTCGGAGCGGTCGACGCCCGAATCGGCGGCGTTGCGGCTGACGTTGTGCGTTCGCGCGTGGGCGTACTGCACGTAGAAGACGGGGTTGTCGTTCGTGCGCTTCTGCAGCAGCTCGGGGTCGAGCGACAGGGGCGAGTCGGCGGGTGAACGCTCGAGCGAGTAGCGCAGCGCATCCGTTCCCAGCCAGTTGCGCAGGTCATCCATCTCGATGATGTTGCCGGCGCGCTTGCTGAGACGCGCACCGCCGACCGAGACGAGCTGGCCGATGAGCACCTCGATGTCCTTCTCGGGGTCATCACCGGCGGCACCGGCGAGCGCCTTGAGGCGGTGCACGTACCCGTGGTGGTCGGCGCCGAGCAGGTAGATCTTGTGCTCGAAGCCGCGATCGCCCTTGTTCAGGTAGTAGGCGGCGTCGGCAGCGAAGTAGGTGTACTCGCCGTTGGAACGACGGATGACGCGGTCTTTGTCGTCTCCGAAATCGGTCGTACGCACCCAGACGGCACCCTCGTGGTCGAAGACATGCCCCTGGACCCGCAGGCGGTCGACGGCCTCGTCGACGAGACTCGGCCCGCCGTCGGCCTTCTTCGCGTGGAGGATGCGCTCGGAGAACCAGACGTCGAAGTCGACGTTGAACTTCGACAGCGACTGCTTCTGTTCAGCGAGCTGGTAGGCGTAGGCGAGCTCCAGGGCGACGCTGTGCTGTTCCTCATCCGGAAGACTCCGCAGGTCGGGGCGTTCAGCGACGACGTGCGCCGCGATGTCGGCGATGTAGCTGCCCGCGTAGCCGCCCTCCGGGGTCGGCTCACCCTTGGCTGCGGCGACGACGGATGCGGCGAAGCGATCCATCTGCGCGCCGGCGTCGTTGATGTAGAACTCACGGGCGACCGTGGCTCCGGATGCGGCGAGCAGGCGTGCGATGGCATCGCCGAGAGCCGCCCAGCGGGTGTGGCCGATGTGCAGGGGGCCGGTCGGGTTGGCGCTGACGAACTCGATGTTGATCGAGCGCCCCTCCTGCGAGGAGTTCTGACCATAGGCCTCTCCTGCGTCGACGATGACCTTGGCGAGAGCCCCGGCTGCGGCGGCATCCAGTCGCACGTTGATGAATCCTGGCCCTGCGACCTCGACGCTCGCGATGCCTTCGACCGCAGCGAGACCGTCGGCGATCTGCTGTGCCAGCTCACGCGGGTTGGTGCCGAGAGACTTGGCGACACGCATGGCGATGTTCGTCGCCCAGTCGCCGTGGTCGCGGTTGCGCGGGCGCTCGAGGACGATGTCGGCCGCGGTGATCTCGAGAGGCTCGCCCGGTCGTCGCTCGTCTGCGATCGGCGTCAGAACGGCGAGGATGGCTGTGGCGAGAGCTTCAGGATTCATAGGGTTCCAGTCTACGGCGCAGGCAGCGTGAGAATCGTTTACCCTCTATCCATGACTGCGCGCCCTGGCCTTCGCCGCGCGAGGACCATCGGGCTCGGACTCGGCGTTCTCGCGCTGCTCTGCGCCGGCGTCGTCGGTGTATGGCGCCCCTGGGCGGTCTCACCGCAGACGGTCCCCGTGGCGGCGGCGGCCGCTCCCCTCGCCCTCGCACCGCTGGCGCTGCCGGAACGTCCCCGCGTGCTGGTGTTCGGTGATTCCTGGACATACGGCTCCGCAGCATCCGATCCCGCCCTGGGATATGCCTATGTACTGGCCGACACGCTGGGTGCCGAGACGATCGTCAACGGCGTCCGCGGGAGCGGGTACCTCAAACCCGGCATCGACGGTCCCACCTTCGGCGAACGTGTACCCTTGCTCGACCCGACGCTCCATCCCGATCTCGTGATCGTGCAGGGTTCGATCAACGATCGACGCATGGGGGCGAAGGGCTATGACGCCGCCGTCGATGCGGCGTGGGATGCGCTTGCGGCGACATATCCGGAAGCCACGATCGTCGTGCTCGGCCCCGCCCCGCACAAACTGCCGGTCGGCAAGGCGACGGCCCGCATCGACCGCGATCTCGCACGCCTCGCGGCTGGCCGCGGATGGCACTACATCTCACCGATCGCGGAGACGTGGATCACGCCGGACAACTACGCGACCGTCATCGACGCGGGTCTCGGGCGCTTCCACCCCAGCACGGACGGTCACCGCTATCTCGCGGAGCGCCTCGCCGAAGATCTGCGGAGACTGGCCAGCGAATCGCCCGTGCTTGCCGGCGAATCGGAGGAAGCGGTCGAGCGGTGATATCGTCGTTCGGTACGCCTCTGTAGCTCAGTGGATAGAGCGCCGGTTTCCGGTACCGTAGGTCGCAGGTTCGACTCCTGTCAGGGGCACACATATCCCCGTCCAGCAATGGGCGGGGATTTTCGCGCTGCTGGATCATCTCGCTCCCTCCCGGCGCGCCCTTTCGCTTCTCGCGAAATATCGCACGATCGGCTTCTGCCACCGCGATCTCTCCGGCTATTCTCCGTGCGGAGGATCCACGATGACCACAGATGCCACGACCGCAGACCACCCGCGCACGGAAGAAGAACAGGAGCTCTCCTTCCGCCGCATCAGCGCCCTGAACGTCTGCGATGTCTGCGAACTGAGCGAGACGCTCACCGACGCACAGCGCGACTTCGTCGCTGACAACGGCACCTCGATCGCCGAGGGCTTCTGCTCGGAGGCTGCGTGGTTCCGCGCGGTGTACCTCGGCGAGGAGCCCGTCGGGTTCGTCATGACACACACGGGCTCGGACTGGGACGACGGCATCGAGTGCCACGGCGTCTACCTCTGGCGCATGATGATCGCCGGCCCCTACCAGGGACAGGGCATCGGTCGCCGCGTGATCGCGCACATCGCCGAGGCGACGCGCGCCGCGGGCTATTCCGAACTGTTCACGAGCTTCGGCGAAGGCGACGACGGGCCGGAGCGGTTCTACACGAAGCTCGGCTTCGTGCGCACGGGAGGCTTCTTCGACGATGAGCCGGAGGCGGTTCTCGATCTCGACGCCTTCCTCGCCGCGTCCCGCAGCGCAGCTGCCTAGGGCGAGAGAAGCCGCGGGATCCGACACAACGGAGAGCCGCGCGTGAATGTCGGAGGCCAGGCGCACAATGCCTGCATGGACATCACGCTGTTGCAACCATCAGGGCTCGTGATGAGTCCCGCATTCAGTCACGTCGCCATCGTTCCCCCCGGAGCGACGACGATCTACGTCGGCGGCCAGAACGGTGTCGACAGCTCGGGAACGGTCGTCTCGGCAGATGTCGGGGAGCAATCCGCCCGTGCGATCGACAACGCGGCCATCGCACTGTCAGCCGCAGGCGCCGGACTCGAAGACGTGATCAGCTGGACCGTCCTGCTGCACGCCGAGGCCGATCTTCGCGCCGCGTACGGCGCCGTCGCCGCGAAGCTGTCGCGGGAGGGCGCTCCTCCTCTTGTCACCGCGGCGCTGGTCGCTGGGCTCGGCGTACCGGGGGCGCTCGTCGAAGTGAGCGCCGTGGCCGCCGTGATGCGTGACGACTGATCTGCACACGTTCCCGCGACACACATCGCGGGTGCTGATATATCAAAAGCCGCCTCCGGTATATTTTCTCCGCAAGGGGGAGATCAAAGGAGAAAAGCGTGCCCGTGGATGAGGTCATCCAGGACTTTCGGCATCGTCGATTCGTGGAAGAAGGCGTGCGCACCGTCGGCGGCGACGCAGGCATGCACGCCCGCGTCCGACCCATCGGCACGACGCTCCTGATTCACGCGACGGGCTCCCGCTCGGAATTCACGCGCAAGCCACTCGACCCCGGTATCGACCAGATCGACATCACGATGATCGATCGCGGCGAGTACTCGTACCTCGATGGCGGCCGTTGGCACCACGTGACGTCCGCACTCATGATCGCGCCCAGTGGACAGCCCCACCGCGTGCAGTTCGACCGCGAGTGGGAGATGACCCTCCTCCGCGTACCCCGGGCGATACTCCTCCCCTATGCGCCGATCATCCGCGACGAGATCCAGCTGTATCCGGAACTCACCCTGTTCGAAGGCTCGGTCGGAACCTTCGCCCGGCAGCTCATCCACGATGACCGCGCCGCGTCCGGCAGCGAGGCCACGGCAGTGGAACGGGTGATTCGCGAGATGGTCGGGACACTCGTACAGCAGCGCTACGGGCATGACAGCGGCGCCGGCGCGACCGTCTGGGACCGCGCGCTGTCCGCGATTCGCGCACGGGCCACCGATCCGAATCTCAGCCCCGAGCAGGTCGCGCGCGATGTCGGCTGCTCACTGCGGCAGCTGCAGTCGATCCTCAGCCGCAACGACACCTCCGTCGCCGGAGAGATTCGCCGTGAGCGCACACGACACGCACGGCAACTGCTCCGCGACAGCAACGCGGACAACCTCGGAATCGACGAGATCGCTCGTCGCGCGGGGTTCGGATCGAGCTCTACGCTGCGGCGTGCACTCGGCACGCTGTACGAGCGCACCCCTCGGGAGATTCGGCAGCAGCCCGCAGACGTCGACTGAATACTCACAGCCGCCTCATACCCGTACCCCGTACCCGTTAGCTACGGTCGAGGTATGAGATCTGCAGCCCGTCGCTCTGCCCTTCCCGCCCTGATCACCACCGCCGCACTTCTGCTCGCCGGCTGCGCGGCTCCGATCGTCCAGTCGAAGACTCCGAATGCCACCGCGCCGTCGCCCGCGGTCGTGGAGCAGGTCGATGCCGCGGAGCTTCTGGCGCCCCTCGGTCTCGACGGACAAGATGCGCGCAGCGTCATCGACGCACTGGAGGCACTGCCGGTGGATGAGCGTCCCAGCGATCTGATCGCATCCATCCGCACGGAGGAACTGCTGCTGAAGAGCGCCGACGGTCGCGAAGCAACCCTTCCGATGCCCGCCGACGCCTTCTACACCTCCGTCGCCCCCTACGTCACGCAGACTCACGACTGCTTCTACCACAGCCTGACGACCTGCCGAGGAGAGCTCGCGAGCACTCCCCTCGCCGTAAAGATCATCGGCGCTGACGGCACCGTCATCGTCGATGAGACCGTCACAACGAACGACAACGGCTTCGCCGGATTCTGGCTGCCGCGTGACCTCGATGCGACCATCACGATCACTCAGGACGGACGCACGGTCACCGCGCCGCTGTCGACGACCGATGAGGATGCGACCTGTGTGACGACCCTGCAGCTCACATGATCAGAGCGAGCACGAGCGCGCCCACCGCGAGCAGCGGCAGCGTGCCCTGCACGGCGGCCGCACGCAGCATCCGCCCATCGGAGAGCACCAGCACGAGCGCTGCGGCGAGCATCATGCCCGTGCCCGCGAAGACCAGAGTGAGACCCACCGTCGTCACGTTCGCGATGACACAGACGATTCCCCCGACGACCAGCACCGCGAGGAACAGGTTGTAGAAGCCCTGGTTGAAGGCGAGCGCGCGCATCGTCTGCGCATCGGCCTCGCTGCGCACTCCGAAGGTTCTTCGCGTCGAGGGCGCCGTCCAACGCAGCGATTCCAGCACGAAGATGTACACGTGCACGAGCGCGGCGGCGCCTGCGAAGATCATTCCTGCCCATAGCATTCGACGATTCTCCTCTCCCCCGTGCCCGTCGGGGAAGAGCTCAGACGAGGAAGAACGGCAGCAGGCCGGGATTGTGCGCGTGCACCAGCACCGCGAAGACGACCGCGTCGAACAGCAGATGCACGGTCACGACGTAGGCCAAGGAGCGAGTGCGCAGGAAGATATAGCCCTGCAGGAGAGCGAACGGGATCGTCAGCACAGGTCCCCACGCACGGTAGCCGAGCTCCCACAGGAACGACACGAACACGATCGCCTGCAGGATGTTCGCAGAGACATGCGGCAGATGGCGTCGCAGCAGTGCGAACACCGTGCAGATGAAGAACAGCTCATCCCAGATCCCCACGGCCCCCACACCGACGAACAGCCGCGCGATGAGCTCGGGCGAATCGACGACCGGCCAGTTCAGGTACACGCCGCTCGTGATGAAGTAGAACGGCAGGATCAGCCAACCCAGCACGAGCACCGCGATGAGCCAGGTCCAGTGCAGACGCCCCCATCGTCCACCGCCGCGCCAGGGAAAGCTGATCGCGCGGTCGCGGTAGACGAACCGCGACACGAGGTACGGCACCGCCACCGCGCCGCCGAGCGCAAGCGTGAAGCGCAGCATCGCGAGGTTGTCGAGCTCGGCCGCCAAAGGCACCGAGCTCACGATCAGGAGACCCAGCGCGATGAGCGAGAGATCGCGCGTGAGGCTCGGCTCCCCCGGGTTCGTGGAGAATGCGGATGCGGCGCCGCGGCGCTCACTCCACGCGGCGGTGCCGACACCGATCGCCAGCAGCAGCCAGCCGAGCCACGGGGTCAGCAGCACGAAGAACGCAGGGGCCGCGAGGCAGACTGCGAGCGCCGACAGCAGCGCGGGCAGGCGCAGGCTCGTCACCTGCGGTGCGGCGATCATGCGCGCGGTGTGCGCCGGTAGACGAGATCGCGGATCTCGCGCCCCTTGTTGATGCCCTTGCGCTCGAAGGCCGTCATGACGCGGCCGTCGAAGCGGTCCGCCCACTCGCCGTCGAAGGCGCGCTCGAACTCCGGCGCACGGTCAAGGACATCCCGCATCTGCAGTGCGTAGTCCTCCCAGTCGGTCGCGAGACGCAGCAGCCCGCCGTCTTCGATCGCTGCGCCTGCGGTGGCGCCGAAGCCGTCACGCACCATGCGGCGCTTGTTGTGACGCACCTTGTGCCAGGGGTCGGGGAAGAACACCCAGACCTCGCGAGCGGACGCCTCCGGCAGGAAGGTGCCGAGCACCTCGGGAGCGTTGGCTTCGATGAGGCGCAGGTTCTCCGCACCACCGCGCTCAGCGTCGAGCATCGTGCGGGCAAGTCCCGCGCGGAAGACCTCGACCGCGAGGAAGTTATCTCCGGGACGCGCCGTGGCGGCCGCCACGATCGCGTGCCCCTGGCCTGTGCCCACCTCGACGATGAGCGGTGCCTCTCGCTGCCAAGCTGCCGCCACGTCAAGACGCGCATCCGGGTGCACCGACGTCGACGCGATCGAGCGTGGAACGTCGATCATCATCCGCGGGGCGATCTCTGCGAAGGCGCGCTCCTGCGCGTCTGACATGCGTCCGCTGCGGCGAACGAAGGAGACGGGCTCGTCACGGAAGATGGGGGCTTCTGGCATCTTTCCAGGCTACCGGCGTCGCATCCCCTCCGCGTGCCGCTAAGGACGTGCCGCTAAGGAGCCGTGACGAAGTCGATGAGCTCTTCCACCCGACCGAGCAGAGACGGTTCGAGGTCGCGGAAGGTGGTCACCCGGGAGAGGATGCGCTGCCATGCGTGGGCAATATCGGTCTGCGTCTCGTGCGGCCAGCCGAACGCCTGGCAGATGCCGACCTTCCACTCCACGCTCCGCGGGATCTGCGGCCACTGCCGGATCCCCATCGCGGCGGGCGTCACGCACTGCCAGACGTCCACGTACGGGTGCCCGACGATCCGCAGATGCGCGCCATGCGGGCCGCGCATGATGGCGTCGACGATCCGCGACTCCTTGGATCCCGGAACCAGGTGATCGACGAGCACGCCGTAGCGGCGCGTCGCGCTCGGAGGCTCATCGCGCAGCAGGTCCTCCAGCAGGTCGATGCCCTGCAGGTACTCCACCACCACGCCCTCAACCCGCAGGTCATGCCCCCAGACCTTCTCGACCAGTTCGGCATCGTGGCGACCCTCGACCAGAATGCGGCTCGGGAGAGCGGTGCGGGCGCGCTGGTCGGCGACGGCGAAGGATCCGGATGCTGTGCGTGTGCGACCCTGTGGCGCCGTCTTCGGCGTCACGAGCTTCACGGGCTCACCGTCGATCATGAAACCGCCGCCGAGCGGGAACAGCCGCCGCTTGCCGACGCGGTCTTCCAGTTCGACGTAGCCGCCCTCGGTCTTCGTCACCGCACCGCAGAATCCGTCGATCGCGACCTCGACGACCAGATCGCGGGCCGCTGCGACCTCTCTGGCCACCTTCGCACCACGCTGGCGCCATCCGTCGGCCAGCACATCGGATCCGTACC
Organism: Microbacterium sp. GW823-FHT02G05; assembly: GCF_058797175.1. NCBI lineage: Bacteria > Bacillati > Actinomycetota > Actinomycetes > Micrococcales > Microbacteriaceae > Microbacterium > Microbacterium sp. GW823-FHT02G05. The sequence continues at coordinate 797,075 of NZ_JBXAJK010000002.1, forward strand.
TGTCGTCCATTCGATCCACCCTAGGAGGGGGTGTTCACCACTCGGCGCAGCGACGCGGACGCACCCCTCGTTCGCTGTCAGCGACACGCAACAGCCTCCCCACGACACGGGCGTATGAATAGACTCGTGCCAGGGGGCGCACGGCACCCGTGAAGGGAGCAGGAATGCGAGCGCGCTGGGCTGGGGTCACCGGGTTCTTGCTTCTTGCCACGGCAGTGGTGTGGGGTGCGGCGCCGGCCGTCGCGACTCCCCCGGTCTCCCTCTCCGCGGGTTTTGTGACCGATGCGGCCGATGTGCTCACCCCCGCCGATGAGTCGACGATCAACACGCGTCTCGAGGCGCTCAGCACCGACGAACGCATCGATCTCTTCGTCGTCTTCGTCGATGAGTTCACCTCCCCCTCCGATCGCCAGCAGTGGGCGGATCAGGTCGCCGCCGACAACGGTCTCGGCGCGGCGCAGTATCTCCTCGCGGTCGCCACCGAGGGCCGCCAGTACTACATCTCCGCCGATTCGAGCGGTCCCGTGAGCGAGAGCCGACTGCTCGCGATCGAAGAGAGCATCAAGCCTGATCTGCGTGCCGAGAACTGGGCGGGTGCCGCGATGACGGCCGCCGAGGCGTTCTCTGCCGATGACGCCGGCTCCTCCGGCTGGGACTTCATCCTCGTGATCGTCTTCATCGCCCTCGCCGTGATCATCGTCGTCTGGGTCGTGTCCAGGTCGAAGAAGAAGCGGACGGCGGATGCGGCGGCGGCGGACGACCCCTATGCGGGTGTCACCGACGAGCAGCTGACCACACAGGCCGGTGTCGCACTCGTGCAGGCAGATGACGCCATCACCTCCAGTCGAGAAGAACTCGGCTTCGCCACCGCCCAGTTCGGAGAGAAGGTCACCGCGACCTTCGCGCAGGTCATCGCCGACGCGAAGGCGAAGGTCGATGAAGCGTTCTCTCTCAAGCAGCAGCTCGACGATGAGATCCCCGACACCGATGAGCAGCGGCGCGCCTGGCACATCCAGATCATCACGCTCTGCGAAGAGGCCGACGCACTGCTCGACAGCAACGTCGAAGCCTTCGACGAGCTGCGCCAGCTGGAGCAGAACGCCGAGCAGGCTCTGCAGCGGGCGACGCAGACGCGCGCTGAGACCGCAGCCGCCGTCGCCGCGGCACCGGACGCTCTCGCCCGACTCGCTCAGTCGTACGACGCCTCCGCATTGAGCACGATCGCAGAGAACCCGGCACAGGCCGTCAGCAGGCTCGAACTCGCGGACGCGCATCTCGCCGAGGCATCCGCTCTCCTTAATGCAGGGAAGCGCGGCGAGGCCGCGTTCGCGATCCGCACGGCGGAAGAAGGTCTCGTGCAGGCCCGACAGCTGTGCGACGCGGTCACGACGCTCGGCACTGATCTCGCTGCAGCCGAGGAACAGGCGCGCGTCCTCATGGCAGACCTCGAAGGAGACATCGCTGCGGCTGGCAGCCTCCCAGACCCCACCGGCCAGCTCGCACAGACCGCCGCGGCCACCCGCGCGCAACTGGATGAGGCGCGGGCGAACCTCACCGGCTCGGCACGCCGCCCCGCCGTGATCCTCGAGGCACTCACCGCCGCGAACACCCGGATCGATGCCCTCACTGCGCAGATCCGCGACGCCCAGCAGCGCGCCGCGCGCGCGAGCCAGATGCTGGCACAGACCCTGCTGCAGGCGCAGGCGCAGATCTCGGCAGCCAACGAGTTCATCATGACCCGCCGCGGTGCCGTCGGAGCCACGGCCCGCACACGTCTCGCCGAGGCATCCGCGCAGCTCTCGCAGGCGCAGAACCTGCAGCCCACCGACCCCGAGACCGCACTGCAGCACGCCGCGCGCGCCGACTCCCTCGCGCAGAACGCGATCGCGCTCGCCCAGCAGGACGTCAACGGCTACGGCGGCATGGGCGGCGGGTTCTCCGGTGGTGGCGGCAGCGGCATCGGCGGTGACATCCTCGGCGGAATCATCGGTGGCATCCTCGCCAGCGGCGGTGGCCGCAGCTCCGGCTCCGGCTGGGGCGGTTCCTCCGGCGGCGGGTGGCGTTCCAGCGGCGGCTCCCGTGGCTTCCGACCGTCCAGTTTCGGCGGCTCCCGTGGCCGATCAGGCGGTGGTCGCTTCTAACCGCCGCATCCGCCCCTCCGCTTCAGACCACGAATCCTGTCCCAGTGAAAGGTAATGCAATGACCAAGCAGTCCATCTTCGGGCGCATCTCCACCCTCGTCCGTGCGAACATCAACTCGCTCCTCGACTCTGCGGAAGACCCGCAGAAGATGATCGACCAGCTCGTCCGCGACTACACCAACAACATCGCGGACGCCGAGTCGGCCATCGCCGAGACCATCGGCAACCTGCGCCTGCTCGAGCGCGACCACGAGGAAGACGTCCAGTCGGCGAACGAGTGGGGCAACAAGGCTCTGGCCGCGAGCCGCAAGGCCGACGAGCTTCGCGGAGGCGGGCACACGGCCGACGCCGACAAATTCGACGGCCTCGCCAAGGTCGCTCTGCAGCGCCAGATCAGCGCCGAGCGCGAGGCCCGTGCCGCGGAGCCTCAGATCGCGGCTCAGACCGAGATCGTCGAGAAGCTCAAGTCCGGCCTGAACGGTATGAAGGACAAGCTCGGCGAGCTCAAGAACAAGCGCAGCGAGCTCCTCGCTCGCGCGAAGGTCGCAGAGGCGCAGACCAAGGTGCAGGACGCCGTCTCGTCGATCAACGTTCTCGACCCCACGAGCGAGCTGGGTCGTTTCGAGGACAAGATCCGTCGTCAGGAGGCCATCGCCCAGGGCAAGGCAGAGATCGCCGCGTCCTCGCTCGACGCGCAGTTCGAGGGCCTGGAAGACCTCGGTGAGCTCACCGAGGTCGAGGCGCGTCTCGCGGAGCTGAAGTCGGGCGGCGCTTCGCGCTCCGCGCTCGAATCGCAGTAAGCCGAGCGGGCGGATGCCACGGCGCGCGCCGTGGCATCCGCCAACGACACGGCTCCCCTCGCAGTACCCCTCCCCACATACTCAGGAGGTTCGGATGACCCGATTCCTCGTCGTCCCGCAGTGGCAGGGCTCCCCTTCCGCGCGGGCAATGCTGCTGGTCGATGGCACTGACGCCATCGCAGAAGACCTTCCCAAGGCGCGCACGCGCGTGCTGGACGTTCCCCTCGAAGCGGGAGATGCCCAGGGCACCACAGTGCAGCGCCTGAGCAGCCTGCGCCGCACACATGACCTCATCGTCGAGGCTCTCTCCGATGACGACGACGAGATGACGATCCTTGTCGGCGGAGACTGCAGCGTGAGCGTCGGAGCGATCACGAGCATTCCCGGCGAACTCGACGATGTCGCCCTCGTCTGGTTCGACGCACATCCCGATCTGCACACGCCGTCCACGTCGCCATCTGGCGCCTACGCGGGGATGGCGCTGCGCGCAGCGCTCGGCGACCCGCATTCGCCACTTCCCGCCCGCTCGGGACTCTCCCCGGATCGTGTCGTCCTCGTCGGTGCCCGTGCCGTCGATCCGGCAGAAGACACGCATCTGAGAGAGTCGGGCATCACGCGTCTCTCATCGGACGAACTGGCCGCCGCAGGCGCTCTCACCCGCGCGGTCGCCGCGACCGGCGCATCCCGGGTCTACGTCCACGTCGACGTGGACGTGCTCGATCCGGCCCATCTCGCGGGTGTCTCGATGCCGGCGCCCTTCGGCGCCGAGGTCGCGCACCTGGTGTCGTCGCTGCGTGATCTGCGGGCTCAGACGACGCTCGTCGGCGCGACCGTCGCGGGCTTCGCACCACGCACGCGTGACGATGCCGTCGACGACCTGGGGGCGATCCTGCGGGTGATCGGCGCGCTGGCGTGACGGCCACCCGCCACGATATCGCGCAGGTCCACGCCGATGCGGACGAGATCCTGGCGCAGGGACGACGAACTGACCGGCGTCTCCCGGCCTTTCTCCTGCGCTCCCCGATCGCTCGTCTCGGCTATCTGTACGGCACCCTCGTCGGCTGGGCGTGGGGGTCTTTGTGGAGCACAGGACCGGTCGAGCGTCACCACGGTCTGTGGGTGTTCCGCGGGATGCCATCGTGGACCTTCGCGCGGGGCGGTGTCTGTGTCGGCGGATGCTTCCTCACCGGCGACGAAGAGCTCGATGATCGCGTGCTGCAGCACGAGGCGGTCCATAAGCAGCAGTGGCTGCGCTACGGCATCCTTCTGCCGGTGCTGTACCTGCTCGCTGGCCGCAATCCGCTGCGCAACCGCTTCGAGATTGAAGCAGGCCTCGAAGACGGGCGCTACCTGCCGCGACCGGCTCAGCGAGTGGGCAGCAGTCCGAAGCGCTCGGGCGCGTAGATCGACGCCGGGTCGACGCCGAGCGTCTCGGTGAGGTGGTCGACGATGTCAGCCGTGCCGAGGAATCCACCCAGCAGAGTGACGTGGGTCTCGACGTCGTCCCGCGAATCGGATGCCTCATCGTCGCGGCAGAGCATCTCGCTCGCCCAGGCGTTCGCGGCACGCGCGACAGCCTGCCCCTGCGCGCACGCGCGGCCTGTTCCGGGCGCGCCGGTGCGCATCGCGCGCGGCAGCCAGGTGACGGTCATGCGGGAAGGCACATCGATCGGCGCGATCGCGGTCGCATCCGGCACCTCGATGAAGATGCGACCAGAAGCGCACAGCGGAAGAGTGGCCAGCGTGGCCTGCAGTTCTGCGAGCGCATTCTCGTCGGCGGTGATCAGGTACTGAACCTTGGCGCGACGCGTGGCCCGGCGCTGAGCGCGGGCCGAGAGGCGGGAGGTTTCCGACGTGATCATGATGCGTTAACCATAACACCAAGCGAAGGGTTGCCTTACCTCACAGATCAGTCGACGAGAGTCTCCCCCAGCGCCTCGAGATCCACGTCGGTCAACCCCTGGGTGCGCAGGTAGCCGATCGCGGACCCGAACTCGGCATCGATGGCCGCGAGCAGCGCACGCATGACGGGTGCGGGTGACGCCGTCGCGAGCTCGATCGCGTTCGGCGTGTCCAGATTGCGCGAGCGCATGTAGGCGAGAATCTGCCGGTTCCGCTCCTCAGGAAGCAGCGACGCGGTGAGCGCATAGTCATCGATGACGGCATCCCGATCCGCCCCCACGGCCGACAGTGCCAGCGCCACGGTCACACCCGTGCGGTCTTTCCCCACAGTGCAGTGCACGAGCGTGGATGGGCTCGACCCGATGATGCGCATCGCGTCGACGAGCTTGGGCCCTGCCTGGTCGACCAGGTGGCGATACATCTCAGTGAGACCCGCGTTCTCTGTGAAGAAAGATGCCACCGACCCCACGAACAGCGGCAGACGCGTCGTGGGAATGTCACGGATCGCGCTGGGCTCGCTGGACACCTCCATGTCATCGCGGAGATCGACGATGTGGTGCACGCTGCTGTGCAGGAACTCACTGCCCGCGCCGGTCAGGCCCGCGAGCTGCCCGGAGCGGAACAGCACACCATCGCGAACCCGGGAGTTGCCGACGGGGATACCACCGACGTCACGGAAGTTCGCGACCCCGGGAACGTCAAGGACGGTCATTTCGCCGCGCGCGGAGGCACCGGGTAGCGCCCTGCGATGACGATGCGGTTGAAGGAGTTGATCGAGACGCATGCCCAGCTGAGTGCGGCGTACTCCTTCTCGGTGAAGACGCTGCCGACACGGTTGTACACGTCGTCCGGGATTCCGTCTTCGCTGATGAAGGTGAAGGCCTCCGCGAGCTCGAGCGCCGCGCACTCGCGCTCGGAGAAGACACCGGATTCGCGCCAGGCCGGCAGCTGCGTCAGCGTGTCCACGTCGACGCCCGCCGCGACAGCGCGGTCAACGTGGATCCGCACGCAGAAGGCGCAGCCATTGAGCTGCGAGCAGTGGATCAGCACCAGCTCCTTGAGCCGGTCATCGATGCCGTTGGCCGTGCAGATCTCGTTGACGGTCTTGGAAAACGCATCCAGCGCCGCGTAGGCGGCGGGTTCGGTTCGAGACAGGTGCACGCGCTTCTCAGTCATATGCCCAGCCTACGACTCCGGATGCTGCGCGGTGGCGGTTCGACGCGAACGCGCAGCCCGCACAGCCGGCTCGCCGAAACCAGTAATGCTTAATTCAAACGATCAGAGCTGATCAGAACGCAAGCTTGTTGCGGCAATCACATTGGCAGATTGCTCCCCCGTTTCACCGGGGCCGCGTTCTCGGAGCACAATGGTGACGTGTCCACTCTGACAGAGTTCTCCTTCCTCGATGCGCAAGCGCAGACCTTGGGCGTCCCTGTCCCCCCGGTCGAGCGCCTCATGCTCACGCTCGACGACGGGCGCACGCTCAGCGCACTGCGATTCGGCGACGGCACACCGCAGGTGACGCTGCTCCACGGCGCCGGCCTGAACGCACACACCTGGGACGCCACAGCGCTCGCGCTCGGTCTGCCGGCCCTCGCGATCGACCTGCCCGGACACGGCGACTCCTCGTGGCGCGACGATCTCGACTACTCCGCACCGGCGATCGCACCCGACATCGCCGCGGCGCTGCGCGCATGGACCACCGCGCCGCAGGTGCTCATCGGTCAGTCCTTGGGCGGTCTCACCGCCGCACGCGTCGCCGCGCAGCATCCCGAACTCGTCCGCGAGGTCGTCGTCGTCGACATCACCCCCGGAATCGACACGAGCCATGGGCCTGCGATCCTGCGTGAGTTCTACGCCGGCCCCACCGACTACGCTTCCCGCGACGACCTCGTCGAGCGCGCACTGGCGTTCGGCATGGGCGGCTCGCGTGCCAACACCGAGCGCGGGGTCTTCCTCAACACACGCGTGCGCGCCGACGGACGTGTGGAGTGGAAGCACCACCTCGCGCACCTCGCTGCGACGACTTTCGCCGCCGACCCCGCACCGAACGCCAACGCTCCCGTGCTCCGCGCCGAAGGCTGGGACGACCTCGCCGCCGTGCGCGCGCCGCTCACCCTCGTGCGGGCCGCGCAGGGATTCGTCACGGAGACCGACGTCGAGGAATACCAGCGTCGCCTGCCAGGTTCCCACGTTGTGGTGTTCGAAGCCCCGCACAACGTCCAGGAGACAGCTCCCCGAGCGCTCGCAGACCTGGCACGGGCGTGCCTCAGCACCGCAGCCGACACGTCTCTATGACGCCGCATTCCGACGGCCCCGCTGGCCGCCGGTCACGCCCCTAAGCTCGTCTCACACAGTCACCCACGCAGCACCGCACGACCCCCGCATCGAGAGGACGCACGTCATGCTCCGCCGCTTCCAAGGCATCACCCTGCTCGCCGGCATCGCCGCAGCCGCTGTCATCCTGACCGCCTGCACCAGCGCGCCCGCGCCATCCCCGACCGCGACCTCATCAGGTACACCCGACCCGGATGCGACGATCACGGTCGGCCTGGTCCTCGAGCCGACCAACCTCGACATCCGCCGCACGAGCGGCGCCGCCCTCGAGCAGATCCTCATCGACAACATCTACGAGGGCCTGGTCACGCGTACGCAGGACAACGAGATCGAGCCGAGACTCGCCTCCGATTACACGGTCTCCCCGGACGGGCTCACCTACTCGTTCACGCTGAACGACGGCGTGACGTTCCACAGCGGCACGGCCCTCACTTCGGCCGACGTCGTCGCCTCGTTTCAGGCCGTGAAGGACGACCCCACGCTCCAGGGCAATGCCGACTTCGCGCAGGTCGCGACGATCGCCGCACCGGATGCGGCCACCGTCGAGATCACCCTGACCGAGCCGAACCAGAACTTCCTGTTCGCTCTGACCGGCCCCGGCGGCCTCGTCTTCCAGTCCGGGGACACCACCGACCTGAAGACCGCAGAGAACGGCACCGGCCCCTTCACGCTCTCCCGCTGGAACAAGGGCAGCACGATCACGTTCGCGAGAAACGACGCCTACTGGGGTGAGGCCGCCGGCGTCGCCGAGGTCGTCTTCGAGTACATTCCGGACTTCACCGCCGGCGTGAACGCAGCGATCGACGGCAGCCTCGACGTGCTCACCGCCGTCGATCCCAACCTCGCTCCGCAGCTGGAGCAGACGGGCGAGTTCGTTCTCACGACGGGCCGCACGACCGACAAGGGCACGCTCGCCTTCAACAACAAGAAGGCGCCGCTCGACGACATCCGCGTTCGCGAGGCATTGCGCCTGGCGATCGACCACAAGGCGCTTGTCGCCGCGGTCGGTGCCGGGCAGACGATGTTCGGCCCGATTCCCGAGCTGGATCCCGGCTTCGAGGACCTCTCCGACGTGATCTCGTACGACGTCGAGAAGGCGAAGTCGCTGCTCAAGGAGGCCGGTCACGAAGATCTCGACCTCACCCTGACGATCCCGAGCTTCTACGGCACGACCGTGCCGAAGGTGCTCGTGTCGGACTTCGCGAAGGTCGGCGTGAATCTCGAGGTCAAGTCCGTCGAGTTCGCGACCTGGCTCGAAGACGTCTACACGAACCGGGACTACGACCTCAGCTTCGTGCTGCACGTCGAACCGCGCGACTTCGGCAACTTCGCGAACCCCGACTACTACTTCGGCTACGACAACCCGAAGGTGCAGGCGCTGTACGCCGAGGCGCTGGCCGAGACGGATGCGGATGCGTCCGCCGCCCTTCTCGCCGAGGCTGCCCGTCTCGTCTCTGAGGACCACGCCGCCGATTGGCTGTACAACGGTGCGACGATCACGGCTCTCGTGCCGGGCGTCTCCGGCTTCCCGCAGGACTCCATCAACTCCCGCATCAACCTGCAGGATGTGACGGTCGCCGCGAAGTGATCCGCTACGCGCTCACCCGAGGAGCCCTGCTGATTGCAGGGCTCCTCGTGGCGAGCGTGGTCATCTTCCTCTCTCTGCGTGTCTTCCCCGGAGACGTGGCACAGCTCATCGCCGGAAGCGAGGCCACACCCGCCCAGGTTCAGGCGATCCGTGAGGCTCTCGGACTCGAGCGCCCGCTGTTCGCCCAGTACGGCGACTGGATCGGCGGACTCTTCCGCGGCGACCTCGGTGTCTCCATGCTCACCGGTGCCTCGGTGGGCGAGGAACTCCTACAGAAGGCGCAGGTCACGGTTCCGCTGGGTCTCATGGCGATGATCATCGCCTTCGTGATCGCGGTGCCTCTGGGCATCCTCGCGGCGCTCCTGCGCGGCCGCGCGGGAGGAACGGCGATGAACGTCGGCGCGCAGGCCGTTGCTGCCGTGCCCGTGATCTGGGCCGGAATGATGCTCGTCGTCGTCTTCGCCGTGTGGCTGGGCTGGCTCCCCGCGCAGGGCTTTCCGCGCGCTGGCTGGGCGGAGCCCTGGCAGGCCGTCCGCGCGCTCCTCCTGCCGGCTCTCACGATCGGGATCGTCGAGGGCGCGATGCTCATGCGCTTCGTGCGCAGTGCGACGCTGCAGGCGGCGAGCCAGGACTTCGTCCGCACCGCTGCCGCGAAGGGCCTCACCCGCACGGCGGCGCTCGTGCGCCACGGAATCCCCGCTGTTGGCCTCTCGATCATCACGGTCCTGGGGCTCCAGGTCGCCGGCATCGTCGTCGGCTCCGTCGTGATCGAACAGCTCTTCACCCTGCCCGGAATCGGACGGATGCTGGTGACCGACGTCGGCACGCGCGATCTCGTGAAGGTGCAGAGCGAGCTTCTCGTGCTGACCGGATTCGTTCTCGTGATCGGCTTCCTCGTCGATCTCGTGCATCATGTGATCGACCCCCGACAGCGGGAGGCCGCATGAGCACGCGCCGTCGCCATGCCTGGTGGCACCGCCTGTGGGCCACGAGCACCGGACGCTTCGGGGTCATCGTCGTCGCGGTGATCGCCCTCACCGCGCTGGTGTCCCTGTTCTGGACGCCCTTCGATCCGAAGGAGGCGAATGTCGCGAACCGCTGGCAGACGCCCAACTGGCCGCACCTGCTCGGCACGGATGGCACAGGCCACGACATCCTGAGCCTTGTCATGGCCGGCGCGCAGACGACGGTCTTCGTCGCGATCGGGTCGGGCATCGTGGCCACGCTCGTCGGCATCGCGCTCGGCGCACTCGGTGCACTCACCGCGCGGTGGGTGCGTGAGACGGTGGCCGTGCTCGTCGACATCCTGATCGCCTTCCCCGTTCTGATCATCGCGATGATGATCTCCTCCGTATGGGGAGGTTCGCTCTGGGTCGTGATCTGGTCGGTCGGGATCGGATTCGGGGTGAACATCGCCCGCGTCACACGTCCCGAGCTTCGCCGCGTGCAGCAGAGCGATTTCGTCGTCGCCGGACGCGCCTCCGGGTTGACTCCCGCGCAGAACCTCGCGCAGCACCTGCTCCCCAACGTCGCGCCGGTCTTCATCGTTCAACTTTCCTGGTCGATGGCGGTAGCGGTCCTCGCCGAAGCAGGACTGTCGTATCTCGGCTTCGGGGCCTCCATCGTCGAGCCGTCCTGGGGAATCCTGCTGGCTGACCTGCAGCGCTACATCACGCTGCATCCGCTCTCCGTCGTCTGGCCCGGTCTTGCCATCACGCTCACGGTCCTCGCCCTCAACCTGCTGGGCGACGGACTGCGCGAGGCCACGGATCCGACGCTGCGTCAGAGTTCCCGCGCCCGCGCCGCGCGCGCCCACGTACCGGAGGTGATCGCATGAGCCTCGATGTGCGCGACCTGGTCATCGAGATCGACGGTCGCCGTGTCGTCGACGGCGTCTCGTTCTCCGTTCCCGACGGCGCACGGCTCGGCCTCATCGGAGAGTCCGGCTCGGGCAAGTCGCTCACGGCACTTGCGATCCTGGGTCTCCTTCCGGAGGGCGCATCCGCTTCCGGCAGCATCCGCTGGAACGACCGTGAACTCATCGGCCTCCCCGACCGCGAGCTCGCGACGATCCGGGGTGACGAGATCGGCATCGTGTTCCAGGAGCCGCGCACCGCTCTCAACCCGATCCGCACCGTGGGGCGCCAGATCGCGGAGTCGATCCGCATCCACAACCGCATCACGCGCGCCGAAGCGAAGGCACGCGCGATTCAGGAGGCCGAGCGCGTGCGCCTGCCGGATCCGCCGTCGATCATCGACCGCTACCCGCACCAGCTCTCCGGCGGGCAGCGTCAGCGTGTCGCCCTCGCCATCGCGCTGGCCGCGCGGCCGCGGCTGCTGATCGCGGACGAGCCGACGACGGCACTTGACGTCACGATTCAAGCGGAGATCCTGGAGCTGCTGCTCTCACTCGTCTCCTCCGAGGGGCTGTCGCTCGTGTTCATCACGCATGACCTCGCGGTGCTCGCGCAGGTCGCGACCCACGCGGTGGTGCTCGAGCACGGAAGAGTCGTGGAAGAAGGGCCGGTCGAGGTGCTGCTGAGCGCGCCCTCCTCCCCCATCACCCAGGGCCTGCTGCGCGATGCGACCGCCACCCTCTGGCGCCCCTCCGACTCCGGGGAGAGCGCATGACGACCGAGCCCCTCATCCAGACACGCGGACTGACACGCACCTTCCGCGTGCCGCGCCGATCGATCGGCGAGCCGCGTCGGACGATGACCGCGCTCGAGCCCACCGACCTCGACATCCGCGCGGGTGAGTCGCTCGGCATCATCGGAGAATCCGGATCGGGGAAGTCCACGCTGGTCCGAATCCTGCTCGGCCTCGATGCACCGACAACCGGAACGGTCACCGTCGGCGGCACCGTCGTCGATACGACGAAATCCGCGCGTGCGCTGCGCTGGCTGCGCCGCGAGACCGGGCTCGTGTTCCAGGATCCCTATGCGTCGCTGGACCCTCGGATGACGGCAGGCCGCAGCATCTCCGAGCCGCTGCGCGCGCTGGAGATCCCGGGCGACCACCGCGCCCGTGTCGCGGAGGTGCTGACCCAGGTGGGCCTCGAACCCGACATGGCCGATCGCTTCCCGCACGAGTTCTCGGGCGGTCAGCGCCAGCGTGTCGCCCTGGCGCGGGCGATCGCGCATCGCCCGCGCATCCTCGTCGGCGATGAGCCGCTCTCGGCACTCGACGTGACTGTTCGCGCTCAGATCATCGAGCTGCTGCGGGAGCTGCGCCGCACGGAGGATCTGACCCTCGTGCTCGTCTCGCACGACATCGGCGTCGTGCAGAACCTCTGCGACAGCGTCGCCGTGATGAAGGACGGGATGATCGTCGAACACGGCGCGACCGCGGATGTGCTGCGCGCACCGCAGCATCCGTACACCCGCGCTCTGCTCGCCGCGATTCCGGTCATCCCCCAGCGCGCGGAGTAGCCGGTCTCAGCGGGAGCGTCGTGGCAGCGACTTCTGCAGGTACACCGTTCCGAGACTGCGGCCGAACTTGTAGCCGACCCCGCCCATGCGCCCCACCTCGACGAAGCCGAACTTGCGGTGCAGTGCGAGGGATCCTTCTGCTCCCGAATCGCTCACGACTGCGACGATCTCCCGAAGACCCGCCTCGATGGACGCGTCGATGAGGGCCTGCAGCAGTGCCGTGCCGAGTCCCTTGCCTCCTGCGCTCGGGCCGAGATAGATCGAGTTCTCGACCGTGAAACGGTAGGCCGACTTCGAGGCCCACGGCTGGACGAGGGCGTAGCCGAGCACCTGCCCGGACGGCGAGACCGCGACGAGGAACGGGAGCTTCGCGCGCGAGAGGGTGGCGAACTTGTCACGCCAGTACCGGAGGGTCGAGGGCTTCTCGTCGAACGTGATCACCGTGTTGGTCACGTAGTGGTCGTAGATCGCACGCACATGCGGAAGGTCTGCGGCGACGGCGCGGCGAATCGTGTACGCAAACGTGTCGGGAAGGCTGGGCGGAACACGGCGGCGGCGCGGGAAGAGCCACCCCAGGGGCGCGAGATCGGAGGGCACGGCGTCAGTCCTCCGCACGCAGGAGCGACAGCAGGTCGGCCGACTCACCGGCGGTCTCGACCCGCCAGTCGATGGGCTCCGCGCCCTGCGCACGCAGGAGCGCATTCACGCGCGAGAACGGACGTGAGCCGAAGAAGCCGCGCCGGGCCGACAGCGGCGACGGATGCGCAGAAGCGACGATCGCCGTGTCTCCGAGAAGAGGGCGCAAGGACTCGGCATCCTTTCCCCACAGCACCGCGACAAGCGGTTCGTCCCGCGCGACGAGAGCACGGATCGCGCACGCGGTGACCTCTTCCCACCCCCAGCCGCGATGCGACCCCGCTGCGCCCGGGCGCACAGTGAGAACGCGGTTCAGCAGCAGCACACCCTGGTCGCTCCAAGCCGAGAGATCGCCGTGCGGGGCCGGAGCGATTCCGAGGTCGTCCTGGAGCTCGCGATAGATGTTACCGAGACTGCGCGGCAGCGGACGCACGGCGCGGTCGACGGCGAACGAGAGTCCGACCGGATGCCCGGGCGTCGGGTAGGGGTCCTGACCGACGATCAGCACCCGCACCCGGTGAAACGGTTGCTCGAAGGCGCGGAGAACTCGCTGCGGTTCAGGCAGGTAGCCGGCGGGATCATCCCGGAGACGCGCGCTGATTGCGGTGATCTCCCCCGCAACCGGGGCGAGTGCCTCCGCCCAGTCCGGACAGATCGGGCTCTCTGTACCTGTGAGCGCGAACCCCTGTGGCATCCGCTCAGACCTCGGGCTGCACCCGCAGCGGCCCGCGGGCCAGCAGGTGCTGTGCGGACTGCGCGACCGGACGCATCGTGATCAGGTCGAGGTTCACATGCCCGGGGCTGCCGAGCGCGTAGGCGATGACGTCCGCGACATCATCGGCGACGAGCGGCGCCTCGACGCCGGCGTAGACGGATTCCGCAGCCTGCACATCGCCGCCGAGACGCTTGAGAGTGAACTCTTCCGTGTGCACCATGCCCGGCGCGATCTCGACGACGCGAATCGGCTCGCCGTTGAGTTCTTGGCGCAGGACCTTCACGAGCATGGATTCCGCAGCCTTGGCTGCGTTGTAGCCGGAGCCGCCGGGATAGGCCACCTGCGCGGCCGTCGAAGTCACGAAGAGCGTGTCGGCGTGGCCGTCCGAGGCCGCGGCACGACGCAGCAGCGGAAGGAGGGAGGCGACCAGCATCTGCGCGGAGAGCACATTGGCCTCGTACATCCATCGCCAGTCGTCGAGTCGACCGTTCTCCACGCGATCGGTGCCGCGGGCACCTCCGGCGATATGCACGAGCGCGTGCACCGCGCCCGTCGCCTCGAGTTCTTCGGCGAGCGCCGCCACGGCGTCGGGATCGGTGAGGTCGGCAGCGATCGCCGTCGCTCCGGTCTCGTCTGCGAGCGCCTGCAACCGGTCGGCACGGCGTGCGACGCCGACGACGTCCCACCCCTGTGCGCGGAGGGCGCGTACCGTCGCGGCGCCGATTCCTGAGCTTGCGCCCGTCACCACGGCGCGTCGAGTCACTGCCTGCGTGTTCACCATGGGATCCACCGTACGACGAACCGGCGACATCCTCGCGGATTCGGGGCGCTCGGCGGCTTCCGATCGTGTTACGTCACATTTCCCCCGCGTTGTTGACAAACCCGGCACTCTCTAGCCTGGTCACATCGACCCCGGTCGACCACGATCCTCGGAACCGTTCCGCGGAACGGATCCACCCACCCGCCTCCCCTGCGGATCATCCGCACCTACCCAAGGAGAACATGATGTCCGCAGAGAACTGGCGCTTCGAGACCAAGCAGATCCACTCGGGCGCAGCGCCCGACCCGGTCACCAAGGCCCGCGCGACGCCGATCTACCAGACCACGTCCTACGTCTTCGACAACGCAGACCACGCCGCGAACCTCTTCGCACTGGCAGAGTTCGGCAACATCTACACGCGCATCCAGAACCCGACCCAGGATGTGCTCGAGCAGCGCCTCGCCGCCCTCGAAGGCGGCACCGGCGCCCTCGTCCTCGCCAGCGGCCAGGCCGCGGCCACCTTCGCGGTGCTCAACATCGCGCAGGCCGGCGATCACATCGTCTCCTCGTCGTCGATCTACGGCGGCACCTACAACCTCTTCAAGTACACGCTCGCGAAGCTCGGCATCGAGGTCACCTTCGTCGAGAACCAGGACGACGCAGAAGAGTGGCGCGCCGCGCTGCGCCCGAACACCAAGCTGTTCTTCGCCGAGACGATCGGCAACCCGAAGATCAACGTGCTCGACATCCGCACGGTCGCCGACATCGCCCACGAGGGCGGTGTGCCGCTCATCGTCGACAACACGATCGCGACGCCGTTCCTGATCCGTCCCTTCGAGCACGGCGCAGACATCGTCGTGCACTCGGTCACCAAGTTCCTCGGCGGCCACGGCACCACGATCGGTGGCGCAATCATCGACGGCGGATCCTTCGCGTGGTCGCAGAACGTCGAGAAGTTCCCGGGTCTGACCGAGCCCGACCCCTCGTACCACGGCGCGTCGTACACGACGGCAGTGGGCGACGGCCTGGCCTACATCATCAAGGCGCGCGTGCAGCTGCTGCGTGACCTCGGCTCGGCGATCTCGCCGCAGAGCGCCTGGAATCTCATCCAGGGCATCGAGACGCTGTCGCTGCGCATCGAGCGTCACGTGCAGAACGCGCAGGAGATCGCGGAGTGGCTCGACAACCACGATGACATCGCCTCGGTGAACTACTCGGGTCTGCCGTCCTCGCCCTGGTACGCGGCCGCGAACACCTACTCGCCGAAGGGCGTCGGCGCGGTCCTGTCGTTCGAGCTCAAGGGCGGTGTCGAGGCGGGTCGCGAGTTCGTGAACAGCCTGTCGCTGTTCAGCCACCTCGCCAACATCGGCGATGTGCGCTCGCTCGTCATCCACCCGGCATCCACGACGCACTCGCAGCTGACGCCGGAGCAGCAGCTCACCACGGGCGTGACCCCGGGCCTGGTGCGCCTGTCGGTCGGCCTCGAGAACATCGAAGACCTCAAGGCTGACCTCGAGCAGGCACTCGCCGCGGCACGTCGCGTGTCGGAGGCGGCTCGCGCCTGAGTCCACAGTGAACGGCGGATGCCTCGGAGACCCGCTCTCCGAGGCATCCGCCGTCTGCGCTCACACGTCCCCTTCCGTCTGACGGCGCATTCGTCCGTAACGGTCCGAAGAACCCTGCGAATCCGGGAGAGAATGGGCATATGGATTGGCAGTCGACCTCTGAAGACACGGTGCCCTCGGCGCCGGTGACCGAGGCGGATGCTCGGCTCCTCCGTGCACGCCCGCCGGCAACCGGCGCGTGGCGTGACGGCGATCCCGACGGCGAACGTGAGTTCGCCTCCCTCGGAGCCTTCCGTACGGAAGGCGGCGAGCAGCTGCCCGCGATCCGCCTTGCCTACGAGACCTGGGGGACGCTCAACGAGGCCCGCGACAACGCGGTGCTGATCCTGCACGCACTCACCGGCGACAGCCACGTCGTCGGGGAGGCCGGGCCCGGCCATCCCACGAACGGATGGTGGGGCGACATCGTCGCTCCCGGTGGTGCGATCGACACGGATCGCTGGTTCGTGATCGCGCCGAACATCCTCGGCGGATGCCAGGGGTCGACAGGTCCCGCAAGCATCGCCCCCGACGGCTACGAGTGGGCGTCGCGCTTCCCCTATCTGACCGTACGCGACCAGGTCTCGGCACAGATCATGCTCGCCGACCAGCTCGGCATCGACCGATGGGCGGCGGTGATCGGCGGCTCGATGGGCGGCATGCACGCCCTGGAGTGGGCGGTGACGGTTCCCGAGCGGGTCGAGCGACTCGCGATCCTGTCGTCTCCACCCGTCACGACCGCCGACCAGCTCGCCCTGAACTTCGTGCAGCTGGAGACCGTGCGCATGGACCCGCGCTTCGCCGGCGGCGAGTACTACGATGCGCCGATCGGCGAGGGCCCGCACCGCGGTCTCGCACTGGCGCGGCGCATGGCGCTGCTCAACTACCGGAGTCCGATCGAACTCAATCAGCGGTTCCAGCGCTCGTGGCAATCGGAGGTGTCACCGCTCGGACACGGCGGACGCTTCGCCGTCGAGTCCTACCTCGACTTCCACGGCAACAAGTTCACGCGCCGTTTCGATGCGAACAGCTACCTCACGCTCGTCGAGGCCATGAACTCGCACGATGTCGGGCGCGACCGCGGCGGTGTCGAAGACGCACTGCGGCGTGTCACCGCGAAGACGCTCGTTCTCGGCATCGACAGCGACCGACTGTTCCCCGTCGACGGGCAGCACCGTATCGCCCGTGGCATCCCGCACACCCTCGACGGCAACCAGGCGGTGGTCCTCAACAGCGACTTCGGCCACGACGGCTTCCTCATCGAGACCGACGAGGTCAGCGCGCACCTGCGCCGTCTGCTCGACAGCTGATTCTCGTCAGGCGTTCGCGGGCAGAGTCGTTCCCGCACCACGCTGGCGCGCCACCGCACGTCCACGGGGGCCTTCTGTCGGATCCGCCCGGTCAGCGACGACGAAGCCGTTGTCGCGGATGAGTTCGAGATCAGACGCTGCGGCCTGTCCCTCTGCGGTGAGATAGTCGCCCAGGAACATCGAGGTCGCCAGGTGGAGCGCGAGCCCCTGGAGCGTCCGCAGATGCAGCTCTCTTCCTCCCGCGAGCCGCACCGCCGCTGTCGGACAAGCGAAGCGCGCGAGGGCGACGATGCGCAGGCAGTGTGCGGGAGTGAGCTCCCACCTGCCCTCCATGGGTGTGCCGTCGAAAGGCACGAGGAAGTTGATCGGGATCGAGTCAGCGCCCAGCGCACGCAAGGCGAAGATCGCCTCGATGACCTGCTCGTTCGACTCTCCCATGCCGACGATGAGACCACTGCAGGGTGACAGCCCTGCAGCAGCCGCGCGGGTGATCGTATCGACACGATCGACGTAGGTGTGGGTCTGCACGATCTCCTCGTGGAACGACTCCGCCGTGTTGATGTTGTGGTTGTAGGCGTCGACGCCGGCATCCGCGAGCTTCTCCGCCTGTCCTTCCTTCAGTAGCCCCAGGCAGGCGCAGACCTCGACCGAGGGTTGTGCGGCTTTGATCGCACTCGCCGTGTCGACGACACGATCGACGTCGCGATTCATCGGTCCGCGACCACTGGCGACGAGACACACACGCGACGCACCTCCGCGGATGCCTGCTTCGGCCTGTGCGACGGCCTCTGCGGGATCCAGCCAGGAGTACTTAAGGATCTGTGCCTGCGAGCCGAGCGCCTGCGAGCAGTAGTGGCAGTTCTCGGGGCAGAGTCCCGACTTCAGATTGACGAGGTAGTTGAGCGTGACGCGATTTCCGAAGTGCGCGCGGCGGATTCGGCTGCCCGCGGCGACGAGCGCGAGAAGCTCGTCGTCCGGACAGTCCAGGATCATTCGCGCATGTTCCGGGCTGAGTTCACCGCCGTCGAGAACATCGACGGCGAGCGCGTCGAAGCGACTCACCGACGCGGGCCTTCCACGCGCGCGACAAGGCGCCACGCTGCGGGAAGCAACCCACCGAGCGTAAGCACCTTGAGCGCGTCACCGAGGAGGAACGGGACGACGCCGAGCAGGAAGGCCTGACCGAGGTCGATCTGCAGAGAGAACGCCAGCCACGGCACCCCGCACAGGTACAGGGACAACGTTCCGATCGCACCGAGTGCGAGGGTCGTCAGCACACGACGGTCGGCCCGGCGTCGCGCGAGCTGGCCGACGATGAACGCCGCGACCACGTACCCGACGATGTATCCGAACGTCGGCAGCAGGACGCCACTGGCACCGCCCGCGAACACGGGGGCTCCCATCGCGCCGATGGCGAGGTAGAGGAGCGCGCTGGCTGCGCCCCGTGCGGGGCCGAGCGCAGAACCCGTCGCCATGACGCCGAGGGTGGCGAGAGTGATAGGCACCGGGGTGAACGGCAGAGGCACGATCGCAAATGCCGACAGCGTGATGAGCACCGTGCCCGCGAGGACGAGCGCGACATCCCGCGCCCAGGCGCCGGCCCAGGCATCTGCGAGATAGCGCCGAGGGGATTCGAGAGAGACAGCGGTCATGACACACACCTTCCTGAACACCGTTCACGTGAACGGTGTTCAGGAGCTTACCGGATCAAAGCTCCGTGCGCGTGAACCGCCAGGGCAGCACCCCGGTCTCCAGTCGGTGCCTTCCCCCGGGCGCGCCGCCTGACGCGTGCTCCTCGTCACCCTCCCAGAGGAAGATCTGCCCCTCGGGCACCTCAAGCAGCTGTGTCGTGAACAGCGCCGCGTGCTCCTGCAACCGGGCCTGCGCGAGCAGCGCGGCCGCACTGTCCCACCCCGTGAGGGACTGGAGCGTCACCCACGTCGGCGGGAAGAGCACGATCCCCCCGTCAGCATGGCGCACCAGCGCCTCCTCCGGTGTCATCCACAGCGTCTCGACAACCTCGTCAGCCGCAGGAACCAGCTCGCCGCCCGGGTCGGGCGCGACGAAGAACCAGGTGCGGATCCGCACGGGCACGTGAGCAGGCGGATGCCACCGCGACAGCGCGACGCTTTCGGTCAGATCGAGCCCGACTTCCTCCTGCGTCTCCCGCACGGCTGCTCTGCGCGCCGATTCCCGCTCCTCGCGAAGCGGGTCTCCGGCCACCACCCGGTCGCCCGGCTCGACCTTGCCACCAGGGAACACCCATCCGCTCGCAAAGGAACCACTATCCGGGCGGCGCAGCATGAGGGCCTCCGGGCCGCGCGCGGAATCCCGCAGGATGACCGCGGTGCCGGCGATCGGCAGCTCGAGTTCCGCACCCACGACGAGACGCTCCGCGCTCAGTCGCCCGCAGCGTCGTCGATCGCGCGCTCCAGGCGCTCGATCTTGCCGTCGAGCTCTCCCGTAAAGCCCGGACGGATATCCGCCTTCAGGACCAGCGAGACGCGCGAGCCGAAACGCCCGACCTCATCGGTGGCGCGCTTGACGACATCCATGACTGCATCCCACTCCCCCTCGATCTCGGTGAACATGCTGGTCGTCCGGTGGGGCAGGCCGGAGTCGCGGACAACGCGGACGGCTGCGGCGACCGCATCATGCACGGAGCCGTCTTCGCGGCCCGTACCGGAGGGAGCGACAGAGAATGCGACGAGCATGATGCGGCCTTTCAGACGACGGAGACGGATGCTACGACTCTAACCACCGCTCCCCGCGATCCCGGCTCAGCGGAAAACTCGACTGATCGAAGCGCCCACCTGAGACGCCTGCATCCAGAGGGCGAAGCGCATTGCCGGACGCATGATCCATCCCGTCGCGACGCGCAGAGGGCTGCGCGAGCGCTGCCCGGTGAGCTCCCACGCGAATGTGATCGTCACCTGAGCTCCCCCCGCCGCCGGCTCGAGCGTGAGCGCAACCAGACGCGTGTTGAGATCAGGACGCTCGGGATAGTGGAATCGCCACTCCACCCGAGAGCGCTCCCCCCACGCCTCGAGCTCAACCTGCTGCTGCTCGAGGCCCGGGCCGAGGCGGAGCTCTTTTCCATCGGGCGTGCGCGTCCTCGTGCGTGCCGCCCAGGGGCCGCTCCCGGCGGATTCGATCGCGGCGATGTTGAGATCCCATTCCGGAAGGCGCGCAGGGTCTGCGACAAGAGCCCACACCTCCGAAACGGATGCGGGGATGAAGGCCTGCGACGTTCGCGCGATCGCGCGATCCGTGCGCGTGAAGCGCACCTCCTCCGACCTCACGTCCGTGGCACCCGCGAGACGATCCCGCACCTCAGCCACCGTCACACCCAGTCGCGCGAGGATCTGCTCCACTCGACCGCTGGGCTCCTCCAGGAGCGCGCTGAGCACTGCCGAGGCACCCCCATCTCCCGCACTGACCTTGTCGAGAACGCGCATCGCGCGATCGCTCCACTCATAGCCGCCGGTCTCGTGGAACACGATGCGCCGTTCGGTCCCATCCATGACCTCGACGCCCAGCATCCCGAGCTCCGCCTGGCGCTGCTGGGCAACGGCCTCGCGCAGGGCCGTGAGCGAGACCCCGAGCCCGCGCAGCACCTGTCCCGCAGGCTGCTCGCTGAGACTCAGCGCCATGAGCAGGTGCTCCAGGTCGGCGATGCGCTCGCCGGTTCGAGAGGCCTCCTCCATCGCCGCGAGGGAGAGTTGATGACTGGTCACGACCATGCGGGCAGGCTTGCTCATGCGTTCCTCCGGGGAATGTCGATGTTCTGGTCAATGCGCTTCGCGTACTTCTTGTGCGCCGCTTGACGCGTCACGCCGAGCGCATCCGCGATCTGCTGCCAGCTCATTCCGGCGCGCAGCGCCGCTTCGACCTGGCGCAGTTCGAGCACATCGGCGAGCACCCGCAAGGAGGCGATAGCGCGAAGCCCCGCCCGGGGGTCGCTCGTGTCGGCGGCGACGGCAGTGATCTGAGGCGATTCCATACTGTCAACCTACGTTGCTTACGGGAGGGCGTCAACCTTGGTTGCTAGCGATTCTCCGGCCTCTCCTGCAGCATCCGCCGCACGCTCACGGCGAGCAGCACCACCAACAGCGCATTGCGCACCGAGAGCACCAGAATCGGGCCCCACTCCGCGCGCAGCAGACCGTCGTAGGTGAGCGGATAGACGACACATGTCAGCGCGCAGAGCGCCAGGACGAGAACCGCCGGAGCGAGCGCCCGACGCCGATCCCACACGATCCAGAGGACCACCGGAGCGAGCAGCCACGTCTGGAACTGCGGAGAACCGACCTTGTTGCACACGATCAGCGCCGTCGTCAGCGCCAGAACCAGGGGTGGCAGCTGTCGCGCGACGGATGCTCCACCACGAACCCGCCACGCGGCGAGCGCGAGCAGCCCTGCAACGCCGAGCACGAGAAGGGGCGTCAAAAGAGACGAAACCTGGTCGACACCGCGCGCGGACACCTGAAAGGTGAGGATGTCGAAGTCATAGGCGATGATCGCCAACCCCGCTGCGGCCATCCAGAGGAACGGCGTCGCTGCAACGGCCTCGACCTGCAGCCCGCGGTCGCCCTGTTCCGTGAGGAACCCGAACAGGTGCGCCCCGCCGCCGGCGAACACGACGGCGAGCGCGACGAGCACGCTGACGCCGGCGCCGATGATCAACAGGGTGAGGCGCTGTCGCAGCAGCACCGCTCCCGCAGCGATCAGCACGCCGGGCCAGATCTTGATCCAGGCGCCGACAGTGAGCAGCACTGCCGCCACGCGCGGACGCCGGACCAGCCAGAGCGCACCGAGCACCCCCAGCGGAACGGTTACCGCATCGATGCGATAGAGCGCGATCGGGCCGAGTGCGAGCAGCGCGACACCCCAGAAGGCTGCCGCCCACAGGCGGGATCGAGCATGCCCCCGCCCGAGCAGGAGGACGAAGGCGATGACGTCGAGGATCGTGACGAGAACGATCCAGGCGACCAGGTACGAGGACGCGCCTCCCGTGAGCGGTGCGATGACGGCGGCGATCCCCTGCGCGGCGAGCATCGGCAGCAGGGCGAGTTGCGGATAGACCCACGAGACATCGACACCCACGATCGCGCCTCCGCCGAGCGCATCGCGCGACCAGGGGTCGTAGACGAGCACCACATCGCCCATGGGCTGGCTCGGATACACCCAGCCCATCCACGCCACGAGCACATGGACCAGCAGGAAGGCGGTGACGAAGATCGGGGCGATCGGCGACACCGCCCGAACTTTACTCATGCGCGCAGCATCCGCGCGATGATCGACGGCAGCGCCTCCGCGACATCGAGCGCGACGATCGGATGCCCGGGAGCGGCGTCCTCCACCCCCGCGGCGAAGGCCGCGGCATGACCGTGCAGCCAGGCAGCCGCCGCTGCGGCATCCGCGAGCGGAGCCTCCGGGTTCGCCGCAATCAGGGCACCGATCATGCCCGCGAGGACATCCCCCGTGCCGGCGACCGCCAGCCACGAGGTCGGACTCTGCACGACGCGGACACCCCCGGCAGGATCCGCGATCACCGTCTCTGCCCCTTTGAGCAGCACGGTGGCGTCGAGTTCGTGTGCCGCCTCGGCTGCGCGACGCCAGGAATCCTCCTCATCGGAGAGCCCCAGGAGAGCAGCGAGTCGGGCGAACTCCCCCGCGTGCGGCGTGACCACCACAGGAGACGCGGCACCGATCGCGAGATCCAGGGCACCCGCGTCCACGACCACCGGCGTCGACTCCTGCAGCAGCGCGCGCAGCTCCTGCTCTTCGTGCGGTGTTCGCGCGCCCGCATCCGTCCCCGATCCGATCACCCACGCGCCCACACGCCCCTCGACGAGCACGGTCTCGGGCCTGCGCGCCAGAACCAGCGCCGACGGCAGGGAATCGCCGACGTACCGCACGAGTCCCGCTCCGGCGCGCCACGCGCCCTCCACGCCGAGAATCGCCGCCCCCGGATAACGCGCAGAACCCGTGCGCAGCCCCACGACGCCACGCGAATACTTGTCGTCTTCGGCGAGCGGAGCCCGCACGAATCGTGCCGTATCGGCTGCAGACCAGACGTGCGCAGTAACCATTCCCCCACGGTAGTCGTGACAGCCCGTGACGCACGATGCCCACCTGCTCACCACCCACCGTTACGGTCGAAGAATGAGCGCGCTCTTCACCCCCTTGACCCTTCGTGCCGTGACCTTTCCCAATCGCGCGTGGGTCTCACCGATGTGCATGTACAGCGCCGTCGACGGTGTTCCGCAGATCTGGCACCTCACGCACCTCACGCAGTTCGCCTCCGGCGGCGCAGGACTCATCGTCGCCGAGGCGACCGCGGTGACTCCGGAGGGCCGCATCTCGCCCCGTGACACGGGGCTGTGGAACGACACTCAGCGCGACGCCTGGGCGCCCATCGTGGCCGAGGTGCACGCCCGCGGCGCGAAGATCGGCGTGCAGCTCGCACACGCCGGGCGCAAGGCGTCAACGTGGTGGCCGTTCGCGTCCCAGCACGGGTCCGTCCCGGCGTCGGAGGGAGGATGGACGACCGTCGCGCCGTCCGCCGTGGCATTCGAGGGCTTTGCAGAACCTGCCGCGCTGGATACGGCAGGGATCGCAGGGGTGGTCGCGGCATTCCGCGCTGCCGCCCGCCGCGCTCTCGACGCAGGATTCGATGTTCTGGAGCTGCACGGTGCGCACGGGTACCTGCTGCATCAGTTCCTCTCACCGCTCAGCAACCGGCGCACCGACGACTACGGCGGATCGCTCGAGAATCGCGCACGGCTGCTGCTGGAGGTTCTCGATGCCGTACGCGCTGAGGCGGGCGAGGACGTGCCGATCCTCGTCCGCATCTCGGCAACCGACCACGCCGAGGGCGGCTTCACTCCCGACGAGGCCACTCTCGTCGCGGCGTGGACCCTCGCTCACGGCGCCGACTTCATCGATGTCTCCAGCGGCGGACTCGTCGCCCACCAGCAGATCGCCCTCGGGCCGGGCTACCAGGTCCCCCTCGCCCGTCAGGTGCGCCGCGAAGGACGCACTCCGGTCTCCGCTGTGGGTCTCATCACAAGCGCCGCGCACGCCGAGCAGGTTCTCGTCGACGGAGATGCGGATGCTGTCTTCCTCGGCCGCGAATGGCTCCGCGATCCGCATTTCGCGCTGCGCGCCGCGCATGAGCTCGGCGTAGAGATCACCTGGCCCGATCAGTACCTGCGCGCACGCTGGCGCTGACCGCCGACACGAAGGCGCCCACCCGGATGATCCGGGTGGGCGCCTTCTCCGTGGCTCTCGAATCACCGACCGTGGCCGCGACGCGTCGCGTCCTGCACCTCTCCGACGAGCTCCTCGATGATGTCCTCAAGGAACAGCACAGCCGTCGTGCGGCCCTCGCTGTTGCGCACGCGCGCAAGGTGGCGTCCCTTGCGGCGCATGAGCGCGAGGGCGTCCTCGAGATCCGTGTCCTCCTGCACCGGCACCATGTGGTGGATGCGCTTGGCCGGAATGGGCTGCGTCGAGGTGGTCGCGTCGTTCGACGGATCCATCGCGCGCAGCACATCCTTGAGGTGGACGTAGCCGGTCGGCTCGCCGTCTTCGACGAGCACGTAGCGCGAGAAGCCGTGCTTCGCGACTGCACGCTCGATGTCACCCGGCGTCGCGCCTTCCGGCAGCGTGACGAGGTCAGCGAGCGGTACCGCGATGTCACGCGCCTTCTTGACCGTGAACTCCACGACGGCACTCACGGTTCCTGCGGAATCATCCAACACGCCTTCACGCTGGGATTGCGTCACGATCGTCGCGACCTCCCCGAGCGTGAACGCCGAGGCGACCTCGTTCTTCGGCTCGACCCGGAACAGGCGGAGCACACCGTTCGCGATCGAGTTGAGCGCCCAGATGATCGGGTGGAAGACCCGCGAGACCCACACCAGCGGCGGCGCGAGCAGCAGCACAGCGCGGTCGGGCAGCGAGAACGCGAGGTTCTTCGGCACCATCTCGCCGAACACGACGTGCAGGAACGAGACGATGATGAGCGCGATTGCGAATGCGATCACGTCCACGGCTCCGGAGGGAAGCCCCGTCGCGTACAGCGGCACCGCCAGCAAGTGGTGGATCGCCGGCTCCGACACGTTCAGAATCAGCAGCGAGCACACCGTGATGCCCAGTTGCGAGGTCGCGAGCATGAGCGTCGCGTGCTCCATCGCGAACAGCGCGGTCTTCGCCGCACGCGATCCGCGCTCGGCGCGCGGTTCGATCTGCGAGCGTCGCGCTGAGATCACCGCGAACTCCGCGGCGACGAAGAAGGCGTTCGCCGCGAGCAGCACGAAGAGCCAGAGAAGGCCCACCCAATCGTTCATCGGGACACCTCCTCTTCGCCGTCCGCGACCGGCGAGGGAGTGAACCTCAGACGCTGGATGCGACGGCCGTCCATATGCACGACCGTGAGGGTACCGCCGGGCGTCTCCACCACATCACCGGTCACGGGAACACGTTCGAGGACGCTCATGACATAGCCGCCCACGGTGTCGTAGACATCTCCTTCAGGGACCACGACGCCCGTGCGGCTGAGCAGCTCATCCGGACGCAGCTCCGCGGGGAAGCTCAGCGAATCCTGCGAGCGCACAATGCCCGCACGACTGCGGTCGTGCTCGTCGAGAACCTCGCCGACGATCTCTTCCACGAGGTCTTCCAGAGTCACCACACCCGCAGTGCCCCCGTACTCGTCGATGACGATCGCCATCTGGTAGCCGCGGTTGCGGATCTCGGCGAGAAGCGCATCCAGATGCACTGTCTCCGGCACGCGCAGCGGCTCGGTCGCCAGCGCCGCGGCCGGAACATCCGCCCGACGTTCCCGCGGCACCGACACGGCGGCCTTGAGGTGCACCACGCCCATGATGTCGTCGAGCGAGTCTTCGTAGACCGGAAAGCGGCTGTGACCGGTGCGCATGGCGAGCTGGATCACATCGTCGGCGGAATCGCCTGCGGACAGGGCGTGCATGCTCGGCCGAGCGGTCATCACGTCGCCTGCGGTCAGGCGAGAGAACGTGAGGCTGCGGTCGAGCAGGGTCGCGGTATCGGCTTCGAGCATTCCGGCGATCGCGGAACGACGCACAAGAGAGGAGAGCTCCTCTGCCGTACGCGCACCCGAGAGCTCCTCCTTGGGCTCGATGCCCATCGAGCGGATCACAGCGTTCGCGCTGCCGTTCAATCCCAGGATCGCCGGCTTGAACACGGTCGTGAAGAGCGTCTGGAACGGGATCACGAGCTTGGCCGTCGCCAGCGGCAGGGCGAGCGCGAAGTTCTTCGGCACGAGTTCACCGAGAATCATCGACAGCACGGTCGCTGTCGTCATCGACACCACGACCGCGATCGGAGAGACCGCGGCTTCCGCGATCCCCCAGCCCGTCAGCACTGGGCGCAGGAGATTCGAGAGCGCCGGCTCCATCGTGTAACCGGTGAGCAGCGTCGTCAGCGTGATTCCGAGTTGCGCAGAGGACAGGTGCGTAGAGGTGATCTTCAATGCGGCGATCGTCATCGCAAGCCGCGTCTCACCCCGAGCCTGTCGCGCTTCGAGGTCAGCCCGGTCCAGGTTCACCAGCGCGAATTCGCTGGCGACGAAGAGGCCGGTACCAACCGTGAGCAGAAGCCCCACGCCCAACATGATGTAGTCCATCAGTGCATCCCCTCCGAAGAGCGGGCTGGGCAGTGGGGCAACGTATTACAAGAGGGAGGGTCGTCCATAGTGACGACGATTCTACCCAGATCCCATGAGCATCCTCTGGTCTCACGGGAGACCAATAATTACACAGGCCCTTCTCACCCGATTCGTGCGTTCTCCCGGCCTCAGACGCCACGGATACCCAGTAGGCTTGAAGGCCGAGCGTGACAGATCTCGGGAACCGCCCGAGACAGATCCGCAGACATCTTCAACGATGAAGCCAAGATGAAAGAGGGCGATCGAGCGTGTCGAGCCAGGCGTCAGGCGTCGGAACTTCTGGTGACGGAGAATTCGGAGCCAATTCTTGGCTCGTAGAGGAGCTCTACGAGCAGTTCAAGGTGGACCGGAACGCCGTCGACAAAGAGTGGTGGCCGATCCTCGAGAGCTACGCGTCGCAGACCAGCGGCTCCTCCGCGGCCCCCATCACCCACCCGGTGACGGCCCCCATCCCCGTGATCGGCACCCAGCCTGTCGCGCGCACCACCGCGAAGCCCGCTGCGCCCGCTCCCGTGCCGGCGCAGGCACCCAATCCTCCGAAGACCGATCAGGCCGACGTCCAGACCGACGATGACACCGTCACGCCGCTGCGCGGGATGAACAAGACGCTCGCGGCGAACATGGACCAGTCCCTCACCGTCCCCACCGCGACCAGCGTGCGCACGATCCCGGCGAAGCTGATGATCGACAACCGCATCGTCATCAACAACCACATGGCGCGCACCCGCGGCGGCAAGATCAGCTTCACGCACCTGATCGGCTGGGCGATCATCCAGTCGCTCAAGGAGTTCCCCAGCCAGAACGTGTTCTACGCCGAGGTCGACGGCAAGCCCTCCGTCGTCGCCCCTGCGCACGTCAACCTCGGCATCGCGATCGACATCCCGAAGCCCGACGGCACCCGTGCCCTCATGGTTCCGAGCATCAAGCGCGCCGAGTCGATGACCTTCACCGACTACCTCTCCGCATACGAAGACCTGGTCACGCGCGCCCGCAACAACAAGCTGGCCGCAGGCGACTTCCAGGGCACGACGATCTCGCTCACCAACCCGGGCGGCATCGGCACCGTGCACTCCGTGCCGCGCCTCATGAACGGTCAGGGCTGCATCGTCGGCGCCGGCGCGCTCGAGTACCCGGCCGAGTTCCAGGGATCCAGCGACAAGACGCTGAACGACCTCGGCATCGGCAAGACGATCACCCTCACCAGCACCTACGATCACCGCGTGATCCAGGGCGCCGGCTCCGGGGAGTTCCTCAAGAAGGTGCACGAGCGCCTGATCGGCCAGCGCGACTTCTACGAAGACATCTTCGCGGCGCTGCGCATCCCCTACGCTCCGATCCGCTGGGCCAACGACATCGCTGTTGACGTCGCCGAGCGCGTCGACAAGACGACGCGCGTGCAGGAGCTCATCAACTCCTTCCGCGTCCGCGGTCACCTCATGGCCGACATCGACCCGCTCGAGTACGTCCAGCGCTCGCACCCCGATCTCGAGATCGAGTCCCACGGTCTGACCTTCTGGGACCTTGACCGCGAGTTCGTCACGAACGGCTTCGGCGGCAAGCGCGTCATGAAGCTCCGCGACATCCTCGGTGTGCTGCGTGACTCCTACTGCCGCACGCTCGGCATCGAGTACATGCACATCCAGGACCCCGAGCAGCGTCGCTGGTTCCAGGAGAAGGTCGAAGTCAAGTACCAGAAGCCCGGTCACGACGACCAGCTCCGCGTCCTGCGCAAGCTCAACGAGGCCGAGGCGTTCGAGACCTTCCTGCAGACGAAGTTCGTCGGACAGAAGCGCTTCTCGCTTGAGGGCGGCGAGTCCCTTATCCCGCTGCTGGACGAGATCCTGCAGGGTGCTGCATCCGCCGGTCTCGATGGTGCCACGATCGGAATGGCCCACCGCGGTCGCTTGAACGTGCTGACCAACATCGCGGGCAAGACCTACGGTCAGGTGTTCCGGGAGTTCGAGGGCACGACCGCACCGGGCAACCAGCGCGGCTCGGGCGATGTGAAGTACCACCTCGGCACCGAGGGCACCTTCGTGTCCGACGACAAGACCGAGCTTCCCGTGTACCTCGCCGCCAACCCGTCACATCTGGAGACCGTCGACGGCGTACTCGAGGGCATCACCCGTGCGAAGCAGGATCGCAAGCCGATCGGATCGTTCACATGGCTGCCGATCCTCGTCCACGGTGACGCCGCGTTCGCCGGACAGGGTGTCGTCGTCGAGACCCTCCAGATGTCGCAGCTGCGCGCTTTCCGCACCGGCGGCACCGTGCACGTCGTCGTCAACAACCAGGTCGGCTTCACCACGACGCCCACCGATGCGCGCACCTCGGTGTACGCGACCGACGTCGCGAAGACCATCCAGGCGCCGATCTTCCACGTGAACGGTGACGACCCCGAGGCCGTCATCCACGTCGCGCAGCTCGCGTTCGATTACCGCGAGCGCTTCCACGCAGACGTCGTGATCGACCTCGTCTGCTACCGCCGCCGCGGTCACAACGAGGGCGACGACCCGTCGATGACGCAGCCGCTCATGACCGACCTCATCCAGGCGAAGCGCTCCGTGCGCCGCCTGTACACCGAGGCGCTCGTCGGTCGTGGCGACATCACAGAAGAAGAGTACGAAGCGGCGAAGGCCGACTTCCAGAACCGTCTGGAGATCGCGTTCGCGGAGACGCACGCCGCCGAGACCGGTGCCACCCCGGTCGTCAACGGCGCCGCCGCTGTCGAGCAGGTTGGCGTCCCCGAGACCACGGGCGTCTCGCTCGAGGTCGTGCACCTCATCGGTGACGCGCACGCGAACAAGCCCGAAGGCTTCACCGTGCACAACAAGCTGCAGCAGCAGCTCGACAAGCGCTACGACATGAGCCGCAACGGCAACATCGACTGGGGCTTCGGCGAGCTTCTCGCCTTCGGCTCGCTCCTCGTCGAGGGCACGCCCGTGCGCATGTCGGGTCAGGATGCTCGTCGCGGCACCTTCGTGCAGCGCCACGCCGTCCTCCACGACCGCGCGAACGGCCAGGAGTGGCTGCCGCTGGCGAACCTCTCCGAGAAGCAGGGTCGATTCTGGATCTACGACGCACTGCTCAGCGAGTACGCGACCATGGGCTTCGAGTACGGCTACTCGGTCGAGGCTCCTGAGGCGCTTGTTCTCTGGGAGGCGCAGTTCGGCGACTTCGTCAACGGTGCCCAGTCGGTCGTGGATGAGTACATCTCCTCTGCCGAGCAGAAGTGGGGACAGCAGTCCAGCGTCGTGCTCCTGCTGCCGCACGGCTACGAGGGCCAGGGGCCAGACCACTCCTCCGCGCGTATCGAGCGCTTCCTGCAGCTGTGTGCGCAGGACAACATGACGGTCGCGCGTCCGTCCACGCCGGCGTCGTACTTCCATCTGCTGCGCCGTCAGGCGTACGCCCGCCCCCGCAAGCCGCTCATCGTGTTCACGCCGAAGGCGATGCTTCGTCTGCGCGGCGCGACGAGTGCGGTGGAAGAGTTCACGCAGGGCCGCTTCGAGCTGGTGATCGACGATGACCGCAACCTTGACCGCTCGGCAGTGAAGCGGGTCCTCTTCCACTCGGGCAAGGTCCACTGGGATCTGCGCGCTGAGCTCGAGAAGAACCCCAACCCCGAGATCGCCCTCGTGCGCGTCGAGCAGCTGTACCCGACGCCGCTGGCTGAACTCAAGGCGATCGCCGACACCTACCCGAACGCGGAGATCTTCTGGGTTCAGGAAGAGCCGGAGAACCAGGGCGCGTGGCCGTTCCTGGCGCTGGAGTTCCAGACGGTCGAAGGACCGCGCACGGTGCGTCCGATCGCCCGGGCCGCGTCGGCGTCGCCGTCGACGGGCTCGTCGAAGGTGCACGCGGTCGAGCAGGCCGACCTGCTCCGCCGTGCGCTGACGCTGGGCTAGTCAGACATACGACGAAGGAGGGACCGGATGCATCCGGTCCCTCCTTCGTCGTATCCGGCGGTTTCGGTTCCCCGCCGGGCTCAGAACCAGATCGCGAGATGCGGCATCCGGTCCGCGCGCAACGCGCCACTGAGGGCGTCGATGCGCGATGCATCACCGTGCACGCGTCCGGCGTCGGCGAGCCGTGTCAGCGCCACGCCCCCGAGGCTGGCCGCAGAGAGCTCAGCGATACCGAGAGTGATGTCGGCGGCCGCCTCCGGTGCAGCCTCTGCTGTGGCGCGCTCCCCCGCGACGGCCTTCAGCCGCCAGGTTCCCGCGGCCAGATCCAGCGGGTCCGTCACCGTCACGACGACATCGACATCGGTCGCGAACGTGCGCGCCGACAGCACGGCAGGCACATCGAGAATGCGCAGCCATCCGTGGTCATGCACGGACTGCTCGACGCCGCGTTGGTCGGCGACCAGCAACGGCAGCGGGTCGTCGACGGGCCGCAGCTCAGCGGTTACGAGGCTCACGAGGTCGTGCTGCACGGCGAAACGCCAGAGCGCACGGAGCGCGTCCGGCGTCTCGGCGGTGAGGTGTCGCACGGACAGCTCAATGCCCTCGCCCTGTCCTGCCTCAGCCAGAGTGTAGGCCAGGACGCCCCGGGTCGTGCCGTCGTCGTCGATGTGGCGGACGCCGCGCACGGACGATGCCTTGGTGTCGTTCGGCGCGAGCCCCGCCATTCGCTCCCAGCGTGCCGGCCAGCCCGCGATCTGCCCGGCGCGCTGCAGACGCGCACGCTCGTGTATCGCGCCCAGATCGGAGGCCAAGCGCGGGCGCTCGATGTATTCGATGCGCCCTGCCGTCGCCGAGCCTCGCCATCCGGCACGACGTGTCTTCACGCGCACGCGCATGACAGGAACAGCAACCGCGAAACCGTAGCGCTCGTAGAGGGTCGCCTCTGAAGCGGTGAGCCCGGCGATC
Source organism: Microbacterium sp. GW823-FHT02G05 (assembly GCF_058797175.1). Taxonomy (NCBI): domain Bacteria; kingdom Bacillati; phylum Actinomycetota; class Actinomycetes; order Micrococcales; family Microbacteriaceae; genus Microbacterium; species Microbacterium sp. GW823-FHT02G05. The sequence continues at coordinate 828,888 of NZ_JBXAJK010000002.1, forward strand.
GGCACTCCCGCCGCCGCCGCCGCGCGCAGCTCGCCTTCGAGCATGGCACGGGCGATCCCCATGCGCCGGTGCGTGCCGGAGACGGTCACGGCGCTGATCGCCCACATGTCGATCTCTCCGCCCGGGACCGTGAGCGGACTCACCCAGGAGTTCACGGTGGCGACGGGGAGGTCCGTGCGTGCGGCGCCCGCGGGGAACACCCCGGTGTTGCGACGTGCCGAGATCGTGGCGCGCTCGAACTCGAGCAGTTCATCGTTGGGCTCCGGATCGAGGAATCCCCTCGTCTCGGCGCGAAGGAATGCGTCCGCGGCCGTCGAGTCCTCGGTGTCGATCAGGCGGTACGTCAGCCCGATCGCTTCCAGGCGCTGCGCAGAAACGGTGTCAACGGGGATCTCACGTGCGTCGAGCGAGCTCATGCATTCAGACTACGACGCCGCGATCCGGCGCGGGGGCGTGTGACCTAGTGTGCGTCCTGCTGCGCCGCCCGCAGACGTGCGAGAACCTGGTCGCGCAGCTCCTCAGGAGCCGTCTCCTTGCAGGCACGCGACACGACCTCGGTCAGTGTGCGGGCGACGAGTGCCTCACCCTGGCAGGTGGCGCAGTTCTCCAGGTGCTCGCGGATCTCCGTGTGCTCGGTCTTGCAGACTTCATTCCGCAAGTACTCTTCGAGATCGCGGCGCGCTTTCTCGCATCCGCAGTCGGTCATTTCTTGCTCCCTGTTCCGGCCGCGGCGATTCCTCGCTCTGCGGCATAATCTGCCAGCATCTCCCGCAGCATCCGCCTGCCCCGATGCAGTCGGCTCATCACGGTTCCGATGGGCGTCTTCATGATGTCGGCGATCTCCTGATAGGCGAAGCCCTCGACGTCGGCGAGGTACACCGCCAGTCGGAAATCCTCCGGGACAGCCTGCAGCGCGTCTTTCACGACGGATGCCGGCATGTGATCGATCGCTTCCGCCTCGGCCGAACGACTGTGCGACGCCGTGGTGGACTCCGCACCGCCCAGCTGCCAGTCCTCGAGCTCGTCGATCGTGCCCTGGTACGGCTCTCGCTGCTTCTTGCGATAGATGTTGATGTAGGTGTTGGTGAGGATGCGGTACAGCCACGCCTTGAGGTTCGTGCCCTGCGTGAAGCTCGCCCACGAGGCGAACGCCTTCACGAAGGTCTCCTGCACCAGATCAGCCGCATCAGCGGGGTTGCGCGTCATGCGCATCGCCGCCGCGTACAGCTGATCCATGTACGGGATCGCCTGCTCTTCGAACTCTCGCTGCGGGTCGCCAGCGCCGTCGATCGCGGCGGGCGCGTCGGTGAAATCTGCCTGCTCGTCCATTGCGGCCCAGTCTAGGCCGTCGATCGTCTCGGCGACGGGGTCCAGCATGGCGATCATGTCGACTCTTTCGGCTCTGGCAACGCTCTTCAGTAGGGTAGAAACCGATGAGCGCTCAGAACTATTCCCCGACCTCTTCCCCGACCAGCACGGGGCGCTACCTCGCGCCGGTCGCAGAGGGTGCGATGTCGAGTCTGCTGAGCGTGCCGGGGTCGAAATCGCTCACCAATCGCGAGCTCGTCCTCGCGGCGATCGCCGACGGACCAGGACGCCTTCTCGCGCCGCTGCACTCCGATGATTCCGCACGCATGGTCGACGCGCTGCGCGCACTGGGTGTGGGAATCGAAGAGACGGATGCCACGGGCCCGTTCGGCCCTGATCTGCTCGTGACACCCGCCCGACTGAAGGGCGGCGCGACGATCGACTGCGGGCAGGCGGGCACCGTCATGCGCTTCATCGCCCCCCTCGCCGGTCTGGCACAGGGCGACGTCGTCCTCACCGCACATGAGACTGCTCTGCATCGCCCCATGGGCGCGATGATCCACGCTCTGCGTGATCTGGGTGTCGACGTCGACGATGAAGGCAGCTGGTCGCTGCCATTCACGATTCGCGGCCGTGGGCACATCCGCGGCGGCCGCGTCGAGATCGACGCCTCGCTGTCGAGCCAGTTCGTCTCGGGCCTGCTCCTCGCCGCTCCGCGCTTCGATGTCGGCCTGCACCTCGTCCACAAGGGCGAGCACCTTCCGAGCCTCCCGCACATCGACATGACGATTGAGTCGCTGAGCCGTCGCGGCATCCACATCGAGCGCCCTGCTGCGGGCGAGTGGCTCGTCGAAGGCGGCACTCCGCGGTCCAAGGACCTGCCGATCGAACCCGACCTCTCGAATGCCGCCCCCTTCCTGGCTGCGGCCCTCGTGGCGGGAGGCGAGGTCTCGGTCTCGGGCTGGCCGGCGCACTCGACTCAGCCCGGTGCGCTGCTTCCGGATCTGCTGACGCTGCTCGGCGCTCGCGTCAGTCGGCGCAGCGGCGTGCTCACCGTCCGCGGTGGCTCCGCCATCCACGGTGTCGACCTCGATCTGTCCGCTGCCGGCGAGCTGGCACCGACCTTCGTCGGTCTCGCCGCGTTCGCGGACGGCCCGACCACGATCCGGGGCATCGGCCACATCCGCCTTCACGAGACCGACCGCATCGCGGCCCTCATCGGCAACCTGCGCACTCTGGGTGGCATCGTCGAAGAGCTGCCCGATGGTCTGCGGATCACCCCCGCCCCGCTGCACGGCGGCCCCTGGCCCGCACACCACGACCACCGGATGGCGACGACCGGCGCTCTCGTCGGACTGCGCGTTCCGGGTGTCGAGATCGATGACATCGGCACAACGGCCAAGACGCTGCCCGAGTTCGTGCAGCTGTGGGAGCGGATGCTCGCGGGTGACCACGGAGGCGCCGACGCGTGAGCTGGCTCGACGGCGACGAAGACGACGACTTCGACGAATTCGACGACGAAGCCCGCTTCAAGGTGCGCCCAAACCCCAAGGCCAACCGTCCGCGTACGAAGCGGCGGCCTGCGCACGAGAACGCGGAGATCGGCCGAGTCCTTGGTGTCGACCGCGGACGCTACGCCGTACTCGTCGGCGAGAACACCCCGGACGAGCACACCATCACCGCCGCCCGCGCCCGCGAGCTGCGGCGCACGCCGATCGTGACGGGCGACCTGGCTCGCGTCGTCGGCGACACCTCGGGTGACGAGGGCACGCTCGGACGCATCGTGGGCATCGTGGAGCGCTCATCGCTGCTCCGGCGCAGCGCAGACGACACCGATCAGGTCGAGCGCGTCATCGTCGCCAACGCCGACCAGATGCTCATCGTGGTCGCAGCGGCCGACCCGGAACCCCGTGAGCGCTTGGTCGATCGCTATCTCGTGGCAGCGCTGGACGCCGGCATCCGTCCTCTACTCGTCGTGACGAAGACCGATCTCGCGGATCCGTCCGCATTCCTGTCGCATTTCGACGGTCTGGACCTGCAGGTGTTCACGAGCGCACGCGACGTGATGCCGTTGGATGAGATCGGCGCGGCCCTCGTCGGTCACTCCACGGTCTTCGTCGGCCACTCGGGCGTGGGCAAGTCGACGCTCGTCAACGCGCTCGTCCCCTCCGCGCAGCGGGCCACAGGACACGTGAACCAGGTGACCGGCCGCGGACGACACACGTCCTCGTCGACCGTCTCTCTCCGCTATCGCTCGACAGAGGGCTCCGGCTGGGTCATCGATACACCCGGTGTGCGTTCGTTCGGACTCGGACACGTGAACCCGGAGAACATCCTCGCCGCGTTCACGGAACTCGCCAAGATCGCGGAGGACTGCCCGCGCGGCTGCACGCATCTGCCGGATGCCGCAGACTGCGCCCTCAACGACGCGCTGGCCAACGGCGAGCTGGGCGAGACGGGAGCGGCGCGCCTGGATTCGGTGCAGCGGCTGCTGCAGACCTTCGGAGACCGGCGCTGAGCGACCGCACGGCATAGGCTGGACGCGTGACCATCGAGCGCCTCTCCCCCGGTACCCCTGCCCCTGCTTTCACTCTCCTCGACCAGGACGGCACGCCCGTCTCGCTGTCGGATCTGCGCGGGCAGAAGACGATCCTGTACTTCTACCCGGCGGCGATGACGCCCGGTTGCACCACGCAGGCGTGCGACTTCCGCGACAGCATCGGCTCGCTGCAGGGGGCCGGCTACACGGTCGTCGGCATCTCACGCGATGAGCCTGCGAAGCTTCGGGAGTTCCGCGAGCGAGACGGACTCACCTTCACGCTGCTGAGCGACCCCGACCACACCGTCCACGCGGCGTATGCCGCCTGGGGCGAGAAGATGAACTACGGCAAGGTCATCGAGGGCGTCATCCGCTCGACGTTCATCCTCGACGAAGAGGGCACGATCGTCGAAGCGCTCTACAACGTCAAGGCCACCGGCCACGTCGCGCGTCTGCGCAAGATGCTGCAGATCGACGCCTGAGCGGCGTCAGTGGGTCTCGTCGTCGCTGAGGCGACGGCGGGACTCCTGCGCACCTGCACGGCGTGCGACGCCGATCAGCAGGACCAGTCCCACAAGTCCGGATCCCCCGACACCCAGCACGAACGCCCAGGGTAGCGGCTGCACCGACAGCGCGCTGAAGGCCGTCGCGATCGCGAGGACCTGCACGGCGACGCCGCCGGATCGCGCCCACCCCTTGCCCCGCAACACGCCCACGGCGAAGGCGACGAGGCCGACGCCCGCGATGAGTGTGAGCACGATCAGTGCGATGGCGGTCGGTATGGATGCGGCATTGCCGGCGCCCAGCCCGAAGAGCTCCAGCAGGGCGATGATCACGAGCGCTGCGCCCTCGAGAGCGAGCAGGCCGGATGCCGCCCAGACTAGCGTGGACGCGCGCATAATCCTCCTGATGCAGATGATTCTTGAGGAACTGTGGAAAAACCCTTGATCCTACGCGTTCCATGTACGAGAATAGACCACAGCCATGTGCTCCCACAGCGGCGTGGGGCGAGCGAGAGCTCGCATCACCACCGGGCACGACCCGAATCGTCGCCCGGCTTCGAGCGCGCGTTCGCGTGCTCACCGATTCCACACTGAGGAGCCCCCATGGATTGGCGCGACAAAGCCGCCTGCCTGACCGTCGACCCCGAGCTGTTCTTCCCGGTCGGTAACACCGGGCCAGCTGTCGACCAGATCGAGAAGGCAAAGGCCGTCTGCGCCCGGTGCACCGTCACCGAGATCTGCCTGCAGTACGCCCTCGAGTCCAGCCAGGACTCCGGCGTATGGGGCGGACTGTCCGAGGATGAGCGCCGCGCACTGAAGCGCCGCGCCGCGCGCGCCCGCCGCGCATCCTGACGCACCGCACTTCACGCGAGGGCGGGGAGTGGATGCTGCTGCATCCACTCCCCGCCCTCGCGTCGCATCCCCCTACTTGTTGAGCCAGCGCAGCGGGATGTCGATCGTCACCTCGGTGCCCGCAGCAGCACCGTCGATGTTCGCCGAATGCCAATCAATCGAGCCGCCGAGCTCGCCCTGGATCAGAGTGCGGATGATCTGCGTGCCCAGCCCCTGACCCACGCGTCCCTCCGGCAGACCGTGGCCGGTGTCCGCGACACTGACGCGCAAGTTCGTCGCCGTGCGGACCGCGTCGATCGTGACGAAGCCCTCCTGCCCCGCGAGACCGTGTTCCACCGCGTTTGTGACGAGCTCGGTGAGCGCAAGCGCCAGTGGCGTCGCGTACTCGCTCGGCAGCACCCCGAAGCGGCCGGTGGACTGCGTGCGCGCTCGCGTGTTCGGAGCAGCTGCGACCTCGGCGACAAGCTTCAGCACCCGGGCGAAGACCTCATCGAAGTCGACCTGCTGCGCCAGCCCCTCCGAGAGCGTGTCGTGCACGACCGCGATCGAGGCGACGCGGCGCATGGCCTGCGTCAGCGCCTCGCGCGCCTCGTCCGAATGCGTGCGACGCGCCTGGATACGCAGCAGCGATGCCACCGTCTGAAGGTTGTTCTTCACGCGGTGGTGGATCTCGCGGATCGTCGCGTCCTTGGTGATGAGCTCCTGCTCCTGGTGACGCAGCTCGGAGACATCCCGGCACAGCACGATCGCGCCGATCCGCGTGCCGCGGTCGCGCAGCGGAATCGCACGCAACGACACCGTCACCCCGCGCGCCTCCATGTCGGTGCGCCACGGCGCACGGCCTGTGACGACGACGGGGAGCGACTCGTCGACCTGGTGCGTCGAGGGCAGAATGCGCGTGGTGACCTCGACGAGCGACTCCCCCTCGAGCTCGTCATCGAAGCCCATGCGGTTGAACGCCGACAGCGCGTTCGGGCTCGCGAAGGTGACCATCCCGTCGACGTCGAGGCGGATCAGCCCGTCCGACGCCCGCGGAGCGCCGCGGCGCGGAGACGTGGGCGCGGAGAGGTCGGGGAACTCGCCCGTGGCGATCATCCGGCAGAGGTCGTCGGCACACTCGTTGAAAGTGATCTGCTGACGCGACGGCGTACGAGCGTCATTGAGGTTCGTGTGGCGCGTGAGCACGCCGATCACCGCGGGCACCTCGCCGTCCTTCGTGCGCTCGCGCACGATCGGCACGGCACGCACGCGCGTCGGAGTCTCTTCGAACCAGTCAGGTGAGGATGAGTCGACGATCTGAGCTGAGTCGAAGGCGCCCTGCACCTGCGTGCGCCACTGCGGACGCACCTGATCTCCGACGATGTCGCGATAGAACAGCGTTGCCGCGCTGCTCGGTCGCGTATGTGCGACCGCGACGAAGGAGCCATCCGCTGTCGCCACCCAGATGACGATGTCGGCGAAGGCGAGATCGGCGATCAGCTGACCGTCGCCGGAGAGGCGGTGGAGCCATTCGACGTCAGCGTCGTTCAGGCGTCCCTGGGCATGCACAAGGTCACTAAGTGTTGACACCCTCCCAGCCTAGACGCTGGGTGATGTCGTCCTCCTGCGCGCGCTTCCGCTGCCTGCCGTACCGCTCTCGGCCGAAGCGAGCGGAAGGCACCTACGCCGTGATCGCCAGCTCGTCGGGGTGCAGGGCATGCGCGAGTGACTCCCCCGCGACGATGCGGCGCACCTCGTCGAGCGCAACCTCCGCGAGGCGCCCGAGCTCGACGCCGAGCGAGCCGGCGATATGCGGGGTGAGCACCACGTTGTCGAGTCGATAGAACGGATGATCCGGTGCCAGCAACCAGGGAGTGGTGACGTCGAGCACGGCGAAGAGCTCTCCCGCCACCAAACGCCGAAGCAGAGCATCCTGATCGACGATCTCTCCTCGGGCCGTGTTGATGAGCGTCGCCCCCGGACGCATCGAATCGATCCCCGCGGCGTCCAGCAGCCGACGTGTGCTCGGCAGACTCGGCGCGTGCACGGAGACGACATCCGAGGTCGCTAGCAGCTCTGCGAGCCCCAGACACCGCACGCCGATGTTCCGGCTCTCCTCCTCCGAGAGGTAGGGGTCGTAGACGACGAGTTCCAGATCGTATGGGCCGAGAAGCTCGATCACCTTGCGTCCGATCTTCGACGCTCCCACGATGCCGACCCTCTTGCGGTAGTTGCCGAGACCAGGAAACCGGGCTTCGACATCGAACTCCGTGCGCAGAGCCCGGTAGTCCGCGGCGATCGGCAGGACGTGCTTGTTCGCCAGGACGACCATTGCCGCCGTGTACTCTGCCACCGGTACGGCATTCGCTCCAGCCGCGGAGCTCACCATGATGCCTCGTTCCCACACTCCATCGCCGACGATCGACTTCACGCTCCCCGCGGAGTGGACGATCGCGCGCAGACGCGGCGCGCTGGCCAGCGCGGCGTCGTCGATTCGAGGACTGCCCCATCCGGTGACGAGCACATCGACCTCTGCGAGTCGCGATCGCGCACTGTCGGAGTCGAAGTCCGTGAAGAGGCCGACATCGTCGGCGATCTCCGCGAAACCGGCGCGGACCCCCTCAGGGAAGACGCGCGCCAGCACTTCGTCGCGCATCGCGAAGCCCACACGCAGCCGCTGCGGGCTCACTTGATGCTTCCCGCCGACAGTCCCGCCCGCCAGAAGCGCTGCAGCAGGATGAATGCGATCACCAGCGGAAGGATCGACAGGAAGGATGCCGTGATGACGATCGGCGAGAAGTCCGGGGATTGCTGCGTGTACCCCTGCCAGAGGGAGATGCCGACGCTGAGTGGGAAGATGTCGGGGTTCTGCAGCATCACGAGCGGCAGCATGAAGTTGTTCCAGATGCCGACGAACTGGAACAGCGCGATCGTCACGAACCCTGGCGTCAGCATGGGCACCGCAATGCTGACGAAGGAGCGGATCGGGCCCGCACCGTCCACCCGCGCGGCTTCGAGCGTCTCATCCGGAACATAGCCCTCGCAGAAGACCCGCGCGAGGTAGACGCTGAAGGGGTTGCAGAGGACCGGGATGATGACCGCGAGCGGATTGTTGGTGAGACCCGCGGAGGCCGCGAGAAGATAGAGCGGAATGACCGTGGCGGTGTTGGGGATGAGCACACCGATCAGAACGGCACCGAAGAGCACCCCCCGGCCGCGGAAACGGAACTTGTCGAAGGCGTAGCCGGCCGCGAGCGAGATGAAGCCACCGACGATCGCACCGATCCCGGCGTACATCACGCTGTTCGCGATCCAGCGCAGGAAGATCCCATCGCTCTGGGCGAGCACGGAGGCGATGTTCTCCCAGAAGGAGAACTTGGTGATCGTGAAGACTCCGGAGCCGAAGAAGTCAGCAGCATTCTTCGTCGTCGCGAAGAGCAGCCAGACGAGTGGCAGCACCATGTAGGCCGATCCCAGCACGAGCATGGTGTTGACGCTGATCGTCGAGGCCAGGCTGTGACCGAGTGCGCCGTTTCGACGGCGACGACGTGGCCATTCGGACGGCGCGGTCATCCTGCCGGATGCACGTTCATTCACGCGCTCAAGTGTCGTGGTCATCAGCTGCGCCCCTTTGCGGCGAATCGGGTGACGAGCCAGGACAACGATCCTGCCAAGAAGGCGAGGATGATCGAAGCCGCGGCCGCCTGCGGCAGGTTGTTGCGGTTGAAGGCGGCGTCGTATGCCCACATGTTGGGAACCCACGTGCTGGTGACCGACGTCGTCGCCATTGTCAGAATCTGCGGTTCGGTGAACATCTGCAGCGAGCCGATCACCGTGAACAGCAGCGAGACACCGAGGGCCGAGGTGATCAGCGGTGCCTTGATCGAGATCGCGGAACGCAGTTCGCTCGCACCATCCACCCGTGCGGCCTCGATGACCTCGCGAGGTACCGCTTGCAGGGCGGTGAAGAGGATGATGACGTTGTAGCCGGTCCACGACCAGACCGAGATGTTCACGATCGACGGCAGCACCATCTCCGCTGACAGGAAGTTGAGCTGGATGCCACCGGAGGCGAGCACCTGCACGATCGGACTCACCCCCGGCGTGTACAAGTAGATCCAGATGAGCGCAGCGATCACACCCGGCACAGCGTGCGGCAGGAAGAGGAGAAGCTGAAACAGACGCTTCGCCTTCGCCACCGCGGCGTCGAGCAGAAGAGCGAAGAGCAGTGCCGTGGCCAGCAGGATCGGCACGTAGATCACGCAGTAGAGCGCGAGCCGGCCGAAGCCGCTCAGGAACGCCTCGTTCGAGAGCACTGTGATGTAGTTCTCGAGGCCGGCGAACACCGTCTCGGCGCCGCCGAAGCCGAGTCCTTCGCGCTTCTCGATGAACAGGCTCAGACCGATCGCGTAGGCGACCGGGGCGACCATCGTCAGAAGGAAGAGCGCGAAGAACGGCGTGAGGAAGATGGCGGCCGTGCGGCCACCGGTACCCGGGATATGGCGTCGCCGAACGACGGGCACCCGCGTGCGAGTCAGGGAGGACATCTGCGTGACTTTCATTCGATCGGATGCGACGGGGCGATGCCCCGTCGCATCCGGAGGGACTACTCGGTGATGTTCAGACCCAGCTGCGCCAGCTGGTCGACGGTGGCCACCTGAGAAGTGTCGAGGGCATCCCCCAATGTGCGGCCGGAGCCCACCGTGCTCAGCGAGTCCTTCAGGGCGGTGCTGCTGACTTCCCAGTTGGGACCCCAGGTCCACCCCGTCGAGAGGTGACTGTATGACTCGGCGAACGCCTCATAGATGTCATTCGCGAAGTACTCGGCGGGGAATGTCTCTGCCGCGACCTCGGCGAGGCCGGGGTATGCCGGGAACGCGCTTCCGACCTCACCGCGAGCAGCAATGCCCTCACGTGTGCTCGTCGCCCATTCGATGAACTTCGCAGCGGCCGCCGCGTTCTTCGAGTTCGAGGTGATGGTGAAACTCGATCCGCCATAGAACGCGCTGGACTCCTTCTCGCCCCAGTTCGGTGCGGGGGCGGCAACCCACAGCCCAGCGTGTCCCGCGGCCTCCGTGCGGGTCTTCAGCCCAGCCGCACTCCAGACGCCGCCGACCCACGAGACCATGGCTCCGCTGTTGAGATCCGCGGTCCACTCGTCACTGAACGCCACGCCGACCTTGACCAGCCCTTCATCGATCAGGCCCTGCCAGTAGTCCGCGACCTTCTGCGATGCCTTGTCGTCGATCCCGATCTTCCACGCGTCACCCTCGACCGAGAACCACTTGCTGCCGCCCTGCCAGGCGAGTGCGGCGAGCGCCAGCGGCTCGTTGGGTGCGAACGTCGTCATGTACGCATCCGGATTGACGGTCTTGATGGCGCGTGCTGCCGCCTCATACTCCTCCCAGGTCGAAGGGACACCCACGCCCGCGGCTTCGAGCAGATCCTGACGGTAATACACCATCAGCGGCTGAGCGTCGTACGGGACGCCATAGGTCTCCTTCGCGAATGTGGTGAGCTCAAGGATCTCCGCGGGGTACTTCTTCAGCTGACCAGCGGGGACGAGGCCGTCGATCGGGATGACAGCGCCAGCCTGGGCGAAGCCCGGGAGTCTGTCGTATTCAATCGTCACGATGTCCGGTCCCGTGTTGGACTTGATCGCTGCCGAGAGCTTCGTGTAACCGCCGTTGGCGGCATTCGGAATCTGCTCGAAGTTCACGACGATGTCGTTCTGCGCGGCGTTGAACGCCTTGGCGACGTCTTCCATGCCGCGCAGCGTGGACCAGAACGTGACCTCTCCGGATGGGGCAGGTGCTGTGGTCGGCACTTCGCTCTCAGCGGGTGCGCTCGCAGTAGACGCGCATCCGATGAGAAGTGATCCCGTCGCGAGCAGTGCAAGGGTCGCGGTCAGGGGGCGACGCAGGTTCATGGAATCTCCTTTGAAGTCAGAACGATGCGGGTAGGACCACTGAATCGCAGGATGGGAGTGTTCGACAAGTCCACGTGCATTAATCGAACAATAACGAACAGAAGTGAGAGTTCAGGATGTCTCTCGGGCGACGAGCGCCGGCAGCATGAGCGTTCTGGTGACGGCCTGGGCGGGCTGATTCGCCGTGCGGATCCGTTCCATGCACAGGCGCAGCGCCGAGTGCCCGAGGTCATATTTCGGCGGCGCGACGGCCGTGAGCGGAATCGACGCGAGTGCGGCGATCTCATCGTCGTATGCAACGATCGCGAGGTCATCGGGCACGCGGACGCCACGGTCTGAGGCGAGATCGACGAGCGCGATCGCCTCTACGTCTCCGAGGACCAGCGCCGCCGTGATCTCCTGCTCGGCAACCTCCGCCAAGAGCCGCTCCAGACTGTCGACGACGTCGTTGCCGTTCTCCACTCCCGGCAGGTGCCAGTCCAGGCGCGGCTCGTGATTGCCCAGGCGGTCGAGCGTACGACTGTACCCCTCGCGCAGGCCGACCGTCGTGGGCGCATCCCGGGCAACGAGAGCGATGCGTCGATGCCCGCGATCGATGAGATGCCGAACGGCCAGCTCTGCGCCATAGGCATGGTCGCTGCGCACAGATTCGAGATGTCCAGCAATACGCTCGTCGATCGCTCGTTCGACAACGACGACCGGAATCGCCGCCGAGAGCAGCAACTCAAGCAAGGGGGATCCCTCCTGAAGCGGACGCGCAGTGGTGATCATCAGCGCATCCACGCCGAGCGCAATGAGCCTGCGCGCCTGTCGGAGCTCTTCACGCGAAGAGTAGTTGGTTGCTCCGAGCACGAGGCGACAGTTCATCTGCTGAGCGGCATCTCGCGCTCCACGGATCACAGGCGGGTAGTAGTACGACGCCGAAGGGACGATCATTCCAATCGTCGCGATCGGACGCTTGGGCGTACCGTCTCGCGACGACGACCTCTGCCGTTCTTTGTCCACGGCGATCGACACGGCTCCGCCGTGCACGCGAACCAGTCTTCCCGCACGCTCCAGCTCTGCCAGGTCGCGGCGAAGCGTCATCAACGAGACGCCAAGCTGCAGAGCGAACGAGGATACTGTCAGTGTTCCTCGCAGGTCGAGTTCGCGAAGAATCGCGTCGTGACGAGCAGCAGCGATCAATCGGAACCTCCATGATCGAATATGTTCGATTTCTGACGACCATATCTCTCGATAGTGCCACTGTCCACAACGTCATCCTCATTCGGAAGGATTCATCGTGGCTCACAGCTCGTCGACCACCGGACCTTCCGCGCTGCCCCGTGCCACGAGATGCCCCCGCACGGCTTGGCGCGTCGTCTGCAGCAGCCGGTTGGCGCCGCCGACATCGTGCTGGACCAGACGGACGCAGAGAAAGTCGACGATCGCCATCTGCGCGAGCCGACTCGACATCGCGCCGGCGCGAAGTGCGCCTTCCTGCGCGGCTGTCGCGAGCACGAACTGCGCGTGGGCGCCGACGGCGGACGCCGGGAAGTTCGTCACCGCGACCGTCGTCGCCCCCTGCTCGTCGGCCACGGCCAGGAACTCGACCGCTTCGCGGGTCTCCCCCGAGTGCGACACCGCGATCGCGACGCCGCCGGGGCGAGTGACGGCCACGGAGGCCAGCGCGAGGTGCGCATCCGCCCAATGCACGCTCTGCACGCCCAGTCGCTGCAGTTTGATGTGCAGATCGCTCGCAGCCAGGCCGCTCGATCCCACCCCGAAGATGTCGACACGTGGTGCCGAGCGAACGGCACCCACGACGGCATCGAGTGCGGCGAGGTCGACGGTTCTCGCAGTGTCGTCGATCGCACGGGTCTGCTGATAGGCAACCTTGGCGACGACCTCGGCAAGCGAGTCGGATGCCGCGATCTCCGCGTCGGACACCTGGAATACTTGCGCGTCACGGGGGCGCGAAGGCGCCGCAGCAACTGATATGCGAAATTCCTTGTAGCCAGAGAACCCGGCCGCCCGACACATTCGCGCAACCGTGCCCGACGAGGTCCCGCACAGCGCCGCGAGCTCGGAGATCGTCGATTCCACGACGACGAACGGGCGTGCGATGACGGTCTCAGCGACGCGTCGCTCGGATGCGCTGAGCTGCGGGAGCCGTTGCCGCAGCGCGACGATCCCATCGACCATCTCGGCGCTCCTCTCCGTTTCGGACACGGCTCTCGTGTCGCGTCCGACAAATTTTCTCACACTTGAGACAATCTGCGATACTTTTAGTCAGGCGCTTTCTGCGCAACGAGCATCGAGGAGCATCGAGGATGACCACCCCCCTGAAGGCCGAGCCGACCGTCGAGCTACCGCCGACCGAGCAGCGTCTGGCCGCGTCGCACGACCTCGACCTGCAGCCGTCCCTCGGTGTGCTCACCCTCCTCAACGACCAGGACCGCGTGGCCGTCAACGCTGTCCAGGCCGCCCTGCCCCTTCTCGCCACGCTCGTCGACGAGGCCGCGGCGCGCTTCCGTCGCGGTGGCGCCGTCCACTACTTCGGCGCGGGCACCTCCGGGCGGCTCGGTGTACTCGACGCCGCTGAGCTGCTTCCGACATTCAATCTGGAGCCCGGACGCGTGACCGCACACATCGCCGGCGGCGACGCCGCGATCGTCCACGCTGTGGAGAACGCCGAGGATTCGACCGCCGAAGGAGCAGACGCCGCAGCGGGACTCGGCCCCGACGATGTCGCGATCGGACTCGCCGCGAGCGGCAACACCCCGTACGTCGGAGGCGCACTCGAGGCCGCACGAGCGCGGGGCGCATACACCGCACTCATCTCGAGCAATCCGGCGGCCCGCCTGAGCCCGCTCGCAGACATCCACGTACTGCTCGATACCGGCCCTGAGGTGCTCACGGGATCGACACGCCTCAAGGCCGCGACCGCAGAGAAGCTCGTCCTCAATGGATTCTCGACGGCGCTCATGGTCGCCGTCGGTCGCACCTGGTCGAACCTCATGGTCTCGATGGTCGCGACCAACGAGAAGCTCCGCGACCGCACCGTGCGAATTCTCCGTGAGGCCACCGGACTCGACGACGATGCGGCGCGGTCGCAGCTGGCCGCCGCCGACGGCGACCTCAAGATCGCAATCGTCGCGACGCTCTCCGACGCGGGTATCGCGGCATCCCGCGATGCGCTCGCACAGAGCGAGGGATCCGTGCGCACCGCACTCACGTTGCTCGCGACGGCCTGACGATGACCGCGTCGTCGTTCCGCGCCGGTCCTCCCGCACTCGGCATCGACATCGGTGGTTCCGGAAGTCGGATCGCCCTGCAGGCCGCCCCCGGCGCTGCGCGACAGGTGCAGTCGGGAGCGCGCATCTCGATCACCAGCGAAGGCGCCACCGCAGCCGATGCCATCGTCGCCCTTCTGCGCATCGCCGCAGACGCCTGGCCGGACGCGGTCGGGGGCGTCTCGTCACTGGCTGTCGGCGCCACGGGGATCGGCACGCTCATCACGGATCACCAGGCACTGCGAGCCAGCATGTCGCGCGCCGCCAACGAGCTCGGAATCGGACGCGATCACTCCGATCCTGTGCCTGTCACACTGGCGATCGACGCGGTCACGGCGCATCTCGGCGCGCTCGACGGTGCATCCGGAGCGATCGTCGCCCTGGGCACCGGTGCCGTCGCTGTCGGCGGCGATGGGCGCGCACTCTGGCAGCGCGTCGACGGCTGGGGGCATCTCCTCGGCGACTGTGGCAGCGGTGCCCTGATCGGAATGACTGCCCTTCGCACCGCGCTCCGCGCACATGATGGCGTCGACGCGGCCGGCCTCGCGATTCTGGATTCTGCCCGAGCGCGCTTCGGGGATCCGACGTCGTGGCCCGGACAGTTCTACACTCGTGATGACCGCGCAGGAGTGCTCGCCTCGTTCGCCACAGACGTCGCCGCGCTCGCCGCGCACGACGTCACAGCGCGCAACATCCTGCGGAACGCGGGTGCGGACGCCGCGCGCTCGGCGATTGCCGCGCTGGTCTCCGGCGTGGAGCCGCGGGTGTCCCTCACCGGCGGAGTCGCCCGATCCGGAGATGTCTCGCAGTCGTTCACCGAGACCGTTCGGGCGCTGCGACCTGACGCGGAGATCCGCGTTCCGGCAGGCGACCCGCTTGACGGAGCGCTCCTCCTCGCCCGACGAGCGCACGCGCGCGAGCTGCGCGAGGTACCGGGATACCTCTGGGTCTGATCGCGTCGTTCAGAGAATCGCGAGAGTCGTGACGCGCCAGCGCTGATCGAGACCCTCCAGGCGCATCGCGACAGCACGCGTACGCGCCGGCGTCGCCACGATGACCGTGGCCTCGACGATCCCATCGGCCGGCTCGCACGTGCGCGTCGACAGGATCTGGAACACCGGACGGGCCGGTGCGACGCCCCGTGCGCTGCGCGCCCGGGCGGAGAGGTTCGCGCGGACCAGCAGGGAGCGGTACGCGTCCTCGGTGAACCAGCGGATCAGTTGCTCCGCCTCGCGGACACCGCCCAGCACCTCCAGCGCACCTCGCGTCAGGCTTTCGAGGAGCGGCGCGGGGTCGGGCAGGTCTACGGACGACGTCGGCTGTACGGCGAACTGTTCGAGCGTTCTCATCAATGACTCTCTTCAGAAATCGTGTGCGAGCAGTAGAGCATGATGCGAAGTCGCCGCGGGGGCCGCGATCCCAAGAATGTGGATAACCCGTAACGCCCCTCCGACGTCTGCGCCTACTCTCGAATCCGTGGAATGGGATCGTCTCTTCGAGGACCTCGAAGATCAGCTCGCCTCCGGATGGGAGGCGGAGCGCGCTGCGCTGAACGCCGAGTCAGAGCGGCTGCGCATCGCCCGGCTCGATCTGCGTACGCGCGCTCACACGCTCTCCGCCGAAGGCGCAGCCGTCGCCCTGACGCTCGCGGATGCCAGCACCGCCGCCGGGCGGCTGCGGGCGGTCGGCGCGGATTGGCTCGCCATCGAGCCATCTGCCGGTCACGCACTGCTCCTCATGCCCCTTGCCAGCATCACCCTCTGGGCCATGGACCACCCGACCCTTCTCGCGAGCAGCGCACCCAGCGACGGACTCTCGGCGATGCGTGAACGCATGACCCTCGGATTCGTCCTGCGTGATCTCGCTCGACGACGCGTGCGGGTGACGATCCGCATCCGCGGCGGGCTGGAACTCAGCGGCACGATCGACCGGGCCGGTGCGGACCATCTGGATCTCGCGTTGCATGACCTCAACGAGCCGCGCCGCGCACAGGCCGTGCGCGGCTTCCGCGTCGTCCCGTTCGACGCGCTGCTGAGCGTGATGGCCGAACGAGTCGCTCTGGGCGGTGTGCTCGGCTGAGAACCGACGCCGCCCTGCGGGATCAGTTGCCGAAGCGGCTGACCGAGCCCCACACCTCGGGGAAGCTGGCGACCTCTGACTGCTGCCAGAGCGCCATTCGCCGGGAGAGTTCAGACTGCGCCGCGATGTACTCACCGAGGCTGGACTCGTCGATCCGCCATCGAGCCGGAGAGCCCACCTGCATGCCCCGCAGCTGACCTTCCTTGACCAGTGCGATCACGTCGCCCACCTCGAGACTCAGCAGCTCGGCCACCTGAGCGGGGGCCAGGAAGCGCTGGGGAGAGGCGGATGCTTCAGGCATGGCACTCATTGTCCTCTCGTTCGCTCCGCGGGGTTTCGCCACCGATCGACTGTGGATAACTTCGACGGCGGTGGGGTGCGTTCTGTGACGATTGCCGCATGACGACGATACCGCGCAGCCGACGACGATTCTGGGGAGACTATCGATTTCTCGTAGGCATCGCGCTCATCGCGGCGTCGATCGCGGGCGTCTGGCTCGTGGTCTCCTCCACACGACAGACATCGCCCGCGCTGCAGGCGACACGCACGATCGTCCCCGGCGATGTCCTGAGCTCAGACGACTTCCGCGTCGTCGATGTCGCGCTCGGAGCCATCGCCAGCGAGTACCTCACCCCGGCGACGCTGGAACCCGGAGTCGTCGCGGCACGCACCATCCGAGAGGGCGAGCTCGTGCCCTCCTCCGCGACGGGCGACGCCGATGCGATGCGAACGACCTCGATCGTCATCACCATCGGCGTCGGGGTTCCTGAGGCGGTCCGGCACGGCAGCACGGTCGAGGTGTGGGCAGCGCCCACGAAAGCGGAAGGACGCGGATTCGACGCTCCGCGCATCCTCCTCTCGCAGGCGACCGTCGCCCAGGTCTCCAAGGAGGATGCGATGCTCAGTCAGGAGCAGGCGTCCTTGGAGCTCGTCATCGAGCGCTCGGAGGTGGCGAGCGTTATGGAGGCCATCGCCGACGGCAGCGCGCTGTCGATCGTTCCCCTCGGAGCTGGCAGCTGATGCGCATCGCACTGGCCCTCGACGAGCATCTCACCCGGACCCTGCTCGACGACCTCCCTCTCGCGGGCGCGGAGGTCATCGCCTCTCTCACCCCCGATGCCCTCATAGGCGCGGAACAGGACCTTCCCGATGCCGAGGCGCTGGTCCTCCCCGCCGACCCCGCCCTGCTCCGCCCCGCTCTGCTCGCGGCGTGCGACCGCGCCGGACTTCGCATTCTGCTGCTCGGCGACGGGGATGCTGCCGAGCGCCTCGCGCGGCGACACGGCCTTCACCCCGCGCTCTCCGCCGCGAGCAGCGCCTGGCAGATCCTCGAGGCGTTGCAGCGCGAGCGTCGTTCCACCCCCGTGCCCCAGCAGGATGGCCTGCTCCTCGCGGTCTGGGGGCCGCATGGCGCTCCCGGTCGCACCTCGCTCGCCATCGAAGTGAGCGCGGCCCTCGCGGCGCGCGAGGGGCGCGTCGCACTCATCGACGCCGACACCTATGCGCCGGCGATCGCCCTGCTGCTCGGACTCACGGACGACGGCCCCGGTATCGCGGCCGCGTGTCGACGGGCCGAACTCGGCTCGCTCGATGCACAGGAGCTCAGCCGCCTGGCCGTTCCCCTAGAGACGAGTACCGGAACCCTTGAGGTACTGGCGGGTCTGAACCGGCCGACCCGCTGGCCGGAGCTCTCCGCGGAACGACTGCGCGCGACGCTCCTGGCCTGCCGATCCTGGGCAGCGCACACCGTCATCGATGTCGCTCCCCCGCTGGACGCGGACGAAGAGCTGCTCAGCGATCTGCAGGTTCCTCGACGCAACGCCGCGACCCGCACCGTGCTCGAAGAGGCGGATCAGGTCTTCGCCGTCACCAGCGCCGATCCCTTGGGCATCGCCCGTTTCGTGCGCGCCCACGCGGAGGTGCGCGCGCACATCGGCTCGACGCCGATGACCGTGCTCGTCAATCGTGTGAGAACCGGCCCGCTGGGCATCGATGCGCGAGGTCAGATCCGCCGCGCGTTGGACCGCTTCTCCGGGATCACCGACGTGCAGTTCCTGCCCGATGACCCCCGCGCCTTGGACGCCGCGCTACTGCACTCGCGCCCCGTGGCCGATGTCGTCCCCCGCGCGCCCTTCGCCAGCGCCGTACGCAGGCTCACCAACGGAGTAACCGCGCCCAGTACCGCAGATGCAGTGCCCCTGCGGCGCGAGCGGCGCCGGTCGCCCCGACGACTGCTCGCCCTGCCGCGGTGAGCGCCCGCTACTGGCGGTAGCTAGCGAGGAAGTTGCCGAGCCGTTCGATCGCCTCGCTGAGGACGCGCGGTTCCGGCAGTGTGACGACGCGAAGGTGATCAGGCGTCGGCCAGTTGAATCCCGTGCCCTGCACGAGCAGGATGTGCTCCGCGACGAGCAGGTCGTAGACAAGCTTGGCGTCATCACGGATCTCGTGCACATTGGGATCGAGACGAGGGAACGCATAGAGCGCACCCTCCGGCTTGACGCAGGAGACTCCCGGAATGGACTCCAGGCCCTGCCAGGCGATATCGCGCTGAACGTGAAGTCGGCCGTTCTCCGCCACGAGTGCTTCGATCGACTGGACACCCGAAAGCGCCGCCTGCACCGCGTGCTGCGAGGGCACGTTGGGAGACAACCGGGTCGAGGCGAGAAGCGTGACGCCCTCGATGAACCCCTGCGCGTGATCCTTCGGTCCCGTCATCACGAGCCATCCCGACCGGAAACCTGCCACGCGATACGTCTTGGACAGACCGTTGAAGGTGAGGCAGAGCAGATCAGGAGCAAGAGTGGCTGTGGGGATGTGCACGGCATCGTCGAAGAGGATCCGGTCGTAGATCTCGTCAGAGAGCAGCAGCAGCTCGTTCTCGCGCGCGATCTGCACAAGCCCCTCCAGCACCTCGCGCGAGTACACCGCACCCGTGGGGTTGTTGGGGTTGATGATGACCATGGCCTTCGTGTGCGGCGTGATCTTCGCGCGCACGTCCTCGAGATCCGGCATCCAGCCGTTCTCCTCGTCGCAGGTGTAGTGCACCGGCGTGCCGCCTGCGAGACTCGTCATGGCTGTCCAGAGCGGATAGTCCGGCGACGGGATCAGGACCTCATCGCCCTGGTCGAGCAGCGCCTGCATCACCATGGTGATGAGCTCGGAAACGCCGTTTCCGAGGTAGACGTCATCGGGCGAGAACGGAGGGAATCCCTCGACCTCTTCGTAGCGACTCACGACAGCGCGTCGGGCGGAGATGATGCCGCGACTGTCGCTGTAGCCGTGCGCGGTGGGCAGCGTCGCCAGCATGTCCTGGACGATCTGCTGCGGCGCCTCGAAGCCGAAGATCGCGGGGTTTCCGGTGTTGAGCTTGAGAACGGTGTGCCCCTCGGCCTCCAGCCGCGCCGCCTCGACGAGCGCGTTGCCGCGGATTTCGTAGAGAACGTTCTTCAGCTTGGACGACTGGTCGAAGTGGCGAGGTGTCATCGGTTCAGGATACCTCCGTCCCGGGCGTGTCTCTGACACGTTGCGCTCCGCTCCGTTCGCGGCATGCCGGACGTGGAATATGACGAAGGCGCCGCGGGAAGCCTCCCGCGGCGCCTTCGTCGTATTCTCAGTCGATCAGGACTTCTTCTTGCCCGATGCACGGCGGTCCGCACGATTCTGCGGTGCTGCCGGCGCGGTCGTCGCCTGGCCGAAAGCGCCACGGCTGGTCGGAGCGACATCTGCCTGCTCGGCCTGCGCACCACGCGCCGACTGGCGGAGGCGGTCTGTCGCCGCCTGCTGCACCTGACCGCGCTCGTTGCGCACCTCGACATCGCCCGCGTCGTTCGGCGCCGAGTACTCGAGACGCAGGTCGTTCGCGCCCGTCTCCAGCCCCTTGGCCGCGACCTCGGTGCCGCCCTCGTCCGTGGCACGGCGCACCTCGACCTCGAGGTTGTAGAGGTAGCCGACGGACTCCTCCTTGATCTGGCCCATCATGGACTGGAACATCGAGTAGCCCTCGCGCTGGTACTCGACGAGCGGGTCACGCTGCGCCATCGCGCGCAGCCCGATTCCGTCCTTCAGGTAGTCCATCTCATAGAGGTGGTCGCGCCAGCGGCGGTCGAGCACCTGCAGCACGACGCGACGCTCCAGCTCACGCGTCGCAGCGGAGCCCAGCGAGGCCTCGCGACGCTCGTAGGCGATCTGCGCATCCGAGAGCAGCTCGCGCTTGAGTCCCTCCGCCGAGATGGCGCCCTTGCGGCCACCCGCCTCGGCGACGACCTCGTCGATCGTCACGCCCACCGGGTAGAGGGTCTTGAGCTCGGTCCACAGGCTGTCGAAGTCCCAGCTCTCGGTGTGCCCCTGCGCGGTGTGGTCGTCGACGACCGCGGTGATCGCGTCCTCGATGAAGTGCTGCACGCGGTCCGCAATGTCATCGCCCTCGAGGATGTGCCGGCGGTCAGTGTAGATCGCCTCGCGCTGACGGTTGAGGACGTCGTCGTACTTGAGGACGTTCTTGCGCATCTCGGCGTTGCGGGCCTCGACCTGGCTCTGCGCGCTGCGGATCGCCCGAGACACGAGCGAGGACTCGATCGGCACGTCATCCGGGAAGTTCGTGCGCGCGAGGATCGCCTCGGCAGCACCCGACTGGAACAGGCGCATGAGGTCATCGGTGAGGCTCAGATAGAAGCGGCTCTCACCGGGGTCTCCCTGACGGCCGGAACGACCGCGCAGCTGGTTGTCGATACGGCGCGACTCGTGACGCTCGGTGCCGAGCACGTACAGGCCGCCGGCTTCGGCCACCTTCGAGCTTTCGGAGCCGACCGCGGTCTTCATGGCCTCGTAGGCCTCGTCCCACGCCGCCTCGTACTCTTCGGGAGTCTCGACGGGATCGAGACCCTTGGCCTTGAGCTCCTGCACCGCGAGGAACTCGGCGTTGCCGCCGAGCATGATGTCGGTGCCTCGCCCGGCCATGTTCGTGGCGACCGTGACCGCACCGAGGCGGCCGGCACGGGCCACGATCTCGGCTTCACGCGCGTGGTTCTTCGCGTTCAGGACCTCGTGCTTGATGCCCTTCTTCGCGAGCAGACGCGAGAGGTACTCGCTCTTCTCGACGCTGACCGTGCCGACGAGCACCGGCTGGCCGGACGCGTGGCGCTCGGCGATGTCTTCGACGACCTGCGCGAACTTCGCCGTCTCGTTCTTGTAGACGAGGTCGGGCTGATCCTTGCGGATCATCGGACGGTTCGTGGGAATCTGAACGACGCCGAGCTTGTACGTCGACATGAACTCGCCGGCCTCGGTCTCGGCCGTACCGGTCATGCCGGAGAGCTTCTCGTAGAGACGGAAGTAGTTCTGCAGCGTCACCGTGGCGAGGGTCTGGTTCTCGGCCTTGACCGGCACGTTCTCCTTCGCCTCGATCGCCTGGTGGATGCCCTCGTTGTAGCGGCGGCCGACGAGGATGCGGCCGGTGTGCTCGTCGACGATCATGACCTCGTCGTTCATCACGACGTAGTCGGTGTCGCGCTTGAACAGGGCGAGCGCCTTGATCGAGTTGTTCAGGAACGAGATGAGCGGCGTGTTCGCCGACTCGTACAGGTTGTCGATGCCGAGGTAGTCCTCGACCTTCTCGATGCCGGGCTCGAGCACACCGATCGTGCGCTTCTTCTCGTCGACCTCGAAGTCGACGCCGGGCTCGAGAGTTCGCGCGATCTTCGCGAATTCCGCGAACCAGCGGTTGGCTTCGCCGGACGACGGGCCGGAGATGATGAGCGGGGTGCGCGCCTCGTCGATGAGGATCGAGTCGACCTCGTCGACGATCGCGAAGTAGTGAGCACGCTGGACGAGGTCTTCCTGACGCCACGCCATGTTGTCGCGCAGGTAGTCGAAGCCGAACTCGTTGTTGGTGCCGTAGGTGATGTCGGCGGCGTACTGCTCGCGACGCACAGCCGGCGTCTGGCCGGAGACGATGACACCGGTCGTCATGCCGAGTGCGCGATAGACACGCCCCATCAGCTCGGACTGGTAGCTCGCAAGGAAGTCGTTGACGGTGATGACGTGCACACCCTCGCCGGCGATCGCGTTGAGATAGGCGGGGAAGGTCGCGACGAGCGTCTTGCCCTCACCGGTCTTCATCTCGGCGATGTTGCCGAAGTGCAGGGCGGCACCACCCATGAGCTGCACGTCGTAGGCGCGCATGCCGAGCGTGCGCTTGGCCGCCTCGCGGACTGCGGCGAAGGCCTCAGGCATCAGCTGGTCGAGCGTCTCGCCCTTCTCGAAGCGGGCGCGAAGCTCAGCGGTCTCGTTGCGCAGCTCCTCGTCGGTGAGCTTCTCGAAGTCCTCTTCCAGCGCGTTGACCGCCTTGACGACCTGGTTCAGCCGACGGAGGATTCGACCCTCGCCCGCGCGGAGCAGCTTCTCGAGAGGATTCGCCACGGATGCCTTCTCCCTGTTGGTGATTCGGGACCCGCCCACCCCGATGGGCACGACGGACATACTGTGCCATGTTACCGGGCTGTGACCTGCACGGTTGCCCTGTGTCCACACACTCGGGGTGAACTTTGGGTTTCCGCGTATCCATATACTCAGAGTTGTTCGTCCCGACAGCCCAGGAGCATCCATGTCCGTCCGCCAGAGCCTGCTCGCGATCCTCGACCAGGGGCCGTGCTACGGATACCAGTTGCGCAGCGAGTTCGATCGTCGCACGGGATCGACCTGGCCGCTCAATGTCGGACAGATCTACAACACGCTGGAGCGGCTCGAACGCGACGGTCTCGTGGCCCGCGGCGAGGCGGATGCGCAGGGACACGTCTACTGGCGGATCACGGATGCCGGCTCCGACGAGGTGGCGCAGTGGATCCTCTCCCCCGTGCAGCGCACTCAGGCTGCGCGGGACGAGCTGGCCATCAAGGTGACCGTCGCGGCCACGCTTCCCGGCGTGGACGTGGAGGCGGTCCTGCGCGACCAGCACGTCGCATCCTCCGCGCACGCGGCGGCCCTCCGGGACCGCACGATCCCCGCATTCGACGCCGAGAGCGCGGAGGACCTCGCCGAGTCGCTTGTACGCGATGCGCTGCTCTTCCATGCCGAGGCCGAGCTGCGGTGGCTCGAGCACGTGGCACAGCGACTGCAGCAGCATCCGCGCCATGCCTTCGCTCTGGACATCGCCACGAATCGTCCGAAACGCGGTCGCCCCGCGGTCAGCTCCAGACCGTAGGATCGAACAATGGCAGGATTCTGGGGCAAACGGAAACGTGAAGCAGAGGCGCAGACGGCGCAGGACGCCGATCTTGCACGCCGGGCCGAACAGGCGCTGGTCGCGGTCGACGAGCGCCTTCGCACCACCTCCGACGAGCTGGCTTTCGCGATAGCAGAGCTCGGCGACTCGCTGACTGCTGATCTCCGCGCTGCCACCGACAGCGTGCGCACGCACCTGCGCGAGGCGTTCTCGCTGCACCAGCTCAACCACGACGAGATCCCTGACACGGTGGAAGAGCTGCGCACGCGCAATGCACGCATCGTGCAGCTCTGCGAGTGGGCTGAGGATCTGCTCGACGAGAAGCTCTCTGTCCTGGCTGAATCGATCTCCCGTGTGCGCCGTGCCCCCGAGATCGTCGCCCAGGTTCGCAAGGACGCCGTCACGCTGGCCGAGCGTCTCCCCCAGACCCGCGACACGATCACGCGGCTCTCGGCGCGCTACGCCGAGTCCGCGATCCACCAGATCGCGGCGAGCGCCGACGAAGCCGAGCAGCTGCTGACTTTCGCCTCTCACGGCGCCGATGTCTCTGAGCGCCGCCGCGCGGCGCGACAGAACGAAGAGGCCAACCTCGCTCTGGAGACCGCGACCGAGGCCGTGCGCCGAGCAGTTGTGATCCTCGACGCCGTCGAAGACTTCGAGATCGAGGCGCTGCGTGCCGAATCTACGCTCGCCGAGGTCATCGCCGACTCGCGCGGAGACATCGTCGCCGCTCGGACAGCGCCGCAGGTGCCCGCGGTGACATCCGCCGTCAGCGCACTGGAGAAGGCTCTGGCGTCGCTGTCTCCCGCCGGCGCGAAGAACGACCCCTTCGCGGAGCTCAGCACGTTACGCGCCGCGAACACCGCACTCGACGAGGCGATCGCGACTGCCCGTCACCGCGAGCAGAACCCGCTGCCCTCCCTTGCCCAGGTGCAGCACGCCACCGACGACGCCGACCGCCAGCTGGGCGTGGCCCGCGGCCTTATCGCCGGTCACCGCGGCTGGATCGGCGCCGACGCACGCACCCGGCTCGCAGAAGCAGAGCGTCTGCGCGTCGACCTCCCGTCCCTCCTGCCTGCGGAAGAGACCCGTGAACAGGCGCTCTCGGCGGCCCGCCGGGTCGCACAGCTCGCCTCGGAAGCCCTGCAGTTGGCACAGCGCGACATCGATTCTTCGCGCCCCAATCAGGGCCCCGACAACTGGGGCGGCGGCGGCTGGGGTGGCGGACGCCGCGGCGGCGGCGGAGGCGATATCGTCTCGGGCGTGCTGGGCGGTCTGGTGATCGGCAGCATTCTCGACGGCATCTTCGACTGATTCCCGGCGTTCTGAGCCCGTCATTCCGCGCGGAGACGCTCCGACGGACGCCGCTGGTCAGTCGTCAGTCGGCGATGCGGATCGGTGCCGTCTGGGTGGTGACGGCGTCGGCCGGAGTACGCTTGACCGCCCCGGAGAAGGCGACGCTGACGATCACCGCAGCCGCAACGAGGAGCATCGAGAGCAGCGGCCCGACCTGATCGACCAGTAGCCCGAGCAGAGGTGGGGCGGCGAGCGACGCGAGCGTCGAGAACGAGGTCACCACGGACACTCGCTCGCCAGCCCGCGAAGCATCGTCAGACGCTGCGGCGATCGCGATCGGCGCAGCGAGTGCGGCGCCGATGCCCCAGAGCACCGCGCCCGTCCAGCCGAGTGGCAGCGTTCCCCCGAAGACGAACAGCAGAACGCCCACGAACGCGACGGCTCCCGAGAGTCGAAGAACGAGGACGCGACCGAAGTGATCGATCAGCACGACGCCGCCGATGCGGAAAAGCGTCATCGCCGCCAGGAAGCTCGCGTAGACCGCGGCGCCGATCGCCTCGGGTTGCGCGTATCCGTCCACGACCGACAGCGAAAGCCAGGTCGTCGCCGTCCCCTCACTGAGTGAGCCTGCCAGAAGCACGAGCCCGAGCATGAGCGTTCGGGGTTCGACCCAGGCGGAGAGAGCCGAGCGAAGCGCACCACGGTGACGCGAGCGTGCGGCGGAAGTGGCGTCCTGCATGGGCTGGGTCGACGCTCGCCACAGTACGAGGCGAGTGGTCGTGAGCACGACCGTGACGATGATGACCTGGGTGCCTGCGCTGATGCCCGCTGCGGAGAACAGCGACGCCAGAAACGCGCCGAGCGCTGCGCCGATGGAGAACGCCGCATGGAACTGCGGAAGAACCGTCCGGCCCCACGCGCGCTCGAAAGCGGCGGCATTGATGTTGATTGCCACATTCACGAATGCGCCGCTCACACCGTTCATCGCCATGCCGAGCAGAAAAAGCTCGCTGGAGGTGAGGAACATGGATCCCGCGAGGAATCCGAAGCCGATGATGTTCCCCACGATCCCGACAAGTAGAACGGCGCGGCTGCCGAAGCGCGCGACCAGCGTCCCGACGGTGAGAGCACCGACGAGGGAGCCGATTCCCCCGGAGATGAGCAGGACTCCCAGTTGCATCGCTGTCACGTCCAGGGACTCTCGGACCGAGGGCATCCGACTCATCCAGGACGACATCATCATTCCGAGGAATGCGAACTGCAGGAGCAGCGCGATACGGATGAAGGGTGAGACAGGGGGTTTTCCCGTCACGGGACGAACGGCGCGACGGGCAGACATCCCTCCACACTAGAACGGCGCTGCCGGACGACATTGCGATGTGTCGTCCGGCAGCGCCGTCACGGATTGGGTGCCGCGACTACGAGGCCATCACCTCGACCGGCGGCGCCTGGGTCGTGAGCGAGATGACGCCGTAGTCCCAGCCCTTGCGTCGATACACGACGCTCGGGTGGTCGGTGCGCGCATCGACGAAGAGGAAGAAGTCGTGGCCGACGAGTTCCATCCGATCGACGGCCTCCTCGACCGACATCCACTCGGCATCGAAGTTCTTGGTGCGGATGACGACCGGCGTGTACTCCTCTTCGGTCTCTTCCACCACGGCGATCTCGCCCGTCGCGACCGCACGAAGCACATCCGCGGATGCCGGCTGCACGTCGAGCCCTGCGAGCTCACCCGTGCTCTTCTCGAACTGGGCGCCGCGCGGATGGTTGCGGCTGTCGACGCGCTTCTCCTTCGTGCGTCGCAGCTGCTCGGACAGCTTGTCGATCGCCAGATCGAGTGCGACGAACTTGTCGCCATCACGCGCTTCTGCGCGGATCACGGGGCCCTTGCCGACGAGGGTCAGTTCGACCGTCTCATCATCGACGTGGCCATTGCGATAGGAACGGTGCGTGACCTTCACGTCGAGACGCTGTGCACGCGGAGCGAGCGTCGCGATACGCGTGCTCTTCTCATCGACAACTGTGCGGAAGCGGTCGCTGATACCCACTCCGACACCCACGATGTTCGTTTCCATCCTTGACCTCCTTGTCCCGGTCCACCCGGCCAAGGGCGGACCGTGGTCGCCTTGTCTCCCCCACCGTAGTCGCGAGTCGGCTGACTGTCATCACCTTTCTTTCCGCGTGTCGTGATGGCGCGGCGTGGCGGCTGCGACCACTGCGCCGGCGATCCGAAAACCCCGTTCTCGGAGAGCACGGGCGGCCTCATCGATGGTCGCTCCGGTTGTCGTCACGTCATCCAGGATCAGCACAGGGAGGCCTGCACCGTCACGGCGAGCGCGTAGGCTTCCAGCCACATTGCGCAGACGCGCGGTGCGACCGAGCTTCCGTTGATCGACAGTCCGACGGGCGGTCGTCAGGACCCGCAGAATCGGCAGAGGGACTCGTGCAGCAAGCATCTCCGGCACGCGATATCCGCGCCGACGAAACGCCGCTCGCGATGTCGGGATCGGCACGACCGCGCGAACGCGGATGCCGCGGACAGCGGCGTCGTGCATGGCTTCCGTACAGGCGGCGCGCAGGGCCGGCGCCAGCGCACCCACCTGGGCGGTCTGGCCGTGCTCCTTCACCGCACGCAGGAGACGCGCCGCAGGCCCCGTGTACGGCAGTCCGGCGAAAAGGGGAACACCGCCTGGCGTCGCGCCTCGCACGATGTCCGGCTGCAACTCGACTCGGCACGGTGCGCACAGTGCCGTCTCGGGTTGACCGCATCCCGCGCACTCCGCGCTCAACAGGAAGGCGAGGATCTCATGGCCCAGGCGGAGGAGCTTCTGAAGCGGCGGCATCCCTCGATCGTGCAGCCCGCTGCGCTGCTCCCCGCCACACGAGGCCAGATCAGTGGATGCCCGCCCTCCGGCACGGTGTGTGCGGAGAACGACCGGATCAGGAGCCGCTGATCTGCGTCGCGAGCACCCGCACGTTCGCCCGCTCCGACTGCCACGTCGGACCGCTGCGTGACCACAGCACACCGTCAGCGCCGAGCAGACGCACACTGGAAGCGGGAGTGCTGGGGGCGAGCGCGACGGCGTCATCGGGCACATCGATCGTCACGGAGGGTCCGCCGATCGGCATCTGCAGGAGCAGCGTGTCGTCGCCGTCCTTGGTGAGAACGCCGATCGTCTCGGAATCCAGCCAGGCCATGCCGAGAACAGGGCCGGTCAGCCATCCCAGCGAGATCGGCTCGCCGATCCTCGTCGGGAGCCCGCGTTCATCGCGGACGACGCCGGCGACCTCGACCTGCTGCTGGCTGCCGACCGTCACGACGGCCGCGACGCGCGTGCCCTCACGACTGACGACGAGCTGCGAGATCGCCGAGGCATCCGCGAACCCCGGAACCGGGTGCTCGGCAACCTCCGGGGTCCATGCCAGCACGCCCGAAGGCCCTGTGGCCGGAACCGTCCACGTGTAGCCGAAGCGATCCAGACTGGGCGCGATCAGCCCCGGACGCGAGTCGAGTTCATTGATCTGCCCGTCGCCGATCGAGTAGACCGTTCCCCCCTCGCTCTGCACGACCGTGAACGGCGCACCATCTGGTCCCGCGACGATAGAACGGATCGGTTGGGGGAAGGTGAGGATGTCTTCCGCGACCCGCGGCAGATTCTCGACTTCGCCGCCGACGAGATAGCCGAAGCCCTCGTCTGTGAGCACGAGTGGACGGCTGTCGACCGTCGCCGGAGCCACCGTCACCGCGGGTGCCACGAGCTCGCGCCCACCCGACATCAGGCGCACACCGGTCACGCCGGCGCCGATCAGACTGCGCTCGAGCTGGGTGCGCAGGCGTCCCAGTGTCGCGGCATCCGCACCCTGCGCGGCCGCGGTCAGCTCGACTTCGGCGATCTGACCTTCGACAGGAACCGTGTCGCGGGCGAGTTCGATGTCGCCGGCGAACGCCGTGCGCACCGACTCCGCGAGCCACGGCGAGGGTCCGCCGTCAACGAGCGACTGCACGACGCGAGAGGCTGTGCTCTTGCGCTTCGGGAACCAGCGCACATCCGGAACCAGGTACGACCAGGTCGGATCGAAGAACTGCAGCGCGTAGGGACGGAACACATCCGCGGCGGCGAATGCAGGAGCGTCCAAGACCACCCCGTCCGGCGCCACGGTGATGCGCCACTCACCTTGCTCATTCTTCGTCAGCTGGAAGGTGAGCTCTGCCCCGCGAGCTGGGCCCGCAACCGCGCTGTAGACGCCCGCTTCGTCCACGCTTCCGGACTGCTTCATGCTCAACTGGATGATCTGCGTGTCGCTCGCGTCCTCGGTGTCTGTTGCCTCGAACCGGCGATCGGAGATCGATGTGTCGATCGTGACGCCCGCATGAGGCTTCCAGTTATCGGCGAACTCGGGCGCCAGAAACTGCCGCGCGATCGCCCAGTTGTCCGCGGGGCTGCTCGCTGCGTCGATGAAGCCGCGCACGATCTGCTCCGAGCTCGCCCCGACGGACGGGCCGTTGGGCACGTAGGTGACGTCTGTGTCGGCGTCGTGATCGGTCGAGGACAGTCCGGGACGCACGTCGCCCGATGTCGGCAGGCTGGCGCACGCGGTGAGTGACAGGGCGACGACGGCCACAAGTGCGGTGCGCAGCAGCCGGTGGATGCTCATGGGCGGCGATCTCCTGTCTCTGCGACGTTCTCCGTCGATGCACGATTGCGTGCGTAGAGCGCGATCGGCTCGGTGACCGCACCGATCTCGGCCAGCGAGGGCGTCGGCTCCAGCGGAACCGGGGACGTGCCATCCCAGGCCTGACTGCTCGATCGCGGAATCGCGAGGACGAAGTTGGTGCCGACGCCCAGCTCGGACCACACCATCAGAGTACCGCCGTGCAGACGCGCGTCTCCGAGCGCGATCGAGAGCCCGAGGCCGGACCCGCCGATCGTGCGCTGCCGCGAAGGGTCAGCGCGCCAGAAGCGGTCGAAGACGCGTTCCGCGTCCTCCGGTGACATCCCGAGTCCGGAGTCGCGCACGCCGACCGCGACCGCCTCAGAGTTGCTGTCGACCGTGATCACGACGGGCTTGCCCTCACCGTGTTCGATCGCGTTGCCCACGAGATTGCGCAGCACCCGCCGCACGCGCCGCGGATCGAGGTCGACCGGCGTGTGCCCACCCGGAGCGACAAAGCGCAGTTCGGTGTCCCGACTGGCGGCAAGCGGTCGCATCTCGTCGACGATGTCTTCGGCGAGGTGCGCGAGACTCGTCGCCTCCATCTCCAACTGCAGGGATCCGGCGTCATAGCGACTGATCTCCAGCAGGTCGGCGAGCAGCACGTCGAACCGCTGCACCTGGGTGTGCAGCAGCTCCGTCGTGCGGGCGGTGAGAGGATCGAAGTCCTCGCGCTGGTCGTTGAGCATCTCAGCCGCCAGGCGAATGGTCGTCAGGGGCGTGCGCAGCTCGTGAGAGACATCCGAGACGAATCGCTGCTGCACCAGAGAGAGCTCGCCGAGTTCTTTGATCTGCGCTTCGATGCTGTCTGCCATCGCGTTGAAGGACACCGCGAGCGTAGCGAGCTCATCTTCACCGCGAACCGGCAGACGCACCTCCAGATCACCGGCTGCGAAGCGCGCGCTCGTCTCGGCGGCCTCCGTGATCGGAACCACCACCGAACGCAGCGCGAGCCAGGCGATGCTGGCGATGAGTCCCACCAGCAGCACACCCGCCAGCCACAGGCTGCTCTGCACGAGGACCAGCGTCTGCTCGGTGTCCGAGAGGTCATAGGCGATGTATGCCTCGTAGGCGCCCGCGTCCGGAAAGTTCAGCTGCTGGCCCACGACGATCCCGGCATGCGTCAGATCATCGGCGCCGGCGATCTCCATCGGCTGCCACCACTGGGTCTCGGGATGATCTGCCACGCGCTGGCGCAGCTGCGTCGAGAGCAGGTCCTCCGAGAGCCGTCCGATGAAGAATCCCGTGGGCGCGACCGGAGACGGCGAGTCATCGATGCGGAACACGGCGATCATATCCGAGGACGACACACTCGTGAGCTGCGCGCGCACGTCGCTCATGAGCGCTTGCAGAGCGGTGCGGTCGCCGCGGGACTCGGCCGAGGACAGCGTCGACTGGGCCACCGCCACCGCGCGCTGCGCATCAGCGAGAACGTCATCCTTGCGCGACTCCCAGAGATTGTTCTGGATCGCCAGGGCCATCGCGACGAAGGTCACGAGGATCGCGAAGGAGGTCAGTGCGAGTGTCGTCAGCAGGGTGCGGAATGGAAGCGAGCTCGTCCACAGCCCCGAGAAGGTTTCCGGCCAGCTGCGCCAATCCCGCCATCGCGCTTTCCGGGCGATGGTGACCCCGTTGGTCGGCACGGTGTTCCCCTAGCTCGCACTCCCGGCGCGATACCCGACGCCACGGACGGTCATCACGATCTTCGGGTTGTCCGGGTCGAGCTCGACCTTGGCGCGCAGGCGCTGCACGTGCACGTTGACCAGTCGCGTGTCCGCCTTATAGTGGTAGCCCCATACCTGCTCGAGCAGCATCTCGCGTGAGAAGACCTGCTGCGGCTTCGAGGCCAGCGCCACGAGCAATTGGAACTCCAGAGGCGTCAACGCGATCGCCTCGGAGCCGCGTCGCACCTCGTGCGCGTCGACATCGATCGTGAGATCGCCGATACGCAGCACCTCGGTCGTGGACTGCGGCGTCGGGCGGAGTCGCGTGCGGATCCGGGCGACGAGCTCCTTCGGGTTGAACGGCTTGACGATGTAGTCGTCGGCCCCCACCTCCAGACCGCGAACGACATCGGAGGTGTCGCTGCGGGCCGTGAGCATGATGATCGGCACCCCGGATTCTGCACGGATGCGCGAGCAGATCTCGATGCCGTCCATTCCGGGAAGCATCACGTCGAGCAGCACGAGATCCGGACGCTGAGCACGCCATTCGTCCACGGCGAGGGCGCCATCCGCGCAGAACACGGGGTCGAAACCCTCCGTGCGCAGCACGATGCCGATCATCTCGGCCAACGCCGTATCGTCGTCGACCACGAGGATTCGTGAGGTCATTGTGCGGAGCCCATCTTTCTCGCTTTGCGCGCGGGCGCACCAGTACCACGCCCCGCGGTATCCCCAGCGTACTTCACACCCGCCGTCCCGTCGCGGAGAGACATTCCTGCGCCTGTCGGTTCGCACTTCCCTGCCGGCAAGGGCGATATGACACGATGGACGGACGCGACCCGCTAAGGAGCACTGTGAGCGGACAGACCTGGACACCGGCACCACGACCGGGGCTCATCCCCCTGCATCCGATGACGTTCGGCACGGTCATCGGCCGTTCCTTCGCGGCGCTTCGTCACAACCCCAAGGTTCTGTTCGGATTCGCGATCGTGATGCAGCTCGTGGTGCTGCTGGCGAGCACGGCGATCATGACGGTCGTCGTGCTCTCGAGCGTCGGCCGACTCGAGACGGTCCGCCCGGGCTCTCCACAGTTCGAGAGCATCCTGGCAGGATCCGCCGGTATCGGAATCCTGGCGGGAATCGGGATCAGCCTCGGTTCGATCGCCTTCACCGCGCTCGTGCAGGGCATCGTCGCCGCGGACATCGCCAGCGCGGCCGTGGGTGACAAGCCCACGATGAAAGAACTCTGGCGGCGGGTGCGTCCCGTGTTCTGGCGTCTGATGGGCTTCGCCCTCCTCAGCATGGCCGCGATGCTCGTCATCATGATCGTCTTCGCGTTCGTCGCGTTCGGCGGCCTGCTCACCCTCGGCGGGCAGAACGCGGAGGCGGCGATCGGCGTGATGGTGCTCATCTTCTTCCTCGCCGTGATCGCGCTGGTGCCGCTGATCGTCTGGCTCAACACGAAGCTGCTGCTCGTGCCATCCGCACTCGTCATGGAGGGCGCGACGCTCCGACAGGCGCTCGTGCGTTCGTGGCGTCTCACTCGCCGCCGTTTCTGGTTCACATTCGGCGTCGCCTTCGTCATCGGCCTGATCATGGGCATCGCCGCGCAGGTGGTGAGTGTGCCGACAGGGATGATCTCCACGCTCTTCCTCGGTGTGATCAGCCCGACCGGCGACCTGGACGCCAGCCAGATGACGGCGTTCGTGCTGTCGATCCTGCTCCCGCAGGTCCTCATCCTCGTCATCCAGGCGATCTCCGCGGTCGTGCAGACCACCGGTGCCGCGCTCGTCTACATCGACGCGCGGATGCGCTACGAGGGTCTCGACCAGACGCTCCTCTCGTACGTCGAGCGTCGTCAGGCCGGTGCCCCTGCAGATGCTCTTCCCGACCCGTTCGCGCTCGACCCCGCGCGCGCTGTCGGGCGCACAGCTCCCGAGCCGCGACCTGCTGTCGTGCCGCCCGTCGGATACGGCGCTCCCGCATACGCAGCACCGGCGCCCGGGGCGCAGCCGCCCTACGGCGCTCCCCCGCAGTACGGGGCGCCACAGCAGTACGCCGCACCACAGAGTTACGGCGCGCCCCAGGGGTACGCGACTCCGCCTGCGCCCGCGCCGTCGTACGCAGCACCGCCACCGCCGCCTGCTGGTCCTGCCGTTGCTCCGCCTCCAGCACCACAGCCTCCCGCGACCCCTGTGCCGCCGACCGACAGCCCGTGGGCCGCGCCTGGTGACAGTCCCTGGGCGGCGCCCGGTGGCGATCGAGGATGATGCGGCGACTCGACGCACCTCTCATCCCGGATGGCGACGAAGCCCGGGAATGGGCAGAGAACGAACTCGCCAAGCCGCAGTACGCCGAAGCGCGTCCGACATTCTTCGATGAGATGTCGCGGGCGGTCGCACAGTTCTTCGCCGATCTCTTCTCCGGCGACGGAGGAAACGCACTCGGTCCGCTCGCGGCCATCATGGTCGCTGCGCTCGTGGTCATCGGCCTGGTCGTGGCGCTGATCGTCTGGGGGCGCCCGCGCCGCAGCTTCGCGCGCGCCGGCGAGACCGCAGATCTCCTCGGCAGCACCGACACCCGCACCGCAGCCCAGCTGCGCACGGAGGCGGAACGCCAGGCGCGCGGCGGTGACTGGGATGCGGCCATCGTGCTGCGCTACCGGGCGATCGCTCGCGGCCTCGTCGAACGTGATCTGCTCACCCCGGCACCCGGGGCCACCGCGCAGACTCTCGCGCGCGAAGCATCCGCCGTCTTTCCGGTCGAGCACGCCGCCCTGCAGTCCGCGGCCGCTTCCTTCGACGATGTGCGCTACCTGCGTCACCCCGGAACGGCCGACCGCTACCGCGCGATCGCGGACACCGACGAGCGCCTGCGCGCCACACGGCCCGAGTTGGTGCACGCGTGACGCTGACCGATCCTCCCGCGCTCGCGAGCACCGCGACGAGACAGCCCGGGCGCCTGCGCCGCGCCGCAGGCTGGGTGCTCATCGCCGTGCTCGTCCTCGGGGTGTCTCTGGTCGGTCTCCAGCTCGCAGTGCAGGCGCCGCAACGCGACGGATTCGATCCGGAGGGGCGCGGCTACAACGGCACGCTCGCGCTTGCGGAGCTCCTGCGTCAGCAGGGCGTCACGGTGACGATCGAACGGGACCGCTTCGCCGCCGCGCGCGCTCTCGATGATCAGAGCACTCTCGTCCTGGCGGATCCGCCCGCTCTGTCCGATGACGCCGTCGACGCGCTCCTCGAGCAGGCCAGCTCGGTCGTGGTGCTGACCGGCAGCTCGCGGATGCTGCGCCTGCTGGATCTCGGATCGGATGCGGACGCCTCCGGCACCCGACCCCAGGGGCCCTCCTGTCGCCTGCCGGAGCTGGACCGGGTCGGTGATGTCACTCCGGGCCGGCTCTTCACCCCGAATCCAGGTGTCACCGCATGCTTCACCGAGGGCGACGGCGCAGGCCTTCTCGTCTCGGAGGTCGACGATCGACGCCGCGCGATCATCGACGGCTCACGGTTGTTCACGAACGAGCACCTCGCGACCGACGGGAACGCCGCTCTCGGTCTGGCACTGCTCGGACAGCAAGCGCACGTCGTCTGGTACGTCCCCTCCTACACCGACACCGATCTCGCCGACACCGCCGACGTCGACACGCTCGGCTCGCTCACCCCACCGTGGGTGACCCCTGCGATCCTGCTGCTCCTGCTGGCCGGAGTGGCCGCGGGAATCTGGCGTGGGCGTCGGTTCGGGCCGCTCGTCGTGGAATCGCTGCCGGTCATGGTGCGCGCCTCCGAGACGATGCTGGGCCGTGCCCGCCTCACGGCAAAGGCGGCCGATGCCCGACATGCTGCCGAAGCCGTGCTCGACGGAACCCTGCGCCGCCTCGCGACGCGGATGGGGTTGTCGACGCAGGCGCCCGTCGACGCGATCGCCGATGCCGTCGCCGACCGGCTCGGCGTCGCACGCGGCAGCATCCGCGACATCCTCACCTCCCCCCTGCCTGCGACGGACGCTGCTCTCGTCCCGTTCGCTCGTCATCTCTCCGACCTTGAGGCTGCTGTCGATGACGCGGTCCGCACCGAAAGGAACACCCCGTGACCGAATCGCTCGATCCCGGAACCGCCGCTCCCGCGGAGTCGACACCGATCCCCGACGCCGACCTCGCTCTGCGCGCTGCGATGCACCGTGTACGCACCGAGGTCGAGAAGGCGGTCGTCGGGCAGTCCGGCACCGTTACGGGCCTGCTGGTGTCGATGCTCGCGCGCGGCCATGTGCTGCTGGAGGGCGTGCCCGGTGTCGCGAAGACCCTCGTTGTGCGTTCCTTCGCGCGTGCACTCGGACTGGACACCAAACGCGTGCAGTTCACCCCCGACCTGATGCCGGGCGATGTGACGGGCTCACTCGTCTACGATGCGCGCTCCGGCGAGTTCGATTTCCGGCCGGGCCCGGTTTTCACACACATCCTGCTGGCCGATGAGATCAACCGCACACCGCCGAAGACCCAAGCCGCGCTGCTGGAGGCGATGGAAGAGCGTCAGATCTCCTCTGACGGCGAGAGTCGTCCGCTGCCGGATCCGTTCCTCGTCGCCGCGACGCAGAACCCCATCGAGCACGAGGGGACGTATTCGCTGCCGGAGGCGCAGCTCGACCGATTCCTCATGAAGCTCGTTGTCGGCATGCCCGAACGCGATGCCGAGGTCGCCGTGCTGCGTCGGCACGCCGACGGATTCTCCCCGCGACAGCTCACCGACCTCGAGTCCGTCGTCACACTCGACGAGATCCGCGATGCACAAGAGGCCGCAGATCGCGTCGAGGTGACCGATGATGTGCTCGGCTATGTCGTCGATCTCGCCCGCGCGACGCGCCAGTCGCCCTCCGTGCAACTGGGCGCGAGCCCCCGTGCGTCGACCGGTCTTCTCGCTGCTGCGAAGGCATGGGCCTGGCTCAACGGCTCGAGCGCCGTCACCCCCGACCATGTGCAGACGATGCTGATGCCTGTGTGGCGCCACCGCCTGCAGCTGCGTCCGGATGCCGAGATGGAGGGCGTGTCCGCGGATGCGGTGCTCTCGTCCGTCGTGCAGCAGACCCGGGTGCCGATCTAAGTGTTCATCACCGGCCGACTCTCCCTTGTGATCGCGGCGGGCGTGATCCCCGTGGTGCTCCTCAGCTCCGCGAGGGTTCCGGCATGGTGGAGCATGGGGGGCTGGCTCCTCCTGTGCCTGCTGCTGGTCGGCCTGGATGTGCTGTTGGCCGCGGACCCTCGCAGCGTGCACGTCACACGCAGCACGCCGTCGCGCGTGCGTCTGGGCGAACCGACGACCGCGGATGTCGTGGTGCAGAATCTCGGCCGGCGACACCTGCACGGGTATTTGCGGGACGCCTGGCAGCCGACCGCCGGTGCCCAGGCCGCCCGCGCCGTGCTCGACCTGCCCGCAGGCGAGCGCCGCCGTGCACAGACCGGGCTCGTGCCCCGCCGTCGTGGTGAGCTGGAGAGCACCTTCGTCGCCCTGCGTGCGCGGGGCCCGTTGGGTCTGGCCGGTCGTCAGGCCGAGCACGCGGTGCGCGGCAGCATCCGTGTCCTTCCGCCCTTCACCTCACGACGCCACCTCCCCTCAAGGCTCGCGCGCCTGCGGGAACTCGACGGCAACACGAGCGTGCAGGTGCGCGGGCAGGGCACGGAGTTCGACTCGCTGCGAGAGTACGTGCGCGGCGACGACGTGCGCTCGATCGACTGGCGCGCGACCGCGCGCGCGGGCACGACGATGCTGCGTACGTGGCGCCCGGAGCGGGACCGCCACGTCGTGATCGTGATCGACACGGGGCGCACAGCTGCCGCACGCGTCGGAGACGGCACCCGGCTCGATGCGGCGTTCGAAGCAGCTCTCCTGCTGGGCGCGCTGGCAACCCGCGCAGGAGATCACGTGCATCTGCTGCTCGTGGACCGGGTCGTGCGGGCCCGCGTCACCGGCGTCGACGGCGCGGGGCTCCTGCCCGCAATGTCGGATGCGATGGCCACAGTGCACCCGCGCCTGATCGACACCGACTGGGGCGCGGCGTTTGCCGCCGTCCGCACGGTCACGACGCGCCCCTCGCTTCTTGTCGTCCTCACCGCCCAGGATGCTCCAGAGAGCGCCCGCAGTTTCCTCGGGGCGCTTCCGGAGTCGTCTCGCGCCACGACGATGCTCGTCGGATCGGTGACCGATCTCGACATCGCGGCACTGGCTCGTAACAGGGACAGCCGCGATGAGATCTATCTGGCGGCTGCGGCGGAGCGCACGCTGCGGGACGCCGCGGACGTCGCCGATGCCATCCGGCGTGCCGGCGGGGCGCCGATCGCTGCGGACCCGGAGGACCTGCCCCCGCGCATCGCGGATCGCTACCTGGACCTGAAAGCGGCGGGCCGCCTGTAGCGACACCCCGACGTCACCGCCTATTCATGAATGATTCGTTTTTACTAATCATTCAGATTTAGCTAGACTGTGGGCATGACCGTTCACACCCCGCACGACGCCGCAGCCAGCCTGCGCCATGCGGGTCTGCGTGTCACAGCACAGCGGATCGCCGTCCTGAACATCCTCCACGAGCATCCGCACGCTTCCGCGGACACTCTCTTCGAACACACCAAAGCCGCTCTTCCCGGTATCGCGTTGCCCACGATTCACGGCATCGTCAACGACCTCACCACCGCGGGAATCGTCCGCCGCGTCAACCTTCCCGACGTCGGCAGCGCTCTCTACGAGATTCAGCATCACGACGACAATCACCACCACATGCAGTGCGTCGACTGCGGCCGCGTCGAAGACGTCGCCTGCGCGGTCGGCGCAGCCCCGTGCCTTGCACCGTCCCACGATCACGGCATGCGCCTGCTCGAAGCCGCCGTGACCTACCGAGCACTCTGCCCACAATGCGAAAGGAAACGCGAACTTGTCTGACAAGCCAGCAACCACGACACAGACCGGCACCCCGGTCGCCAGTGACGCACACTCCCTGACCGTCGGAAACGACGGCATCACCGCACTCCACGACCGCTACCTGGTCGAGAAGCTCGCCTCGTTCAACCGCGAGCGCGTGCCGGAGCGCAACCCGCACGCCAAGGGTGGCGGCGCGTTCGGTGAGTTCGTCGTCACAGAAGACGTCTCGAAGTACACCCGCGCGGCCGTTTTCCAGCCCGGCGCGAAGAGCGAGACGCTCCTCCGCTTCTCGTCGGTCGCCGGCGAGCAGGGCTCCCCCGACACCTGGCGCGATGTGCGCGGCTTCTCGCTGCGTTTCTACACGACCGAGGGAAACCTCGACATCGTCGGCAACAACACCCCGACCTTCTTCATCCGCGACGGCATCAAGTTCCCGGACTTCATCCACTCGCAGAAGCGCCTCGGGGCCTCGGGCCTGCGCAACGCAGACATGCAGTGGGACTTCTGGACCCTCTCACCCGAGTCCGCACACCAGGTCACCTACCTCATGGGCGACCGCGGCCTCTCGCGCAGCTGGCGCCACGTCAACGGCTACGGCTCGCACACCTACCAGTGGGTCAACGAGGCCGGTGAGCGCTTCTGGGTGAAGTACCACTTCATGTCCCAGCAGGGCGTCGAGCCGATGTTCGCCGACGAAGCCGAGCGCATCGCCGGCGCCGACGCCGACTACTACCGTCGCGACCTCTTCGACTCGATCGCCGCGGGCGACTTCCCCTCATGGGACGTCTACGTGCAGGTCATGCCATACGAAGAAGCCAAGACCTACCGCTACAACCCCTTCGACCTCACCAAGACGTGGCCGAAGGCGGACTACCCGCGTATCAAGGTCGGAACCTTCACGCTGAACCGCAACCCGGAGAACTTCTTCGCGCAGATCGAGCAGGCCGCGTTCTCCCCCGGCAACCAGGTTCCCGGCACGGGCATCTCGCCGGACAAGATGCTGATGGCTCGCGTGTTCTCGTACCCCGACGCGCAGCGCTACCGCATCGGCGCGAACTACAACCAGCTGCCGGTCAACCAGCCGCACGCCGCCTCCGTGAGCAACTACATGCACGAGGGCCAGATGCAGTACCACTTCAACCCGGCGGACCACCGCGTCTACACCCCGAACTCCTACGGCGCGGCCGGCGGACCCGAGGCAGACCCGGCACGCGGCGTTGAGGCGAGCTGGGAGTCGGATGGCGAGCTCGTGCGCGCCGCCGCGACCCTGCGCGCCGACGACAGCGACTTCGGCCAGGCCGGAATCCTCTACCGCGAGGTCTTCACCGACGAGCAGCGTGCGCGCTTCGTCGAGACCCTCGTCGGCCAGTACAACGGGCTGACGGTCCCCGCCATCCAGGAGCGCTTCTTCTGGTACTGGGGCCAGGTCGACGCGAACCTCGGCGCCACGCTGCGCGAGCTCGCGGGAGCGCCTCTCGGCCAGGCCGAACCGGTCGGCGTCGGCGAGTAACACCCGCTGATCGAAGGGGTCGGATGCTGCGGCATCCGGCCCCTTCGTCGTGTTCACACGCCCCCGGGGAGAGCATTCGTCGACAGCTGCTCGATTCCTGTTCCGGCGCGCCTCCCTGGGAGTTCGCTGAGGAGCGGGATCATGTGGAACGCCGGGCCACCAGGCCCCGCCTTCTGAAAGGACCAGCCATGAGTGATTCACCGTCCGCTGTGCCCACTCTCGGGGCGAAAATCGCCGCCGAAGCATTCGGCACCTTCCTGCTCGTGTTCGGCGGTGTG
This sequence comes from Microbacterium sp. GW823-FHT02G05, assembly GCF_058797175.1. Lineage (NCBI taxonomy): Bacteria > Bacillati > Actinomycetota > Actinomycetes > Micrococcales > Microbacteriaceae > Microbacterium > Microbacterium sp. GW823-FHT02G05. Next base: position 868,937 of record NZ_JBXAJK010000002.1, read on the forward strand.
GGTACTGCCCTCTTCGCCTCGAACCACTTCACCGATCCGGGTGCGAACTCGGCCGTGTATGTGGCCGTCGCGCTCGCCTTCGGTCTGACCGTGGTCGTCGGCGCCTACGCCTTCGGCCCCATCTCCGGCGGTCATTTCAACCCCGCCGTCACGCTCGGCGCGGCCGCAGCCGGTCGCATCGGCTGGCGCGATGTCGTCCCGTACATCATCGCTCAGGTGATCGGTGGTGTCGTCGCGAGCACCGCGCTCGTGCTCATCGGCACCTTCGGCCCGGACGGCTGGCTGAGCGGCGCTCAGGACGCCGGCTTCGCGAGCAACGGCTGGGGCGAGCACTCCCCCGGCGGGTTCGGGATGTTCGCTGCGATCACGGTGGAGATCATCCTCACCGCGTTCTTCCTGTTCGTGATCCTCGGCACCACCCACGCCAAGCGTGGCACCCCGTTCGCGGGCCTTGCGATCGGTCTCACGCTGACGCTCATCCACCTCATCTCCATTCCGGTGGACAACACCTCGGTGAACCCGGCCCGCTCGATCGCGGCGGCTATCTACGGCGGCGTGGGCCCCCTGTCGCAGCTGTGGGTGTTCCTCGTGTTCCCGGTCGTCGGCGCGATGATCGCCGGCTTCGCCTACAAGGCGCTGTTCGATGCCACGGCGAAGCAGCCGAAGCAGCTGTAACGACCGCATGCGAAGAGGGGTCGGCGCTCAGGCGTCGGCCCCTCTTTTCTCTTCGATGTTCAGCCTGCGACGAGAGTGGCGGTTCCGGCCTCGTACTCCGTCAGGTCGCCGCTTTCGCCGCGACGTGCGGCACGCCCTCCGACGACGAGCATGTAGATGAGGAAGATGCCGAGCGCTGCCACACCGATGCCGATCTTGACCGGCCAGGGCAGCGACCACCCCGTGACGAAGCCCTCGATGAGACCGGCCAGCGCCAGAGCGAAGATGAGCCCGATCGCGATCGTGCCGAGCGACCGGCCCGCCGCGGCCAGAGCGGTCGCGCGCGTGCGAGCGCCCGGCGCAACCCACGCCCAGAAGACGTGCAGCCCCGCTGCAGCAGCGACGAAGATGCAGGTCATTTCGAGCAGGCCGTGCGGCAGCAGGTAGAGGATCATGATGTCGAGCCGCTCATGCGCGGCCATGATCGCAACGGCGGTCGCAAGATTCATCGCGTTCTGCACGATGGCGAAGATCGGCCAGATTCCGGTGACCCCGAAGATCACGCACTGAGCGGCGATCCAGGCGTTGTTCGTCCACACCATCCCCGCGAAGACCGCGGCAGGGTTCTCGGTGTAGTAGCCGGTGAACGACTCGTCGGCGTACTGCTGCAGAAGGTCGGCGGGCCCGAGGCTGGCCACAAGTGCCGGATCCGCGGATATCCACGCCCCGACGACCACGACGATCGCGACGAAGACCACCGCGACCGCGAGGGTCGTCCAGCGCACTCGGTAGAGCGCCGCCGGCAACTGGTCGCTGAAGAAGCGCGCGATCTGGGTGAGGACGTTGTCGGCGGCTCCCGTCAGGCGCAGCCGCGCCCGCGCGAGAATCGTCGATACGTAGGCGCTCTGGGGCGAGGTGCCGACGGAGGTCTTGAGATCGGCGAGATCGGCGGATGCTGCGCGGTACCGCGTGATCAGCTCGTCGACCCCTTCCCCGTCGAGGCGCGCACGAGTGAGCTCATCAAGGCGATCCCACTCTGCACGGCGGGAGTCGGCCAGGGCATCAGCATCCACCCGATTCACTGTACGCGGTCGCGTGATCGCGGGGCGACCGCTCCGGACTGGGGCTCTGCGTCGGCGAGGCAGTCTGGGGTTGCGACCTGATTTACTGGACACATGTCCGTGACGCAGCCTGCCGAAGACGAGGTTCTCTCCGGAGAAGCGGTCGCCATCGATATCCAGCCTGTCGGCTTCTTCCTCCGCGCGCTGGGCGCAGCGATCGACGTCGCTCTGTCCGTCGTCGTGATGGTGCTCTTCGTCCTGATCCGACTCTGGACGATGGGGTTCACGGGTGGCGACCCGGCGCTCGACCGGATTCTCGTGATCCTCGCGGCGGTGTTCTCCTTCGTCGTCCTCCCCTGCACGATCGAAGTGGCAACCCGCGGTCGGAGCCTCGGAAAGCTCGCCGTCGGCGGCCGCATCGTCCGTGTCGACGGCGGCGCGACCGGTTTCCGTCATGCATTCATCCGCGCTCTCGTCGGCGTCCTCGAGATCTATATGACCTTCGGTGCCGTCGCGCTGCTCACGGGCGCGTTCTCGCCGCGTTCGCAGCGACTGGGCGATCTCGTCGCCGGCACCTACTCGCAGCGCGTGCGCACGCCCGCGCTGCCCGTGAGCCACCCCGTCATGCCCGCAGAGCTTGCCGAGTGGGCACAGATCGCGGATGTGGCGCGGATGCCGGATCGCCTCGCCCGTCGCATTTCGCAGTTCCTGCAGACGGCCTCGCGGCTCACTCCCGCGGCACGTGATGGCGTCGCGCGCGAACTCGTCAGCGAAGCATCCGCGTACATCTCCCCGCTGCCCGCCGCGCACCCCGAGGCGATTCTGATCGCCGCCACGATCGTGCGCCGCGAGCGGGAGTCGCGCTCTCTGGCGATCGCGGATGATCGTGTTGAGCACCTCACGCGGCGTCGCGTCCGCGTGTAGCGGCACCGCACGACAGCAACGACGAACGGGTGTCGGGTGGCGTTGCCGCACACCCGACACCCGTTCGGTGTCACTCTGCCTTAGGCGTCCGTGCTGCCCAGTGCGCGTCGGCGCACGAACAGGAGCACCGCACCCGCGATGACGGCTGCGAGACCGCCACCGATGACCCAGCCCGGAACGGGCGTGCCGCCGGTCGTGGCGAGATCACCCGCGCCCGGAGTGGTGCCGGCGCCCGCGCCACAGGTCGGCTTCGTCAGCGTGAACTGCTTCGTCGCCGTGCCGTCAGAGTGCAGTGTCCACCCGTCACCGGAGGTCAGCGCGTAGCCGGCCTCCGGAGTTGCCGTGATCGTGACCGTCTCACCGGCAGCCGGCGAGGCGTTCGACGAGGTGTACACGATGCCCGGGGTCGTCGGCAGCGTCAGCGTGGCGCCGGCCGCGCAGGTCGCCTGGGTGATGCCCGGGTCGACCGTCACCGGTGCACAGTCGAGCGCCGCGGGGATCTCCATCTGCATGGTCGCCGTGAAGTTGTCCGGCGCGAGGGTCCAGCCGTCAGCCGGATCCAGCACGTAGCCGGGCACTGCCGTTGCGGTGACCGTCACCGTGGTGCCGGGGACGACCGATCCCTCGGTGATCTCGTAGGTGACACCTGTGGAGGTGTCGAAGATGACCGTCGGCGTGCTCACGCCGCCAGCGACACAGACATTCTCGATGGTCGGGGTGACCGGCGTCACCGCTACCGGCAGGATCACGCAGCCGGGGTCGGTCAGCTCGATCACGCGGGTCGCCGTCTTGCGGTCGCCCGAGATCGTCCAGCCAGTGACGGTCTCCTCGAACACAGTGTTGCCCTGGGCCACGGCCGACACGGCGACCGTGCCACCCGCAACCTCCGCACCCGACTTCGAATACACGACATCCGCCGTGTCCGCAGGCAGCGTCACCGACGGAACCGTCGCGACGCCCGACTCACACACCGACTCGACAACCGTCGGAAGAACCGGAGCCACAATCACTGGAGGAACCGTGCAATCCGGATCAGCCAGCTCGATCACACGAGTCGCCGTCTTGCGGTCGCCCGAGATCGTCCAGCCAGTGACGGTCTCCTCGAACACAGCGTCGCCCTGGGCGACGGCCAACACGGTGACCGTGCCACCCGCAACCTCCGCACCCGACTTCGAATACACGACGTCCGCCGTGTCCGCAGGCAGCGTCACGCTCGGCGTGGTCGCAGCGCCTGCATCACACACAGCCTCGACAACCGTCGGAAGAACCGGAGCCACAATCACCGGAGAGCAATCTGGCGTCGTCAGAACGACATCGCGAGTCGCCGTCTTGCCGTCGAGAGAGACGGTCCACCCTGCGAGCGTCTGCGGGAACACATTGTTGCCCTGGGCCACAGCGGTCACGGTGACCGTGCCGCCCGCAACCTCTACACCCGACTTCGAATACACGACGTCAGCCGTGTCCGCAGGAACCGTCACCGACGGAACCGTCGGCGAGCCGTTCTCGCACACAGCCTGGACGATGCTCAGCGGACCGGGCGCCACCTCGACCGGAGGAACCGTGCAGTCCGGATCAGCCAACTCGATCACACGGGTCGCCGTCTTGCGGTCGCCCGAGATCGTCCAGCCACTGACCGTGGTCTCGAACACGTTGTTGCCCTGAGCCACAGCGGTCACGGTGACCGTGCCACCCGCAACCTCCGCACCCGACTTCGAATACACGACATCCGCCGTATCCGCAGGCAGCGTCACGCTCGGCGTGGTCGCAGCGCCTGCATCACACACAGCCTCGACAACCGTCGGAAGAACCGGAGCCACAACCACCGGAGGAACCGGCGCGATCATCGGCGTTCCGCAGGACGAGTCCGGGTCACCGAGGAACGGGAACGCGTGGAACTCGCTACCTGCCCGGTCCTGGCTGAGGTCTCCGCCCACCCAGTATCGACCGTTGGATCCACCCGCGTTCTGCTTCGTGATCGACCCCGACGAGGGAACGACGACCGAACCTGGCACCTGACCGCCGGCGAGCGTCACGTCCGTGGCTGTCGGGAAGGTCCAGAGCATGCGGGCGGCGACCTGACCGAACGCGGGAGCGCCCATGACGATCTGCGTGCTGCCGATGAAGAGATCGAGGACGTTGACGTTCGCGGTGGCTCCCGTGACGTTGATCACGGTGACATCGGTGGGATCGATATCCACAAGCTTCAGCACGACGCCCTGCCCCGTGAGCTGCGAACCGGGGATGGTGATCAGGTGACGATCAGCCCCGGCTGTTCCGCGGAGCTCGAGGTAGCCGCCATCGGCAAACGCGTACGAACCGGGAGTTCCCGTCTGGTTGCGCGCGACGAAGTCGTGGAGGATCGAGAAGTCGTCATTGGCCCAATCAGCGAAGACCGGACCGAGCGCATCCGCGCGGCCCATGTTCTGCGTCAGCTGGCCGGAACCCGCCTCGAGCGAGATCTGCGACACCGGGGAGGCTGTTCCGCCGACGCGGACGTTGCCCGGAAGCAGCGTTCCGTTCGCAGCGATAGAGCTCACCAGCGCACGGGTCGTGCCGTTCAGAGTGAAGTCCCCACCGACACGGATCAGGTCCTGGTCGGCGACCGGGACGATTCCCGAGCCCGCGCCGACGTAGCCCATGTTGTAATTGGCGTTGCCTCCGAGGGTGGCATTGCCGTTGACCACGAGCTGGCCTTCGAGTTCGCTGCCCTGCAGGCGGGTGAAGTTGCCGCCGACGTAGACGTTGACGTTCTCATCGACCGGCTGCGGCTTCGTCGGGTTCAGAGGGTGCACGACACCCACTCCCGATGTGGCCTCACAGGCTTTGAAACTGGCCGGAGCGATCGGCTCCGCAGGCAGCGGCGCAGCGGCGGCAGCGGTCGCAGGCAGCACAAGACTGCTTCCGACCAGCAAGACCCCTGCGAGAGCTGCGATGTGTTGACGCAGACGCATGTTGTCCTATCTTGTTCTAAGAATTCGGGCACACCACGAATCGATAGGGCAGATGTCCCCCACCTGCGGGCGCCCCTCAGAGCCCGCTCCCCAACGCGATGCGATATCAGGATATCGGGAATTTGAGCTAGGCGCTAAACAAAATACGCGAGCCGCGTTTTCACGCTCAGTATCGGTAGTGCTCCAGCTTGTAGGGTCCCTCGACGGGCACACCGATGTACGCTGCCTGCTCAGCGCTGAGGTGGGTCAACTCAACCCCGAGTGCGTCGAGGTGCAGGCGCGCCACCTTCTCGTCGAGCGACTTCGGCAGCACGTAGACGCCGACCGGATACTCGTCGATCTTGGTGTAGAGCTCGAGTTGCGCGAGCACCTGGTTGGTGAACGACGCGCTCATGACGAAAGAGGGGTGCCCCGTGGCGTTGCCGAGGTTCATCAGACGCCCCTCGCTGAGGACGAGCACACTGCGCCCCGTGGGCAGGCGCCACTCATGCACCTGCGGTTTGATCTCGATCGCCTCGGCACCCTCCAGCGACTCCAGTCCCGCCATGTCGATTTCGTTGTCGAAATGACCGACGTTCGCGACGATCGCGAGGTGCTTGAGTCCCAGGATGTGCTGCGTCGTGACGACGTTCTTGTTGCCGGTGCCCGTGACGACGATGTCGACCTGGTCGATGACGTCTTCCAGGCGCGTCACCTGGAAACCATCCATCGCGGCCTGCAGGGCGCAGATCGGATCCACTTCGCTGACGATCACGCGCGCGCCCTGGCCCCGCAGCGCTTCGGCGGCGCCCTTGCCCACGTCACCGTAGCCGCACACGAAAGCGACCTTTCCGCCCATGAGCACGTCGGTGGCACGGTTGAGACCGTCAGGCAGGGAGTGGCGGATGCCGTACTTGTTGTCGAACTTGCTCTTCGTGACGGAGTCGTTCACGTTGATCGCGGGGAACAAAAGAGTCTCGGCCGCGGCGAGTTCATAGAGCCGGTGCACCCCCGTCGTGGTCTCCTCGGTGACACCCAGGATGCCTGCCGCCACGCGGGTCCAGCGCTGCGCGTCGCTCGCCAGCGAGGCCCGCAGAGTCTCGAGGATGATGCGGTACTCCTGCGCGTCGCCATCCGCAGCCTCCGGAACAGCACCCGCGGCTTCGAACTCGACGCCCTTGTGCACGAGAAGTGTCGCGTCGCCGCCATCATCGAGGATCAGGTTGGGTCCGTCGTGTCCGGTGGATGACCAGTCGAAGATGCGCTCGGTGCACTGCCAGTACTCAGCGAGCGTCTCGCCCTTCCAGGCGAAGACGGGAACACCCGCGGGCGCGTCGACGGTGCCGTTCGGACCGACCACGACGGCCGCGGCGGCCTCGTCCTGCGTCGAGAAGATGTTGCAGCTCGCCCAGCGCACCTCGGCGCCCAGCGACACGAGGGTCTCGATGAGAACGGCCGTCTGCACCGTCATGTGCAGGGAGCCGGCGATGCGCGCGCCCTTGAGGGGCTGCTCGGCGGCGAACTCGACGCGCAATGCCATCAGCCCCGGCATCTCATTCTCTGCCAGACGCAGCTGGTGGCGTCCGGCTTCTGCAAGGGAGAGATCAGCGACGGCGTAGTCGAAAGTCGTGGACATGGTCGTATTGTTCCAGGTCCGTGCGCGGCGGTTGGCTGCGTGACGACATCGAAGGACTCAGGTGCGCAGTGCTTCGTGGCGCACGATCATCCACCCGGCGGGCACCGACAGCCGCTCTGAATGCGGCGAGCACAGGTCGTGGGCGTGCGGGTCGTTCGCCGCGCCCAGGGGCCCCAGCGCAGCCATCTGATCGCCGTAGTCATACGTCAGCGTGGCGACGGCCTCGCGGGCGCAGCCAACCTTGGAGCAGATTCGTCCGTGCATCGCCCACAGCTTAGACACCGTCGATGCCCGAGACCGGATGCCGCGCGGCAGAGCGCCTAGACTTCTGAACATGCCCCGTCGACGCTCTGCATCGGTTCCGCCCGCTCCGCGGCGCGCGACACGTCACGGCCGACACGGCCGCCTCGGGCGCAGCCCGGTCGTACGCCCGCCGCTTCCGGCCCTCGACGGTCGAATCGACACGTTCGATCTGACGGTCAGCACGGCGGTGGACTTCCTCTGCTCGGTATGGCCAGAGCTTCGTGATGTGCGCGTCGAGGTCGCAGCGATGCCAAGCATCGACGACCCTGACGGGATGCCCCGGTGGTACGTCGACGCCGCGCACCACCGCATCGTGCTCTTCCGTGTGCCGATCGAGCGACTGCTCGTTCCCGGGCACGACGATCTCGCCCACCGACGGATCGCGATCGAGAGCGCGGTCTTCCGCGCCGCCGCAGAGTACACGGGCCGTGAGCCGTGGGACCTCGGTCCGCACGGGTTCCACGACCACTGAGCCGCTCCCCTCCTAGGGGTAGACCGTCACCGCGCTGGATGAGGCGGCAGATGGCCAGACCGGCCATCCCGCGATCGCTCCGGACGTCGCCATCGTGACGGCCGCATGCACGGGAGCCGTGGTGGAGAACCCGTAGGACGTGTCAGCGTCGACCTCAACGAGCGCCGAGCCGTCGGCCGCGACGGGGATCTCACGCTGATCACCATTGGCGAGGTCGGTGAGGATCACCACCGCATCGGTCTCCGTCGTGTTCCGCAGGTGCAGCCTGGCCTCTGGGCCGCGAGGCACGGCGAACGTCGTCGGCTCCGTGATCGTCGGTGCGGGTGTCATCCATGCGAAATCTGCGCCGGCGCCCGCTCCCGTCAACTGCCAGACGGCCGCCACCACGGGTTCGTCCGCGTCGATCTCGACGCTGTAAGTGCCGACGGCAAGACCCGGAAGATCGACTTCAACAGGCTCACCCGCGCGCAGCTCCACGCTGATCTCATCGCCCACGACTCGCGCGCTTTCGGCGTCGCGCGCGGTCAGGCGGACAGTCGTGTCGTTGCTTGGCGCCATCAGGCGCACGATGGTCATGGATGCCGCATCCGTCGCCTCTTCCAGCACCCGCACGCCCGCCAGCACCTGAGCGCGCTGAGGCTGTCCTGTGCCGTCCTGCAGATCGACTCCGCTCGGATCCAGCACGCGGATCAGGCTGGACTGCAGCATGGTCCGCAGCGGCGCTCCCGTGGCCGTGACACGCACGATCGGCGTGCTCTCCCCCGCGGCACCCGCCGCCAGCGGCACGGAGATCTGCGTCCGGGGGGCCAGCACGATGTCGCTCGTGCGCTTCGGCCCGGCGGAGCCGTAGACCGTGAAGGATGCCGTCGCGGTGACGTCGCTGGGGTTGGCGATGAGGACGATGTCACTCGTACCCGTACTCGCGGCGCCGCCGACGATCCACGACTCCATGCTGGGCGCACGACACGCGGATGCGGCGAATCCGGCGAGGTCAGGCTGCATCACCGACACCGACTCGGCGGCGGCGATCTCGACAGCCTCGCGCGCATCGGAGCGACCGACGTACATCGTCTGCTCCCCCGCGTCTGCGAGCTCCGGCATCCGCAGCTCGTGCTCCTCGACGCGCACGCCATCCGCGGCGCCCACCGTCACATCGGGAAACGCTGCGGCGCTGACGAGCGCCGCGTTCATCGGGTCACGGCCCAATGCGCGCAGGGGTCCCGCGCATGTGAGGAAGATGTCACCCGAGATCGGGGTCACCTCCGCCTGTGCGGGTGCCTGCGAAACCGCAGGCCAGGCCATCGGCACGGCGACGATGACGCCGGCCACGCAGGCCGCAGAGACAGCGATACCTGCAATGACGCGCGCACTGGTGGCGGCCACCCGGACGGCGGTGGGCTTGGTCATCGGGATTCCTCCTTCGCCGCGTCTCCATCCGGATCCAAATCGGTCCTCTCGTCTCCAGACACGGGGAGCTCTGCTTCTGCTTCTGCTTCTGCTTCTGCTTGATCTGTCGCGGAGGCGTCGACATCGAGTTCTTCACTCGTGGCCACGGCGGTCACCTCGGCCGTGCTCTCCTCCTGCTCGACCTCGGGGGCCGTCGCTGTGTCTGCCGGCCCCGGCGTCGCCTTGTACGTCGCTGCCGCGCGTTCCCGGCGCGGCCTCGGCGTCGCCTCCGAAGCCAGTCCGACGATACGCGAGCGCCCTCGTGCCGCGCGGCGTGACGCCCGGGTGGGGATCGCCAGCAGCAGCGCTGCCAGCAGGACGAGCAACGTCACACCGGTGACGAGTCGCGAGGTCCCCAGTTCGGCCGCGGTCAGATCGGCGCGCGGTGCGGGCTCTGCCTCCAACCGCCAGAGCACGCCCTTCGAGGTCTCCCCTACTCGCACGAAGCCAGCACGACGGTCCAGCGCGGTGATGGCTCCGAGGCGCTGCTCGCGGGCCGCATCCGTTTCGCCTTCCGCTTCGCGAGTCAACAGCACGAAGCGGACGCCGAGGTCGGCGAGCTCCTGCGGAGCGTCGAACTCTCGCGCCGAGATCAGGTCGACCGCCAGGACGCTGATGTCCTGCCCCTGCGGCGAGGTCGCGGTGCTGAGCATCGTTGATTGTGCCGAGAGCGTATCGCTCGCACCCCACACAACATCGAGCCCGATCCCGCCCGCGGGCTGCGGGGTGAGCACGAGCGTACCGAGATCACGGTCGCCCCGCGCCTGCGCCTGCACATATGCGGGCAGGGTGCTGACGGGACCGTTCGTGAGCGCGGATGCATCGCGTGCGACGGCAGTCAGTGCCGGAACGGCACCCACGACGATCGCGAGCGCCGCGACGACGGCAGCGGATGCGCGCAGCGCCGGGAGCGTGATCGCGGAGTCCAGCGTGACGAGGGCGGCGCCCAGCACACCGATCCACGCCAGGCTGAGGGCGGATCCCGGCCAGATCGACACCGGCACCGAGTGCGCGAAGCTCACGAGGATGCCCACCGCGGCGAAGGCGGTCGCCAGCCCGAGCACGGCGACGATCAGCGCAACGATGCCTGAGGACCACCTCGGTGACAGCGGAGCGAACACCGCGAGGAGGGCGAGCGGCGCAGCGATCCACAGCGCCCAGGCCGACACCTCCGTCCCGAACATGCTGCCCCATCCGGCGATGTCCATCGTGGGGAATCCGGCGGCCATCACCAGGCGTCCCATGGAGTCCGCCGTCGCGTGCGGAAGATTCGCGATCAGCCCCGGGTCGGCGAAGATCGCCCAGACGTTGCCCTCCGAGAGCTGCCAAACCACAAGGGGCGCGAATACGACGGCTGTGGGGATCAGCAGCCACAGCAGTCGCACCGCACCACGAACCCGACGGTGCAGCAGCGCGATGATCACGGCGATCGTCCACAGGACGAAGAGCGCCGGCGCGAGCGACGGCGCACAGGCGATGACAGCACACACGAGAAGCGACGCAGCACCCGCTGCGCCCCAGGAGCGGTGCGCGACGAGCGCGGCATGGAACAGCCAGGGCAACAGCAGGTGCACGAGAACCGCGGCGGGGCGGCCCTCGGAGAGCGCGGTGAGGAAGGTCGGCGCGAGCGCCCAGACCACTGCGGCGAAGATCCGCAGGCCGGGTCGATCCGTGAGTCGGGTTGCTGCGAACCAGCCGCCGAGAACAGCGAGAGGGAGGGCCAGCACCCACAGAAGCACGAGCGCATACGACGGAGTCGCGGGCCACAGCGATCCGAGTACCGCGAGCACGCCGGCGAACGGATCAGCGGGCCCCACGACGTCCACACCACCACCCCGGAGCCCATACGCGGCATCACTCCACAGCGCCCCGACAGTCTGACGCAGCGGCAGAAGTGCTCCGCCGCCGATCGCAGGCCACGCCAGAAGACTGGTGAACGCAGTCACGCTCACCAAGAGCGCACCGAGCACCGCCCACGCGCCACCGCCGGAGAAGAAACCGAGCTCCTGCACATGTGCGCCTTCAGCACCATGGCCGTCATCCAGACGCTGGCGCATCTCGGCACGGGAAACCCGCAGCGGGGCGATGCTCGCCCATGAAGCCTTCCTGATCTCGCGGATTCCCCGGCGAGACTGCGCAACCGCTCCCCCATTCACCATCGCGACGGCCGCGGCACCCCATTCGGGAGCTACGGCCGCGGGGCGCTTGCCGATCAGATGCAGGATCGATCGCCAGAGCGCGAGGGGAATCAGCGTCAGCCAGTGCAGCGGCACGGCCGCCGCCGGCGCGTAGGCGAGGCGGCGATGCAGTTGGGCGCGGCGGCTCGCGAAGGCGTGCGCGGCGGTCCCCGGTCGCAGCGCGGAATCCGGCGACACTGCGATGCGCGCCTTCGCTGTCGGCGCGAGTCGCGCACCAGCCAGGCGTGCGCGGATGCCGAGGTCGAGCCCCTCATCCTCTCCGCCCAGCCCGGGGTCCGGACGGAGTGCTCGCCGCCACTCGGCGCGGATCAGCAGTCCGCGGATATCCGCACCCAGCGCGTCATCCTTGCCGTCGTGCTGCCCCTGATCCAGTTCTCCTGCGACCGGATCCACGGCGCGTCCGAATCGTGTGACCGTCTGTCCGAACGACACGAGTTCGTCGGAATCGAGGCTGCTGACCAGCTTCGGCGCGGCAACGGCCACCGAAGGCGAGCGCTCCAGCGTGCCGACAAGACTCTCGAGTGCCCTCGGTTCGGGCACGGTGTCGTGACTCAGCAGCCAGACGGCAGAACCCTCGGACACCCGAGGCAGCGCAAGAGCGACCGCCGAGGCATACGAGGTGTTCCCACGCGTCTCGACGACGCCTTCGGCCGCGGCGGCGACAGCAGGACTCTGCCGTACGGCATCGGACGCGCCGCACACGACGATGGTCAGAGCGTCGGGGGTGTACGTCTGTTGCGAGATCGCATCGAGAGCCCGCAGGAGACGGGCGAGCGAGGTCGCACTGGTACGTGTGACAAGAATGGCGTGAACTCGGGCAGGCATGACGTGGTCAGCCTAAGCGCGGATTCCGAGCAACACGGCTTCCATCTCCGCGCGTCGAGGATTCAGCACGACAAGATGCGTATGGTCCCTCAGCTCGCGCGACGCTTGAGCTTGCGACGCTCCCGCTCGGAGAGTCCACCCCAGATCCCGAATCGCTCATCGTTGTTGAGCGCGTACTCCAGGCATTCGCCGCGCACATCGCAGGAGGTGCAGATGCGCTTGGCATCACGCGTGGAGCCTCCCTTTTCAGGGAAGAAGGCTTCGGGGTCGGTCTGCGCGCACAGGGCGTCGGTCTGCCAGGCGAGAGCGTTGTCGTCGTCCGCGGAGGGTCGACGTATGCCGGGAACCCCAAGGTTCACCGGATCGACAAACCAGTTCTCGGGAACTTCTGATCGATAGCCGGCCATGGTCTCCCCTCCTATCCGACTCCTGCACCTTCCGGCGCAAGCGCTTGACTAATTACACCCGTGTCATTCGCTGGGGTCAAGTCGCGGATAGTAAACCCTCAAGCAGGGCTTTAAGCTTTACGGCGTGTCGGCGGCGTGTCGTCTCTTGTCAGCGAGAACCCGGCTCTGCCACGAAGACCTCGCCGACGCCGGAGAGCACGAGCGCCGACTCGGCAGCATCCGCAAACACCGCCGTTCCCACCGGAACCGGCAGAGCCAGGGCATCCGCGCCGATGACCCGAACCTCTCCGCTCGTCGCGAGCACCATCGCCGGCGCCTGCACGTCGATCGCGATGTCCTCACCCGACAGCACCACGCGCGACAGTGCGAAGTCGTCGACCGGGACCGGGAAGCGCTGGACCGTCATGCCGGGATCAGGCCGGATGATCTCGACATCACCGGGAGTCGTATCGACGATCGTCAGGAGCTCGGCGACGTCGATGTGCTTCGGCGTGAGCCCGCCACGCAGCACGTTGTCACTCGCCGCCATGATCTCCACCCCGAGCCCGGAGACATAGGCGTGCAGAAGTCCGGCACGCAGGAAGACGGCCTCGCCGCGTCGCAGCACCACGAAGTTCATGAGCAGCGCCACGATCACGCCCGGATCCCCCGGGTTGCGGGCTGCGATCTCGCGGATCGCGACCAGCGTCTGCGCGAACTCCGCAGCCACTCCGCCCTGCACGGCGTCGATGATGTCGGCGACCTCCGCCGTCGTCGCCTCGGCGAGCGCCCACTGCAGCGCCGCCCGCAGCGGGTCATCCTCCCCGTCGAGCAGAGCGCTGAGTCGGGAAAGCCCTGCGGATTCCTCGGTCGATGAACGCAACTCTGCGAGCAGGCGACGCGAAGCGGCAAGCTCACGCAATCCACACAGCGCCTCGAATCGGTCGCTCAACGGCACGATCAGCTCGGGCTTGTGGTTGTCGTCGCGGTAGTTCCGCCCGGGAGCATCCGCCGGGAGCTCCGCTTCTCTCGCGAACCCCTCGACGGCCTGGGCCTTCGTGGGGTGCACCTGGATCGACAGCGGGTCCTCCGCCGCGAGGAGCTTGAGCAGGAACGGCAGCTCTCCCCCGGTCACCGCATCCAGCGTGCGCCCGTCGGGCAGATCGGCAGGATCGCCGGCGTGGTCACCGAACCACACCTCAGCCTCGGGAAGCTCCGCCGGAACTCGACCTTCCAGAGCGGCGAGCAGAGTCGTCGATCCCCACGCGTAGTCGCGCGGAGCATTCGTGAGGGAAAGCAGCATGCCCCCACATTAGGTCGGAAACGATGTGTCGCAGCGACCCGCCACGCACGAGGTGCAATTCACCCGCGCGCGATAGCCTGAACCACGATGGCGCAGATCTCTCGACTCTCGGTCTCTCCCGCACCGACCGCCCCTCCCCGTGAGGCGACCGGTCACCTCTTCCTGCGCGGATACGTAATCCTCCTGCTGTTCGTCACGTTCGCGCACACCGCCGTCTTCAATCTCGTAGGCCCGATCGGATCCACGATCGCACTCGGCGTCCTCACGGCAGCGACCCTCGCCATCTGGATCCCCGCGCTCGCGAGGCAGCGCCCGCAGCGGTACCCCTGGCGACGCCTGCCGTGGGCTGCACTCGCTTACGTCGCATTCGCGCTGCTGTCGGTGGCATGGTCGCAGTGGCCGGCTGCCACCCTGCTGACCGGTGCTCTCCTGCTGTCGATCACCGTCAACGCGCTCTTCATCGCGGCGTCGCTCAGCTGGCACGAGATCATCCGAGCGCTCGGATCCGCGTTCAAGTGGATCCTCGGCCTGTCTCTGCTCCTCGAACTCTGGGTGTCGCTCGTCCTGCGGACACCGCTGCTGCCCAACTTCTTCGACGCCCCGAGCGAGAAGATCAACCCGCACTGGTACTGGGTGCGCAACAACCTCCTCGACGGCGGCCGCATCCAGGGCATCGTCGGAAACTCGAACGTTCTCGCGATTCTGTGCATCATCGCCCTGGTCGTTTTCGGTGTGCTGATGGCAGCGGGCGCCCGCCGCCGCGGCATGCTGATCGCATGGATGGCCCTCGCAGCGTTCCTCTTCTTCCGCGCGGGCTCCGCCACAGCCGCCGCCTGCGCCATAGCTGTGGCCGTCGTTCTCATCACGGTGCTGCTCATGCGGAGAGCGCGCGTCCCCGAGCAGCGCAGGCGCATCTACATCACCTACGCCGCCGTGGCCGTGGCGCTCCTCGCCGCGGTCTGGTTCGGGCGAGACCTGCTGTTCAGCGCGCTCGGACGCAGTTCGGATCTGACCGGCCGTCTGGACATCTGGCAGACGGTCCTCGAGCGTGCTGCGCAGCATCCCATTGTCGGCAACGGGTTCTCGTCTCCCTGGGTGCCCTGGGACCCCGGCTTCGCCGGCTGGATAGACGACCACGGCATCACGGTCTTCCACGCCCACAACATGTGGGTGGACGTCTTCCTCCAGCTCGGTGCGGTGGGAGTGATCCTCATGGTCGCCACCTATCTCTCTCTGGTCTGGCGCGCCTGGTTCTTCGCCGTCGATCGCCCCCGCTGGGACCTGAACGCACACCGCCGATACTCCGCGCTCGCGGTCCTGCCGACTCTTCTCGTCGCGGTCCTGCTGACGCAGGGGCTCGCCGAATCCGGCCCGATCATGCTCTGGGGCTGGATGCTCGTGGTGCTCTTCAGCGCGAAGATCAAGGCCGTCCCGCTCGTCGGAGTCGGACTGAGCGAGCGCGCGAACCTTGTCGAGGGCGGTCCGCGGCGGAAGCAGGCTCCGTGACGGCGGCGCGTCGCACGCTCACGCAGATGCTCGCGTCCGCGGAGATGGCGCGGGCGTTCACCCTGACCGTCCTGCTCGCCGTGTTCTCCTCGTTCGCGATCGTGCGGATGAGCGGGATGGCCACGCTCTCCACCATCATCGTCGTGCTCTGCATGATCGGGCTCGCGATCCTCTTCGTGCGTCGAGAGGAACTCTCCCTCCTCAGGATCGCCCCCACATCGCTCGTGGCCTTCCTGCTGTGGACGCTGGCCAGCACATTCTGGTCTACGGAGGCGGGCGACACCCTCCGCGGCTGGGCCGCGCTCTTCGGCTTCGCCTTTCTCGCCGTCACCATCGGACACATCCGCGACACGCTCCAGACGGTCCGCGCACTCGGCGACACGCTTCGTGTTCTTCTCGGCATCTCACTCGGGCTGGAGATCTTCTCCGGAATCCTCATCGACACCCCGATCCGCGTCCTCGGCATTCAAGGCAACCTCGCCATCGGCGGCCCCGTCCAGGGCATATTCGGCAGCCGCAACATGCTCGGCTTCATCGCGGTGATCGCCCTGGTGACCTTCGTCATCGAACGACGCTCGCAATCGGTGTCGAACGTGGTCGCGGTTCCCTCCATCGCGCTCGCGGGAATGCTGGCACTGTTCTCCGCGTCGCCGACCGTCATCGTGCTCGCCCTTGCCGTCGGCATCGCGACTGCTGCCCTCGCCATCGTGCGGCATGCGAGACCGGAACGCCGGTCCGCCCTGCAATGGGCAATGGGAGCTGCCGTCGTCGTTGCCCTGACCGTCTCGTTCATCCTGCGCCACCGCATCATCGCCTGGCTCGATGCGGGCAGCGATTTCAGCACGCGCGCGGACCTGTGGAATGCCCTTCTCGACCAATGGGCGCGTCGTCCCGTTCATGGCTGGGGATGGTTCGGGCCGTGGCAGACGGATGAGTTCCCGTTCAACGCGATCAACTACTTCACCCGCGATCAACATCGCACCGCCCTCAACGCCTACTTCGACACCCTGCTCCAGGTCGGTGCCGTGGGCTTCGCACTCATCGTGCTCGTCGGAGGGATCGCCCTGGTGCGGTCCTGGCTGGTCGCCAGCGTCCGCCGCTCTGTGGTGTACGCCTGGACGCCCCTGCTGCTGGTCACACTGGGCGTCGAGTCCATGTTCGAGAGCTTCACGCTCTCGGGTGCCGGGTGGTTCCTCCTCGTCCTGTGCGCGCTCCGCGCTGGACAGTCGCGATCGTGGCGGGAGAACATCGACGCCGCGCATACCGGGACGATCCCGACCCTTCCACCGGGTATGACGTCGTGACGCACCTCCAGGCCCCACTCTGCCCGGCGGGGTAGGCTACTCTCTGCTCGGGCGTTCGCCGAGCGTCTGATTCCGGAGATTCCTACGTGACCCACGTTTTGCAGAATGTCGTCGTCCCTCGTGAAGGAGATCATGACATTCTTCGGCTCTACGTCGCCCACGAGACCCCGAATACCCGCTCAGAGGATCCCACCCCGCAAGACCACCTCCTTGCGAGGGCAGCGGCCGGCGAGACCCTCTCTTTCGGCACGTACTTCAATGCCTTTCCGGCGTCCTATTGGCAGCACTGGACCGAAGTCGACGAGGTCCGCCTCACCGTGCACACCCGCGGAACGGGCTTGCTTCTCATTTATCGCTCGTCTGAGGCGGGCGAGCACCAGCTGCTGCAGACGCACACGGTGTCCGGAGATCTGTCGACGAGCGTCGCGATCCCGCTTGCAGGCTTCGCCGACGGCGGGTGGATCTGGTTCGACCTGACCGCGAGCACAGCCGAACTCGCCCTCGCATCCGCACAGTGGACGACCGAGGCGACCCCTGCGCGGCAAGGGAAAGCGTCCCTCGGGATCACGACATTCAACAAGCCGTCCTACTGTCTTGACACGCTGAGAACACTGGCGTCCGTCCCCGATCTTCGCGAGTACGTGGATCAGGTGTTCCTGGTCGATCAAGGCACCGACCGCGTGAGTGATCAGCCTTCGTTCTCACCCATCGCCGAACCCCTGGGCGATGTGCTCCGCATCATCACCCAGCCCAATCTCGGTGGCTCCGGTGGCTTCTCCCGCGCGATGCACGAGGCGCTCCAACGGCCGGAGAGCGAGTTCGTCCAGCTCCTCGACGACGACGTCCGACTTGAACCCGAATCGATCCGGCGTTCCGTCGTCTTCGCGCGCTACGCGACCTCGCCCGTCCTCGTCGGCGGGCACATGCTCGACCTGCTGCACCCGACGCAGCTGCATGCCTGGTCCGAGATCATCGAAGAGACCCCGTTCGTCTGGCGATCGCCGGACGGCCTGGAGATGCCGCACGACCTCGCGGTCTCGCCGCTGCGTTCCTCCCCGCAGCTGCACCGACGCTACGACGCCGACTTCAACGGGTGGTGGATGTGCCTCATCCCCCTCGCTGCGATCCGCGACGTCGGGCTGGCCTTCCCTGCCTTCATCAAATGGGATGACGCAGAGTTCTGCCTTCGCGCCGGCGAGGCAGGGTACCCCACAGTGACGATGCCCGGTGTTGCTCTCTGGCACGTGTCCTGGGTCGGCAAGGACGATTTCCTCGACTGGCAGGCCTACTTCCACGCCCGCAACCGCCTGGTCACCGCACTGCTGCATTCCTCGGCGCCCCGAAGCGGCACGTTGCTCCGGCACAGCCGACGCGTCGATCTGAAGCACCTAATGGCCATGCAGTACTATCCGACCGCTGCGCGCGCGCAGGCTCTGCGCGACGTGCTCTCCGGCCCCGAGCACCTGTCACGCGGACTGGCACAGGCTCTGCCTCAGGTGCGGGCGCTGATGAGCGAGTACGCCGAGACCACGATCCATCGCGACGAGTCCTCAGCGCCCCGAGCCCGAGGCGGCCTCGTGCACGTCAATCGCAGCGTCGATGACATGCCCTCCGGATGGAGGCTGCGCTGGCTCACGGTCTCGACGCTTGTTCGGCTGTGGTTCCATCGCGCTGCAGCAGCCGATCCGCGGAGCCCAGAGGTCGAGTTCGAGAGCCGTGACGCGGGGTGGTGGCGCCTGACGCGCTACGACAGCGTTCTCATCCGCACGGCGGATCACTCCGGCGCCAAGGTCTACGTGCGGGACCGCACACGGTACCGCCGGATGCTGCGCGAGTCCGCATCGCTGCACCGTGCGCTGCGACGCGAATGGCCCTCGCTCCAGGAGCGCTACCGCCGCGCACTTCCCCATATCGTTTCCCCCCAGTCCTGGCAGAAGATCTTCGAGGAGAAGGCATGACCGAGGCACACCCCGCCTCCGCGAGCACCCGCTCGTTCGATCCGACTTCGGCGACCATCGCCATCGTCACCTACAACCGTTCGCATCTGCTGAGCGGCCTTCTCGAGAGCATCGCGACGATGGACCCGAAGCCGGGCCACGTCGTGATCGTCGACAACGCGTCGCAGGACGACACCACGGAGGTCGTCGAGTCGTTCCGTGAGCGCATCGGCACTCAGATCGTCTACCGCCGCCTGGATACCAACACGGGAGGATCCGGCGGCTTCAGCGAGGGCATGCGGGTCGCCTACGAGTTGGGATCCGAGTGGATCTGGCTCATGGACGATGATGTGGAGGTGCTCCCGCAGGGACTCGCGCAGATGGGCAAGTGGGCCCCGCGCTTCAAGAGCATCCAGGGTCGTCGCTATGACTACGACGGCAGCGCGTTCTACTGGCAGTACCGCATCGCGGAGCGCATGGGCATCCCGATCCCCTTCGCCCCGGCGGGCTTCGATGCCACGGGGTTCAAGGAGATGAACAGCGGATGCTTCGAGGGGATGTTCATCCACCGTTCGATCGTGCAACAGATCGGCCTGCCTGACCCGCGCTTCTTCATCTACTGGGATGACCAGATGTACGGTTGGCTGGCGTCGCGGAAGACGACGGCCGTCATCGTGGACGAATTCGTGCTGCGCCGCACACGCGAGATCAAGCAGTGGGACATGGGCATTCGCCATATGAACGCCTCCAGTAACGCGTACCGCTACTACATCATGCGCAACCGGGCATACATCAAGCACTATTACCGCTCGCTCGGCGTCTACAACCCGGTGCTGTTCGGCCTCGGGACGACCATGACGTTCGCGAAGGAGCTCATCCGTCTCCTGTTCGTCGAGCGCACGGTGCGGGGCACCAGCAATCTCTTCCGAGGGATTCGCGACGGTGGCCGCATTGCGCGCGACCGTTCCTGGCAGCCCATGGCACCCTTGGAAGCATGAGCATGAACGAGCAGCAACCGGACGTCCAGTGGACCTTCCCTCCCGAGAAGAACCGCGCCGGACGCGTGTGGCTGATCGTCGCTCTTGTCGCCGCGGTGCTTCTGATCGCCGGGGCGCTCGCCTTCTTCCTGATCCCGCGCGACGGTGGGCCGACTCCGCTGCCCTCCGGGTCGCCGACGCCCAGCGCATCTGACTCTGCGACACCGCTTCCCACGGGAAGTCCCCT
The DNA here is from genome assembly GCF_058797175.1 of Microbacterium sp. GW823-FHT02G05. Classification (NCBI taxonomy): domain Bacteria; kingdom Bacillati; phylum Actinomycetota; class Actinomycetes; order Micrococcales; family Microbacteriaceae; genus Microbacterium; species Microbacterium sp. GW823-FHT02G05. Next base: position 889,046 of record NZ_JBXAJK010000002.1, read on the forward strand.
GCCGACGTTTGCACCTCCGACCGGGGTGCCGACCGCTCCCGCGACGACACCCCCTGAGCCTCAGGACCCCGACGTTGCGACGTTCGCCGGCACAGTCGGTCCGCGGCTCGATGACGCCCTCACCGGACTCTCGATCCTCGAAGGCCTCGTCGGACAGGATGCGATCTCCGTGATCGATCAGCTCCAGCAGGACGTACAGCGCCTGTCGGACACGCCCGCGCCCTCCTCGATCGACAGCGAGTGGCGGGCCGGCGTCAGCTCATACGAGGAGACGCTGCGAGGTCTTCGGCAGGCGGCAGCCGATGACAGTGATCTCTCCGGTGGCATCACCAGCGCCCGCGATGCCGCGATCCACCTGCGGTCGATCGTCGGAATCTAGTCGTCAGCGGATACCTCCGCCGACTGTCAGCGGAGGTTGTAGTCGGCGTTGTAACGATCGAGTACGTCGTTGATCGGAGCGTCCAGGGCGAGCTCACCCTTGTCGAGGTAGAGGCCCCGCGTGCAGAAGCGACGCAGATCGCGCTCGTTGTGACTCACGAAGAAGAGCGTGCGCCCGTCCGCGAGCAGCTCATCGATACGTTTGTAGCACTTGTCGCGGAACGCCTTGTCGCCGACTGCGAGCACCTCGTCGACGAGGAGGATCGGCTCGTCGAGCTGGGAGACGACGGCGAATGCCAGCCGAACCTTCATACCGTTCGAGAGATGCTTGTACGGCGTCTCCTCAAAGCCGTGCAGTTCCGCGAACGAGATGATGTCGTCGTAGCGGCGCGAGACTTCGGCGCGCGACATCCCGTGCAATCCTGCCGTCAGGCGCACGTTCTCGCGCACCGTGAGGTCCCCCACGAATCCACCGGTGATCTCGATGAGCGGTGCAACACCGCCGTGGACGGCAACCTTGCCCTCGTCCGGCAGCAGCACGCCGGCGACCAGCCGCAGAAGCGTGGACTTCCCCTGGCCGTTTCGACCGACGACACCGATGGCCTCGCCCTGCGCGACAGTGAAGGAGACGTCTCGCAGCGCCCAGAACTCCCCCGGCCGGGTGCGACGAGAGGCACCGGCGAAGAGGTCTTTGAAGCTGCGGCGTCCGCGCCGATTGCGCCGGAACTGCACTCCGAGGCCCTGAACTTCGATCGCGCTCGACATCACAGCTCCTTCAGCACGGGGCGCTCAAGCGATCGGAACGTCCAGATCCCCAGGAGCAGGATGAAGGCGCTCACGGCGACGCTGATCAGCACAGGACCGGTCTCCCACTGGTCAGGGAAGAACCCGACGCGATAGAGCGTGAAGATTCCGGCCAGCGGGTTGAACGCGCCGATCGCATCGAACGGGGCGGGGAGGTCGGAGACGCTGTAGATCACCGGTGATGCGTAGAAGAGCGCACGAAGGATGAGGGCGGTGGTGCGCTCGAGATCTGCGTACAGCACGCACAGAGGCGCGACCAGCAGACCGAGACCGACCAGCAGAACGGTCTGCAGCAGCATCCCCACAGGGAACCACAGCAAGGACCAGGTGATCGTGACCTTGTCCGCGTTGAAGAGCACGAAGAGCGCCAGGACGGGGATGGAGAAGAGGAACTCCATGCCTTTCGTCAGCACGACGCGATTCACCCAGATCGAACGAGGGATCGCCGTCGACCGCACGAGACGCGAGTCCTTGCGGAATGCGCGGGTGAAGTCAGAGACCGCAGTGTTGAACCACACCCAGGGAAGCAGCGCGACGATGAGAAAGACGATGTACGGCTCTTCGCCGATGCGGCCACCGCGGTTGAAGACCTGCGTGAAGACGAACCAGTAGATCAGGCTCATCACCAGTGGATCGAGCACCGACCACAGGTAGCCGAGGAAGCTCGTCGAATAGCGCACGCGCAGGTCTCGCGAAGAGAGCAACCACAGTGAATGCAGGTATCGCCGGGGCGTACCCGGCGCCCCGACCGTCGCGTGACTCACGAATCCGAGTCTAGAACGGGACATGCGCTTCTGGCGTTTCATCGAAGTAGTCGGAGAGTTGTGAGTACAGCGCCGCGCTCAACGAGCGAGCGAACGGATAGCTCAGGTGGTTCGTGTCCAGGTAGATGGCGATATCCCCCTCGGTCATGCGACATACGCCGTCGGGACAGAGCCACGGGGTGAAATCCACCAGCCGCACGCGATCCGCCAGCCGCGCAGCCGGGTTCTCGGCGGCGAGTCCCTGAGTGACGGAGAAATCGCAGTCCTCCCCCATGAGCGCGCACATGTAGTAGTCCTTCTGCTCAGACCGCGGATTGTCGCGAACGCCGAAGGTGCGTATGCCGTTGGCCGTGAACACGTCGACCACCGCCTCGACGTCGGAGAGAAGCCGCTCTTCGGGGCTGTCCGGTGCGGCGGCCGTGACAACGGAGAACACCGAATCGGGAGCAATCCGAAGGACGTGCGCGGTCGCTTCCATCCGCCATTCATCGCAGTACTGGGCGCGCTCGCTCTCGGCCTCATGCGCCTCCAGCGAGCACCACGGACGCATGAGCATCACGATCCCCCAGTCCCGCTCGTCGGTGAGGGGGCGCAACGCGCCGGCGAGCTGGTTGCTGTGCGAGTCGCCGATGATCACGAGAAGCCGCGTAGCGTCCTCCGCACCGTCCGTCTGCGTGCAGCTCTCCTGAACCACCTCGAGATCGGAGGCAAACGCCCCTGTGCAGGGAATGTCGAGGCGAGCCCAGCGCTCCGAATCCTCCGCCTCCGGTCCCGGAATCAGATTCACGGTAGCTCCACCCGATGCTGATGTCCCCGCGACGGGAGCCGCCGTGAGCAGCTTCCACGGTCCGATGACGGCCACCACGATGAGCATGCTCGCCATGATCACGCTCAGATTGCTCATCCAGCTGCCGGTCCGTCCGGCGGGCAGCCGAAGCGGCTGCTCGACGAGAATCGTCACCAGTCGTGCCAGCACGAGCGAGATGGCGACGATCACAAGCCCCTCGAAGATGCTGACACGGGTCTCCTGGCGCACCGAGAGCCACAGAATGAGCACGGGCCAGTGCACGAGATAGAGCGCATAGGCATCCGCGCCCAGGCCGCGGAACAGAGGAAGCGCCAAGAGGCGCGAAGGGTTCCAGCGGACCGGACCCGCTGCGCTGTTCCGGTCCGGGGTCCCCGCGAGAATCACCAAGGACGCTCCGATGATCGGCCACAGCGCGAGATAGCCGGGGAAACCACCTTCGACATCGAGGACCAGACCGCAGACGACGACCGCGATCAGACCGACCCACCCCAGAGTCGCCCGCAGACGTCGATCGACTCGCAGCAGCGGGATGAGAAGCGCCACGAGAGAACCCGCTGCGAACTCCCAGAGCCGCGCCCTGGTGTCGAAGTACGCGAAGGCCTGCAGCTCACGTGTCTCCACGATCGAGAAGACCAGAGATGCTGCGAAGACGACGGCGAAGAGCACGGCCAGCACAGTGCGCGGCGACCAGCGGGTCCGCTTGATGATCCATGCCGCACACACGAACAGCAGCGGCCAGAGCACGAAGACCTGTCCCTGCACCGACAGCGACCAGAAATGCTGAAGCGGCGAGGGGACGATCGTGTCTCGCGCGTAGTAGTCGACACCATCGAAAGCAAGGACCCAGTTCTGCACGTAGAAGAGCGAAGCCCACCCTTCACGCCACAGTGACGACCACTGAGTCTGCGGCAGCAGCAGCCACGCCGCGCCCAGTGTCGCCGCAAGCACGACAGCCGCTGCAGGCAGGAGCCGCCGGAACCGTCCCAGCAGGAACTCTCCGACCCGCAGATCACGGTCGGCGGAGATCTTCCGCGCAAAAGAGCTGGTGAGAAGGTAGGCCGACACCATCAGGAAGACGTCGACCCCGCCGGATACACGGCCGATCCAGACGTGGTAGACAACCACGAGCAGGATCGCAAGCGCCCTCAGCCCGTCGATGTCGTGGCGGTAGAGCGGGCGCAACGACGACTGTTCCCGCGCCGCCCTGCGAGTGAGAACGTCCGTCACGCCAACTGGTTGTTCCACATCGACAGCGCCGAGCCGATGGCCATGTGCATGTCAAGGTACTGGTAGGTGCCGAGACGCCCGCCGAACTGCACGCCGGCCTCGCCCTTGGCCAGCTCCCGGTAGGCCAGTAGCCCCTCACGGTCCGCGGCGGTGTTCACGGGGTAGTAGGGCTCGTCCGCGCGGGTCGCGAAACGCGAATACTCACGATGGATGACCGTCTTCTCCTGGTTGAAGATCTCGGTACGCTCCGGGTGGAAGTGCTTGAACTCGTGGATGCGTGTGAACGGAGCATCCGCATCCGGATAGTTCATGACCGAAGTGCCCTGGAAGTCCGCGATGTCGAGAACTTCTTCCTTCAGGTCGATCGTGCGCCAGCTCAACTCGCCCTCCGCGTACTCGAAGTAGCGGTCGACGGGACCGGTGTAGACCACCGGCACCTGTCCGACGGTGGCCTTCTTGTTCAGCGGCTGACTCTCGTCGAAGTAGTCGACGTTGAGCTGCACCTCGATGTTCGGGTGGTCGGCCATCCGCTCCAGCCAGGCCGTGTAGCCGTCGGTGGGCAGACCCTCATGCGTGTCGTTGAAATAGCGGTTGTCGTACGTGTACCGAACGGGCAGACGGCTGATGATCGACGCGGGAAGCTCTTTCGCGTCGGTCTGCCACTGCTTCGCGGTGTAATCGCGGATGAACGCCTCGAACAGCGGACGACCGATCAGGCCGATACCGCGCTCTTCCAGGTTCTGAGCCTTCTGAGGATCGTGCTCCCCCGCCTGCTCGGCGACGAGGGCCCGCGCCTCGGCAGGCGTGTACGCGGCGTTGAAGAACTGGTTGATCGTGCCGAGGTTGATCGGCAGCGGGTACACGATGCCCTTGTGGGTCGAGTACACGCGGTGCTGATAGTTCGTGAAGGTCGTGAACCGGTTCACGTACTCCCACACGGTTTCGTTCGACGTGTGGAACAGGTGCGCACCATAGCGATGCACCTCGATGCCCGTCGTCGCCTCCGCCTCGCTGTAGGCGTTGCCTCCGATGTGGTGACGACGGTCGATGACGGTGACCTTGCGGCCTGCGGCAGCAGCGCGCTCCGCGATGGTGAGGCCGAAGAGACCCGACCCGACGACAAGAAGATCCATCAGTGCTTGCCCTCCGGGAGCTCAGGATTGCGCAAAGCGATCTGCCGCGCCAGCTGTGTGATCTGCGCATCCTGCGCACGGCGTCTGCGCACGGTCGTGAGCGCATTGCCGACGAAGACGATGATGAACGCATACAGAAGCAGGTCGGTGCCTCGCCCGACACCCACGCTGCGGGCCAGGTCGTCGATGAGGCCTGGGAAGAGCACGGCAAAGACTCCGGCGGCGAGCAGCAGGATCAGCGTGATCGTGCGGATGGCCTGCGTACGCGCCGAACCTCCGGGACGAAGGAGGATGAGCGCGAAGATGAGGAAGGCTCCGATGAGGAGCACCTTGATGATGATTTGATCAGTCATGTCACGCCTACTTGATGAAGAGTTCGCTGAGGATGTTCACCGAGTTCCACAGCGACTGGCCCTTCGAGCGGGAGTAGTCGGTGTACACGATGTGCACGGGCTGCTCCGCATAGCGGAGTTTGTGCTGGCCGATCTGCGCAACGATCTCGCTCGCATGCGCCATCCGGTTCTGCTGGATGTTCAGCACGTGCGCGGTCTTGCGGTTGAAGGCGCGAAGGCCGTTGTGGGCGTCCGTCAGGCGCACACCCGTCGAGAGCCGCTCGAAGAGCACCGCGACCTTCAGCACGAACTTCTTCAGAGCGCTGGCGTTGGTTCGATCGTCAAGGAATCGTGACCCGACGATGATGTCGTAGTCTCCGGTCCGCAACCGCTCCACCATCGCGAGAGCGTCGGCAACCTGGTGCTGGCCATCGGAGTCGAAGGTCACGAAGTATTCAGCGCCGGGCTGCGCCCGCGCGAACTCGATTCCCGTCTGCAGCGCTGCTCCCTGCCCGAGGTTGATCGGATGGCGGAGCACGACCGCGCCACCGGCCAGTGCCTCGGCGACGGAGGAGTCGTGGCTGCCATCGTCAACGCAGACGATGTTGGGAAACACCTGGAGTGCTCCTCGGATGACGTCCTGCACCACCGTGGCCTCGTTGTAGAGGGGGATGATCAGCCAGGTGTCATCGGTCGTCGGCGTGTTGTTGCTCATGGGTATGTGAATTCCGTTTCGAGGTCAGTCGATTCTATCCGTGCCGTCCTGAGACATTGCGGGCAACGAGACTCTCGGCGCGCACCGCGTACTCAGCGGCCCGCTCCTCCCAATGCCAGCCCCGCAGGGGACGCGCTTCCCACCCCTGGTGCAGCATCGTCTCCGTCGCATCGGAAACCGCCTGCGCCGTCGGTTCTCCAACGATCGTCACGGGGTGGCCTTGCTCACGCAGGAGCGCAGCACCGGGCACATCGAACGTCACGACCGCCCCTCCCTCGTCGAGCGCTTCGAGCAGTGTCGTCTGGAAGCCTTCCGCGAGCGTCGTCGGGTTGACCAGCACAGCGCGCCGCAGAGCCGCACGCACTTCCTCGCTCGGCACCCGTCCTCTCATCCGGACGAGGTCCTGCAGGCCTCGATCCGCGATCGCCCGACGGATGCTGTCGCGCTCGACCCCATCCCCGAGGATCTCGCCGCGCACGTCCAGGCCTCGCGCAGTCAGCGCAGCGATCGCGTCGACGAAGACATCGGCCCCCTTCCCCGGCACCAACCGGCCGACGAAGACGACGTTGCGCGGGCCGGAGCCCTGCACGATGCCCTCCTCAGGCGCGCCCGCCGCCGACGCATCGATCGCGTTGTAGAACACCTCTGCTCTACGACCCGAGAGACGATGCACGAAGGCTGTCACGCGCTCGGATACGCCGACCACATCGTCCGCCTGACGGAGGATCGCTCTGCCGACCGTGAAATCGACGAATCGACTCGCCACGCGGATGAGCGGAGAGTCCGACACGACGTGGTCGCTGCCATGCTCCGTGTGGATGACCGGGAGCCCCGCCCTCCGGGCGCTGCGCAGCCCCACCCAGGACATGGGGAAGAACCGCGTGTGAATCGAGACCACGTCCACGTTGCGCTCTCTCAGAATCCGAGCGATTCTGCGGGCGGTGCCCGGAGACGGGAACCCGAGGACATCCGCCACCCGCATGTGCTCGCGAAGCCGGATCACTTCGACCCCGTCCGCGTGCTCTATGCCGGCATTCTCTGACAGCGTGATGACGACGGCGTCGTCTCCCCTGGCCACGAGATGCTGCACCAGGCTGTGCACATGGCTCTCCACCCCGCCGACGCGCGGCGGGTAGTTGTTCACGATGAACGCGAATCTCATCTGCGATGTCGCCTCTGCACGCCGGACTTCCCGGTACGCGCGACGGCTTCCTTCCTGCTCGACAGGCGCGAAAGAACGCGGTCATCGAACAACGCCGCTCAGGTCGCACTCCTGTCGCCCACGATACAATGTGCCCGGCTGGCCGATCTCGTTCGCTCTGCCCCGCGATCCACGAAGGAAGTCCATGCGCGTACTTTTCGTCTGCTCCGATGCCGATGTCGGCGGTGCAGAGCGACTGCTCGCCACGCTTGCCCGGTCCTGGAGCGAGGAGGACGAACTGGGCCTCGTCGTCCTCATGTCCCGAGGCACACTGAGCGACGAGCTCGACGCCGCCTTCTCGCGTGTCACGTATCTCGATTTCCCGCCGTCATCACGTAATCTGCCCGCGATGGTGCGCGCGCTCGAGCACGCGATCACGGACTTCGCCCCGGAGATCATCTCCTCGCACCTTTTCCATGCGGACTTCGTCACGGCGCTCGCGCGAACCCGCATTCCGCGCGTGTCCACGATGCACACGCACGGGTTCGGCAGCGGCGACCACTGGCTCACGAAGGTCATCGCGCGTGCCGTCGGGGCGCTGTCCTTCCGATTCGCCGCCGTCGTGCCCACCAGCGACAGCCCCGCCATGACGATGTTCCTTCGGCGTCTGCGGATGAAGCATGTCGTCACGCCGATCCTGAACGGCACGATGGTTCCGACCACTCCGTCGTTCAGCACCTCATCGCGGACGTTCGTGTCCATCGCCCGCAACCACCCGGTCAAGGGCCATGCCACGCTCCTGAAGGCATTCGCCGCCGCGGCGCCGACGATGCCCGGATGGCGGCTTCGCGTTGTCGGCGCGGAACTGACCATCGACGACCCGCGCGTCCAGGGCATGATCGAGGAACTCGATCTGCAGCCTCTCCTCGACGCCGGGGCTCTGTCCTTCGATGGGCCGACCTCCCATCCGGAGCATGTCCTTGCGCAGTCCGCCGCGCTCGTCATCTCGAGCCTGTACGGCGAGACGTTCCCGCTGGTCGGCTTGGAGGCAGCGGGTCACGGCGTTCCCGTGATCACCACTGATGTCGGCAATTGCTCGCACTTCGTGGATGACCGCCGTTTTCTCGTCGCACCCGGCGATCCCGACTCCATGCGGAATGCACTGAGCACCTACGCCGCGCTGAGCGACGATGCGCGCGCGCATCTCTCCCAGCAGGCTCGCGCCCGTGCGCTGCATGACTATGATGCCCACGCGGTCGCCGAGCGCTATCGCACGCTGTTCCGCACCGTGGTCGACGCGGACACACTCGCATGAGGGTCAACCCGGTGCTGAGCCGCGCCGTGCTGTCCACGGGCGGCATGGCAGTGCAGGGCGTGGCTCGCTTCGTGTACACGCTCGTGATCGGCAACGTGGCCGGCCTCGACACCATGGGAGAGGTCACGACCGTCCTCTCGCTCGCGGTCTATCTCGCCCTCGTATGGCCAGCCGGAGCGGGAATCGCGGCCACACGATACCTCTCGATGCCGGAAGTGGCGGCGCAGGCGCTGCGCCCACTCATCCGCTCATGGTGGATCGCGTCCGCCGCCCTCGCAGCGATCGCCATCCCTCTCACGCTCCTGATCGTGAACGACCCCGCGATCGCGATCAGCAGCGCACTTCTCGTCTTCGGCTACAACGCCTATGTCTTCACTCGCGGTGTGCTGACCGGTGAAGACCGCCTGCTGTGGGCAGCGATCGCCGACACACTCTCATCGCTCCTCGCCATCACCGCGCTGGTCCTCGTCGTCACCGGCAACATCAGCTGGGCCCTGCTGCTCCCCCTGACTCTCGGCTACCTGCTCTTCGCCGCTGTCAGCCTCCCTCGCACGCGCTCGACGGCCTGCACGAAGGAGCTGCGGGGCGAGGTGCTTCGATTCACCAGAGAGGCCTCGCTGGGGGTGCTCGTCACCGGAGGCCTTCTGCCCGCGACGATGGTGTTCGTCCGCGCCTTCGACACGCCGGCCAACGCCGGCCTCTTCGCGGCGGCGCTCACACTCGCGACACCGGCGAACATGATCTCCCAGGCCCTGAACCAGGTCCTGATCCCGCACTTCACGAGAATCTCGGATGCGCGCGCGCGGCATACCGCCCATACGCGTGTGTTCCTGCTCTCGACGCTCCTGTTCGCCGTGATCTTCGGCATTCTCATCGTGCTCGCGCCGTGGCTTCTCCAGATCTTCCGCGAGGATGCGCGTGGCGGTACGACGGCGATGCAGATCCTGCTGGTGATCGTCTTCCTCTTCTCGATCGCGGCCGTCCCCTCCGCCCTGCTCCTGTCTGATGGACGCCAACGGCTGTACGCAAAGATCTGGATGGTATCGTTTGCGGTCGGCACCGTGATCATGGCGCTCTGCGCGCCGCTGTGGGGCCAGTGGGGTGCACTTCTCGGCTACGGCATCGGGGGTGGCGGCGGTGCCGTGGCACTGATCGTCTTCGCCCTGCTGCCTCATCGGATCGTCACGTCTCACCCCATCGCCCCGGAGGAAGAACAACAGTCATGAGCATGCTCAAAAAGACCCTCTCCGCGGTCGGCGCAGGCCTGCTGCTGCTCATCGCGCTGAGCGCATGGGCGCTGTCGTCGCCGGTCGGTGCCAGTCCTGACGATGACTTCCACCTCGCAAGCATCTGGTGTGGCAATGGCGAGCGGGAGGGGCTGTGCGGCCCGGGCGACGACGAGAAGTCGCGCCTTATCCCTGACAAGGCCGCGAACTCCATCTGCTACGCCTTCCAGCCAGAGACCGACGCCTCCTGCCAGGGCGAGGGCTTCCTCGACGAGGGAATCACACTCGCCGAGTCGGATCGCGTGAACTCCGGATCCCAGTACCCCTCGGGCTTCTACTTCTGGAACTCGTTCTTCGCGAGCGACAACATCGCCGTGTCGACGATCATCATCCGGATCGCTAATGCCGCGCTCTTCGCGGTGCTCACCGTCGGAACCTGGCTTCTGCTCCCGCGCCGATTCAGGCTGACCCTTTCGGCCGGAATCGCCCTCACATTCGTACCGCTGGCGGCCTTCCTCATCCCGTCCACGAATCCGAGCAGCTGGTCGATCATGTCGATGGCGATCCTCTTCCCGGCTCTCCTCGGATTCTTCGCGACGTCCGGGGCACAGCGGATCGCGCTCGGCGGTGTCGCCGTGTTCTCCGCGCTCCTTGGGCTCGGCGCCCGTGGTGACAGCGCGGCGTACACGGCTGTGGCGATCTGCGCGGCCGTCGTGCTCTCGTTCCGTACGCAGAAGCGTTTCTGGCTGTCGGCGGCACTTCCTGCGGCGCTGCTGATCCTCGCCGCGATCGCCTTCCTCACCGCGGGGCAGACGGGCGTCGCGCTCGGGGGCATGAGCGGCGGAGCGCCTGTCGCATCGAAGCCAGTGCTCCTGATCGAGAACATCTTCGGCATGCCCATGCTCTGGGGCGGCGTCTTCGGTATCGACTGGGGACTCGGCTGGCTCGACACCATGATGCCGCCGATCGTCTGGGGGTGCACCCTGTTCGTTGCCGCCGGAGCCCTCTTCATCTCCCTGCGCTGGCAAGGTTGGCGAAAGCTGGTCGCCGTCGCCGGCACCGGCTTCGCTGCCCTAGCCGTGCCGTTGTACATCCTCGTCCAGAGCGGCGTGACCGTCGGCTTCGAAGTTCAACCACGCTACATCCTGCCCCTGGTGACGCTCTTCATGATGACGGCCATCGCTCCTTCCAGCGGCACAGAGGCGGTGCACGCACGCGGCGTTCACCTCACCCGCGAGCAGACCTGGGCGATCGCCGTACTGCTCACGATCGCCAACTCCGTCGCTCTTTATGCGAACATGCGCCGCTACACGGGCCCAGGCACTCTTCACCCGAGCGGCGACGTGGACTGGTGGTGGGCCGCAGGGCCGACCCCGCTGGTCACGTGGCTCCTGGGCAGCGCCGCCTTCGGCGCGATCATGGCTCTGTTCGCCTACACGACCCTCGTCGCGGCACGGGCGGACGCGAGTGATGCGCTTGCGTCCGCAGAGAATACGCGGGCGAACGGCGTCGACCCGCGCGCTGCCGCCACAGTGGGCTAAGGGCGACGTCCGCGGCGGAACTCTCGGGCCGCGGACATGAGCCGCTGCCCCAACGTGCGGCGCTCGTCGAGTTGACGTGAGACCTCATCCTGCACGAAACGAGCAAGGTACAGGGCGAGGCCGTCGCCATGCGACTGCGTGAAGGTACGCAGCGCCTCGTCACGAATCATGCGGTCGTAGTACTCGTGCTCCTGCGCGAGCACGAACATGCTGTTGCCGAGTGCTCCTGTCGCACTGCGCCGCTGCATCCAGTACGCACGCGTCTCGTCGGCGATGTAGCCGATCGGGTGCCGCTGAGCGACGCGAAGATTGAACTCCCAGTCTTCCGCCGCATGGATGTCCTCACGGTAGAGCCCTACTTCGTCATGCACTGCACGACGATAGACGTAGGCGATCGGCACGAAGCGGTTCACCTGCAGCAGCTCGGCATAGGTGATCTGGGTCATCCGCGCCCAGAACGGGGCGCGCGACAGCTCGGTGATCGCGTCGCCATCGACCCGTTCGAACACGATCTCTGTCCGGGACACGACCCCGATGTCGTCCACGCGGGTGTCGAGCCAGTCGACGGAGCCGTGAAGGAAACGTGGGTGCCATAGATCGTCGTCGTCATGCAGCACGACGAACTCCGTGCGCAGCGCCATGACGCCGACGTTCGCCGCGGCAGAACGGCCGACCGACTCCACATGGTGCACCACGGTGATGCGATCGCGGATTTCCATCGCCGCCGACCGAACGAGCTCATCGACGGGCTCGGGCAGACCGCCGTCGTTCACGATCACCGCATGCCAGTCTGTGTATTCCTGGGCGGCCAGATCGGAGAGCGTTCGCGCGAGAAGCAACGGGCGATCTTTCGTTCGCACCACAATGCCGACGCGTGCAGGGCTGTCTGACACAAATTCTCCTGTCACGCTGAGGTGTCCGATCGATCGAGGCTATCATCCGGCTCCGAAGGCGTGCCTCATGCAGCGAATAGACTCCCAGAATGCTCCGTTCCCTGAGGCGCCTCTGGCGTGCGTCGCGTTCCGCGCCCGTTCTCGGCTCTCTTCTCACCCGTCTCGATCGGCTGTGGTGGACACGGACGATCGCCCGCGCAGACGTGGTGGACCTCGAGTATGCTCGCCTCCTGCTCGGACCCGCTGTCACGATGCGTGGAGCCATACGCGCCTATGTCTCTGGCGGGTTCCGCGACGGCCTCGCACTCAACCCACTGTTTCTGGAAGAGCACGTCTCGGCTCAGCTCCCCGACGGTGATCGCGTCCCTGCGCTGTACGCCTACCTCGTCGCCGACGCCACGAAGATCTCGACGACACTCGCCTGGGACGCCGTGGCTTTCGCGCAGGCGCATCCTGAATCCGTGGCCGCGCAGGGCGGCCCTCTCGGGGTCGCATGGAGAGAGTCGGTCGGTGGCGCTCCGCTGCTCTTCGGCAGCGCGACGGAGCACCGGCTGGTCACACGGGCCGAGGTGATCGCGAATGCGCGCGATGCTCTGCGCGCGCAGACCGGTCCCGCCTCGCTGGAGCGCCCCCACACTCTCATCGTGTGGCGACTCAACGAATCCGACAGCGACGGCAGCGATCTTCGCACGGTCGTCGATGTGGCGGAGGAACGAGGCGCAGCGGTGCTCCTTGACATCGCCGCGGCGTCTCGATCCCTGCGTGTCGCTGCCGCACAGCTGACGCTGCCCGGAGCGCGGATCGCTCTTGTCGAGGGCCTGCCCCTCGCCTCGCCGGCACCGCACCTTTCGACAACATCGACGCTTCTCGTGTCTCGCGCCGCGGGGGCCTCCATCACCGAACCCGATCTGCACGCGATCATCGAGAGCGGCCGCACCGCGCCGCATGCTGCGCTCTGGCTGGCGGAGGACGGCACAATCGCCTCCGCAGGCCTTGGCGCGCACGATGGCCGCGGATTTCGTCTCTTCGCCGGTCACCCGCGAGAAGATCTGCGCATGCTCGGAGACACGCTCGCGCCCACAGCATCCGACTCGCCGATCACAGCCCGTGTCATCAGCGACGAGAACACACCGCGTACGCTCCTCGCGGCCGCAGCGGTCACCGATGACGACTCGGTGTCGGCGAGGGTCGATCCTGATGCGGAGCTGAGACTCGACGGGCTGACCCCGGGCCGGGGACTGGAGATCGGCGGCTGGGGCCAGGGCGGACTGGTGATACGTCGTGTGGCTGAAGAGTTCCGCGGTGAAGATGGGACCGTCGTTCCACGGCTTCGTTGGGCAATCAAGACAGCGGCGCCGGCGGGCCCGCGCGGCGAAGCCTGGGGCGACACGCACTTTGCGCGGGGGCTCGCGGCCGCGCTGGAGCGTCTCGGGCAGTACGTTGCTGTCGATGCTCTGCCCGCCGCGCACCGTTCGTCCAGCAGGCTCGACGACGTGAACCTCGTCCTCCGCGGGCCGGAACGCATCGTTCCTCCGGAAACCGGGACGGCTCTGCTCTGGATCATCAGCCACCCCGATGAGATCACCGCGGAGGAACTGGGTGACTTCGGCCTTCGCTACGCGGCATCCGCCCCCTGGGCACAGAGCGCCTCACGTCGCCTGGGGCACCTCATCCACCCCCTGGCGCAGTGCACAGACACCACGCGATTCGCTCCGCGCGGATCACCGCGCACGGATGATCTCGTCTTCGTCGGCACAGCCCGCGGGATCGCTCGACCGTCCGTCATCGAGCCCCTCCGCGTCGGCGCACCCCTTCGCGTATACGGACCGGACTGGCGAGGCTATATTCCCGCATCTGCGATCACGGCGACGCATGTGCCCAACGAGGAACTTCCCGCCATCTATGAGGGCGCAGGAGCCGTCCTCAACGATCACTGGCCGGCGATGCAGCGCGAAGGCTTCGTCTCGAACCGCCTCTACGATGTCATCGCGGCGGGGGGACGCGCCATCAGCGACGACGTCGTCGGGATCGCAGAGACATTCGGATCGGCCGTGCGCACGTATCGCAGCGAAGCGGAGCTTCGCGAGATCGCCCTCACCCCGGTGAACGCCCTCTTCCCCTCGGACAGCGAGCTTGCCCACATCGCGGAGCGGATCCGGCAGGAGCACTCCTTCGATGCGCGTGCCCGGACCCTTCTCCAGGATGTACTGGCGCATCGAGCCGACTGAGGCACGCCGCGCATCATCAGGAAATCACCGACGCGCGCGGCTACGATCTAGAGGTTCCGATTCCCCGTTCCAAAGGAGAACTTGTGCGCGTGCTCGTCACCGGCGGTGCCGGATACATCGGCTCACACACGGCTGTCAGCCTTCTGGAGCGCGGACACGACGTGGTCCTCGTCGACAGTCTCGACAACAGCTCCCGCACGGCCGTGGAGCGGATCACTCAGATCGCGGGAAGGCAGCCGTCGTTCCACGAGCTCGACGTGCGCGACGAATCGGCGTTGAGCGCGGTCTTCCTCGAAGAACGTCCGGATGCGGTCATCCACTTCGCCGGGTTGAAGGCCGTCGGTGAGAGCGTCGCCGAGCCGCTGCGCTACTACTCGCACAACCTCGACTCGACCTTCGCGCTCCTGCGCACGATGACGACGCACGGCGTTCACAACCTCGTCTTCTCCTCTTCGGCCACGGTCTACGGCGAGGGCCAGGAGGCGCCGTACGCCGAGGACGGCGGGCTGCTGCACGCCACCAACCCCTACGGACAGACCAAGGTCATGCTCGAGCGGATCCTCAGCGATATCGCGCACGCCGACCCGCGATGGAACATCGCGCTGCTGCGCTACTTCAACCCGATCGGGGCGCACGAGAGCGGACTGATCGGCGAGGACCCCAATGGCATCCCGAACAACCTCGCCCCGTACATCTCGCAGGTCGCGATCGGACGCCTCCCCCAGGTAGGCGTCTTCGGAGCGGACTACCCCACCTCGGACGGCACGGGCGAGCGGGACTACATCCACGTCGTCGATCTGGCTGAGGGACACGTCGCCGCGCTCGACAAACTCCGCGAGCCCATCGGAGTGCGAGCGTGGAACCTCGGCACGGGGCGCGCCACCTCGGTCTTCGCGTTGATTCAGGCGTTCGAAGCAGCCTGCGGTAAATCCATCCCATATGAGGTCCAGCCGCGTCGCGCGGGCGACCTCGCACAGGCGTGGGCAGATACGACGCGCGCCGAGACCGAGCTGGGCTGGCGCGCGTCGCGCGGCATCGACGCCATGGCACGCGACGCCTGGCGTTGGCAGTCGCAGAATCCGCACGGATACGCCGACTGACGCCGAAGGTCCCTGCCGTCAGGCGCGCTCTTCGCTCCCGGGGACGCTGATCACCGCGGACGATGAGCCCATCGTGCCTTCGCCGCCGTCGACGTTGAGAAGCGCGCCCTGCATGAGCGCGTGCGTGCTGATCTCGCTCACCCCCGCGACATTGGCGTTGATGAAGTACTGACCGCGGCCGACACTCAGGCTCTCGATCTTCAGGTCGACGGTGGTCTCGCCGTCGAGCGGTGGAAGCTCCCGTCCGAGAAGCTCTGTGTTCGAGGCGAGCACCATGTGCCCGAACGGCGTATCGATGCTGAAGCCGACATCCCACCGATCGAATCTGCGCACCGACGCGGCGTGCACGCGGATCGTCACCGGGTCACCGCTCCTGATCGTGTCCGCGGTCTCTCCGTCCGCGTCGAGCACCTCGATCTTGGTCACGTGGATAGGCTGCGCATCCGATGCGCTCGTGGACTTCCTGCGCTTGAGATCGAGCGACGTACGCAGAGCTCGGATCGCCTCGTTCGTGTCACCATCGTGCACGATGCGTCCCTCGCTGAGCACGATTCCGCGGTCACAGAGCTCTGCCACCTGCTGCGCCGAGTGACTGACGAGAACGATCGTGCGTCCCTCGGCGCGGAACTGCGCGATACGATCCATGCACTTGCGCTGAAAGGTCTCGTCGCCGACCGCAAGGACCTCGTCGACGAGCAGCAGGTCGGGATCGGTGTGCACGGCGACAGCGAAGGCGAGACGCACGTACATCCCTGAGGAGTAGAACTTCACTGCGGTGTCGATGAAGGAGCCGATTCCACTGAACTCGAGGATCTCCTCGAATCGTTCGTCCGTCTCCTGACGCGAGAGGCCGAGGATCGACGCGTTGAGATACACATTCTCTCGACCGCTGAGGTCGGGGTGGAACCCTGCGCCGAGTTCGAGAAGCGCCGCCATACGACCACGGGACTGCACGGTTCCCGTCGTCGGAGAGATGATCCCGCCGATCAGTTTGAGGAGCGTGGACTTGCCGGAGCCGTTTGCTCCGAGCAGACCGACGGTCGTTCCCGCCTGAATATCGAGAGAGACCCCGTCTACGGCCACGAAGTCCTGGCGGAACTCCTTGCCCATGCGCCCGAAGTGGACGATGCGATCCTTGAGGCTGTTGTCCTTGCGAACAGTGAAGCGCTTGGTGACGGCGTTCAGACGAACGATGTCGGGTGCCTGCGTAGTGGTCGTCATCACAGCTCCTGAGCGAAGTTGCCTTGCACGCGGGTGAAGACCCGATGTGCGATCCAGAGGAGAACAAAGCCCACAAGCGTGGCGATGAGCATGCGAAGCCCCAGTCCCTCCGGATAGTTCTCCGGAGTCCCCGCGCCCCAGAATGCCTTGTGGAAGCCCAGAACAGCGATCGTGAGCGGGTTCGCCGCGTAGACCTCGATGACCCATTCCGGGAGCGAGAAGCGCGCGATGACGTCCTTGACCATCGCCCACGAATAGACGATGGGCGATGCCCACATCGCGAGCATCAGAACGATCTCGGTCAGATACTGCATATCACGCAGGTAGACATTCGCCGCGGAGAGAAGGAGGCCCAGCGCCAGCCCGAAGACGGTGATCAGCAGCAGCGAGGGGAAGAACCACAGCATCTGCACGGGACTCGGCAACGCGCGGAACAGAAGAGCCGCGATGAGCAGCACGCCGAGCTGCACGGCCGCCATGAAACCGGCGGCGCCGATGCTGGCCAACGGGAACACCTCGCGCGGGAGGTAGATCTTCTTCACGAGTGCAGAGTTGTTGAGAATCGACGCGGTCGCGCCGGCGATCATGTCGTTGAAGAAGACGTAGAGAGTCAGGCCCGAGAAGAGATAGATCGCGAAATCCGGAATGCCCTCTGCTGCCCGCAGGAACTGCCCCAGGACGATGTAGTACATCAGGAACTGGATCAGCGGGCGGATGACCGTCCACAGGAACCCGAGGAAGCTATCGCGATAGCGGGCTTGAAGGTCGCGACGGATCAGCAGCCCGAGCAGTTCGCGTCGAGCGAAGATCTCGCGCAGCTTCCCGCCTTGCACCCGCAGACCACGGGAGTCAATCGTGGAGAATGGCTCCTTGGCCAGTCGCGCAAACCGATCCGTCGTTTCCACGATCCTCACTTTCACCTGTGTCGTCCTGCTACCGAGCGCGCGAAAAACGGCCGAGGACGCGGCGAACCGCGGCTCCAGGACGTCGAACCGCACGGGCGACTTTGCCCGTGATGCCCTCTGACGCCAAGACCTTACGCAAGCGCGCACCTGTTCCGGGAAAATTGATGCGCATGTACATTCTTGCAAAGTCTGCGGCGCTACCCGAACCGACGTAGCCGGCTCGGCGCAGCAGCTCGATCTGCTCGTATGCGTAGCCCGGCGTCGTGACCGACATCTCGTCGAGCTTGAACTCGAGCGCCGTGTGACTGATCGCGAGATACTCGGTGTTCGCGACGGTGCGCGAGTGGAAGCCCAGCTCCGCTGCCGCATACGCCGGGAGCCGCTCCAGGATGTGGGCGAGACCACCGTCCTTGTACGCCTCAGCTCCGCCGAACTGGGCATAACGCCACTCATGCTCCACGAGCAGCCGCAGAGCCGCGGGACGACCGATGTACATCGAGCCGAACGGCGCCAGCGGAGAGATGTCGTCCAGCGGAACCTTGATGCCCAGCTCGGCGGTGAGTGTCTCCGCACCCGGCTTGTTGACCGACCATCCGCGCCCCAGCGTGGGGTATCCGATGTGGATCATCGGCGGGAAGACCATCCCCAGCCCGGGTTCGCGCTGGAACAGAGCCACGAGGTTCGCCGTGTACCCCGCGCTGTGCAGCAGATTGCCAAACTGCTGCTCCTTGAAATGACGACCGACGTTGAATCCGTCCTGCGGCGTCTTCTTCGAATGGATCTTGACGAACAGCTCATACTCGCCGGAGAGCAGGACATCCCGGCATTCGATGAGGAACGCACTCTGATCTCGACCGTCGTTAGACGGAAGGACGCGAACATCGACACGACCCGCACGCGGTTCCCGCTGCGCGATCACCGCGCGTATCTGCTCAGCACGCTCCGCGTCGGGAGTCGTGACGACCAGGTCGTACTCACCCGGGAGCGTATCCGCATGGTCGAGCATCTCGTCCGTCATCTCGACATAGAAGATGTGCGCGATCACGACCGTCCGCAGCGGAGCACTCGGATCGTACGAGACATCGATGTCCGGAAGCACCTCCAGCATGGCGGCATCCGTGTTCAGGTCCTTGGGTGCGATGGTCCGAGCGGCGTTCTGCCAGAAGAGCTCCATCGGATAGCCGTACTGCTCCGCCTTCTCCAGGGTCCAGCGTCCGACGACCGCATGGCGGTCCAGGTAGGGCGGCCACTGCATGAAGGGTCGCCGCTTGAGCAAGGGGCATCCCGCATCCAGCAGCGCCTCGGCGCGATACAGCGACGGATTGACAGTGCCGATCTCGGTTGCGGGGTATGCGACGTCGTGGGTGAAACCCTGCTGCGCGAAGTGCTCCGTGAAGACCACCTCATGCTTGAGCACCGCATCGAAATACGACGACATCTCCGGAAGCCCAGCCCAGTAGCGATCCCACGCCTCCGAAAGAAACATCTCCCGCCGCACCGCGATCCAGAACGACTGCAGATGATACGGAAGCACACCCTTGCCCGTGAACGGATTCGGCACCTCACGGGCATGATCCGTCATCCCCCAGAAATGAACCGCACGCTCCCCCATCCGCTCGAACACCGGACCATACGGACGCACCGGACCAAACCACGTGTCATTCGTCAGCAGAACCTCATCGAACTCCGAGATCCGCGACCCCACATGCTCCAACGCCTCTTTATGCGCCCAGATATCGAAGCCGACATTCTCACGCACCAGAATCTCATCCGACACCGGCTCGAGCCTCGCCCGACCCTCATCCGACAACGACCCATTCACCACGACAAGCACATGCGCCGCATGCTCACGCAAACCCGCCAACGCAAACGGAATGTACTCATCCACCCCACCACGCCGGTCATACACCACATAAACGACCAAACGCCGCCCACCCGACACAAACACACCAGGAGTGAGAGTCATCGCTTGCCCTTTCGCAGGAGAGCCGCGGGCTGCTGCGCCAGCGTCTTCGCGCCGCGCAGCCCACCGCGTGCCACGCGCGCGACGGGCTTGAGTACGGGGCGCAGACGATTCATGATTCCGGGGTGGTTGAGACTGAGATACATCCTCAGGATCGACACCATTCCCCCGCGCCCCGTCCAGCCCGCGCGCTGCAGGAACTGGATCTGATCGATCGGGTAGCCCGGAGTGGTCGAAGCCATCTGGTCGAGCTTGTACTCCATCGAGGTATGGCTGATGCCGGCATGCTCGAGGGTGAGTGTCGTTCGGGTGTGGTAGCCGGCTTCACCCGCGCCGTAGACGACCATCCGCTCAAGCACGCGTGCCAGGTCGGCCTTCCGGCGCGTCGTCGGCTTGTCGAACTCGCCGACGGTCCACTCGATGCTGCTGAGCGGCGCGAGTGCCTCAGGTCGGCAGATCCACATGCCGCCGAGAGGGGCGAGCGGAGAGACGCCGTCGAAAGGAACGCGGATGCCCAGACGGGCACCGAGCTCCTTCGCGCGCGGAAGATAGTACGACCAGGCCTTGCCCGGAGTCGCGTACCCGATATGAATCATTGGCGGCATCACGATGCCGAGGCCCGGCTCACGCTGGAAGAGACCGAGGATGTTCGCCGCGTATCCAGGGCTGTTCAGCAGGTTCTCGATCTGATGGCGCCGAAAGTAGCGGATCGCGTTGGCCGACCGCTTCTTCGGACGGCGCGTGTGGATCTTGACGATGAGGTCGAAGCGATCACTTGTGAGGACGTCACGCGCGCCCACAAAGAACGCGCTCATGTCACGGCCTCGGGTCGGCACGATTCGCACCTCTGAGGCATCTCGGTGCGCCGATGGGTGCTCGTCAAGCGCCACGCTGATGATCCGGGAGTCGTCGTCCGAGTTCGTGGTGACCACGAGCTCGTGGTGCTGAGCAAGCCGGTCGGTTGCAGCGAGCACTTCCGTGATGTCCGCGCCGCGCGGAACATGCGCGATCACGGCGATGCGGAACGGACGAGTCGCGTCATAGGTCGTGTTCAGGTCCGGAAGCACTTCCAGCATTCCGGCATCCGCATGCAGGGACTTCGGAGCGACGTTGCGCGCGAGATTCTGCCACAGCAGCGGCAGAGGGAAGCCGTGGCGCTCGACATCGGCGAGCACACGCCGGCCGATCACGGCGTGGCGATCGAGATACGGGGGGAAATGGAAGAACTGCCGCCGCTTGAGGAGAGGGCACCCGTCGTTCAGGAGCAGATCGGCGTTGAAGAGAGCGGGATGATCGGTGGGATAGTCGGTTGCGGGGTATGCGACATCGTGGGTGAAACCCTGCTGCGCGAAGTGCTCCGTGAAGACCACCTCATGCTTGAGCACCGCATCGAAATACGACGACATCTCCGGAAGCCCAGCCCAGTAGCGATCCCACGCCTCCGAAAGAAACATCTCCCGCCGCACCGCGATCCAGAACGACTGCAGATGATACGGAAGCACACCCTTGCCCGTGAACGGATTCGGCACCTCACGGGCATGATCCGTCATCCCCCAGAAATGAACCGCACGCTCCCCCATCCGCTCGAACACCGGACCATACGGACGCACCGGACCAAACCACGTGTCATTCGTCAGCAGAACCTCATCGAACTCCGAGATCCGCGACCCCACATGCTCCAACGCCTCTTTATGCGCCCAGATATCGAAGCCGACATTCTCACGCACCAGAATCTCATCCGACACCGGCTCGAGCCTCGCCCGACCCTCATCCGACAACGACCCATTCACCACGACAAGCACATGCGCCGCATGCTCACGCAAACCCGCCAACGCAAACGGAATGTACTCATCCACCCCACCACGCCGGTCATACACCACATAAACGACCAAACGCCGCCCACCCGACACAAACACACCAGCGGCAGGATCTGAACTCGTCATGATGGGGGTAACTCTCCGGAGTCTCGCGGGTCGCGCGCGGCGGACAGCTCTCGCCGAATCGCGCGCGAGCCGCCGATCAGCTTAGACCGCGACCGGCCCGCGACCCTGGGCGAGCGCCTTGAGCAGGTACTCACCGTAGCCGCTCTTCACCAGCGGCTCCGCGCGCTCGCGCAGTTCGTCGTCGCTGAGGAACCCCATGCGCCAGGCCACCTCTTCCGGGCAGCCGATCGACAGCCCCTGACGCTTCTGCACGGTGCGGATGAACTCGGTCGCCTCCGCGAGCGAGTCGAAAGTGCCGGTGTCGAGCCACGCGGTTCCGCGTGTGAGGAGCTGCACTTTGAGCTTCCCACGATCGAGGTACTCGCGGTTGATGTCTGTGATCTCGAGCTCGCCGCGCGGCGAGGGCTTGAGGGCCTTCGCCATCTCGATCACGTCGTTGTCGTAGAAGTAGAGGCCGGGCACGGCATAGTTGCTCTTCGGGACTGCCGGCTTCTCCTCGAGCGACACGACCTTGCCCGCGTCATCGAACTCGACGACGCCGTAAGCGGTCGCGTCGTCCACCCAGTAGCCGAACACGACACCGCCGTCGAGATTCGTGTACTGGCGGAGCTGCGTACCCATCCCCTGGCCGTAGAAGATGTTGTCGCCGAGCACGAGCGCGACCGGTTCGGAGCCGATGTGCTCCTCGCCGAGGATGAATGCCTGTGCCAGGCCATCCGGCGACGGCTGTGTCTTGTAGGTGATGGATACGCCGAACCGGGAGCCGTCTCCGAGCAACCGCTGGAACGATTCCGCGTCGTGCGGCGTCGTGATCATGAGGATGTCTCGGATACCCGCGAGGATCAGCGTCGACAGCGGGTAGTAGATCATCGGCTTGTCGTACACCGGGACCAGCTGCTTCGACGTGCCGAGCGTGATCGGGTGCAGCCGGGAGCCTGTGCCGCCGGCGAGAATGATTCCGCGCATAGGTATCAGTCTTGCCGATCACCGCCCGTGAACCAAACGCTCACATGCTGCGCAGACAACTACCGATACCCTGGGACGCATGCAGAAACTGCTCGTTACCGGCGGTGCCGGATTCATCGGTTCGAACTTCGTGCACCATGTTCTGGAGAACACCGACGCACATGTCACCGTTCTCGACAAGCTGACGTACGCGGGCAACCTGTCCTCCCTCGAGGGCCTCCCCGCCGACCGCTTCACCTTCGTGCACGGCGATATCGCCGATGCCGACCTGGTGGATGGTCTGTTCGGCACGGTCGACGCGGTCGTGCACTATGCAGCCGAATCGCACAACGACAACTCGCTGCACGACCCGAAGCCATTCCTCGACACCAACATCATCGGCACCTACACGCTTCTCGAGGCGGCGCGGAAGCACGATGTCCGGCTGCACCACATCTCCACCGACGAGGTCTACGGCGACCTCGAGCTCGACGATCCCCAGAAGTTCACGGAGAGCACGCCGTACAACCCCTCCTCTCCTTACTCCTCCACGAAGGCCGGCAGCGACCTCCTGGTGCGCGCATGGGTACGTTCCTTCGGTGTGCGGGCCACGATCTCGAACTGCTCCAACAACTACGGGCCTTACCAGCACGTAGAGAAGTTCATCCCGCGTCAGATCACGAATGTGATCCGCGGCATCCGCCCGAAGCTCTACGGAGCGGGGCAGAACGTTCGAGACTGGATTCACGCGGATGATCACTCCTCCGCTGTGCTGACGATCCTGGACAAGGGCGAGATCGGCGAGACTTACCTGATCGGCTCCGACGGAGAGAAGAACAACAAGTCGGTCGTCGAACTCATCCTCACTCTGATGGGCCAGCCGGCCGACGCATACGACCACGTGACGGACCGCGCAGGCCACGACCTGCGCTACGCGATCGACTACACGCGTCTGCGCACCGAACTGGGGTGGACGCCGAAATACGTCGACTTCGAATCGGGCCTCGCGAACACGATCGACTGGTATCGACAGAACGAAGCGTGGTGGGCACCCGCGAAGGACGCCACCGAGGCCTTCTACGCGTCAAAGGGACAGTGATGACAGCGTTCGGCAAGAGCCTGACGATCACACCCACGCCGATCCCTGGGCTGCTTCTTGTGGAGCTTCCCGTGCACGGGGATTCCCGCGGGTGGTTCAAGGAGAACTGGCAGCGCGAGAAGATGGTCGCCGCAGGTCTTCCTGATTTCGCTCCGGTGCAGAACAACATCTCGTTCAATGATGAGGTCGGCACAACTCGCGGTATCCACGCCGAACCCTGGGACAAATGGGTGTCCGTGGCGACCGGACGCATCTTCGGCGCCTGGGTCGACCTGCGCGAGGGACCGTCCTTCGGCACCGTCTTCACCGCCGAGATCGACCCTTCGCGGGCCATCTTCGTGCCTCGCGGCGTGGGCAATTCGTACCAGACTCTCGAGCCCGACACGGCCTACGCGTACCTGGTCAACGATCACTGGTCGCCCGATGCGGAGTACTCGTTCCTCAATCTCGCGGATGAGACCGTCGCCATCGCGTGGCCGATCCCGCTCGCGGACGTTGAGATCTCTGCAAAGGACCTCGCGCATCCTCGCCTGGCGGATGTCACTCCTATTGCACCGAAGAAGACACTCGTGATCGGTGCCAACGGGCAGCTCGGTCTCGCGTTGCGCAAGATCTACGCCGATGTATCGACAGTCGAGTATGCGACCCGTGCCGATCTCGACCTCGCAGATCCGTCATTCGTCGCAGCGCGGCGCTGGCGGGACTACGGGACCATCATCAATGCGGCGGCATACACCGCCGTCGACACCGCGGAGACGCCCGAGGGGCGAGCCGATGCATGGGCAGCGAATGTCACCGGCGTTGCCGCGCTGGCCAGCATCGCCGCCGAGAACGGCATCAGGCTCGTCCATGTATCCAGTGACTACGTGTTCGACGGCACGAAGGACGGCGCATACACGGAAGACGACCCGGTGCAGCCCCTTGGTGTGTACGGGCAGACCAAGGCCGCAGGCGACGCGATCGTCTCGACTGTCCCGCGGCACTACATCATCCGCACCTCGTGGGTGATCGGTGAGGGCAAGAACTTCGTCCGTACCATGGCAATGCTCGCGGAAAAGGGCGTCGACCCGAACGTCGTCGACGACCAGTACGGACGTCTCACCTTCACGAACGACATCGCCGCAGGAATCCGGCATCTCGTCGAGTCAGGCGCGCCCTTTGGCACCTACAACCTCACGGGTTCGGGTGAGAGCCGGTCCTGGGCGGAGATCGCTCGTGAGGTCTTCTCCGCCGTCGGGCACGACCCGCAGCGCGTCGGACGGGTCACGACAGAAGAGTACTTCTCCGGAGCCGCCGTACCGGTCGCCCCTCGACCGGCCAACAGCACGCTCGCGCTCGATCGCATCATCGCCGCCGGCCATACCCCCGCCGATCATCAGGAGGCGCTCCGCGCCTATCTCGCATCGGAGTAGCGAACTGATCTCAAGAGGAGGGGCTGTCGAACCGAAGTTCGACAGCCCCTCCTTCTCGCGCCTGCAGCTCAGGGCACAGTCACGCTCTGGCACCCGAGAAGGGTGTGTCCGCCCGCACCGTTGTTGATCGCGTATACGCACACGCCATGCGGGCCGGGCGTCGCAGGGATGCTCTGGTAGAACCCCCTCCGGCTCGTACCGAAGCCGGGGTGCGCCGCTGCGACATCCGCTCGTTCGATATCCGCCATGTATGCGAGCCCGACACCGTCAACGTAGATGTGCACCGCGATCGGATCGGCCGTGTCCGCGTCGATTGCCCAGCCTGCGACATTCAGGCGGCCGGGCGAAGCGGTCAGGGGCTCGAAGTTGCCGAAGGGCGGGCGACCACGGTCCACGACAGGAGCAGTCACGTTGATCGTCTTGCACCCCATGAACGTGTGCCCGCCGGGACCGGTGTTGATCCCATAGGCGCAGATCGTGGATGTGCCGACATCCAACGTGAACGTCTCGGAGAATCCGTGGGCGTTGCCATACCCCGGGTTCGCCGCACCGACGTCCGCTCGAGCTTTGTCTGCGATGTACTCGCGGCCCACGCCGTTGACGTAGAGGTGGACCCGGATCGACGAGGACGTATCCGGATCGATCGCCCATCCGCTGGCTGTGACGCTCGTTCCCGAGGCCTGCACGGCCTCGAAGGAGCCGATCGGAACGCGCCCCTTCTCCTGGATGTCCGAACTCGCCGTGACGGTCTTGCACCCGAGGAACGTGTGGCCTCCGGGACCGGTGTTGATCCCGTACGCGCAGATCGTCGACTCTCCTGTGGGGATCGTCAGCTTCTCCTCGAAACCGTGGTAGTAGCCATAGGCCGGATAGCGCTCGCTGATGTCTGTGCGGTCCTTGTTCGCGACGTACTCGCGACCCACGCCGTTCAGATAGAGGTGCACCCTGATCGACTCACGGGTGTCGGGGTCGATGGTCCACCCCTTGACGGTGGCTGTCGTTCCTGAGACAGTCACGCCCTCGAGTTCGCCGATCGGTACCCGCCCCTGCTCCGGGATCGTCTCGACGACGTCCACGGTCTTGCAACCGAAGAAGGCGTTCGCACCGGGACCGGTGTTCAGAGCGTAGGCGCAGACCTCCGCCTTTGTGCCGCTGACGGCGAAGGTCTCTTCGAATCCATGGGCGTTTCCATATCCCGGGTTGGCCGCGCCGACGTCCGTACGCGTCTTGTTCGCGGTGTACTCACGCCCGACTCCGCCGTAGTACAGGTGGACCTTGACAGGCGAAGCTGTGTCCGGATCGATCGCCCACCCCTTCGCGGTCACGCGTCCGCCGTCGGATGTCAGAGTCTCGAACGAGCCGATCGGGGTGCGCCCCTTCTCCTCGATCGCCGTCCCGGTGACGGTCACTTCGAAGCATCCCATGTCGATGTTCCACCCTGGACCGGTGTTGATCCCATACGCGCACACCGTGTGTGTCCCTATGGCGGCGGGGAGCGAAGCGGTAAAGCCATGGCGGTTCCCGTTGGCCTTGTATGCAGCCGGGAGATCGGTGCGCGCGACGTCCGCTTTGAACGATCGTCCGACGCCTCCGAGGTAGAGGTGCACCTCGATCGGGTCGGCCGTGTCGGGGTCGAGGGCCCAGCCGGCCACGTTGATCGTGCCCTTGCCCGCTGTCACGCTCTCGACCTTGCCGACCGGTGAGCCGGTCAGCGAAAGAAGCGTCTTGCACCCGAGCAGGACGTTGGCTCCGGGGCCGGCGTTCATCGCATAGACGCAGACCCCCGTCTCGCCGGGTCCGTTGACAGGCACCCGTGCGGAGAAGCCGTGATTGTTTCCGGCGGCAGGATAGGCGGCACCGACATCGGGCCGACTCTCGTTGGCGGTGAAAGCTCGTCCCACATCTCCGACGTAGATGTGCACGGACAACGGCGCGTTCGTGTTCGGGTCGATGGCCCATCCGGACACGGCGAACTCGCCCGGGCGCGCTTCGATCATCTCGACGTTGCCGAAGGGGTTGTCCTTGCCCGCGTTCCCCGCACCTGTCGAACCGAACCAGTCAGTGAAGTAGTTGTAGAAGTTGCGATTTCCGTAGCTTGAGCACGCGTCACCCTCGCCGTAGCCGGCACGCATCGCCGCCGCATTGGGCTGATAGGGCGTGTAGTAGTAGAGAGCGGCTGTCGCGGAATTCGCGATGTAGACCGGCGCCGTACCGCAGCCCTTGTTCGGGTGGTACTGAATGTTCCATGTGTTGCCCGGCGCGAACCACTGGAACCAGTAGCCCTCGGTGTAGATCTTCATCTGGCGTGCGGCGCCGTAGATCTGGTAGAAGAACCCTGCGAACTGGGGGTCGCAGGGGGCGTCATCAGGGCAGCCCTGGCCGAGAGCCATGTCGAATCGCCACTGACTCGGCCACGTGTGCGTGATGAGTCCCTGCTCCTTCTGGAGCATCACGATGAAAACCTGCGGGTTGATTCCGCACGACTGCGACGCCTTGTAGATGATGGTCGCCGCGGATTCGCCCTGTCCGCCGGTGTAGCCATTGCAGTACTTGTCGGCGGGACGCGTCGGCGTGTTCATCCGGAAGTCCTTGAGACACGTGTACCCCGGCTGGCAGCTGCTGACCTTGCTCTTGAAGAACGAGTCGATCTGCGCCGCCGACATGGTGCCCTTGTTGAAGAACACCTCATCGGAGATGATGTTGCCCGCGTCGAAGCCATCAAGCGTCATCGGCGTGACTCCCGCGTCCACCGGCGTGGCAGACGTCAGTGCCGCCGTGTTCGGCTCGGCCGCGGCCGCAGGACTGCCGGCCGTGAGATTCGGAACGAGAAGGGCCGCGACAACGGCAACGACGGCCAGCAGCGACGTCAGACGTCGATAAGGCGCGAAAGCTCGTCGTGGACGTGGGGCGAGTCCTTGCATGTGTCTAGTGTGACGGATGATGCCGCGCCAGACCGCCCGGGACACGCGCGGTGCGCATACCCCGACCGCAGATCCGCCTACAGTTCTGCGTGCAACGCCCAGACCCGCTCCGCCGCGCTCTGCCAGGTGAACGCCCTTCCGCGATCCGCGGCAAGCACACGTCGACGGGCTGAACCATCGCCGAGCGCATCGAGCAGTGCTTCGGTGAGGTCGGCGTCATCGACGATCGAAGCCCCGTCGGCGATGACATCCCGGTGCACGTCGGACGGCACCGCGATGAGTGGAACCCCCAGCCGCATGGCTTCGACGGCTCGCCACGGCCACACGCTCAGCCGCTCGGTGACGACGACCACCTGGGCGCCACCGATGATCGCAGCACGGTCCCGCTCGCCCACCGAATCGGGCAAGTGCAGGTGCCGTGCGGGCAGATTGACAGATGCCGCGAGATCCACGAGCATCGACTGCTCGTTCTGGGGCACGTCCAGGACCACCACCTCGATCTTCGCAGCGACCGCAGAGGCGAGCGCTGAGCGCAGACCGCCAGCACGTCCGACCAGCACGACATATCGCTCCGGGATCAACGCATCCTCTCGGCGCTGCGTCGCGTCAGCCGGAACAGCGAAATCCACCGGCGCGGCACCGGCGATCACACGGATGCGGTCACCGAGCGGCGCATGCTCCGCGAGCCGTGCGGCCATCGCGTGGGAAGGGACGACGACGGCATCCGCATGCTTGACGGCGCGCCGCAGCATGGCGCGTTGCCAGGTCACAGCCGTTCTGGGCAGGCTGTCGGGGCTCTCCCAGGCAGTCAGATCCCAGACGGTGACCACGGTCTGATCGTTGTCATGCACGCGATCGTGCCGGACGAGCGGTGCGAGAAGGGAGGACGCGTGGATCATGCCGGCACCGACGCCGGTCGGCAGTCCGAGCTGCCACGCGGCGGAGAGCTCTCGATGCGGCAGCCGCAGCTGCCGCACAGCGGAGAGCCCCGTGAGCGTGGAAGCCTCTACCCCGTGCGGCGCGATCACCGCGACATCACAGCCTGTCGGTGCCGTCTCGATGAGCCCTTGCACAAGGGATCGTCCCACCCATGCGTGTTCGCCCTCCGTGGGCGATCCGGTCTGGTCGAGAACGACACGGAGCTGAGCCATGCTTCGAGAGTAGCGGCGGGCGGCCGTGAGAGTCCTGAGGCGTTCCGGGAACCGCCACGGTCTCCCCTTGCGCCCGCGCCCCACCGTGCTTGAATGCTCCCATGAGCGATGGGCGGCTTCCACGGCAGCGACCGCACTGGGTCGTCACGACGCTCCTGCTTGCGGGCCTGCTGCTCGCAATCGCCGTGGGATGGGTCGTCGTGCGCGGCATGGGCGCTGTGGACAACCTGCGCGGCATCGCAGATGACGACGTCGCGTTGCAGGGCGCGATCGCCGAAGCGGAGTACACGCAGGCGAAGAGCATCGCGACCCGGATCGCGGCGCGCGCGCAGTCTGCACAGACGCTGACCTCCGATCCCGTGTGGCGCACGTTCGAGGTCGTCCCGTGGATCGGCGCGAACTTCACCGCCGTTCGCGAGGCCGCCGAACTGGCCGACGACGTGACTTCCGGGTCCCTCGCCCCCGTCATCGCCGCGGCATCCGACATCGATCTCGCCCACTTCGGACTCATCCAGGGAACGATGGAGCTCGGACCTCTGGCCGAGGTCGAGTCGCGGCTGCGCGGACCGGCCGCGTCACTGTCGAACGCAGCATCGCGTGCTCTTCGCATCGACGCGGATGCCACGATCGCGCCGGTGTCCGAGATGATCCACGACCTTCAGGAGGCCGTGACCGGGGCATCCGGTGTCGTCGGTGCACTGCACGGAGCCAGCGTACTGCTCCCCACGATGCTCGGCGGCGACGGGCCGCGCACGTACGTCGTGGTCGTGCAGAACAACGCCGAGCTGCGCTCCGCCGGTGGCACCGTGGGCGCGCTAGTGTTGCTGCGCGCAGAGGCCGGAGTGATCAGTCTGGTGCGCAGCGCCTCGCCGCTCGATCTCCCTCCGAGTGAGCCGGTCCTGGAGCTCTCGGATCCCGTCCTCGCCCTCTTCGGGGACGAACCGGCCCGAGCCGTCCAGAACACGACGAGCATTCCCGACTTCACGGAGGCGGCACCGCTGATCGCGGCGATGTGGCAGAGCGCATTCGGCGGTACCGTCGACGGCGTGCTCGCCATCGATGTGCAGGTTGCGGCGCACCTGCTCGAGGCGACCGGTCCCGTCACGGCAGGGCCGTTGGCGCTTGACGGTGAGAGCGTGGTCGATGCTCTGGCGTCGGAGATCTCGCTGACGAGCCCCGATCAGGCGGCTCGCGACGCGCTCTTCGTGGGAGCGAGCGCGGCCATTCTCAACGCCGCGCTCGCGGCCCCGCCGGCAGACCTCATGGCCGCTCTGGCCGCATCAGCAGCCGAACAGCGGGTTCGCATCTGGAGCGTCCACCCCGAGGAGCAGAAGGTGCTGGACACGTCGACGCTCGGAGGTGCGCTGCCTCACGATCTCGCAGATTCCGCGACGGTCGGGATCCTGATCAACGACGCCACCGGCGGAAAGATGGACTACTACGCCGCCCCGCGCTTCAGCGTGGCTGTCGGAGAGTGCCACGGCGAGCCGACGACGCGTGTCACGATCCACTGGAGCAACGACGCGCCCGCGGATGCTGCTTCCCTGCCCCCGCTCGTCACAGGAGACGGCGTCCGTGGAGTTCCGCCCGGCGACGTTGGCACTCTCGTCGCCGTGTACGGTCCCGCCGGCTCCTCCGTCGACGCTGCTGTGCGTGACGGGCAGAGTGAAGCGGATCAGCGCACGACGTGGGATGCACGCCCGCTCGTGCAGTTCGCGATCGTCCTCGCACCGGGCGAGAGTCGTGAGGTGACGGTGGATTTCCGCGGCCCGGGCGCCGGTCTCACGCTGACAGAACTGCGCCACACTCCCCTCCTCGGGAACCCCGAGCATGCCCAAGAAAATCTCCGCTGCGACTAGTGACGCGCAGGTCGTCGTGAGGTATGCTCGTTCCACATCTGGGGATACCGGGTTCTGACCACCGTGGGGGTGCGAAAGAACCCGACGACTGAGCAACGCTGGGGAGTGGCGCTCAGGCGGTTCCGCGTGAATCTCACTGGGGGAGAAACATGCTCAACAAAGCTCGGCGCCTCTCTGGCTCTGATCCATCGCCACCCTGTGCGTACGTTGCCGGTCCGGCCGTCGACGCAGGGTTCTTTCACGGCGAGATGAAACGCGTGCGCGCACGAGCAGCCAGCGAACCCGCATTCACACGCGGCGTGCTGCCGCTGTGGGCAATCGGCACCAACTCGATCGTTGGTGCATCTGGTGGCGCGTTTGTGGCGACTGGGGTAGTTCGCCGCTCTCGCGTCTGACGGGCGGCTCGCTTAGCGACCGCCCGACGGGCGGCGGTGGTTCCCCCTCCCCTCAGGGCCACCGCCGTTCCGGCATGGGCGCGGGTCTGCGTTTCCGGCGCATCGACCCGCGCCCATGCCCTTGTCGGCCCTCGGCGTGAGCTGACCGCGCTGAGGCTGCGCTCACCCCTCCGGCTCAGGTGTTGGAGTCGGCGGGTGCAGCGTCTGCTGCACGAGCTGCTGGATGTAGGCGTAGTCCGGCTCGTACTCGTCGATCCCACCGTCCGGTGTCAGCTCAATCGCCCCGAAGGGCTGCTCCTTGGCCTTCAACAGAAGATCGAAGAACTCGGGAAGCTTGTCCTGCGGCAGATCTGTCGCGACGATCGCAGTACCGGCTGCGGCGACCTCATTGAAGCGGGTCAGAACGTTCTGCGGTGTGAACTGCGCGAGAATCGCTGCCTGCAGCTGACGCTGACGGAGCATCCGGTCGAAGTCGCTCGTCGTGTACCGCGAGCGCGCATACCACTGCGCGGTGTCGCCGTTCATGAGCTGATCGCCCGGCTCGATCCATCCGATCGCCCAGTCCTCTGCCGGCTCTCCGTCATAGGACGGTCCGCCGCCCATCGGAAGCCGCTCGGCGACCGAGATCTGCACGCCGCCCAGCGCATCGATGAGCGCGGCGAAGCCATGCATATCGATGAACACGTAGTACGGGATCTCGATACCGAGGATGCCCTCTGCGGCGTCCTTCGTCGCTTCCACCCCGGGCTCGGATCCCAGAGAGACCGCCTCAGGATAGAGCCCCTCGCCGCTGTAGTCGTTGCGACAGATCTCGACCTCGGTACGCAGCTGGTTGATGCCACTTCCCCAGCCGCATTCCTCGTCGTCATAGCTCTCGTGGCCGTCCGGGTAGAGATCCTGCATCGGCCCCGGCGCGAAGGGGAATCCGGGCATGTCTCGCGGAATACCCGTGATGGTCACGGCCCCCGTCTCTGCATTGACCGAGACGACCGAGATGCTGTCGTAGCGCATGGAGTCGCGCCCCTCGCCGCTGTCGGCGCCGAGGAGCAGGATGTTGTAGTAACCGTCGCTGGGCGGAAGGCTCGGTCCGCTCTGCTGGAACACCGCGTCGATCGTGCCCCGGCCGGTGCCGACGATGTTGGCAGCGTAGGCCGCGCCACCCCCGAAGAGGCTGAGGATGAGCACCGCCACAAGGGGAATGGCGATCCTCGCGGCGGGCGCGACCTTCACGAGACGCACGAGACGGAGCGTGTCGAACGTCAAGACCACCCAGAGCACGGCGTAGCCGATGAGAATGATCTGCGCGAGCGTCAGCACGACCCAGGACAGCGGGCCGCTGCCGATCGTGAGCCAGAGCAGGAACTGGCGGCCGAAGAGCGCGAGACCGATGGTGCCGAGCACGATCAGCCACAGGATCAGGGTCGCACCGAGCCCGAATCGGCCGAGCCTGCGGTTGCCGGCAAGAACCTGCGCGGATCCGGGCAGCAGCACGTTCATTGCGAGCAGCCACCATCCGCGCTTGGTCATGGTGCCGACCGACGAGACATCCGGATTGCGCATCGGCGCGGTCTCGATCAGCGTGCGGCGCCCCCCACGCGAAGCGGACAGCGGATCGCGCAGCGAGGTCATAGAGAGTCCTTCAGGCGCTGATTCTTCGCCTCGACCTGTCCCTCCAGTTCGCGCGCGTACGTCTCAACGCGGTCCGCGAGTGCGGCGTCGGACGTACCGAGGATGCGAGCGGCGAGAAGGCCTGCGTTCTTTGCACCGCCGATCGAGACGGTGGCGACGGGAATGCCTGCGGGCATCTGAACGATCGAGAGGAGCGAGTCCATGCCGTCGAGGTAGGCGAGCGGGACCGGAACACCGATCACGGGCAGCGCCGTCGTCGAGGCGATCATTCCCGGGAGGTGAGCGGCTCCGCCCGCACCCGCAATGATCACCCGGATGCCTCGGGCGCGTGCCTCGCGTCCGTACCGCACCAGCTTGTCGACGGTACGGTGCGCGGAAACCACTTCGACCTCATGCGGAATTCCGAAATCGGTCAGTGCCTGAGAGGCATCCGCCATCACGCGCCAGTCGGAATCGGAACCCATGATGACGCCGACGAGTGGCGCGGAGGAGGAATGCAGTGGCCCAGTCACCCGACAAGGCTATTGGTCAGGGCTGGGAGTTCGCCTCTGCGCACACGGTGTGGCGAGGCGAATCCCGCGCTCACTCGAAGCAGGCGGCCGCGGAACGCGCCTCGTAGACGGCGTCATCGAGGTCGTCGCCGGTGACGTTGATGTGGCCGACCTTGCGTCCGGGACGGGGGTCTTTGCCGTAGGTGTGCACCTTAGCGGACGGATGCTTCTGCATGACCGTGTTGAGGCGCTCCCCCATCGTGGCGTCCTGCGGCCCGCCGAGGATGTTGACCATCACGGCCCATGGTGCGCGCAGCGAGGTGTCGCCGAGCGGGAGGTCGGCGACCGCGCGCAGGTGCTGTTCGAACTGGCCGGTGACCGCACCGTCCTGGCTCCAGTGCCCGCTGTTGTGCGGGCGCATCGCGAGCTCGTTCACGAGAATGCGCTCGTCGTCCGTCTCGAAGAGCTCGACCGCGAGCATGCCCGTGACGCCTAGCCCCTCGGCGATCTCCCGGCCGATACGTGCGGCGACCTCGATGAGCTTCTCGCTTGCGCCAGGCGCGGGCGAGAGAACCTCCGCACAGACACCGCCGCGCTGCACGGTCTCGACGACCGGGTAGACGACGCTGTCGCCGGATGGGCGGCGGGCCACCTGCTGAGCGAGCTCGCGCACGAAGGGAACGAGCTCTTCGACGAGGAGGGCCTCGCCGGACTCCAGGAGATCGAACCATTCCGCGGCATCCTGTGCGTTGTCGACGACACGCACACCCTTGCCGTCATATCCACCGCGCGGGGTCTTCACGACGCCGCGCCCGCCGTGGGCGTCGAGGAAGCTCTGCAGCGCTTCGGGGTTCTCGACGCGCGCCCAGTCGGGCTGCGGAACCCCCAGGTCGGCGAGTCGGGCGCGCATCTCGAGCTTGTCCTGCGCGAATCGCAACGCATCGGGACCGGGATGCACGGCGATGCCGTCGGCGACGAGTGCGCGCAGCACCTCCTGCGGGACGTGCTCATGATCGAAGGTGACGACGTCGACCTCGGCGGCGAAGCGACGCACCGTCTCGATGTCGCGGTAATCGCCGACGGCGGTTGCGGCGAGCTGCGCCGACATCCCCTCGCCTTCGGCGAGGACACGGATGTCGAGCCCCAGCTCGACCGCAGGGGCAATCATCATGCGTGCAAGCTGCCCTGCACCAATCACGCCAACGCGCAACGCCATCAGGTCCTCCTCGGTAACGGTCTTCTCTATTGTTCCGCACCGGGGAGCACGCCCGTACCGGTTTGTCCGCGTGCGGTCAGAAGCCGGGCGTGGTCGTCGCGGACTGCGCGTTGCGGTGCGCGAGGATCTGGCCGACCTCGATCTGGTCGGCGAGCGTCTCATGCACGAGCGACACGGTCGAGATGTCGACCAGGCGAAGCGGTGCATCCACGCCGTTCGTCAAGGTGACCGTGCCGGCACCCCACATCCGCTGGAACAACCCGCGGCGCACCGTGATCGTGTACCCCCGCGCGTGGGACATCTCCTGGCTGCGGCGAGCGCCGATTCCGTTGTGCGCGATGATCCGACGTGTCGTCACGGAGTAGCTGTGCGAGAGCCAGATCAGAAAGGGCACGACGACAGCGATCAGGACGATGAGGCCGGCGGCCGCCAGCAGCATGCCGTTGGTGAACGGTGCCGGCAGATTGTCATAGAAGTAAGCCGTGGTGCCGCTGACGACGACGAGCACGAGCGCCGACCAGAACAAGTGGCGGGCGTTGCGGTGGAATCGGGCGATGAGCCGCTCTTCCGTGGGCGCGCCGGGCGGCGGCATGAGGGGCCGCCCTCCGAGTCCCACGGGCTGTGTCATGTCTTCATTCTGTCGTGTCGGGATGACGCGCAACGGCGGCCGCCCTCGGTGTGTCGGGGATGCATCAGGAGGCGGGGCGCAGATGCACGATGTCGCCCGCGGCGACGGATGCCTCGCCATCCTCCGTCTGCAGCACCAGCTGGCCGTCCGCAGCGAGTCGCACGGCCTCTCCGCGAATCTCTCCCCCGCCGGGCAGGTGCGCGATGACCGCCTGTCCGATGGTGAGGCAGCGAGCACTGACAGCACGACGCAGCCCACTCGCGATCGCCGTTCCGTGCTCCGCAAGACCCGCGAGGTGTGCGTCCAGACGAGCGAGGTAGCCCGCCAGAAGGAGATCGACGTCGCAGTTCACCCCGTGCAGGCGGAAGGAGGTGGCGGTCTGCACCGGTAGCTGCTCGGCGGTCATCTCCGTGTTCACGCCCGCGCCGATCACGACGACACTGCTGCCAGCAGCCTCCGCGAGAATGCCGCAGATCTTCTGTCCATCGACGAGGACGTCATTGGGCCATTTGACCCCGACCTGCGCATCGGGGAGCTGTGCGGCGACCGCCTCGGCCATCGCCGCGCCGGCGGCCAGCGGAATCCACCCGCGCTGATCGGGCACGATCTCCAGATCGCGCAGCAACACCGACACGGCCACCGCGCTTCCGGCGGGTGCCATCCACTCTCGATCGAGGCGTCCGCGCCCGGCACGCTGGTCGTCCGTCATACGAACACTGAAGTGCGGGAATGCCGCAGCATCCGACGAATCTGCCAGCAGATCCGCGTTCGTCGATCCGGTCGCCTCGGCGATGTCAAGGCGGGCGGCGGCGGCCGATGTGTGCGGAAGGTTCATGTAGCCACACTATTGCGCGGTGGCGCGCGTCCGCCGGGCAGAACCGCGAGAAACGACAGAGGATCAGCAAGGTCGTTGTGCGAAGCATCCAACGACTGCGTGCGAGGCGACGCTAGTGTGGAATCCGTGACGGATCAGCCCGACCTCTTTACCACTGCCGGCAAGATCGCCGACCTCCGCGCTCGCTACAGCGAAGCCGTCGTCGACGCAGAAGCGAAGGCGAAGGAGAAGCAACATGCCAAGGGCAAGATGACTGCCCGCGAGCGCATCGAGCTCCTCGTCGACAACGGCAGCTTCGTCGAATTCGACGAGTATGTGCGCCACCGCACGACCGCCTTCGGCATGGACAAGTCCCGCCCCTATGGCGACTCTGTCGTCACCGGCGTCGCGACGATCCACGGCCGCCCCGTCGCGGTCTACTCGCAGGACTTCTCGACGTTCGGCGGTTCGCTCGGCGAGGTCGCCGGCGAGAAGATCATCAAGGTCATGGAGTACGCCCTCGCGGGCGGCATGCCGTGCATCGGCATCCTCGACTCGGGCGGTGCCCGCATCCAGGAGGGCGTCGTCGCGCTCGGCAAGTACGGCGAGATCTTCCGACTGAACACGCGCGCATCGGGCGTCATCCCGCAGATCTCGATCATCATGGGCCCAGCTGCCGGAGGAGCGGTGTACTCGCCCGCCCTCACTGACTTCGTCATCATGGTCGACAAGACCAGCCAGATGTTCGTGACCGGCCCCGACGTCATCAAGACCGTGACCGGCGAAGACGTCGGCATGGAGGAGCTCGGCGGCGCCTACACGCACAACACCCGCTCGGGCGTCGCGCACTACCTCGCCGAAGACGAGGATGACGCGCTCGACTACGCGCGCACGCTGCTCAGCTTCCTGCCCGACAACAACATGGCAGAGATCCCCAGCTACGACGCCGCCTTCGAGTTCGAGACGACGGATGCCGACCGCGGCCTCAACACGATCATCCCGGACTCGCCGAACCAGCCGTACGACATGCACGAGGTCATCGGACGCGTCGTCGACGACGGCGACTTCCTCGAGGTGCAGCCGCTGTTCGCCCCGAACATCCTGATCGGCTTCGGTCGCGTCGAAGGGCGATCCGTCGGCATCATCGCCAACCAGCCCTCGCAGATGGCCGGGACGCTCAACATCGAGGCGGGCGAGAAGGCCAGCCGCTTCGTGCGCTTCTGCGATGCGTTCTCGATTCCGATCGTCACGCTCGTCGACGTGCCCGGCTACCTGCCCGGCACCGACCAGGAATGGACCGGCGTCATCCGTCGTGGCGCGAAGCTGCTGTACGCCTACGCCGAGGCCACGGTGCCACTGGTCACCGTCATCCTGCGCAAGGCCTACGGCGGTGCGTACATCGTGATGGGCTCCAAGCAGCTCGGCGCCGATGTGAACCTCGCCTGGCCGACGGCCGAGATCGCCGTCATGGGCGGCCAGGGCGCCGTGAACATCCTCTACCGCGGAGAGATCAAGCGGGCTGAGGAGGCCGGCGAGGATGTCGCGGCCGTGCGCACACGCCTCGCGAACGAGTACACGTACAACGTCGCCTCCCCGTTCCTCGCCGCCGAACGCGGTGAGCTGGACGGCATCATCGAGCCCGCGAACACCCGCGTCGCGATCGCGAAGGCGTTGCGTTCCCTGCGTGGGAAGCGTGCCGAGCTTCCGCCCAAGAAGCACGGAAACATCCCGCTGTGAGTCACGACGCCCCTCAAGAGACTCCGGGCGACGGCGACCTCGTCTCCCTGCAGATCGTGCGCGGCGACGCCACAGAGGAAGAGCTCGCGGCCCTCATCGCCGTGCTATCCGACGCGCACGCCGCCGAGACGGCAGCCGCCGTCGCGGAAACCGCTCGGGTCTCGGCGTGGGCGCGCACACAGCGTCCGCTGCGCACATCCCTGCGCCGCGACATCCCCTGGGGGCGTTTCTCGGGCTAGGCCTCAGTGCAGCCGGGGCGCGACGAATCGCAGAGTCACGAGCTGGAACGGCCGTAGCGACAGCTGCAGCAGTGTGCCCTCGCTGCCGGTGATCGCACGTGCGGGCGCGGTCGTCTCATGCAGGTCGGTCTCTCGAACCTCGCTGAACCCGAAGGCCGTGGAGAGCGTGGCATCCGCTCGCCCTCCCCAGGCTTCGTAGAGCCGCACGATCACATCCCCGCTGCGGTCCTCGGCGAGCTTCACGGCCTCGACCACGACGGCAGGATTGTCGAGCGTGAGCAACCTCGGCACCGGAGCCGCACCCTCGATGCGACGTGCCGGGACGTTCAGTCGGTACCCCTCGACGACCGCGTCGGCGATCTGTGCTCCTGGTCGCACGCTCACCCGGAACACGTGCTCGCCCTGATCCGCCGCGGGATCCGGATACGTGGGCGCCCGCAGCAGCGACAATCGCACCGACGTCGCCCGCCCGCCCCCCGCACGCGGCACCGCGGAGATGTCGTGCCCGTAGGTCGCATCGTTCGCCACCGCGACACCGTAGCCCGGCTCCGCCACATGCACCCATCGGTGCGCCACGGTCTCGAAACG
The DNA here is from genome assembly GCF_058797175.1 of Microbacterium sp. GW823-FHT02G05. NCBI lineage: Bacteria > Bacillati > Actinomycetota > Actinomycetes > Micrococcales > Microbacteriaceae > Microbacterium > Microbacterium sp. GW823-FHT02G05. The sequence continues at coordinate 927,807 of NZ_JBXAJK010000002.1, forward strand.
AGCAGCATCCCACGACGTGTTCGCATGGGTCGCGCGGTGCACGTGACCGAACTGGATCTCTGATGTCGCCGCATCCGCGTGCACATCGAAGTCGAAACCGAGTTTGAGCAGCTTCTGCCGCTCACGCCAGTCGATCTTGGTCTCGATCTGCAGAGCGTGGCCGCCCGGCTCCAGGCGCAGGGTCTGCGTGATGCGCGTGGCCCCCCACTCGCGCACCACGCAGACGTCAGATGCCGCCACGATCTCGACCGAGATCGCGTCCCTCAGTTCGTCGACCGAGCGCCGATAGTGCTCGTCAATATCCCAGGCATCCCACTGCGTCGGGGTGTCGCGATGCACCGACAGGAGGTTTCCCCGCCCCCCGGGTGCGATCGCGTCCCGTCCGCCGTCGCGGGTGACGAGCGAGGTGATGAGTCCCGCCTCATCGAGCTCGACTACGAGGTGATCGTTCTCGAGTCGGAACCCGTTCGCCGTCCGCGATGCGGTGGCGGATCCTCCGGTGCTGTTCAGCGCCGCGGAGATCCCCAACCCCGCGGCACCGTACTGCGTATAAGGACCCGCATTCGCGACAAGCCTTGTCGTCCCCGTACCGGCGACGACCCCCAGTGCCTGCGCGATGATCCGCTCCAACGAGTCCCTCACTTCGTCGTAGCGGCGTTCGGCCTCCTGATGCACCCACGCGATGGAGGTGCCCGGGAGGATGTCGTGGAACTGCTGCAGGAGAACGGTCTCCCACGCAGCGTCGAGTTCGTCGTAGGGGTACGCCGCGCCCTGCAGCGCCGCGTGCACGGCCCAGAGCTCCGCCTCACGCAGCAGGTGCTCGCTTCTACGGTTGCCGCGCTTCATCCGCGCCTGGGACGTGTACGTTCCTCGGTGGAACTCCAGGTACATCTCGCCCTGCCACTGCGGCGGATCCGCGTACTCGGTCTCCGCCTGAGTGAAGAAGCGCGCGGGGCTCGAGAGAGTCACGGCAGGCGACCCCTCCAGCGAACGCTGCCGCAGAGCCGCCGCGAGCATCTCCCGCGTGGGTCCGCCGCCGCCGTCGCCGTACCCGAACGGGACGAGCGATGAATTGGATTGTGCCTTCTCGCTGTGCTGCCGCTCGGCGCGCGCCAGCTCGGCGGCGGACATCTCAGCACTGTAGGTGTCAACAGGCGGGAAGTGCGTGAAGATCCGTGAGCCGTCGTGCCCCTCCCACAGGAACGTGTGATGGGGCATCCGATTCGTCTCGTTCCACGACATCTTCTGCGTGAGCATCCAACGTGCACCCGCCGCACGCGCGATCTGCGGAAGACCAGCCGAGTATCCGAAGGAGTCCGGCAGCCATACCTCGCGGGGCTGGATCCCGAACTCCTCCACGAAGAAACGCGTGCCCCGGACGAACTGCCGGGCGAGTGCCTCTCCGCCTGGCATGTTCGTGTCGCTCTCGACCCACATGCCGCCGACGGGTGCGATGTTGCCGTTGGCGACGGCGTCGCGGACTCGTTCGAACAGTTCGGGATGGGCGTTCTTGAGCCACAGGAACTGCTGGGCGGAGGACGCGGCGAAGGTGAGATCGGGGTAGTCGTCGAGCAGCGCGAGGACGTTCGCGAACGTTCTCGCGACCTTGCGCTGAGTCTCTCGCACCGGCCAGAGCCAGGCCGAGTCGATATGCGCGTTCCCTACGGCATGAATCCGATGTGCGGATGCCGCGACGGGGCGAGTGAGCACCTCATGCAGCGCCGCGCGTCCGGCACCGACCGTGCCGACGATGTCGTCGGGATCCATGAGGTCGACCATGCGGTCGAGGGCGTGGAGGATCTCGGCATGCCTCGCGCTCGAGGGATCGAGCTCCGTCGTGAGATCGAGCAGCACCCGAGCGTCCTGCAGCAGCTCCCAGACCGCCTCTTCTCGCACGGCGACGTCGGCCTGCCGAAACGTGTACTGAGGTGCGTCTCCTGCGGTTGCGCGATCGCCAAGAGCCGTAGGACGAAAGCGGAACCCCTCGGCGACATCAGGGTTCGCGGCCGCCTCAAGGTAGTACTCCAGCGCCTCCCCCGGCGCGGCGTGCACCGGCACCGCACGATTGCGGGGCTCGACGGCCTTCACGATCGTGCCATCTGGCAGGTAGACGGTCCCCTCCGCCTGAAAGCCCGGTTGCGCCTCGGTGAAGCCGAGATCGATGACGAGCTCCGCGCGCTGTCCCTCCCTCAGATCTGGCGCGGTGCCCGTCATCCGTACCCACATGGTGCTCCACGGCGCGCCCCACGGTGTGCCCGTTGCAAACGGCCTGAACTCGCGCCTCGTCGCTTCCGCAAACGGTAGGGGCTCCCCCGCCAGTACCGTCGCTGTGAGCGTGAGCGCACGAGCCTCTGAGTAGACCGCCGCGTTCAGGCGCTCTTCGATGAAGCGCTGAACTCGCGCTGCAGTGAGAGTGGCTGAGCCGTGCATATCGTGCTCCGATGCGGGACAGTTTTGAATACTACATCGCTTGTAGTTATTCAGACAAGAGCTATCCCGAACCTCGAAAACCGCGCGACGGCAGCTTCAGGCTTCGAGGCCGCTCAGGTACAGGCTCGACGTGTGCGGCGAATGCACGGCGTCCAGAACAGCACATGCGGCGCCGATCGCCGCAACGTCGTCGCCCGCTACTGTCCCCGCCACAGGAAGACGGCGGATCGCGCGCGTCGCGCTCTGCTCCTGCAGCCGCTGCGGCACGACACGCAGGTAGGTGTCGGCAAGGCGGGACCAGTACGGCCCCCCGAAGACGACCCGATCGATGTCGAGCACGTTGGTGAGCGCAGAGATGGCCACGCTGAGCTGCTCGGCGTTGCGGTCCAGCAGGCGCTGTGCTGCAGCATCCCCTGCTGAGGCGCGACGACAGAGCTCGTTAAAGCGCGCATCCACGCTCTCCGGGTCACTGCCCAGTCGGGTGTCCTCGAGGACCCCCGCATGCTCTGCGCGTTCGACAAGCGCCTGCGGAGTGCACACGACCCCGAGGCATCCGCGGAGGCCACAGCCGCAGAGCGGGCCATCCGGATCGACGATGATGTGCCCGACTTCACCCGCGTTGCCCGAAGAGCCCCGCACGATCTCGTGCCGACGCACCAGGCCCACGCCGATGCCGGTGCCGAGATAGACGAAGAGGAACGACGGCACATCCTGATCGCTGCCGCGCCAGAGCTCGGCCACGGCTGCCGCCGTCGTGTCCTTCTCGAGCAGCAGCGGCAAGCCGGTCGCTGCGCTGATGGCATCGCGCAGGGGCACGCGATGCCAGCCGGCGAGCTTCGGCGGATCGATCACGGTGCCGCCCGCGACATCGAGCGGCCCGGGGGACGCGACGCCGACGCCGACGATGAGCGTCCGGTCCACCCCAGAGCGGACGACGAGCTCCTCGATCGCTCGCACGATCGCATCGATGATGCGACGCGGTGTTCCCGTCGGAGTGCGCTCGGTCGCCTGGGCGATGACGTCACCGGCGAGATCCAAGAGCACGAACGTCATGACGGCGGGATCCAGGTGCACGCCGATCGCGAGTTGCCGCGTGGGATCGAGGCGCAGCATCGTGCGAGGCTTGCCCGGGCCGCGGATCGTGCGCCCCGCCTCGACGACAAGGCCCTGCTCCAGCAGACGGCGTGTGATGTTCGTGACCGCCTGCGCCGACAGCCCCGTGCCTTCGGCGAGCTCGACACGGCTCAGCCCCTGCGGCGCACGCCGAATGGCCTCCAGCACCACCGACTGGTTGAAGTCGCCCATACGCGGCTGATTCGTGCCACGCCGCAGCGCGGCATCATCCGTCATCATCACTCCATCATCCCAAAAGGCGTGTTCTGACGTGTCCCCCAAAATACCTACAGACATAAGGGTTACGCCCGCGCACAATTGATCTTGCAACGCTTCGCGTTCGGCCGGTTCTCTGTCCAGGGTAGACAGACGAATCCCGGCCACAAGCGGACGATTTTCGGGTAATCGTTCCGCACTGGTGAGGGGCGAGCGGTTCCGCCGCCCCTCACCCATCTTCTCTATCGCACAAGCGTTCCTCTTCTCTACAGCACGAGCGCTGAGTCACACCAACCACGACTCCGCTAATGTCACGAGTTCATAACGAAGCGTGATCCGGTGTTCTCCTTTCTTCGGCGCACCGAGTAGCTTTACCGCACTTGCACCGACCGTCACTGGGAGATGGTTCACGCAAGCTGGGGCTGACGTATCTGGACCGCCATTGGGGGCGGTTCGATCCCATACGTCAGATGAGGGTTTGGGGACCCACACATGGGGAACACGACGGTATTTGTCGCGCGTTCAGCGCGAGCCGCCATCGTCGGCCTGATCGCCGGCGCGCTCGTATTCAGCGGCACAGGAGTCGCGCTCGCTGAGGAAGACCCGGCGACAGCACCAGGCGCCGAAGCAAGCGCTCAGCCAGACGACGACACGACTCCGACACCCGAGGTGAGCATCCCCGCGGGAGACGCTGCGCAGTCGGAGCAACCAGCACAGGAGACTCCGGTCGCCCCCTCGCCGGTTGCCGAAGAACCGGATGCGGGGACGACGGTTGCGCCAGAGGAAGATGCCACCGTCCCGGTGACGACACCGGAGTCTGCGCCCGACGAGGCCCTGAAGGCACCGGAGGCGGCCCGAGTTCCCGCGCTGCGCTGGCGACTCGTCAACGAAACAGGGAAGCCGGTCGCCGGGGCGACCGTGATGGTCCAGGGCCCACGGGAGCCGTCTGTCACCGACCTCGGCGATGATGAACCGTGGGCGACAGCTCCGAAGGCCTCGATCGAGGACAATATCGGAGCCGCCGACTACGCGGGCGACGATCTCGATCCTGCCCCCGGCGTCTTCCGTGTGGAGTCCTTCGCGGACGACGGCGACGAGCAGGCCGTCTCGATGCCCGTGCTCCCGGAGCACGACTACCGGGTGCGCGCGATCGACGCCGAGGGATTCGCCGTCGGCGACGATGCGCGCTGGGCCTCTGTCGCCGTCATCGCCGACGAGACCCTCCTCGCTTCAGACATCACGATGACGCCGCCACCCGTCGCCAGCAGAGAAGCCGTCGAGATCGCGCCGATGCTCGTCGGACCTGATGGCCCCGGGGTGGCAACACCGTACGTCTACTGGAGTGTGAAAGACCCCAACGGGACCCTCATCGGCGGAGCGAGCTTCAACATCCAGGGCCCGCGTGACAACAGCAACAACAACCCCAGCTGGACGGCGAACTCCGCGACGATCGTTGACAACGGTCCCGGAGACCTGGATCCCGACAACGGCGAATTCCTCGTGCAGACGATCGGCACGCACACGGTGTCGACGACGCGGCGCTATCGCGTGCAGCAGGCGCAGGCACCCGCCGGTTACCGCTTCACGCAGACCACGAGCTGGATCGAGATGACCGGAAACCGCCAGACCGCTGGCGCGGATCAATGGCCCGGCGATCGACACGACTTCGGCACCTTCGCCGTCGAGACCCTGCCGAGCATGGCGCCGGTATGCACCCCGGGGAACGTCTACGCAATCAGCCAGGGTGGGCAGCTGCAGCGCATTTCCGGCGGGACTCGCACAAACGTGGGAACCTCTGCCGGTCAGAGCAGCATGAACGGACTCGGGATCGGCGCCGGGGGCAGCACGGTCTATGCGATGAACCGCACAGATGACGCCACCGACGCCAACATCTACACGTTCAACACCACGACGGGCGTTTGGAACAGCACCGGGCACTCCCAGGCGACGAGCGTCTCACTCGTCGCGGGAGCGGTGAACCTCAACACGGGCGCCTACGTCTTCGGCGGATACACGTCCAACGGCAACGAGTTTCATCTGTGGCGTTACAACGCGGGATCGGGCACGTTCACGAAGCTCGGCTACATCCAGACCAACATGGGAAGCGGCAGCAACAACGGCGATATCGCCTTCAACGCGGCCGGCGACCTCTTCGTCATCCACGGCCGTGGGAGCGCCGTAACGGTGTTCAGCGTCACTGCTGCGAACTTCAACGCCGCCAGCGGCGGCGTCATCGCCGCATCGCAGAGCGCGACGATCACAACCAGCAGCTCCGACGTCAACGGCATCGCCTTCGATGCGAGCGGCAAGGGCTACCTGGGTTCCAGCAGTCAGCTGCGGTCGTACGACATGCCAGCGTGGACCAACTCGGCGCTGGTGACGAGCAACCTCGACAACAGCACAGACCTCGCCTCCTGCTCGTCCCCGGCCACGATCAAGCTGCAGAAGGTCGTTCAGGGACGCGCCGTCTCGACGGACCAGTTCACATTGACGCTGCAGCAGGGCAGCACCGTACTCGGAACGACGACGACCAGCGGCAGTGCCACAGGCGTACAGCCGCAGGTCGTCGGACCTCTTCCGGTCGTCCGCGGCGCGACGCTCACGTTCGCCGAGGCGTTCGCCGGTGGCGCGCAGGCATCGAACTACGCCACGAGCTACCAGTGCCTGGTGGACGGACAACCTATGAGTCCGGCCGTAACAGGCACGACGACATCAGGGTCGATCACGATCCCCAGCGTCGGCGAAGCGATCGTGTGCGAGTTCGTGAACTCGCCTCTGACGGCATCCGTCTCGATCTCCAAGGCGGTGCAAGACGCCTACGGGCAGAACGCGGCACCTGCCGCAGGCTGGACGGTCAACGCGGCGACCACCGCGACTTCGGGGTCGGTGACACGCTCACCCGCGAACTCGCTGCAGACGAACGGTGTCGGGGTCGCGAACTGGGGGCTGACCTTCGGCACACCGAGCGCACGAGCCACCGTGACCGTCTCGGAAACGCAGCAGACTGGCTACCAGTTCGTCAGCGGCACGTGCACGATCACGCCTCCCGTCGGGGAGCCCCTCGAGGTCGCACTCTCCTCCGCGGCGCCACAGGCACTGACCGGCGTGGCCCCGGGCAGCCGCGTCGATTGCGCCTACGTGAACAAGCAGATCGCCAGCTCGATCTCGTGGGAGAAGGTCTCGAACGATGCACCCGCCACACACCTCGGCGGCAGCACCTGGACCTTACAGGGTCCCGGTGCCGGCGGAGCGACGATCACGGTGGCCGACTGCGTGGGCGCGTCCGCGTCCGACTGCGCAGCGGCCGCCGACAAAGACGCAAGGGCTGGATACCTGAGAGTCGAGAACCTCGGGTGGGGGCAGTACACGCTCGTCGAGACTGTTGCCCCTCAGGGCTTCCAGCCCGACACGACGCCACGCACCATCACGATCACCGCAGCGAACGCCGTCGCCGGTGCCAGCACCGCCCCGGTCGTGAACGCGCGGATCCTCGGCACGGCGACGTGGACAAAGGTCATCACCGGCACGACGACACGCCTCGGCGGATCTGAGTGGACTCTGACCGGACCGGGAATGACGGCTCCCGACAACGTGGTGCGGGACTGCATCGAGACCACCGATGCTGCATGCACTGGGCTCGACAGAGACAGGCTCGCCGGGCAGTTCCGCATCGTCGACCTCGCGTGGGGCAACTACACCCTTGTCGAATCGTCCGCCCCGCTGGGCTACCTCCTCGACACGACGCCGCATACCTTCGCCGTCGACGCGACGACGCAGCACATTGTCGTCGGCACCTTCGAGAACACGCTCGCTCCGCCGCCGACACTGCCACTCACCGGCGGGCTCGGCAGGGACTTCTACGCACTCCTTGGACTCGGCGTGCTGCTGCTATCGCTGACGCTCTTCACGACTCGCCGCCTGTGGGCTCGCACGTCTCACGACATCGGCGCCTGACGTCACGCCGTGGCGCACTGCGCCCGCGACACACCTGTATCACCGCACTGACACCATTCAATCGCCGTCTGGGGACGGCACAGGGGAAAAGGAAGAACACATGAACACCATGAAGACGCCGCTTCGGCGGCTGACTGCAGGGGTGGGAGTACTCGCCCTCGCAACGATCGGAGTCCTCGGCACCGCCAGCATGGCAAGTGCCGACGTCGGCCCCGGGCAGCCCGGCGCACCGACGGAAGGTTCGCTGGTCATCCACAAGTACGCCGGCTCCGGCACGTCACAGCCGGCGGACGGCACTCAGCAGACGATCAATCGGCCTCCGCTCGCCGGGGTCACCTTCGAGGTCACCCCCATCGGCATGCTCGCCGGCGGAGACTGCGTGCCGTTGGATCTCGGGACCGCTGCCGGATGGACAGATGCACAGGCCGTGGCACTTCCGGTGTCCGCGCCCTACTGCCTGGCGACGGCAGAAACCGTCTCCGGTGATACGGATGCCACGGGCGCGCTGACGTTCTCCGGATTGCCGCTCGGCCTCTACTACGTCGATGAGACGGCTGCCCCTGCGGGCACGACCCCCTCGGTGGAGTTCCTCGTCACCCTGCCGTATGCCAACCAGAGCGCCAGCACCGTGGATTGGCTCTACACCGTGCACGTGTACCCGAAGAACAATGTCGATGGCGACGGCTCCAAGACCGTCGGGGATGCGACCGGACACGGACTCGGTTCGACGGTGCCGTGGACACTCACCTCCAAGCCGCTCGGCTCGTTCGACGACGGAGCCCCGCTGACGAGCTTCTCGCTCATCGACAACCTCGACAGCCGACTGACGTACGCGGCGACGCCGGCGTCCACCTTCACGTACACCACGCCGGGCAGCGCGCCTGCTGCCGTCGCAGCCGCGAACTACTCGCTCAGCACGCCTCCGGGCGCTGGCGGAACGATCACGGCAGCACTCACGCCGGATGGCATCGCTTGGGCGAACACACTCCCGGCGGGCACCCGGTTCACGCTGTCGTTCAGCACCACCGTCACCGGCGTCGGCGACATCAACAACGAAGCGTTCCAGAACTCCGGTGGTGACGATGTCACGCTCGGGGAGGCCTCCACCCAATGGGGTCCTGCGGAGATCCTGAAGCACCAGGCCGGAGACAAGGCCAAGACGCTGCAGGGCGCGAAGTTCTCCGTGTATGACTCCGTCAACGGCACCGACTGCACCGGAACGCTCGGTGCGGCACTGAGCGTCAATGGTCAGACGGAGTTCACTTCGGGCGCGAACGGCATCGTCAGCATCGCGGGACTCTACGTGGGCAAGAACAACGAGACGGCCTCGCGTGTGTACTGCGTCGTGGAGACGCAGGAGCCCGTGGGCTTCGTGAAGGACACCACCCCGCGCGCCATCACCGTCAAGGCCGAAGGAACCGCAACCACACTCGCGCACATCGATGTCGCGAACACGCCGGTCAACGGGCCCATCCTTCCGATGACCGGTGGGGACGGCGCGCTCTGGTTCGCCGTCGGCGGCATCGCGCTGCTGCTCGTCGCCGCTGGCGGTCTCATGATGGCCCGACGGAACCAGCACTGATCTGCTGAAGGCAGGGCTGACAGGGACGGGAAGGGCACATCCTTCCCGTCCCTGTTCTCAGAGGAGGGAACGAAGATGACGCGAACACACCCTGCACCGACGGAGTCCGAGCTCACCATCGAGCAGAAGCGCTGGCGCACTCCATGGGCGACGTTGGCTGCGGTCATCGTGATGCTGATCGGCGTAGGGGTGCTGGAGTATCCCCAGGTCGCCAGCTGGTTCTCGCAGTACTACCAATCGCAGCTCATCGTCGATGTCTCCGGGGAGCAGAACGCGATGCCTCTCCCTGATCTCGCGGACGAGCTCTCCCGTGCGGAGCAGTACAACAAGCTGCTCGAGAGCGGGGCTCTCCTCGCAGCCAACTCCAACAAGCCGATCTCCGATTCCGAGGAGGTTAGCCAGTTCGAGTACAGTTCACTTCTCAATGCGACCTCGACGGGGGTGATGGGGCGTCTGCGGATTCCGACCATCGATGTCGATCTGCCGATCTACCACGGCACCGCAGATGCCATCCTCGCCAAAGGCGTCGGGCACCTTGAGGGCACATCGCTCCCGATCGGAGGGCGCTCGCAGCATTCCGTGCTCACCGCACACCGCGGCCTTCCCGAGGCCACGCTGTTCAACGACCTGGATCACGTCGGCATCGGCGACCGGTTCACGGTGGAGATCTTCGGCGAGGTGCTCACCTATGAGGTGTTCGACACTCGCGTCGTCGAGCCTCAGGACACCGACACGCTCCGGCCGGTCGCGGGCGAGGACCTCATCACGCTGGTCACCTGCACCCCCCTGGGCATCAACACGCACCGCGTTCTCGTCACGGCGGAACGCGTGACCCCCACCCCTATCCGCGACATCGAACAGGCCGGACAGGCCCCCGATGTCCCCGGCTTCCCGTGGTGGGCGGCGATCTTCGCCCTGGCCGTGCTGCTCGCGGTCGTGCTCGTCGTACTCGGCGGGTTTCCCCGTCGACGCCCAGCGGAATCCGCGAGGCTCACCCTGGACGAGTAGGAGGAGCGACTGCCTTCTGGCTCAGCGCTTCGGGGCCCCGGTCGGCGGTGCATCGTCACGGCGGATCTCATGCCAGAGCTCCACCGAATCCTCGTCCGCTGACTCCGCCAATGCCGAGCGTCCCACAACCGTCACCACGAGCTGCGCATCGCGCGGTGCACGAATGATGATGCGCGCGGATGTCGCCGCCTGCATGACCTCTGCGAGTTCGGTGCGCACACGCTCGCGCTGCACCTCGTTCAGGTCTTCCAGGCCGCCCTCGTCAAAGACCGTGACAGTGGCGCCGTGCCTGCGCAACCGCTCGATCGCCGCTCGCGCCTGCTCGTTGAGCAGGTTCGAGCCGCGGATCTCATCACGCAGACGCCCTTCCGCCACGCGTGCCTCGATCCGCTCCTCGGGAAGCAGGTCACCACGCGTCTCGATGACGCGAGCGAGGCTGGGTCCGGCGACGGCGAGCGCATACTGCACCCGGAGGCGGCGCTCTCGCTGACGGACCTGCTGCGTCGCATGCCAGGCGGACGAGGCCTGCTGGATGCCCGCGAGACGCTCGGTGTCCTGCACCGCGCGCGCCCAGAACGTGACGAGCAGGTGCGCGATGACCATCCAGACGATCGAGCCGACGAGTCCGAGGGACAAGGCATCGCCGAGACCGAGCCACAGCCCGGCAGACAGAGCCAAGAGCCCCAGCGCGACCCACCCCGCAATGAGACGCTGGCGCACCGCGATGACGACGCAGAGAATGCCCACACCGCCGATGTACCAGGTCGCGAAGGGCGCACGAAGGGCCTCGGCCGGCAGAGCCAGGTTCACCATGTTCGGAATCAGCGCCGAGGCCGCCACGACCACGAGCGTCGCGGGAAGCGGAAGGCGACGGCTGCGTCGCACGCCGACGGCCACCGCAAACACCACCACGGCAAGAAAGAGCAGGATCGCCGCGATCAGCAGCACGGGCTCGGTCGGTGGGATCGTCCACCAGAGCGCACGCGAGGCGAAGTAGACCGCGAATCCCAGCGCGAGCAGCGTGACGACAGTGCGAACGGTGAGCCTCATCGCGCGGACCACCCCAGCGTCACCGTCGTGCCATCCGCCCCGGACTCGATCGCTGCGGTGCCGCCCACGGCGGCCATGCGCGCCAGGATCGATCCGCGAATGCCCAGGCGGTCGGCCGGCACCTCATCCGGGTCGAAGCCATCTCCGCGGTCACTCACCTTCACCGTCAGCCCGGTGTCACCATGGCCTTCGACGATGACCTCGAGACCGCGCGCCTGCGCATGCTCCGCGGCGTTGCCGATCGCCTGGCGCGCGGCGAGAGCGATCGCGCGGGCCACGCGATCGGGGACGACACCGGTTCCGAACTGCTCCACCACCGGAGCGACGTCCTGCTCCGCGAGAGCACTGCAGAGGTCGTCCACGATGCGCTCGATCTGGACAGGTGTATCGTTGCCCTCTTGCAGAGTGGATGCTTCGGCGTTCGCGAGGCGCGTCAGCGCCTCCCTGGCCATGCCGACGGCGAGGTCTCGCTCACGGTCGCTGTGTGCGCGCTCGGCTGAGATCAGCGCTGCGAGCACGCTGTCGTGCATGAGCGCCGCCACCGCGACGCGCTCTTCCTCGAGTGCCGCGGCGGAGGCCGCGTCTGCGTAGGACGCGACCGCACGTCCGCGGGCATCGTCGACACCGGCGGCCACCGAGCGGAACATCCATCCCAGGGCGACGAGGACCCCACCCAGGATCAGCGTGAACGACACGTCGAACGCGGTCGTGATCCAGAACTCCGGCTGGAACCCGCCCTGGATCAGCCGGACCGCTCCGTACAGCAGGGGTCCGACGAACACCCAGGCGACCTGGAGCACGAGCGGAAAGGCGACCACGGTGGCCGTTCCGGCGACGTTCACGAGATAGAAGATCCACGGCTGATCCGCCGGGTCGGCTCCTGCGCGGATCGCCACGAAGGGCCAGAGCAGCAGGACGATCAGGTAAGTCGAAGCGAAGACACCCGCAGCCACGCGCATGCCTCGACCGATCACGCACGTGATGAGCATCAGAGCCCACGGCACGAAGACGAGCATGATCACGAGGGAGTGCGAGAACGTGGCCTTCTGCATCCCGCCGAGCGCCGCGAGCAGCGCCTGCACACCGAGCGCCAGCGACCCCACCCCGACGACGATCGCGATGATGCGATCCATGCGCCGTCCGGCGAAGCGCTCGAGTTCGCTGCCCACCTCTCCTGGCGAGGGGATCTGCCCCCAGGCCAGGCGAATAGACGCGTCCGCGGACACGCGGTCAGTTCCCCGCGGAGGGTGCAGCGTCAGCGACATCCGCCACGACGTCGAGCGGCACGGTGTCGAGCGACACCGAGTCCTTGGGCGCGGTGAGGATGCCGTCTTCCATCGCTCGCCGAAGCAGGTCGACCTTGGTCGGCGCCGGACGCCCCACATCGACATACTTCACACGAATGCGGGTGATGTTCTCTTTCGCCGTCGAGTACGCCACACCGAGACGCTCCGCGACGACCTTGAGAGGAAGACCCGTGGCGTACAGGCGCAGTACCTCACGCTCGCGCCCCGACAGCTGCGCATCCGCGAACGCACGGTCGCCCTCGACGGCACTCGCCCACTCCACGTTGTTCAGTGCCTCGCCGCGAGCCACGGTCTTCACTGCGGCGAGGACGTCATCGAGCGGGGACGACTTGCTGATGACACCGGCAGCACCCGCGGCCAGCGCCTCCCGCACGGCCGCCGGGCGATCCGCGACACTGTGGATCACGACGCTCGACCCGTCGACGACAAGACGGGTCACGTTCTCTGTCACGGTCGTACCGTCACCGAGCGTCAGGTCGAGCAGCACGACATCGGCAGGCGTCGGCACCGTGCGCCGACGCGCAGCCAGATACTCACCCACACCGGCGCCCGAGAAGACCACGGTGAAGCCTGCACTCTCCAGTGCTGCGGCCAAGCCGAGGCGCACGGATTCGTGATCGTCGATCAGGGCGATGCAACTCATGGAGTCAGCCTAGCGGCGCAGACCCATTTCGCCCGGAAACGTCTCCACAACCAGCGAACTCACCGCGAGAGCACCGCGACGGCTTCGACGTGGTGCGAATGCGGGAACAGGTCGTACGCCGTCACCTGACGGAGGCGGTAGCCCGCCTCGCCGAAAGTCGCGACATCACGCGCCAGCGCGACGGGGTCGCAGGCGACGTAGACGATGCCATCCGGCTGCAGCCGGGCGAGAGACCGCACGACCTCGGCGCCGGCGCCGGAGCGCGGCGGGTCGAGAACGACGGTGCCGCGGCGCAGACGTGCGCGCTCCAGAGGACTCGCATCCGCGAGCAGTCGTGCCAGGTAGCGGTCGACACGGGAGGTCTCGGCGCGGGCGCCGATCCACTCGGCGAGGTTCTCACCGGCGTGCTCGGTCGCGCGTGCGTCCGCCTCGACGCTCGTGACGCGTGTGCCGGACCCGCCGATGTCACCCAGCGCCGCGGCGAGAAGCCCCACACCGCCATAGAGATCGAGGTTGGCGGCTTCCGGGTCGAAGTCGAGCGTGGCAACCGCATCGGTGACGGCTCGCGTGAGCGTGGCCGGTGCGAGCCGGTGCACCTGCCAGAATCCACCGGCGTCGAGCGAGAACTCGCGGTCGCCCACGCGCTCGATGATCGTCGAGAACAGCTGCGGATCGAGCGGACGCGGGGCGGGACGCTCGGAGCGTGCCGCTGCGCCTCGTCCGCGGCGGCGACGGTCGCCGCGCGGGGTGTCTTTCGCGCGGCCCTGCCCGGCGGGGCCACGTCGGCCCGCGGGCTCAGGACGCGAGAGGACGCGCACCATGCCGTCGGATGCCTGGACGAGGTCGACGCGGCCAGGCTCCAGGCCGTCCAGCGTGAGGGCGACGGACTCGATTCCCGACACCGCGAGCGGGTGGGATCCGACCTCGATCACGGAGTGGCTGCGCGCAGCGTAGGGGCCGACCCGGCCCGCCTCGTCGACGTGCAGGCTCAGGCGTGTGCGCCAGCCCGTCCCATCCGCGCTCTCTTCACCCTCGCCGCCCGCAGCGACGATCGTCGGGTCCGTCTCGACCTTGCCCATGCGCTGCAGTGACTCCCGCAGGACGGTCTGCTTCAGGGTGCGCTGATGGGCCAGGGCGATGTGACCGAACTCGGCTCCGCCCGGTCGCTGCTCGGGCGCAACCGCCACGTCTGCCTCCGGCCAGACGTGCGCGACCCGATGCGCGGAGGCATCCAGCACCTCCACCGTCTCCGCACGCCAGAACGACGCCTTCGAGTCGTCGCTGACGCGCGCGTGCACGCGTTCCCCGGGGATCGCGTCCGAGACGAAGACGACGCGTCCGTCGTGACGGGCGACGCCGACGCCGCCGTGGGCGATGCCGGTCACCTCAAGCTCGATCACGGGCGCGGATGCGGCAGAAGAAGTCATCCCTCCAGAATCCCACACTTCCTGCACCTGAACCTGTGCGCGCCCACGCAGTAGCGTGGGTGCATGCGCGTCTGCCTGGCCTCGACCTCCCCCGCCCGACTCGCCCTGCTCCGGCAGAGCGGCATCGAGCCGATCACGATGGCTCCCGAGGTGGATGAGGATGCTGTCGCGGATGCCGCGGAAGCCGAACGCGGCGCGCCATTGTCACCGGAGGAGGTCGTCCTCCTCCTCGGTCGCGCCAAGGCCGCCGACGTCGTCGGGCGACTGCAGACGGACCAGCCGGATTTCGACGGCATCGTGATCGGCGGCGACTCGATGTTCGCGCTCGACGGCCGCGTCTACGGAAAGCCGCACACGGCAGAAGAGGCGACCCGGCGGTGGGCGGAGATGCGCGGGCGCACCGGCGTGCTGCACTCCGGGCACAGCGTCTACCGCGTGTGCCCCGGGCAGCCGGCCGTCGAAGCACACGCGATCGCGGAGGCTTCCGTGTCGTTCTCGCCTGACGTCAGCGATGCGGAGATCGCCGCGTACGTGGCCAGCGGCGAACCGCTGTTCGTCGCTGGGGCCTTCACGATCGACAGTCTGGGCGGCGCTTTCATCGACCGAGTCGAGGGCGATCCGTCCACCGTCGTCGGGATGTCGCTGTCGACGCTGCGGCGACTCACGGGCGAACTCGGAGTGACCTGGACTGATCTGTGGAACCGCTCGCAGGGCTGAACGCATCGCGCGTCCGCGAGCGCTCGTAGGGTTTAGAACACGACTTCGCTCATTTCTTGTGGGGAGTCGTCAAAACGATCGCCTCGCACGTCGCTAGGCTGACATTCATGCCTGAAATCGCCAAGGTGCTCATCGCCAACCGCGGCGAGATCGCCGTCCGCATCATCCGTGCCGCCCGCGACTCCGGACTCGCGTCCGTCGCCGTCTACGCCGACCAGGACCGCGACGCCATGCACGCGCGTCTGGCCGACGAGGCCTACGCCCTCGGCGGCGCGACGAGCGCCGAGACCTACCTGCAGATCGACAAGATCCTCTCGGTCGCCCGCCGCTCCGGTGCCGACGCCGTGCACCCCGGCTACGGATTCCTCGCTGAGAACGCCGACTTCGCGCGCGCCGTCATCGGTGCCGGCATGATCTGGATCGGCCCCTCTCCTGAGGCGATCGAGGCGCTCGGCGACAAGGTCACCGCACGCCACGTCGCCGAGAAGGTGGGCGCACCACTCGCTCCCGGCACCCCCGGCCCCGTCTCGGGCGCCGACGAGGTCATCGCCTTCGCGCAGGAGGTCGGCCTGCCCATTGCCATCAAGGCGGCCTACGGCGGCGGCGGCCGCGGCCTCAAAGTCGCCCGCGAACTCGACGAGGTCGCCGAGCTCTTCGAATCCGCGACCCGCGAGGCGATCAGCGCCTTCGGACGTGGCGAGTGCTTCGTCGAGAAGTACCTCGACAAGCCGCGCCACGTCGAGACCCAGTGCCTCGCGGACTCCGCGGGCAATGTCGTCGTCATCTCGACGCGTGACTGCTCGCTGCAGCGTCGCCACCAGAAGCTCGTCGAAGAGGCGCCCGCGCCGTTCCTGAGCGACGAGCAGAACCGCATCCTCTACGAGGCCTCCAAGGCGATCCTGCGCGAGGTCGGCTACGTCGGTGCGGGCACCTGCGAGTTCCTCATCGGCGCCGACGGCACGATCTCCTTCCTCGAGGTCAACACCCGTCTGCAGGTCGAGCACCCCGTCTCGGAGGAGATCACGGGCATCGACCTCGTGCGCGAGCAGTTCCGCATCGCCGCAGGCGGCCTCATCGACTACGACGACCCAACGCCGCAGGGCCACTCCTTCGAGTTCCGCATCAACGGCGAGGACCCCGGCCGAGGCTTCCTTCCCCAGCCGGGTCCGATCCACGTCTTCAAGACCTTCGGCGGCCCCGGCATCCGTCTGGACTCCGGCGTCACCGCCGGCGACGCCGTCTCCGGCGCCTTCGACTCGCTGCTGGCGAAGATCATCGTCACGGGCAAGGACCGCGATGAGGCGCTGGAACGCGCACGCCGCGCCCTTGACGAGTTCGAGGTCGCCGGCCTTCCGACGGTGATCCCCTTCCACCGCAAGGTCGTCCGCGACCCCGCCTTCGTGGGTGACGGCGAGAAGTTCGACGTCTTCACGCGCTGGATCGAGACCGAGTTCGTCAACGACATCCCGGCATGGGACGGCGAGCTGGAGGATCCCGCCGTCACCTCTGGGCGCCACACGGTCGTCGTCGAGGTCAGCGGAAAGCGCCTCGAGGTCTCACTCCCCGACCGCGTCGCCGTGGCCGCAGGGACCGCGGGCCGTCCCGCCGCCGTGCCGCCCTCGCGTCGCAGCCACGCCACCACCGCATCCGCGGGCGCCTCGGGCGACGCCGTCAAGTCGCCCATGCAGGCGACGGTCGTCAAGCTCGCCGTCGAAGAGGGCCAGCAGGTCGTCAAGGGCGACCTCGTCGTTGTGCTCGAGGCCATGAAGATGGAGCAGCCGCTGCAGGCGCACAAGGACGGCGTCATCGGCAACGTGAACGCCACCGCCGGTGAGACGGTATCCGCCGGACACCAGCTTCTGACGATCTCCTGATCAGCGAAGAAAGGCGCTTCCGCGAATGCGGAAGCGCCTTTCTCGTGCCCGGTGGGCTCAGGAGATGTTGAAGAGGTGCATCGCTCGCGTCGCATCCGTGATGCTGCCCGACAGCGACGGGTAGGCGGCGAAGACACGGGAGACCTGATCGACCGTCAGACGCCGTTCGACGGCGACGGCGATCGGGTAGATGAGCTCGGATGCCTTGGGGGCGACGATCACGCCGCCGATGACCGTCCCGGAGCCCTTGCGCGCGACGATCTTCACGAAGCCGTCTTTGATGCCCATCATCTTCGCCCGCGGGTTGGCGGAGAGGGGCAGCTTGTAGACGATGCCGTCGGCGACGCCCGCCTCGACATCCGCCTCGCCCCAGCCGACCGTCGCGATCTCGGGTGCGGTGAAGATGTTCGAGGTGATCTTGCGCTGCTCCAGCGGGATCACGATGTCGCCGAGCGCGTGGAAGACGGCGGTGCGTCCCTGCATCGAGGCGACGGATGCGAGCGGGAAGAAGTTCGTGCAGTCACCGACCGCGTAGATGTTCGGCACCGACGTGCGGGCCACCTTGTTGACGCGCACGTGGCCCGACTCGGTGAGCTCGACACCCGCCTCTTCGAGACCGATTCCCCGGGTGTTCGGGATCGAACCGACCGCCATGAGACAGTGGCTGCCTTCGACGGTGCGTCCGTCGGAGAGCGTGACGACGACGCCGTCTCCCTGACGCTCGACCTTGTCGGCGCGGGACTTCGCCAGCACCTGCATCCCGCCGCGCTTGAAGACCTTCTCAAGCACGTGCGCGGCGTCTTCGTCCTCACCGGGGAGAACCTGGTCGCGGCTGGAGATCAGCGTGACCTTCGCACCGAGGTTCATGTAGGCGGAGGCGAACTCGGCACCGGTGACGCCGGATCCGACGACGATGAGGTGCTCGGGCAGCGCCTTCATGTCGTAGAGCTGGGTCCAGGTGAGGATGCGCTCGCCATCGGGCTTGGCGGAGTCGAGCTCACGCGGCGACGCACCCACCGACACGACGAGCGTGTCGGCCTCGATCCGATCGAAATCGGTTCCTCCGGGGCCGGTCGAGACGACGACGGCGTTGGGGCCCTCGACACGGCCGTGACCGGAGATGAGGCGCACACCGGCTTCGATCAGCGTGGCGCGCATGTCATCCGACTGCTGACGCGCGAGGGCCAGCAGGCGCTTGTTGACGGCGGCGAGGTTGATGGCGACCTGAGGCTTGAGTGGCTTGCCGTCGCCGCCCTTTGCGTAGAACTGCACGCCGAGATCGGATGCCTCGGAGATCGCGACCGCGGCATCGGCTGTCGCGATCAGGCTCTTCGACGGAACGACATCGGTCAGCACCGCGGATCCGCCGACCCCCACGCGCTCGACGAGCGTGACCTCTGCGCCGAGCTGGGCTGCGGCGAGCGCCGCCTCATATCCACCGGGACCGCCGCCGAGCACGGCAACACGCTGAGTACGCTCGAAAGGAGAAGACGCCATGGCTCCATTGTCCCACCCCGCACTCGGACACGCCGACCGCGCGCGGGCACGAGGCGGCAGACGCGCTCATGCGCGCGCGACCTGCCGGAAATGCGCCCCGGCGTCTTAGGGTGTATCTCATGACTGAATGGCACAACCCTCTCGATGACCCCGCCGCACTCCCCCAGGAGATCGCCGCGCAGGCCGCCGCGGACATCGCGCGCCTGACCGGCGTCGAGAGCCATGACATCGCCGTCACGCTCGGAAGCGGCTGGGGCAAGGCCGCCGATCTCCTCGGCGAGACGGTCGCCGCGATCCCCGCGACGGAGGTCGCCGGGTTCACCGCTGCCGCGGTCGTCGGACACTCGGGCACGCTGCGCTCGATCCTCACGCCTTCCGGCAAGCGCGTCCTCGTGATCGGCGCACGCACGCACTACTACGAGCAGCACGGTGTCCGCCGCGTCGTGCACAGCGTACGCACGGCCGCCGCGACCGGCGCACGCACGATGGTGCTGACCAACGGTGCCGGAGGCATCAAGGAGACGTGGAAGCCGGGCACTCCGGTGCTCATCAGCGACCACATCAACCTGACGGCCGACTCGCCGCTCGAGGGTGCGAAGTTCGTGGACCTCACCGACCTGTACTCGTCCCGTCTGCGCGACATCGCGCGCGGGATCGATCCTTCTCTCGACGAGGGCGTGTACTGCCAGTTCCGCGGTCCGCACTACGAGACGCCCGCCGAGGTGCAGATGGCGAAGATCATCGGCGGACACATCGTGGGCATGTCCACGGCGCTCGAGGCCATCGCCGCGCGCGAGGCGGGCATGGAAGTGCTCGGGATGTCGCTCATCACGAATCTGGCCGCAGGCATCCAGACCACGCCCCTCAGCCACGAAGAGGTGATCGCCGCGGGCCGCGAAGCCGAGCCCGTCATCTCGTCGCTGCTCGCGCAGATCATCGAGGCGCTGTGAGCGCCGCCGGTCACGAACGCATCGCGCAGGCGCGGGCGTGGATGCGCCAGGACCCCGACCCCGAGACGCGCGACGAGCTCGCAGGCATCATCACGCGCGCGGCGAGTGGCGATGCCGCGGCACTCGCCGACCTTGACGACCGCTTCGGCTCGCGTCTGGAGTTCGGAACGGCGGGCCTGCGTGGCGCGCTCGCGGCTGGCAGCAATCGCATGAACCGCGTGCTCGTCGCCCAGGCGGCCGCCGGATTCGCGGCGTTCCTCGTGGAGCGCGCCGGGACCGGGCGCCGTCCGACGGTCGTGATCGGCTACGACGGCCGCAAGAACTCGCGCACCTTTGCCACGGACTCGGCGGAGCTCTTCGCCGGCGCCGGGCTGCGCACGATCCTCCTGCCGCGGCTGCTGCCGACGCCGGTGCTGGCCTTCGCTGTGCGTCACCTCGGCGCGGATGCCGGAGTCATGGTCACTGCGAGCCACAACCCGCCGAACGACAACGGCTACAAGGTCTATCTCGGCGGATCCGACGAGGGCGCACAGATCGTCTCGCCCTCGGATGCCGAGATCGCGGCGCACATCGAACGCGTGGCCGCACTCGGTGACATCACCGCCCTCCCGCGCTCTGCGGAGTTCGAGACCGCGGATGAGTCCGTCATCGACGCGTACATCCGCGCGACGGCCGCTGTCGCGCCCGCTCCCGAGGCTGCGGCGGGCCTGCGCTGGGTCTACACCGCCATGCACGGCGTCGGTTGGGAGACTTTCTCCCGCGTCGTCGCACACGCTGGCTACCCGGCACCGCGCACGGTGGACGCCCAGCTGCTGCCCGACCCGTCCTTCCGCACCGTCGCGTTCCCCAACCCGGAGGAGCCCGGCGCGATGGAGCTCTCCTTCGCCCGCGCCCGCGCCGTCGGCGCGCAGCTCATCATCGCCAATGACCCGGATGCGGATCGCCTCGCCGTCGCGATTCCCGACCAGACGGCCACCGGCGGCTGGCGTCGCCTGTCCGGAAACGAGATCGGACTGCTGCTCGGCTGGCGCGCCGCACGCGCCGCGCAGGGCACGCCCGGAGCATCCCTCGCCTGCTCGCTCGTCTCCTCCCCCGGGCTCGGCGCGATCGCCGAGGCCTACGGACTCGACTTCCACGAGACGCTCACCGGCTTCAAATGGATCTCCCGTGCTCCCGGCATCGTCTACGGCTACGAGGAGGCCCTCGGATACCTCGTGAACCCGGAGACCGTGCGCGACAAGGACGGTATCTCGTCGGCCGTGGCGCTGCTCGGAATGGCGGCGGATGCCCGCGCCCGCGGAGTAACGATCGCCGATCTGCTCGACGAGCTGACCGCCGAGATCGGTGCGTTCGCGAGTGGTCAGGTCTCGATCCGGGTCGAGGATGTCTCCCTCATCGGTCGCATCATGGCGGCGCTGCGCCAGTCTCCTCCGACCGCGGTCGGGGACACGCCGATCGATTCGGCGGAGGACCTGCTCCAGGCGGCTCCGGGAAGCCCGACGGGTGATGTCCTGCGTTATCGGCTGTCGGACGGGTCCCGCGTGATCGTTCGGCCCAGCGGCACCGAGCCCAAGCTCAAGGTCTACATCGATGCGCGCGCGGTCACGACGGCGGATGCACAGCGACAGGTCGCCGCGCTTGAGACAGGCGTGCGCGCTCTGCTCGATGCGCTTTCCTGAGCACCGGTGACCCTCGCCCTCGTCGGCGTCGCGGCACTGATCGCGGCGCTGATCCAGCGCATCACCGGACTCGCCTTCGTGCTCGTCCTGATCGGCCCGATCGTCCTCGCGTACGGGCCGATCGAGGGCGTCACGCTCGCCGTCTTCCTCGCGGTGATCGCTTCGGTCATCGCCGTGCCCTCCGCGTGGCGCGACGTCGACTGGCGGCGCACGCTGTGGCTGCTCGGCGCCGGCGTGCTCGCAGCTCCGTTCGGCGCGCTCGTGACCCGGTTACTCCCGGAGCCTGCCCTGCTCTTCCTCATCGGAGCGATGGCGGTGCTGGCTCTGACCGCGAGCCGCCTCTCGTCCGTGTCGCAGGTGTTGCGGGGCCGTGGCGGCGCTGCCGTCTCCGGCGCGGTGGCGGGCTTCATGCACGCCGCGAGCGGACTCTCCGGTCCCGCCCTCGCCGCCTTCGCGGTCGGCGATCGCTGGGACCAGCGCCGATTCGCCGCGAGCGCGCAGGTGATCTTCCTCGGCTTCGGAATCGCCTCGGTGCTCCTCCGCGGAATGCCCGTGTCCCCTCCGCTCGATGTGGCGGTGCTGGCTGCTGCCACCGCGCTCGGGATCATCGGCGGCGCGTTCCTGGTGCGCGTCGTTCCCCCGCACATCGCCCGCCATGCCATGCTGTTCTTCGCCTGGGCGGGAGCGATCGTCGTCCTCGTACGGGCGAGCATCGCGCTCTTCGGTTAATTACCGCTAACATCAGAGACACTTCCCGCGGGAAGCATCCCGGTACCCGAACCGGGAGCACGACGACGTGCAGGAGACGTATGAGTACCTACGCCATCATCGGCGCCGGCCCCTCGGGCCTGGCCGCCGCCCGCGCGCTGCAGAAGGCCGGCGTCGCCTTCGACGGATTCGAGGCCTCGCACGATGTCGGCGGCCTCTGGGACATCACGAATCCGCGCAGCACGATGTATGAATCGGCGCATCTCATCTCCTCACGCACGACGACCGAGTTCACTGAGTTCCCGATGCGCAGCCGCGTCGACTACCCCGGACACCGTGTCCTGCAGGGCTACTTCGGCGACTACGCCGACCACTTCCGACTGCGCGAGCGCTTCCGCTTCGACACCCGCGTCACACATCTCGAGCCCCGCGACGGGGGC
The DNA here is from genome assembly GCF_058797175.1 of Microbacterium sp. GW823-FHT02G05. Taxonomy (NCBI): domain Bacteria; kingdom Bacillati; phylum Actinomycetota; class Actinomycetes; order Micrococcales; family Microbacteriaceae; genus Microbacterium; species Microbacterium sp. GW823-FHT02G05. Next base: position 950,402 of record NZ_JBXAJK010000002.1, read on the forward strand.
TGGGATCTCACAGCCGAGGACGCCTCCGGATCGAGCACGCAGTGGTACGACGGTGTCATCCTCGCCAACGGCACGCTCGCAGAGCCGAATGTGCCGGGCTTCCGCGGCACCTTCGACGGCGAGATCCTGCACACGAGCGCCTATAAGGACGCGTCTCTGCTCACTGGAAAGCGTGTGCTGCTGATCGGCGCCGGCAACTCCGGATGCGACATCGCCGTGGACGCCGTGCACCATGCGGCATCGATCGACATGAGTGTGCGACGCGGCTACTACTTCGTCCCCCGCTACCTGTTCGGTCGTCCGAGCGACACCCTCAATCAGGGCAAGCCCCTGCCCGCGAGGATCAAGCAGTTCATCGACACGCGCATTCTGCGCGCCTTCACGGGCGACCCCGAGCGCTTCGGGTTCCCGAAGCCGGACTACAAGATCTACGAGTCGCATCCGATCGTCAACACGCTGATCCTGAACCATCTCGGCCAGGGCGACCTGCGCATCCGTCCTGACATCGACCGTTTCGAGGGACACACGGTCCACTTCCGCGACGGATCCAGCGATGAATACGACCTCGTCCTCCTCGCCACCGGCTACACACTGGACTACCCCTTCGTCGCGAAGGAGCATCTCGCCTGGCGCGGAGCCTCGCCGCGGCTGTTCCTCAACATGTTTCCGGCCTCTTTCAACGGGCTGTTCGTCGTCGGGATGATCGAAGCATCCGGCATCGGCTGGCAGGGCAGATACGAGCAGGCCGAGCTCCTCGCCACCTATCTCCGCGCTGTCGCCACAGCTCCGAATGCCGCCTCGCGGTTCCGCGCTCGCGTCGCGAACGAGGCCTGGCCGGATGTGACCGGCGGCTACAACTACCTGGGGCTTGACCGCATGTCGTATTACGTGAACAAAGACGCCTACCGTGGCGCGATGCGCGCCGAGAAGAAGAAGCTGGAGGACGCATGAACGTCGATGACGTGGTGCTGAACTTCACTCCCGGCACCCTGATGATCCTCAATGTCGTGCTCGGGCTGATCATGCTCGGCATCGCGCTGGATACGGCGCCGCGCGACTTCCGGGTCGTCGCGAAGCATCCGAAGCCCTTCGCGATCGCGATCGGCGCCCAGCTGGTCCTGCTGCCGGCGGTGACGTTCCTGCTCACCCTTGTGCTGCCGGTGACACCGTCGATGGCGCTCGGGATGATCCTGGTGGCGTGCTGTCCTCCCGGCAACATCTCACAGGTGCTGACGCATCGCTCCGGAGGCAATGTGGCCCTGTCGGTGTCGATGACCGCCGTCGGCAATCTCCTGTACATCGTGGCGATGCCTCTGAGCATCGCGTTCTGGGGGTCGCTGCATCCGACGGCGCGCCTCCTGCTGCACGAGGTCGCCCTCAACCCCTGGACGATGCTGCTTGAGATCTTCCTGATCATCGGCCTGCCGTTCGCCGTGGGGCTGCTGCTGCGCGCGAAGTTCCCGCGCTTCGCCGCGCGCGTGCAACCGTTCGTGAAGTGGTTCAGCCTCATCGCCCTGGTCGGGTTCATCGTGGGCGCGCTCGTGGGCAACTGGGCGGTCTTCCTCAGCGTCATCGGCGTCGTGCTCGCGGTCGTCGCTCTGCACGACGCCGTCGCGCTCGCTCTCGGCTATGGGACGGCCGTACTCGGCGGACTCGGCACCCGCGAGCGCAAGGCGATCACCTTCGAGGTCGGCATCCGCAACGCAGGTCTCGGCCTCGGTCTCGTCTTCGCCTTCTTCGGCGGCTTGGGCGGCATGGCCGTCGTCGCCGGTTGGTGGGGAATCTGGGACATCGTCGCCGGGCTCATCCTCGCGGGGCTCTGGGCCCGGCACACGAAGCGCCGCACCGGCAGTGCCACGGGCGACGCGACCCCGCATGCACACAGGACTACGGGCACGACCGCGTCCGAGGCGCGCCCGTGACGCGGATCCTGATCACCGGCGGAGGTGGTTTTCTCGGTTCGCACGTGGCCCGACAGCTGGCTGCCCGTGACGACGTGGAGCTCGTGGTCTCGGGTGATGTCCGCATCGGCGCGGACGCGCGTCCCGGAGTCATCGATGTCGTCGCAGACGTCACAGACGCGGCGGCGCTCGCTCCGCTCCTGCGCCGCTACGACATCGACACAGTCGTGCATCTCGCCGCGATCGTGAATCCCGGACGAGACGTCGATCTCGAACACCGAGTGGACGTCGAGGGGTCGGCGCACGTTCTCGCCGCCTGCGCGGAAGCGGGCGTGCGTCGCCTCGTCGTGTCGAGTTCGGGTGCGGCCTACGGGTATCACGCCGACAACCCCACCTGGATCACGGAGGACGCGCCGATCCGCGGCAACGACGAGTTCCCGTACTCACGCCACAAGCGGCTCGTCGAAGAGATGCTGGCCGGCTACCGCGTCTCGCATCCGGAGCTTTCGCAGGTGATCTTCCGCATCGGGACGATTCTCGGTCCTTCCGTGCAGAACCAGATCACCGCACTCTGGGACGGGCCACGCATCCTTCGCATCGCGGGTTCCGACTCCCCCTTCGTCTTCGTCTGGGTGGAGGACGTGGCGGCGGCGATGGTGCACGCGGCGACCGACGGTCCCGCCGGGATCTTCAATGTCGCGGGCGACGGCGCCCTGAGCGTGACCGAGATCGCTGCGCGCCTCCGCAAACCGCTCCTCACGGTTCCGGCGGGCGCGCTGTCGCTCGCGCTGCGCATTGGTCGGATGCTGCGCCTGACCGTGCATGGCCCAGAGAAGGTGCGCTTCCTGCGCTATCGTCCGGTGCTGGACAACACGCGCCTGAAGCGCGACTTCGGCTTCACCCCCGCACGGACGTCAAGCGAGGCGTTCGACGAGTATCTCGCCACGCACCCGGGCGTCGCCCGCCGATAGCGTTCGGCGTCGCACTCCGGGAGCGTCCAGGTCCGCCTCGCCGCCCTTAGCGCTGCTCTCACCGTTCGCGGCTGCCCCGACGTCCCCTCCGGTCCGCTTTCCCGTCCGGTCCCACTTCCCCCGGCCGAAGCCACCCACGACGCCGAGTTTCTGGGACCGGTCGGTGGTGCGCGACAGTCAGCTTCTTGGCTGGTCCCAGAAACTCTTCACAGCTGCGCATCCGGCACCGAGTTTCTGGGACCGCTCAGAGTCCGGCAGCGCGACGACCAAGCCCGTTTCGGATGAGACGGAGTGCCGGCCGCCCCGCGTCGCGAACGGCCTCCCAGCGATCCGCATCGCGTAGGAACTGGGCCACGTCGAAGGCGTGCTGCCGCCCGTCGTATTCGATCCCCAATCGCAACTCCGGGTACGCCTGATCCAGGCGTGCGATGAACTCGCGGCGTCGCCCGAAGAGCTCGTACGCCAACTGCGGCTCGGGTAGCCCCTCCCGCGTGATGAGCAGACGCAGCTGCGTCTCGCGAACGGACTCACTCCCTCCCGCATCTCGGCGATCGCTGTCTTCGCGCGTGTGAGGCGCCGAGCCCGCACCGCCTCCTCGCACAGCTGTTCAATCGTGGCGAGACGTCGGCGAGGGGAGATGAGTTGATCCCCGGCGATCACGAGATCGTCGTGCGGCCATTCCCCGAGAACCTGCACCCACGCAACCGCCGGGTGAACGACCGGTACTCCGTGGATGCTCCGAACGACGACCTCCCGCGCGCGCAATCGGTGCCCGATCACACCGCGCGTACGCGGGGCCTGATCCGGTCGATGCGCACTGACGTGGATCACATCACGCTCCCACGTCGGAACCCGGACACCGCAGAGCGCCAGCGCCGTGCCATGACTGAAGTACTGGCCCGGCTTGAGGCGAAGCGCAAAGCGTGCACACTGCGTCCTCAGCCATGCCTCTGGGGAGTCGGGGTCCCGAACGCAGGAATCACGCGGTACCCGCACCCCTGAGAACGGACGTTCGAAGCGCGGGCCGTCGACACGGGCACGGGTGTTGCCTGCGGCGAGCGCCGCACTTCGGAGAAACGCGTCGGTGTGCAGCATCCGCTCAGTGGACCATGGGCGGTCAGCCGACCATCCGGGTGGCGCGCGTTAGGTGTACAGATCTCTCGCCCACTCGCGTGTGCAGATTTCGCCCGCCCCGCTGCAGCCGCGCGGCGTTTCTGGGACCGCCCGCGATGTGGACGTGGCCACAAGGCTGAGGAGGCGCAACGCGAGGCGCGAGACGCCGCGCGACGCGCGTTATCCCTTCACCGAGCCCGACATGAGCCCGCCGACGAAGTACTTCCCCAGCAGGATGTACACGAGCAGCGGCGGCAGAGAGGCGAGCAGAGCACCGGCCATCGAGATGCCGTAGTCCTGCAGCAGCGCGCCGTTGGCGAGGTTGTTCAGTGCCAACGTCACAGGGCCGTTCTGGCTGGAGGAGAAGAACACGGCGAACAGGAAGTCGTTCCACGCGTTCGTGAACTGCCAGATCAGCACGACCACGAAGCTCGGGATCGAGATCGGCAGCACGACCGACCAGTATGTGCGCAGCATCCCGGCACCATCCACACGCCCTGCTTCGATGAGCTCCTTCGGCACCGTCTGGTAGTAGTTGCGGAAGATGAGCGTCGTGATCGGGATGCCGTAGATCACGTGCAGCAGGATGAGCGCCGGCACGCCGCTGGGCACCCCCGCCCCCAGCATGAGCTGCAGGAGGGGGATCATGACGGCCTGGTACGGGATGAACATGCCGAACAGGATCAGCGTGAACACGAGGTTCGCGCCCCGGAACGTCCACAGGGACAGCACATAGCCGTTCATCGAGCCGAGCATCGCCGAGATGAGCGCTGCCGGGATCACGATGAGGAACGAGCGTCCGATCGAGGGAGCGAGCGCGTTCCACGCGCCGACCCAGTTGTCGAGCGTCCAGATCTCCGGCAGGTTCCACGCCCGGACCGGAGAGGCATCGCCCGCGCCCTTGAAGCTGGTCACGAGCAGCACGTAGACCGGCGTGAGCACGATCAGGACGAACAGGATCATCACGGCGTACTTGATCGTGCGCGAGAGGGTGAACCGCTCACGCGGGGCCCGGGCTTTCTTGCCCCGGACGATGAGCGCTTCTGTCGCCGTCGCGGCGGGTGCGGTGGTCATCGCTTCTCCTGACGGTTGGTGGCGACCAGATAGGGAACGATGATGACCGCGACGATCACCAGCAGGATGGTGCCGACGGCTGCGGCGTTCGCGTAGTCGAAGCTCGACTTGAAGACGTACATGTCGACCGCGGGCACTTTGGTCTGGTAGTTCGCCGGCTTCGAGATCGACATGATGAGGTCGAACGACTTCAGCGACATGTGCCCGATGATGATGAGCGCCGACAGCGCGACCGGCGACAGCTGCGGGAAGAGCACGTAGCGATACAGCTTCCATTCGCTCGCGCCATCCATGCGGGCGGCTTCGCGCAGCTCATCCGGGATGCCCCGGAAGCCCGCGAGGAACAGTGCCATCACGTAGCCGGCGAGCTGCCAGATCGCAGGAAGGGCGATGGCGATGATGCCGAAGGTGACGTCGTTCCACCAGGGGTTCTGCAGGAAGTCGAGGCCGAGGTTCTGGAACAGACGGTTGAGTCCGCTCGCGTTCTCGCCCTGATTGGAGTTCAGCAGCCAGCGCCAGACGACGCCGGATGCCACGAACGAGACGGCCATCGGGAAGAGATAGATCGCGCGGAAGAATCCCTCCCCCTTGCTGGGCTTGTCCATGAGCCACGCCCAGCAGAAGCCGATCACCATTGTGCCGACGAGGAACACGACGGTGAACAGCAGCAGGTTCATGAGCGAGTGCTGGAAGGCACTGCTCTGCAGGAGCTCGACGTAGTTGTCGAACCACACGAGCACGGTGGGCTTGCGGCCTGTCGCCTGTGCTGCGGTGTGATTGTCAGTGATCGAGGTCTGGAAGTTCGCGTACAGCAGGCCGTACACGAACACGGCCAGCAGGATCAGTGAGGGGGCGAGCAGCAGTAGCGGCGGCCCCGCCTTCTTCAGGCGTTTCAGCATGGTGTTCCTTCCGGAGAGCTGCCGCCCGGCGAGGCGCCGGGCGGCAGCGGGTGCATCAGCCGACGGCGGCTGCGAGCTCGGACTGGAAGGTCGCGAGGTCGGATGCTCCGGTGGTGAACTTGCTGGTGGCGTCGGAGACCTTGTTCAAGGTCGCCACGGGCGCTGCCGCACCGTGTGCCAGCGAGGAGACGATCGTGTCTGCGGCGAACGACTCGATCGCTGTCTTCTGGTACGGGCTGAAGTCGCTGGTGTCGGCGTCGGTGCGGGCCGGGATGGATCCCTTGGCCTTGTTGAACGCGGCCTGGCCATCCGCCGATCCGACGGTCTCCAGCCATGCCTTCGCACCGTCCGGGTGCGGGGCGCCCACGGGAAGCGTGAACGAGTCGGCGAGGAAGTCGAACACACCGTCCGTCCCGGGAACCGGGAAGTAGATGTAGTCCGCGGGCGAGGAGAGCCCTGCCTCGGCGAAAGCCGCCTCTGCCCAGTCGCCCATCACGTTGAAGGCCGCCTGGCCGTCGATGACCTGCTGGGTGGCGTCCGGCCAGTCGAGGCCGTCACGGTCGGTGTTGGTGTAGGTCATGAGCTTCTCGAAGCTCTTGAGCGCGTCGGTGACCTCCGCGCCCTTCCAGTCGGTCGATCCGTCCCAGAGGCCCGTGTATCCCTCGGCGCCCAGTTCCGACAGCAGCACGGTCTCGAGCAGGTGCACCTGGGTCCAGGTCGTCGCGACCGAGAGCGCGGTCTTGCCTGTGGCCTTGACGGCGTCGAGCGCGGTGAACCACGCGTCGAGGTCGGCGTATTCGGCCGCGGGGTCGAGTCCCGCCTCGGTGAGCACCGCCGGGTTCGCCCAGACGACGTTCGCGCGGTGGATGTTGGAGGGGATCGAGTAGATCGCTCCGTCCACGGTCAGCCGATCGACGAGGTCCTTCGGGAACGCATCGCGAAGACCGAACTCGTCGTAGAGGTCGGAGACGTCTTCGACCTGGCCTGCGTCGATGTAGTCCTGGAGTTCCGCTCCGGCATGCGCCTGGAACGTGTCCGGCGGGTCGCCCGCCTGCAGACGGGACTGCAGCAGGTCCTTGGCCGCGGATCCCGCACCGCCAGCGACGGCACCGTTGATGAACTCCACATCAGGGTGCTGCTCGTTGAAGACGCCGACGAGGGCGTCGAGTCCGGCCTTCTCACTGCCCGCGGCCCACCAGGTGAAGACCTCCACCTCGGATGCGGCGCCGTCCCCTCCGGTGTCTCCCCCCGTGTCACCAGATCCACCATTCGTGCAGCCTGCCAGGCCGAGGGCGAGAGCCGCCGCTCCGGCCGTGGCCATGATCACTTTCTGCCTACGCATTTTCATCGCCTTCTCTGCCGATTCGATCGCACATCAGTGTGCGGAGAGCGTCGGGCGCTCTCGCTGTCGCCATTCAACGACTCCCTGCATCTTGATGTCAAGAAGTAAATTCAAGACAGCGCAGAAAGTGACACTTGCGTTATCTTCTGAACTCAGTGGGATTGCCGGTATCGTGCAGAGTGTGCGCCAGACACAAGCGATGCCGGGGTCGCAGACGTCGTTGCGTGAGGCCAACAGGGCCCGCATCGTTCGTGCTGTGCAGCAGCATGGCGCCCTGACGCAGGTCGAGCTCGCCGGCATCACCGGCCTCTCCCCCGCCAGCGTCTCGAACATCGTCACCGAGCTCTCCGACGCCGGCGTTCTCGACACGAGTCCCTCCATCCGATCCGGCCGCCGCGCACGTCTGGTCACCCTCGCCCGCGCGTCCGGGCTCGTCGTCGGGATCGATGTCGGCGCTCGCACGATGCGCGTGGCTCTCGCCGATGTCTCCCTGCAGATTCTGGCGACCGAGACGCTCCCGCTCGCCCCGGATCATCGCGCGGACATGAGCCTGCAGCGGGCCGGGATGCTGGTCGCGGAGATGATCGAGGCCGTGGATGCCTCCCCGGACGAGCTTCTCGCGATCGGCGTCGGCGTGCCCGCTCCCGTCGATGTCCGCACCGGCACCGTCATCTCGACCGCTCTCCTGCGCGGCTGGGACGGCGCGGTCGTCGAACAGCTTCTCGGGGGCGTGCTCGGCGTCCCGGTCGCCGTCGACAACGACGCCAACCTCGGCGCGCTCGCCGAGGCGCGCTATGGCAGCGGTGTCGGTCGGGACTCGGTCTTCTACGTGCACGCTTCGCACACGATCGGCGCCGGTATCGTCCTGAACGGTCACCTCCTGCACGGTCGTCAGGGTGGCGCCGGCGAACTCGGCCACACGATCGTCGACCCCGACGGCGCCGTCTGTCGGTGCGGCAGTCGTGGCTGTCTCGAGACGATCGCCGGATCCGCGGCGATCCTCGCGATGCTGCGCACGAGTCACGGCCCGCTCACCCTCGACGACGTGATCACACGCGCCCGCGACGGCGACCTCGGATGCCGCCGCGCGCTCGCCGACACCGGTCGGGCGCTCGGAGCAGCCGTCGCCAACGCGTGCACACTGCTCGACCCGGACGCTGTCATCATCGGTGGCACGCTCGCGGACGCGGGCGCGGTCTTCCTCGATGCGGTGCGCAGTACCGTCGACGCGCTGGTGCTGCCCTCCGCGGGCGGCCCGCCCGACGTGGTCGCCTCGGAGTTCGGTGAGGAGTCCGAGCTGCGCGGCGCCCTGACCGCGGCGCTCGATCTCGCCCGAGAACGGGGATCGCTGGGGGTGCTCACATGATCCGCCGCACCGCCATCGCTGCGCTGCTCGCCGCCGCGTTCGTTCTCTCCGCGTGCGCATCCGCCTCGGATGCCACAGGCGACGAACCCCGCGGCGGCACGATCGCGCTGCTCCTCCCCGACACCGACACCGCACGGTACGAGAGCACAGACCGTCCGATGTTCGAGCGCGTCGCTGCGCAGCGCTGCCCGGAGTGCCGCCTGTTGTACGCGAACGCGGGATCGGATGCGGCGCGTCAGCAGGAGCAGGCCGAGACCATGCTCGCTCGAGGCGCGAAAGTGCTCGTTCTCGACGCCGTCGACACGGTCGCCGCGGCCAGCATCGTCGCCGCAGCCACCCGCAACGACGCGCTCGTGATCGCGTACGACCGCTTCATCGATGCACCGGGGGTCACCGCCTACGTGTCGTTCGACTCCACACTGATCGGCCGACAGCAGGCCACCGCCGTCCGCGAGGCGATCGAGGGCACGGGGACTGCGAATCCCGGGGTCCTCCTCCTCAACGGATCCGCGACCGACCCGAACGCCGCGGCACTGCGCACCGGCGCACTGCAGGCGCTGAAGGGCAGCGGCATCGAGGTGCTCGCCGAGCTGGACACCCCCGGCTGGAGCTCTGCACGGGCGCAGGAGTGGACGACCGCGCAGATCGCCCGCTTCCCCGGACGCATCGACGGCGTCATCGCCGCGAACGATGCACTCGCCGGCGGTGCCATCGCCGCGCTCAACGCGGCAGGTATCCATCCGCTTCCTCCCGTGTCCGGACAGGATGCCGAGCTGTCGGCGGTGCAGCGGATCGTGGCCGGCGAACAGCTCATGACGGTCGCGAAGGCCGCAGATGATCAGGCCCGGACGGCCGCAGAAGTGGCCGTCCGTCTGGTCCGCGGCGAGCACCCGCTGGCCCCCACCCGCATTCGGGGTGTGGCCAGCTTCGTCCTGGCCCCCACCGTCGCGTTCCGTGACGACCTCGCCCGTGTGGTCGTGCAGGGGCGCATGCACGATGTGCACGACATCTGCACGGCCTCGTATGCCGCTGCGTGTATCGATCTCGGCCTCATCGAGGAGGACTCCGAATGACCGCCCCCATTGCTCTGCACGGCGTGAACGTCAGCTTCGGCGCGCTGCACGCCCTCGTGCACGTCGATCTGGAGGTGCGCGCCGGTGAGGTCCTCGCACTGATGGGAGATAATGGCGCCGGAAAATCCACGCTGATCGGCGTGATGTCGGGAGCGATCGCGCCCGCCTCCGGTCGCGTCCTGATCGACGGAAGCGCTGTCGCGCTGCGATCCCCCGCCGAGGCGCGCCGGTTCGGCATCGCCGCGTGCCCGCAATCGCTCGCGCTCTGCGGCAACCTCGACGCGGTCGAGAACCTGTATCTCGGTCATGAGGTGACCCATGGTGGATTCCTCGACGAAGTCGAGATGGAGCACGAGGCGCGCATCCGACTGGAGAGCCTCGGTGCGCGGATCCCCGATGTCCGCGTCCCCGTCGACGCGCTCTCCGGAGGGCAGCAGCGCAGCGTGGCCATCGCCCGCACCCTGCTCAGCGATCCGCGCGTCATCCTGCTCGACGAACCCACGACAGGCCTGGGGGTCCGCCAGACCGCACAGATCCTCACCCTCATCGGGCGACTCCGCGCCCAAGGGCACGCGGTCGTCATCGCCAGCCACGCGATCACCGACGTTCTCGCCGTCGCCGACCGGATCGCCGTGCTGCGCCTGGGACACCTCGTCGATGTCTTCGACGCCGCAGAGACGAGCAGCGAAGAGCTGCTGGGAGCCATCACCGGAGCCACAGCCCCTGCCGACTCCCGCTTCGGAAGGAACCCCCGATGACGCTCAGCGCGCTGTGGCAGCAGTTCCGCGACGGGGAACGCCCCATCGTTCCTGTCCTCGTCGCCCTCGCCGTCGTCTGGCTCGCGCTGGGCGCCGCCGCCCCGACGTTCTGGAGTGCCGAGAACCTCGTCAACCTCGCTCTGCAGTCGGTGTCGACCGGCATCATCGCCCTCGGCATCGTGGTCGTGCTGCTCGTCGGGCAGATCGATCTCTCGGTGGGATCCGTCAGCGGGCTCGCCGCTGCAACGGTGGCGGTGGGCGTCATGCAGTGGGAGTGGCCACTCACCCTCGCCGTTGTCGTCGCCCTCGCCGCCGGCGCACTGACGGGGCTCATCTACGGCGTTCTCGTCGCGTACGTCGGACTGCCCGGATTCGTCCTGACGCTCTCGGGGCTGCTGGTGATCGCCGGAATCCAGTGGCAGCTGCTGGGCCGCGCCGGATCCGTGAACCTGCCCCTCGACTCGTGGCTTGTGCGCTTCAGCCAGACGGCTTTCGTTCCCGCCTGGCTCGTGTGGACGGTGATCGGCCTCGTCGTCGTCGCCACGGCCACCGCCCGCCTCATCGCTCGCCGCCGCCGCATCGCCCGCGACCTTCCCGTCGCACCGCTCGGCATGGACGTGCTCCGTGTGGCGCTGCTCGCCGCCGTCTTCGCCGTGCCGGCCCTCTACCTGCAACAGGATCGCGGCATCGGCTGGAGCGTCGCCCTCTTCATCGCGCTCGTCGCCGCCGTCGGGCTCCTGCTGCGCCGCACACGCTGGGGACGCAGCATCCGCGCCGTCGGCGGCGATACGCAGGCCGCACATCTCGCTGGCGTGCCGATCCGTCCCGTCGTGCTCAGCGCCTTCGTCGTGTGCTCGACCCTCGCCGCCCTCGGCGGTGTGCTCGCCGCCGGGCGACTCGCCGCCGCGAATCAGGACACGGGCGGCGGCGAGCTCTTCCTCATGGCGATCGCCGCCGCGGTCGTCGGCGGAACGAGCCTGTACGGCGGGCGCGGCAGTGCGTGGTCAGCGCTCGCGGGCGTCCTGGTGATCCAGTCCATCGCGAACGGCTTGACGCTGCTCGATCTCGATGCCTCCGCCCGCAACATCGCCACGGGTGTCGTCCTCGTCGTCGCCATCAGCGTCGACACACTGCTCAGGCGTCGAAACCCTCAGCGATGATCTCGACGAGTTCCTCGCGCTCCTCCACCGGCAGGAACGCGCCGGCGGCCGCGTTGAACTGGAACGCCTCGAGGTCGTCCAGGTCGTAGCCGAAGGCGTCGACAAGCAGCGAGAGCTCGCGCGTGAGCGAGGTCGCGCTCATCGTGCGGTTGTCGACGTTCACCGTGACCGAGAAACCGAGCTGGTAGAGCAGATCGAAGGGGTGATCGACCATCTCGGTGCCCCACGCGGTGATCGCGCCGGTCTGCAGGTTCGACGACGGCGAGAGCTCCAGCGGGATCTCCCGATCGCGCACCCAGCGCGCCAGGTCGCCGAACTGCACCTGCACCTCGTCGCCCTCACGGTTCACGAGTTCGAGGTCTTCCGCGATGCGCACGCCGTGGCCGAGGCGCAGCGCGCGTCCGTCGATCAGCGCGGAGCGGATGGAAGCCACGCCGTCTGCCTCGCCGGCGTGCACCGTCACCGGGAACATCTTCTCGGCGAGGAAGTCGAACGCCGCACGATGGTTCGACGCCGGGAAGCCCGCCTCGGGACCGGCGATGTCGAAGCCCACCGCGCCACGTCCGCGGAAGTCGACAGCCAGCTTCGCGATCTCCAGCGAGCGGTCGGTGTGTCGCATCGCGGTGATGAGCTGACCGACACGGATGCTGCGCCCTGCGCGGTCGGCCGCATCCTCTCCCTCCTCAATGCCCTGCTGCACGGCCTCGACGGTTTCTTCGAGCGTCAGGCCGCGCGACAGGTGCTGCTCGGGCGCCCAGCGCACCTCACCGTAGATGACTCCGTCGTCGGCCAGGTCTTCGACGAACTCGCGGGCCACACGCGTGAGGCCCTCCTTCGTCTGCATGACGGCGGTGGTCAGGTCGAAGGTCTTCAGGTACTCGACGAGCGAACCGGAGTTGCTCTGCGTCGCGAACCACTCCCCGAGCGAGGTCGGATTCGTCTCCGGGACATCCAGTCCGATCTCTTCCGCGAGCTCGATGATCGTCGCGGGGCGCAAGGCACCGTCGAGGTGATCATGCAGCGAGACCTTGGGCAGGTCGCGGAGTGACTTTCCCTGAACGGCGCGGTCGCCGGTGGGATCGATCGACATGGTGTGTCCTCTCGGGTGGGGTCTCGTCGGGCACGAGCGACCGCTGAAGCGCCGGTCGCCCTTCAGCCTATGCCGTGATTCTCTCGCGGACGAGAGGTGTTGCGGTGGGAGCGGTGTCACCGATCGTCCAGGCACCCTCCAGCGCCTCGATCGCCCTCGGGAAGCGCGCCGCGTCATCCGCCGAGAGGGTGAACAGCGCCTGTCCTGCACGCACCGCGTCACCGGGCTTCACATGCAGGTCGACACCCGCGGCATGCACGACTGCGTCCTCCGCGCGGGCACGGCCCGCACCCAGACGCCACGCCGCGACACCGAACGGAAGCGCGTCCATCGCCGTCACGAAGCCGTCTGCGCTCGCGGTGATCGTGTGCGTCTCACGGGGCGTCGGCAGCGCCGCATCCGGATCCCCGTCCTGTGCACGGATCATCGCGTTCCAGACGTCCATGGCACGGCCGTTGTCGAGGGCACCCTCGACGTCCGCGTCCGGCATGCCGCTCAGCGCGAGCATCTCGCGGGCGAGAGCCACCGTGAGCTCGCGCACATCGGAGGGACCGCCACCGGCGAGGATCTCGACCGATTCGCGCACCTCGTTCGCGTTGCCGATCGCGAGTCCCAGCGGAACCGACATATCCGTGAGCAGCGCCGTCGTCGCAACACCGGAGTCCGTGCCGAGCGCAACCATCGTGCGTGCCAACTCGCGCGCCCGGTCGATGTCCTTCATGAACGCACCGGACCCGAACTTCACGTCGAGCACAAGCGCATCCGTGCCCTCAGCGATCTTCTTCGACATGATGCTCGACGCGATCAGCGGAATCGCCTCGACCGTGCCTGTGACGTCGCGCAGGGCGTAGAGCTTCTTGTCTGCGGGCGCAAGGCCCGAGCCCGCGGCGCAGATCACTGCGCCGACATCGCCTCGCATCTGCGCGAACATCTCCTCGTTGCTGAGCGCCGCACGCCATCCGGGAATCGCCTCGAGCTTGTCGAGCGTGCCACCCGTGTGACCGAGACCCCGGCCGGAGAGCTGGGGCACTGCCACACCGAAGGATGCCACGAGCGGCGCGAGGGGCAGGGTGATCTTGTCGCCCACGCCACCGGTGGAGTGCTTGTCGACGGTCTTCTTGCCGAGGTCGGCGAAGCTCATCCGCTCCCCCGAGGCGATCATCGCGTCCGTCAGCACCCGGATCTCATCGCGCTCCATGCCGCGCTGGAAGATCGCCATCGCGAACGAGGCCATCTGCGCATCCGACACATAGCCGCGCGTGTACGCGTCGACCATCCAGCGCAGTGCCGGCTCCGGCACAACGCCGCCATCGCGCTTGGCGTGAATGACGTCTACGGCGTCAAACGGTTCGATACTCATCGTGCGTCCTCCAGGTCGCGTGGGCCGAATGCGTCCGGCAGCACCTCATCGATCGTGCGGATCCCCGACACGGTCTCCAGCAGCATCCCCGGCATGGCGTGCTCGAAGAGCAGCTGACGGCAGCGGCCGCACGGCATGATCGTCTCGCCGTCGTTGTTGACGCACACGAAGGCGACCAGCTGGCCGCCGCCCGACATGTGCAGGTCGCCGACGAGCGCGCACTCCGCGCACAGCGTCACCCCGTACGAGGCGTTCTCGACGTTGCAGCCGGCGACGATCCTGCCATCGCCCACGAGCGCTGCGGCCCCCACCTTGTAGCGGGAGTACGGCGCGTACGCCCGTTTCATGGCGTCCGTCGCCACCTGGCGAAGCTCATCCCAATCGATATCGGTCACTGCGTCTCCTACGACTTGATGTACGGAATGCCGGATGCTGCAGGCGGACGGGACCGGCCCACGAGACCGGCGACCGCGAAGATCGTGACGATGTACGGCAGCATCAGCATGAACTGGCTCGGCACGGGAGAGCCGATGACCGAGAGCACACCCTGCAGGTTCGTCGCGAAGCCGAACAGCAGAGCGGCGAGTGTGGCCTTGATCGGATCCCACTTGCCGAAGATCACCGCAGCCAGGGCGATGAAGCCCGCACCCGCCGTCATCTCGGGGTTGAAGCGCGGCACCGACACGAGCGTGTAGAACGCACCACCCATACCGGCGATCGCGCCCGCGATCAGCACGTTCATGTACCGCGTGCGTGCGACCTTGATGCCGACGGTGTCCGCCGCCTGCGGGTGCTCACCGACCGCGCGCATGCGCAGACCCCACCGCGTGCGGTACATGCCGAACCACACCACGAAGACCACGATGTACATGAGGTACACGACGATCGTCTGGCGGAACAGGATCGGCCCGAGGATCGGGATCTCGCTCAGCAGCGGAATCGGAATCGCCTTGAACGGGGTGACGGTGTTCAGCGTCTCCTGGTTCGGCGCAAGAACCTGCCGGAAGAGGAAGGTCGTGAGGCCGATCACCAGCACGTTCAGCACGACACCGACGATGACCTGGTTCACGTAGTAAGTGATCGCAAAGACCGCCAGCACGAGGGACACGAGAACACCCGCAGCCATCGCGGCGACGAGCCCGGCCCACGGAGAGTTCGTGAGCGAGCCCACGAGTGCTGCGGTGAAGGCACCCGCCAGAAGCTGGGCTTCGATCGCGATGTTGACGACGCCGGCACGCTCGCCGATGACGCCGCCCAGCGCACCGAAGATCAGCGGCGTCGCCAGGGCGAGCGCGCCACCGAGCAGGCCGACGACCGGCAGTGTGCCGGAGCTGCCGGCGGCCGCCCAGGCGAGGAAGCCGAAGACGAGAGCGATGATGTACACCGCGGTCAACCACATCGGCACGCGGATGCGACGCGCCGAGAGCACGAAGGCGACGGCCGTGAGCGCCGCGGCGAGCGCGACGGCGATCCATGCGGTCGCCGTGCCGGGAACCACCAGATTCGGCAGTGCGAAGAGCTCGCCGCCGCCGGAGAGCCGGAAGGTCGCATCCCCTGGGCGCGGCACCAGCAGCGGAAGCAGCGCGAACAGCACCGTCATGACGGCGAGAATGATGGGCGTCTTCCAAGAGACCACCGCGACCGTGCGCGGCTGAGCGTCGAGAGTCAGGGTGCTGCTCATGCCGCCACCTCCTTCTTCGCGGCGCGACGCTGTCGGCGCGATGGCTTACCCGGCTGAGGCAGACCGAACATCGCACGCACCAGCGGCGGTGCGGCGATGAACAGCACAATGAGCGACTGCACGACGAGCACGATCTCGATCGGAACTCCCTGCGACGCCTGCATCGTGAAGCCACCGGTCTTGAACGCACCGAACAGGAGTCCGGCACCGAGGATGCCCAGCGGGCTGGACCGTCCGAGAAGCGCGACCGTGATCGCGTCGAATCCGATTCCGGCGTCGATTCCGCCGCTGAAGCCCTTGGGCTCCGTGCCCAGTACCTGGCTGACGCCTGCGAGACCGACGAGAGCGCCGGCGATGACCATCACCAGGAAGTACATCCAGCCGACCGAGATGCCGGCGGTGCGTGCCGCCGCAGGGTTCAGCCCCACCGCGCGGAAGCGGAATCCGAGGCTGGAGCGCTCGAGCAGCCACCACGTGATCGCGACGGCGATGAGCGCGAGGATGAACCCGAGGTGCAGCTTGTACATCGGGCCGAGGATCTGCGGCATGACCGCGGTCTCTGCCATCGGCGCCGTCTTCGGGTTGCTGGATCCCGGTGCCTGCAGCACGCCCTGTGTCGCCAGCATCCACGCCAGGAGATACACGGCGATGTGGTTGAGCATGATCGTGACGATCACCTCATGCGCGCCGGTTCGGGCTTTCAGGAGGCCCGCGATGCCGGCCCAGAGAGCGCCGGCAAGGATACCCGCGATGATCGCGGCGGCCATGTGCAGCGGGAAGGGCAGATCCCAGGACGTCGCGACGTAGCCTGCAGCGGCGGCCGCCATGAGCATCTGCCCCTGGCCGCCGATGTTGAACAGACCCGCACGGAAGGCGAGACCAACGCCGAGACCTGCCGCGATCAGCGGGGTCGCGAACTTGAGGGTCTCGGTCAGCGGGCGGATGCCGACCGCGAAGCTGTCGGCGTTGAAGTTGTAGATCGCGCCGCGGAAGAGCGCCGCGTACGCGCCGCCCACTGCGCTGCCGATCGCAGCGAAGGTGTCGCCAGGACGCTGGAAGAAGTATCCGGCGGCCTTCTGCACCGACTCATCGGTCGCGGCGATCATGATCGATCCGACCAGCACCGCGGCGACGACGGCCAGCACCGAGATGATGGCATTCCCCGAGACGACGCGGTGCATGGCCTCGCGCCAGCGGGACACCTCCGGGGCGTCGGTCATCGGCGTCGGTGAGGGCGGGGGCGACTGCGTGTCTGCCACGGTCATGCCTGTGCTCCTTCGTTCACGGCGCCGGCCATCATGAGGCCGAGCTGCTCGCGGGGGGTGTCTCCGGGGACGATGCCCACGATCTTGCCGCGGTACATCACGAGGATGCGGTCGGCGAGGGCGGTGACCTCATCGAGCTCCGTCGAGATCACGATCACGGGCACGCCCGCGTCGCGCGTCTCGACGATGCGCTTGTGGATGAACTCGATCGATCCGACGTCGACGCCGCGGGTCGGCTGCGCCGCGATGAAGAGCGACAGGTCGCGGCTGAGCTCACGCGCCAGCACGACCTTCTGCTGGTTGCCGCCGGACAGCTTGCCTGCGGGCTGAGACGCACCCTGAGTGCGGATGTCGAACTCTGTGATCTTCTCGCGCGCGAAGGTGTCGAGCGCGCGCAGCTGGAGCGCACCGGCCTTGACGAAGGGGGCTCCGCTCGCGCGATCGAGCATGAGGTTCTCGGCGATCGAGAACTCCTTGACGAGCCCGTCGACGCCGCGGTCTTCCGGGACGAAGCCGACGCCGGCGTCGAGCACCTCGCGCACGGAGCATCCGCGCAGCTCATCGCCGTTGAGACGGATGCTGCCGCGCACGCGCTCCTGCAGACCGACGAGCGCCTCTGTGAGCTCCGTCTGCCCGTTGCCCTGCACACCGGCGATGGCGAGGATCTCTCCCCCGCGCACCTCGAAGGAGGCGTCGTCGACGAGGACGGTGCCCGCGACATCCGTGACCGTGAGATTCTCGACCACGAGGGCGTTCTCGGTCAGCGTCGGGGCGTTCTTGTGGACGGTGAGCTCGACGGCGCGTCCGACCATGAGCGCGGCGAGCTCGGCGTTGGAGGCGGTCGGCGATGCTTCCCCGACGACCTTGCCGAGACGGATCACCGTGATGCGGTCAGCGACCTCGCGGACCTCACGAAGCTTGTGGGTGATGAAGACGATCGCCGTGCCCTGCTCCTTGAGCAGGCGCATCGTGGCCATGAGCTCGTCGGTCTCCTGCGGTGTGAGGACGGCCGTCGGCTCGTCGAAGACGAGGATGTTCGCCTCGCGCGAGAGCGCCTTGATGATCTCCACACGCTGCTGCACGCCTACGGGAAGATCACCGACGAGTGCATCCGGATCGACGTCGAAGCCGAAGCGGTCGGAGATCTCCTTCACTCGCCGTCGCGCGGCGGCGAGGTCGAGACGCCCGCCGAACGTGGTCTCCTCGTGGCCGAGCATGACGTTCTCCGCCACCGTGAAGACCGGGATCAGCATGAAGTGCTGATGCACCATGCCGATGCCTGCGGCCATCGCGTCGCCGGGGCCCGCGAAGTGCTGCACGACGTCATTGATGAGGATCTGCCCCTCGTCGGCCTGGTACAGGCCGTAGAGCACGTTCATCAGTGTCGATTTGCCGGCGCCGTTCTCACCGAGGAGGCAATGGATTTCGCCCGGCTCGACGGTGAGATCGATGTGATCGTTCGCCGTCAGCGGGCCAAACCTCTTCGTTATGCCACGCAGTTCAAGCTTCATGTGTTGATCCTATTCATGACATGCCGCTCCGCCCAGGGATCGCCTGAGCAGACGACAACGGGGAGGCCGCGCGTGCGGCCTCCCCACTGTGGTTCCTCTTACTTGCTGAGGTAGGACGTGACGGTGATCTTGCCGCCGATGATGTCCTGCTTGATCTGCTCGACCTTCTTCATGAGCTCGGGGTCGACCTTGCCCTCGAAGTTGTGCAGCGGCGCGATGCCGACGCCCTCGTTCTCGAGTGTTCCGACGTACGGCTCGCCCGAGAAGGTGCCGTCAGCGCTCGAGAGCACGGCTTCCTTGACCGAGACGTCCATGGCCTTCAGGACCGAGGTGAGCACGACGTCCTGCGTGGTCGGGTCGGTGTTGAAGAGGTCAGCGTCGACGCCGACGAGCGCAACCTCGGCACCCGACTCGGTGATTGCCTGCAGCGCCGACTGGTAGATCGGACCGCCGACGGGCATGATCACGTCGACACCCTGGTCGAGGATGTTCTTGGCGACCGTCTTGGCCTCCTGGTTGGCCTCGAAGCCACCGGTGAACGAGCCGGTCGTGCCGTCCCAGCCGATGACCTGAACCGAAGCGCTGTTCTCCTTGTTGTAGAAGTCGACGCCCTGCTTGAAGCCGTCCATGAAGATCGTCACGGTCGGGAACTCCATGCCGCCGTAGGTGCCGACCTTGCCGGACTTGGAGTAGCCCGCCGACAGGTAGCCCGCCATGAAGGCAGCCTCAGCCGTGTTGTAGAGCAGCGGCTTGACGTTCTCGGCGTCCTGCTTGCCGTCGAGATCGTTGTCGGCCGCGTCGTCGACGAGGATGAAGTTCGTGTCGGGGTTGGCGTTCGCCGCGTCGACGGTCGCCTGCGACAGTGCGAAGCCCACGGAGACGATGGCGTTGCAGCCCTCGGAGACCATGTTGTCGATGTTCGGGCCGTACTCGGTCTCGGCGTTCGACTCCGCCTTCTTGACCTCGACGCCGAGCTCGTCAGCGGCGGCAACGACACCCTCGTAGGAGAGCTGGTTGAACGACTTGTCGTCGAAACCGCCAGCATCGGAGACGATGCACGGAAGGAAGCTCGAGGCCTCGCCGCCGTCGGAACCGGCGCCGCCGTCGGTGGGTGCCTGGCCACAGCCGGTCAGAGCGAGGATGACGCCGGCGGCGAGCGTAATGCCAGCCAGCTTCTTGGTGGTAGAGATGGTCACTCTTGCCTCCCCTAAGAATCGCCCGCGGCCATCGCGGGTCGATCTAAGTTACTCACTGTTTCGCTCCGCGTGCATATCGGAGAAAGACCCGCTAGCGAAAGGTTACAAACCTGCAATGATCAGGGCGGTTTCCAAATGTCGGATGCCTCCTAGAGCACATCTCCGCGGCCGGTGAGCTTGAGCGACTCCACGACGCCCTTGACACGCTGCGCGTGCTCGGTCGTCGTGACCAGCAGCGCGTCCGGAGTGTCGACGACGACGATGTCCTTCACGCCGACGAGACTGATCACCCGCTCGGTCTGGCTGACCAGGATTCCGCTCGCGGCATCCGACAGCACGCGCGCTTTTGGCCCCAGCACCGCGAGATCGTTCTTGCGGCCGTTGGAGATGAGCTTGGTGAGCGAGGCGAAGTCGCCCACGTCGTCCCAGTCGAAATGCCCAGGCACGACCGCGAGCCGCCCGCGCTCGGCGGCGGGCTCGGCGACGGCGTAGTCGATCGCGATCTTCGGAAGCCGCGGCCAGATGCGGTCGACGGCAGGCCCGCGCAGCTCCCGATCATCCCAGGCCTCAGCGAGCTCGAGAAGACCCGCGTGCAGAACCGGCTGGTGCAGGGCGAGTTCTTCGAGCAGCACGCTCGCCTTCGCGATGAACATGCCGGCGTTCCACAGGTAGGAGCGGTCGGCGATGTAGCTGCGTGCTGTCTCGAGGTCGGGCTTCTCCACGAAGCGCTCGACGAGCGCGGCCTCGCGAGCGCCGTCGATGACGAGCTCCGCGCCCTGTTTGATGTACCCGAAGCCGACGGCGGGCTCGGTCGGAGATATCCCGATGGTGCAGATGTATCCCTGTCGTGCGACCTCGACGGCGTCGCGCACGGCGAACTCGAAGACGCGCGTGCCGCGGATCACATGGTCGGCGCTGAACGAGCCGATGATCACGTCAGGGTCGCGACGATGCAGGATCGCCGCCGCCAGCCCGATCGCCGCCGCCGACTCGCGGGGCTCGGACTCGAGGATCACGTTGCGATCGTGAATGCCGGGCAGCTGCTCCTCCACGGCGGCGCGGTGCGCCCGCCCGGTGACGACCGCGATGCTGTCGGTCCCGGTCAGCGGAACGAGGCGATCCCAGGTGTCGCGCAGCAGCGACTGACCCGATCCGGTGAGGTCGTGCAGGAACTTCGGCGCGTCGGCGCGAGACAGCGGCCACAGGCGACTGCCGATGCCCCCCGCGGGGATGACGCCGTAGAAGTTCGGGATGGGCTGGCTCATGCTCCCCAGGCTAGTGCGCGCCTCTTGCTAACAATATGAACGCAAGCCGAGCTAAGGTCGCCCTTCGTCGCTCCCAGCGTTTGAACAGGAATAGGATGGATGAGATCGGATGCGCCCTCGTGCGCTCTCCAGACCTCGCAACGATCAGGGAGGATGACCGTGTCCGCAAGCACTCGCTTGACACCGTCGATTTCGGAAACCACATCCAAGACGCCTCGCGGAACCCTCTATCGGGGTCGAGAAGGCATGTGGTCATGGGTGCTTCACCGCATCACGGGAGTCGCGATCTTCTTCTTCCTCCTGGTGCACGTGCTCGACACCGCGCTGATTCGCGTCAGCCCGGAGGCGTACAACGCCGTGCTCAGCACCTACCAGACGCCGCTCATGGGGCTCGGTGAGGTCGTTCTCGTCGGAGGCATCGCCTTCCACGCCTTCAACGGCCTGCGCATCATCCTCGTCGACTTCTGGTCCAAGGGCGCGCAGCTGCAGCGTCAGCTGTTCTGGATCGTCCTCGGGCTGTGGGCGGTGACGATGATCGGGTTCACCGCGCGTCACCTTCCGAACGTCTTCGCCAGCACGGGAGGGTCCCACTGATGTCCGCAACGACCACTGTCGCCCCCGCTCGTCGCAGCCGTGGCTTCAACCTGGAGAAGTGGGGCTGGATCTTCATGCGCGCCTCGGGCGTGCTGCTGATCGTCCTGATCTTCGGCCACCTTTTCGTCAACCTCATGGTCGGCGAAGGCATCCACGCTCTGAACTTCGCGTTCGTCGCGGGCAAGTTCGCCTCGCCGTTCTGGCAGTGGTGGGATGTCCTGATGCTCTGGCTCGCCCTCATCCACGGCACCAACGGCATGCGCACGATCGTCAACGACTACGTGAACAACGACAAGGTGCGCACGGTGCTCAACTGGGCGCTCGGCCTCTCGGCTGCGCTCCTCATCGTTCTCGGCACCCTCGTGGTGTTCACGTTCGACCCGTGCGCGGGCGTCTTCGAAGACGGCGCGATGTGGGAAACCTGCCAGGCACTGGGCAAGTAGACAAAGAAGGCATACGAGAGTGACTACGCAGACTCAGGATTCCGTCGTTCGTGACGGCGTGCATTACCACCAGTTCGACATCGTCATCGTGGGCGCCGGCGGCGCCGGCATGCGCGCGGCCATCGAGGCTGGCCCCGGCGCGAAGACGGCCGTGATCTCCAAGCTGTATCCGACCCGCTCCCATACGGGTGCGGCGCAGGGCGGCATGGCTGCGGCCCTCGCGAACGTCGAGGAGGACAGCTGGGAGTGGCACACGTTCGACACCGTCAAGGGCGGCGACTACCTCGTCGACCAGGACGCGGCCGAGATCCTCGCGAAAGAGGCGATCGACGCGGTCATCGACCTCGAGAACATGGGTCTGCCGTTCAACCGCACGCCCGAGGGCAAGATCGACCAGCGCCGCTTCGGCGGTCACACGGCCGAGCACGGCAAGACGCCGGTGCGTCGCGCCTGCTATGCCGCCGACCGGACGGGTCACATGATCCTGCAGACGCTCTTCCAGAACTGCGTCAAGCTGGGCATCAATTTCTTCAACGAGTTCTACGTGCTCGACCTGCTGACCGCGAAGGATGACTCGGGCAAGACCGTCATCTCGGGCGTCGTGGCCTACGACCTGTCCACGGGCGAGCTGCACGTCTTCCAGGCCAAGGCCGTGATCTTCGCGACCGGCGGCTTCGGCAAGATCTTCAAGACGACCTCGAACGCGCACACCCTCACGGGTGACGGCGTCGGCATCATCTGGCGCAAGGGCCTTCCCCTGGAGGACCTCGAGTTCTTCCAGTTCCACCCGACAGGCCTCGCCGGCCTCGGCATCCTCCTCACCGAGGGTGCGCGAGGAGAGGGAGCGATCCTGCGCAACGCCTCGGGTGAGCGCTTCATGGAGCGCTACGCCCCCACGATCAAGGACCTCGCTCCGCGTGACATCGTCGCGCGCTGCATGGTGCAGGAGGTCGCCGAAGGTCGCGGTGCGGGTCCGCACAAGGACTACGTGCTGCTGGACTGCACGCACCTGGGCGCGGAGGTCCTCGAGACCAAGCTCCCCGACATCACCGAGTTCGCGCGCACCTACCTGGGCGTCGACCCGGTCGTCGAGCCCGTTCCCGTCATGCCGACCGCCCACTACGCCATGGGCGGCATCCCGACCAACAACGACGGTGAGGTCCTCGCGGACAACACCACCGTCGTGCCCGGTCTGTACGCCGCCGGCGAGTGCGCCTGTGTCTCGGTGCACGGCGCCAACCGTCTCGGCACCAACTCGCTGCTCGACATCAACGTCTTCGGCAAGCGCGCCGGCCGCAACGCGGTCGAGTACGTCAAGACCGCCGAGTTCGTGCCGCTGCCCGAGAACCCGATCGGCTTCGTTCAGGACATGATCGAGGGCCTGCGCAACAACCAGGGCACCGAGCGCATCGCGGTGCTGCGCAAGACGCTGCAGGACGAGATGGACAAGGGCGCACAGGTGTTCCGCACCGAGGAGTCGCTCACCCACGTCCTGGGTGTCATCGCCGAACTGCGCGAGCGCTACAAGAACGTCCACGTCGACGACAAGGGCAAGCGCTTCAACACCGACCTCCTCGAGGCTGTCGAGCTGGGCTTTCTGCTCGACATCGCCGAGGTCGTCGTCTACGCGGCCCGCAACCGCCGGGAGAGCCGCGGTGGTCACATGCGCGACGACTTCCCGAAGCGCGACGACGAGACCTACATGAAGCACACGATGGCGTATCTCACCGGAGACGCGCACTCGGCTGACGCGTCCGACCACATCACGCTCGACTGGAAGCCGGTCGTCGTGACCAACTACCAGCCGATGGAGAGGAAGTACTGACCATGTCGAACGGCGTTATGGAGGCCGTTGAGGCCGGCACCACGAACGACAGCGGAGTTCAGTCGTTCCTGGTGACGTTCAACATCCGTCGCTTCGACCCCGAGGTCGACGCGGAGCCGCGCTGGGTGGACTACGACGTCGAGCTCTACGCGACCGACCGCGTGCTCGATGCCCTGCACAAGATCAAGTGGGAGGTCGACGGCTCGCTGAGCTTCCGCCGCTCCTGCGCGCACGGCATCTGCGGCTCGGATGCGATGCGCATCAACGGCCGCAACCGCCTGGCGTGCAAGACGCTGATCAAGGACCTCGACATCTCGAAGCCGATCTACGTCGAGGCCATCAAGGGCCTGCCGCTCGAGAAGGACCTCATCGTCGACATGGAGCCGTTCTTCGCCTCCTACCGCGAGGTCCAGCCGTTCCTGGTCGCCAGCTCCACGCCTGAGAAGGGCAAGGAGCGCGTGCAGTCGATCACCGACCGTGCGATCTTCGACGACACCACCAAGTGCATCCTCTGCGCCGCGTGCACCTCGTCGTGCCCCGTCTTCTGGACGGACGGCCAGTACTTCGGCCCGGCCGCGATCGTCAACGCACACCGCTTCATCTTCGACTCGCGCGACGACAACGCCGACGTGCGCCTCGACATCCTCAACGACAAAGAAGGCGTGTGGCGCTGCCGCACGACCTTCAACTGCTCCGAGGCGTGCCCCCGTGGCATCGAGGTGACCAAGGCGATCGCCGAGGTCAAGCAGGCCATCCTGCGTGGCGGCCGCTGAGTCATCCGCGTTCTCGTGAGCCCGCGTCCGTCTGGACGCGGGCTCACTTCTTTTCACGGATCGCGTGCGTCTCGCGGGTGCTGCAGATCTCGCCGCCCGCACGGATCGGCGCACGCGGGCTAGGGTGGTGGCGTGTCCGCGTCTCCCCCACCCGTCGATGACGCCCCGCAGCGTTCACTGAGTGCGGCTGTCGCGCGCGCCAGCGAACTGACCGAGCGCACTCTTGCCGCGTTTCCCGTACGCGTCTGGCGGCATTTCCTGCAGAACAACGGCTTCCTGCTGGCCGCTGGGGTGAGCTACCAAGCACTGTTCGCGATCTTCGCGGCGATCTACCTGGTCTTCGCGATCGTAGGACTGTGGCTCGGCGGCAACTCCGATGCGGTCGATGCGCTCATCGCGGTGGTCAACGGCTACATTCCCGGGCTCATCGCCGAGGAGAGTGGCATCGCCACCCCAGAACAGGTGAAGGCGATCGCGGAGAGCACGACGGGCGTGCTGAGCGTCACGGGCGCCATCGCGCTGGGCGCGGTCATCTGGACGGCCATCGGCTGGGTCACGTTCTCACGTCGCGCGGTCCGAGACATCTTCGGGCTGCCTCCGGACCGCCGCAGCTACATCCTGCTCAAAGCGCGGGATCTGCTGGCGGCTCTGATCTTCGGCATCGCACTCCTTGTCGGATCCATGCTCAGCTCGACCAGCGCCGCGGTGATGTCATGGGCTCTGGAGATGCTGGGGTGGGACGGTGGGTCGAGCGGGGTCAATCTCAGCATCCGCATCGGATCGGTCGTCGTGTCGTTCGCCCTGCTCACCGGCGCGCTGGCCGCTCTCGTCCGCTTCCTCACAGGCACGACGCTGACAGCGCGGATCATCTGGCCGGGTGCCCTTCTGGGTGGCGCTGCGATGACCGTGCTGCAGTTCGGCGCGGGCTTCCTGCTCAGCTACACGCCATCCAACCCGCTGCTGGCGACGTTCGCGATCTTCGTTGGGCTTCTGCTCTGGTTCCGCGTGAACGGGGTGGTGATGCTCGTCGCCGCCGCATGGATCGCCGTCGCGGCGGCAGATCGGGATCAGCCCCTGCAGCAGTTGACCGAAGCGGAACGCCGGGCGGCCGAGCATCGTGCACTCGTCGTCGCCGCCCGGGTGCGGCTGCGTGAGGCGCGTGCTGCTCGTGAGGGCGCGACCTGGTGGGAGCGCTGGCCGAGGCAGCGCGCCGTGCGCGCCGCGGAGGCGGAGCTCGACGCCCTGGAGCGCATCGCGGTCGAGGACACTCCCCCGGCACCGTCGCTGTTCCGGCCACGAGCGGCCGCGATGCCCCCGGCGGATCTCGATGTCGGAGGCACTCGTTAGGCTGGGATGATGCCTCACCTTCGCGTCGCCACGGTCAATGTCAACGGCATCCGCGCCTCTGTGCGCAACGGAATGCACACCTGGCTCGATGCCGCCGACGTCGACGTGCTGACGCTGCAGGAAGTGCGCGCCCAGGACGAGCACCTCGCCGAGGCCTTCCCCGGATGGTCGATCGTGCACGATCCCGCCACGGCGAAGGGGCGTGCCGGTGTCGCCATCGTCAGCCGTGTTCCCGCGCTCGCCACACGCACGGCGTTCGGCGATGACGACTTCGACTCCGCGGGGCGCTGGCTCGAAGGCGACTTCCTGCTGGGCGATGTTCCGCTCACAGTCGTCAGCGCCTACGTGCACTCGGGGGAAGCCGAGACGCCGAAGCAGGACGAGAAGTGGAAGTTCCTCGAAGCCATGGGCCCGCGCCTGAGCGCCCTCGCGACGGACGATGCTCTCGCCGTCGTCACGGGCGATCTCAACGTCGGGCACCGCGAGCTCGACATCAAGAACTGGCGCGGCAATCGCAAGAAGGCCGGTTTCCTTCCGCGCGAGCGCGGATACTTCGACCGCTTCCTCGGCGCGCACGGGCAGGAGATCAGTGCGGTCGACGGCACCGCGGGCACCGGACTCGGCTGGGTCGATGTCGGGCGTCACGTCCACGGCGAGGTCGAAGGACCGTACACCTGGTGGTCCAACCGCGGCCAGGCCTTCGACAATGACACCGGCTGGCGCATCGACTACCACCTCGCCTCCCCCGCGCTCGCTCCGCGCATCGGCGCCTACCACGTCGCACGCGCCGCGACCTACGCCGAACGCTGGAGCGACCACGCTCCCGTCGTCGTCGACTACACGTACTGACTCATCCACACAGGATGCTCCCGCGAACGCGGCAGCATCCGCCTCCGCTTTAGGATTGACCCGTGACCGCACCTCGCCTTTACTCCGGAATGCAGCCCTCCGCCGACTCCCTCCAGGCCGGCAACTACATCGGGGCGCTCCTGCAGTGGCGCGAGCTGCAGAACTCCTATGACGCGTTCTTCTCCGTCGTCGATCTGCACGCCATCACCGTCGCGCAGAACCCCGCCGAGCTGCGTGAGAAGACCCGCCGCACGGCCGCGCAGTACATCGCCGCAGGCATCGAGCCGTCGCAGTCGACGCTGTACGTGCAGTCTCATGTCCGCGCTCATGCCGAGCTCGCCTGGATCCTCAGCACGATCACGGGGTTCGGCGAAGCCGGGCGCATGACCCAGTTCAAAGACAAGTCCGCCCGTCACGGCGCGGATGCCACGTCGGTCGGGCTCTTCACGTACCCGGTGCTCATGGCAGCAGACATTCTGCTGTACCAGACCGATGTCGTGCCCGTCGGCGATGACCAGAAGCAGCACGTCGAGCTGACGCGCGACCTGGCAGAGCGCTTCAACAGCCGTTTCGGCACCGCGTTCGTGGTGCCGAAGCCCGTGATTCAGCAGGAATCCGCGCGCATCTACGACCTCCAGAACCCGACGTCGAAGATGTCCAAGTCCGCCGAGACCGACGCCGGCGTGCTGTGGCTGCTCGACGACCCGACGAAGTCCGCGAAGAAGATCATGCGCGCGGTGACCGACAACGAGGGCAGCGTTCGCTTCGACCGCGAGAACAAGCCCGGCGTCTCCAACCTGCTCACAATCTACGCGGCGCTGACGAAGCGACCGGTCGCCGAGATCGAGGACGAGTACGCGGGTCGCGGCTACGGCGACTTCAAGAAGGGTCTCGCAGAGGTCGTGGTCGAGGAGTTCGGTCCGGTGCGCGCACGCGTGCTGGAACTGCTCGACGACCCGGCCGAACTCGATCGGATCCTCGCCGCCAACGCCGCGCGGGCCGATGAGGTCGCCGATGCGACACTCGAAGACGTCTACGACAAGGTCGGCCTGCTGCGCCGCCAGCGCTGACCCGCGTCAGAAGAGAAGAGGGGGTTCCGCCTATTCGGCGGAACCCCCTTCTCCATTCGACGCCTCAGACGCGGAAACTCAGGCGTCCGGCAGGATCATCCGGATGTCCGCCATCGTCCGGTCGTAATCCGCGGCCATGGCGCGCAGCACCTGCTGCTCGTCGGTCGTGTCGACGACGGCCGGGGCATCGGCCCACTCGTCCATCAGAACCGCGGCCACCGCGCCCGAGACGACGACGTGCATGATCGCCTCACGCGCCAGTGAGAGGTGCGGCATCTTGCGCAGCTCGGGGTGTGTGGCGAGCCAGCGCCCCGCGAGTTCCATCTCCTGGTGACGCAGACGCGTGAAAGTCGCTTCCCAGTGCACCGCTGTGTGGGGCTGCTCCTGGATGAGGCGACGACGACCGGCCATGACGACCGGATCGACCTCATCGTCACCGACGGAGACGAGGGCGACCTGATGAATGGCACGGCCCAGGTTGTGCGGGTCTGCTTCGAGAATCGCCCAGGCGCGTGCGTCGTCGATGATCTCGAGCGGGTGCCCGAAGATGGCCGCATCGAGGGTCGTCATGTAGTTGAAGAATGTGCTGCGCGAGACATCCGCCTCTTCACAGACCTCCGCGACCGTGACGTTCTCGTAGCCGAGATCGCAGGCGAGACGGACCGCAGCGCGTTCGATCGCCATCTGCGTCTGACGGCGCTTGCGTTCGCGTCGTCCGCGAGGAGCAGGTGCGACATGTTCGCTAGAATGGGACATGCTCCAATTATGGACGCGATCCAGCAATATGTCACACCCCGGTGACAACCCCTACCCCGCAAAGGAGCGCCATGTCTGAAGTGACCACCTCGACAACCCCCGCGTCCGCCCCCACTCGCGAAGACGACGGCTACTTCGGACCGGAATCGGTCTCGTGGAAGATCTTCTCCGATCCTGCCACGAAGCTCGGCGGCCTGGCCGCGCTCCTGCTGCAGTCGCTCAACCCCAACATGATGCGATTGTTCGATCAGGCGACAGAGTCGTACGCCGACCCGAAGGGGCGCGAGGAGCGCACCGGCCGATTCCTCGAGACGACGATCTTCGGCGACAAGGCGCACGCGGATGCCGCGGCGCAGTCCGTGCGCCGCATGCACGCGCACGCCGTGTGGACCGACCCGCAGACGGGTCAGACGCTGCACGCCGATGAGCCGGCATGGCTCAATTGGACACACAACACCCTCGTGTTCGGCCTGCTGCGGGCCGCAGAGGAGTTCGGCCTCCCGCTGACCAGAGAAGAGCAGGACGCATTCGTCAAGGAGCAGCACATCGCCGCGGCGATGGTGGGCTGCGACCCCGAGAGCCTGCCGGGCACGCGCGAGGAGCTCTACGCCTACATCGACGAGCAGCGCCACTGGATGGCGCTGTCCCTTCCCGCAGCGGAAGCCACGCGCACGCTGCGCAAGCCGCCGCTCAGCGGCAACCCGATCGCGGCGTGGACGGCGGTCATCGTCGCCGACGGCGTGCTCTACCTTCTGCCGGAGTGGGCGCGCCTGCTCATCGGCATCGAGGGTCGACCGATGAATCTGCGTCGTGCCTCGCGCACGACGAAGCGCCTCATGGGCCTGGCGCGCCGCAACCGTCCGTACGAGAAGATCGTGATCGAGATCACGGACCGCATCGACACGCACCCCTATCGCAAGGTGCGCGCGAAGAAGGCATGAGACGGGTGACCATCCCGGCAGCGCGTAGGCTGTCGGGATGGAAATCACCGTTCTCACCACGGATCGCCTGACACTTCGTCCGCCAACAGCGGCCGACGTCGATGCGATCACCACCGCCTGCCAGGACCCCGAGATTCCTCGCTGGACGACAGTGCCGAGCCCCTACGCCCGCACCGATGCCGAGGCCTTCGTCCGCATCGTCGACGCCTCGTGGGCGGATGGCTCGGAGGCGATCTGGTCGATCTTCCACGATGATGTGCTCGTCGGCACGATCGGGCTCCACCACATCGTCGATCACCCCGCAGGCGGACAGGCCGAGCTCGGGTACTGGATGACCGCCGAATCACGGGGGCAGGGATTCCTGACGGAGGCGGCGCGCACGGTGCTCGACTGGGCCTTCGCAGAGTTGGGCCTCGCCCGCGTGCATTGGCAGGCTGTCGAAGGGAACATCCCCTCCGCTCGGGCCGCGCGTGCGCTCGGCTTCCGCTTCGAAGGAACCCGACGTCAGGCGCTGACCAGTCACCGTGGCCGCGATGACGGCTGGACCGCCTCTCTTCTGCCGACGGACGATCGCACGCCCGTCGCGTGGCCGGTGCTCGAAAGCTGATCGTCGATCCGCTCGGGCGAATGTCAGACGCGGATGCCAGGATGTGCGCATGCCGGAGATGCCAGAAGTCCAAGGCCTGACCGACTTTCTCAGCGAGCGCACGACAGGCCTGTCGATCGAGCGAGTGACGGTGACGGCGATCGCCGCGCTCAAGACGTACGATCCCTCGATCAGCGCCGCCGAGAAGTGTGTGGTGACGGGTGCACAGCGGCGCGGCAAGTTCGTGGTGCTCAGTCTGCGGGCGGAAGACGGGATGCTGCATCTTGTCTTCCACCTGGCGAAGGCGGGGTGGCTGCGCTGGTACGACGAACTGCCCACGACGCCTCTCAAACCGGGCCGCTCCCCCATCGCGCTGCGCGTGCGGTTCGACGACGGCAGCGGATTCGACCTCACCGAGGCGGGCACCAAGAAGTCGCTTGCGGTGTACCTCGTGCGCGACCCCGCCGAAGTGCCAGGCATCGCCAGGCTCGGCCCCGAGCCGCTGGATGCGACCTTCACGCGAGACACCCTGGCGGGCCTCCTGTCCGAACGCCGCACCCAGATCAAGGGTCTGTTGCGTGATCAGTCGATCATCGCCGGCATCGGCAACGCGTACTCCGACGAGATCCTGCACGCCGCGCGCATGTCGCCGTATGCGCCGGCGTCGGGGCTCGACGATGAGGCGATCGACCGGCTCTTCACGGCGATCGTCGGCACACTGAACGAGGCGATCTCCGAGGCATCCGGCAAGCCACCCGCCGACCTGAAAGACGCCAAGCGGCGCGGAATGCATGTGCACGGGCGACGGGGCGAGAGCTGTCTCGTCTGCGGCGACACCGTACGCAGCGTCTTCTTCGCCGATCGCTCCCTCGAGTACTGCGCGACCTGCCAGACCGGCGGCAAGCCTCTCGCGGACCGCCGCCTCTCCCGCTTGTTGAAATGACGCCATGTGGCGGGAATGAATCCCTCTCTGGCGCGTTGACTAAGCTAGGTGCAATACAACGTGCTCCGGGGTCGGTGTGAATCCGAACCGGCGGTGACAGTCCGCGAACCGAGTCATGGCGCAGCCACGACGAAGTTGATCCGGTGAAATTCCGGAACCGACGGTGATGCGAGAGCAATCTCGCTAGTCCGGATGGGAGGCAGCACGGGCGCATGGCGTGCGTCCTGAGATCTCCCGTACCCACTTGAGGATCGATCGAACAAAGGACGACGCCCATGGCGGCAAGCAGTGCAGAGCGACAGACCATGTCGCGCGCGCTCGCACTCGCTCTACGGGGTCCGCGCGGTGTGAACCCACAGGTCGGAGCAATCCTTCTCGATGCCGACGGCACGGTACTGGCGGAGGGGTGGCACCGCGGCGCGGGTACGCCGCATGCCGAAGTCGACGCGCTCTCGAAGCTCGATGCGGATGCGGCGCGCGGCGCCACCGCGATCGTGACCCTGGAACCCTGCAACCACACCGGTCGCACCGGCCCCTGCGCGCAGGCCCTGATCGATGCGGGCGTCGCACGCGTGGTGTACGCCCTGGACGACCCCGGTGCACTGTCCGGCGGCGGAGCCGAGCGCCTGCGCGACGCGGGCATCGACGTCGAGGCGGGTGTCGAGGCAGGGGCGGCGCAGGCCCTCCTCGACTCGTGGTTCACCGTGCAGCGCCTTGGCCGTCCGCACATCACCGTGAAGTGGGCGCAGAGCCTGGATGGCCGCGCTGCGGCGGACGACGGATCCAGCCAGTGGATCACCGGGCCGGCGTCACGAGCCGACGTGCACCGTCGCCGGGCGTCCGCCGACGCGATCATCGTCGGTACCGGAACGGCGATCGCCGATGACCCCGCACTCACCGCGCGCGATGGCGATGAACTTTTCCCCACGCAGCCGGTGCCGGTCGTGATCGGTGCACGTGAGGTCCCTGCGGATGCCGCGCTGCGGCGCCACCCGCACGAGCCGCTCTTCTACCCCGGGCCCGACCTGCACGACATCGTCGCTGATCTGCGCGACCGCGGCATGCACTCTCTTTTCATCGAGGGCGGCCCGACCCTCGCGAGCGCCTTCCTGGCGGCAGGTCTCGCGGATCGCGTGCTCGCCTACGTCGCGCCCGTGCTGCTCGGCGGCTCCCGCGTGGCACTGAACGACATCGGCGTCACATCCATCACCGAGGCTCGGCGCCTCGTCGTCGACGAGTGGGTTCCCCTCGGCGAGGATCTGCTCGCTGTCGCCCGGCTGACAGACGCTCCACAGGCTCAGACGAAGGGATCCTGATGTTCACGGGAATCATCGAAGAGATCGGCGAGATCACGGCCATCACACCGGCCGGAGACGGCTGGCGCCTCACAGTCCGCGCGCCGCAGGCGGTGGCAGACGCGGTACACGGCGAATCCATCGCCGTGAGCGGCGTGTGCCTGACCGTCGTCGGTTCGACCGCCGAGACGTTCGACGCGGATGTCATGAAGCAGACCCTGGACGTCGCGGCGATCGCGGATGCCACCGTCGGCAGCCGCGTCAACATCGAGAAGGCCATGCCCGTCGGAGCCCGACTCGGAGGACACATCGTTCAAGGCCACGTCGACGGTGTGGGCCGCGTGCTCGAGGTGCGCCCCGGTGCACAGTGGCAGGTGCTCCGCATCTCGCTACCCGACGACCTCGCCCCCCTCGTCGTCGGCAAGGGCTCGATCTCCGTCGACGGCACCTCCCTGACGGTGAGCGCAGTGAGCGCTCCCGACGCCGCTGAGGCGTGGTTCGAGGTCTCCCTCATCCCCGAGACTCTGACCGCGACCACCCTGGGCGCCCGTGCCGTCGGCGATCGCGTCAACCTCGAAACCGACATCCTTGCCCGTCACGTCGAGCGTCTGCTCGCGTTCCGCGTCACCCCGGAAGGAGGCTCGCGATGAGCCTTTCCACGATTGCCGAAGCTCTCGAATCCCTGCGCGCCGGCCGGCCCGTCATCGTGGCGGACGACGAGAACCGCGAGAACGAAGGCGATGCCATCCTCTCGGCCGAACTGGCCACCCCCGAGTGGCTCGCCTGGACCGTCCGCTGGTCCTCCGGCTTCGTGTGCGCGCCGATGACAGCCGACATCGCCGACCACCTCAACCTGCCGCCCATGGTCGAGGTCAACGAAGACGCCCGCTCCACGGCGTACACGATCAGCGTCGACGCCGCAGAGGGAGTCACGACCGGCATCAGCGCCGCCGACCGCGCGCGCACCCTCAACGTGCTCGCCGCGGCGGATGCGCAGCCGACCGACATCATCCGCCCGGGCCACATCCTGCCTCTGCGCGCCGTCGACGGCGGCGTCCGCGAGCGCAGCGGCCACACGGAGGCCGCTGTCGAGCTCATGCGCCTCGCCGGGCTTCGCCCGGTCGGCGCGATCGCCGAGATCGTGGACGAAGACGGATCGATGATGCGCCTGCCCCGCCTCATGGAGCTCGGTGAGCGAGAGAGCATCCCGGTCATCACGATCGAACAGCTGATCGCGTACCTCAACGAACACGAGCCGATCGATGCAGCGCCGCCGAAGCGTCGCCGCGTCAGCCTGCGCGCTGACTCGACCGTGCCCACGACGCACGGCACGTTCCGCTTCCTCGCCTACAAAGACCGCGTCACCGGCACTGACCACATCGCGGTCGTGTCCGGCGAGCCGACCGAGACCGCGCTGGTGCGCGTGCACTCGGAATGCCTGACCGGCGAGGCCTTCGGATCCCTCAAGTGCGAGTGCGGCCCGCAACTGGATGCCGCGCTCGACGCGATCGCAGTGGAGGGCGGCATCGTCATCTACATGCGCGGACACGAAGGACGCGGCATCGGTCTGATCAACAAGCTGCGCGCCTACTCGCTGCAGGAGGGCGGCCTCGACACCGTCGACGCGAACCTCGCCCTCGGCCTGCCTGCCGATGCCCGTGAATACGCGGCGGCAGCAGGCATCCTGACCGACCTCGGCGTCTCCAAGGTGCGTCTGCTGACGAACAACACCGACAAAGTCGCGCAGTTGCGCGAGCTCGGACTCGACGTCGTCGAGCAGGTGCCGCTGATCGTCGGCGTCGGCCCCAACAACCACCAGTACCTGGAAACCAAGCGCGACCGCATGGGGCACATCATCGGCGAAGAAGAGCTCGCCGATGCCCTCGCGCAGAACAGCACCACAACGACCGAGGAGAACGCATGAGCGGCGCAGGAGCACCCCAGACCGGAGGCATCGACGCAAGCGGCGTGAACGTCGTCGTCATCGCCGGTACCTGGCACGACACGATCACCGACGGCCTGATCGCGGGCGCACAGCGCGTCCTCGACGAGACCGGTGCCACGCACCGCGTCGTCCGCGTGCCGGGCTCGTTCGAGCTCGCCCTTGCCGCCCAGGCCGCCTTCGCGGGTGGCGCGGACGCGGTCGTCGCCCTCGGCGTGATCATCCGCGGCGGCACCCCGCACTTCGAGTACGTCTCGGCGGCCACGACCGACGGACTTACCCGCGTCTCCCTCGACGCCGGCAAGCCCGTGGGCTTCGGTGTGCTGACGCTCGACGACGAACAGCAGGGTCTGGATCGCGCCGGGCTCGAAGGCTCCAAGGAGGACAAGGGCGCGGAAGCGGCGGATGCTGCGCTGCGCATGGCGCTGCTCGTCCGCGATCTGCGCGGCTGATCACCCGTCCTCGCTGAGGTCTGCCTACCTAGCGGCGCCTGGTTTTCCGGAATACCTTTAGGGGTATGGAAACCCTGCGCCACATTGTGCTCTTCGTTCACCTCATCGGCTTCGCGGTGTTGTTCGGATCCTGGGCGGTGCAGGCATTCGGCGGCAAGCGCGAGGTGACGCGTCTGATGAACATCGGACTCGCCATCGCGGCCGTCGCAGGACTCGCGCTTGCTGCGCCGTGGGGTCTGCCCGCGGATGTGACGATGAACTACGCGAAGATCGGCACGAAGCTCGTGATCCTCCTCGTCATCGGTGCTCTCATCGGCATCGGCTCGGCCCGCCAGAAGCGCGGCGAGGGCGTCGCACCGGCACTCTTCTGGGGTATCGGCGTGCTCACCGCCGCCAACGCGGCGCTCGCAGTGATCTGGTAATCCACCTGGTTTCACGGGGTGCCCCGGTGCGACGCACCGGGGCACTTCTGTTTTCCGGGGATGCTGCGCCCGAGGCGTAGACTCCCCCATGCTCCGCACGGAGCCAACGATCGGAGGAATTCGTGGCCACAGCCGTCGCGCCCGCAAACCCGCGCTCACGCGTCATCACCGCCAGCCTCGTCGGCACGACGATCGAGTTCTACGACTTCTACGTCTATGCGACGGCGGCTGTTCTGGTGTTCCCGATCCTGTTCTTCCCGACAGGAAACGACACCACCTCGCTCCTCGCATCCTTCGGTGTGTTCGGCGCGGCGATGGTCGCGCGCCCCATCGGCGCGATGGTCTTCGGCCACTTCGGTGACAGGTTCGGACGCAAGGCGACGCTCGTCGCATCCCTGCTCACGATGGGAATCGCGACGTTCCTCATCGGTGTCCTGCCCACGTTCCAGCAGATCAACTGGTGGGCCGCCCTGCTGCTGCTCTTCCTCCGCCTCGCCCAGGGCTTCGCCCTCGGCGGCGAGTGGTCGGGAGCGGCGCTCGTCGCCACCGAGAATGCACCGGAGGGCAAGCGCGCCTGGTACGGCACCTTCCCGCAGCTCGGAGCCCCGATCGGCTTCATCATCGCGAACGGCATCTTCCTCGCGATCAATGCACTGCTGCCGCACGAGAGCGACGCCTCGCTGAAGTCCGAGGCATTCCTCTCCTGGGGCTGGCGCGTGCCGTTCCTCTTCTCGGCCGTGATGGTCATCGTCGGCCTGTGGGTACGACTGCGCCTCGTCGAGTCCGAAGCGTTCACGCGTGCCGAGTCCAAGGGCACGATCCGCAAGTACCCGCTGGCGACGGTGTTCCGTCACCACTGGAAGCAGCTGATCCTCGGCACGTTCATCATGCTGGCGACCTACGTGCTGTTCTACCTGATGACGAACTTCACGCTCACCTACGGCACGAAGGCGGCGAGCCTGGAGGCCGCCTCCGCCGCCGCACAGGCCGCGGCCGAATCCACAGGCGCCGCATTCGATGCATCCGCTTTCGCCGCCCAGTTCTATCCCGGCCTCGGATTCGGGTACACGAACTTCGTGATCATGCAGATCGTGGGCGTCGTGTTCTTCGGTGTCTTCACACTCGTCAGCGGCCCGCTGGCTGACCGCATCGGCCGCAGGAAGCTGCTGATCTGGGTGACCGCGGCCATCCTGCTGTTCGGCTTCACCTTCAACTTCTTCCTGCTGCCGCAGACGACGCCCGAGCTGACCTTCGCCTTCACGCAGGCCTTCCTGATCCTCGGTTTCCTGCTGATGGGGCTCACGTTCGGCCCCATGGGCGCTCTCCTGCCCGAGCTCTTCCCGACCAACGTGCGCTACTCAGGCTCGGCGATCGCGTACAACGTGTCCTCGATCCTCGGCGCCGCGGTCGCACCGCTGATCGCGGTCGCGCTGTGGTCTTCGGCGGGCGGCGAGCCGTGGCTCGTCGGCATCTATCTCTCCGCGATGGCGGCGCTGACGCTCATTGCGCTGATCCTGTCGCCGGAGACGAAGGACCTCGACCTGAACGCCGATCTCGGAGTCCCCGCGCAACCCTAGGCACCGCATTTCGGAGGAGAACTCCCGGACCGGAAGAGGATCTGCTGCTGACGGTCCTCCGATCCGGGAGTTCTCCTTCGTTGCGAGCGCGCTCGGGGTCACGAAACAGGCAGCGCATAGGAAGTTCGGCAGACAATGAGAGGCATCCATGAGCCGACCCACAGATAAGGCCACTATGTCTCGCACGGCGATGTCCCGCCGACGCGGCCGCAACAGCGCCCCCGAAGGGCCCCGCGCCACGTTCCGCCAGCTCCTCCCCTTCCTGTTCGAGCACAAGACCGTGCTCGTGTGGGTCACGATCCTCAGTGTCATCGGCGCGGTCGCCTCCCTTGTGCAGCCGCTGATCGTCGGCCAGGTCATCGACCGCGTGCAGAACGATCTCTCGCTCGGTCCGCTCATCTGGGCCCTCGTCGCCTTCGTCGTGATCTCGTCGATCATCTCGGGCTATCAGCACTACCTGCTGCAGCGCACGGGCACGGCGGTCGTCTACTCGAGTCGCCGCAAGCTCATCGCCCGCATCCTGCACCTGCCGATCAGCGAGTTCGACGCCCGCCGGACCGGCGATCTCGTGTCGCGCGTCGGAACCGACACCACGCTTCTCTACGCGGTGCTGACCCAGGGGCTCGCGGATGCCGTGGGCAGCATCCTCATCTTCGTCGGCGCCCTGGTCGCGATGCTTCTGATCGACCCTGTCCTTCTGCTGCTGATCGTCGTCGTGATCGGCGTCTCTGTCGTGGTCGTCGTGCTGCTGAGTTCGCGCATCCGAACCGCATCGACCGCCCAGCAGGAGAAGGTGGGCGAGCTCGCCTCGGGCGTCGAACGGGCCGTCAGCTCGATCCGCACCGTCCGGGCATCGGGTGCGACCGATCGCGAGACCGAGACGGTGAGCGCGCTCGCGAAGGATGCCTACGGGCTGGGTGTGCGGATCGCGAAGATCTCGTCGATGGTGGTGCCGGTGGCCGGCATCGCCCTGCAGGTCTCGCTGCTCGTCGTGCTGGGTGTCGGCGGCTTCCGCGTCGCCGACGGATCGATCACGATCGCGAGCCTGGTGACGTTCATCATGTTCCTGTTCATGCTGATCATGCCGCTGGGCTCCGCCTTCGGCGCGATCACCTCGGTGAACCAGGCGCTCGGTGCGCTCGGGCGCATCCAGGAGGTCCTCGATCTTCCGACCGAGACGGAGACGGATGCCACCGCTGCCGCCGAGATCGGACGCGAGGCGGACGACCCGGATGCCCCGGCGCTGGAGTTCCGCGATGTGCGCTTCCAGTACCCCGAGAACGTCATCGCCGCGCGCGCGGCTGCCGCGAAGGAGGCGCAGTCGCTGCTCGTCGACGCGCACCTCGAACGCGCCGACGACGTGGTCGAAGACGGACTCGGCGAGGCATCCGCCTCTGTCGCGCACGAAGTGCTGCGCGGTGTCAGCTTCGCCGCGCCCCGGGGCGCACGCGTCGCACTCGTGGGCCCGAGCGGTGCCGGCAAGAGCACCATCCTCTCCCTCATCGAGCGCTTCTACGACCCGACCGGCGGCTCCATCCGTCTGCACGGCCACGACGCGCGCACCTACCCGCGCGACGAGCTGCGCGCGCACTTCGGCTACGTCGAGCAGGATGCGCCGACGCTCGCCGGCACTCTCGCCGACAACCTGCGTCTCGCCTCGCCCGACGCGACCGACGCCGACTGCGAGCGCGTCCTCCGCGCCGTGAACCTCGGCGACGTGCTCGAACGCAATCCGCTCGGCCTCGAAGCACCCGTGGGCGAAGACGGCGTCATGCTGTCGGGCGGTGAGCGTCAGCGCCTGGCGATCGCGCGCGCGCTGCTGACCGAGGCACCGATCCTGCTGCTCGACGAGTCGACCTCGTCGCTCGACGGCGTCAACGAACAGCGGATGCGCGAGGCGATCGACGCGGTCGCCACGGATCGCACGCTCATCGTGATCGCACACCGACTGTCGACCGTCGTCGACAGCGACCTCATCGTGGTCCTGCAGGACGGCGTCGTCGTGGGGCAGGGCACGCACACCGAGCTCGTCGAAGAGGTGCCGCTCTACCGCGACTTGGCGCGCCACCAGCTGCTGGCCTGAGGCCCCGCACCATAACGCGACGGCGAGATGCCGAAGCCACTCAGCCATGGGTGTGCTTCTGACATCCCGCCGTCGCGGGTCTTGTGTTGCCGACTACGCCTTTTCGAGGCGGTAGCGCAGCGAGGCCAGTTCGGCGTTGAGCGCCGGCGGGAGCTTGGCACCGAAGGTGGCGAAGAACTCTTCGGTGGAGTCAGCCTCGCGCTGCCATGCCTGCGGATCGACGTCGAACAGCTCTTCGAGGTCGGCCTGCGTCACATCGGCGCCCTCGAGGTTGAGGTCCTCGATGCGCGGCAGACGGCCGATCGGGCTCTCGATCGCGGTGACCTTGCCCTCGATGCGGCGAATGATCCAGTCGATCACACGCGAGTTGTCTCCGAAGCCCGGCCACAGGAATCGCCCGTCAGCGCCACGACGGAACCAGTTCACCTGGAACACGCGGGGTGCACGGTCGAAGCGCAGCGAGCGTCCCACCTTGAGCCAGTGCGCGAAGTAGTCACCCATGTTGTAGCCGCAGAACGGCAGCATCGCGAAGGGGTCGCGGCGCAGCTCTCCCAGCGTGCCCTCGGCCGCGGCCGTGCGCTCCGACGAGATGGTCGCGCCGAGGAAGACGCCGTGCGTCCAGTCGGTGGCCTCGACGACGAGCGGAACGTTCGTCGCACGACGCCCACCGAAGAGGATCACATCGAGCGGAACACCGTCCGGCGACTCCCAGTCGTCCGCGATCTGCGGGCACTGCGCAGCCGGAACCGTGAAGCGCGAGTTCGGGTGGGCGGCCGGGCGGCCGGAATCCGGCGTCCACGCTTTGCCCTCCCAGTCGATGAGCTCGGCGGGGGCCTCGTCTGTCAGGCCCTCCCACCACACGTCGCCGTCCGGGCGCAGCGCCACGTTCGTGAAGATCGTGTTGCCCCAGAGCGTCTCGACCGCTGTGACGTTGGTCGACTCGCCCGTGCCGGGTGCGACGCCGAAGAATCCGGCTTCGGGGTTGATCGCGCGCAGGCGTCCGTCCTCGCCCGGGCGGATCCAGGCGATGTCGTCGCCGAGGGTCTCGACCGACCATCCCGGGATCGTCGGGCGCAGCATCGCGAGGTTGGTCTTGCCGCACGCCGACGGGAACGCGCCCGCCACATGGTAGGCCTTGCCCTCCGGGCTCACGACACGGATCAGCAGCATGTGCTCGGCGAGCCATCCCTCGTCGCGAGCGATGACCGAGGCGATGCGCAGCGCGAAGCACTTCTTCGCGAGGATCGCGTTGCCGCCGTAGCCGGAGCCGAAGGAGTAGACCTCGAGCGTCTCGGGGAAGTGCACGATGTACTTGTTGTCGTTGCACGGCCATTCGACATCAGTCTGGCTCGGCGCCAGCGGTGCGCCCACCGAGTGCACGGTGCGCACCCACGGCGCGCCTTCTGCGATCTGGCGGGTGACGGCGTCGCCGACGCGGGTCATGATGCCGATGGATGCCACGGCGTAGGCGCTGTCCGTCACCTGCACGCCGATGTGCGAGAGCGCGCCCCCGACGGGGCCCATGGAGAACGGAACGACGTACATCGTGCGACCGCGCATCGAGCCCTCGAAGAGCTCGCCGATCTGCGCACGGGCATCGGCGGGATCCTCCCAGTTGTTGGTGGGACCAGCGTCCTCTTCCTTCTCGGAGGCGATGAAGGTGCGGCTCTCGGTGCGCGCGACATCACTCGGGTGCGAGCGGGCGAGGTACGAACCGGGTCGCCACTCGGGATTGAGCTTGATGAGCTTGCCTTCGTCGACCAGCGTGCGCAGCAGTGCGTCGTTCTCGGCACGCGATCCACCGACCCAGTGGATGGCAGCGGGCTGCGTGAGCGCGGCGATCTCGTCGACCCAGGCGACGAGCTCGGCCATGGCAGGCGTGTCATACGCCGGAGCCGTGCCAAAGCTGCGCAACGGCATCGCGGCCGGGGTGTGCGGGGCGAAGGTCTCGGCGATTGCCATGTCTGCTCCTTTGGAAGGGACGGGGTGTTGTGACCATTCTGCGTCGCATTTTCACATCTTTTCCGACGAAATCGACTATAAGAATCACTGTTCTTTCGATATGATCAAGGAATGAGCACCTCCGGACTCGAACTCAGCACGCTGGGACACCGCATCCGTCATCACCGTCTTGCGCGCGGACTGACACTCGACGAGCTCGGCGCCACCGTCGGTGTCGCCGGCAGCCAGCTGAGCCTGATCGAGAACGGGAAACGCGAGCCGAAGCTCTCCCTGCTCCAGGCGATCGCCCTCGCCACCGACACCGAGGTGACCGACCTCATCTCCGGTGAGCCGCCGAATCGGCGGGCGGCACTGGAGATCGAACTGGAGCGCGCGCAGGCCGGATCCGTGTTCCGCCAGCTCGGCATCGCGCCGGTGCGCGTGTCCAAGGGGATGAGTGACGAGACGATCGAGTCGATCCTCGGACTGCACCGTGAGCTCCTCCGGCGTGAGCGCGAGGCCATCGCGACCCCGGAGGAGGCGCGCCGCGCGAACACCGAGCTGCGCATCCGGATGCGCGAGCGGGGCAACTACCTGCCCGAGATCGAGCGTCTGGCGGAGAAGCAGCTGAAGGCGGCCGGACACACGTCCGGCGCGCTCTCGCACCGCACGGTGAGCATCATGGCCGAGCAGCTGGGCTTCGAGCTGCTCTACGTCAATGACCTTCCGCACTCAACGCGTTCGGTCACCGACCTCGAGAACGGCCGCATCTATCTGCCGCCCGCGTCGATCCCCGGCGGCCATGGGCTGCGCTCGATGGCACTGCAGGCGATGGCACACCGCCTTCTCGGCCACACGCCGCCGACCGACTACGCGGACTTCCTGCAGCAGCGCCTCGAGATCAACTACTACGCCGCATGCTGTCTCATGCCCGAGACCGCCGCGGTATCGTTCCTGCAGCAGGCGAAGAAGGATCGCAACCTTGCGGTGGAAGACTTCCGCGACGCCTTCGGCGTGACGCACGAGGGTGCCGGCATGCGCATGACCAACCTCATGACCGAGCACCTGGGCATGCAGCTGCACTTCCTGCGCGTGGATGCGACGGGTGCGATCACCCGTGTGTACGAGAACGACGGCATCCCCCTGCCCATGGATGTCACGGGATCGATCGAAGGACAGCGCGTCTGCCGTCACTTCTCCGCCCGACAGGCGTTCACGCAGCAGAACCGCACGACCGAGCACCACCAGTACGTGGACACCCCGGGCGGCACATACTGGAGCTCCACGCAGACCGGGTCCTCGGGCGAGGGCGAATTCTCCGTGACGGTCGGTGTGGCCTTCGACGACAGCCGCTGGTGGCGTGGACGCGAGACCTCCGAGCGTGCCGTGTCGCACTGCCCGGATGAGTCGTGCTGCCGTCGCCCTCCCGCGGATGCCACGGATCGTTGGAAGGGTCGGGCCTGGCCGAGCGCCCGGGTGCACACGCACATGTTCTCGCCGCTCCCCCGTGGCGCCTTCCCCGGGGTCGATGACAACGAGGTCTACACCTTCCTCGACCGCCATGCGGGCGAGTGATCCGCCTCAGCCGGTGATGAAGCGCGCGTAGCGCGAGAGGGCCGCGTCGATCTCCTCGGTCGTCGCGGCCTTCGAGTCGAAGAGCTCCGGCTGTGGAGCATCCGCGTGCCGCCCGATGGCTGTCGAGTGCTTCCACACACCGATGACCTTCCCGTCGGCGACGATCACGGGTCTCACCATGCCATTCGCGCCGGGGCCGACGGCGGCGCGAGCATCGGGATCGGCCACGACGCCGCGGTCCACATAGGAGATGTAGTACTCGTCGAACGGCGGCAGCGCCAGCACGCGGGGTGCGCCGGCGACTCGGCGAGGGTGCTCGGCCGAGGAGAAGCGCCCCTCCGACACCTCGATGAGGTCGGATGCTGCGCGCGCTGCGGCCTCCCTCGCCTGCGACAGCGTGAGCCCCGCCCACCAGGCGAAGTCCTCTGCCGTGGCCGACCCGTGTCCCCGGATGTAGCGGCGGAAGAGCTCCGCGAGCGGGTCGTCCGGCGGCGCGGAGGCGGCGATCCACCTGTCCACGAGCACATGCACCTGCTCCCGCGCGACCCCGTCGGAACGGGGAACGACCGGCCCCTGACAGAGCACACCGTTCACGGTGAGGGCGCCGAGAATATGGATTCCGCGCTGTGCACGCGGATCGATGCCGATGCGCTCCAGCACCGCGAAGGCCTCGTCGCGGGTAAGCCCGGGTCCGTGCATCCCGTCATCGATCGCGTGGCGCAGCGCCCTCTCGGAACGTGCGAGCACGTCCGCGTCGATCCCGAGCTGCCGCTCCCGCCCTGCGGCTTGCTGTCGCTGACGCGGTCCGGTGACCTGGAGCACCCACGCGAGGTCCTGGGCGGGGATGATGTGCAGCGTCCCGCGCATCGTCCAGGCGCGCACGAGCTCGCCCCGCGCGAACTCCGCATCGATGTCACGGAGCGTCGGCGCTCCGCGGGTGCGGGCGGCAAGCGCCCAGCGTCCGCCCCAGAACTCTTGGCTCTGCACCGCGAGCATGTGCGATGCCGCCTCGACCGGGGTGGGTGCGGGAGCGGTGAGCCGGTGGGATCGAAGACGCTCGGCGCGGATGCTCATGCGTCCTATCCTCTGCGACGATCGGCCCGCAGAGAAGAAGGAGCGCTGTGGTGGTTCCGGCCGTTACAGAACCACGCACAGCGCCCCGATTCGCCGAGACAGGAGGGACCCGGCGAGCTGTGGGACCCGAAGGTCAGTAGTGCAGTGTCACCTCGCGGCGCGTGGGGAGCACGACCGGATGCGACCCGGCCATGACCTCCAGCACGCGAACGACCTGGCACGAGTAGCCGTATTCGTTGTCGTACCAGACGTAGAGCACGACGTCGTTGTCGGTCGCGATCGTGGCGAGACCGTCGACGATTCCGGCACGGTGGGAGCCGACGAAGTCCGTGGAGACGACCTCGGGAGATTCGACGTAGTCGATCTGCTGGCGCAGCTTCGAGTGCAGCGAGACCCGGCGCAGGTAGTCGTTGAGCTGCTCCTTCTCGGCGGGGCGCTCCAGGGTGAGGTGCAGCACGGCGAGGGACACGTCCGGGGTGGGCACGCGGATCGCAGACCCGGTGAGTTTGCCGGCCAGCTCAGGCAGTGCACGGGCCACCGCCTTCGCCGCTCCGGTCTCGGCGATGACCATGTTGAGCACGGCCGAGCGTCCGCGGCGGTCTCCCTTGTGGAAGTTGTCGATGAGGTTCTGGTCGTTCGTGAACGAGTGCACCGTCTCGACGTGTCCGCGCACGATTCCGTAGGCCTCATCGACAGCCTTGAGAACCGGGGTGATCGCGTTGGTGGTGCACGATGCGGCGGAGAGGATGCGGTCCTCGGGAGTGATGGTCGCGTCGTTGATGCCGTGCACGATGTTCTTCAGCGCGCCCT
This sequence comes from Microbacterium sp. GW823-FHT02G05, assembly GCF_058797175.1. NCBI lineage: Bacteria > Bacillati > Actinomycetota > Actinomycetes > Micrococcales > Microbacteriaceae > Microbacterium > Microbacterium sp. GW823-FHT02G05. The sequence continues at coordinate 994,725 of NZ_JBXAJK010000002.1, forward strand.
TGCCCGGTGCGGTCAGCAGAACCCGCGCGACACCCGTGGAGGCGAGGTGCTGACTCAGGCCGTCTTCGTCACGCCAGCGGCCCGTGTTGTCGACGACGATCGCCTCGCGGATGCCGTGGGCGGTGTAGTCGATCGAGGCGGGGTCATCCGAGTAGATGACCTGGATACGGGTGCCGTTCGCGATGATCTGCGACGCGTCTTCGTCCACCTCGACGTTGCCCTCGAAGCGGCCGTGCACCGAGTCCCGCAGCAGCAGCGAGGCGCGCTTGACGAGATCGTTGTCGGATCCTCGACGCACGACGATCGCCCGCAGGCGCAAGCCGTTGCCGCCCCCGGTGTGAGCGATGAGGATGCGGGCGAGCAGCCGCCCGATCCGCCCGAACCCGTAGAGCACGACGTCGGTGGGTTCACCCGGCTGAGACTCCATGGCGGGGGCGAGTTCTCGCCGCAGGTAGGTGTCGAGATCCTCACCGCTGGCGGCGTGGCCTTCGACGAGGCGGGCGATGTCGATCGAGGACGCGCCGGGGCCGATCGCGCGCACGGCTTCGAGCACGGCGAGAGTGTCGACGAGGTCCACCTCACGATGCCCGAGCGCCTCGACACGCTCGTGGACCTCGAGGATGCCGGTCGTGGAGAGCCCGAGCAGCCGGTGCCCGTGCAGGGATGTGACGACGTCTCGTTCGCGGGTGAGGCTTCCGACGAGCGGGATCATCCGCTCGGCGAGCTCTTCCCTGGCCATCCAGTCATCGCGGTGTGCCGCGAAATCGTTCATGTGCGTCCTTGCATGATGGTGGTGCTCCGCGCTCTCGGCGCGGGGAGGCGGTTCGCCCGGATACAGGGTACGTGGACTAAATCGTCCCGCCGCGCGAAAACCGGGGCTCTGGCGTGCAAAGAATCGCGCGCCCTGCGCATTCGTGAAAATGCGCGATTCCTGCGCGAAAATGCGCGCACGTCGAAGCTCGCTTCCTCTCACCTGTTTCGTCTACACTGGTGGAATAATGAGCGAGCATTCTTCCGGCGACGTTGCCGACCTGATCCTCCGCGGCGGACGCATCCGCACTTTCGACGCGAGCGCGCCCCTCGTGGACGCCATCGCCGTGCGCGAGGGCCGCATCATCGCGCACGGTCCCGACGTCAGCGCGCTGGCGGCCCGCGAGATCGTCGACCTCGACGGCCGTACGGCCATCCCCGGCATCAATGACGCCCATCTGCACGCGGCCTGGCTCGGTGCTCGATGGCCCCACCTCTTCTTCTCGGACACCCCCGCGGAGGAACAGCCCACCGGCCGCCTCCTGCACGATGACCTCGACCGCCGCCGCGCACTCCAGAGCGCCTGGCGCCTCCTCGCCGAGCACGGCATCACGAGCTACACGGAACCCGGGATCGGGCCCGGCGAAGACGAGGGCGAGACCGGATGCTTCGGCTCCGCGATGCTCCAGACCTACGTCGACCTGCACCGCGAAGGGGCGCAGACCTCACGCGTGACACTGCTGCGACTGTTCGGAACCATCGACGGCGAGAGCGTGCTCGACGATTTCGAACGCGGCATCGGCCTTCCCGCGCCCGCCACCGACGCGCGATGGCTCTCGGTCTCCGGCGTGAAGATCTTCGCCGACGGCATTCCCCCCATGGCCACCGCCTGGGTGCACGAACCCTACACGGACGGGACCTCGGGCGAGCTTCTGACGCGGGGAAGCACAGACCCCCTCACGGCTTTCCGCACGATGGTCATTCAGGCAGCGCAGCAGGGGCTTCAAGTTGCCGTGCACGCGACCGGCGACCGCTCGATCGACGAGTTCATCCGAGCGCTCGAAACCGTGACCGATGCCCCGCCACCGAGTGGGCCTCACTACGTCGTGCACGGAGACCTCGCCACGCACAAGCAGCTCCAGCGGATGCGAGAGCTCGGCGCCGGCTTCGCCGTGCAGCCCCTCATCGCTGACCACACCCACGCCTGGGCGGGCATGCAGCTCGGGGCCGAACGCACGGCCCTCGCCTGGCCGCTCGACGCCATGCTCGAGACCGGAGTTCTGACGACGATCACGAGCGATGCCCCGATCGCGAGCCCCGACTGGCGCACGAGCATCGACGCATCGATCGCGCTGGTCGGTCGCGACGACACGGCCACGCGCGAGGCATTGCTGCACCGCATGACCGTGAGCGCCGCCGAGCAGGACGGAGCCTCCGCGTGGAAGGGGACGCTCGGCCTCGGAAAAGTCGCGGACATCACCGTGCTGGATGAGGACATCATCGAGCCGGGCCGCGCCGCGGCATCCATCCGCGTCGCGCGCACGATCGTGGACGGCCGCACGGTCTACGCCGCCGCACCCTGACACCCCTCCCCTCCGGAAGCAGGAGTGTCTACAGTCGCTCTATGAGCGACGAGCACCTTCTGCCGCAGACCGAACGACTCCGCTTGCGCTTTCACGAGGCGGATGACGCGAACGACCTCCTGCGCGTGTACAGCCGCCCGGACGTGGCGCGCTACCTTCTCGAGGAGCCCTGGACCGCCGAGCAGACCGCAGAGCGGCTGGCGAAGCGCATGGCTCGCCGAGACCTCCAAGGCGAGCCGCATTCCCTCTCCGTCGTGATCTCCGACATACAGGGGCGCTACCTCGGCGATCTGGCGCTCTGGCTGACGGATGTGCCGCACCGGCAGGCGGAGATCGGCTGGGTGATCGACCCCGAGCACGCCGGCCAGGGGTTTGCGACGGAGGCGGCCGGCGCGCTGCTCCGTCACGCGTTCATGCATCTCGGCGTGCACCGCGTCGCCGCGCAGATGGATGCTCGTAACGATGCCAGCGCGCACCTGGCCCAACGCCTCGGCTTTCGACGGGAGGCCCATCTGATCGAAGACCTGTACTGCAAGGGCGAGTACACCGACACCTTCATCTACGGGATGCTCGCGCGCGATCTGCCCGCGTCGCGTCCATGAAGGCGGCGGGCGGCCCGTTCACGCGAGCCGCCCGCCTCTGATCCCCCTCGGACCAGTCCTGCAGCGAGGGTGGCATCGATCACCGCCCTCGCGAGCCTCTTTCAGACCGCCGTAGCGACGAGCACGCGCGGGCTGCCCGGAAGCGCGACCTTCTCCTGGACGGCCCAGCCTGCATCGGTGAGCCAGCCGCGCACCTGCGACTCGGGGTAGACGACCGTGCCGTCGATCACGAGGTACTCCCCCGCGTGCACCGCGTCGAGTGCGCGCTGCTCGGCGTCGTCGTCGAGGAAGAAGTCGAGCACGGTGAGCGTCGCGCCGTCGACCGCTGCGGCGCGCAGGTTGCGGAAGATCTGCGCGTTCTCCTCCGCCGAGAAGCGGTGGATCACGTGGTTGGCGAAGACGACGTCGTATTCACCCTCGGGCGTCGCGGTCGCCGTGTCTCCGGTGGTGACGACGGCCCGGTCGGCCATCCCGGTCGCTGCGACGGCGTCGCTGACTCCTCCTTCGAAGCCCTCGGCGTACACGAAGGTCGTGTGCAGCTCCGGGTTCTTGCGCATGGCAGAGAGAGCGAACTCGGCAGTGAGCCCGCCGAAGTCCAGAGCGCGCGTGGCGCCGGCGACGTCCACGAGGTGACCGAACTGCTCGGCGTGCACCTGGTTGTAGGTCATGACGCCGGCCATGAACGTGCCCCAGCGGGCCTCATCCATCTCCAGCTTTCCCGGCTCGGTCGTGTCGACCGTGTGCGAGAACTGCAGCCAGTGCGGGTAGCTGATCTCGTTCAGGAAGACCATGAAGGGCGCGAGATCGATCTCGGCAGCATCCCCGGTCAGGTAGGCGGCCGCATCCGGCTCCACGGTGTAGCGCCCGTCGGCGCGCGTGAGCAGCCCCTTCGCGGCCATCGCGTCCGCAAGGATGTGCGCGATGCGCGGGGAGACACCCGTGCGGGCGGCGATGGCGTCGACAGTGTCGGCACCATCAGCGATCGCGGCGAAGAGTCCGATCCGGCTCGCTTCGAACAACTGCTTGGACGCCATGTAGCCCGTCGCGATGTCCAGGATGCGGGACGCGTCGGGGGCTGTGGGGTTCGTCATGGGAAGTGCCTTTCGTGAGGGTGCGCACGGTGCGCAGAGGAACACGTATTTCTACGAGCGTAGGAATTTCAGAGAAGGAGAATCCCCGGCAGAGAATCCACATGGGACTAGTCCGCGTCGAGGAAACCGAGGGTCGCAGCGACGAACTCCGGCGAGCGGAGCGCGGCCAGGTGATCACCGGGCACCCGCTGCACACCCGCATCGGGCAGGAGTGCGGCGAGATCGTCGATCCCGGCGGCCATCGCGTCGGCGTCACCACCGATCAGCAGCGTCGGCTGCGCGACAGGATGCTGCTGGGGGTCGAAGGGCGAGCCGCCGAGCCCCTCGACAACGTCGAACAGAGCGTGCGGACGATTGCCCGGAAGGCACGCCATACCCACGATCATGCCCGTCAGTGGGTCGGCGACGGAGTCGCCGGTCCGCACCGCGCGGCGCGCGCCCTCGACATCGACGAAGGAGAACGGCTCACCCGCGCTCAACCCGCCGAGAACCACACGACGCACCTTCACCGACGGGTGCGCCGCGAGATCCCATGCGAGCCGCGCACCCAGCGAGTAGCCCACGAGATCGACCTCGGCATCGCCACAGGCGTCTTCGATCGCCGCCGCCAGACGGTCGAGCACCTGCGGGGCCGGCTCGACGCCGAAGCCCGCGCTCTCCCCGTGGCCCGGCAGATCGATCACGACCCGCGGCTGATCCCGCGCCGCCAGCGGCGCGTCCCACGTGTCGTCCGGCCAGTCCGCGCCACCGTGCGAAGCGAACCCGTGCAGGAACACCACGGGACGCCCCGCACCCTCGCGGGTGTGAACATGAAGAGAATCCGCTGTCATCGCGCGCCAACCTTTCGAGAGGGGCGCGCCGTCGTCAGCGAAGACGCGCCAGGAACTGGTCGATATAGGCCTGATAGTCGGCGATCCGCTCGCCGTCCGGGTACATGAGGTTGATGACGGTTGCACCGACCGCGACCGAGATGTACTCGTTCGCCATCGCGCCGAAATCCTGCGCGCGGATCGCGCCCTCGTCGTGCGCCGCTTCCATTCGCGCGATCAGCGAAGCGCGCCAGGAGCCCAGGTGACTGCGGTAGAGATCGGCCAGCGCCTCGTTCGCCATCGCGTATTCCCAGAGCGCCAGCAGCACGCGCCCCGCCGAGATCTGCTCGACCGTACGCGGAACCGTCGCCTCCAGGAAGCCACGCAGAGCATCCTCGGCGCGCTCCGGCGTGGACCCGGCATCCTGCACGCCCTCGGACATCTGCGCGAGGATCGTCTCGAACGTCGCCGCGACGATGCTCTCCTTGCCCGGGAAGTAGTGCTTGAGAGCACCGTTCGCGAAGCCGGCCTCCGCCGCGATGCTGCGCATCGTCGCCGCTTCGAAGCCGCCCTTGAGGATGATCCGCTTCGCGACCTCGACGATCTCCCGTCGACGCTCGTCGTGATCGATGATCTTCGGCATGGCTTCCTTCCGCCGGTGTTGCGCGCTCGAGTTGTGCCACCGGGAAGGCGGCGTGCAGCCGTTGCCTGCTACCGTACCGGTGCATCGGCGACCTCACGAAGAGCGAGCCACTGGGCGCGGCGCTGGCGCTGAGTGATGGGGTCGGCGACGGGCGACGCCAGGCGAAGGCGTTCCGAGTACGGATGCTGCGGAGCTCGCGTCACCTGCTCCCCCTCACCGGTCTCGACGATCTCGCCGCGGTACATCACCGCAACCCGGTGGCATACGCGGCGCACGACGCCGAGATCGTGCGAGACGAACAGGTACGAGACACCGGTGTCGCGCTGCAACTCGATGAACAGATCGAGGATCGTGGCCTGCGTCGTGAGATCGAGCGCGCTGACCGGCTCATCGCAGACGATCAGACGAGGGCGCCGCACGAGTGCCCTCGCGATGGCGACGCGCTGACGCTGTCCGCCGGAGAACTCGCTCGGGTACCGCTCCATCGCGGTGGCGGGCAGCCGCACGCGGTCGAGCATCTCTCGCACACGCACGTCCGCGTCCTTGGCCGTCAGGCCGCTGGTCAGAAGCGGCTCGGAGAGGATGTCGCCGATCGTCATGGCGGGGTTCAGCGACCCGTAGGGATCCTGGAACACCACCTGGATGTCGTCGGCCAGCGCCCTGCGCCCTCGGCGCCCCAGTCCGCTGATCTCCGCGCCGTCGAAGCGGATCGATCCGGCCGTCGTGGGCGCGAGTCCGAGAATCGCCTTTCCGAGCGTCGACTTGCCCGAGCCGGATTCACCGACCAGGCCGAGGCACTCCCCCGGAGCGATCTCAAGCGAGACACCGTGCAGCGCGCGAAACGCGGTGCGCCCACGGCCGTAGTCGAGGACGAGGTCGTTCACTTCGAGGAGCGCGTTCATGCCGTAACCTCTGCCTTCGGATTCTGCGCCTTCGCGTCGAGTTCTGCGCGCCCGTCCGCATCATCGAGCGATGCGGCGATGAGCTCGCGGGTGTAGGGATCGGCAGGGGCCGCGAAGAGCTCATCGACCGCACCGGATTCGATGATCTCGCCCCCGCGCATCACGATGACCCGGTCGCAGACATCGGCGACAACACCGAAGTTGTGGGTGACGATCAACAGGGCCATCCCGTACTCGGCCTGCAGCTCGCGCAGCAGTTCGAGAACCTCGGCCTGCACAGTGACGTCGAGCGCTGTGGTCGGCTCATCCGCGACGAGGATCGAAGGCTTCCCCGCGATCGCGCCGGCGATCAGCACACGCTGCGCCATGCCGCCGGAGATCTGGTGCGGGTAGCTGCGCATCACGCGGACCGGGTCGGTGAGTCCGACGCGCGCCAGCATCGCGACCGCCCGGGCCTTGGCATCCGCCTTGCTCATGCCGTGGGTACGTCGCAGCGGCTCGATGAGCTGGTGACCGATCGTGTACGACGGATCGAGGTTGCTCATCGGCTCCTGCGGAACATAGCCGATCTCCCGTCCGAGCAGCGCCCGGCGTTCCGCCAGGCTCGCCGTCGTGACATCGCGACCGCTCACCCACAGCGCATCCGCGCTGGCCGTGCCCGTCGCCGGAAGCAGGTTGAGCACCGAGAAGACCGTCTGCGACTTGCCGGACCCGGACTCGCCGACGATGCCGACGACCTCGCCGGGCGCGACGTCGAGGGTCACGCCGTGCACGACCTCTGTGGTCCCGGTCGGTGTCGCATAGCTGACACGGAGGTTCTCTACCCGCAGCGCGGACTCCGCCGCGACGTGCCGGACCGTTCCGGTCGCCGGCAGCGCTGTCTCGGCATGGGCGGCAGCAAGAGCCTGCGCGCGCTCCCGGCGGCTGAGGCGCGGCGTGCGCACCTGCACGAGCTCGGCGAGCGTGGATCCCATGATGGCGAGCACCGCGATCGTGAGTCCGAGCGCGACCGACGGCCAGAGCAGCATGAGGGGGTAGGTGAGCATGAGGCGGAAGCCCTCGAGCATCATCGCGCCCCAGCTCGGCACATTCGAGTCGCCGATGCCGAGGAACTGCAGGCCCGCCTGCATGCCCATCGCGATACCCGCGGTGAGTGCGGTCTGGATGATGACCGGCGGATACACGGCCTTGATGATGTGCCGGAAGATGATTCGCGCGTCAGACAGCCCCGAGACGCGGGCGGCATCGATGTAGGCCTCGCCGCGGACCGCCATCGTGGTCGACCGCGAGATGCGGAAGTACCCCGGCACCATGAAGACGCCGACCGTCGCCATCAGGACGACGAAGTTGTTGCGGCTGCCGGCGGCGACCACGAGCAGAATGATCATCCCGGGGATCGACTGGAGCGCATCGCTGATCCACGTGGCGATCCGGTCGAAGACCCCGCCGAAGTAGCCGGAGGCGATGCCGGCGGGCACGCCGATCGCGAGTGCGGTGACGATCGTGATGAGGGCGCCCCACAGTGTGGTCGTCGTGCCGTGGATGAGGCGGCTCAGGATGTCGCGGCCCGTCGAGTCGGCGCCGAGGAGATGCTCGGGGCTCGGCGGCGCCTTCGCTGCCGCCAGGTCGACGAAGTTCGGGTCCATCGGCGCCAGGAGCGGCGCGAAGACGCCGACCAGCACGATGAGCGTGAAGATCACGAGCGGGATGATGCCGCCGGGGTGGCGCAGGAATCGCCGGAAGAGGCTGGAGCGCCGCTTCTGCGCGGCCTTGTCGTAGGCGACGCGGATGTCGGTCGTGGTCATGCGACACGCACCTTCGGGTTGATCCAGCCGAGCACGAGGTCGAGCAGGAGGTTGATGAGCACGACGAAGATCACAGAGATCACGGTGATCCCGAGCAGCATCGGAATGTCACCGTTCTGCGAGGACTGGTTCGTGAGCTGGCCGAGGCCGGGAAGGCTGAAGATCTGCTCGACGACGATCGCCCCCGACAGCAACCCGACGAACATCAGGGCGATGACGGTGAGGGCCGCGGGAGACGCATTGCGCAGGATGTGCAGGTTGACACGCGTGCTCGACAGGCCGCGGCTGCGCAGCGTGCGCACCCAGTCCTGACCGCTCTGCGCGATCACGGCGTTGCGCAGCTGCTCCGAGACGGCGACGATACCGCCGAGCGCCAGCGAGACCGCGGGGAGGGTGATCGAGCGCAGCCATCCGTCCACCGACTGCATCGGCGTGACGTATCCGACAGCCGGGAACCATTTGAGCTGCACGGCGAACCACATCACCAGCACCAGGCTCACCCAGAATCCGGGGAGCGCGAAGAGGACGACGGAGACGCCCTTCAGGATGCGGTCGAACCAGGTGCCGGGGCGAAGACCCGTGACCATCCCGAAGACCACGCCGACGATCGCGGTGATGAGAGTGGCGAATGTGACGACCGACAGCGTCACGGGCACCTTCAGTGCGAGCTGTGCGGACACCGGCTGGAAATTCCGCCAGGAGTTGCCGAAGTCCAGCAGCACCGCATGCGAGATCCAGTCGCCGAACTGCACGAGCAGCGGGCGGTCGATCCCGATCTTGGCAGCGAGTGCCTCCTGCTGTGCGGGCGTGGCGGTCGTGCCGAGGAGCGAGGCGGTCGGATCGCTGATCGCGAGATGCGCGAGGAAGAAGGTTCCGATCGAGACCGCGACGAGCAGGAGGATGCCGGACAGCACCCGCTTCGCCGTGAACATCAGCATGGGAGGGACCTCTCGGGTCTGGGGAGGGGGAGATGAGTGGGAGAGGGCGGATGCTCGCGGGTACCGAGCATCCGCCCTGGTCGGAGTTCAGCCCTGGGTGATGTATCGCAGGGTCGGGAACATCATGCCCACGACCGGCTGCAGCTGCACGCCTTCCGCGGTGTAGTAGATGTTGTTCGCCTGGTACCAGACCGACCACCATGCCTGGTCGACGAGGGCTTCGTTGAGTTCGGCGACTGCCGCCGTCTGGGCGTCGCCGCGCTCGGACTGCACCTTCTCCACGAGGGGCTTGAGCACCTCGTTCGATGCCCAGTCCGGGTTCGGGTTGTACCACTGCACGCTGGTGACCTGGCGGGCGACCGTGGCGACCTCGTTGCCGTCCATCGCGAGGAAGGAGATGAACATGGGGTAGTTCGGCGCGTTCAGCTGGTAGTCCTGCATCTGCATGTTGTCCCAGGTCACGGTGACACCCAGTTCGGTGAGCGTCTGCTCGGCCGACGGCTTCCACATCTCGAAGATGGGCGACATCGGCATCGTGATCTCGAAGCCGTTCGGGTATCCGGCCTCGGCGAGCAGTTCCTTGGCCTTGGCCATGTTGAATGCGAAGCGGTCGTTGAGCGCCGGGTCGTTGATGGTGCCACCGTCAGGGAACACCTGGTTGGTCGCGACTCCGGCACCCGCGCCGACAGCGGCGAGGATCGCAGCGCCGTCGAAGGCGTAGTTCAGCGCCTGACGCACCTCGAGCTTGCCGAGCGGTTCGCTCTTCGCGCCGGTGTGATCGGTGATGACCAAGCCCGCCCAGCCCGAGACACGCTGTGCGACGTTCCACTTCTGCTCTTCGGCCTGCGCCAGGTTGGCGACATCGCCGTACTGCACGTTGATCTGGCCGCTGAGCATCGCGTTGTGACGTGCCGTGGCGTCCATGATCGGGAAGATCGCGAGCTCGGCGAAGTCGTAGGTCTCCGCGTCCCAGTGCTCGGCGACCTTCGTGAAGTGGTATTCGGCGCCGGGGACGCTGGTGGTCGCATCGAGCACGTACGGTCCGGATCCGATCGGCTCGGCACCGAGGGTTCCGGCTTCGATGGAGGCCGGCGATGCGACGTAGCTGCGTCCGAGGCCCATGAAGTACAGAATCGTGTCGTCACGCTGCGTGAGGTTGATCGTGAGCGTGTCGTCGTCGACCTTCTCGAAGGACGCGACGTTGGTGTAGGCCTCGCCGGATCGCGCGCCATCCTTCAGGTACTCGAGGCTCGTGAGCACCGCGTCGACATCGACGGGGGTTCCGTCGCTGAAGACCGCGTCGGTGCGGATGTCGAGCTCGATCGACAGGTCGTCATCAGCGACGGTCCATCCGGTCGCGAGCGACGGGATCGGGTTGCCCTCGGCATCGAGGGCGATCAGCGTGTCGTACACGGCCGAGAGGTAGGGGCCGTCGAAGCCGATGTCGGCGAGGGCCGGATCCCACGACGTGATGTCGAGGAAGTTCCCGATGTTGAGTGCTTCGGGGCCGCTTGCGCCGCCGCCGCCGTCGGTCGGGCCAGGCGTTGCGGCGCCGGAGCAGCTGGTGAGTGCGAGCGTGGCGGCCAGTGCGGCGCCGATCGCCAGGGTGGTGCGTTTCATGGTTCCTTCTCTCGGGTGCAGGGAGGTGGTGAAGAAGGGTCGAAGCGACTCGCCACCGTTCCAGAGGTCCGGTTCCGACGTCACTTCGATGTGTCGTGCTGGTTAGTCTACACATGTGGAAAATGAGCGCAAGACACAAATCGCTCGCATTCTCGGGTACCTGTGCCGGGGACGCACGCGCCTTGTCTCAGCGCGCAGAGCTTCGGTCGTCAGTCAGCGATCCGCGCCGCGGCCTGGTCGATCTCCCGGAGCTCTGTCACGTCATGCGAGGATCGCTGACCCGGGACATAGCGCACCGAGAGCGGACCGGCGAACGGGTAAGAGCGGTGTCTCTCGTGGAGATCCCAATCGACCGGCCCTCCGTAGTCGTAGCCGACGCTGATGCCGGTGAACGGCGCCATCCCCAGCAGCATCGGAACTCGCGGAATGCGCGCCACCGGCACGTCGTCGGCCTCGAGGGTCAGGCTCCACCGCAGGTCGGGGAGCTCGTCCACCCGCAAGACGAGCCGACGCTCCCCCGCCGCGAGCGTCGCCCCGCGCGCGCGATGCATGTCACCGTAGGCGTTGTACACCAGCAGCGGCGCACCCGCATCGATCGCGACGAGATACCCGCCGCCCTGATCACCATGAGCGACGAGAACACCATCGGCGACGCCGACCGTCACATCGATTTCCACCGTGAATGAGCGCAGCACCGTCAGCGCCGCGGAACGATAGCGCTCGAGCGGTGGTCGCCCCGACGGCACGACCACCGGTTCCGCGAAAGCGCGCTCCGTCGCGGGGCGCACGCGGTGCAGCGATCCGTCGTCGTCCAGCGGAAACACGCCATTGCGCCAGGCCTCCGCGCGCCAGCGATCCGCCATGCGGGCGACCTCGTCCGGATGGGATGCCGCGAGATCGACGGTCTCCGTCGGGTCGGCATCGAGGTCGTACAGCTGCCACGCGCCGCCCGCGGCGCCCTCAGCACGCGTGGGCGGTCGCGTCGAGACGGCCTTGCGTCCACCCTGCAGCAGCGAGCGGGCACCGAAGCACTCGAAGAACTGCTCGTCGCGACCCGGCCCGTCGGGATCCCTGAGCAGCACGGCGATGCTCTGGCCGTCAGGGGCGACCGTCGGACGTCCGGCCCGTTCGGCGAGCGGCGCCGTGCCGGTGAGTTCGAGGATGGTCGGGGCGAGGTCGGAGACGAACACCGACTGGTGGCGCAGCCCGCCTCCGCGCCCTTCCCCCGCCGCTGGCCACGAGAGAATCAGCGGCGCATGCACCCCACCCTCGAGGAGCGACCCCTTGAACGCGCGGAACGGGGTGTTCGACACGCGCGCCCAGCCCGTCGGGTAGTGATTGAACATGCGCGGCCCGCCGATCAGGTCGATATCGCGCGGAACGTCGCGCACCCACCCCTCGGGGTCGGCGCCCATGCGCCCGAACTGCGAGAAGTAGCTGCGAGTTCCGCGCGGACCTCCCTCAGCGGTTCCGCCGTTGTCGCTCGCGATCACGATGATCGTGTTCTCGCTCTCGCCGAGCTTCTCGAGATGCGCACGCAGCCGCCCGACGCTCTGATCGACCTCGTCGACGGCGGCCGCGTACACCTCCATGTGCCGGGCGAACAGTGCGCGCTCCTCGTCAGACAGGGTGTCCCACTCGGGCACGAGCGACTCGTCGGCGAGCACGCCTGTGGGTAGCGCGGCATCCGATGACACGATCCCACGCTCTCGCTGTCGGGCGAACCGCTCCTCGCGCAGCACGTTCCACCCCGCCTCATAGCGTCCGCGGTACTTGGCGATGTCGACCGGCTTCGCCTGCACGGGCCCATGCACGGCGGTATGCGCGAAGTAGAGGAAGAACGGTCGACGGCCGCCGTTGACGCGCACGTCGTCGATCATCGCGATCGCCTCGTCGACGAGCTGATCGCCGAGGAAGTAGCCCTCGGGGAACTCGCGCACATCGACGACGGAGTTGTCGCGCACCAGCCGATGCGGATGATGCAGTGACGTGAAGCCGTCCATGCTGCCGAAGTAGCGGTCGAATCCACGTTGCAGCGGCCACGACGAGCGATCGGCACCGTCATGCAGGCGCGAGTCGGCGGTGAGGTGCCACTTGCCGACCATGAGGGTGGCGTATCCCCCGGCGCGCAGAGACTCCGCGAGGGTGGCTGCGTCCTCAGGGAGTGCGCAGGCGAAGCCGGGGTATCCGGGGTCGGTGTGCGCGACGAGACCGAATCCCGCGCGGTGCGGGTTGAGCCCGGTGAGCAGCGAGGCACGCGCCGGCGAGCACAGCGGCGCCGTGCGGTAGTCGGTGAACACCCAGCCCTCGGCGGCGAGTGCGTTGATGTGGGGGGTATCGATCTCGCTCCCGAACGGTCCGAGATCGCTGAAGCCGAGGTCGTCGACCAGCATCACGATGACGTTCGGGGCACCTTCGCGAGCCACAGGAGGCTGCGGCCAGAACGGCTCGGAATCGGAGGTGAACTCCCCCACGTGCCCGCGAAAGTGGCGATACGCATCCTGTGTCGCGTCACTCATGATCACCACGTCCCGTCCGCCCGCACGTCGCGGTCGACCCAGCATTCCATGAGCGCGGCACGCACGGCCGGGCCGTGCTCAGCCGCCAGGGCCAGCGCTGCGTGGTTCTCCTCCAGCTGCGCGACGCGCGAGGCACCGAACAGCACATTCGCCGTGGCGGGGTGCGTGAGGCAGAAGGCGATGCCGAGCGCGGCCGGCGTGACACCGAACTCCGCAGCCACGCGCTGCACCTCGGGGTAGATCGCCACGATCTGCTCGCGGATCCCGCCGACGTCTGCACCGATCTTCCGCTCGGGCGTGAGCTTTCCGGCGAGGATCCCGCCCTCGAAGACATCCGAGGCCTGCAGGCGCAGCGTGCCGTCTGCAAAGAGCGGACCATAGACATCCCCCTCTGCCATCGATCGACGCGCGATCCCGTACTTGAGCTGAGCGAAGCTCGGCCCGACCGCACCCTGCACCGCCGCTTCAGCGAGCGCCCCCTGGGTGTGTTCGATACGCCAGTTGTTGATGCCCCAGCTGTCGACGAGTCCCTCGTCGATCAGCGCATTGATGTCCTGGATCAGCTGCGGGATGGCGGGGGCGTCCATGTAGTCGCCGACGACGAGCGTGTCGAAGCGATCGAGACCCGCGCGCTCCAGGCTTTCGAGGAGCTGGGCACGGAAACTCTGGTTCGGCCAGTCCCAGAGCCAGAGCTTTCCGCAGAGCACGATCTCGGAGCGCGCCACCCCGCTGTCACGCAGGGCTTCACCGAAGAGAATGTCGGTCTTCGAGTTCTCGGCGTGCGGCCCCATGTTGTAGTAGGCAACGTCGAAGAAGGCGGCGTCGAGTTCCGCCGCGCGACGGATGAGCGCGACCGCCTCGTCTCGGGACATGCGGTCCCAGGTGTTCCACGAACCGAGCGCGAGCGGTGGAACGGGCGCGTGCCCGTCGAGGGTGCGTGCGGGGGCGGGCGTGCTCATGAAGACTCCTTCGTCTGGTCAGCTCGGCTTCGCCGGGTTCAGGTCGGTGAAACTCCGCGCTTGTGTTTTTCTATGTTTGTAGAATATAACGGACTTGTCGTCAGAGAGGACGAGAAGATGACCCCCATCACAGCCCCCCGCACACCCCGTCGCGTCTTGGTGACCGGAGCCGCCTCCGGTCTCGGCGAGGGCATCGCGCAGGCCTTCCGCGCCCTGGGCGACGAGGTCTACATCGGCGATGTCAACGCGGACGCTGCAGCCGCCGTCGCCGAGGAGATCGGCGCCACCGCGCTCGCACTCGACATCGGAGACGAAGCATCCGTCGCCGCGGCCGCCGCCCAGATCGCCGACGCCGGCGGACTCGACATCCTCGTGAACAACGCGGGCGTCGTCGCGGGAGGAGGCACCCTGCAGGAGGTCTCGGTCGACGCCGTCGATGCGGCTCTGCGCGTGAACATCCGCGGCACGTTCCTGATGCTGCGCACCTTCGGCCGCCTGCTCGCCGCACAGGGGCGCGGCACGATCGTGAACATCTCCTCCATCGGCGCCCGCCAGCCCACGCCGGGTCTCGGGCACTATGAGGCGACCAAGGCCGCGGTCGACGCGCTCACCCGCACCGCGGCGATCGAACTCGCCGGTCGCGGGGTGCGGGTGAACGCCGTCGCCCCCGGACCCGTGATGACTCCGCTGACGGCGGCGTTCGCCGAGAACCCCGATGCCCGCGCGGCGTGGGAGTCTCGCATCCCCCTGGGGTCGATCGCCGAGATCGATCAGGTGACCCCTCTTGTGCTCTTCCTCGCGAGCGACGCCGCCAGCCACATCACCGGAGTCTCCGTACCGGTCGATGGCGGACAGCTCCTGGTCTGAAAGGACGATCGATGACTCTCCCCACCCACACCCGCGCCGCTGTCCTGACCTCGCACCACGAGCCGCTGACACTGCAGGACCTTCCCCTTCCCACAGAGATCGAGCCGGGAGCCGCGCTCGTGCGCATCGCCTGCACCACGCTCTGCGGCACCGACATCGAGATCTGGTCGGGCAAGATGACGTTCCCCGGGATGCTCCCCATGGTGCTCGGCCACGAGATGGTCGGCGAGATCGTGGCGACCGGACCGGACACCCGCGATGCGCTCAGCCGGCCGCTCTCCCCCGGCGACCGCATCGGCTGGTCGGAATCGACGTGCGGTGAATGCCACGGCTGCGTCGTGCTGCGCGAACCCGTCGCCTGCTCCCGCCGCGGCTACGGCTTCCTGCAGCGCGCCGACGTGCCGCCGTTCGCGACCGCCGGCCTCTCGGAGTACGCCTATGTGACGCCGGGCGCCGCCAAGCTGCTCCTCCCCGCGAACATCAAGGACACCTGGGCGTCGATGGCCGGATGCGCCGCCAAGACCGTGCTGCGCTCCTTCGAGCGCGCCGGACGCATCCGCCCCGGCGCGAAGGTCGTGATCCAGGGCTCCGGTGCACTCGGGATCTTCGCCACGGCCGTCGCGAGCATCGCCGGTGCCGGGCAGGTCATCACGGTCGGCGCCCCCGCCGCACGCCTGCAGCTCGCCGCGCGCTTCGGCGCCGACGCGACCGTCGACTTCCGCGAGGGGCCGGTCGTCGAGCAGGTCATGGAACTCACCGGCGGCACGGGTGCAGACTACGTCTTCGACTTCGCGGGCGCCCCGAGCGTCGGCCCTGATGCCGTGGGCATGGCCGCCCAGCGCGGCACGATCGTGGTGGTCGGATCCACCGGACCTGTCGGGGATGTCTTCCCGCTGAGCGCGGTCATGGGCAAGGAGCTCACGATCGTGGGCTCCCTCAACGGCGACATCTCGGACTACTCCCGCGCCATCGACTTCTTCTCGGCCTTCGCGGACCGCTTTCCCTGGGATGACCTCTTCAGCGCGCCGGTTGGCCTTGACGAAGCATCCGAGAAGCTCGTGCACATGGACCACCTCGACGAGGTCAAGGCCGTCATCGACCCCCGCCTCTCTCGAAAGGTCTCCTCATGACCGCCGTCACCTCCCTGCCGCTGCGCGAGATCGGCCGCAGCGGCGTGCACGCCTCGCTGTTCTCTCTGGGTTCCTGGCACACCTATGACCGCATGGATTTCGCCGAGGCGGTGCGGATGCTGCGCGACGCCGTCGACCGTGGCGTGAACCTCTTCGATGTCGGCGTGTATGCCGCTCCGGGCATGCCGCCCGTGTTCACGGACGTGATCTTCTCCGCGATGGTGCGCGCCGCCGGGCTCGCCCGCGACGAGTGGCTGCTCTCGTCGAAGCTCTGGCTGGAGGCGTTCGGCGACGACGGCTTCCGCCCGCAGCTGGAACATGCTCTGATGCGCGTCGGCACGGAGCACGCCGATCTCGTCATCCTCGGCGATCTGCGTCGCGATGACCTCGACCTCCGCGATCTCGTGCTGGATCTCGCAGGGCTCGCCGAGTCGGGGCTCATCCGCGCCTGGGGCGTGAACAACTGGTCGGCGACGAACATCCAGCGTCTGATCGACATCGCCGCGGCGGAGGGCGTTGCCGGTCCGCAGATCGCGCAGCTGAAGTACAGCGTCTCGCGCCGCTCGATCCCGGACGGCACACCCTTCGCCCGACTCTGGGAGCAGGGACTCACCCTGCAGGCGTCCGACTGCCTGGAGGGCGGCGTTCTCGCCGGCAAGGTGAACGGCGCACGCGAGATCGGACGCGACCCCGGTGGCATCCGGCAGCGCATCATCGATGACGTTCCCGCATTCGCAGACCTGGCTGCATCACTCGACGTGAGCCCCGCCCAGCTCGGCCTCGCCTTCACGCTCACGCATCCGGCGCTGACGACCACGCTCTTCGGCGCATCCAGCGTGGAGCAGCTGCACGCCAACCTCGATGCGGCGGCCCTCGTCGACCGCGTCGGCGCCGCCGAGCTGCGCCGTCTCGTCGAACCGTTCTGGGCCGACCGCGACATCGTCGACCCCGAAGGCCCCTGACCTCCCACCCATCCCCTTTCACAAGGAGAACGCATGACCGCCACCGCCGCCGGCCACCCCACGATCACCCCTGTGCCCTTCGACCCCGAGGTACAGGCCGTGCTCGACGAGATCGCCAAGAACCCGCAGCCTCCTCTGACCCGCGAGGCGCTGCCGCGCGAGGGCACCGACCGGATGTTCCCCGACAACGACACCGTGATCGCCGGTCGCGCGATCGACTGGGAGGACCGGGTGATTCCCGGCCCTGCGGGCGCACCGGACATCGAGATCACGATCTTCCGACCCCGCGGGCACGAGGACGAGGCCCTTCCGGCCTACTACAACATCCACGGCGGCGGCATGATCGTGGGCCACCGCAGCTGGGAGACGGGCCGCGTCGTCGACATCGTCGATGAACTCGGCGTCGTCGGCGTGACCGTCGAGTACCGTCTCGCTCCGGAGGATCCCTTCCCCGCCGGTGTCGAGGACTGCTACGCGGGCTTCGTCTGGCTCGCCGAGAACGCCGCCGATCTGGGAATTGACCCCACCCGCATCATCGTCGGCGGCGGCAGCGCCGGAGGCGGACTCTCTGCCGCGGTCGCTCTCATGGCCCGTGATCGCAAGGGCCCCGTCATGGCCGGTCAGCTGCTGCTGTGCCCCATGATCGACAACACCAACTCGACCGTGTCGAGCTACCAGTACGACGGCATCGGCACCTGGCTGCGCTCGCTCAACCTACTGGCCTGGGAGTGCGTGCTCGGCGAAGAGCTCGCCTTCAGCACGGATGCTCCCGCCTACGCGGCACCGAGTCGGGCGACGGATCTCTCGAACCTGCCCTCGGCGTTCATCGAGGTCGGCGAGGCCGAGGTCTTTCGCGATGAAGACACCGAGTACGCGCTGCGCCTGTGGGCCGCCGGCAGTCAGGCCGAGCTCCATGTCTGGGGCGGCGGCGCGCACGGCTTCGACATGTACATGCCGGATGCCGAGATCACCCGGGCAGCGCTCGCCGCACGCTCCTCGTGGCTGCGCCGCACCTTCGGCCTCGGCAGCGCATCATGACCGGCTCCGCGACCGCATCCGCACCGCCCGCGGTGCCGTACGACCCGGAGCTCATCGCCGGACTCGACGCGTTCGTCTCCCTCGTCGAGACCATTCCGTTGCGCGCCGACACGATCCACGCCAACCGCGAGCACTTTGCAACGATCATCCCCCCGATCGAGGCGCAGATCGCGGGGCGACCCGTGACCTGGGAGAACCGCACGATCCCGGGTCTCTCGGGAGCTCCCGCTCTCGACATCACGATCGTG
This sequence comes from Microbacterium sp. GW823-FHT02G05, assembly GCF_058797175.1. NCBI lineage: Bacteria > Bacillati > Actinomycetota > Actinomycetes > Micrococcales > Microbacteriaceae > Microbacterium > Microbacterium sp. GW823-FHT02G05. Next base: position 1,013,191 of record NZ_JBXAJK010000002.1, read on the forward strand.
CGCCCCGCCGTGCCGCGGTCAGGCCCTGCCCCTGCTGTCCTCTCGATCCACGGCGGCGGGATGGTACTCGGCACCCGCTTCTTCGGCACCGGCGAGATCATCGACCTCGCCGAACGGCACGGCGTCGTCGGCGTCGCCGTGGAATACCGCCTTGCGCCGGAGCATCCCGGCCCCGCACAGGCGGAGGACTGCTACGCCGCCCTCGTCTGGATGGTGGCGCACGCCGAGGAGCTCGGCATCGACCCCACCCGCATCATCGCGTCGGGAATGAGCGCGGGCGGTGGGCTCTCCGCCGCCGTCGCGCTGATGAGTCGCGACCGGGGCGGGCCGGCTCTCGCCGGTCAGCTGCTCGGGTGTCCGATGCTCGACGACCGCAACGAGACGGTGTCCGCACGGCAGTACGACGGCTTTGGTGCCTGGGACCGGAACAACAACGACACCGCGTGGGATGCGATCGTGGGAGCTGACCGGTTCACCGACCGCGTCTCCCCCTATGCCTCCCCGGCGCGTGCGAGCGACCTCAGCGGCCTTGCGCCGGCCTTCATCGAGGTCGGCGCCGCCGAGACCTTCCGCGATGAGGCGACGATCTACGCGTCGCGCATCTGGGCCGCGGGCGGGCAGGCCGAGCTGCACGTGTGGGCGGGCGGGTATCACGGGTTCTCCGGCTTCTCCCCCGACGCGATCGTCTCGAAGGCCGCATCCGACGCCCGCGAGAGCTGGCTCTGGCGCGTACTGCGCCTCGACGAATGAGTCCCGTCAGCGCGGCGCCGACGCGACGAAAGATGAGCACGCTGCGGGCGATGCTCGTGCTGGGCCTGCTGGAGGCGTTCGGGCCGCTGTCGATGGATCTGTACCTGCCGCTGCTGCCGCACCTTGCAGAGTCCCTGGGGACGAGTGAGGCGCTTGGCCAGGTCACGATGTCGGCGTGCATGATCGGACTCGGCCTCGGGCAGCTCGTCGCAGGCCCCCTGAGCGACCGGTTCGGCCGGCGGCCACCGTTGCTGATCGGCGTCGCGGCCTTCGCGCTGCTCTCCGCACTGTGCGCTCTCGCACCGACGATCGAGGTGCTGCTGGTCGCACGCTCCCTGCAGGGCCTCGCTGGCGCCGCGGGCATCGTGATCTGCCTGGCCATCGCGCGCGACCAGTTCGAAGGCGCTGAACTGTCGCGGATGCTGTCGCTATTGTTCCTTGTCTCCGGAACCGCACCGATCATCGCGCCGATCCTCGGCGGGCAGCTCGCGCACTTCATGGACTGGCGTGGAATCTTCTGGGTGCTGACCGGAATCGGGGCGGCCCTGCTGCTGCTCGTCGTCTTCGGACTTCCCGAGACGCTCGATGCGAGCGAACGGCACGGCGGGGGCATCCGCGAGCTTCAGGGGCACACGGGAGCCGTTCTGCGCGACCGTCTGTTCGTCGCCGTGCTGTGTGCGGGCGCCGCCGGTGGGGTGGCCTTCTTCACCTACCTGTCGATGTCGTCTTTTGTGCTGCAGGACGAGTTCGGGCTCAGCCCGCAGTCGTTCAGCCTCGCCTTCGCCTGCGGCGCGCTCGCCAACATCATCGGCAGCCAGACGAGTCGGCTCGTCGTGCGGCGGCTCGGTCCGCTGCGCGTGTATCTGCTCGGAATCACTGCGACGTTGCTCGCCACGACGACGTTCCTCGTGCTCGCAGCCCTCGGAACCGGCGTCTGGGGCGTCATGGCCGCGCTCGTCGGCTTCATGCTGTGTGCGGGACTGAGCGGACCCAACGGCCAGACGCTCGCCCTCGATCACCACGCCACGCGCGCGGGGACGGCGTCAGCCCTGCTCGGCGTCTCGACGTTCTTCTTCGGTCCGGTGCTCGCGCCGATCGCGGCGGGCATCGGCGGCAGCACGGCGATGACGATGGCCGTCACGATGACCGTGGCCGCCGCCATCGCCGCAGTCGCCGCCTGGTTCGTCGTGCGCTCTGCCGCGAGGAGCACACCACCGCTCTAGGCTCGTTGATATGGCTGCGCTTCACGACCTCACCGCGATCGAACAGCAGGGCGCGCTGCGCCGCGGAGAGATCGGTGTCGTCGAACTGACATCGCACTACCTCGATCGCATCGCCCGTCTTGATGACGGCTTGGGCGCGTTCGTGGAGGTCACGTCCGAGCGCGCCCTCGCCCGGGCGCGGGCTCTGGATGCGTCGGCGCCACAGGGCGCACTGTGGGGTCTGCCGTTCGCCGACAAGGATCTCGTCCCCCGTGCCGGGGTGCCGACGCGCTTCGGCTCACGGCTGCACCGCGACTTCGTTCCGGATGCCACCGGCGACCACGCCGCCGTCCTCGACGAGGCCGGCGGCATCAGCCTGGGCAAGACGAACACCCCCGAGTTCGGGCTGACCGGCTACACCGAAACCCAGATCGCGCCTCCCGCCCGTGACCCCTGGAACACCGCGAACGGCGCGGGCGGCTCCAGCGGAGGCGCAGCCACCGCCGTGTCGGCGGGTCTTCTCCCCCTGGCTCCTGCCTCCGACGGTGGCGGCTCGATCCGCATTCCCGCGGCGACGGTCGGTCTCGTCGGCATCAAGCCCTCCCGGGGGCGTGTGCCGTTCGCCTCAGCGCTCGACAGCCCCGGCGGTCTTGCTGTCGCAGGTCCCATCGCCCGCACGGTCGCCGATGCCGCTCTGCTGCTGGACGTGCAGACCACGGGGCGCGACTACTCCTATTCGACGCGCGCGCCGGGTGCGGGGCCGTTCCTGGATGCCGCGACGATGCCTGCGGCGGCTGCCCGCATCGGCGTGACGACCGTCTCGCCGTGGGATCAGGATGATGACATCGCGCTGGATGCGGATGCTGCCCGCGCGGTGGAAGTCGCGGTCAGACTTCTCGAAGAAGCCAGACAGGGCGTCGACGAGCTGCACTGGCGTCCACGCGGCTATGCCGCCATGTTCATGACGCTGTGGCGCACGAGCGCCGCCCGCATGGCGCTCTCGGATGCCGACCTCGCCCAGGTCGAACCGATCACCGCCTGGCTCGCACGCGAGGGCCGCGCCCTCACCGGCGCCCAGGTGCTCGACGCGCTCGCCGCCGCGACCGTGTTCGAGCGTGAGACGATCACCGCGTTCTCCGCCTTCGACGCGGTACTCACGCCTGCCCTCGCCCTCCCTGCGCGCCCTGTGGGCTGGTTCCATCCGACCGACCCGGCGGAGAACTTCTCGCAGCAGGTGCGGTACGCGCCGTACAGCAGCTTCGTCAACGTCGCGGGGCTCCCCGCGATCGTCGTGCCGGTGACGCAGGACGCCACGGGGCATCCGGTGTGCGTGCAGCTGATCGGCCGAGCGGGCGGCGAGGCGACCATCATCGCGTTGGCGGCGGCCCTGGAGCAGCGGGCAGGGCGGATGCCGCGACCCGCCGTCTGGAACGCCTGACCGCGACCCGCACCACGGTGTGCGCGACAATGGCGACATGCCCCGCATCGTCGACCACGAGGAACGCCGCCGTCAGATCGCCGACGCCCTGCTCGCCGTCGCGTCCCGCGACGGACACGACCAGGCCACATCACGCGCCGTCGCCCGCGAGCTCGGCGTCGCGACAGGCGCGCTCTGGCACTACTACGCGAACTTCGACGAGGTCGTGCGAGCCGCGGCGGCCGAGGTCACGCGCCGCACGCACGAGCGCATCCTCACCGCGACCCGTGACCTGCGCGGCCTCGACCGTCTGACAACCCTTATGCGCGAAGTGCTGCCCGTGGACGCGGCGACCCGCACGGAAGCGCACGTGGTCGTCGGGTTCTGGGGACGGCTGGCGGCTGTCGAATCGACGCCGGATGCGGCAGCCCCCACCCAGGCACCCTGGCAGGACGAGATCCGCGCGGCGATCGACGAGGCGATCACGTCGGGCGAGCTGAGGGCGGATGCTCCGCGCGAGGCCGTGCTCGCGCTGATGCGCGCGATCACCTACGGGCAGCAGATCGTCGAGGTCACCGAACCGCAGGACGCCGAGGCGCACCTCGCCGTGCTCGACGCGATCCTCGAGCCCTGGCGCACCTGACAGCACCCTCTTGCGCTCCCCCGATCGCACGTCGTAGCATCGCCATAGTTGTTTTATTGAGCAGATGCTCGAAATAGTGAGGTCGATGATGTCCCACCACTCCCCGCAGCCGATCACGATCGCCCGCCGTCCGATGGCGCACCCGCTCGATCCGCTGACCGCCGAAGAGATCGCCGCAGCGCGACGCATCCTCGTCGACGCCGGGCTCCTCGGCGACAGCGTCCGTGTGCCCATGCTGCTGCCTGACGAACCCACGAAGGGCGAACTGGCCGCGTGGACACCTGGCGCGCCCATCGACCGGCGCATTGATGCGACACTTCTCGACACCGCCACCGGCGTGGCCACCGAGGTCATCGTCTCGATCACCCGCAGCGAGGTCGTACGCCAGGAGCGCGTGCCCAATGACGCACCACCCTACGGTCAGCCGCAGTACCTCTTCGAGGAGTACGAGCGCGCCGAGGCGATCGCGAAGGCATCCCCCGAGTGGCAGGCCGCGATGGACCGTCGCGGGCTCGCCGCACACCGCGACCTCGCCTTCTGCTCCCCTCTCGCGCCGGGCTACACGGGCCGCGCCGACGAGGTCGGACGCCGCGTCATCCGCTCTCTCACCTTCCTCCGCTACGACGAGAACGACTCCCCGTGGGCGCACCCCGTCGAGGGCCTCATCGTGCACATCGACCTGACGTCGAACACCGTCATCCGCGTCGAGGACATCGGAGATGTCGCCGTGCCCGCCGGCCACGGCAACTACTACCCGGAGGTGCAGGGCGCAGCGCGGACGACACTCAAGCCCATCGAGATCACGCAGCCCGAGGGTCCGAGCTTCGAGGTCACCGGATCTCTCATCGAGTGGGAGAACTGGGCGATGCGCGTGAGCTTCAACTCTCGCGAGGGACTCGTGCTGCACGATGTCCGCTTCGACGGCCGCAGCGTGCTGAGCAGGGCGAGTGTTCCCGAGATGGTCGTCCCCTACGGCGACACGGCACCGGGACGCTTCTGGATCAGCTACTTCGATGCCGGCGAGTACCTCCTCGGCAAGAATGCCAATCACCTTGAGCTCGGGTGCGACTGCCTGGGGGTCATCCAGTACCTCGACGGCTACGTCGCGGACGATCACGGCCACCCGGTGCGTATCCCCAACGTGATCTGCATGCACGAGGAGGACTACGGAATCCTCTGGAAGCACACGAACCTCGACGGTCGCGGCGATGTGCGCCGCTCACGCCGCTTCGTCGTCTCCTACTTCTCGACGATCGGCAACTACGACTACGGCTTCTACTGGCACTTCTATCTCGACGGTTCGATCGAGGTCACGGCGAAGGCGACCGGAATCGTCTTCGTCGGTGCAGGCGAACCCGGCGTGCGTCAGAAGCACGCGACGGAGCTTGCTCCCGGCGTCTTCGCCCCCGTGCACCAGCATCTCTTCAGCGCACGGCTGGACGTGGCGATCGACGGCGAGGACAACCGCCTCGTCGAAGTCGACGCGCAGCGCGTGCCGATGGGACCGGACAACCCCTTCGGCAACGCCTTCACCTGGTCAGAGACGCTGCTCGCCACCGAGCACGCGGCGCAGCGCGAGGCGGACTCCTCTGCGGCGCGCGTCTGGGAGGTGCAGAGCGCCTCACGCACCAACCATGTCGGCCGCCCGACCGCGTACCACCTCATGCCGCAGCCGACTGCGCTGCTCATGGCGGATCCTGCGTCCTCGGTCGCCGCGCGCGCGGCCTTCGCAACCAAGCACCTCTGGGCGACTCAGCATGAGCAGGGACAGCTCTGGCCCGCCGGACGCTATCCGAACGCCCACCAGGGCGGCGCCGGTCTTCCCGCGTACACGGCTGGTGACCGACCGCTCGACGGGGAGGACATCGTGCTCTGGCACACCTTCGGGCTCACGCACATCCCCCGGCCCGAGGACTGGCCGATCATGCCCGTCGACTACGCCGGATTCTGGTTCAAGCCCTACGGCTTCCTCGACCAGAACCCCGCGATGGACGTGCCCGAGTCCTCCCAGGCCCACGCGGAGGTTGCCCCGTCAGGATGCGGCGGAGGCGACTCCTGCCGGTGTGCGCACTGATCCGGATGCGTCGACACCAGCGGCACCGGCAGACCCTGCCGTGCGCAGGAACACGATGATCCACGAGAAGATCAGCACCGCCGCGATCAGTTCCACGGCCGTCAGGTTGTAGTAGCCGACGGCGAAGAACGCCCCCAGCATGACGATCACCAGCACGTAGATCCAGCCGAGCGCCACGAACACGCGAGGAATCGTCGGCAGGAACCACGGCAGGCCCACGACGACGACCGCGAAGACGACCGCCATGCCGGTGGCCACCGTGTTGTGGAGCACGAAGAACTCATCGACCGGGAAGATGCCGACGCAGGCCAGGAAGATGCCCATCAGGATCAGGCCGCCGCGCACGACGAGGCGGCCTCGTCGCTGTGCCCGATCGTCGACAGGAAGCCCGGCCGTCGCGTAGCGCGCGATGGTCGTGACCATGACACCGGCGATGACGAGCGTGCCATTGAAAGCCAGCGACGACACATTCGTGCTCATGCCCAGCGCAGAGAGATTGTCGCGCCACCAGTGCGGATCGGTCGAGGCGAGCATGCTGGCGAAGGCACCCACAACGAGGAAAACTGCCAGGACGAGCGAGAGCACCATCGGCGTCAGAGCGACCGCGCTGAGGAAACAGACGTACGCCGTCAGCGCGAACGAGACGGCCACGAGGATCGCACCCGGGAAAGCGAACACCGGCGCATCCGTGAAGCTCTGCTCCAGCAGCTGCGCAATACCCAGCCAGCCGAGGTAGGCGACAGCGGCGTGCGCGAAGGCGATCGCCACGAGGTCGTACCAGCGGAGACGGTCATCAGTGTCGGCGAAGCTGTCGCGTCGGGGCGCGGCAACCACGGTCTCCTGATTCGGCCGCGTCGCGAGTCGCCCGAGGGTGAAGGCGAGCACGGCGACGACAGCGCCGCCGATCGCCACGAAGGTGCCAAGCGAGCCGGGACCCGTGATGGCGAGTTCACGTCCCCAGAAGATCGGCAGGCTGATTCCAAAGCCGATCACGAAGAAGACGGCTCCGACGAGGAGCGCCGCGGCCTCGTACATCGCCTCCGCCGTATCGGCTCCCGCGATCTGGCGTACGATGCGGCGGATTCCGGATTCCATGGTTCTCATCGTCGACCTCCCGAGCCACAGCATAGAAGGCGCGATGGTCCCGCGGGGAGCGAGGCCACGTGGACGATTTCGTGTCGGCGAGCAAGCGCCGTCCGCAGCATCCGGTGGTAGCATCGGCCCACACGGATCGTACACAACGATGTCGATCCAATTCCCGAGGTGATGACCTATGCCCGGTACCTCCGCCGCTCCCGCCGAATCGGTCTCGACGCTGCTCGCGCGCAACATCAGCGAGTTCCGCGCCGCCGTCTCGGAGTCCTTCGTGCCGCTGCAGGTCTCCAGCAACGGACCCGATCAGTTCCGGGGCATGATCCGCGGAGCATCCGTCGACGAGGTCCATGTCACCGACCTGCGCGCGACCTCGCACGTCGTCGATCGCACGCCCGAGCTCATCGCCCGCGGGGACCGCTCGTACTTCAAGGTGAGCTTGATGCTCGCGGGGACAGGGCTGCTGATCCAGGACGACCGCGAGGCCGTCCTCGCCCCGGGCGACCTCGCCATCTACGACACCGACCGCCCGTACTCCCTCGTGTTCGACCAGGACTTCCGCACGATGGTCGTGATGTTCCCGAAGCACCTCATCAGCCTTCCTCCCGACATGATCGGGCAGCTCACCGCCGTGCGGATCTCGGGGCAGGAGGGCCTGGGCTCGGTCGTCGCGCCGTATCTCACCCAGCTCGCCTCGAACCTCGACCAGCTGGCTGGAGCGACCGGGGCACGCCTGGCACACAGTGCGCTCGACCTGGTGACGACGGTCTTCACTCGCGAGCTCGGCCTCGATGAGACATCCGCCGATCCCCACCGGGCGCTCACGCAGCGCATCCGCGGGTACATCGACCGCAACCTCGCCTCCACCGATCTCGGACCGGCATCGATCGCCGCCGCGCACTACATCTCGACCAGGCATCTGCACGGGCTCTTCCAGGCACAGGGCACGACCGTGTCGACGTGGATCCGCCAGCGCCGCCTGGAGCAGTGCCGTCGCGATCTGCTCGACCCGCTGCTCGCCGAGCGTCCGGTGGCGGCCATCGCCGCCCGCTGGGGTTTCGTGGATGCCGCGCACTTCAGCCGTGCGTTCAAAGCCGCGTTCCGCGTATCCCCCAGCGAGTACCGCGCCGGGCACTGACTGCCCCTCCCGTCCCGCCGGGCGCACTTGCCCGTGGGGGCACGCCGGTTGACTCTCGGCGCGCGAAAGCCGCCCATGCCTTGAGCGTGGCGTGCCCGTCGATCGAGCATGAGGCAAGACCCGCACCGAGGCGAGGTCTGTGCCGAAGGGACGCTCATGACCTCATCGACGACGACGCCGGATGCTGCGCACGATCCCGCACTGGATGAGTGGCGCACGTACGACCAGTTCGCGGCGGGCATCGACACGTTCCGGCTGCCGAACATCACGCTGGGCGATACGTCACTGACGCTGACGCTGGACGACGCCACGACACTCGCCCTGCGCTTCGACGACGACACGGTCGCCTGGGAAGGGTTCGGCACGGCCGGCCGTGACCCCTACGACGCCGTCGCGGTCCGCGCCGACATCCGGTTCGTGAACATCCCGCTCGAAAGCCGCGAGAGGGAGGCGATCACGATCGTCTACTCGACGACGACACACCGCGCGACCGTCGTGCGCTCGCGGATCGCCGCAGAGGCGACGGCCGGAACCCCTCAGGTCGGTCAGGAGTTCTGGGCGGCCGTGACTGACGCAGGTCCCGCGACCGGCGAGGTGCCCGGTGCGAGCCGCGACCTCATCGGCAAACGAAACCTGTACCGGTACAGCCCCGTCCACCTCTACGAGCACGTCTATGTCTCGAGCCAGCGCTATGCCTGGCAGTGCCTGGAGGGCGTGCAGCGCGGGCACGGCGACATGGATCTCTCCACCGTCTGGAAGTTCGCCGACGGCCTCTACCTGTTCTGCTTCCGCGAGTTCCGCATTGCCGTCGCGAGCGTGTGGCTGCACGATCTCGGCTATCAGCTCATGACCACCGGGATCTTCCTCGGACTCAACGGCGACGGCGCGTCCGAGCACTCCCGCGGCGGCGGCCACATCTACCCTCTGGGCGCGGTGGCCTACCCCGACGCCCAGCCCATCTGAGAGGAACCCATGAGCAACGCTGACATCATCCGAGCCCACTACGACGCGAGCGACCGCGGCGACCTCGCCGGAATGCTCGCGCCGTTCGCGCCGGGCATCCGGTGGACCGAGGCCGCAGGCTTCCCCTACGCGGGCACCTATGTCGGTCCGGATGCGGTGGCCGAGAACGTCTTCGGCCGCATCCAGCAGGAATGGGACGGCTACACCGTCGCGATCGACGAGGTCATCGACGGCGGTGACGTCGTCGTGGGCATCGGCCTCTACTCCGGCACCTACAAGGCAACGGGCCGGCACTTCGAAGCCCGCGTCGCGCACGTCTGGCGACTGGACGGCGGACAGGTCGTCGCCTTCGAGCAGTTCACCGACACCGAGATGGTCAATCGCGCACTCCGGGCCTAGACCGAAGACCCGCACCACCGCACCACACACATCGAGAGGCAGGACAGCATGAACAGAAGAATCACGGGAGCAATGGCGCTCCTGGCCGCGGGCACACTCGCCCTCAGCGGCTGCGCGGGCGGCGCCGAGGGCGGCGGAGGCGGCGAAGGCGCTCCGATCGTCGTCGGATCCGTCAACACGATCAGCGGCCCGGCCACGTTCCCGGAGGCATCGCAGGCCGCAGCGGCCGTGTTCGATGCGTTCAACGAGGCGGGTGGCCTCAACGGCCGCATGATCGAGTACAAGATGCTCGATGACAAGGGCGACCCGGCCACGGCCACGGCGTCCGCGCGCGAGATCGTCGGCAGCGACGGCGCGGTCGCGCTTGTCGGATCGGCGAGCCTCATCGAGTGCGAGATCAACGCGAAGTACTACGAGCAGGAGGGGATCCTCTCGATGCCCGGCATCGGCGTGGACACCGGATGCTTCGCCAGCGAGAACATCTCCCCTGCGAACGTCGGCCCGTTCAACGACATGACCCTCACGCTGCTCTACGGCTCCGAGGTTCTCGGCATCAAGGACATCTGCGTCCTGCTGGAGATCGCCGGTTCCACGCGCCCGACCTACCAGGCCGCGATCGACAAGTGGACCGAGATCTCCGGCGAGGAGCCGATGTACATCGACGACACGGTCCCCTACGGCGCATCCGACTACACGCCGTACATCGTGAAGGCACGGGAGCAGGGATGCTCCGCGCTGGCGATCAACCCCGTCGAGCCCGACGCCATCGGTCAGGTCAAGGCCGCGAACGCGCAGGGCTGGGACGACGTGACGTGGCTCTACCTCACGAGCGTCTACAGCGAGAACTTCGCCGACGCGGTGGATGACACGGGCGCCGGAATCTATGTGCCCGCAGAGTTCTACCCCTTCACGGAGGAGAACGAGATCAACCAGGACTGGCGCGAGCTCATGGAGGCGAACGACATCCCGCTGACGTCGTTCAGCCAGGGCGGTTACCTCGCCGCGAAGTACTTCATCGAGGTGCTGGAGGGCATGGAGGGTGACATCACCCGCGAGACCGTGACCGAGGCGCTGCGCGGGATGGCTCCGATCGACAACCCGATGGTGGGCATGCCGTACGCCTTCGGCACGCAGAACACGTCGGGCTGGCCGATCATCCTGAAGTCCGGCACGAACGCCTGGGAGAAGGTCGCCGACGACTGGTTCGTCTTCGAGAAGTGATCCTGTCCGGTCGGTGGGCGTGGCCTCCGAGCCCGCTCACCGACCGCTCCCTCTTCCCCCTCTGATCCGAAAGGATGCGCCATGCTCCAAGGCGCCATCGCCGGCCTTGCTGCCGGCGGACTGTACGCCGTCCTCGGCGTCTGCCTCACCCTCATGTCGCGGCTCGTACGGGTCGTGAACTTCGCCCAGGCCGCGACAGCGATGTTCGGCGCGTTCACCGCCGTATGGTTCGTGCGCGAGATCGGACTGCCGATCTGGCTCGGCTCGGTGCTGGGCGTGCTCGTCGCAGGGCTCCTCGCCGCCGTGATCGGATGGATCGCCGCGACGTGGCTCTCCGAGGCATCCACGACCGCCCGCTCGGCGATGACCGTCGGCCCGCTCCTGCTGCTGATCTCGCTCTCCTTCATCCTCTTCGGCAACAAGCCACAGCCGTTCACGCCGCTGATCGCCGGCCCTGCCTTCTCGCTCGGCGGCGTCGTGATCAGCCAGGTCACGGTCGCGACGGTGCTCATGGCCATCGTCACCGCCGTAGCCGTGCGGATCGTGCTCAGCCGCACCCGCGTCGGCACGCAACTGCGGGCGCTGTCGGAGCGTCCGACGACGGCCGAACTCCTCGGCATCCGCTCGCGCCCGCTGTCGATCGCGGTGTGGTTCGTCACCGGCGTGATCAGCGCGATCGCGATCATCATCATCGCGCCCTCACAGTCGAATGACGCGACGAGCCTGTCGATGCTGATCGTCCCTGCGGCGGCCGCGGCCCTCCTCGGAGGCTTCCGTCGCCTCGACCTCGCCGTCATCGGCGGGCTCGTGCTCGGTGTGCTGGGCGGGCTCGTCGCGCAGATCGATCAGGTCGCGCTCGTGCGCAACTTCCTTCCCTTCGTGTTCATCGTCGTTCTGCTGCTCTGGACGCAGCGCAAGGAGGTGTGGGATGCCGCACGCTGACGCTCTTTCGACACGCGCACCGCTCGCGCAGAATGCGGTCTTCCGCAACACCTGGCCCTTCCTCGTCGGTCTTGCGGCGATCGGTCTGGGCTTCGTGCTCTCGGGCGTTCTCCCCGGGTACTTCGTCTTCCTCGCCATCAGCGCGGTGACGGCATCGATCGCGATCCTCGGACTCGGCATCGTGACAGGCTCCGCCGGCATGATCGCGCTCTGCCAGCTGACCTTCGCCGCCGTCGGCGCCTGGGTCGTCTCGCTCCTCAGCCGGCAGGAGGCGCCCGGCGGCTTCCTCGTCTGGCTCATCGCGGGCGCGGCCGCCGCGGCCTGCGTCGGCATGCTGGTGGGGCTTCCCGCCCTGCGGCTGCGCGGAGTGAACCTCGCCGTCGTGACGCTGGGGTTCGCAGCCGCGGCGGACGTCACGCTCGTGCAGATCCAGTTCCCCGGCTCCGCCGAGGGCATCCCCGTGGAGCGTCCGGCGATGTTCGCGAGCGACAAGCAGTTCTTCTTCCTGGCGATCATCGTGCTCGTGGTGTGCTGCCTCGTCGTCTTCTTCCTGCAGCGCGGACGCTGGGGGTCGAGCTGGAAGGCCGTCGCGTTCTCGGAGCGCGGCACCGCCGCCGCCGGGCAGAGCGTGCAGAGCGCGAAGCTCTCGGCGTTCGCCGTCTCGGCTGCGCTCGGCGGCGTCGCCGGCGGGCTGCTCGCCGGACAGGTGCAGATGCCGTTCGCCTCCAGCTTCACGCCGTTGCAGTCGCTGGCCCTGTACGTGCTCGCTGTCATGTCGGGAGCGCATCTGATCGACATGGCGGTGTTCGGCGGCATCCTGTGGGTGCTGGTTCCCGAGCTGCTCAAGCGGTGGGGCGTTCCCCAGGACTGGGGCTTCGTGATCTTCGGCGCTCTCGGCGTGCAGGCGCTGACGAGCGGCACGAACCTCGGCCAGGGCATCCGCAATCTGCTCTGGAAGCGCCAGGACCGTCGCATCGCCAGCGTCCGCCTGTCGGCGCTGCCCACGGATGCGGCGCCGGACGCCACCGCGATCACGACGACGACCACCGCGGCCGTCGATCCCGCGCTCCTCACCGGAGAGCCGGTGCTCACGGTGGAGGGGCTCACTGTGCAGTTCGGTGCGCTGAAGGCGCTCGACGACGTGACCTTCGAGATGCCGGCCGCGTCGATCATGGGTCTCATCGGCCCGAACGGCGCGGGCAAGTCGACGTTCGTCGATGCGCTCAGCGGCTTCCTCCCGCAGCACACGGGGCGTGTGCTGCTCGGCGGTCGGGATCTCGCAGGGCTGTCACCTGCCCGGCGCGCCCGTCTGGGGCTTCGTCGCACTTTCCAGCAGGATCGCGTGCCGCCGGAGCTCACGATCGGCGCGTACGTGCGGTTCGTCGCGCGGCGCCGGCTTGCGTCCTCCGACATCGACGAGGTGCTGGCGTTCTTCGGCTGCCCTCCCGCGCGCGCCCGGCTCGCCAGCGTCGATGTGGGCACGCGGCGTCTCGTGGAGGTCGCAGCGAACGTGATCTCCCGCCCGCGCCTGCTGATTCTCGACGAGCCCGCCGCGGGTCTCTCACACGACGAGCACCTCGCACTCGCCGCACGGCTGCGCGAGCTGCCCGAGCGCTACGGCGTCGCGCTCATCATCATCGAGCACGACCTCGACCTCGTGCGCTCGGTGTGCCCGACCCTCACGGTGCTCGATTTCGGGCGAGTGCTGGCGAGCGGACCGCAAGCCGAGGTGCTCGCGAATCCGAACGTGATCAAGGCCTACATGGGTGAGACGGAGCTGCTGAAATGAGCGAACTGGTGCTGGAATCCGTCACCGTGACGCGCGGGGCAGGGCCGGTGATCTCGGACGTCTCGCTGGCGGTCACGGGCGGTGAGGTGCTCGCGCTGGTCGGCCCGAACGGTGCAGGCAAGACGAGTCTGATCGAGTCCATCTCGGGGGTGACTCCGCACTCGTCGGGCACCATCCTGCTCGACGGCGAGCCGATCGACAAGCTGTCGCGCGTGACGCGTGCGCGGCGGGGCATCGTGCACATCGAACAGGGGCGTGCGGTGTTCCCGTCGCTCACGGTGCGCGAGAACCTGTCGCTCACGGCGCGCACGTCCGCAGAGGTCGACGCCGCGATCGCGATGTTCCCGGAACTCGAGAAGCGCATCGACTCCCCCACCGCGCTGCTCTCGGGCGGCGAGCAGCAGATGGTCGTGCTGGCTCGCGCCTTCGCCGCGAAGCCCCGCATCCTGCTCATCGATGAGATGTCGCTGGGGCTCGCGCCCGTCGTGTTCATGCGGCTCATGCCGATCGTGACCTCGATCGCCGAGTCGGGCGTCGGCGTGCTGCTCGTCGAGCAGTTCACGCAGCTCGCGCTCGGGCTCGCACGCGAGGCGCTCGTCGTCGCCGGGGGCCGGGTGTCGTTCCAGGGCGATGCACAGACCCTCGCTGCCGACGGAGAGCTGCTTCACCGCGCGTACCTCGGCGGCTGACAGCGGTGTCGGGCACGGACTGCGGGCACGGCTACTCTGGGGGCATGACCCAGACGATCCGTGCCCGTGCCGTTCTTCTCGACATGGACGGCACGCTCGTCGACTCGACAGCGGCGGTTGAGCGGATCTGGCTCGCCTGGGCGCAGCCGCACGGGCTCGACCCCGCGCACGTGCTCAGCGTCATCCACGGCCGGCAGGGACACCAGAGCATGTCGATCCTGCTTCCCGAGCGCGATCACTCCATCAATCTCCTCGAGAATCAGGAGATGCTCGCCAACGAGAGCAACGATGTCGTGGGCGTCGTCGCGATCCCAGGGTCGGCTGCGCTGCTCGCCGCGCTTTTGCCGCACCCGCACGCAATCGTCACCTCGGCGGACATCACTCTGATGAACGCCCGCATGAACGAGGCGCAGCTCACGGTTCCGGCTCTCACCGTCACGGCAGAGAACGTGTCGGCGTCGAAGCCCGATCCCGAGGGTTTCCTGCTCGGCGCGAAGCTGCTCGGCATCGACCCGGCGGACTGCGTCGTCTTCGAGGACTCCGGCGCCGGCATCCAGGCAGGCAAGGCCGCCGGGATGCGCGTGATCGGCGTGGGCCCGCACGCGACGGCGCACACCCCCGACTTCCACGTCGACGACCTGACTCAGATCGTCGTCGCCGCAGACGAGCAGGGCCTCACCCTCACGATCGACTGAGCACCGAAGCCCTTCTCCCCCGCGCTACATCCCCGCGTGCGCGAAGGCGATGGTCGGCACGTCGACCACGTGCGCGCCGCCGTCAGCGACGATCACCGCACCCGTGATGTACGACGACTCTCCCGATCCGAGGAACCGCGCGATCGACGCGATCTCCGAGGGGTGCGCGGGACGCTGCAGTGGCACATCGGCGGTGATCGTGGCGTACGCCTCCTCTCGTGATTCGAGACCCGCGTGCGAGGCGAACTCGTCCATCTCCTCATCGGCCATGGGTGTCTGCACCCAGCCGGGGCACACGGCATTGACGCGCACGCCGTGGCGCCCGTAGTCACGCGCGAGCGTGCGGGTGAGTCCGATGAGGGCGTGCTTGCCGACGGTGTAGCCGGCGACGGAGGGGCCGGCGAAGAGTCCCGCGAGCGACGAGATGATCACGATCTGCCCCTTCGCCTCGATCAGCGCGGGGAGGGCTTCCCGCGCCATCGTGAAGGCGGTGGTGAGGTTGGCGCGCAGCGCCGCATCCCAGCTGGCGTCGTCGGTCTCTCCGACGGGCGCGAACCCGTGCCCTCCGGCGTTCGCGACGAGCACATCGATGCGCCCATAGTGCGCGAGCACTTCGGCGACGGCCGCCTGCGCAGAGGCGGTGTCGGCGGCATCCGCGAGAATCGCCCGCGCGCCGACCGCACGCTCGACGGCCTGCAGCGGTTCTGCGCGCCGTCCGACGACGACGACGTGCGCTCCCTCCGCCGCGTAGCGTTCGGCGATCGCGGCGCCGATTCCGGTGCCACCTCCCGTGATCACGACGACGCGTCCTGCGACGCTCGATCCGATGGTCTGACTCATGTTCACTCCTTGGTGTGTGTGGCGCCGCTGCGGCGCCGAGTTCTCAGGCTGGGAACCCCGACCGCGCTCCGTACCCGAAATCCGCCAGCAGCTGCGTGCCATTGATGCCGCGGGCGATCGGTGAGGCGAGGTAGGCGACGTGCGCGGCGATCTCCGCCGGGGTATGCACGGGGAAACCGACGCCCGCGAATCCGGGTTCCACGTCGAGGTCGCTCCGGCTCATCGGGGTGTCGACGATCGAGGGAGACACGGCATTCACGCGGATGCCGTCCGGCGCGAGGTCCACGGCGAGCGCCCGCGCGAACTGCACGAGCGCGGCCTTCGACGCGCAGTAGGGCACCATTCCCGGAGAGGCGACAGAGGCGGAATCACTCGCGAGCACGACGATGGATGCCTCGTCGGCCTGACGCAGTGCGGCCAGGCTGTGCTTTACCACGAGGAAGGTGCCCGTCACGTTCACCGCGAACACGGCATCCCACTCTTCCCGGCTCGTGCGTTCGATCGACGCGCCGACCGGTCCGGAGATCCCCGCGCAGCAGACGACCGTGTGGAGCGCGCCGAGTTGATCCACGGCCTGTTCGATGGCCGCGCGCACGGCGGTTTCATCCGTGACGTCAGCGCCGACGAGGACCGGATCGCCGCCGCCCGCGCGAAGCATCGTGGCGGTCTCGGCGAGCGCTGCGGCATCACGGTCGAGCAGTGCGACGCGCATTCCCTCTGCGTTCAGCGTCGCAGCCGTCTCACGTCCGATGCCGCTCGCGGCACCTGTCACGAGAGCGGTTCGCCCGTGCAGTCGCAGATCCATCGCCACCCCCTCCGGATGTTCTGGACACATCCTGATGCGCCCGTGGACCGGATGCAGAGCCGGAGTGTGCGGCTGTGCGCGCTGGCACCATCGTTCTTCGCTCACGGGCAAGGCACACCCGTGCGCGAAGGGCAGACTCAGGACAGACCCGCAGCGCCGCACCCCTCGCACGGTGCGCCTTGCCCGAGAGGAGCGGGATCGACGTTCGTCACATGAGCAAAGGAGCCGACGTGACCGCCACCACCACCTCAGAAAGCACCTCCCTCCGCCCCGGCGCGCTCGGCGTCGCAGGGATCGTGTTCCTCGTGCTCGCCGCCGTCGCACCGCTCACGGGCGTCGTCGTCGTCGCCTCGCTCGCGATCGCCCTCGGCAATGGCGGCGGCACGCCTTTCTCCTTCCTCGCGGTCGCGGCGATCCTCCTGCTGTTCGCCGTCGGCTACGCGCAGATGTCGAAGCAGCTGGTGAACGCCGGTGGCTTCTACGCCTTCGTCGTGAAGGGGCTGGGACGTACGGGCGGCCTCGTCGCCGGGCTCATCGCCACTCTCGGCTACAACTTCTTCGTCGTGGGCACGATCGGCACGAGCGGCTTCTTCATGCAGACGATCATCCGCGACCTCACCGGCTTCGACATGAGCTGGATCATCTGGGGTCTGCTGTCGATCGTCGTGTGCTTCGTGCTCGCGCGGATCGGCGTCGACTTCTCGTCGAAGGTGCTCGGCGTCTGCCTTGTGCTGGAAGTGCTCATGCTCGTCGTGTTCGACGTCTCTGTGCTCGTGCAGACCGGCTACGACGTGTCGGCGTTCAGCCCCGAGGCGATCTTCGGCGGCTCGCTGCCGATCGGCCTGCTGCTCGCCGCGACCGGCTTCCTGGGCTTCGAGGCCACCGCCCTGTTCAGTGAGGAGGCCAAACGTCCCCTCCGTACAATCCCCCGGGCGACCTACACCTCGATCGCGGCGATCGGCGTGATCCTCGGCGTCACCACGTGGGCGGTCGTCAGCGCCACGGGCGTCGCGCAGGCGCAGAACGTCGCCCTCGAGCACCTGCCGACGGGCGATCTGATCTTCTCGCTCTCGCAGCAGTACCTCGGTGAAACGCTCACGGTCGTGATGATGCTCCTGCTGCTGGTGAGTCTGTTCGCCGCGATGCTCGCGTTCCACAACTCCGCCGCCCGCTACCT
Source organism: Microbacterium sp. GW823-FHT02G05 (assembly GCF_058797175.1). Taxonomy (NCBI): domain Bacteria; kingdom Bacillati; phylum Actinomycetota; class Actinomycetes; order Micrococcales; family Microbacteriaceae; genus Microbacterium; species Microbacterium sp. GW823-FHT02G05. The sequence continues at coordinate 1,031,027 of NZ_JBXAJK010000002.1, forward strand.
GTACTCGCTCGGTCGCGCCCGCGTGCTCCCCCGTGCGCTGGCCCGCACGAGGGCGAATGGCGCTCCGCAGGTCGCCGGCATCGTGCAGGCGGGCTTTGCGGCGATCGTCGCCCTGCTCTTCTTCGCGGCTGGCGCCGATCCGATCGTCACGCTCGTCCCCGCGATGCTGGGGTTCGGCACCCTCAGCGTGCTGATCCTGCAGGGCCTCGCTGCGCTCTCGATCGTCGTGCACTTCCGCCGGCAGCGCGACAGCCGCCTGTGGAGCACTCTCATCGCACCGGGGCTCGGCTTCCTCGGCATCGCCACGATCTCGGTGCTGGCGGTGTTCAACTTCAACATCGTGGCGGGCTCGGATGAGCTCTGGATCAACCTGCTCCCGCTTCTGCTCGTCGCTGCCCTCATCGGCGGCATCGGCTACGCCGCCTACCTTCGCCGCGCGAAGCCGGCCGTGTACGACGGCCTCTCGACCGACCTGGAGAAGATCGTGGCGCGCTGACGCGCAGCATCCGATCCGCTCCTTCCCACGCCCCACCGATCTCAGGAGAACGAATGACCACGCTCAACCCTGCCGACACCTCGACCTGGCTGCCCCTGGAGGGTCTCGCGCCCGGATTCGATGCCAACAAGGCACCGCACACGACCGCGCTCGCGGGACGCGATGTCAACGTCGCCGCAGACAACGGCACCCGCATCACTCACCGCTTCACCGAGAACCGGGTCGCCTGGGCATACGAGCCGGGCGACGGCGACGACACCCCTGCCGCCGCCGGGGAAGACGATTACGAGGCGTTCGAGGTCGCGGACGGCCTGTACTTCGTGCAGTTCCACCACGACTACCTGCCCACAGAAGCCGTCTCGCTCATCGTCGACCTGCACCACGGACGGGTGCTGTCGGTCGTCAGCCGCATCCTCGATCCGGAGCAGGGCAAGACCCGCGTGCAGCACTTCTTCGCGCCGGCCGAGATCGATGGCGCTGCGGTGTCGGGCGTCGAAGCGCACCCGACGACCACGCTCATCGGACGCCGTGTCGAGTGGGTCTACAGCACCGAGCATGCCTACGAGCATGTCTATCTCTCGGAGCGCTGGTACACCTGGCAATGCCTTGCGGGGCCCGAGCGCGGACTCGCCGACACTGATGAGAACAGCGTGTGGGAGGTGCGCCCCGGCATCTACGTCTTCGCCTGGCGCGAGAAGGTCATCCCGTGCGCATCCGTCACTATCGCCGATCATCGCGATGCCAGTGCCATCCGCTCGCACGGCGTGCTGTTCGGTCTGGACGAGACTGGTGCGGTGCCCACCCACTTCACCTTCGGCGCCTGGGGGCGTCTGATCTCGGTCACCCATCACTCCGAGGGGCTGGAGCCCGCCCAGTTCGGAGCCGTGTGATGGCGGATGCTGCGGCACCCGCCGACCTCCTCATCGTCGGCGCTCTCGTGCGCACCGTGGACCCTGCGCAGCCCTTCGCTGAGGCGATCGCCGTGCGCGACGGCCGCCTGGTCGCCGTCGGCACACGCGCCGAGGTGGAGGCGCTTCGCGGGCCGGCCACCGCGGTGCGTGACCTGCAGGGCGCCACGGTGTATCCCGGCTTCGCCGACGTGCACAACCATCATGCTCTGGCCGGACGCACCGAGCTCTTCGAGCTGAACCTCGCCCCCTCGCTGACACTGGACGAGATCCTCGAACGAGTGCGCGAGCGCGCGGCGACCCTGCCAGAAGACGCATGGATCGTCGGCGGGGTCATCGCGACAACGCTGCTGCCCACGCTCGCCCATACGGCGATCCGCCGGCGCCTCGACGAGGCATCCGGTGGCCGCCCCGTCGTGATCGCCGAGGATTCGCGCCACAACCGCTGGGCGAACTCCCGCGCGCTGGAGCTGGCGGGCATCACGGCGGACACGATCCCCTCCGGCGGCGTCACCGTGCTCGACCCGGACGACGGCACCCCCACGGGTGTGCTTCTCGAAGCCGCTGGCATACCGGTGCAGGAGGCGCACGACCGCTCCGGCGGCCTCACCACAGAGCAGCACCGCGCCGCATCACGGCATGGGGTGGCGCTGGCGAACTCCTTCGGCATCACCTCGTTCCAGGACGCGGGGGTGTCGACCGACATCCTGGGTGCGCTCTCCGCGCTCGACACGGACGGCGCGCTGAACGCCTGGGTGGTGTCGTCGCTGCTCATCAACGACGAGATCTTCGGCGTCGACCCCATCGGCGCGCCGCTGCTCGACCGCGCGGAGGAGTTCCGCACGACGCACCACCGCCCCGACTTCGTGAAGATCTTCCTCGACGGGGTGCCGCCTGCGCGCACCGCGTCGTTCCTCGAGCCGTATCTGGCGGATGCGGCGCACGGCGCGCACTTCCACGGCGAGACGATCATGTCGTTCGACGAGCTGTACACGTGGCTGCGTGGCGTTGCCGACCGGGGGCTCGGTGCCAAGGTGCACTGCACAGGCGACGGATCCTCACGACTCGTTCTCGATGTCGCCGCACGCCTGCGCGCCGAGGGGGTCACGATGCCGATCCAGATCGCGCACGGACAGTTCGTGGCCGAATCCGACATCCCGCGCTTCGCAGAGCTCGACGTCGTCGCCGACATCTCGCCCTTCATCTGGTACCCGGGAGTCATCCCGCAGGCGCTCGCCGAGGTGCTGGGCGCGCGCGCCGAGCACTCTCAGCCGAACCGTGCGCTGATCAATGCCGGTGCACTTGTCGCGGGTGGCTCGGACTGGCCGGTCAGCGAATCACCCAACCCCTTCGAGGGCATGCAGGGCCTCGTGACTCGCGCCGACCCGCTCGAACGCGCCCCGGGCACGCTGTGGCCCGAGCAGGCGATCACCGCCGAGGAGGCACTGGAGGTCTTCACGATCAACGCGGCACGCGGCATGGGCCTCGCCGCCGAGGCCGGATCGCTGGAAGTCGGCAAGTCCGCCGACTTCGTCGTGCTCGATCGCGACCCGGTCGCCGGGGCGGCCACCGACATCATCCGCACGCGCGTGCTGTCGACCTGGTTCGCCGGGCGCGAGGTCTACACGGCCGAGCACTGATCCACTCACGAAGAAGAGGCCCCCGTGTTCGGGGGCCTCTTCTTCGTGCGCGCCGTGAGGCTCAAGCCTCCTGAACGAACCGCGCCCCGCGCTCGCCGATCATGGCCGCGGGTGCATTCGTGTTGCCTGTGGTCACGCGCGGCATGACCGAGGCATCGATGACCCAGAGTCCGTCGACTCCGTGCACGCGCAGGTGCGGATCCACGACCGCTTCCGCATCCGTGCCCATCCGGCAGGTGCCGACCTGGTGGTGGTAGGTGATGACCGTGCGACGCACCCAATCCTCGACGTCGGCATCGCTGACATCCGCGCCCGGGTAGATCTCGGTGGCGCCCCACTCTTCCGCGAGCGCCGCCTGGGTGCCGATGGAACGACACTGCCGCACGGATGCGGCGAGCGCCGCGACATCGCGGTCGTCGGCGAGGGCTGCGACATCGATGTGCAGCGGGTCGCTGAGGCCCGCGCCGGTCAGCCGGAGTGCACCACGACTGTGCGGAGTCACGAGACCCGCCATCAGGGTGAATCCGTCATCGCCGCGGGGCTCCAGCTCACCCCACATCGGCACGGAGAAGTGGATCGGCTGTGTGTCGGGCTCGGTGAGCTCGGGGCGGCTGCGCCAGAACAGATGCGACTGCGTGACCGAGACACCGGGCTGCGGAGGGCCGACGGGACGCTCCGTGCCGAAGATCACGGGCGACAGGAAGTGATCGTGCAGATTGCGGCCGACGCCGGGCGCATCGCGCACGACATCGATCCCGAGCGCCTCCAGCTCGGCTCGTGGTCCGATGCCCGAGCGCAGCAGAATCGCCGGCGAGCCCAGTGCTCCTGCGGCGAGGATTACCTCGTCGGCGCGCAGCTCCCGTTCGTCGACGCCCTCCCCCAGCCGTACGCCGACCGCGCGTCCGTTCGCGACGATGACCGAGTGCGCCTCGGCATCCGTGATGATCATGAGGTTTTCCGCGTCGCGCACAGGTTCGACGTAGGCCATCCACGTGTTCACGCGGCGGCCATCCCGCATCGTGACCTGCTCTTGGGAGACACCATCGAGATGGTCGCCGTTGTAGTTCGGGTTGTGTTCGAGCCCCTCCTGCACGGCGGCATCGATGATGGATGCCTGGATCGGCGTGAGCGGATAGTCGTCCGTGACCGGCAGCAGATCGTTCTCGATCGCCTCGTAGATCGGCTTGACCTCCGCCCACCCCCACCCCTCGGCACCGTCGCGCTCCCATCCGTCGAAGTCGCTGGGTGCGCAGCGCACCCAGATCATCGCGTTGAGGGCGTGCGAGCCTCCGGTGACCTTGCCGCGAGGCAGGTGCAGCCGGCGACCAGCCGCGTGCGCCTGCGGCACGGTGTAGTAGTCCCAGTCCTCGGCCGCGTGCCAGAGCTCGCCGGCGCGGGACGGATCGTGGATTGCCGGGTTGGTGTCGTAGCCGCCGGCCTCGATCAGCGTGACCGTGAATCCGGCGTCGACGAGACGTCGGGTGACGATGCTGCCGGAGGTTCCTGCTCCGACGACGATGGCAGAGCGCGGCATCCCTCAGCCCTTCCGGCCCGGGCCCGAGACGACCTGGGTCGCCGACACCGACTTGAGCCCCTCGACGCCGAACTCCAGGCCGTAGCCCGAGCTCTTCACGCCGCCGAACGGGACCATCGGGTGAAGACCCCCGTGCGAGTTGATCCACACGGTGCCCGACTGCATACGCGTGGCTGCGGCCCTGGCCTCTTCGGGGTCGCTCGACCAGACGGAGGCGCCGAGACCGACGTCGAGCCCGTTCGCCCAGGCGAAGGCCTCATCGACGTCGGAGTAGCGGATCACCGGGAGCGCCGGGCCGAACTGCTCCTCCTGCACGAGGGCTGCGTCGTTGGCGATGTCGGCGACGACCGTCGGGCGATAGAAGAGCTCGCCCAACTCGGGCGCTGCCTCTCCCCCTGTGACGATGCGTGCACCATTTGCCCTGGCGTCGTCGATCAGGCGCGAGACGATGTCGAACTGCACCCTGTTCTGCAGGGGTCCGAGCACGTTGTTCTCGTCGAGCCCGTTGCCCATCGGCACACTCGCGGCGATCGCCGCGACCGCGTCGACGACCTGGTCGTAGATCGAGTCGTGCACGTAGAGGCGCTTCATCGCGGCACAGGTCTGTCCAGTGTTGATGAAGGCGCCCCAGAAGAGGTCATCGGCGATGGCCTGCGGGTCAGCGCCGGGAAGCACGATGCCGGCGTCGTTTCCGCCGAGCTCGAGCGTGAGGCGGGCGAGGTTGCCCGCCGAGCTCTCGATGATCCGGCGGCCCGTCGCCGTGGATCCCGTGAACATGATCTTGTCGACGTCGGGGTGCGACGCCAGCCGCGCTCCGACCTCGCGGTCACCCGAGATGCCGATCAGCACATCCGGCGGCAGCACCTCATTCATGACCGCCAGCATCGCCAGCACACTCAACGGCGTGTACTCGCTCGGCTTTGCGACAACAGTGTTGCCCATGCGGAGCGACGGACCGATCTGCCAGATCGTGATCATGAGCGGCCAGTTCCACGGACCGATCGCACCGACTACGCCAACCGCCTTGTAGACGAGCTCGGCGTGCAGGTTCTCATCATCGACGAGGACCTCGCTCGGCAGCTCCGTCGTGGCGTTCGTACGCAGCCATCCCGAGCAGGCGCCGAGCTCGAAGCGGGCGTTCGGGCCGTTCAGAGGTTTGCCCTGTTCCCGCGAGAGCAGGTAGGCCAGTGCCTCGGCGTTCGCGTCGATCGCATCCGCCGCGGCCAGCAGCAGCTCACTGCGCTTCGCGTGACCGAGCGCCTCCCACCCCGGCTGTGCAGCGCGCGCACGGGCGATCGCGTCGTCGAGGTCGGCGACGGTGTGCACGGGCGCTCGTCCGAGGATCTCGCGGGTCGCCGCATCCGGAATCTCGCGCCCCTCCCCTTCGGGCGCCTGAACGCGGGCGAGCAGAGCGGCAGCGGCCGCAGCGGCGGAATCAGACATCTGTGTCTCTCCTTCGAGCGAGGTGTCTTCTCATTCTCGATCGACGGGGTCCGGTGCACTTGTCTCGGAGCGCGCCGCAGATGTCCCGGGCGGCAAGGAATGGCCCCGCGTCAGCGGCGCATCCGCCGCACACCCACGATCTCCGCGATCAGCACCGCGAGTACGAAGACCGCCTGCGCGATCGTCCAGCCGAGACCGATCGGCGTCAGCCAGTCCGCGAAGACGGCGGTGGCGATCGATCCGATGACCCAGATCGCGTTGATCGCCATCAACGTGCCGACGAGCGCGAGCGAGAGCGGCCGACCTCTCTGGGTGATGATCAGCAGCACCGTGACCGCCAGCAGGATCACCCCGAGGACGAGCAGCAGCGGCACGGAGGAGCCGAAGAGCATCGACAGCGGCACCGCGGCCGCCACATAGACGAGGCCGTTCACGCCGGTCGCGACGATGTCGGCGCGCAGCACGGTGCGCAGGAAGGAGTCGGTCGTGCGGGGCTCGGATGCGGTGATCGTGAGGTTCATGCGCCCAGCCTCACCCGCGGATGCAGGGCACGTCGATTACCTGGCAGGTAGTGGATCAGAAGCGCACAGCAGCGTCACAATGAACGCGTGACCCTTGCCGCCCCCGCTGCTGACCTGCCCGCCGGTGAACTGATCCGCTACTGGCGCGGGACGCGGCGCCTCAGTCAGATGGCGCTCGCTCACGAAGCCGAGATCTCACCCCGGCACCTGAGTTTCATCGAGACCGGCCGTGCCAACGCGAGTCCCGCGACGATCGATCGCCTGTCGACGGTGCTGGCGCTGACTCTGCGGCAGCGCAACGCGCTCATGCTCGCGGCGGGCTTCGCTCCGCAGCATCCGCGCCGCCGATGGAGCGATCCGGAGCTGCAGGCGATTCAGCGGTCGCTCTCGGAGATCGTGCATGCGCATCTGCCGTTTCCGGCGCTGATCATGGATGCCCGCGGCGATGTGCTGCTCGCCAACCGCACGCTGCTCGCCCTCGTCGGCGACGGGGCACCCACCGACGGCACGCCCCCGAACGTCTACCGTCTTGCGCTGCTCCCCGGGCCCTTCGCCGATCGCATCGAGAACCGCGACGAGTGGCACGCGACCCTCACCGCCGAGCTCGTCGAGCAGGCCGCCCGCACCGGTGATCCTCAGTTGGCCGAGCTCGCGCACCAGGCGGTTGCCCGCCAGCCGCGCGCGGCGATCGCCCACGACGACACACTGCCGGTCGTTCCGCTCGTGCTGCGCCACGGCGACCGGATGCTGCGCTTCACGAGCATCCGCACGCATCTCAGCGCCCCGCGCGAGGTGCTCAGCTCAGAACTGGCGCTCGAGACCTTCATGCCCCTTGACGACGAGACGCGCGAGGTGCTGGCGGCGCTGTAGGTCCATGCGGGACCACGGCTCAGCGCGTACGCAGGCCGTCGAGGGCGACCGTCAGCACATCGCGTGCAAGGGCTTCGGAATCTTCTGGACCGCCAGGGCGATACCACTCGACGAGCGAGTTGACCATGCCGAAGAGCAGTCGCGTCGCGACGGAGGCATCGACGTCGGCGCGCACCGCGCCATCCGCCTGTGCGGCACGGACGATCTCGGTCACCGCCTGGTCGAACGCACGTCGACGCTCCAGCGCGCGCCGCTCGACCTCGCTGTTGCCCCGCACCCGCAGCAGCAGCGTGACGGCGGGGAGCTGCGCGACCAGCACGCCGACGGCGCCCCGCAGAACTTCGGCCAGGCGATCACCAGCACTGGTCGCCGTGGCATCCGTCAGCACACCTTCGAGGCCGTCGAGTGCCGCTCCGACGGCGACTTCGAGCACCTCCTCCTTCGAGGAGAAGTGGTGGTAGAGCGCGGCTTTCGACAGCCCCAGTCGCGCGGCGAGCGCGGCCACGGATGTCGCGTCGTACCCCTGCTCGTTGAACAGCGCGACGGCGGCGTGCAGCATCTGCTCGCGGTCATAGCCCGGGCGGCCTCGACGGGCCGGCGCCTCGGTCACCGCATCCGCTTCACTCACGCCCCCAGTGTGTCAGACCGTGGCACGCGGCTCAGGAAAGCCGCGCGGCGGCACGCTCCACGACACCCGCGCGCTGCTCGTGCATGAGCGCCGTCATCATCGCGACCCGCTCCGGGTCTGCGTCCGGTCGCTGCGGTGACCCCGCATCGAACGGCGGCTGCGGGTCGTACTCGATCTGCAGCTGCACGCGCTTCGCCTCCTGTTCTCCGAAGAGCTCAGCGAGCAGAGTCAGCGCGAAGTCGATCCCGCTCGAGACCCCGGCGCCCGTGATCACACGGCCCTCACGCACGACCCGCTCGCTCGTCGGGGTCGCGCCCAGCGTCGCAAGCAGTGGCAGCGACGCCCAGTGCGTCGTCGCCCGCAGCCCCCGAAGCAGCCCCGCGGCCCCGAGGAGGAACGACCCGGTGCAGACGCTCGTCACCCAGCGGGCTCCCTCGGCCTGCCGCCGCACGAACTGCAGCACCTCGTCGTCGTCGAGGAGATCGAACGTTCCCTGCCCACCCGGAATGAACAGGATGTCCGCCTGCGGCGCATCAGCGAGGGTCACCGTCGGCACGATCGAGAACCCAGCATCCGTGGGCACCGGGTCGAGCGTGCGCCATGCCAGATGCAGCTCCAGCTGCCCCGATACGGCCAGCACCTGCAGCGGACCGGTGAGGTCGAGCTGTGTGACTCCGGGAAACAGCAGGGCGACGACGCGAAGTGAGGACATGCGCCCATTGTGGTCGAGCGCGTGATGTCGCGCGCGCGGATTACGGCCGGGTGAAGTCCTCGAAGATGATCGTCGTCCGGGTCGAGCGCACCGAGGGAATCGCCTGAACGTCTTCGAGCACGATGCGCCGCAGATCCCGCGCGTCGCCGGCGCGCACAAGCAGGATGACGTCGAAATCGCCGCCCACGAGCGCCATGTGCTCGACCTCGGGAATCTGCTGCAGCCGATCACGCACGCTCTGCCAGCTCGCCTGCTCCAGCTGCAGCATGACGTAGGCGGATGCATGGTGCCCCAGCAGCACCGGATCCGTCCGCACCGTGTAGCCGGTGATGACACCGGCGTCGCTGAGCTTCTTGATGCGCGCATGCGCCCCAGCGCGGGAGATGTGCACCGCGTCCGCGATCGCGGTCATGGAAGAGCGAGCGTCGCGGCGCAGCTCGGCCAGGATGGCCCGGTCGATGTCGTCGATCTCGCTCATGATGCGACCGCCGTTGCGTCGCCACGCGTGCGACGCGACGCCCAGATCGACAGCGCCGCCACCGCTGCGAGCAGCAACGCGATGCCGACGACGTACAGGGCGACGCTGCCGTATCCCGCGCCGTGCGGATTGAGGAAGCCATACGGATACCACCACGGGTTGCCGGTGACCGGGTCGGTGATGAACTCCCCCCGGGCCAGCGTGTACACAGCCCAACCGACGGGAAAGATCAGCGCCAGCGCCGCATCCGCCCACCGCAGCGGGCTACGCGCGACATGCAGCACGAGATCGGCAGCGAACACGATCGGCGCGACGACGTGCTTGATCTCGCTCGCCCAGACAAGAGTGTCGGGGTCGGGAACCCCGTCGTTGCGGAGCAGCAGGTTGTAGACGAGCCCCGTGATGACGACGGCCGACCCGATGCAGAGGAAGAGCAACGAGAGCCACCGCGGCTCGTCGCCGCCCGCACGCCCTCGCGTCGCGAGCCAGATCCCGCCGATGGCGAGCACCACCGCGCCCGCTGCCGTCGAGAGCACCGTGAAGTAGCTGAGATGGTTCGCGAGCGCGGTGACGAGATGGTGACCCTGCCCTCGCGAGTACGCCGCCGTCGCGATGATCTGGGCGACGATCGCGATCAGCAGAGCGGCGGCGGTCGCCAGGCGGACGAACGCCCAGGCGAGGCGCCGGGGCGCGACCTGTGACGAGGAGGGGAGCCGAGTCATCATTGCCTCTCTGAGTGTCAGCAAAATCTGACGCTTCGATACATTCATAGGCCACTTGTGAGCATTCGTCCACAAAGTGACGAATTCCATTGGACGAATGCACATCCGGCTCCATGCTTTCCTCAAGACGTTCGGCAAGGAAGGCGAACCAGATGACGCAGCATGCTCTGGACTCTGCAGTGGATCTGCTCCCCCGCGACACCCCTGTGCAGCTCATTGATCCGACGGGCGCGCCTGTCGGTGACGAGCACTACGCGCGCCCCGAGATCGACGCGCTTCTGCGCGCGTACCGCGGGCTCATCGAAGGCCGCCGGATCAACGATCAGGCGAACGCGCTCGTGCGCCAGGGGCGGCTGGCTGTCTATCCCTCCTCGCACGGACAAGAAGCGTGTCAGGTCGCCGCATCGCAGGTGCTCGGAGACCGCGACTGGTTGTTCCCGACGTACCGCGACTCCGTCGCCGTCATCGCACGCGGTGTGAGCCCGGCCGACACCATGACCCTCCTCAAGGGCGACTGGCACTCCGGCTACGACTCTCACGAGCACCGCGTCGCCCCGCAGGCCACGCCGCTCGCCACCCAGCTGCTGCACGCCGTCGGATTCGCGCAGGCGGCCAAGCACCGCGGCGAGGACACCGTCGTGCTCGCGCTCTGCGGCGACGGCGCCACGAGCGAGGGCGACTTCCACGAGGCGATGAACTTCGCCGCCGTCTTCCATGTGCCGGTCGTGTTCTTCGTGCAGAACAACGAGTTCGCCATCTCGGTGCCGCTCTCCCGGCAGACGGCGGCCCCCTCGCTCGCGCACAAGGCCATCGGCTACGGCATGCCGGGCGAGCGTGTGGACGGCAACGATGTCGCCGCGGTTCTCGCGGTGCTCGCCGAGGCTGTCGACCGTGCCCGTGCCGGCGGCGGCCCCTCGCTCGTCGAGGCCCACACCTACCGGATGCAGGCGCACACGAACGCCGACGACGACACCCGCTACCGCGAGCGCGAGGAGGTGCAGGCGTGGATCGCCCGCGATCCCCTCACCCGCCTGCGCGCCTACCTCACGGCGGAGGGCGCGCTCGATGACGAGACCGAAGCAGCATTGGCGGCCGGCGCCGAGGAGATCGCCGCCGCACTGCGTGACGCGCTCAACGCCGATAGCGACCTCGACCCCGAAGACCTGTTCCGCTACGTCAGCGCGACGCGCTCCCCGCAGCTCACCGAGCAATGGGAGCAGCTGCGCGGCGAGATCGATCGCAGCATCCAGCCCACCGGAGGTCACTGATGACTCTCATGCATGACGAACCGCGCGTCGAGGTCGACGCCCCCGTCGTCCAGACCATGACCATGGCCGCAGCACTCAACCGCGCGCTCGCCGATGCGATCGCCGAGGACCCGAACGTCGTGGTCTTCGGTGAGGATGTCGGCGCGCTCGGCGGCGTGTTCCGCATCACGGACGGCCTCACCGAACGCTTCGGCGAGGACCGCTGCTTCGACACCCCGCTGGCCGAGTCCGGCATCATGGGCACCGCCGTCGGCATGGCGATGAACGGGATGCGCCCGGTCGTCGAGATGCAGTTCGACGCCTTCGCGCTGCCCGCCTTCGAGCAGGTCGTCAGCCACGTCGCGAAGCTCGGCAACCGCACGAAGGGGGCATTGCGGATGCCTCTGGTCATTCGCATCCCGTTCGGCGGCGGCATCGGCGGCGTCGAGCACCACTGCGACTCCTCCGAGGCGTACTACGCGCACACTCCCGGTCTCACCGTCGTCTCACCCTCCACGCCGCAGGACGCATACTCACTGTTGCGTGCGGCGATCTCCTCCCCCGACCCGGTCGTCTTCCTCGAGCCGAAGAAGCTGTACTGGTCCAAGGGCGAGGTCGACACCTCCCTGACAGTGGAGCTCGGCACGGCACGGATCGCGCGGGAGGGCACGGACGTGACGGTGCTCACCTACGGAGCATCCGTCGGCACAGCCCTTGAAGCGGCCGAGATCGCCGCAGAGGAGGGTCGCAGCGTGCAGGTCATCGACGTGCGCTCGCTCTCGCCGTTCGACGACGCCACTGTGACGGAAGCGGTTCGCAGCACAGGACGGGCGATCGTCGTTGCCGAGGCCCCCGGCTACGTCAGCGTCGCGAGCGAGATCCAGGCACGCGTGTTCGAACGCTGCTTCGAGTTCCTCGAAGCCCCCGTGCGCCGCGTCACCGGATTCGACACCCCCTACGCGCCCCCGAAGCTCGAGCACTGGTACCTCCCCGATGCCGACCGCATCCTCGATGCGATCGACTCTCTGCACTGGGACGACGAAGAAGCGGATGCCTCATGACCACGATCGCCACCCGCGTCTTCCGCCTTCCCGACCTCGGTGAGGGCCTGACCGAAGCCGGGCTCGTGCAGTGGCTCGTCGCTGTCGGCGACACCATCACGACCGACCAGGCCATCGCCGAGGTCGAGACCGCCAAGAGCGTCGTCGAGTTGCCCTCCCCGTTCGCCGGCGTCGTGATCGCCCTGCACGGAGAGCCAGGCGAGACGATCGATGTCGGCGCTCCTGTGCTGGAGGTCGGCGATCCGGATGCCCCGCGCGCGACCGATCCCGCGAGTGCTCCGGCTGCCGACGGCGCGACCTCTGTCGACAAGACCGAGCACGAGGCCTATCGCGCCGAGGAGCGTGCGGGCTCCGGCAATGTGCTGATCGGTTACGGCACGACCGAGCGCGCAGGGCGCGGGCGTCGTCGCGCCCGCGTATCCGCGTCACCGCAGCGCGCTGCCGTGGCATCCGCCGCGGCGGCGGAGGTGGCGGCGTCTGCTGCAGCGCCTGCCCCGGCGCAGCCGGACGCCGCAGCGCCGGCATTCGCTCCCGCCCGCCGCACCGTCGCCGTCCGTTCGCCGCTCGTGCGACGTCTCGCTCGGGATCTCGGTCTCGACGTGCACGCGATCACCGCGACCGGTGCCGATGGGGCGATCACCCGCGCCGATGTGCTCCGCGCCGCGGTGGATCACGCGGTCGACGGTGTGAGCGCACACGATATGGGCGCCGCATCCGGTCCCTCGCCTGCCGGAGGTGAGGTCGACGGCCTCACCGTCCACGCACGCGAGAAGTTCTCGCCCCTGCGCAAAGCCGTGAGCGCGACGCTGACTCGCAGCCGCTCCGAGATCCCCGAGGCGACGGTCTGGGTCGATGTGGATGCCACGCGGCTCTGGGAGCTGCGCTCTGAGATGGCCGCGCCCGGCGAGAAGGCACCGTCGATCACGTCGCTGTTCGCCCGCTTCACACTGCTGGCGCTTGCGGAGTTCCCGTTGCTCGCCGCGCGACTGAACGAGGCGGGAGACGAGATCACGACCTTCGACGGCGTGAATCTCGGCATCGCCGCGGACACTCCCCGCGGTCTCATGGTTCCGGTGATCCCGCAGGCGCACACGCTCTCCGTCACGCAGCTCGACGGGCAGCTGCGCGAACTCGCCGAGACGGCGCGTGCCGGTCAGATGCCCCCGGAGCGCCTGCGCGGATCGACCTTCACGCTCAACAACTACGGAGGCTTCGGCGTCGATGGCTCCGCGGCGATCATCAACTACCCGAACGTGGCGATCCTCGGCATCGGGCGCATTCTGGAGCGGCCGTGGGTCGTCGACGGGCAGATCGGGCCCCGTCGCATCGCGCAGCTGTCGCTGGTCTTCGACCACCGGGTCTGCGACGGCGGCTACGCCGCGGGCTTCCTGCGCCGTGTCGTCGACCTGATCGAGCAGCCCCTTCGCGCATTCGGGCAGGTGTGACGATGACAGAGGTCTTTCTGGTCGACGGCGTCCGCACCCCGGTCGGACGCTACGGCGGCACGCTGGCGAGCGTGCGCCCGGATGACCTGGCCGCGCGCGTCGTGCGCTCGGTGATCGATCGCGCGGGAGTTCCCGACGACGCGGTCGACGAGGTCATCCTGGGAGCTGCCAACCAGGCCGGCGAAGACAACCGCAACGTTGCCCGCATGGCCGTGCTGCTCGCGGGGTTGCCCGACAGCATCCCCGGCATCACGGTGAACCGTCTGTGTGCCTCGGGAATGTCGGCGATCGCTATGGCTGCGCAGGCGATCCGCGCCGGCGATGCCGAACTCATGGTCGCGGGCGGCGTCGAATCGATGAGCCGCGCCCCCTGGGTGCAGGCGAAGCCCGAGCGCGCCTGGGCCAAGCCCGGCGACGCCTTCGACACCTCTATCGGCTGGCGCTTCGTGAATCCGAAGCTCGCCGCGCGTGAGAAGGCGACGTTCTCGATGCCCGAGACCGCCGAAGAGGTCGGCCGCCGAGAAGGCATCACCCGCGAAGAGGCGGATGCCTTCGCCCTGCGCTCCCAGCAGCTCGCTGCTGCGGCGATCGATGCGGGCCGCTTCGACGCCGAGATCGTGGGCGTCGAGACCCGCGCAGGGCTCGTGACCGTTGACGAAGGGCCGCGGCGAGACACGACCCTCGAAGCCCTCGCCGGTCTGCGCCCGGTCGTCGCCGGCGGCAGCGTGGTGACCGCGGGCAATTCAAGCTCGCTCAACGACGGAGCATCCGCCATCATCGTGGCCAGCGGCGACGCCGTGCGCAAATACGGGCTCACGCCCCGCGCCCGCATCGTCTCATCCGCGTCCGCCGGTCTTGCTCCCGAGATCATGGGGCTCGGGCCGGTGCCCGCCACGGAGAAGGCACTGCAGCGTGCGGGTCTCTCGGCCGCTGACCTCGGCGCCGTCGAACTCAACGAAGCATTTGCGACGCAGTCGCTCGGCTCGATGCGCCTGCTCGGCCTCGACCCCGAGATCGTCAACCGCGACGGCGGCGCAATTGCCCTCGGACACCCCCTGGGATCGAGTGGATGCCGCATCGTCGTCACGCTGCTCGGGCGCATGGAGCGTGAAGGCGCCGCACGGGGCCTCGCGACGATGTGCATCGGCGTCGGCCAGGGCTCGGCCATGATCGTGGAGCGTGTGTGATGGCATCCCCTCTGCTCATCGAAGAATCCGACGACCGCGTCGTCGCGACCCTCAACCGGCCCGAGCGCCGCAACGCGATCGATCAGGAGACGATCGACGCGCTGCACGTCCTGTGCGCCGATCTGGAGACAACGCCCCGCACCCTCATCCTCACGGGAGCCGAGGGGGTCTTCGCCTCCGGAGCAGACATCGCCCAGCTGCGCGAGCGCCGCGCCGAGGATGCCCGCCGCGGCATCAACGCGATGGCGTTCATCCGAGTGCATGACCTGCCGATGCCCGTGATCGCGGCGCTCGACGGCTACGCGCTCGGCGGCGGAGCTGAGCTCGCCTACGCCGCCGACATCCGCATCGGCACCCCCGCTCTGCGCATCGGCAACCCCGAACCGGGGCTCGGCATCATCGCAGCGGCCGGGGCGACCTGGCGGCTGCCGGAGATCGTCGGGGACGCCCGTGCGAGCGAACTCCTGCTCACCGGGCGCACGCTCACGGCGGACGAGGCGCTGGCCTGGGGCCTGATCTCGGCGATCCATCCGGCTGTCGACCTGCTCGGTGCCGCGCACGCCATCGCCGATCGGATCGCCGCGAACGACGCGCTCGCGGTGCAGTACACGAAGCGCGCGCTGCGCACGCCCCGCGCACAGCATCCGCAGATCGAGTTCGAACTGCAGGCCGAGCTCTTCGAGAGCCCGGAGAAGATGCGCCGCATGTCGGAGTTCCTGGAGAGAAAGGCGAAGCGATGACCGCGCCCAGTGTTGTCGGAGTACTCGGCGGAGGCCGTATGGGCGCCGGGATCGCACATGCCTTCCTGCTCGCGGGGTCTCGCGTCAGCGTGGTCGAGCGAGACGCGCAGAGCGCGGATGCCGCAGCGGAGCGCATCTTCGAGAGCATCCGTCGCTCGGTGGAACGTGACTCCGCACTTGACGAAGCCGACCTTCGTGCGCGCATCGACACGGGCACAGACATCGGCGCCTTCGCGGACAGCGACCTCGTCGTCGAGGCGGTTCCGGAGGACCGCGGACTGAAGGCCGACGCCCTCGCCCGTGCCGAGGAGGTCATGCATGTGGCATCCGTTCTGGCGAGCAACACCTCGTCGATCTCGATCGACGACCTCGCCATCGACAGGCTGCGCCCCTCGCAGTTTCTCGGCCTGCACTTCTTCAACCCGGTGCCCGCCTCCGCGCTCGTTGAGATTGTGCGTGGCGAGGAGACCAACGCCGCCGCTGTCGAGAACGCACAGCGCTGGGTTGAGGCGCTCGGCAAGACGCCGATCGTCGTGCGCGACTCCCCTGGCTTCGCCTCGTCGCGTCTCGGCGTGATGCTCGGGCTTGAGGCGATCCGGATGCTCGAAGAGGGCGTCGCCAGCGCTGCGGACATCGATGCGGCGATGACGCTCGGGTACCGGCATCCGATGGGCCCGCTGCGCACGACCGACATCGTCGGTCTCGACGTGCGTCTCGGTATCGCCGAAGAGCTCGCCGCCCAGTTGGGCGACCGTTTCGCCCCGCCCGCTCTGCTGCGCGAACTCGTCGCAGAGGGGCACCTCGGCCGCAAGAGCGGACGAGGCTTCTACGACTGGACGGCAGAACAATGACGCTCACCGCTCCCCACTCGCTCGACCCGCAAGGAACGCCGATGACCTCTCTCCTGCCCAGCTATGTGTCCGGTTCGTGGTGGACGGCGGATGCCGCGGCATCCGCCACCGAGGTGCGCGACGCCTCGACCGGCGAGGTCGTGACGAACGTCAGCACCGAGGGTCTCGATCTCGCGGGCGCTCTCGACTACGCACGCACCGTCGGGCAGCAGAGCCTCGGCGCGCTCACCTTCCACCAGCGCGCCGTGCTGCTCAAGCAGTTCGCGCTCGCGCTCACCGCACGCAAGGCCGAGCTGTACGAGCTCTCCGCACGCACCGGGGCCACCAAGACCGACTCCTGGGTCGATATCGACGGTGGCATCGGCGTGCTGTTCTCGTACTCGGGCAAGGGCCGCCGCGAACTGCCGAACAGCCAGGTGTACGTGGACGGTCCGGTGGAGCCGCTGTCGAAGGATGGTTCATTCCTCGGCCGGCATATCTACACGCGCCTACCCGGTGTGGCTGTGCAGATCAACGCCTTCAACTTCCCGGTGTGGGGCTCGCTCGAGAAGTTCGCGCCCGCGTTCCTTGCCGGTATGCCGACGCTCGTGAAGCCCGCGACGCCCACGGGATACCTCGCCGAGGCGTTCGTGCGCATCCTCGTCGAATCGGGGCTGCTGCCTGAGGGTTCGCTGCAGCTGGTGAGCGGCAGTGTGCCCGACCTGTTCGACAACCTGCAGCTCGGCGACATCGTCGGCTTCACCGGCAGCGCATCGACCGCGACCTCGCTGCGGGCGCACGCTTCGGTGCAGACCGGCGGGGTGCGGTTCACGGCCGAGACCGACTCGATCAACGCCTCGGTGCTCGGCACCGACGCTGTGCCAGGAACCCCCGAGTTCGACGCCTACGTGCGCCAGCTCGTGACCGAGATGACGACGAAGGCCGGGCAGAAGTGCACCGCGATTCGTCGGGCGATCGTGCCGGTGGGGTCTGCGGATGCTGTCATCGACGCCGTGCGCGCACGCATCGCCGAGAAGGTCATACTGGGCGACCCACGCGCCGAAGGCGCAACGATGGGCCCGCTCGCCTCAACCGCCCAGCGCGACGAAGTGCTGCGCCAGGTCGGTGCGCTCGTCGCCGCGGGCGGCGAGATCGTGGTCGGGTCGACGGATGCCCCAGAGGTGCTTCTCGCGGATGGTTCGCGCGGCGCAGCATCCGACGGTGCCTTCGTCTCACCCGTTCTGCTGCGCTTCGACGACGCATCGGTCGATGCCGTGCACGAGGTGGAGGCCTTCGGACCGGTGTCGTCCCTGCTCACCTACGCGACCACCGCCGAGGCCGCCGACCTCGTCGCTCGCGGTGGCGGATCGCTCGTGACGAGCGTCGCGACGCACGACCCCGCGCAGGCTGTGGAACTCGCCGGGCGCATCGCCGCCTACAACGGTCGGATGCTGCTGCTCGACCGCGATGACGCGCGCTCCTCGACCGGCCACGGATCCCCGCTGCCGAACCTCGTGCACGGTGGCCCCGGGCGGGCCGGCGGCGGTGAAGAACTCGGCGGCATTCGTGCTGTGCTGCACCACATGCAGCGCACCGCCGTGCAGGGATCGCCCGAGATGCTGACGGCTCTCACGGGAGTCTGGCACGCGGGGGCTGCGGCACAGAACGAGGGACGTCACCCGTTCCGCAAGTCGCTGGCCGAGCTGCGCATCGGCGACCAGATCGCGTCGGCCACGCGCGAGGTGACACTCGACGACATCGAGACGTTCGCGCACTTCACCGGTGACACCTTCTACGCGCACATGGACGAGGATGCTGCGGCGGCAAACCCGTTCTTCCCGGGACGCGTCGCGCACGGCTACCTGCTCGTGTCGTGGGCGGCCGGACTCTTCGTCGACCCGGAGCCGGGGCCGGTGCTCGCCAACTACGGTCTGGAGAACCTGCGCTTCATCACGCCCGTCTCCCCCGGCGACACGATCCGCGTCACGCTGACCGCGAAGCAGATCACCCCGCGCGAGACCGACGAGTACGGCGAGGTGCGGTGGGATGCCGTCATCCACAACCAGAACGACGAGATCGTCGCGAACTACGACGTGCTGACACTGGTTGCGAAGGGGTAACTAGGGCGTCTGTGGAGTGGCGATGGCGGGCTGCGCGCCCGCACCGCTCCCATCGCGCAGCGCGACGAACTCGTCGTGGACAGCGGTCGCGGCGCTCTTCAGCTCTGCGATCGTGATGCCCGGCGCCTTCACGTACTTGAGCACGGAGTCGGGCGAGAAATGGTTGAACTCGGCTTTCCCGGCATGTGTCTGTGGCAGTGACGTCGGGAACGTGAAGAACTCCGGATGCTTGCGACTCATCCGCACCCGTCTGCGCTGCGCGATCTCCGAGCGCCCGTGATGCGGTGGCTCCGTGTAGATCACGGTGCGCCGGAAATCGACGCCCTGCAATTGCCATCCCAGTCGCAGGTTGAGTCCGTCGATCGCGATCGGCTCGAAGACCTCCACGAAGGGTTGCGAGTTGGTCATCCCGCTCGCAGCCTGTCGCCCCAGGGCAGGCAGAGTGTCGTTGAGCACTCCCGCAACGCGCTGCCCGCGCGCCTTGTGCAGTGCCGCGCGCATCTGTGAACTTGAGATCGCGCTCAGGAGGGAGTCCGGCAACCAGACGGCCTCGTCTTCTGAACCGACATCAACCGCGGCGACGAGTCGGTGCAGGTCGTCCACGAGGTCGGCATAGCGGCGCATGGTCTCGACCTCATAGCCGGCCGATTCGGGCAGAGCAGCACGGATGCGGGTGGCGAGATCACGGTAGCTGAGGTGCTGCCATCGCCCGAGCGCGAACCTTGGTGCGCTCACCGCCAGAAGCACGAGTCCTGGTGCGTGCGCCCAGGTGGCCGTCGCCGCCTCATAGTCATCGAGCTGCTTCTTCTGCGGGAGCGAGAAGACCTTGTTCTCGATGACCACGGGCGCGCGATCCGTCCAGTGGAAGACGAGATCCATGTTCTTGCACTCGCGTTCGGGGAAGCGTCGGGCGCCTTCCCCCTCGGGCGCGAAACCACGGAACACGGCGTCAGCAGCGTCGGGCAGCGCATCGAAGAACCATGCGATGAGGTTCGAGTGGAACAGCTCGCGTTGGCCGTACATGATCCGTCCGAGCGGGTTGGCTTCGATGCGAGCGGCGACGGCGCGAAAATCCTCAGACACATCAGCACCGTAGCGCGAGCGCATGCCTCGGCACGGTCGGATGACGCCTGCGGCGCGGCCTTCCTACCCGCGCAGGGCGAGCACGAACGGCAGGACGTCGGATGCTCCGGCCTGGCGCAGCACCCGCGCCGCGGCGGTGAGGGTCCAACGACTGTCGGCCTGATCGTCGACGAGCAGCACGGGGCCGGCGGGAATCTCCAGGTGGTCGGCGGAGAAGCGATCCCACACGGATGCCAGACGGAACACGCTGTTTCCGCCGGGGCCGGCCGCGCTGTGCGGGGCCCGGTCTTCCAGTGCCCCGAGGTACGGAAGCCTCCCGATCTCACTCAGCCCGCGCGCGAGGGAATCGACGAGCAGCGGGCGCGACTGCGAGGGCATCGCAACGACGGCGACGGGGCGCTCTGCCCATCCCCACTCGGCGAGGACCCGCACGCAGGCCTGGAGCATCTGCGGCGTGATCGGGGCGTTTGGCGCTCCCGCGGCGAACAGGTCGCGCAGCGCACCACCCCAGCCGAGGTCGGTGAGGCGTGCGAGTGCCCTGCCCTCAGCGGCCTGCTCTCCCGGAGGGATACGGCCCTTCAGCGGGACGTCGAGTCGATCCGCCCCGGTCGGCCACGCTTTGCGCGGCTCGATGGGCACGCCGACGCGGTCGAGGGAGGAGGTCGCGGCGGCAGCATCCGATTCACCGATGGATGCCGGGAACCACACACCCGCGCAGTTGTCGCACCGCCCGCAAGGCGTGGCGGTGTCATCGTCGAGCGTGCGCTGCAGGAACTCCATGCGGCAGCCGTCTGTCTGTTCGTACTCGATCATGTGCTGCTGCTCTGCCACCCGCTCGGCGGCGATCCGCTCGTAGCGTTCGGCGTCGTAGACCCAGGGCTCACCGGTCGAGACCCATCCGCCCTGCACCCGGCGCACCGCGCCGTCGACATCGAGCACCTTCAAGAGCAGTTCGAGCGGTGTGCGACGGATATCGACCATCGCCTCCAGCGCGGGTGTCGAGATCGGTCGGTCACCGAGCGCGTTCAGCACGCGTTCCGCGCGATCGCGGTCGGGCATGGACGCCGTGGCAAAGTAGTGCCAGATGTCGCAATCCTCGGTGCCGGGAAGCAGCAGCACGTCGGCGCTCTCGCTCGCACGGCCCGCGCGACCGACCTGCTGGTAGTACGCGACCGGCGAGGATGGCGCACCGAGGTGCAGCACGAATCCGAGGTCGGGCTTGTCGAATCCCATCCCCAGCGCGCTCGTCGCGATGAGCGCCTTGATCTCGTTGTTCTTCAGCATCCGCTCGGACTCAGCGCGCTCGTCCGTGTCGGTCTGCCCTGTGTACGCCCGAACATTGTGGCCGTGCTCGCGCAGCAACCGTGCGGTGTCGACGGCCGCGGCGACCGTCAATGTGTAGATGATGCCCGACCCCTGTAGGTCGTTCAGGTGGCTGAGCAGCCACGCGAGTCGCTGCGTCGAGTTCGGCAGGCGCAGCACGCCGAGCCGGAGGGATGCCCGCGCGAGCGGTCCCCGAATCGTGAGCACGCCATCACCGGCATCCGGAGCCGTTCCCGCGCCGAGCTGCTCGGCGACGTCCGCCACCACCCGGCTGTTGGCCGTCGCCGTGGTGGCGAGCACCGGCACGGTCGGCCGCATCTGCGTGATGAGGTCGCGCAGGCGGCGATAGTCGGGGCGGAAGTCGTGACCCCAATCGCTGATGCAGTGCGCTTCGTCGACGACGAGCAGGCCGAGACGCTGGATGAGCGCGGGCAGCTGCTGCTCCCGGAAGGCCGGGTTGTTGAGGCGCTCGGGCGAGACGAGAAGCACGTCGACCTCGTCGCGATCCAGTTGCGCCAGCACATCGCCCCACTCATGCGCATTGGTCGAGTTGATCGCCACCGCGCGCACTCCTGCGCGCTCGGCCGCTGCGATCTGGTCGCGCATGAGAGCGAGAAGGGGCGAAACAAGCACGGTGGGCCCCGCGCCCTGCCGCCGCAACAGGAGCGTCGACACGAAGTAGACCGCTGACTTGCCCCATCCGGTGCGCTGCACGACCAGCGCGCGCCGTCGCCTCTCGACCAACGCCTCGATCGCCTCATACTGCCCGTCGTGAAAATCGACGTCGGGGCGCCCGACCAGGTCTCGCAGCGCAGCGAGCGCCGCAGCACGGGTATCGACGGATGCTGCGGAGGAGGTCATGCCTCTACTCTGCCGCAGGCCGCGGACAGTCGGTTGATCGGGTCTCGAACGCCGCCCGCCCCGATCAACCGAAGATGAAGGGCTATCCGCCGAGGCCATGCCTTTGCCATTCTTGACGTGACGGAGGAGGAACCATGTTCGAATCGGACGTACTCGATGTCACCCAACAGGCCTCCACAGGAGACCTGCCCGCGAAGTCGCATGTCGATGACCTCATCGCGGGTGCGCATGCGCGGTACGCGGGTCTGTCCGATGGAGTGGTCGCCGACTACATCCCGATCCTCGCCGAGGCCGACCCGAGCTGGTTCGGGCTGACGCTCGTCGGCATCAACGGCAGCACACACAGCGCGGGCAATGCAGACATCACCTTCTCGATCCAATCGATCTCGAAAGCGTTCGTGTTCGCGCTGGTCTGCGAAGAGATCGGCCACGCCGCCATCCATGACCGCATCGGCGTGAACAACACCGGCTTGCCGTTCAACTCCGTCATGGCCGTGGAGCTCAACGGCGGCAACCCCATGAACTCGATGGTGAACGCCGGTGCGATCGCGACGACGGCGCTGATGTCGGGGCGGACGACGGCGGCGAAGTGGGAGAACATCCGCAACGGACTCTCCCGATTCGCAGGTCGCGCACTCGAGATGGACGACACCGTCTATGAGTCAGAGATGCTCACGAATCAGCGAAACAAGGCGATCGCTCGCCTGTTGCAGAGCTACAAGCGACTCGATCCTGACCCCCTCGACATCGTCGATATCTACACCCGCCAATGCGCGCTCTCTGTGACCGCGACCGATCTCGCGATCATGGGATCGACGCTCGCGAATGGCGGCGTGAACCCCATCACAGGCGAACAGGTGGTGTCGCCCTGGGCGAGCCGCGACACGCTCGCGCTCTTGGCGTCGTGCGGCCTGTACGAACGCTCCGGCGAGTGGCTGTTCGAGGTCGGGCTCCCGGCGAAATCCGGCGTATCCGGCGGCATCGTGGCGGTCGCTCCAGGAAAGGGGGCGCTCGGCGCTTTCTCTCCACCTCTGGATTCGGCGGGCAACAGCATCCGCGGACAGCGCGCCTGCGCCTATCTGTCCCGGTCCCTCGGGCTCAACCTCTTCGCATCCAGCACTCTTGACAGCTTTGCCTCCTAGGAGATCCGTCGATGTCTCACACCTCGCTCGTTGACGATGCCATCCAAGAGAAGCGTTCCTGGGGGCCGATGATCGGCCTGTTCCTCGCCCAAGTGCTGATGTCGTTCAACGTCGCGGCGCTCCCGATCTCGCTCGGCGGGATGGTCGAGGACTTCGGCGTCCCACCGACCGTCGCATCCTCGACCATCGTCGTGTACGGCCTTGCGGTGGCAGCGCTCGTGATGACCGGTGCGAAGCTGGGGCAGCGCATCGGATGGGTGCTGATCTTCCGCGTCGTCATCGTCGTCTTCGCGGGCTCGTCGGTCATGATGATCGTGTCGCCGAGCGTCGGCTGGGCGATCGGCGGGCAGGTGCTCGCGGGGGCTGCGGCCGCCATCATCGTTCCGGCTCTCGTGGCGTTGATCGCCGAGAACTATCGCGGCAGCCAGCAGGCGACAGCGGTGGGATCACTGGGATCCGCCCGCGCCTTCTCGGGCATGAGCGCCTTCCTCATCGGCGGTACGATCGGCACGCTGGTCGGCTGGCGGCCCGTGTTCTTCGTCACGCTCGGGCTCGCGATCGCCGTGTTCCTGTTGAGCTTCAGCCTGCGCAGCGACAAGGGCAACCGCGAGATCAAGATCGACCTCGTCGCATCCGCGCTCATCGGATCGGCGATCGTGCTGCTCACCCTCGGGTTCAACAACCTCAACGGCTGGGGCATCTTCTTCGCCACCGAGACCGCGCCCTTCACGATCGCCGGTTTCTCCCCCGCTCCCGTCTTCGTCATCGTCGGTGTGATCCTCGGGCAGCTGTTCTTCGTCTGGACGAAGCGACGGATGCGCGACGGGAAGGTTCCGCTGGTCGATCTCAGCGTGCTGCGACGGCCGAGTGAGCGTGCGGCCATCTACGCGATGTTCGTGATCGTCGCGATGGAAGCGTCCGTGAACTTCACGGTGCCGACCTACATCCAGGTCGTGCAGGGGCGCACGCCGTTCGACACGTCGCTCGCGATGATGCCGTTCAACCTCACGGTCTTCGTGACGGCCATGCTCGTCATCCGCTTCTACAAGAAGTATTCGCCGCGCAGCATCGCCCTGTTCTCCTTCGTGCTGACGACCGCGGCGCTGCTGTGGCTGGCGTTCGTCGTCAACAACAACTGGGAGACACTGCCGACGATTCTCGGACTCATCGTCTTCGGCATCGGCCAGGGCGCACTGGTCACGCTCGTCTTCAACGTGCTGGTCACCGCGGCGCCGAAGGAGCTGGCGGGCGATGTCGGATCCCTGCGCGGCACGACGCAGAACCTGGCATCCGCCGTCGGCACGGCCGTCATGGGCGCCGTACTGGTCACCACATTGAGCTTCGGCGTCACTCAGGCCGTGGAGGAGCACCCCGAACTGCCCGCCGAACTCGTGGCACAGGTCGACCTCGACCAGGTCAACTTCGTGAGCAACGACAATCTGCGCAGCGTCCTGGAGAACACGACGGCGACGGACGAGCAGATCGAGGCGGCGATCACCCTCAACGAGGAGCAGCGTTTGCGCACGCTCAAGCTGGGCTTCCTGATCCTCGCGGGCGTCAGCGCGGCCGCGGCGCTGCCGGCATCACGGCTGCCAAAGTATCGGCCTGACGAGATTCCCGCGTAGTGGGCGGCCCTACCGCCCTGCGCCGCCGTTGGGATGCGGCGGATATCGACGACGTCCGCGCCCAGCTCGTCACACAGCAGCGGATCCCGAAGCCGCCGCACACGCTCACCTCGCGGTGGCCAAAGACGGATGCCGGTCTCGTGGACCTGCGCGGTATCGATGCGGGCAAGGCCGGAATCGACATCCGCTATGTGACGCTGCACGGTCTGGATCTGAGCCACGCTCGCGGCGCACTGCGCACGTTCGAGGCCGTGCTCACCGACTGCCGCTTCGACGGGATGGCGCTGACCGGACAGCCCTACTTCGGGCGGCTGTTGGAACGGTGCAGCTTTCGGGATGCGAAGCATTCGCGGCTCTCGATCGGCCCGAAGGTCATCGACTGCGACTTCACGGGCGCGAAGGCCACGCGGCTGCGTTCGGTTCCGAACGCCGTCTTCGAACGCTGCGCGTTTGACGGCACTGACCTCATTGGAGCCCAGTTCGACGGTGCGAAGTTCATCGACTGCACGTTTGAGGGTGTCGTGTTCTCGGCGTCGACGACGTTCACGCGGTGCGAGTTCGTGCGCACGCCGGTGGCTTTCTCACCTGCGCAGGTGACGCGTTGCACCGTTGATGGCGTGGTGTTGGCCGACCAGTGGGACGGCGAAGCCGAAGCGGATGCTGCGCTGGAACGGTATGCGAAGAAGTATGCGCGCGCGGTGATGAGTGGGGATACGGAGGCGATGTCACTGGATGATGAGAGCTGAGGGCGACTGCTTCGAGAAGCCCCCTCACCTCCCCGTAACGAACGCCCTCCCGCGCACCTCCGCGACAACTTCCCCCGTCTGATCTGTCACGGTGATGTCGTAGACCCCATTCCGCCCGCGCAGCACCTTCCGCCGCGCGGTCGCGGTCAGCACCTCTCCGACTCCGGTCGACTTCAAGAACGTCACGTCCGCGCCCTGCGCCACCGTCACGCGGTCGTCCTCATTGCACGCCACGGCGAACGCGGTATCTGCGAGCGTGAAGACCAGTCCCCCGTGCGTGATCGCGAAGCCGTTCGTCATGTCTTCGCGCACGGTCATCGTCACTACCGCGAGCCCGGGCTCGTCGACTTCGAGCACCATTCCCAGCGCCGCTGAGGCCTGATCCGCCTGCAGCATCGCGCGCAGCTGCGTGGCATCCGGACCGATCTTCACTCCACCCATGTCATCCCCTTCGATGAACCGATTCTGGGCCGTATTGCACCACAGCCCCACCCGTGCAAGAATAACCTAACGATCGGTCAGTAAAGAAGCCCCGACACGAGGAGTCACCGATGACCTCCCCCGCAGACCTCACGCTCGTCAGCAACGACGAGCTCAGCGACGAAGAGCGCATCTTCAACGAGCTCATCGCGAACGAGCAGCGCATCGAGCCCCGCGACTGGATGCCGGATGCCTACCGCAAGACGCTCATCCGCCAGATCTCACAGCACGCGCACTCCGAGATCATCGGCATGCAGCCCGAGGGCAACTGGATCACCCGCGCCCCGAGCCTCAAGCGCAAGGCCATCCTGATGGCCAAGGTGCAAGACGAAGCGGGTCACGGCCTCTACCTCTACTCGGCAGCGCAGACGCTCGGCATCACCCGCGACGAGATGATGGACCAGCTCATCAGCGGCAAGGCCAAGTACTCGTCGATCTTCAACTACCCCACGCCCACCTGGGCAGACATGGGGGCAATCGGATGGCTCGTCGACGGCGCCGCCATCGCCAACCAGGTGCCGCTCTGCCGCGCCTCCTACGGTCCTTACGGCCGCGCCATGGTGCGCGTCTGCAAAGAAGAATCGTTCCACCAGCGCCAGGGTTTCGAGATCCTGCTCACCCTCATGCAGGGCACGGAAGAGCAGCGGCGGATGGCGCAAGACGCCGTCAACCGCTGGTACTGGCCTGCGCTCGCCATGTTCGGTCCGCCGGACGACCAGTCGCCCAACTCGGCGCAGTCCATGGCGTGGAAGATCAAGCGCTTCACGAACGACGAGTTGCGCCAGCGCTTCGTCGGGATGCTCGTGCCGCAGGCCGAGATTCTGGGCGTGACGCTCCCCGATCCCGACCTCAAATGGAACGACGAGACCGGCGAGTACGACATGGGCGAGATCGACTGGGACGAGTTCTTCCAGGTGCTGCGTGGCAACGGACCCTGCAACGCCGAGCGTCTCGAACGCCGCCGCACGGCACACGAAGAGGGCGCCTGGGTACGCGAAGCCGCAGCCGAGTACGCCCGCAAGCAAGCACTCAAGACGAAGGCGATCGCGTGATGACCACTCCCGGCGCATCCCCCACCGAGCCCTGGCCCCTCTGGGAGGTCTTCGTGCGCGCGAACCGCGGCCTCAGCCACGTGCACGTCGGCTCGCTGCACGCCCCCGACTCCGACATGGCCGTGCGCAACGCCCGCGACCTCTACACCCGCCGCAACGAGGGCGTCTCGATCTGGGTCGTCCCCGCCGATGCCGTGACGACGAGCGATGCCGACGCCAAGGGCGCGTTCTTCGAGAGCCCCGCCGGCAAGAACTACCGTCACGCGGTGTACTACACCGCCTCCGAAGGGGTGCCCCACCTGTGAGCGCGCACGACATCGATGTGCACGGAGACGTCCACGGTGACGTCACCGTCGAAGCTCTGCGCCTGAGCGATGAACTCGCCGGCGGAACCGCAAAAGCGCCGAGCGCCGACATCGCCGAGTACGCGCTGTGGCTGGGCGACGACGCGCTGATCCTGGCGCAGCAGCTCGGCGCCTGGATCTCCCGCGCCCCCGAACTCGAAGAAGATGTCGCCCTCGGCAACATCGGTCTCGACCTGCTCGGTCACGCGCGCTCGCTGCTCCGGTACGCGGGCTCGTGGGACGGCCGCTCAGAAGACGACCTCGCCTACTTCCGCGATGAGCCGGAGTTCCGAAGCGCCTGGCTCTTCGAGCAGCCCAACGGCGACTTCGCGCAGACGATCGCGCGCCAGTTCGTGGCATCCACCTACCTCTTCGAGCTGTACTCAGCCCTGCGCCACAGCACCGACCCCACGCTCGCCGCGATCGCCGAGAAGTCACTCAAAGAGGTCGACTACCACCGCGATCATGCAGTGCAGTGGATGCTGCGCCTCGCCGGCGGCACCGACGAATCGCGCACCCGCATCATCCGCGCCGTGGGAGATGTCTGGCCCTACGTCGACGAGCTCTTCCGTGACGAGGCGCTGACCGACCGCCTGGGCCGCGTCGCCGTGCGCCCCTCGTCACTGCGCGCGGGCTTCGACGCCGTCGTCGACACGGTCTTCACCGAGGCCGAGCTGACTGTGCCCGTGGGGTTCTCCTCCTCGGCCGGCGGACGCCATGGTTCGCACTTCACCGAACTCGGCCACCTTCTCGCCGAGATGCAGGTGCTCGCCCGCCGCCACCCCGGAGCGACCTGGTGAGCACCATGACCGCACGCACCCCCTCCCCTCAGCGCACACGAGACGACGCCTGGCGCATCGCCGCATCCGTCCCCGACCCCGAGGTTCCGGTGCTCACGATCGAAGACCTCGGCGTGCTGCGCGCGGTGTCCCTCGACGGCGACCGCGTGCAGGTCGAGATCACCCCGACCTACAGCGGATGCCCCGCAATGGACACGATCCGCGACGACGTGGTGCTCGCGCTCACCGCGGCCGGCTTCGATGACGTGGAGGTGCGGCTCGTGCTCTCTCCCGCATGGACGACCGACTGGATGAGCGACGCCGGCAAGCAGAAGCTCACCTCGTACGGGATCGCCCCACCGACCGGTCGCGCCGCCGTGGCATCCGGCCCTATCCGCCTCGCGCTGAGCGTGCGCTGCCCGCAGTGCGGCTCGCTCGACACCCGCGAGGTCTCGCGCTTCGGCTCGACCTCCTGCAAGGCGCTCTACGAGTGCCGTGCCTGCCTCGAACCCTTCGATCACTTCAAGGTCCACTGATGGAGCCACGTCCACTGATGGAGCCACGTCCACTGATGGAGCCACGTCCACTGGCAGAAAGGGTGCGCTGATGCCCCTGTTCGCGATGCCCACCGCTCCCCCGACTCAGAAGCAGACGGCGGATGCTCCGGCGCGACGCCGCGCCCGCTTCCACACCCTCGAGGTGCATGACGTCCGCCCGCTCACGGACGACGCTGTCGAGGTCACGTTCGCCGTACCGGCCGATCTCGTTGACGAGTACGACTACACGTCCGGGCAGTACGTCGCCCTGCGCACGCATCTTGACGGGGCGGAGATCCGTCGTTCCTACTCACTCTGCCGCGCACCGCAGCGCCCCGCCGACGGCGGCGACACGACGCTCAGCGTCGGCATCAAGCGCGACGAGGGCGGCGCCTTCTCGACCTGGGCGCAGACCGAGCTGAAGCCGGGCTTCTCGATCGACGTCATGAGTCCGCAGGGCACCTTCACCTCCGCGCTTCCCGCGTTCGACGACAAGCACGTCGTGGGCATCGCCGCCGGATCCGGCATCACGCCGCTCATGGCGCTCGCGCACACCGTTCTCGCCGAATCTCCGACGGCCCGTTTCACGCTGCTCTACACGAACCGCGCAACGAGCGACGTGATGTTCCTGGAGGATCTCGCCGAGCTGAAGGATCGCTACCCCACGCGCCTCGCCCTGCACCACGTGCTGTCGCGCGAGCAGCGCACGGCGCCCGTGCTCTCGGGCCGCCTTGACGAGGAGAAGCTGCGCCTGATCTTCGACAAGCTCGTGCCCGTGGCATCCGTCGACGAATGGTTCCTCTGCGGGCCCTTCGCGCTCGTCGACCTGGCACGGGAGATCCTCAGCGACCTCGGCGTGCCGCGCGAGCACATCCGCTTCGAGCTGTTCACAACAGGAGAGGCACCGGCCGAGGCTCGCGCCGCGCGCCCCGTGGTCGTCGCGAAGGATGCACCGTCGTACCGCATCGAGGTCACGCTCGACGGGGTGTCTTCCACGGTCGAGAGCCCCATCGACGCGCACGAGTCGGTGTTGAACGCCGCGCTGCGCATCCGCCCCGATGCTCCCTTCGCCTGCGCGGGCGGCGTCTGCGGCACCTGCCGTGCGCGGGTGCTTATCGGCAGCGTCACGATGACCGAGAACTACGCGCTCGAACCCGATGAGCTCGAACGCGGCTACGTGCTCACCTGCCAGTCCCACCCGACCAGCGACCGTCTCGTCGTCGACTACGACGTCTAGCCGCCCCGATAGGAGCAGCCATGATCGACCTCACCATCGCCGATGACATCGCCCACGTCACGCTCAACGCGCCGTCCAAGCTCAACGCTCTGGATGCTGCGGCGCTCACCGAGCTCGGGTCGGCGTACGACGCCGCAGAGGCGGCCGGCGTGCGGGCCCTCGTGCTGCGCGGCGAAGGCCGCTCCTTCTGCGCGGGGCGCGACATCTCGGCTGTCGACCCGCGTGACGACGACGTCATGGGATACCTCGACGGGCTCGTCACCCCACTGCTGCAGCGCATGGCGACCTTCCCGGCGCCCACGTTCGCCGCAGCACAGGGCGCCTGCCTCGGCGTCGGACTCGGACTGCTCATAGCGACCGACGTCGTCTACGTGGCAGAAAAGGCGAAGATCGGGTCGCCCTTCGCAGCCCTCGGCGCGACGCTCGACTCGGGCGGGCACGCCCTCTTCTACGAACGACTCGGCGCCCACAAGACACTCGACCTGATCTACACCGGCCGGCTCATGAGCGGTGCCGAGGCCGTGGCATCCGGACTCTTCTCCCGCGTCTTCCCCGACGACGAGGTGCAGCAGGCGACACAGGATGCTGCGGCTCACGCCGCCCGCGGCGCCACCGCCGCCTTCCTCGCGAGCAAGCAGCTCATCGCGCGGATTCGGGATGAGCGCCTCGCCCTCTGGGACTCCGTCGCGATCGAGAATGCCGCGCAGGCCGCGCTCTGCGACACCGACGACTACCGCGAGGGCTTCGCCGCGTTCCAGCAGAAGCGGACGCCAGAGTTCACGGGGCGCTGAACGCGAGAAACCACTCTCTGCGCGAGAAACCACGCACGCCATGGTGTGTCAGGCAGGAAATGGTTTCTCGGCGAGGCTGGCGTGCGACAAGCTGCGTCGTCAGGGGCCCGTCATCGGCGACACCGTCATGTCGACCGCCCCGAACGGGAAGGGGTAGATCAGCGTTCCGGTCTCGGCCCAGGCCTCCAGTGGGAGAAGGCGGAACCACACGTGCGCGATCAGACCGGCCACGAGCGCCAGCACCACGATGACGACCATCACTCGGTTCAGGTAGCGGAGCGCGCTGGCCGTATCGACCGCACGGCGCTGCACGGCAGACAGCGCCCAGAACACGAGTCCGATGAGAGCGACGAGCACCAGAGGGCTGGGCTTCAGGTTCAGCGTGATGCAGTCCGGCGCAACGGTCGTGACCTGGCCGGATGCATCGAGAAACCGACCGTCGCCGGTGATTCCCCCAGGGCAGAACCCGCGGCTCGCTCCCGTCAGCATCATGTACACCGCCGTCGCAAGCAGCGTCACGAGGAGCAGTCTCCGGATGCGCCCGATGATCTCCGCACCCGGCAGCGTTCCCGCCGCGGGCGCTGTGCTCGGCGCCACCTCCGCTGTCGACATGTGTCCCCCTCGACCTCGATCTGAGGCCGAGCCTACCGGGGACTAGGCGCTGCCGACGAGGCCCGCGTCCTCTTCGCGCACGGTTCCCTTGGCCGACCACGGGAAGTCGATCCACAGGTCGGTGTCTTTCCAGGCGTAGTCGGGCTGGATGATCGTCGAGGGCTTCGTGTAGATCGTGACCGAGCGCACATCCGCACCCTTGTCCTTGAGCAGCTGCACGGCGAGTGCGAGGGTACGACCGGAGTCCGCGACGTCATCGACGAGCAGCACGCGGCGCCCGTCGAGATAGGCCATGTCGAGCTCGGGCGGCAGCACCTCGGGAGCATCCAGGACGGTGCCGATGCCCGTGTAGAACTCGACGTTGATCGCGCCGCAGTTCTTCGCACCGAGCCCGTACGCGATTGCCCCCGCCGGCAGCAGCCCACCGCGTGCGATCGCGACGACGACCTCGGTCTCGAAGCCATCGTCGAGGATACGGCGGGCCAGATCGCGCGTCGCCTCTCCGAAACCATCCCACGTGAGCGTCTCGCGCTCAGCCGGTGCTGCTGCCATGTCATCCGCCTGTTCTGTCGAAGTCAGACATCTACTCTGACACGAGCTCGATGGGAAGAACCCTGATCAGCCACGCGGATCCAACGGCACCTGGGAACGCCACGGCATCGCCCGCTCTGCACGCCGGCCGAGCGCCAGCAGCTCCGCATCGGCAAAGGCCGCCCCGAGCAGGTGCAGTCCGACGGGCAGACCGTCGATCTCGGTGCACGGCACGCTCAGCGCGGGCAGCCCTGTGAGATTCGCAGCGCTGAGCATCCGCAGCGCACTGCCGAGCGAGTCCTCATCGTGTGCGTCGGTCAGCTCCATCGCCATCGTCGCCAGCAGCGGTGCGGCCGCGGGAAGTGTCGGCGACGCCAGCGCCGTGAGCCCGTGGGCCTGCAGCGTGCGTTCGATCTCGCGCCGCAACGCTGCGCGCACCCGGTGCGCAAGACTGATGTCGTCGGCGTCGATCAGCGCGCCCGTGGCGACCATCGTGCGCGTGCCGGGCAGGTAGTCGGCCGCGGCTCGCTGCAACCGAGACCGATGCTGTTCGACGGATTCAGACAGCGAGATGAGGAGCCCAGCGACCAGAGCGAGGTCCAGCGACGGCAGGTCGACCTCGACGAGCTCGACATCATCCAGACGAGAGAGTCCCGCGATCGTCGCCTCCTGCAACGCGTCACCTACTCCCCAACGGCGCCAGATCCCGCGGTCCACGCCGACGCGTCGCGGACCGCGCGCTCGCTCCACCGCCGTGCTGATCGATCCGTCGAATGCGTGAGCGCGCACCTCTGGTTCGCAGATCGCATCGAGGATGAGCGCGCAGCCGTCGACGGATGCCGTGAGCGGGCCGATCGCATCCATGGTCGCACTGATCGTGATCGTGCCCTGCGTGGAGACGAGACCCGCCGTCGGCTTGAGTCCGACGAGCCCGTTGATGGATGCGGGATTGCGGATCGATCCGCCCGTGTCCGTGCCGAGCGTCGCCGGGGCGGATCCCACCGCGACCGCCACTCCCGACCCGATGCTCGATCCGCCGGGATAGCGCAACGGATCGCGCGGGTTTCGGGTCGGCGGCTCCCCCTGCCCGAAGGCGAACTCATAGGTGTGGGTCTTGCCGAGGAGCACGCCACCGTGCGCGCGATACTGCGCGACGGAAGCCGCGTCGCTCACGGCGGGTGGTGCCAGTCGCAGTGAATCAGAGCCGGCCACGGTGGGCATCCCGGCGACGTCGATGACGTCTTTGACTCCCAGCGGCACACCGTCGACAGGACTGAGCGGCGCGCCCTCGGCGCGGCGACGATCGCTCGCTCGCGCCTGGGCGAGAGCGGATTCACGGTCGAGATACGCCCAGGCATGCGAGATGTGCTCAGTCTCGTCGGCGCGATCGAGTGCGGCCTGCACGAGAGCAACACTCGTGGCCTCTCCTGCGCGCAGCGCTTCGGCGGCATCCTCCACGCCCAGCCGCCAGAGCTCAGTCATCCTTCACATCCCCGAGGTCTCCGCCCTCACGCTCGAGGAAAGTCGTCGCCTCCGCGCGAAAGAGCTCGGTGTCGGCGCGCAGGCCTTCCGAAGCTGCCGCGATGGTCTCGCCGTCGGTAGTGGCCACGTCCGCACCCAGAAGATCAGCGACGATGGCGCGTTGCAGCGGTGTGAGCGTCATGACGAACCGGCCAGCGCGTCCGCGTTGTGCACGACGGTCTCGCCTCCGACGATGACGCGCTGCACCTGGCGCAGGTCGTCCCGACGCGTGAGCAGCAGGTCTGCCGGGGCACCGGTGCGCAGCATCGCGCCACCACGCACGAGGCCCGGAATGAGCGCCGCAGGCGCAGACGTCACCATCTCGACGGCCTGCGCGAGTGTGCGGTGGCCCGCGTCGACCAGGTCGCGCACGGCCGCGATGAGGGAGTCGTGGCGGCCGTCGTGCCCGTAGTCGGTCGCGATCACGTCGACGAGACCCGGCACCGCCATCAGTGCGTCCCAGTGCTCGCGTGTCTGCACCGTCTCGCGCCCTTCGAGCAGGTCGAAGACACTCGCCTCCGCGTGCCAGCCCGATTCGCGTCCGAGTTCCGCCAGGGCGACGGCCTCCTCCACGGTGTGAGAGGTGTGATTGACATGACCCGCGATGATCGTCGCCTGCCGAGGATCGCGCTGCATCTGCAGCGAGCGGATGAGTTCGGCGGACGCCGAGGCGCTGTGCACAAGGGCAGGGACGCCCAGGATGCGCGCCGCCTCGATCCCCTCTCGGATGCCATCGCGGGCGTGACCGACGGAGGGCATCACCGTCGCGACGATGAGCTCTCGCAGCTCCTCCGTCGTGATACCCGTGATGCCCGCCGCGTCCGCGGCTGCGGCGAGCGCCTCAGCCTGGTAGCGGCGTTCGCTCATGAACCGGCCGAGCACGGCTTCCTTCAACGCGCGGGCCTGTGCCTGAGTCACGACACAGCCGGTGCGTTCGCGGATCGCGGCCGGCAGATACACGAGGTCCTGCCCTCCGCCGCCGAGCGTCTGCCCTCCGCCGAGTTCACCGATCGCGACGGCGCCGGCATCGAGCATCGCTTCGATCGTGAGGATGCGGTGACGGGCGGTGAGACCAGCGCCGTCGGCGGCGCGGGCGGCGTCGATCGCACCCGGGGTGTGGGCCGTGGCCGCTCGGACGTGCACGGCGTGGTTCGCATCGGCGTAGCGGATCTCCTCCATGCTGCCGAGGCCGCACGTGCTGAGAACCGTCGTCGTGCCGGCGCGAAGGTGGCGGTCGAGGTTCGACCTCCACCGCTCGTCAGCGAGTGCCGCCGAGCCGCTGGGAAACAGCGGCGAAGGGCTGACGCCGTGCGTGTGGATGTTCACAAGTCCCGGCATGAGCACGCTCTGCGGCTCGTCGATGACCTCCCCAGTGAAAGCGGTGACAGCGGCCTCGGCAGCACGCGCGTCGAGCACCTCGGTGATGCGACCGTGCTCGACGACGACAGCGCCGTTCTCGACGATCGTGCCCTCGATGGCAGGAACAACGACTCCCGCGCGTATCAACGTTGACATCGCACTTCCTCTCGACGACCGCCCTCTCAGACGGTAGATTCATTCTATCGAAGATGCTTCACTATAGCCATATGGCACTGATGCCCTGACCCTGCGGAGCACCCCATGACGGCACACCCCCTCCCTCGCGACATGCACGGCTACGGCGAGCACCCGCCGGTCTTCACCTGGCCCGGCGGCAGCAGAGTCGCGGTGTCTCTCGTGATCAACGTCGAGGAGGGCGCGGAGCGGAGCATCGCCCGAGGGGACATCGCCGACGACCTCGGCGGGCACTGGCTGCGGCACGCACCGCATCCGATCCAGCGCAACCTCGACCTCGAATCCGCCTTCGAGTACGGCGCGAGGGCGGGCATCTGGCGCGTCCTGCGCACGCTGCGCCGCCACGGGGCGACGGCGACCGCGTTCTGCTGCGTCGCCGCGCTCGAGGCCAACCCGCAGATCGCCCGCGCGCTCGTGCGCGACGGGCACGAGATCGCCGATCACGGCAGGCAGTGGGATACGCACACGCACCTCTCCCCCACCGAGGAGCGCGACCGCATCCTGTCGTCCGCCGACGCGATCACCGCGCTCACCGGCGAGCGCGCGACCACCTGGTACTCCCGCGACGGTCTCACCCTGCAGAGTCGGGCGATCATGCTCGACGCCGACATGCTCTACGACTCCAACAGCTTCAACGACGATCTGCCCCACGCCGCGACAGACGGCCTCTCCCTTCCCGTGCTGCCGTACGCGGGCGACACCAACGACTCCGCGCTGCTGTCGCAGTACCCCACCGCGCAGGCGTTCCGCTCCTACCTCAGCAGCGCACTCGCCGAGCTCCAGGAAGACGACCGTGCCGGAGCATCCGTGCTCAGCGTGGGCCTGCACCCGCGCATCATCGGCCGCCCCGCCTACATCCGGGCACTCGACGACTTCCTCACAGAAGCATCCGCGACGGCGTGGATCGCGCCCCGCGCACAGATCGTGCACGCCTGGCAGACGGCGATCGCCGCCTGACAGCACACCAAAACGCGGATGCCGCGCATCGGCCGTGGACGACCTCAGCGCGCTTCTGCGAGCAGACGTCCCCAGCCGGGGATCGCCGCGCCGACACCGCTCTTCCTGAGCATCTCCCAGAGCGTCGCCGTCGCACTGTCGATCACGGGGATCCCGAACTCCGCTTCGAACGCCGTGACCCGGTAGGCCGAGCGCAGGTTGGTTCCGATGCAGACGACGCCGTCGAGGTCGTCGGCGTCGAACGCCGGGCGAATCAGGGCGTCGATCCAGGATTCGTCGACCCGCGCGATCTCTGGATTGCTGAGCATGACATCCGGCGCCGACAGCGTCACGAAGTCGACATCCACGGCGCGGTACTGCGCCACGATCTGCTCCGCGATCTCGCGCGGCCCCGGAAACACCAGCCCGACCCGCTGCAGGCCGAGTGACTGCAGCGCCGAGAGCACCGCGAGCGTCGCGGTCGTCGCGGGCGCTCCCGTGATCTCGGCGAGCTGGTCACACAGACCCCGGTCACCGTCGAACCCGGTCCACGATCCCGACGTGCCGTGGAAGGCAACCGCATCGGGCTCGACATCGGCGATCAGCGCGGGCGCATCGCCGAGCACACCGGCATCGATGCGATCGTCGAGCGACGCCGGCAGGCGGAAGCGTGTGACGTGCGCGGCCACATCGTCGCGACCTGCGAGCATCCGCTGGATCGAGGACTCGGCGTTCGAGTTCGATGACGGAACGAGCACGCCGAGGCGCGCCGAAGCACCGGGAGCAGTCATGGCGTGCTCAGTGTGCGCGGCCGAGCGACGGCGGGGTCGAGATCGCCAGCATCACGGCCGCGGAGTCGGTGCGGTTGCTCCACCAGTGCGGCAGCGAGGCGTCGTAGGTGAGGCTGTCTCCGGCCTCGAGCTCGAAGTCGCGTCCGCTGACGGTGGCGACGAGACGTCCCGAACTCACCAGTACGCACTCCTCGCCCTCGTGCGAGT
The DNA here is from genome assembly GCF_058797175.1 of Microbacterium sp. GW823-FHT02G05. Taxonomy (NCBI): domain Bacteria; kingdom Bacillati; phylum Actinomycetota; class Actinomycetes; order Micrococcales; family Microbacteriaceae; genus Microbacterium; species Microbacterium sp. GW823-FHT02G05. Next base: position 1,067,760 of record NZ_JBXAJK010000002.1, read on the forward strand.
GCGGCACGAGAGCGCCGTCGAAGTGCGCCGGGATCGTCATGTTGACGACGCCGAGCTTGCGCTCCGAGTCGGGGACGATGAGCTCCATGATGATGCCCTGCGACGGGATCTCGATGCGACGCCGGTCGGCGCGACGCACGACCATGTGGTCATTGTCAGGCTCGGGGTTGGCGAACATGCTCGCCAACGGAAGGTCGAGCGAGTTCGCCAGGCGCAGCAGCGTCGCGAACGAGGGATTGCCGATACCGCGCTCGATCTGACTGATCAGACCCGCGCTGACCCCTGCGCGCTCTGCGAGCTCCTCCACTGTGAAGCGGCCTGTACGCTGCTCACGGAGCTGCGCTCCCAGGTGGGTGATCCAGAAATCCCGATCAGGCCCCTCTTCGCCGACGATCTTCGACGCTGCAGTGGTGTCCACGGTCAACCCTTCACTTCACTGACGGTTCGTCATTATAGCTGGGCGCTTCCTTGCGCCTTAGTGCCCCGCGCGGCGACAAGCGCACGCAGCGTGGCGGTGACTTCGCGCTCCCAATATATGGCGCTTCTGCTCGCGCCGCGTGCATGCACCTCGCCCGCGCGTGCCGCGCTGGGAGCTGGGAGTCCGATCGGATGCCCCGCACCGGCCACCACGTCGATGACGTCCTGCACACGTGCATCCAACTCGCCCGCCCGATCATGGCGGCTCAGGTCGTCGACGAGGTCCGTGGGCCCGATCCATCCGCCCGCGAAAAGCTCATGGGAAGCGAACTCTCGGACGGCATCGACGGCCTCGACCGTCTCGAAAAGGACCGACAGCATCGGCACGTGGGTGTACTCGGTGCCGTAGCGGGAGGCGCGCGACACCTGGCGGGGCCTCTCGCCGAGCGGCGGGAACCGCGTCGCGCGATACGCGGACTCGAGCTCTGCGGTCGAGCGCACTCGCGGAAGGACGAGCTCGTCGACCCCCGTGTTCGCGAAGGTGAGCAGACAGTCGTCGCGCAGCTCGGGGACACGCACGCCCACCCGCACACCGGATCCCGCCAGCCGCTGCACGGCATCCGTGCACTGTGCGGCCGTGATGCCGGTCTGCTCGGCGTCGATCACGATCGAGTCGACGCCGAGCACATCGAGCAGTCCGAGCAGCGTCGGCGTGGGGTCGGCGGTGATGAGGCCCACCTCGGGGCGCGGGGTGTTCATGGCGTTCATTCGTCCGACACGAACTCCCAGTCGGCGGGCTTGCTCATGCCGACCACCAGCTCGACGACCACATCCGTGTCGTTCGTGATGCCGTGGCTCGTCCCGCGCGGGATGTAGATGCCATCCCCCGGGCGGGCGCGGTGCTCGACGCCGTTCAGGTGCACGATGGGCGTCCCGGCGATCACGACGTAGAACTCCGAGGCATCCGGGTGGTGGTGGCAGAGGTGATGCTGGCCCGGCAGAATGCGCCCGAGACTCACGTTGAGGTCATCCGACCCGCTGAGGTCTCGCGAGATGAGGGTGCACACCTGCCCCTCATCCTTCTGCCCTTTGAGACCGAGCTTCGAGAGGTCGGAGAACCCGATGTCCTCGGCATTGTGCACGAGCTTCGTGAGGTCGACGGTCATCGCGATGCCCCCTCGACCGCCAGCGGCGACGTGGCGGGTGCCTGCTCCAGCCACCAGCGGGCGATCTCCTCACGGGTCGCGAAGAGCACACCCTCCTGTGACTGTGCGTACGCCAGGAAGCGGCGTACCGCCATCGCCACACTGGGACGGCCGCCGATGCGCAGGTGGATGCCCACCGACATCATCTTCGGCACGTCCTCCGCCTCGGCCAGCAGGCAGTCGAGCGAATCCTTCAGCACGGAGAAGAAGTCATCAGGGCTGCCGAGGCTTCCCGTGCCCCAGAACCGGGCATCGTTCGTGTCGCCCGAGTACGGCACCACGAGGTGCGGGCCGTGCGCGGTCTCGACGTAGTAGGGCAGATCATCGGAGTACGAATTCGAGTCGTAGAGGAAGCCCTCCTCGACGAGGATGTCGCGGGTCTCCTCCGTGATCCCCTCGCGCACGTACCAGCCCTGCGGGCGCACGCCCGCGACGCGCTCGATCGCGTCGACGGCCTTGCGGATCTCCGTACGCTGCTCGTCCGGCGTCATCCCGACCAGACCGCGCCACTTGTAGCCGTGGCCGCAGATCTCATGTCCGTCGCGCACGATCGCGCGCGCCGCCTCGGGGTTCCGCTCCAGCGCAGCGCCGCAGGCCATGACGGTCGAACGCACACCGAAGGAGCGGAACATGCCGAGGTAGCGCCAGATGCCCACGCGGCTGCCGTACTCGAAGAAGGACTCCTTCATGAGGCTGCGCTTCGTGGGGTCGGCCGACCAGCCGCCGAAGATCGAGATGTCCTCGTCGCGCGCATCACCATCGGCGATCGCGCTCTCCGCCCCCTCCTCGTAGTTCAGCACCAGCGAGACGGCGACCTTCGCGCCATCCGGCCATCCCACCACTGGTGGGTTCTCCCCGTATCCGATGAGATCACGCATCGTTTCTTCTTTCGCCTCTGGAAGCCCGCAGTTCGTTCTGCGGCTTCGCTGGAATCTGCATGTCTTGTCTGCTCTGCGTCACTGGCCGAGTCCTCGCCCCACATAAACGGCGCGGTGCGCCGCGAGTGAGGTCCGCAGCATCCCGGCGACGTCGTCGATGACATTGCCGTGTGCAGGGCCGATGAAGAAGGTCGGATGCTCGTCGAGCACCTTCTCGATCGCGGCGAAGGCGTCGCTCACATCGACGAACTTCGTCCAGTACAGGGCGCGCCCCGTGCCGTAGGCGGCCTGCGCAACCGTCGGCGGCTCCGGCATCTCACCGGAGTACAGGCGGCACTGGCCGGGCCGGTGGACGGGCTCGTCGTCCTCGTCGTCGGACCCCGGCACATCATGGATGTACGAGAAGCCGTCGGAGACGAAGAGCACGCCGGCCCCGGAATCCCAGGCCCAGGTCGTGTTCTCCAGGTCCCGGATGTAGGCCGGCAGCAGCAGCAGTTCACGGCCGCCGAGATCGATCCTCTCACCCGCAGCCACGGGCCACAGCCGGTCGGCGTACTCGGGAAAGTGCAGGTGGTAGTCGCGGGTCTCCCCCGCGATCTGCGCATCCGGGTACCGCTCCAGCAGCGCAGGCAGGTTGCCCGCGTGCGGGATCTCCGGATGCGTCGGCACGACGTAGTCCAACGTGCGACCGCCGAGCGCCTGCGCGAGCTGCGCCATGACGGTCTCACGGTGCGCAGGGTCGCCCGTGTCGATCAGTGCCGAGCGCTCGGTGCCGATGACGAGGTAGGCCGACACGTGATAGTGCACCTCTTCGCCGTGACCGAAGGCCGACAGACAGCCGCCCAGCCAGTACACGCCGTCGGCGATCCGCCGCGGCGCGGCATCCCGCTGTGTCATCTCACACCGACCTTCTCGATCGCAGCCGCCAGCATGAGCGCCTGGGCGGTGACGGTGCTCGCACCCTCGAACGGCGCTCCGTAGCCGGGGCCGATCAGGGCGACCGGGCGCTCTTCGACGACCTGCCGCACGTGCGCGGCGATCGCCGTCGTCTCGGCCCTGGTGAACCAGGCGAACTTCTGCAGTCCCGACTCGACGGGGCGCCCATCGACGCCACCGTGGGTGAAGGCGTCGGATGTCAGCAGTGACGCCGTCTCGGGCTCGTACACCCAGAGCGTCGGCAGCAGCCGCATCATCGGGGAGATCAGCTCCAGCCGCAGTCCGGGATACGGCTCGACCCACTGGGAGGTGCCGGGCTCCACGCTCACCCGACGCACCTCGGCATGACTGCGTGGAACGGTGATGCCGCCCGTGTACCAGACCGCGTCGAGGCCGAAGGCGGCCTCGATCGCCGGCAGATTGAGGCAGCACTCCATCTCGGTGCGTGTCAGCAGCACCGAGAGCGGCTGACCCGGATCGAGCAGTTCGGCGAGCTGCGCCAGCACGGCGTCCTCGTGCAGGCGCAGCCCGGTGTCGACGAGGACCGCGCCGGAGGCGCCGCGCACCAGGTACGCGCTCACCTCCTGCGAACCGGATGCGCCCGGGGGCGCCCAGCTCACGGTGTGATCCAGTGCGATCTCACCGCCGATGCGGTGCACACTCGTCGTTGTCACGGTCTTCTCCGTCTTCCTGACGTCGCTCAGCGAGCGGCGTTCTCCCACACGGCGACGGCCTCGTCGAGCGAGCAGTAGTCGTGGCGGGCGCGCATCACTGTGAGAGCGGCATCGTGCACGACCGTGTCGTACGCCCCGACCGCGTCGTCGATGAGGATGGCGTAGAAGTCGTTCGCCACAGCGTCGCGCAGCGTCGACTCGACGCATCCGCCCGTCGAGACGCCGACGAGAGCCACGGATTCGATACCCTGCGCACGCAGCAGCAGCGCCAGCTCGGTGCTCGTGAAGGCGCTCGGGCGACGCTTCGTGATGACGACCTCGTCGCCCTCCGGCTGGCACTGCTCTGCGAACTCGGTGGCCGGGTCGCCCTTGAGGCTGAGGCGGCCGAGGTCGATCGGGCGGCCGTTCGCCGTCTTGTAGAGCGTGCGCAGCCAGGCGGCCGGCGAGCTCTTGGCGTCGGGAAGGTTCTCGACGCGGATGTGGAAGATCTCTACGCCCGCAGCACGCGCGGCACGGATGGCTCGACCGCACTGGTCGGCGATTCCCGCCATCATGCTGAGGTCGTGTCCGGAGTCGCCGATCGCGCCACCGGGCGACACGGCACCCTTCTGCATGTCGATCACGACGAGGCCGGTGGTCTTCGGGTCCAGCAGTTCTTCGAGGGTGTCGCGCACCTGCTTGCCGCAGATCTCGATCATGGGGTCCTGCTCCTTTCGAGCCCGGTGCCGGCCGGGAAAGTCACCGACCGGCACCGGAGGTGGGAAAACGTGGTGCTAGTTGCTCAGCTCGTTGAAGTAGATCTGCCCGTTCGTGAACGGCACAGCTCCGGTGAGGCCCTGTGCGCGGGCGAGCATGTTCTTCGTCTCGACGAGCGAGATGATGGGTGCGCCCTCGTCGAGGTAGCCCGCCATCTGCTCCAACAGCTTCGCCCGGGCGTCTGCCTCTTCGTGCGGCGTCGCGGCAAGCTCCAGACGGGCCTCGTCGAAGCGCGGGTCCGACCAGCCGGTGCTGTTGCTCGGGGCACCCGTGCCGTAGAACGCGTAGCTGTAGAAGGCCGGATCGGCGATCACGATCGGCTCGGAATAGAGCGCAGCCTGGTAGCGGCCGTCGATCAGCGCGGTCGAGAAGTCGGTCGAGCTGGCGATGTTCTGCAGCTCCACCTTCACGCCGACCTCGCCGAGCATCGACTGGATCAGCACCGCGGAGCGCGCGGCCACGGGGCCGGGACGGGTGACGCTGTAGCTGAGCACCATGTCGAATCCGTCAGGGAATCCGGCGTCGGCGATCATCTTCTTCGCGGCCTTCGGATCGAAGGAGTAGGCATCCGAGCCATCCACCATCGGGAAGATGGACTCTGCAGGCGTGCCGTAGCCGGCGTACGCACCCTTGACGAGTGCCTCACGGTCGATCGCCATCGAGATTGCACGGCGCACCTCGGGCTCGGCGAGCGGGCCGGCCGTGGTGTTCATCATCATCGTGTCGCGGGTCTGGCTCGCGCAATCGAGAACCTCGACACCGGGGGCCTTCGCGAGTGCCGTGTACTGGTCGTACTCGAAGGAACCGGCGACCTGCGCCTCTCCCGCCTCGATCAGCTGGCTGCGCGTCGCAGTGTTCGGCGCCGCCTTGACGACGAGGCGCTTGACGGCACCGCGCTCACCTTCCCAGTCGGGGTCGGCCGTCAGCGTGAGCGACGTTCCCGGAGTGAACTCCTCGAGCTCCCAGCCCGAGTAGTCGGCCAGGTTCTTCGACAGCCATTCGTTCGCCGACGGGTCGGCGTCGGTGGCGTGCTTCTTCGCCTCGGTGCTGTCGTGGATGAAGAAGAGATTGTTCTGCAGCGACTGGAGCGTGAAGGACGTGGCCGCCGTGGTGTTCAGCTGGACCGTGCTCTCGTCGATGATCGTGGTGAGGTTGTCGACGTCGAAGCCGCTGCTCTTGAGCGTGCCCTTCATGACAGGCTGGCGGATCATGCCGATCGCGAGGCTCCACGCCACGTCCTCGGACGAGAGGGTGTTGCCCCACTGGCTCGTGAGCTTCTTCAGCTTCACGATGACTCCGGTGCCGTCCTCGTTGATCTCGGCGCTCTCCGCGAGGCGACCGGTGACCTCCGTCGACGGGTCTGCGCAGATCTCCTCATCGGTGCCGCTGCGGTCATAGGAGAGCAGTTGCGAGCCGAGCCCAGTGAGCACGACGTGTGAGGCGCTGCCACCCCACGGTGAAGGAGTGAGGCTGTCGGGAAGCGCGCCCACGGCCACGACAACATTGTCGAAGGTCTTCGCGGGGGCGCTGCTGTCGGGTGTCGCTGCGCCGCCGCCGGCGCAGCCGGCGAGGGTGACGGCCGCGACGGTGAGGACACCAAGGCCCCACAGGCGTGATCGGTTCATTTCGGGTTCCGTTCTGGTACTCAGGATGGGTGACTACAGGGGAACAGCGATGGTGAGCGGTGCCTGCCGCTAGTAGCGGTAGGCCTGCTTGTGGCCCGCTCGGATGATCGGCTCGACCTCACGCACATTCGTGATGACGTTGCCGTGGGTGGGTGCGACGAATCGCACGTCCAGTTCGTCGACGAGTCCGAGAACGCGGTCGTAGACCCGGTCGGCGTCGTTGTTGAAGCGCGCCCAGTACAGGGCGCTCCCCGTGAAGAACGCGGCGTTCTCCACGGCGATCGGCTCGCGCAGCTCGTCGGTGGTGAGCGCGCATTCGCCAGGCAGGTGCAGGGGATCCTCGTCATCGAGTTCGGGGCGATGCATGTAGCAGAACCCGTCTGCGGTGAAGAGCACCTTGCCGTCGGTGGCGAAGGCCCACTGCGTGTTCGGCAGGTCGCGGATCATCGCCTCGACGATGAGCAGCTCCTGCCCTCCTCCGAGATCGATCCGGTCGCCCGGCACATGCGGGTTCAGGTTGTCGACGATCTGCGGGTAGAAGAGGTGGTAGTCGTGCATGTCGCCGACGACCTTGACGTTCGGGTACTTCTCGACGAGCCGCGGAAGGTTGCCGGTGTGGGGCAGTTCAGGGTGCGTCGGGAAGACATAGGTCAGTGGCTCATCACCGAGGATTTCGTCGAGCTTGGCGGAGATGGTGGGCCAGCTCGACGGGTTGCCGGTGTCGATGATGACGGATGCCTCGGTGCCGCGCACCACGTAGGCGGAGTTGTGACCGTGGATCACCCGGTCGGAGAGGTGGAAGGGCAGGCAGGCGCCCATCCAGAACACGCCCGGTGAGATCTCGCGGGGGAACTCATCGGCCATCGTCTCGACAATGTTGGACATGGATGCTCCTATGCGGCGTCGTCGGCCAGTGCGGCCAACATGAGGTCGAGGTGGCGGCGGACGGCGTTGCGTCCGCGGATGACGGATCCGCGAGAGGGCGCGATGGCCTCGGGCTCGTAGCCCTCGAAGGTGCTGGCCAGCCAGTCCCGCAGCGGGTACTTCGTCGCGCGCGGCAGCCACTCGTACTTGGCGAAGAGGTGCGCGGCGACCTGCTCGACGGTCGTGTCGTCTTCGACCGTGTCGTCGATGAAGCGGTAGCTCTCGGGGGTTGCCAGCACGCCGTGCGTGAAGGTGTCGGAGGTGAACAGGGTGCCCGTACGGGCATCCCATCCCCAGAACGTGGGCAGCAGCCGCAGCAGCGGCGACTGCACGTCGAGGATGCGGCCCGGAGCGATCTCGATGCTCATCGCACGCTCCAGCGCGTCACCCTCGACCGTGCGCGTGCCGTCGATCTGCTGCCGGCGGCCTCGCAGGGCGATGCGGCTGACGTCATCGAAGGCGTCGAAGGGGTTGATGACACCGCCGGTGAACAGACGCAGGATGTCGAAGCGACGTGCGATGGGCTCGAGGTTCGACACGCAGTCCATCTCGGGACGGGTGAAGAACATCGAGACGCCGCCACCCTCGCCGATGAGGGTGGCCAGGTCGTCGAGGACGGTCGTGCCGTGCACGGCCATGCCGGAGTCGATCAGGAGGTGTGCGTCGCCCTCGCTGAGGAGGTAGCAGTTGGACGCCTGGTATCCGGTCGATCCGCGCGGCACCCAGCTCACATTGTCGCTGAGCTCGTAGGCCCCACCGAGGACGGTCAGGCCACCGTCATGAACTTTATTGAACATGTCTTCAATCTATTGAAGTGACAGGAGTCTGTCAATGATGAATATCGGTCAGGAGGCCACGGCCACAGCGGGCGCAGGCGTGGCCTCGCGCATCCGCCGGGACGGTGCCGCGATCGCCCGCGTGCGCGGGTCGAGCAGGGTGATGAGAGCGTCGAGGATCACGTATCCGAGCAGGCTCGTCGCGCCCATCACGAGCACGAAGCCCTGGATCACCGGCACATCCCCCTTGAGCACACCGTCAAGCGACCACCCGCCGACCCCGGGCCACGAGAACACGCTCTCGACGATCGCCGCGCCACTCAGAGCTGCGGCGAACAGCAGCACCATGTACGTCATCAGCGCGCCGCGCACATCCGTGAGCGCGTACCGGAACACCTGGAACGGGCGCAGTCCGCACGCCTTCGCGAACTCGATCTGCGGCGAGTTGAGGATCTGCAGGAGGCCCGTGCGCACGGTCTTGCCGAAGGGCGCGGCGAAGAACAGACCGAGCGTCAGGATGAGGAGGCCGGCACGGTTGAAGATCGAACCGACCGTCCCCCACTGCCCCGCGATGACCGCATCGACGGGCAGCCATCCGGTCACCTTCGGCGGTGTGATGTCCGTCGCGGAGAGCATCCCGAGCGGCGCGGGAGCGATCTGCAGCTGCTGATAGAAGATGAACAGCAGCAGCAGCGCGAGCACGAACTCGGGCATCGCCATCAGGATCGAGACGACGACCGTGAACGAGCGGTCGGCGAAGCGTCCGGCGCGGTAGGCAGCCATCGCACCGAGTCCGAGGCCGATCACGAGCGCGAGCAGAAGCCCGGGGACCAGGTAGACGAGCGTATTGGGCAGTCGGGTCCACAGCTCCTCGCTCACCGAGCTGCCGGTGAAGAACGAGGTGCCGAGATCGCCGCGCAGCGTCCGGAAGAGGTAGTCGAAGTAGCGCTCGACGAAGGGTTTGTCGAGTCCGAGCTCCGCGTTGATGCGGGCCACGTCGGCGGGCGTCGCATACTCACCGAGCAGCGCGACGGCGGGATCGCCAGGAAGCAGCGAGACGAGCGCGAAGCTCAGCGTCACCAGACCCCACAGCAGCAGGACGGCGATCAGGAGGCGGGACAGGATGTAGCGGATCATGATGCTCCTGAGACGGAGTCGAGCGCGTCCGGGTCGGCCGCGCGGCCCTGATACGGAATGGGCGGCATCGCCGCGGCCATGAGATTGCGGGTGTACTCCTCGCGCGGCGCGTCGAGCACCTCGAGCGCGGGACCGCCTTCGACGAAGCGCCCCTGGTGCATGACGACGACGTCGGAGCAGAAGTGACGCACTGTCTCGATGTCGTGCGAGATGAACACGTAGGTCAGACCGCGCGCTTCGCGCAGACGGCTGAGCACCCGCAGGACGGAAGCGCGAATCGTCAGATCGAGCGACGCCGTCGGCTCGTCGAGCACGATGATCGACGGATCCGTCACCAGTGCGCGTGCGATGCCGACGCGCTGCTGCTGCCCACCGCTGAGGTTGGCCGGACGGCGGTCGAGGAACTCGGGTGGCAGTCCGACCTCGGCGAGCGTCGCGATCACGCGCTCCCGGCGCGCGGCGCGGTTGCCGTAGTCGCCGGCCACGATGAGCGGCTCCTCGACGATCTGACCGATCGTGAGACGCGGGTTCAGCGAGGCGAACGGCTCCTGGAACACGATCTGCCAGTGACGACGGTGACGGCGCATCTCTCTCTTGCTGAGGCTGCTGATGTCCTGACCATCGAGCACAACCGATCCGCTGTCGACGTCATAGAGGCGCAGCAGCAGCCGCCCGAGGGTCGACTTGCCCGATCCTGACTCCCCGATCACGCCGAGGCAGTCACCGCGTTCGACCGAGAGCGAGACGCCGTCGACGGCGATCTTCGTGGTCCCGTGCGGACCGGGGAACGTCTTGACGACGTCCGTGAGTTCGATGAGCGCCATCTCAGCTCCTCCTGCCGGCGAAGGCGCCGAGCGCGCCGACGGTCGTGATGGTGGAGGTCCCGCCCGGCGGCGCCTCCTCGGGGCGGACCACGGAGTCCAGCAGTGATGCCGTGTACTCGTGCTCGGGTGTCACGAAGACCCGCGACACGGGCCCCTGCTCGACCAGACGCCCCTGATACATCACAAGCACGCGATCGCAGTACTTGGCGACGACGCCGAGGTCGTGCGTGACGATGAGCATCGAACGCCCACTGCCGACCGTGAGACGCGTCAGCGTGTCGAGCACCTGCCGCTGCACCGTGAGGTCGAGGGCGGTCGTGGGCTCGTCCGCGATCACGAGACGAGGGTTGAGGAAGAGCGCCATCGCGATCACGACGCGCTGCGCCATGCCTCCGCTGAGTTCGTGCGCGTAGCCGTCGAGCACGCGCTCGGCGTCCTTCACGCCGGTGGCCTCGAGCAGGTCGAGCGCCTGGCGGCGCAGCTCGCTGCGCGGGAAGTCGTGCGCCTTGGCGATGTTCTCGAACTGCTTCTCGATGCGCAGCACCGGGTTCAGCGCGCTGAACGGGTTCTGCGCGACGAAGCCGATGTCCTTGCCACGGATCTTGCGCAGTTCGCGCTCGCGCAGATCGAGGAGCGGCTGTCCGTAGAAGTCGACCCGACCTTCTGTCACGCGACCCGGTGCCATGAGGAGCTTGATGATGGATCGGACCACGGTCGATTTTCCGGATCCGGATTCGCCGACGATGCCGACGACCTCGCTCTCACCCACTTCGAAGGACACCCCGTGGAGCGCCCGGATCGACTGGTGCCTGCTGACGAAGTCGGTGACGAGTCCCGTCACCTCGAGCCCAGCGGTCATCGCGCCGTCTCCACTCTCTCGATGCGGTTCTCGATCGCTCCCGCGATCACGTTGAAGGAGGCGATCACGAGCAGCATCGCGATGGTCGGGAAGGCCGCGGCCCACCACTCCCCGCGGATGAGCATGCTCGCGCCGTCGCTGATCATCGCGCCCCAGGTAGGCGTGGGCGGGCTGACGCCGACGCCCAGGAAGTTCAGTGCGGCGATCGTGCCGAGCGCATTGGCCGCCGTCAGTGTGGCCTGCACCAGCACGACGCCGTAGGCGTTGCGGAAGATGTGGTTGAACGCGACCCGCACCGGGGAGCATCCGATCGCCACGGCGGCCTCGACGTAGCGAGAGGAGCGCAGCGCGAGGGCCGACGCCCGGGTCAGACGCACGAAGCGCGGAGCCCCGACGATCGCAATGGCGAGGATCACGTTCCAAGCGCCGCCGCCCATGAGCTGGATGGCGACGATCGCAATCACGATGATCGGCAGGGCGGCGAAGGCGTCGACGACGCGCATGACCGCGTCGCCGACCTTGCCTGCTGTGGCGAACAGCCCGATCGGAACACCGACGACGAGCGCGAGAAGTGTCGCTGCAACCGAGATCGGCACGTCGAGCTTGGCCGCTTCGATCGTGCGGGAGAAGACGTCCATGCCGTTGCCGTCCGTGCCGAACCAGTGCGTGGGGCTGGGCGGCAGGCTGATCGCGTTCGGGTCCGGACGAAGGGGGTCCACCGGATAGGGGCCGATCATCGCGAGCAGCGGAAGTCCGACGACGACCGCGACGGCGATCGTGACGGCCACGATGTTCCAGTTGCCGCGCAGGCGCAGTCGTCCGCGACGACTCCAGCGCACCGCCCGCATGCTGGGAGAGGTGTGTGGGATACCCTGGACACTCATCTGATACCGCCGAGAGTTCGGGGGCTCAGAGCGAGCACGACGGACAGCGACTGTTCTGACATGAATGCTCCTGGTTGACTTCGTCGTCATGGCGACCCCGCGAGGGATCATCACTTTATTGAAGGCTCTCTTCATCGAGTAGTCAAGAGTGATTTCGGATCCTGCGCGGAAATTCAGCAATCTGTCGCAAACATCTCCGCATCCACGTCTTCACTTCTTCACTGAAGATTGACTTTCCGTTGCCCCATCTTCATTATGGTGATGTCAACCTTGCTTCAATGAAGACAGACTGGATGGTGCACAACGATGTCTACCGCTTCTTCCCCGGTTCGCTACCTGCTGCATGACGGCGAGCTCATCGACTACGCGGACGCGCGACTGCACGTGCTGAGCACGAGCATGAAGTACGGCGTCGGCGTCTTCGAGGGCTTCCGCGCCTACTGGAGCGAAGAAGAGGGCGAGCTGTACGCCTTCCGTGTGCAGGACCACATGCGTCGTCTGCTCGACTCCATGCGCGTCGTCGAGATCGAGGGCCCGACCGACATCGACGAGCTCACCGAGCAGCTGCTCGGGCTTGTCCGTGCGAACGACCTGCGCTCGAACCTCCACATGCGCGCCCAGGTGTTCGTCGATTCCGCCGACGGCAAGCCCGACGACACGGGCCCATCGACGGTCTACATGGCCGCCATCCCCATGGGCAACTACTTCGGCGCCACGGGACTCGACGTGCAGATCAGCAGCTGGGCCCGCCTCTCCGACCGCGCCATGCCCCCGCGCGTGAAGTCGATCGCCAACTACCAGAACGGACGCCTCGCTCTGCTCGAAGCGCGCCGGAACGGCTACGGCGCAGCACTCCTGCTCACCGAGAACGGGCACGTCGCCGAAGGCGCCGGCTACAACGTCTTCATGGTGCGCCAGGGGCGGCTCTGCACGCCGCCATCGACCGAGAGCATCCTCGAAGGCATCACCCGCGACAGCGTGATCCAGCTCGCACAGAAGGAGCTCGGGCTCGACATCGATATCCGCCCCATCGACCGCACGGAGCTGTACTCGGCCGATGAGATCTTCGTCTGCGGCAGCGCCGCCGAGGTCAACCACGTGAAGTCGGTCGACCGCACGCCCATCGGCGACGGCTCGCAGCCCGGTGAGATCACCGCACAGCTGCAGGGCCTGTACCAGCAGGCGGTGCGCGGACAGCTCGATTCCTTCCGCGACTGGGTCATCCCGGTCTACGGCACCGCCCGCTGATGAGCGCGTCCACGCACGCGCACGCGAGCTACCTGCACGCACGCGCGGAGTTCGATCCGCAGGCCGAGCCCGTGCTGCGTGTGGCGCAGGGCGAGCGCTTCCGAGTGGAGGCGCGCAGTCTGCTCACCGACGGTCTGTTCGAGCAGACCGATGACTACTCCACTCTGGGTATCCCGGTCACGGGTCCGATCCAGATCGACGGTGTTCAGCCGGGAGATCTCGTGCGCATCGACGTGCACGAGATCCATCTGGCCGACCGCGGCGCCATGGTCACGATGCCCGGCCGCGGCGGATTCGGGGAGCCGCTGCAGATGGATGGGCACATCGTGCCGATCCGCGACGGCTTCGCCGAGTTCGAGGAGGGCGTACGCATCCCGATCCGCCCCATGATCGGCAAGCTCGGCTTCGCCCCGCACGATCACAGTCCCAGCTCGTCGACCGTCGGACGCTACGGCGGCAACATGGACTGCCGCGACATCATCGCGGGATCGTCCGTCTTCGTCACCGCGCAGCTTCCCGGTGGCCAGCTCTACGCCGGCGACCTGCACGCGGTGCAGGGCGACGGCGAGTGCTCGCTGACGGGTGTCGAGATGGAAGGCGCCATCGAACTCTCCTGTCGGGTGGTGCGCCCGGCTCCTGTGCGCGGCCCTGTGGTCTTCGCAGAGGACCGCATGATCGTGCTCGGCGATGGCGAAGACCTCGACGAGGCTGCCACCACAGCCCTCGACGAGACCATGGCCATCATCCAGGCAGACCGCGGATGGGCCCGCGAGCGCACGGCGATGTTCCTCTCGGCCGCCGCGGATGTCGCGGTGTCGCAGCTCGTCAACGCCCGCAAGAGCGTCAAGGTCTCACTCCCCGCGCACTACCTGCGCACCTCCCCCTTCGAACGAAAAGAGGACTGACATGTTCGACCTGCTGCTCACCGGCGGACTCGTCGTCACGCCCGCCGGCGCCGAACGCCTCGACCTCGCCATCAAGGACGGCAAGATCGCGACGCTCGCCCTCGCCGGCACCACCCCCCTCGACTCCGCCGCCCGCGTCATCGACGTCACGGGCAAGCTCGTGGTGCCCGGCGGTGTGGACCCCCACGTGCACACGAACTCGGTGCTGCCCACCGCCGCCGAGAGCGGGATCAAGTGCTTCGGCGCCGACCGGGTCAGCGAAGGAGCGATCTACGGTGGCACCACCACTCTCGTCGACTTCGCGCACTGGCAGCCCGGTGATGATCTGGAGGACTCCTTCCAGCGCAAGGCCGCGGAGTGGAACGGTCAGACCTACACCGACTTCGCGCTGCACGGCACGTTCAAGGAGCCCGAGGTGCCGTTCGAGGTGCTCGAGCAGATTCCGGATGCGGTCGCGAACGGCCACGGCAGCTACAAGGTGTGGATGACCAACACGACTCCCACGCGCCCGCACCAGAAGACGGACCTCGGCACCATGTGGGGAATCATGGAGCAGACCGCCGCAGCCGGCGCCATGCTGGCCGTGCACGCCGAAGACGACGACATCGTCATGTACTCGTACAAGCGGCTGAAGCGCGCGGGCACGATCGGCATCGATCACATGCACCACGCGCACAATGTGCTCTCTGAACGACTCTCGTTCCAGCGTGCGATCACGCTCGCGCGGCACGTCGGAGCGGCGATCTACCTCATGCACGTCAGTGCCAACGACGGCATCCGCGCGATCCGCGACGCCCGCGGCGAGGGCGCGCCGATCTACGGCGAAATCCTTCCGCACTACGCGTACTTCTCCGCCGAGAACTACCGCGAGCCGCACGGCGCGATCTACCACACCTACCCGTCGCTGAAGGATGCCGACGACCGCGACGACATGTGGCCCGCGCTCATCGACGGCACGCTCAGCACCCTGGCGACCGACGGAGTCTGCACCGACTTCGACGTGAAGACCCGCGGCAACACGATCTACGACGCCACCGGCGGCCATGCCGGCGTCGAGATGCGAATGGCGGTCGCGTACACCGAGGGTGTCGCCGACCGCGGCTTGGAGCTCACGCGCTTCGTCGACCTCACCTCGGCGAACGCGGCCAAGATCCTCGGCCTGTACCCGCGCAAGGGGGCGATCGCCGTCGGCAGCGATGCCGATCTCGCCGTGCTCGACACCAACGTCGACCGTCGTGTCACCGCCGCTGACCTGCACGAGGCGGACTACTCGCCCTGGGAGGGCTACCGCGCCCGGGCGTGGAACACCCTGACGATCCTGCGCGGTGAGGTCATGGTCGAGGACGGCACCCTGCTGCTCGGACCGCGCGGAGAACTGCAGAAGCAGCGCGTCTCCTCCGACGTGCTGAACCGCCCGGCCTGCTGATCGGTGCGGCCATGAGCGCACCCGCAGCACCGCGCTCGGTGCGCATGCTCGTCGTGTGCCTCATGGCCTCGATGCTGGTCGTCTCGTTTAACCAGACGGTGCTCAACACCGCGCTGCCCACGATCGTGGCGGAGCTCGGTGGCCTTGACCGCATCGGCTGGATCTCGGCGGCGTTCGTGTTGACCACGGCGCTGACGATGCCCCTGGCCGGAGCCCTCGCAGACGTCGTCGATCGGCGGGGGCTCCTTCTGGGTGCGAGCGCGATCTTCGCCGTCGGCACGCTGCTCGGCGGCCTCGCCTGGAATCTCGATGCGCTCATCATCGCCCGACTCATCCAGGGCGCGGGCGGCGGGGCGGTCATGGTGCTGACGCAAACGATCATGGCGGCCTCCGTTCCCGCACGCGAGCGCGCCAAGTACGCGGGCGCCTTCGGGTCGGTCTGGGCGATCGCGACGACAAGCGGCGTGCTCATCGGAGGCTGGCTCACCGACGGCCCGGGCTGGCGCTGGCTGTTCTGGGGCACTCTTCCTCTCGTCGTCGTTGCGATGCTGCTCAGCCTCCGCTTCATCCCCCGCGAAGCGCCCTCCACTCAGCGGCTGGCCCCCGACCTCGCGGGAATGATGCTGCTCTGCATCGCCACGACGGCACTCGTGACCGCAACATCTGGCTCCCTGTCGCCAGAGTGGTCGTGGATGACGGCCGCGATCGGCGTCGGGGCGATCCTCGCCCTGGTCTTCGCCGAACGTCGCGCGGAGCAGCCGGTTCTTCCCGGAGTGCTCTTCCGCAGCCGCACGTTCGTGCTCGCCACCGTCGCCGGCATGCTCTGCAGCGGCGTCTCCTCCTTCGTGGTCCTGGCATATCTGCCGACGTTCGCACAGATGGTTCTCGGACTCTCCGCCTTCCAGGCCGGAACACTCCTGCTGCCGATGATCGTCGCGACGGTTGCGGCTTCCACGCTCACCGGCTTCGCCGTGACCCGCACCGGCCGCTACATCCTCATCCCCGCAGTCGGCGCAGGTGTCGTCGGCGTCGGCCTGATCCTGCTCGGCACGCTCACCGCAGACTCCACCCCCCTGCAGCTCGCGCTCTCTGCGGCGCTGCTCGGCGCGGGCATCGGCACGAACGTGCTGCTGCTCACCCTGCTCGCGCAGAACGCGATCCCCGCGCGCAACATCGGCGTTGCGACCGCCGCCAACAACTTCGTCCGCCAGGCCGGGGCGACCATGGGCATCTCGCTCATCGGTGTGGCGATCGCCGCACGACTCAGCACCGCGATGACCGACGCGCTGCAGGCGCGGGCGTTGAGCGCCCCCGACGGCCTGTCGTTCGCCGCGATCGCGCCGGAAGACCTGGCGGCGCTCTCCGCCCCGTATCAAGAGGCCATCGCCGAGGCGTACGCGGTGGCGATCCCTCCCCTGTTCCTGTTCCTCGCCCCGCTGGCGTTCCTGGCGATGATCATGATCGTCGCACTGGAACGGCGCCCGCTCGCCGACGGCAATGACTGAGACTCGCAGCCAGCCGCTGTTCGGTGCACCACTCGCTATGCTGGATGTGTCCGGCTGCCACGGCACCGGTGCCCGAAAAAGGGGCACGAAGCCCTCCGCGCAGAGAAGCGCGAGGCGAGACACATACGGAATCCCGCTGTTCTCCGTTCTGTCTTGAAAGGCTTTGCCATGCCCTCCGTGTCCGCACACGTCGCTCTCACCCTCGCCCGTCACATCGATGCCGTCTTCGGCGTCATGGGCAACGGAAACGCCTACTTCCTCGATGCGATCGAGAAGCAGACGGATGCCACTTTCACGGCCGTCCGCCATGAGCAGGGTGCCGTCGTCGCCGCGGATGCGCACTTCCGTGCCTCAGGACGCATCGCCGCCGCGACGTCCACCTACGGCGCGGGCTTCACCAACACGCTGACCGCTCTCGCAGAGGCCGTGCAGGCGCATGTCCCCCTCGTGCTCGTCGTCGGCGACGAGCCGACGTCGGGCCCGCGTCCGTGGGACGTCGACCAGATCGCGATCGCCTCGGCCGTCGGCGCGCGCACCTACACGGCCGGGCGGACGGATGCTGCCGCCACGACGATCATCGCGATCGAGCACGCCCTCACCTATCGTGTGCCGGTCGTGCTGGCGATCCCCTATGACGTCGCCTCTCTCGATGCGGGTCCTGTTCCGGAGGCTCCGGATCCCCGCGTTCCCGCCCCGCTCGCACCGAAGGGTGAGTACGCCGAAGGCATGATCGACGTGATCGCCGAGGCGCTGCGTGGGGCGACACGCCCCTTCCTGCTAGCCGGCCGAGGCGCATGGCTCGCGGGAGCCGGCGCCGCGCTCGGTGAGTTGGCCGCCGCGACGGGGGCGCTGACCGCCTCGACGGCACTCGGCCGAGGAATCTTCCCCGAGACCGGCTTCGATCTGGGAGTCACCGGCGGCTTCGGCGCCGAGGGCGCGATGGAACTCGTCCGTGAGGCCGACGTCGCCGTCGTGTTCGGTGCGAGCCTCAACCAGTTCACGATGCGCTTCGGCGCACTGTTCGCACCGGGAACCCGGGTGTTTCAGATCGACACGGCACCGGCAGCCACGCACGCGCACGTGGGTGGATTCGTGCGCGGAGATGCGCGCATCGTGGCGGAGGGCCTCGTCGCGCGACTCGGCTCTGTCGGCGGTTCCGGATGGCGCGAGAGTGTCGACATCGACGCTGCCCGCAGCTATGAGAAGGGCGACGATCTCGCCCCCGACGGCCGCCTCGACCCGCGTTCGGCCGCCCGCCGGATCGCCGAGCTGCTGCCGGAGGATCGCGTCGTCGTCTCGGACGGCGGCCATTTCATCGGCTGGGCGAACATGTACTGGCCGGTCGCCTCGCCGGACCGGATGATGATGGTCGGCACGGCCTTCCAGTCGATCGGACAGGGGTGGCCGAGCGTCGTGGGCGCGGCCCTT
Source organism: Microbacterium sp. GW823-FHT02G05 (assembly GCF_058797175.1). Lineage (NCBI taxonomy): Bacteria > Bacillati > Actinomycetota > Actinomycetes > Micrococcales > Microbacteriaceae > Microbacterium > Microbacterium sp. GW823-FHT02G05. Next base: position 1,086,167 of record NZ_JBXAJK010000002.1, read on the forward strand.
GCCCGCCGCGAGTCGACGGTCGTGCTCACGAGCGGCGACGGCGGCGGACTCATGGCCATCGCCGACCTCGAATCTGCCGTGCGCGCTGCCGCCGGTCGCGGCATCGCCGTGGTCTGGAACGATGCCGCCTACGGCGCAGAGATCAACCTGTACGGCCTGAAGGGTCTCGCAGAGGGGCCGATGCGGATCCCGGAGGTCGACTTCGCCGCGTTCGGTGCGGCCGTCGGCGCCGAGGGCGTCGTCGTGCGCACGCTCGCCGACCTCGACCGTCTCGCTGCATGGACGCAGGAAGATCCCTCGATCCGCCGTTTCCTCCTGCTCGATCTGCGCATCTCCGGGGACGTCATCGCTCCGTACCAGGAGGAGATCATCCGCATCAACAGCTGACTTTCAAGGAGCGATGTTTGCCGTCGAATCGACAAGAACACAGCAAACATCGCTCCTCGAACGGGACGTTATGCCGCAACCGGGCCGGTGAGCGGGTCGATCTCGCGGCGCGAGCGACCGTCATCCGTGGCGATCGCCAGCCCCTCCCGCGCCCAGTACTCGAATCCGCCGATCAACTCTCGGACGCGCGTGTAGCCGAGCGTCGTCAGCGTGAGGGCGGCTCGGGTGCTGCCGTTGCATCCGGGCCCCCAGCAGTAGACGACGATCTCGGCATCGCGATCCGGGGCGACTTCGGCGGCACGCTCAGCCAACTCGTCCGACGGCATGTGCACGGCGCCCGGGATGCGGCCCTGCCGCCATCCGGCAGCGCTGCGCACGTCGATCACGAGCGGCGCACGTCCTTCCGCGCGGGCGGCGGCGAGGTCGGAGGGGTCCGTCTCGAAGGCGAGTTTGGCGGCGAAGAACGCGGATGCTGTGAGGGGATTCTGCATGCTTCTATCGAAGCGCTGCACTCCGCCACGGGGAAGGGTCATGCCACGGCATCCGCTCCACTGAGCCCCGAGATCGACGGTAATCTGACGCGCATGCCGTCGAATCCACGCCTCGACCTCGATGCCACCGATCATGCGATCATCGGACAGCTGCAACAGGATGGGCGGATGTCCGTCGCCCAGCTCGCGCGCGAGGTCTCGCTCTCCGCGAGCGCCACCGCCGAGCGCGTCCGCCGACTGACCGAGGGCGGGGTCATCACCGGCTACTCCATCACGGTCGATCCCGAGGCACTCGGCTACACAGTGACGGCTTTCGTGCGACTCGCGTATCCCTCAGGCAACTACAAGCCCTTCGATGATCTCGTCGCGGCCACGCCCGAGGTCGTCGAAGCGCATCATGTGACCGGCGCGGACTGCTTCATGATCAAGGTCCACGCGCGCTCCATGCGCGACCTCGAGCGCATCACCGGAAGGCTCGCCACGCTCGGCGGAATCACCACGAGCGTGGTCTACTCCAGCCCCGTCCCGGGCCGCCACATCGGCCCCGCCTAGCCTGGCGCGCCGCATCCGTTATGCTCCTCGCCATGGTGGATGCTCCCGAGATCCTGCGCTACAGCGCTTTCGCCGCGACGCCCGAAGGCGGCAACCCGGCGGGAGTCGTGCTCGATGCGCGCGGGCTCAGCGAGCAGGACATGCTCCGGATCGCCGCCGAGGTCGGCTACTCGGAGACGGCGTTCGTGACGGGCCAGGCGGCGGATGCGCCGGTGCCGCGGTATCGCGTGCGGTATTGGTCTCCCGCGGCGGAGGTGCCGTTCTGCGGTCACGCGACGGTCGCGACCGCCGTGGCGCTGGCCGAGCGCGTGGGCGCAGGGCCGCTGGTCTTCGACACGAATGCCGGGCCGGTCGCGCTCAACACCGCAGAGCAGGATGGATCCGTCGAGGTGTCGTTCACAAGTGTCGAGCCTGAGGTCCGCGAGATCGACGACGTAGTACTCGATCACCTGCTCCAGACGCTCTCGCTCACGCGGAGCGACCTGGACCCGCGGTTTCCGCCGCGCGAGGCGTTCGCGGGCAACTGGCATCCGGTTCTCGTCCTCGCCGATCGCGAGCTCTTCCACCAGTTCCGATTCCCGCCGGCGGAGGTGGCGACTCTCATGCGCGCGCAGGGCTGGCTCGGCACCGTGACGGTGCTGCACGCCACCGGGTCCGCGGAGTTCGCAGCTCGCAACCTCTTCCCCGTCGGGCGCATCACGGAAGACCCGGCGACCGGCTCCGCTGCCGCGTCCGTCGGTGCCTATCTGCGGGAGCTTGACTACCCGGAGCGGTCGGTGCGGATCCATCAGGGCGCGCACGTCGGACGACCGAGCCTGCTGACCGTGGAGATTCCCGACACGGGCGGGATCACCGTGTCCGGCGGCGCAACCCGCCTCTGACATCTGCCCCGGGGTTCAGCTCACCGCCGAGTAGTCGGGCAGCTCTTGGAGCGTCCAGGTGTTGCCGTCCGGGTCGTCGAAGGTGACGAACCGTCCCCAGGCCTGATCGTCGACGCCCTCTGCATCCACGCCGAGACCCCGCAGGTGTGCAAGCGCCTCATCGGCGTCCGGCACCACAACCTGGATCGTGTTCTGCTGCCCCGGTTCCAGGTCGAGGCCGAGCCCCGTGCCGAAGGCGATCGAGCACGCCGAGCCCGGCGGCGTCATCTGCACGAAGCGCAGACCATCCATCGGGGTCTGGTCATGGTCGGCGTGGAAGCCGATCTTCACGTAGAAGTCCTTCGCCCGGTCGACATCCGTGACCGGCACGAAGATGAGTTCGATCTTCCAGTCCATCGCGCACCCTTTCGGTTGGGAACCCCCCACGAGGCAAAAGAGTACGTCGCGACCGGACTCAGATCCACCCCTTGTCCTGCGCGATGCGGACGGCCTGCGCACGGTTCGCGGCGCCGGTCTTGCCGATCGCAGCGGAGAGGAGATTGCGCACCGTACCCGCCGAGAGGAACACCTCCGCGGCGACAGCACTGGCCGAACGCCCATCGGCGGCCAAGCGGAGCACCTGTCGTTCCCGATCGCTGAGCGGATTCATCCCCTCGAAGAGACTCTCCTCCGCCAGCGCCGGGTCAACGACGCGCAGCCCGGCATGCACGCGCCGCACCGCCTCCGCGAGCTGCTCCGCCGGGGTGTCTTTCACGACGAACCCGCTGGCGCCGGCGTCGAGCGCCGCACGCAGATACCCCGGCCGCGCGAACGTCGTGACGATGAGCACACGGGTCGAGGGATGCGCCGCGCGCACGCGCCTGGTCGCGTCGATGCCGTCCATGTCGGGCATCTGGATGTCCATGAGACAGACATCCGGCTGCAGCGCCGCCACCATCTCGACCGCCTGAGCGCCGTCGGCCGCGACGCCTGCGACCTCGAGGTCATCCTCCAGCGCGAGCAGCGCCGCCAGCGCGCCGCGCACCAACGCCTGATCGTCGGCGATCACGAGGCGGATCGGGGCGGGCGTCACCTCCGGCATCCGGCTCACCATGACAGCTCCACTCGCGTGCCCGCGTCACGACCCGGGGCGATCACGAAGCCGGCACCGGCCGCCGCAGCGCGTTCCCGCATGCCGGCGACGCCGCTGCCACGACCTGTGTATCCGTCCATCCCTCGCCCCTCTGCCCCGCGACCATCGTCTTCGATCACCAGCATCCCCGGCTCGATCGTGATCGTCGCCGCCGTCGCCTTCGCATGACGCAGCACGTTGGTCACCGCTTCGCGCAGGATCCACCTCGCCGTGAGCGCCTGCGCCGGCGAGAGTGCGTTCGTCTCCCCCACGACGCGCAGGGTGACCCCCGCCGCACGCAGAGCGTCGTGCGCCGCGGCGACCTGCTCGACCAGGGTTGTCGCCCGCACTCCCGAGACGGTGGCACGCACGCCCGCGATCGCCTCAGCGGTGAGCGCTTCGATGTCGGCGAGCTCGGTCTTCGCACGCTCCGGATCGGCGTCGATCAGACGCCGCGCGAGCTGTGCCTTGAGCTGCACCACGGTCAGGGAGTGGCCGATCAGGTCGTGCACGTCCCGCGCCACCGCCTCGCGCCCCTCACTGGTCGCCAGCTCCAGCCCGAGCGCCTCGGCCTCCGCCGAGCGGATGATCAGCCAGGTCGAGACGGTGTTCACGACGCCCAGCAGAACCACGATCGCGAGCACGCCCGAGTACGCGAATCCGCCGGGGATCAGCAGCACGCACACAGCCGCAACCGCAACCGCCGTGATGGTCGTGATCCAGTGCGCGAGGCGCGTCAGCCCGTACGAGGCAAACGACATGATGAACGGCAGAAAGCTCAGGCTGCTCGCCCCTGCGGCGGGCGCGCAAGCGATCGCACAGAAGATCAGTACGGCGAAGATCGCCCACTGCCCGCGTGCGGGTGTTGCACCGATCCCCCCACCCGCACGCAGGCCGCGGATGAAGCCGACGACGTAGACCACTGCGAAGGCGACGAGCGCGACCCACCCGACGACGATCCATCCGAGCGCCGCTTCCGAGCGCACGAGAGCGATCAGCGGGTAGATCAGGAAGACCATCCAGACGACAGCCATGAGCCATCCGTAGCGCTCCCACACGTTCTTCACTTCGGGCGCGGTCATACGTCCAACCTACTTACTGGCGCCCTCGCGAGCGCTTCACGCCGGCGAACACGAGCAGCGCGAAGAGCACCACCCACACCACAACGCTCAGCAGCACGGCCCACAGCGGGTCGGTCTGCCCTGTCGTCAGGACGCCATCGGTGAGCGGCCACCGACTCAGAGCAACGAATCCGTACAGCGGGCTGAAGCGCGCGATATCGAGCATGATGCCGTCGAGGGGCATGAACACGTTGCCGAAGAAGGCGAAGAACGTCATCGAGATCGAGGCGAGTGCCGCAGCGGAATCGGCGTTGAAGAAGAGCCCGACGCCGAGCCCGAACAGGCCGTACATCAGGCCGAGCCCGAGGATGATGCCCGCGGCCGCCGCCCACCGCCAGAGGTCGTCTGCCTTAGCTCCGGTGAGTGCGCCGGTCGTGAAGACAGCAACCAGCGCGAGTGCCGAGAACGTCACGGCCGTGAGGAGCTTCGTCGCGGCGTACCCCGCGGTGCTCAGCGGGGTCATCGCGAGCTGACGCCCCCAGCCCTGTTTGGATTCCGCGGCAGCCAGCGACGTCAGCGAGCTCATCGCGACCGCCGTGCCGTACGCCGCCATCGACACCATGACGTAGAAGGAGACGTTGCCGTGACCGGCCGATTGGCTGCCGTACGCGGCACTCGCTCCGAAGAGCACATACATGACCACCGGCATCGCCAGAGTGAAAGCGAGTGTGTAGGGGTTGCGCAGCTGGCGGACGCCCTCGATGCGCAGCATCGTCGCAGAGATCGACATGGTTCAGTCCTCCGTCAGCGCCGTGAAGGCGGTCTCGAGTGTGGGTGCGGCGATCTCCAGATCGCGGGCTCCGGATGCCAGCAGCAGGGCCGCGATCGCATCCGAGTCCGTGGTGCGCAGGGTGAGCCGGTCTGCATCCACCCGCATCTCCGCGATGTCGACGCGCGTGCGCAGGGTTGCAGCGATGTCGCTGGATGTCTCCGTCGGCAGCGTCGCGCCAACCGTTCGCGCACCCAGCCCTGCGCGGAGCTCTGCGGTCGGCGCATCCGCGACGACCTTCCCTCGGTGCATCACGACGGTGCGGCGTGCGAACTGCTCGGCTTCTTCGAGGTAGTGCGTCGCGAAGATGATGGTGCGGCCCGCATCCGCATCCGCGCGCATGACGTCCCAGAAGCGGCGCCGCGCCGTCACATCCATGCCCGCGGTCGGCTCGTCGAGGATGAGGATGTCGGGATCCGCAGCGAGAGCCAGTGCGAACTTCACACGCTGCTGCTCACCGCCGGAGCACTTCGCGACGCGACGACGAGCAAGGTGCGTGAGGTCGGCGCGAGCCATGACCTCGGGCACGCGCGCCAGTGCATCACGACCGTAGAGCGAGGCGATGAGCTCGACCGTCTCGCGCACGGTGAGGTCGGACAGCAGTCCTCCGGTCTGCAGCACGGCCGCGATCGAACCGGCCTTCGCCGCACGCTGGGGTGTTCCACCGAGCACCTGGACGATACCGTCGCTGGGGTCGGTGAGACCGAGCAGCATGTCGAGCGTCGTCGTCTTGCCTGCGCCGTTGGGGCCAAGCAACGCGACGATCTCACCCTGGTGGATCGTGAGGTCGACCTTGTCGACGGCCTGCACCCGATGGGATCCGGTGCCGTAGTGGCGACGCACGCCGCGCAGTTCCACGACCGCCGGGGCGCTCGTGGTCCGCGTCGGCTGCGGCCGGAGAGGGGATGTTGTGGTCATGCATCCAGCCTGGCCAGAAGCGCGGGCGGATGCTGTGGGCCGGTGTCACGCGTTCGACATGACACGTGTCATCTCACGCGGGAAGCAGCGCTCCCGCGAAGAAGGCAGCGAGTCCCTCCGTGTCCGTCAGCGGCAGAACCGCAGCGACGTACTGGTCCGGACGCACGACCACCACGACGCCGTCACGAGAGAGCTCGCGCTCGACGAAGATGTCGGAGGCCACCCATGCCGACGGTGCGGCCGCGTAGACCTTCTCCCAGTCGGTGAGCTCCAATGGTCCGGTCTTCGGCAGGAAGAGCTCCGGCACCGCGGTGATCTCGAACTCGTCGTAGCGCTGCTGATAGATCGCCTTGACGTCGAAGATCGCATCGATGTCGGCATCCGCGGGAGTGAAGCGCCCGACCGTCTCGGTGAACGCCGTCGCCCAGGATGCCAGCGCCTCTCCGCTCTTGTCCGCGAACGCGTAGACGCGCCAGCGTCCGTCCGCGCGCGCGTGGTGTCCGAGATGCACGGCGTTGCCGTCACAGACGCGGGTGACCTCGACCGACTTGAAGCGCTTGCCGAGCGGGAAGCCCGCTGCGAGCTGCTGTGCCGAGTCGGCCGCCACGATCATCGAGTCGCCGTACTGCGTCATGAAGCCGGAGGGGAACTCGGCGGTGCCGAGGTAGAAGGTCGCGAGCTCCGTCGGGTCGGAGATCTCCTCCGGCTTGCGCGCCATGAGCGTGGACCACTCGCGGTCGAAGTCGATGAGCTGCTGCGCGACGGGGTGGCGCTCTTCGGAGTACGTCGACAGCAGCGCCTCGGAGCTGCGGCCCGTGAGCACATAGCCGAGCTTCCAGCCGAGATTGAAACCGTCCTGCATCGAGACGTTCATTCCCTGTCCGGCCTTCGCGCTGTGCGTGTGGCAGGCATCGCCCGTGAGGAAGACACGAGGCGCGCGGTCATCGCCCGGCTCCGAGTCGTCGAAGCCATCAGTCACGCGGTGCCCGACCTCGTAGACGCTGTGCCAGGCGACCTCCTTCACGTCGAGCGTGTAGGGGTGCAGGATGTCGTTCGCCTTCTGGATGACCGCCTCGAGCGGGGTGTGTCGCACCGTGCGGTTGTCGTCCTCCGGCACCTCGCCGAGGTCGACATATACGCGGCTGAGGTACCCGCCCTCGCGCGGGATGTGCAGGATGTTTCCCGCCTCAGCGTTGATCGCGCACTTGGTGCGCCAGTCGGGGAAGTCGGTGTTGACGAGTACATCCATGACGCCCCAGGCGTGCGCCGCCATGGCGCCCACGTGCGTGCGTCCGATGGACCTGCGCACGCCGCTGCGCGCGCCGTCGCAGCCAACGACGTACTTGGCGCGGACCGTGCGCTCTTCGCCGGCACGCTCCCCCGCCACGTAGCGCACCTGCACCTCGACGGGGTACTCACCCTCGTCGTGCACCGTCAGGTCGACGAACTCGATGCCGTAGTCGGGCGCGATGCGACCAGGGCCGTGCACGGCCGCCTCGGCGAAGTAGTCGAGGACGCGAGCCTGATTCACGATCAGGTGCGGGAACTCGCTGATCTTGAGGCCGTAGTCCTCCGTGCGCGCAGTGCGGATGATCTCAGCCGGGTTCTCGGGGTTGGGGCCCCAGAAGTTCATCCAGCCGATGTTGTACGCCTCGGCGACGATGCGCTCGGCGAACCCGAAGGCCTGGAAGGTCTCGACGCTGCGCGGCTGGATGCCGTCGGCCTGTCCGAGTACGAGGCGTCCTTCGCGACGTTCGATGATGCGGGTGCTGACGTGAGGGAACTGCGACATCTGCGCGGCCAGCAGCATGCCTGCAGGGCCAGATCCGACGATCAGGACGTCCATTTCATCGGGAAGCTCCGGCGAACGTTCGATGCCGAGACCGGCAGCGTCCTGCACGCGGGGGTCTGCGGATACGTAGCCGTGGTGGTGGAACTGCATCGTCGCTTCCTTCCTCAGACCTCTCCGTCTGAGTCGTCCTGTCACAGGTCTTGCACGAACGCCCTGCGTGTTCTATATTCGAACACGCAGTTCTACTATTGAACGATAGTACCGGATGGCGGGACGACCCGGCAAGATCGCCCTGCGCATCCGCGTCGCCGAAGGAGCACCGTGGCCACGCCAGTCCCCGCATCACAGACCCTCAGCCGCGGCATCCGCATCCTCGAGATCCTCGCCGAAGCGCACGCCGCACTCACGATCGACGAGATCGCAGTCCGACTCGACGTTCACCGCTCGGTCGCCTATCGCCTCCTGCGCACTCTTGAGGACCACCGGCTGGTCGCCCGTGACGCCGCCGGGCTGGTCTCGCTCGGGCCCCGCATGGCCGCACTTGCCGCCGGCGTCGCTCACGACCTGCAGTCCGAAGCCCTCCCCGAGCTGACCGCCGTGGCGAATGAGCTCGGCATGACCTGCTTCCTCGCAGTCCTCGATGGCGACGAGTGCATCACGCTGGCCAGCGTCGAACCGCGTCACGCAGTCGCGAGTGTCGCGCAGCGCCCCGGAGCGCGGCATTCGGTCACCGTCGGAGCGCCGGGCAAGGCGATCCTCGCCCAGCTCCCCTCGTCTCAGTGGCCCGCCGAGACCGCACCGCACACGACCGACGACGTAGCGCAGGTGCGCACACAGGGGTTCGCCACGAGCCACGACGAGGTGATTCCGACCGTACGCTCGGTCGCGGTCCCGCTCGCCCTGCGCGGACAGCGCCCCGCCGCGATCGCCGTCGTGCATGTGGCGTCCGCACACGACGATCGCGAGATCGCCGAGCGCCTTCAGCAGTCAGCTCAGGCGATCAGCACATCTCTCGGCAGCTGATACCGGTCCGGTAACGGGCGTTCAGCAGCCACATCACGCGCGCTAACGTGGACTCATTGCAAGATTGCACTCTGTCCATAGTTAGGTTGCGCATGACCACCCCCACTCCCCGTCGCCGCGGCACGATCGCCGTGTCTGCCGTGACCGCGGTCCTCACGGCGCTTGCCCTCGCGGGCTGCACATTCGGCCCCGAGGAACAGGCCGCGAGTGTCCAGCAACAGACCGACTTCCCGAGCGTCTATGCACAGGAGATCGCGTGGGGCGAGTGCGACGAGAGCTTTGGGATGCCCGAGCCGTTAGCCCAAATGCTCGCCGACCGGGGCGCCCCGGTCGAGAGCTTCCGGTGCGCCATGATCGACGTGCCGCTCGACTGGAACGACCCGAGCCGCGACGAGACGGTGAAGCTCGCGATCTCCCATCTGCCCTCACCCTCCGGCGACGCGAAAGAGACGCTGTTCAGCAACCCCGGCGGACCCGGACAGAGCGGGCTGAGCCACGCGTTCACCCTCACCGCGACCGAGGGATTCGCCGACGTCTACGCCGCGTATGACCTGGTCGGAATCGACCCGCGCGGCATCGGACTGAGCACGCCGGTGGTGTGCGAGTCCGTCAGCAGCATCCGGAGCGTCGATCTCGCCACCTGCGCCGACGCCAACCCCATTGCACACTCGATGGGCACATCGCAGGCCGCCCGCGACATGGAGCTCGTGCGTGCGCTGATCGACGCGGAGCGCTTCAACTATCTGGGCTACTCCTACGGCACCGTCCTGGGCGCGACCTACTCGACGCTTTTCCCTGAGCAGGTCGGACGGATGCTCCTCGACGGCGCCATCGACAGCGAGTGGAGCTCGCTCACGGGCAACTTCGACCAGGCCATGGCGATCGTCGGGGCCCTGTCTCAGCTCTTCAGCGACTGCGAGACGCTCTACGAGCAGACGTCGTGTCCGATCGCCGACCCCGACGCGCTGAACACCGTCAAGAATCAGCTCGATGGCGCACCGCTGGTGGCCTCGGACGGCACCCCCGTGCCGGGTGAGATGTTCCTGCACTACCTCATCTCGGGGCTCTATCAGGCGGATGCCGGGCGCGAGATCGTCCTTGATGTCAGCAGCCGGGCACTCGCCGGCGAACAGATGGCGATCGACTTCCTCGCCGAGCAGATGGCGGGCGGCGGCGCAAAAGTCAGCCTGGCGGGAACCTTCGTCAAGTGCCACTCCTTCCCCGCCGACCCTGACATCCCCGGTTTTCTCGCACACATCGAGGACACAGAGATTCCGGCACTGTTGAACGGCCCGGGTGTCACCGACGCGGTGCTGCGCGAGCACGTCGACCTCTCCTGCTTCGCTCTCGCGGAGAGCGGTGATGACATCACCGACAGCTTCACCGGACCAGACGGCGACCCTGTCCTGGTCATCGGCATCACCGGTGACCATGCGACCCCCTATGCCCGCAGCGAGAGCCTGGTGCAACAGCTCGGAAACGCCCACCTGCTGACACTGGAGGGCAATGGGCACGGCGCCTCCTTCCAGGGGCGCTCGACGTGCGCCGACGACGCCGCGACGGCATATCTGCTCACCGGCGCGCTGCCGGCCGACGACCTCATCTGCACCGACGACTGAGGCCTCCGCAGTCCGGCCAAGTTCAGACATGCCTCGTCCGAAATCCGCCAGTCTCGCGTCCACCCGGGCGCGAGACTGAGTGCGGAGCACACGTGGCGCTCCGCAAGTGGAAGGAGCCCCGGTGAACCGTTCAGAGACTGTACAGCCCCCGCGTCGGCGCATCCTTGTGCAGTTCGTACTCCTGGCTCTCACCTGGGGCTCGAGCTTCCTGTTCATCGCGGTCGCTCTGACGGCACTCTCACCGGCCCAGGTCGTCCTGGGAAGACTCACGGTCGGCGCCGCCACACTGGGACTGATCTGCCTCGTCACCCGACGACGACTGCCCGCATTCGGAATGGTGTGGGCCCACTTCTTCGTCGTCAGCCTGCTGCTCTGCGTGATCCCATTCCTTCTGTTCGCCAGCGCACAGCAGGAGATCTCGTCCGGGCTCGCCAGCATCTACAACGCCACGACACCGCTGATGACCGTGTTGATCGCCTGGGTCGCGCTCCGCTCCGAGCGGCTCACCACGACCACGCTGATCGGCGTCGTGCTCGGCTTCCTGGGCGTGCTCGTCGTACTGGGCCCCTGGAACGGACTCGGCACCGGGACGCTGCTGGCGCAGGTCTCCTGTCTCGGCGCCACAGCCAGCTACGGCGCCGCCTTCGTGTACCTGCGCAGATTCATCTCACCCCGCGGCATCGACCCGATCGTGGCGGCCACGATGCAGGTGGGAATCGGCGCGGTCGTCATGGTCGCGCTGGCGCCATTCATCGCCCTCTCCCCGGTGTCTCTCACGATTCCGGCCGCCGCCGCGCTCATCGCACTGGGCGCGCTCGGCACAGGCGTCGCCTACGCGTGGAACACCAGCATCGTCGGCGCCTGGGGCGCGACGAACGCATCCACCGTCACCTATCTCGCCCCCGTCGTCGGCGTGACCCTCGGCGCCCTCGTCCTCGCTGAGAGCGTGGAGTGGAACCAGCCGCTCGGTGCGCTGATCGTCATCGCAGGCATCGCGATCTCCCACGGACGGTTCCGTCTGCCGAGACGACGAGGCGCCACCCCCGATCGAATTCGCGTGCGCGAACGATGACCGGGAATGGCGCCTCGATACGACTGGCCTAGGCCTTGGCGAGCCCGTAGATCGGGCTGACCGACTGCTCAGCCTCGTGGTCGGGACCGAGCGGGATACCCGAGCGGTCGCGCAGCAGCAGCGTCGCGATGAGGCCGAGCACGGTCATGCCCGCCAGATACCAGGTGACCGCCTCGGTCGAGCCGGTGGCCTGCACGATGGCCGTGGCGATCGTCGGCGCGAACGCACCGCCCGCGATGGCGCCGATCGCGTACGAGATCGAGACACCGGAGAAGCGGATGCTGGCCGGGAAGAGCTCGGTGTACAGCGCCGCCTGCGGTCCGTAGGTGAATCCGAGACCGATCGTGAGGATCGCGAGACCCGCGAAGAGCAGTCCGACATCGCCCGTGTTGACCAGCGGGAAGAGCGTGAACACACCGACGAGCTGCATAATCCACCCCGCGATGTAGGTGTTGCGCCGCCCGATGCGGTCGCAGACCCAGCCCGCGACAAGTGTCGAGATCAGCCAGGTGACAGCCGACCCGGTCACCGCCCAGAGCACCGGGCCGCGCTCCATCGCCAGCGCCCCTTCGGGGTTCGTGGCGTATCCCTGAATGTAGCCGCCCGTGGTCATGTAACCGACCGCGTTGTTTCCGGCGAAGACGAAGGCCGCGATGATGACGAGCAGCAGGTGCTTCTTGAACAGCTGCACGATCGGCATCTTCGCCTCTTCCTTGCGCTCTGCGAGCTCTGCGAAGACGGGGCTCTCCTCGACCTTGCGGCGCACGTAGTAGCCGACGAGGATCAGCACGACACTCAGCAGGAACGGCACACGCCAGCCCCAGATGAGGAACTGGTCGCCCGGGGCGATCGCAGTCATGATCGCCATGACGCCCGAGGCGAGGAGCAGACCGAGCGGAACACCGATCTGCGGCGAGGCACCGAAGATGCCGCGCTTCTTCTTGGGGGCGTGCTCGACGGCCATGAGCACAGCGCCGCCCCACTCACCGCCGGCCGAGATGCCCTGCAGGATGCGCAGCAGCACGAGCAGGATCGGGGCCGTGATGCCGATGGCCTCGTAGGTGGGAAGCACGCCGATGAGGGCGGTGGCCGCGCCCATCAGGATGAGCGTCCACATGAGCACGACCTTGCGGCCGAGCTTGTCGCCGAAGTGTCCGGCGAGGAACGCGCCGAGCGGGCGGAACAGGAAGCTCACACCCACCGTGGCGAAGGCGATCAGAGCGCTGTTCGCGCCGAGCGGCGCGAAGAAGAGCTGACCGAAGACCAGGCCGACGGCCGTGGCGTAGATGAAGAAGTCGTACCACTCGACAGTGGTTCCGACAACAGTGGCAAAGACGACGCGGCGGCGATCTTTCGTCGCTGCGATGGTGCCTGTGGGCGTGAACCCGGGATCTGACTGCCCGCTCATGGGGTGTCTCCTTACGTGTGACTTCGTCGTCGTCACGGCGTGCTGTTTGCTTGCCGAGGGGTGACACGATGATATATGATTTCGAATACGACGCACAACAGGCGTCTGCACGGCAGAAATCTGCACTCAGCGCGAGGAGGCGCCCCGTGACGGAATCGACCAGTCGACCCGGCAAGATCATCGCGATCCATCTGAACTACCCGTCGCGCGCCGATCAGCGCGGCCGCCGCCCTGCAGCCCCCTCCTACTTCTTCAAGCCCGCGAGCTCCCTCGCCGCCACCGGCGGCACGGCCGAGCGCCCCGCCGGCACCGAGCTCCTCGCCTTCGAGGGGGAGGTCGCCCTCATCATCGGCACGACGGCCCGCTGGGTCAGCGTCGACGATGCGTGGAGCCACGTAGCATCCGTCACAGCCTCGAACGACCTCGGCCTCTACGACCTGCGCGCCAACGACAAGGGATCCAACGTGCGCAACAAGGGCGGCGACGGCTACACGCCGCTCGGCCCCGAGCTCATCGACGCCCGCACCGTTGATCCGACGAAGCTGCGCGTTCGCGCCTGGGTCAACGGCGAACTGCGCCAGGACGACACCACGGCCGACCTGCTCTTCCCGTTCCCGCAGCTCATCGCCGACCTCTCGCAGCACCTCACGCTCGAACCCGGCGACGTCATCCTCACCGGCACGCCCGCCGGGTCCTCGGTGATCGTGCCCGGCGACGTGGTGGAGATCGAGGTGGATGCTCCGGACGCACCCGGCGCACCGTCCTCCGGACGTCTGCGCACGACCGTGACGCAGGGCGAGCGCACCTTCGACCCCGCCGTCGGGTCGATGCCCTCGGTCGACGATCTGCAGCGCGAAGAGGCGTGGGGCTCCCGGGAAGAAGCCGGCCTGCCGCCCGTCCCCGCGACCTGGACCCTCTCCGCCGAGATCCGGGCTCAGCTCATGGATGCTCCGACCGCAGGCCTGTCGGCACAGCTGCGTAAGCGCGGCCACCACTCCTGCTTCATCGACGGTGTCTCTGCGAACATCGACGGCACCAAGATCGTCGGCACCGCGAAGACGCTGCGCTTCGTGCCCTTCCGCGAAGACCTCTTCAAGAGCCACGGCGGCGGGTACAACGCGCAGAAGCGGGCGTTCGACGCCGTGGAAGAGGGCGAGATCATCGTGATCGAGGCCCGCGGAGATGCGAGCACCGGCACGCTCGGCGACATCCTCGCCCTGCGTGCCAAGGCGCGCGGCGCCGCAGGCGTCGTGAGTGACGGCGGCGTGCGCGACTTCGCGGCCGTCGCCGAGATCGGGCTTCCCGTCTTCTCGCAGGGGGCGCACCCCTCCGTCCTGGGACGCAAGCACGTGCCGTGGGACGTCGACGTCACCATCGCCTGCGGCGGTGCCGCCGTGCAGCCCGGTGACGTCATCGTCGGCGACAGCGACGGTGTCGTCGTGATCCCGCCGCACCTCGTCGAAGAGGTCGTCGCCGAGGCCCTCGCGCAAGAAGCGGAAGACGCCTGGATCGCCCTACAGGTCGAGGCGGGGAACCCCGTCGACGGACTGTTCCCGATGAACGCCGAGTGGCGCGCGAAGTACGACGCCCGCGACCAGGAGGCGTGACGCGCATGACGGGAAGCAAGTCCGAACAGGCGTACGTCTGGCTGCGCGCGCGCATCAGCGCTCGTGAGTTCGGCCCGGGCTACCGCCTCGTCCTCGGCGCGATAGCCGACGAACTCGGCATGAGTGTCGTGCCCGTACGTGAAGCGATCCGTCGGCTCGAAGCCGAGGGCCTGGTGACCTTCGAGCGCAACGTCGGCGCACGCGTCACACTCGTCGACCAGAGCGAATACGCGCACACGATGCAGACGCTCGGCATCGTCGAGGGCGCGGCGACGTCGTTGTCGGCGCCGCTCCTCGACGAGGAGACGCTTGCCAGGGCCGAGGCGATCAACGAGCGCATGAAGGCGCTGCTCGACCACTTCGACGCGCACATCTTCACCGACCTCAACCGCGAGTTCCACTCCGTGCTCTACGAGCCGTGCCCGAACCCGCACATCCTCGACCTCGTGCACCGGGGCTGGGCGCGCCTGTCCGGCATCCGCGACACGACCTTCGCCTACGTGCCCGGCCGCGCTCAGCACTCGGTCGAAGAGCACACCCGCATCCTCGAACTCATCCGCGCGGGCGCAGAGCCGATCGAGATCGAGCTCGCCGCCCGCAACCACCGTTGGCGCACGATGGATGCCTTCCTCCACGCGCTGCACCCCACACCCACCGATTCCCGCAAGACAGAAGGACGATGATGACCGACTCGCGTATTCCCGCAGACCTGCCGGAGAAGATCCAGCACTACATCGACGGCGAGTTCGTCGATTCGATCGACGGCGACACCTTCGAGGTGCTCGACCCCGTGACCAATAAGACCTACGTGCACGCCGCGGCAGGTAAGAAGGCCGACATCGAGCGCGCCGTCGAGGCGGCCAAGCGTGCATTCGCCGAGGGCCCCTGGCCCCGGATGCTCCCGCGCGAGCGCTCGCGCGTGCTGCACCGCATCGCCGACATCGTCGAGTCGCGCGACGCCCGCCTTGCCGAGCTGGAGTCGTTCGACTCGGGCCTGCCGATCACGCAGGCACTGGGCCAGGCGCGCCGCGCCGCCGAGAACTTCCGCTTCTTCGCCGACCTCATCGTCGCGCAGGCCGACGACGCCTTCAAGGTGCCCGGCAAGCAGATGAACTACGTCAACCGCAAGCCGATCGGCGTCGCAGGTCTCATCACACCCTGGAACACGCCCTTCATGCTCGAGTCGTGGAAGCTTGGCCCGGCCCTCGCGACCGGCAACACGGTCGTGCTGAAGCCCGCCGAGTTCACGCCGCTGTCCGCCTCGCTGTGGGCCGGCATCTTCGAGGAGGCAGGCCTGCCCAAGGGTGTCTTCAACCTCGTGAATGGTCTGGGCGAAGACGCGGGTGACGCGCTCGTGAAGCACCCCGACGTCCCGCTCATCTCCTTCACGGGTGAGAGCGGAACCGGCAAGCTGATCTTCAGCAACGCCGCCCCATTCCTCAAGGGCCTCTCGATGGAGCTCGGCGGCAAGAGCCCGGCCGTCGTGTTCGCAGACGCCGACCTCGACGTCGCGATCGACGCGTGCATCTTCGGCGTCTTCTCCCTCAACGGCGAGCGCTGCACGGCAGGATCGCGCATCATGGTCGAGCGCTCGATCTACGACGAGTTCGTCGAGCGCTACGCCGCGCAGGCGCAGCGCATCCGCGTCGGTCTCCCGAACGACCCCGCCACCGAGGTCGGCGCGCTCGTGCACCCCGAGCACTACGAGAAGGTCATGAGCTACGTCGAGATCGGAAAGAGCGAAGGCCGCCTCGTCGCCGGCGGCGGGCGCGCAGAGGGCTTCGACGAGGGTAACTTCGTCGCCCCGACCGTCTTCGCCGACGTCTCCCCCGATGCCCGCATCTTCCAGGAGGAGATCTTCGGCCCGGTCGTCGCGATCACGCCCTTCGACACGGAAGAAGAAGCTCTCGCGCTCGCGAACAACACCGCATACGGTCTCGCCGCCTATGTGTGGACCAACGATCTGCGCCGCGGGCACAACTTCGCAGGTGCCATCGAGGCGGGCATGGTGTGGCTGAACAGCAACAACGTGCGCGACCTTCGCACCCCGTTCGGCGGCGTCAAGGCCTCGGGCCTCGGCCACGAGGGCGGCTACCGCTCGATCGACTTCTACACCGACCAGCAGAGCGTGCACATCACGCTCGGCGCACCCCACAACCCGACCTTCGGCAAGAACTGAGCAAGGACGCTGTCATGACGAACATGAAGGATCGCACCCTCACCTCCTCCGGCTTCTGGGTGAGCCAGGAGGCTCCGATCGAGTGCGAGAACCCGACCCCCACGCCGGAGGCTCCGGCACCGGACATCCTACGCTGCGCGTACATGGAGCTGATCGTCACTGATCTCGCCGCATCCCGGCAGTTCTATGTCGACATCCTCGGCCTGTACGTCACCGAGGAGGACGAGGAGGCGATCTACCTCCGCTCGACCGAGGAGTTCATCCACCACAACCTCATCCTGCGCAAGGGCGAGCTCGCCGCCGTCCGTGCGTTCTCGTACCGCGTGCGCACGCCGGAGGACCTCGACAAGGCCGTGGCGTTCTTCACGGAGCTCGGCTGCGAGGTCCGCCGTGAGAAGGATGGCTTCGTCAAGGGCATCGGCGACTCGGTGCGCGTGATCGACCCGCTCGGCTTCCCCTACGAGTTCTTCTACCAGTCCGAGCACGTCGAGCGGATGTCGTGGCGCTACGACCTGCACATCCCCGGCGAGCTCGTGCGTCTGGATCACTTCAACCAGATCACTCCCGACGTCCCGCGTGCGGTGAAGTACATGCAAGACCTGGGCTTCCGCGTCACGGAGGACATCCAGGACGAGGAGGGCACGGTCTACGCCGCGTGGATGCGCCGCAAGCCCACCGTGCACGACACCGCCATGACCGGCGGCGACGGCCCGCGCATGCACCACGTGTGCTTCGCGACGCACGAGAAGCACAACATCCTCGCGATCTGCGACAAGCTCGGCGCCCTCCGCCGCTCGGACGCGATCGAACGCGGCCCCGGCCGCCACGGTGTCTCGAACGCGTTCTACCTGTACCTGCGCGACCCCGACGGCCACCGCGTCGAGATCTACACCCAGGACTACTACACCGGCGACCCCGACAACCCCGTGGTCACCTGGGACGTGCACGACAACCAGCGTCGCGACTGGTGGGGCAACCCGGTCGTTCCCTCCTGGTACACCGACGGCAGCCTGGTGCTCGACCTCGACGGCAACCCGCAGCCCGTCGTCGCGCGCACCGACTCCTCCGAGATGGCGGTGACCATCGGCGCCGACGGCTTCTCGTACACGCGCGCCGCCGACGACGAGTCCATGCCCGAATGGAAGCAGGGCGAGTACAAGCTGGGCCACCAGCTCTAACCCCCAGGAGGAGGACGGATGCTGTCACCAGCAGACATCTCGCAGATCGCGGCTGAGCTCGCCGAAGCCGACCGCACGCACGGGGTCATCCCGCGCATCACCGCGCGCTATCCGGAGGCCACGGTCGAGGACTCGTACGCGATCCAGGGCGTCTGGCGCGACCAGCAGGTCGCGGCCGGCCGTACCCTCGTGGGCCGCAAGATCGGCCTCACCTCGAAGGCCATGCAGCAGGCGACGGGAATCTCCGAGCCCGACTACGGCGTCATGTTCGACGACACGGTCTACCGGTCGGGAGACGAGATCCCGGTCGATCATTTCTCGAACGTGCGGATCGAGGTCGAACTGGCGTTCGTGCTCAAGACGCCTCTCGAGGGGCCGGACTGCACACTCGACGACGCACTGACGGCGATCGACTACGCGGTCCCGGCGCTGGAGATCCTGAACTCGCACATCGAACTCGAAGGGCGCACGATCGTCGACACGATCAGCGACAACGCCGCCTACGGGGCGATGGTGCTCGGCGATGTGCACAAGCGCCCCGATGAGATCGACCTGCGCTGGGTTCCGGGACTCCTGTTCAAGAACGGCGAGATCGAGGAGACCGGAGTGGCCGCGGGCGTGCTCAACCACCCCGCAACCGGTGTCGCCTGGCTCGCCAACAAGTTCCATCAGCACGGCTCCCGTCTCGAAGCAGGAGAGATCATCCTGGCGGGGTCCTTCACGCGCCCGATGTGGGTGTCTCGTGGCGACCAGGTGCTGTGCGACTACGGACCGATGGGAACGATCGAATGCCACTTCATCTGAGCCCGTCCTTTCGTGAGGCACTCGCGGCTTCCGAACGTGCGCTCATCGGCATGTGGGGGTGTGCGGGCAGCTCGGTCATGACCGAGATCGCCGCAGGCTCGGGTCTGGACTGGCTGCTGATCGACATGGAGCACTCGGCGAACACGCTCGACAGCGTGCAGTCACAGCTGCAGGTCACCGCCGCCTACCCGATCACGCCGCTCGTGCGTGTGCCGTGGAACGACCAGGTGCTCATCAAGCAGGTGCTCGATCTGGGCGCCCAGAATCTGATCGTGCCGATGGTCTCCTCCGCCGAGGAAGCCGAAGCCGCCGTCCGCGCCATGCACTATCCCCCGAAGGGCGTCCGTGGCGTCGGCAGCGCTCTCGCCCGGAGCGCACGCTGGAACCGCGTGGAGAACTATCTCGCCGAGGCATCCGCGCACATCTCGCTCACGGTGCAGATCGAGACGACCGCGGGGGTCGAGGCCGCAGCCGAGATCGCCGCCGTCGACGGCGTCGATGCGGTGTTCGTCGGCCCGTCCGACCTCGCCGCATCCATGGGGTATCTCGGTCAGCAGACACACCCTGAGGTGCTCGCCGCTGTGGCCCGCACCTTCGCCGCGGTCGCAGCCGCGGGCAAGCCGGTCGGCGTCAACGCCTTCGACCCGATCGCCGCCGAGTCGTACATCGCCGAGGGCGCGGACTTCGTCGCCGTCGGCGCAGATGTCGCGCTGCTGGCCCGCGCCTCGGAGGCACTGGCCGCACGTTTCATCCCCTCGTCCGATGACGAGGGTCGCGCGAGCTACTGACGCGCAGGTACTCCGGGTGAGCCGTCGAACCGACGCCTCACCCGGAGTACGCGCTCATGCCCCCGGCGAGGTTGCGCAGCATCACGCCGGTCGGCACCGTTGCGGCAAGCGCGTCGATCGCTCGCGCAGAGCGGATCCCTCCCTGACATGTGAGCACGATGTCTCCACCGTCGTGCGCCTCGGCACCCAGCGCTGCCGCCAGCAGAGGCCAGCCCCCGGAGAGCAGCTGATCGAGAGGCACATGATGCGACCCCTCGATCGATCCGGCCTCCCGCTCATCCGCCGTGCGCACATCCACGACGACCAGCCCCGGCTCTGCGCCGCGCAGTCGCGCGGCGACCTCACCCGCCGAGATGTCGTCGGGTCGCCCTGTCGATGACACCGCGCAGCGCAGCGTCACCTCCTCGAGGTCGGTGACCGCGGGACGATCAGGATCGATCCCGAAGCGCAGTTCGCTCCAACGTCCGGCCAGCGCGTCGTAGCGCGCCAGGCGTCCGACGAGCGGCTCCCCCACCCCGCAGATCAGCTTGAGTGCTTCGACGGCCATAGCAGAGCCGACGACACCGCAGAGCGCACCGAAAACCCCGCCCGTCGCGCAATCGGCGATCGCGTCCTCATCGGGGATGTCGGGATGCAGGTCACGCAGCATCGGCCCTCGTCCGGGCCAGAAGACGCTCAGCTGCGCGGCGAACCGGAGGATGCTCCCCCAGACGACCGGCGTGCCGGTGAGCTCGGCGGCATCGTTCACGAGATAGCGGGTGGCGAAGTTGTCGGCGCCGTCCAGCACGAGATCATGCGCACGGAAGAGGGCGAGCGCGTTGTCTGGGCGGAGCCGCTCGACATGGGCGGTGACGTGAACCTGCGGATCCAACGCCCCGATCGCGCGTCGCGCGGACTCTGCCTTGGGCGTTCCCAGATCGGCCTCTCCGTGCAGCACCTGCCGCTGCAGGTTCGTCCGTTCGACCCGGTCGTCATCCATCACCGTGATGTGCCCGACCCCGGCGGCGGCCAGGTACTGAAGCACGGGTGCGCCGAGACCTCCGGCGCCGATCACGAGAACCCGAGCGCTCGCGATGCGGCGTTGCCCCTCCGCCCCGATGCCCGGTAGCGGCAGGTGCCGGGCGAACCTGGCAGCGCGCTCGGGTGACAGCACCGCACCGGGCGCGACGAGCGGAGGGAGCGTCACAGATCAGCCTCCGAGGGACGGGCGGCGATGAGTCCATCGGCCGCCGAGGATGCGAGAGCGAGCGGACGCTTCGGGATGCGGCCGGCAGCACGTGCCAGGCGTCCCGCCTCAACCCCGGCCTTCATCGCGCGCGCCATCGCGATCGGATCCTGCGCGCGGGTGACCGCACTGGCCAGCAGGACGGCGTCGACGCCGAGCTCCATGGCGAGCGCCGCATCCGATGCCGTTCCGACGCCCGCGTCGAGCACGACCGGCACCGACGCGCGCGCCACGATCGTCTCGATGTTGTGCGGGTTCAGGATGCCGAGCCCGCTGCCGATCGGCGACCCCGCGGGCATGACTGCGGCGACGCCGACATCTTCGAGGCGCTTTGCAAGCGCCGGGTCGTCGTTCGTGTAGGCGAACACACGGAAGCCGTCCGCGACGAGCTCCTCCGTCGCCCGGAACAGTTCGACCGGTTCGGGCAGCAGGGTCTCCTCGTCGGCGATGACCTCGAGCTTGACCCAGTCGGTCTCGAGCGCGTCGCGTGCGAGCTGCGCCGTGAGCACCGCGTCACGGGCCGTGTAACACCCGGCGGTGTTCGGCAGCGCGCGCACGCCCAGCCGTTCCAGCATCGCGAAGACCGAATCGCGTCCTTCGGGTGAGAACCGGCGGATCGCGACCGTCGTGATCTCGGTGGCGGATGCCACAAGCGCCGCCTCCAGAAGGGCGAGGCTCGACGCACCGCCCGTGCCCATGATGAGCCGGGAATCAAAGCTCTCCCCAGCGACGGTGAAGATGTCTGCGGGTGCCACAGCGGTCGCCATCTCAGCCACCCTGCACAGCCGTGACGATCTCGACCTCGTCGCCCGCGGCGAGCGCCTGCGCCCCCCAGCGGCCACGAGGCACGACGGTGCCGCCGACCGCGGCGGCAACGCCCAGTCGTCCGCCGTCTGCACGGGAACCGTCAGCACGCAGTTCGTGACCGGTCATGGAGCGCACGAGGTCGAGCAGGGAGGCGTCTGCGGCCATCGCCTGCTCCTGGCCGTTCACGCGCACGGTCTGGGTTGTCGTCATCGTCAGCCTTTCATTCCGGCGCCGTCGAGCACGGCGACCGCGGGTGGGGTGAGATCGGGAAGTGCCGGACGGGGGTTCGCGGGGCGAAAACGCGAGGGGTGCACGGCTGCGGCGACGGTCGGATCGATGGCGCGCCCCTCTACGAGGTCCGCGACGAGCCGGGCGCCGAGCGGCGCGAGCAGCACACCGTGACGGTCGAATCCGTTCGCGACGATGAGGCCGCGCTCGACGACGCCGATCAGCGGCGTCGCATCCGGGCTCCCCGGCCGTGGGCGCGCCATCATCTCGATGACCTCGCACTCTTCGATGCCGGGCACCACGGTCTGGGAGTCGCGCAGCAGCGCCAGCACGCCTCCCGCCTGCACGCCCGCGACGCCGCCTTCGCGAACTGAGGCGCCGACGACGAGGGTTCCGTCCTCTCGGGGAACGAGATAGACGGAGCGCCCGCGGACGAGCGCGCGCACCGTGTGCGTCAGCAGGGGGCGCAGCGCCTCGGGCACACGCAACCGAAGAATGTCTCCCCAGACAGGGCGCACCGGCAGCGCGGGAACGCCCTCCACCTGACCCAGGCCCGTCGCTGCGATCACGACGTCGGCGGGGACAGCATCACCGGAGGCGAGATGCACCCACCGGGGCGCCGGCTCCCCTCCGTTCGGGGCGTCCGTCGAGACACGCACAGCCCGCTCGCGGCGCACGCCCGCGCCCAGCACCCGCAGGAACGACGCCGCAATCCGCCGCGGATCGACCTGATGGTCGGCGGCGATCCCCATCGCGGCGGACACCGCCGGGCCGAGAGAGGGTTCCCGCTCCCGCGCCCGCGAACCCGTCATCCGGTCCACGACCGCACCGCCCTGCTGTTGCAGAACCGCCAGCCGCGTCAGGGTCTCGCGGTCGGCTGCGTCCACCGCCACCGCAAGGGTCGCCGTTTCCCGATATCCCACGGCGTCGCCGCCCGCTGCCGTCAGCCGTGCGACGAAATCGGGATAGGCGTCTGCAGCATCCCGCATCAGCGGATGCAGCCCGTCCTGTGCCCACTCGGTCTCTGTGACCGCCGCGAGCATACCCGCGGCTGCACGGCTCGCTCCACCCGCAGGGTCGGGATCGAGGATGATCGCATCGTGCCCTCGCTCCCGCAGCTCGAAGGCCGTCGCCAAGCCGACGACTCCGGCGCCGATCACAACGATGCGCATTGCGTGCCCTTTCCTACGACGGCATGATCCGTTTCAGGTTCAGCGGTCGGCACGTGGCCCTCTCAGCCCTCTCCTGGGCTCCCGCGGACCCCTCTACTCTAGGGCGTATGCCTGCTTCATCCTTCGCACCCTCGGCGTCCGGCGATGTCCGCGCACACCGCCGTGCGCTCCTCGACGATGCGCGTCTCTACGTCTGCACGACTGCTCGTACCGAGACGGGCGATCTCGAATCCTTCCTCGACGCGGCGTATGCGGGCGGCGTCGACATCATCCAACTGCGCGACAAGGGTCTGGAGGCCCGCGCCGAGATCGAAGCACTGCAGGTGCTCGCTCGCGTCGCACGGCGCCACGGCAAGCTCTTCGCCGTCAACGACCGTGCCGATGTCGCTGCCCTCGTCGGTGCCGACGTCTTCCACGTCGGCCAGGGCGATCTGACCACCACGCAGGCACGCGCCCTGCTGGGTCCCGACGTGATCATCGGCCGTTCGACGCATTCGGCCGCACAGGCCGCCGAGGCTGACGCCGACGCCGATCTCGACTACTTCTGCACGGGTCCGATCTGGGAGACCCCGACGAAGCCGGGTCGGGCAGCCGTCGGGCTCGATCCGCTTCAGGCGGTCGCGGACTCGAAGACCACGAAGCCGTGGTTCGCGATCGGCGGCATCGCCGCAGGCCCTCGGCTCAGCGAGGTCATCGACGCCGGTGCCTCCCGAGTCGTCGTCGTCCGCGCGGTCACGGAAGCAGACGACCCCACAGCCGCCGCACGGGCGCTGCGCACGCAGCTCGACTGAGCGCCGTACCCGCTCCCCTTTCGCGCCGCCGGAGGACCCGTGAAAGGATGAGCGGATGCCGCACGCAAGGAGCCCCTACTGATGCGCGGCCTTGCTGCGATGCAGGATCGCGGATTCCGCTGGTTCTTCCTCGCTCGCACGATCACGATGGTCACCGGCTCGATGTCGTCCATCGCACTCGCCTTCGCGGTCTTGCAGATCGACAACGAAGCGACGTCGCTGGCAGGAGTGCTGGCCGCGTTCACGATCAGCAACATCGTCTTTCTGCTCATCGGCGGCGTCGTCGCCGACCGCCTCCCGCGGGCGCTGATCATCCAGGCCTGCTACGTCTTCGACATCCTGTCCATCGGCACGGTCGCCGTGCTGCTGTTCACCGGCACAGCGACCGTTCCCCTCATCGCACTTTTGGCAGCCGTCAACGGTGCGTCCTCCGCGTTCGTGCTCCCCGCGATGCAGGGCATCATCCCCCAGCTGACGACGCCGGCACACCTGCAGCAGGCCAATGCGATGCTCTCGTTCGTGCGCTCTGCCGTCACGATCGGCGGGCCCGCGATCGCCGGGGTGCTCGTTGCGACCGCGGGTCCGGCGTGGGCGATGGTGGTGCAGGCGGCGGGATGGCTCGCCGCGATCCCCATCCTCGCCATGGTGAAGCTCCCGCCTCCCGCGCAGGGCGAGAAGGCGACCATGCTGGCCGACCTGCGCACCGGCTGGCGGGAGTTCTGGATGCGCCCCTGGCTGTGGACGGTCGTTCTCGCATTCATGATCATGAACGCGATCCACGCCGGCGCGTGGGGTGTCGCAGGACCTTTCATCGCCAACAACGACCCCCTGTTGGGCATCGCCGGGTGGGGATGGGTCGTGAGCGCCGAGGGCGCCGGCGTTCTCGTCATGACACTCCTGCTGATGTGGCTTCCGCTGCGACGCCCGCTGCGCTGGGGAATGATCGGCATGGCCGCGTTCGCGCTGCCGCTCACCATGCTCGGGGTGCATCCCGCCGTCGTTCTCGTCGCGATCGCGGCGTTCCTCGCCGGCGCGGGGATGGAGGTCTTCGGCACCGGCTGGAGCGTCGCGATGATGGAGAACGTGCCCGTCGAGAAGCTGTCGCGGGTGTCGAGCTACGACATGCTCGGCAGCTTCGTCGCGATCCCGATCGGCACGCTCGCGTTCGGCTGGCTCATCACGCATGTCGACGCCGGAACACTTCTCGTCGCCTCCGCCATCGTGTACGCGGTCGTCGCCCTGTCCACGCTGCTGGTGCCCAGCGTCTGGCGGATGGGCCGCGCAGACGGCGCTCTCGCGGCGCGATGACCGGCGATCATCCCTGGCGTTTCATAGCTTCGCCGACGACACTGAGGTCATGAGCTTCGCAGATCTCGCACCTCTCGCCGACCGTGCCGCGCTGTACTCCGCACTGCGTCAGGAGGCGCTTCTCGATGCGATCGGAGGCAACGCGCACCGTTGGGACGCCGACCTCACCGCAGGAACGATCACCTTCACTCCGCACGCCACGCCGGAGCATCCGGTCGTCGTCGGCGCGCACCTCATCGCGACGATCGCCCCGGAGCCGCACACCCTGCGCTGGGCATGGGCGCAGCCGAACGGCGCGGATGCCACGGTCGCCACGCAGCTGCGCGACGCGGGCGCTGCGGTGCAGAACGTCACTCTGACAACCGCCGAGGTCCCCTTCCCCGAGAGCATCGAGGGTGAGCTGGATGACTGGATCGCGCAGGCCGCGCACACCGTCGCCGGCGCCGCGGTCGAGCTCACGGGTCGCGCCCCCTACTTCTCGGCGCCTGTCGAGGGCGGCACCCGTGCGGTGTTTCTCCTCGATGCACCGCTGCCCGCCCTCACCGTCGCCGACGCCATGATCGCGCTGCCTCGCGTCATCGCCTCCGTGCCCCTGAGCGACCCGCGCACGGCTCTGTGGAACCTGGCCCGCCTCGCCGGCTGGAACCTGCAGTGGACGGACGAGGCGTTCACCGGCGCGGTCATCTCCGATGCCACGGCATCCGCGACCGTGCGTTTCGATGAGAACGCGCGCATCACGGGTATTGAGGCCACTGTCTGAACTGCGCACCTACCCCTGCCGTTCCACGGCGCTCATCAGTAGCATGTGCGCATGAGCGCCCTCGACCTGATTCCGGCAGGACACACCTTCACCCCCGAGGAGATCACGGCCTACGCCGATCCTGAACGGCGCTCTCTCGAGCAGGCGCTCGCCGAGGCCGACGTCCTGATCAGTGCCCCGCACGCCGGTGCGGCGATCCCCGAAGAGCTGGCCCCCTTCCTCTCTCCCGCGCTGACGCGTCGTCTGCAGTACGACTTCACCGACGTCGCCACCGCAGCGATCGTCCGACGTTGGGCGGCGATCGATCCCCGCGTCGTGGCGGTCGTCAACCCGCACCCGCGCCTCGTCCGCGACCCGAACAGGGCACGGCCCGCGGACATCGCTGGCGATCTGGCGACGGCCATCGAGCGCACGCGCGCCGCGGGGGCATGGCAGAAGGTGGATCTGAGCGGTGTGGATGCCATCCGCCCCGTGACGTTCTCGTTCTTCCCGATCCTCGAGGTGCCGGAAGACGAGGACGCCCTCCACCGATTGGTCTCCACGTTCGTCGAGGTCGGAGAACGCGGTCTCGGCGTGTACGAGCGGGTGCGCGACGCACTCAGCGAGCGGATGCTGGAGCGCGCGCTGCGCACGGGCTCTTCCTTCACACGACTCTCCTTCCACGACACGATGAATACGACGACGACGCGGGAAGGCGCGGTGTCGGTGCCTCGGGCCGAGAAGGACCGCCTCCCCCGTGTCGTCGCACTCTCCAACCGCGGCGGATCTCGCGGCGAGAGCCGCGACCCCGCGGACCCGCCGACCATGGATGCTGCGCGTCTGCGAGCGCTCGCGGAGGCCCACCGTGCGGGCTTCCGGGTGTCTCAGGCCGACGATGTCGCCCTCAACAAGCCCTACCTCGGCAGCCAGGAGATCCTCGCCGCGGGGGCGCGGTTCCGCGAGGTCGCGGCGGACGCGGCGCACACGGGCGCGCAACTCGACGCCGTGCAGGCCGAGTTCCTCCGCGAGTTCCTTCTGGGCGATGCTGCCACAGCCGTCCTGCATGAGCCCGGCACCGACTGGATCGCAGAAGACCCGACGCACGTCGATGAGATCGCGCAGGCCTGCAAACGCAGCTGGGACCTGTACCGCGCGAGCTGATCACGCCTGGCGGATCATCCGCCCCAGAGCAGTCCGAAGAGTGCGCCGGCACCGATCGTCGCGACCGCCAGCACGAGTGTGGGGATGAAGAACGAGTGGTCGACGAGCTTCGTGCCGAGCTTCGTCGTTCCCGAGGTGTCGAAGTTCGCTGCGGCGATCTGCGAGCCGTTGGTCGGCAGCAGGTAGATGCCGGCGAACGCCCCCGCCCACATGCCCGAGAGCAGACCGAGTGGAATGCCCGCCGCAAGGCCGATGGGCACGATCGTTCTCGTCGCCGTCGACTGACTCGTCGTCAGCACGCAGACGAGGAAGACACCGAGCGCGAAGATCCACGGCGCGGCGCTCACCCATCCGCCGACGCTCGACGCGATCAGCTCGGTGTGGGCTCCGAGGAAGGTGTCGGTCAGCCAGGCGAGGCCGAAGAGCGCGATGGCCGAGACCATTCCGGCTTTGAACACCGACATCGTCGGGATCTCGCCGACCTTGGGCCTCGACACCAGCAGGATGAGCGTGCCGACGACGAACATCACGATCTCGATGATGGGGGTCATCGACACGGGGTTGCCATCACCGTCGAGGGGTCGCAGCCCCTTGAAGAGGCCGAAGATGACGATCGCGGCGACGCCGAGCAGGAAGATGATGGCGGCGTTGCGTCCCGCCGTCGTCACCGTCACCTCGGCACGGACCGCCGCGGCGCTGCCGCTGGGTGCGGGGATCTCACCGCGGGCGATCTTCGCCTGCACCTCGGGGTCGTCGGCGAGCTCCTTGCCGAGCTTGTTCACGACGAAGCTGGCGATCACGATGCCGACGACCGCAGCCGGGATCGTGACCTTGAGGATGTCGATCAGTTCGAAATCCCACGGGGCGGTGTCGGTGAGGGTGACCATCGCAGCCATCGCCGCAGACACCGGGCTGCACGCGAGTGCGACACCCGTCGCGACGACGGAGAGGGAGAGCGGGCGCGAAGGCCGGATGCCGTTGCGGTAGGCGAGGTCCTGGATCACGGGCAGCAGCGGGTAGAGGATGTTCGAGGTGCCCGCGCCCACAGAGAACAGGAACGACACGAGCGGCGCGACGAGAGTGATCTGCTTGGGGCTCCGGGCGATGAGCTTGGCCGCGACCGAGACCATCCAGTCGATGCCTCCGGCCGACTGCATCATGGATGCGGCGAGCACAACGGAAAGCACGATGAGCAGTGCATCCACCGGGGGTGAGCCCGGCGTCAGCCCGAACACGAAGACGAGCAGGGCGACGCCCGTGCCGCCCCAGAGGCCGAGCCCCACACCGCTGGACCGGGTGCCCATGACGATGCAGCCCAGCACGACCAGCAGCTGTACGACGAACAGTGCGATCTCCACAGCTCCCCCTGACCTCGACTGCGGTCAGCATATTGGCTCCAGCGCCCGCGCAGAACCCCCTCCTCGTTCCGAATTCCTCTGACAGCGCCGCCCTGAGCGCGTCAGCGCCCGAGCCGCTGGCGCGCGGTGTTGTTCCCCGCCGAGATCGGGACGTGGCTGGTCGCACCGGCGATGCCGAAGACGGGCATGTCGACGTAGACCGCTTCGAGGTCCGCGACAGGCACCTGATAGGTCTCGTGCCACACCCCCACATCACCCGATCCCTGCGCGGTGCGTGCGAAGTCGCGCCACGCCGCGAGGTGCGGCGCATCACGATCCGCGGCGAAGCGCTGCAGATGCTCGGGGCTCTCCCAGTACGACAGCAACAGCGTGGTCCGGCCGAACCAGCTCCGCGCGCCCAGCATCCCTGCCTCCGGATGGGCGGCGAGGTGATGCAGCATCGGAGTCATGCGCCGCGCGGTGCGCCAGACCGCGCCCAGCTTCCACCAGCGATTCGCCCGCATTCCGATCAGGAACACGGTGATGTCGGACCGATCCGGTGACGCCGTGTAGCGCCCGGGAAAGACCTGTTCAGCCATGGGTTGTCTCCTTCACTTGTGTCGCCATCTAATGGATAACGTTGTTACAAAACACTGTTTTGAAACGACGTTACGATACTGTGGACCGCATGGCAAGACCCCCGCTGTACGACGACGCTCTTCGTCGCCGACTTCTCGACGTGACGGTCGAGATCGTCGACCGCGACGGACCGGCGCGCGTCTCACTCCGAGACGTGGCGCAGCGTGCCGAGACGTCGACGTCAGCGGTGTACAGCCTGTTCGGAGGCAAGGGCGAGCTGCTGACCGCCGTCATCGAAGAAGGATTCGCCTCCTTCAGTCGGGCGCAGAGCGACGCGGAGCCCGAGGGTCTGCGGGCGCTCGGCGTCGCCTATCGGTGCTGGGCCCTCGCCAACCCCGCGCTGTACCGCCTGATGTTCGGCGGAGCGCAGCTGGTCCACGACATGCACTCTTCCGGAACCACCATGGCTCCGAGCGCCCTGCTCCCCCTCGCGCGCACCCTGGCTGCGACAGCGTCCATCGACGATGAGGGTCTTTGCAACGCCATCACCGTCTGGGCGCAGGTGCATGGTGCGGTCAGCCTCGAGCTCGCAGGAGTGGTTCCCGTGCAGATCGACGCCGACGCCGTCTACGAGACGGTTCTCGACACCATCGAGCGCGCCTTTCCCCCTCGGTGAAGCTGTGCCACGCTGAATGCATGAAGAACCGCATCGTTCGCGCCGTCTCGCTCTACGCGTTCACTGTGGTCGTGCTGCTGGCGATCGGCCTGCTCATGCCTCAGGTATCCGTCGGCTGGCACGCGCTGTGGGCTGGCGTGGTGCTCACCGCCGCGGCACTGCTGATCAAGCCGCTGCTCACCAAGATCTTCCGCAATGCCGCCGCCAAGTCCGCGAGTGATCGCACGCGCGTCGGCGAGAAGGTCGTGCAGTACGTCCTGGTCTTCCTGGTCGAGCTCATCATCTGGGTTCTGACCGTCATCTTCAGCGGCGTGCACGTGCGCGGCTTCTTCTGGGGATACGTCCTGCCGCCGCTGGCACTGCTGATCGCATGGATCATCTACGACGCCATCGATGATCGGATCGAGGCGAAGGCCGGACAGCTCTACGATCGGGTCGGCACCTCGGTACGAGGAACGTCTCGACCCGACACCTCCCCGTCCGCTCCGGAGGCGCCGACGACGAAGGCCGCCCACGAGGAAATCGCGGACGGCCTCACGCCAGAGCAGCGACGTCTGCTCGACGAGCTCTGACAGTCACTGCTGCGCGGCGCGCTCCGCAGCCTCGACGACGTTGGTCATGAGCAGCGCCACCGTCATGGGCCCCACGCCACCGGGGTTCGGCGAGACGAAACCTGCGACCTCTGCGACATCCGGGTGCACATCTCCGAAGACGAGCGACTTTCCGGTCTCGGGATCGGTCTCGCGCGTCACGCCGACGTCGAGCACGGCCGCACCGTGCTTCACGTCCTCGGCGCGGATCAGGTGCTTGACGCCCGCTCCGGCGACGATCACGTCGGCCTGACGCAGGTACGGCGACATGTCGGGCGTTCCGGTGTGCACCTGCGTGACAGTCGCATTGATGTCGCGGCGTGTGAGCAGCAGCCCCATCGGCCGGCCGATCGTCACGCCACGACCGACGACGACGACGTGCTTGCCGTTGAGGTCGTAGCCGTTGCGCTGAAGCAGTTCGATGACGCCGCGCGGCGTGCACGGCAGTGGCGTCTCGATCGGGGTGTTGACGTTCAGCACGAGGCGTCCGAGGTTCGTCGGATGCAGACCGTCGGCGTCCTTCGCCGGATCGATCCGCTCCAGGATCGCGTCGGTGTCGATGTGCTTCGGCAGGGGCAGCTGCACGATGTAGCCGTGGCACGTCGGGTCGGCGTTGAGCTCGTCGATGACGCGCTCGACGTCTTCCTGCGTCGCATCCGCGGGCAGCTCGCGCTGGATCGAGTTCATCCCGATCGCCTCAGACTGCCGGTGCTTCATGCCCACGTACAGCTGCGATGCCGGGTCAGCCCCGACCAGCACCGTCGCGATGCCCGGGATGATCCCCTGGGCACGGAGCGCCGCAACACGCTCGGTGAGCTCTTCCTTGATCGCCGCCGAAGCGGCCTTGCCGTCGAGGACCTTCGCAGTCATCTCATGTTCCTATTCGTCAAAAACCACCCTCTGCGCGAGAAACCACGTCTGCCACGATGCCTCGTGCAGAAAGTGGCTTCTCGCGCAGAACGGCCGAGTTACTGCTGCAGGTCCGGGTACAGCGGGAAGGCCGCGGCGAGAGCGTCCACGCGAGCGCGCAGCGCCTCGATGTCGGCACCGGGGAGCAGCGCGAGGGCGATCACGTCGCCGACCTCGGTGAATTCGGCGTCGCCGAAGCCACGCGTCGCGAGGGCCGGGGTGCCGATCCGCAGACCCGAGGTGACCATCGGCGGACGCGGGTCGTTCGGAACGGCGTTGCGGTTGACGGTGATGTGGATCTCGTGCAGCAGGTCTTCCGCCTGCTTGCCGTCGATCGCGGCGTCACGCAGGTCGACGAGCACGAGGTGCACGTCCGTGCCGCCGGAGCGCACGGCGATGCCGGCATCCTTGACGTCCTGCTGCGAGAGGCGCTCGGCGATGATCGCCGCTCCACGCAGCACGCGCTCCTGGCGCTGCTTGAACTCGGGGGTGCCCGCGATCTTGAACGCGGTCGCCTTGGCGGCGATCACGTGCATGAGGGGACCACCTTGCTGCCCCGGGAACACGGCGGTGTTGATCTTCTTCGCCAGGTCTTCGTCGTTCGTGAGGATGAAGCCCGAGCGCGGACCGCCGATCGTCTTGTGCACGGTCGACGAGACGACGTGTGCGTGAGGCACGGGGTTCGGGTGCAGACCTGCGGCGACAAGGCCGGCGAAGTGCGCCATGTCGACCCAGAGCAGAGCGCCGACCTCGTCAGCGATCTCGCGGAAGGCTGCGAAGTCGAGCGTGCGCGGGTATGCCGACCAGCCCGCGATGATGACCTTGGGCTTGTGCTCGATCGCGAGGCGACGAACTTCTTCCATGTCGATCGTCGAGGTCTCGGGGTTCACGCCGTAGGCGACGATGTTGTAGAGACGGCCGGAGAAGTTGATCTTCATGCCGTGCGTCAGGTGACCGCCCTGGTCGAGCGACAGGCCGAGCAGGGTGTCGCCGGGGCGGGCGATCGCGTGCAGGACGGCCGCGTTAGCCGTGGCACCCGAGTGGGGCTGGACGTTGGCGAACTCGGCACCGAACAGTGCCTTCGCGCGGGAGATCGCGAGCTCTTCTGCGACGTCGACCTCTTCGCAGCCACCGTAGTAGCGACGCCCCGGGTAGCCCTCGGCGTACTTGTTCGTGAGCACCGAGCCCTGCGACTGCAGCACCGAGACGGGCACGAAGTTCTCGGAGGCGATCATCTCGAGGAACGTCTGCTGGCGGGCGAGCTCGCGGTCGAGGACCTGTGCGATCTCGGGATCGACTTCGGAAAGCGGTGCGTTGAAGAACTTGTCGGTCATGCGTCCTCCTCGGACGGTTACGGGATATGGGTCTCGGTGCGCGTCCGCAGGGCGGACGTGTCTACAACAACTCATCGGCCCAGGCGCGCGGTCGAATCCGTAACGGTCGCTCCCCGGTGGTATCCCACCCAGACGCCAGTCGCGACGCCTGAAAGCTTAGCGGATGCCTGGGAGGTCGCCTTCGACTGTTTCCGCTGCAACATCCACCGCCACTCGGAATCGAAACGATTCGACAAAACGCGAAGATCCTGTTGTAGGTTTTGTTCATGGCCTTTCCGGAATCCCTCCCGCTGATCCCTTTTCCGACCTCCGTGCGTCGCGCTGAGGGCGCGCTCGCGCTGACCTCCGCACGCGTGAACGGGCCGGACGACGCCGTAGCCGCGCTGCGTGAAGCGTTCGCCGCACGCGCCTCGCTTCCCTTCGAAAGCGCAGCGAGCGCGGATGACGCGCAGATCGTTCTTCAGGTCGGGCCGACCTCGGCGGGCACTCCCGAGAGCTACGAGCTGCGTGTCGGCGACCGCGTCGAGATCACCGGCGCCGACAAGGCCGGCCTCTTCTACGGCATCCAGACTCTCCGACAGCTCGCGCACGAGGTCGACGGTGCATGGTCGGTCCCGCACATCGAGATCGACGATGCTCCCCGCTTCGCGTACCGCGGCATCATGCTCGATGTCGCACGCCACTTCTTCGGTGTCGACGACGTCAAGCGCTACATCGACAACGCGAGCGCGCTGAAGTACAACCACCTGCACCTGCACCTCACCGATGACCAGGGCTGGCGCCTGCAGATCGACGCGTGGCCGCTGCTGACGGAGAAGGCCGCCTCCTCTTCGGCACTCGGAGACGAGGGCGGTTTCTACACGAAGGACGACTACCGCGAGATCGTCCGCTACGCCGCATCCAAGCACATGGTGCTCGTTCCCGAGGTCGATCTTCCGGGCCACACGCACGCGATCGGCGTCGCCTACCCCGAACTCGTCGAGGCTCCAGTGATCAGTGACCTCCTCATCTCCGAGGGCCAGCGTCTGAACCAGCCGCTTCCGGTGGCCGGTCAGGTCTACACGGGCTGGGGTGTCGGTCACTCCTCCGTGCGCATCCGGGAAGAGCGCACGTACGACTTCGTCCGCGACGTGCTCACCGAGATCGCCGAGATCACACCCGGCCCGTACCTGCACATCGGTGGTGACGAATCCCTCGGCACCACAGCAGAGGACTTCGCGACCTTCGTCGCGCGCGCCACGCGCATCGCCACCGAGACCGGCAAGACCCCCGTGGCCTGGCACGAGGTCGGAGCTGTCTCCGACATCGCCGAGGGCACGATCGGCCAGTACTGGGGCAAGGTCACGCCCGAGGGATCGCACGCCGAAGAGGCGGCGCACTTCGTCGCTCGCGGCGGCTCGCTGATCATGTCGGCCTCGGATGCGACCTATCTCGACATGAAGTACGACGCCGATTTCCCGCTCGGACTCGTCTGGGCCGCCCTCATCAACGTGCAGAAGGCCTACGAGTGGGAGCCGACCTCGGTCATCCCCGGGGTCCCGGCCGAGGCGATCCTCGGCATCGAGGCTCCGCTGTGGTCCGAGACGACGCGCACGATGGCCGATGTCGAGCAGCTCGTCTTCCCGCGCGCTGCCGCCCACGCCGAGACCGCCTGGTCGGCGGCGACCGCGCCCGAGCGCACCTGGGACTCGTTCCGTGCCCGCGTCGCGGGCCTCGCTCCGGCATGGAAGGCTGAGGGGGTCAACTTCTACGCATCAGAGGAGATCCCATGGCAGAACTGACCCACAGCTCCGTGAGCGGCTCGCTCGTCATCCATTCGGCACGCATCGTCTCGGCGGGCACGACCGTGGATGACGGCTGGGCGCGCATCGAGGACGGGCGGTTCGTCGAGACCGGCTCCGGCAGCGACTGGGCTCCGGCGGACACGGTGGTCGATGCCCGGGAAGCCGCCGGCCCGGGTGCCATCCTCACTGCGGGGTTCGTCGACATCCATGGCCATGGGGGTGGCGGTGCGGCCTTCGACGAGGGCATCGACGCGATCCGTCATGCCCGCGCGATGCACCGAGCGCACGGGACGACACGCGCTGTCGTCTCGCTCGTCACGGCATCGCTCGACGCCCTGGAAGCGCGCGTCGCCGCCGTCGCGGATCTGGTCGACTCGGACGCGGACATCATCGGATCACACCTGGAGGGCCCGTTCCTGGATCCTGCGCACAAGGGTGCGCACGACGCGGCGC
The DNA here is from genome assembly GCF_058797175.1 of Microbacterium sp. GW823-FHT02G05. Lineage (NCBI taxonomy): Bacteria > Bacillati > Actinomycetota > Actinomycetes > Micrococcales > Microbacteriaceae > Microbacterium > Microbacterium sp. GW823-FHT02G05. The sequence goes on from NZ_JBXAJK010000002.1 coordinate 1,120,960, forward strand.
TGCTGCGCGATCCGGCTCCCGAGGAGGTCGCGCGACTGCTCGCCGCAGGTCGAGGAACCGTTCGCCAGGTGACGATCGCCCCCGAGCTCCCAGGTGGGCTCGACGCGATCCGCGCGATCGTCGCCGCAGGCGCCGCGGCCGCCATCGGCCACACCAGCGCCGACGATGCCATGGCCCGCGCGGCCTTCGAGGCCGGCGCCACGATCCTCACGCATGCGTTCAACGCCATGCCCAGCATCCACCACCGCGCCCCTGGCCCTGTGCTTGCGGCTGCCGCCGACCACCGCGTCATCCTCGAGGCGATCGCGGACAACGTGCACCTGCACCCGCACATCATCAAGCTCGTGTTTGAGTCGGCTCCTGGCCGCGTCGCACTCGTGACCGACGCGATGGCCGCGGCGGGTTCCGCAGACGGTCAGTACATCCTCGGCGCCCTCGAGGTCACGGTGGAGCGGGGCGTGGCCAGGATCGCAACCGGTTCTATCGCCGGGTCGACGCTGACACAGGATGTCGCGTTGCGCCGCGCCGTCGAGGCCGGTGCCTCCCTCGAGGCGGCCGTGGACGCGCTGACGACGACTCCGGCATCAGCCGTCGGCCTCGGTGAACAGCTCGGTCGGGTGAGCGCGGGATACCTCGGCGATGCCGTCCTGCTGACCTCCGACTTCGCGGTCGCGGCCGTGTGGACCGGAGCCGCGCTCGCGCGTTGAGCCTGAGGCTGCGCTCGCGCCACGCGGCCGGGCCAGTCAGGGAGGCCGCCGCCTCGGGGCGGACGGCGGCCTCTTCCCCCTCCTGGCAGAGTTCCCCACCTCTGCCGAGAGCGAGCGGAGCGAAGCTCCTCCCCCAAGACTTCGCACTCACCGATGCACAGACGCTCATCGGGTCACATCCGGCGTCCCCCTCGGAGCCGAACGCAACACTCTCTACAAGATGAGAGTGCGATCCCCCGAGTTCATTACGCGGAACCACAGAAGTTTTTTGAAAGCGAAGAAAATCTCGCCTTCCACTGGCCGCACGTCTCAGAACGCGTAAGAATGGTGAGTCCGTGTGGGAGCTTCCCCACGGATCCTCGGCGCTACCCTGCCTCGGCGTCGATACCTGGGGAATCATCTATGACCACGCCTGACAACGCACACCAGCCCGACGGCTCCTCGCGACCGCTCGAAGGCACCGGCGATGCGGATCTCGTCCTGCGCTCCCGCTCCGGGGATGCTGAGGCATTCGGAGAACTCTGGCAGCGCCACTACCGTTCGGGCATCGTCGTCGCCCGCGCGACGACATCGGTGCTCGACGCTGATGACCTCGTGCAAGAGGCCTACGCCCGCATCTATCAGGCGATCCAGGCCGGAGCCGGACCGACCGGTTCCTTCCGCGCCTACCTGTTCACGAGTATCCGCAACACGGCAGCGTCATGGGGCCGCGCGCGCCGCGAAGATCCGATCGACGAGTTCGACGCGATTCCCGATCCGCAGACCACCGAGGCCGGAGTCGGCGAGGCTCTCGACCACAGCCTGACCGCCACCGCGTTCCGCAGCCTGCCCACCCGCTGGCAGGAGGTGCTCTGGTACACCGAGATCGAGCGCATGAAGCCTGCCGCAGTGGGTGCGCTGCTCGGGATGTCCGCTGGCGCGACCTCGCAGCTCGCCTTCCGTGCCCGAGAAGGACTCCGCGAGGCCTGGATCCAGGCGCATCTGCACGCGGCGGGATCAGAGCCCGACTGCGCATGGACGATCGAGAGGCTCGGCGCATACTCGCGCGGCAATCTGAGCGGCAGGGATCGTGCGAAGCTCGACGCGCACCTCGAAGGCTGCCAGCGTTGTGTGATCGTCGCTGCCGAGGCAAAGGACGTCTCCCACCGTCTGGCGCTCGTTCTGGTTCCGCTCGTTCTCGGCGTCTCCGGTGCTTCGGCTTATCTGGCCGCGCTGCAGCACGGCACCGCGACCTCGATTCCTCTCGCGGCGATGCCGTCGTCGGTCATGGATGGCGCGGTGTACCTCGGCCCCGCCCCCGGCATCGACGCCACCGCGCACGCAGCGTCCGGTGCCGGCGGGCAGACCGTTGGTGCCGGAGGCGCAGCATCCGGTGCCGGCGGCGCAGCAAGCTCCGGAGGAATCATCTCGGGGATCGGAGCCCTCGTCGGCGTCGGATCCGCGGCGCTCGTCGTCGCCGGAGCAGTCGTCGCCGCTGCCGTCGTGCCGGGGCTGCTCCTCGCCCCCAGCGCGACATCCCTTCCGATCGCGGGCGAGCTCGGTGGCTCAGGGATCGTCGCCGAAGTGGCCCCTGACGCCAACGCCGAAGAGCGCCCGCTGGTGATCGTCCCGAACGCTTCCACGCCCCGGACGCGCAGCGGGCAGGACCCGCACACCGATCCCCGCGCCGAGGCCCCGCTCGCCGATGCTCCGACGTCGGCGACGCCTCCCGAGCAGACCACTCCTCCTGTCGATCCCGATCCGACGGATCCGACCGACCCCGGCGTCACGGACCCGGGCGTCACGGATCCCGGAGAGACCGATCCGACAGACCCCGGAGAGACCGATCCGACAGACCCCGGAGAGACCGACCCGACAGACCCGACCGACCCGACGGATCCGACCGATCCGACGGACCCGGGAGTAACGGACCCGGGAGTCACCGACCCCGGCGAGACAGATCCGACGGAGCCCGGGACCACAGATCCCTCCGAGCCGACAGAACCGACAGACCCCGGAGAGACCGATCCGACAGACCCCGGGACCACAGATCCCTCCGAGCCCGCAATCCCTGCGGGCGCACTTCCGTCGGTCGGCACCGCGACCGTTGCGTGCGCGTCCTCGCCCCGGCTCTCCTACGTGGCCGAGTACACCTTCCCCCTCACCGGAATCCCCGGCACGCAGGTGGAGGTGATCCTCGCCGGTAAGGTCCGCGCGACGGCACCGCTCGACACGACAGGGTCTGGCCTCGGCGTGCTTCGCATCACCGGCTGGAACTGGATCCTCGATCATCCCGTCGAGTTCCGCTACGTCACCGCATCCGCCGATGCGGCCAAGACCCCCGCCGTCGACCTGAGCTCTTTCGGCAGCGCCGACCACTGTGTGTTCGGCGGGGAGTCCGCCGCCGCGGTGAACGATGAGAGCGCGGCTGCGGATGCCATGGACTCGCCGTCGAGCGCGCCCGCACGTTCGGAGGAAGACGCTCCTCCCGTTCCTGCGGCTCGTGTGGAATCGGCGACGGACGGCACGTTCCCGGATGAGCTCACCGGCTCTGACCCTTCGATGGAAGGCAGCACGAGCGAACCCTCGACTGCCGAGACCGGGGTCGGCGAGCCTGTCTCCGAACCGGCGAGCACCGAGCTCCCCATCGCCGAGCCGTCGGGGATGAACGAGCCGACCGCAGACGTTGCGCCTGACGGCAGCGCTGCCGCCGCGGACTGACGCCCTCACACCGCTCCTCGAGGGGCGGTCGCCTCCGAGGCGCCGCCTAGACTGGAAGCATGTCCTCGTCTTCGCCGTCCCAGGAAACTCCGGGCGTCAACCCGCCCGCCGTTCTCGACATCGTGCGCGTGATCGTTCTGATCGGCGCTCTCGCCTCACTGGCACTCTGGGGCACTTTCTCCTGGCCGTTCCCGTGGAACATCGCGGTCGCCATCGGCGCCCCGCTGCTCGTACTGCTGGCGTGGGCGCTGTTCCTCTCGCCCCGGCCCGTGCTGCGCGTGCACCCCTTCGTGCGCGCGCTCGTCGAACTCGTGATCTACGCGAGCGTCACCGTGGCCTGGTGGTCGATGGGTCAGGTGTGGGTCGGCATCGGCTTCGCCATCGTCGCGATCGCGACCGGGCTCGCCGCAGGTCGCCGCGCGCTGGCATGACAGCACACGACACCCCCGTCGTTGCGCAGCTGCGCGCTGCGCTCGGTGAGCGTGTCGACACCTCCCCCACAGCACTCGAAGACGCCCGCGCGGACAAGTCGGGGCAGATCTCTCCCGGTCAGCCCCTCGCGGTCGTACACGCCGAGAGCGTCGTCGATGTTCAGACGACCCTGCGCATCGCGACAGCCACCTCGACACCCGTCGTCACCCGCGGAGCCGGAACAGGACTCGCGGGCGGTGCGAACGCGGGCCCCGGAGAGGTCGTCCTCTCCACCCTGCGGATGAACCGCATCCTCGATATCCGTGCTGACGACCTGCTCGCGGTCGTCGAGCCCGGCATCATCAACGATGACCTCGCGACCGCCCTCGACGCACACGGACTCTGGTGGGCACCTGATCCCGCGAGTCGCCAGATCTCCACCGTCGGCGGCAACATCGCCACGGGCGCAGGCGGCCTGCTCTGCGCGAAGTACGGTGTCGTACGTGATGCTGTGCTGGGCATCGATCTCGTCCTCGCTGACGGGCGCCTGATCCATCTCGGTCACCGCAGCGTGAAAGGCGTCACCGGGCTCGACCTGACGTCGCTGGTGATCGGGTCTGAGGGCACCCTGGGCGTCATCGTCGGTGCGACGCTGAAACTGCGCCGCGCGATCTCCGGCACCGTCTGCACCGTCACAGCGACCTTCCCGACGGTGCGCGCCGCAGCCGTAGCATCCGCCGCCGTCGCGTCCGCCGGCATCCAGCCGGCGATCATGGAGCTCATGGATGCGACGAGCCTCGCAGCGGTCCATCGCCTCCTCCGCCTCCCTGAGGCCACGCCGGGTGCGGCGCAGCTCACGATCCAGACCGACGGCCCCGCAGCGGCAGGCGAGGCCGATCAGATCGCCGCGGTTCTGCATGCGTCCGGCGGAAGCGTCACCCTCACACACGACCGTGAAGAGGGCGAACGACTGCTTGCCGTGCGGCGCGCGATGCACGCCGCGATGGCCTCACTCGGCAACACGCTCATCGAGGACGTATCCGTTCCCCGCAGCGCCCTCCCCGCGATGTTCGACGAGATCGCCAGGATCGAGACACAGCACGGGCTCACGATCCCGACGATCGCGCACGCCGGGGATGGCAATCTGCACCCCAACTTCATCTTCGATGGCGACAGCGTGCCCGATGCCATCTGGCGGGCCGCAGACGACCTCTTCCGCGCCGCGATCCGCCTCGGTGGAACACTGACCGGGGAGCACGGGATCGGGATGCTGAAGAGTCGCTGGCTGGCCGAGGAACTCGGCCAGGACCAGTGGGAACTGCAGCGCCAGATCGTCCGCGTCTTCGACCCCGCCGGAATCCTCAACCCTGGAAAGGTCTTCGTAGGAGCATCACATGCCTGACATTCACGTCTCCGCAGCCATCATCCGGGACGCGACGGGTCGTGTGCTCGTGGTGCGCAAGAACGGAACGACGCGCTTCATGCAGCCGGGAGGAAAACCCGAGGCCGGCGAGAGCGCCGCCGAGACCCTGGTGCGCGAACTCCACGAGGAGCTCGGCCTCGTCTGCGCCGTCGACGACCTCATCCCGCTGGGCGTCTTCATCTCCGCCGCCGCCAACGAGCCCGGGCACCGGGTGGTTGCGACAGCCTTCTCGATGACCGCCGAGGAAGACGACGTGCAGGTCCAGGCCGAAATCGCGGAACTGCGATGGATCACGCCGACCGACGCGCACACGCTGCCGCTGGCCCCGCTCAGCGAAGAGCACCTGCTGCCGATCGCCTGGAACTGAGGCCGCGCGGGGCCAAGAAGACGACGCTGGCCCCTCCAGTAAGGAGAGGCCAGCAGAAAATCAGTCGTGGCGGATCAGATACCCTGCCACGCAGGCTTGTTGTCGTAAGAGTAGCGGTAGTAGTCCGCCAGCTTGAGCTGCGACGCCGCCGCCTCATCGACGACGACCGTCACGTGCGGGTGCAGCTGCACGGCGGAGGCGGGCATGAAGGCAGACATCGGTCCCTCGACGGCCTCTGCGACCGCGCGGGCCTTCCCCTCGCCGAATGCGAGGAGTACCAGGTGGCGCGCCTCGAGAATCGTGCCGAGCCCCTGCGTGATGCAGTGACGGGGCACATCGTCGATCGAGTCGAAGAAGCGGGCGTTGTCTTCGCGGGTGCGCTCGGTGAGCGTCTTCACGCGGGTCTGCGAGGCGAACGACGAGCCAGGCTCGTTGAAGCCGATGTGGCCGTCGGTGCCGATGCCGAGAATCTGCAGGTCAATGCCGCCGGCGGTCTTGATCTTGGCCTCGTAGTCATCGCCGGCGTGCTCGATGCCGTCGACGGCGCCGTTGGGCACGTGAACCAGCTCGGGGGTCAGGCCAAGAGGCTCGACGACCTCGCGGCTGATGACCGAGCGGTAGCTCTCCGGGTGCGCCGGGTCGATGCCGACGTACTCGTCCAGCGCGAATGCGCGCACCTTCGAGACGTCCTGGTCCGCGAGGCGCGTGCGCAGTGCCGCATACACCGGGAGCGGCGTCGAACCCGTGGCGAGACCGAGCACCGTGTCCGGACGTGTGGCGATCAATCGTGCGATCTCATCCGCGACCAGCGCGCCAGCCTTCTCCGCGTTCTCGACGATGACGATCTCAGCCATTGATCATTGCTCCCTGTTCTCGATGTGCTGCGCCCACAAGAGCCGCACCCAATGCTGCCGCCGGTGATCCGGCTGGCAGAAGTTCAATCCTCTCATCAAGACGCAGCGACCGCATGAACGCGGAGGTCTCGGCTTCCTGGCGCAGCTCGGCGACGATGTCGTCGCGCAGCCGGTCCCCCAGCGAGGTGAGACCACCGCCGAAGACGACCGTCTCGACGTCCGCGCTGAGGACAAGGATGCGCACCGCTGCTGCCGCCCCACGGGCGATCCCCTGACGCAGAGAGATTGCCTCTGCATCGCCCTGCTCTGCCGCATCGAAGATGTCGAGGATCGGCAGGGCGCCGGGGCGACCCCACGCGCGGGCGACAGCGCCACCGCCGCAGAACGTCTCCACGCAGCCGCGCTGGCCGCAACCGCAGACACGCCCATTCGGGTCGACCGAGATGTGTCCGACCTCACCGGCGATGCCGCGCGAACCGCGCCACAGCTTGCCGTCGACGACGATGCCTGCCGCCACTCCGGTGCCGAGGTTCAGATACGCCATCGAGCGTGCGTCACCACGCAGCGCTCCCGCGCCGAGGGCCGCGGCCTTCACATCGTTCTCAACCGCGAAGGGCACGTCGATGACGCGGCGTGCGGCGTCGACGAGATCCAGAGATTCCACCCCGAGGTTGACCGCGTGGAGCACGCGCCCGGCGTGGGCGTCGACCAGGCCGGGGATGCCCACACCGACCGACTCGATCGCGCTCTCCTCGAACGACGCTTCCTGCCGCAGCGCGGTGATCGCGTCCAGAATCGTCGTGATGACAGCATCCGCGCCCCACCCTGTGGGAATACGGATACGTCCGGCAATCGTGCCGTCAGCCTCTACAGCAACGGCATCAGTCTTCGTGCCGCCGACATCCAGTCCAAGCTTCATCGACCGGGTGTCCTCCTCGTCGCCGACCCCGGAGGGACGGCCATCAGTTCGTACCCACGCAGAAAGAGCGGGCAATGTCAGATCGCACCCGTGCAGGTGCGATCTTGAAAAATCATGTGGCGTCGCGCGGACGCAGAGATGTGTCACGCCCCCGGGGCGTCACGAAACCCCCAGTTCACCTGAGAGCACCATCACGGCGGCACCGCGCAGCACGATGTCGTCTTGCGTAGTCATGCGAACGACCAGGTCATCGAAGACGCGTTCCAGCGTGCGCGCGAGCACCGTGGTTCCCGCGGCATCCAGCAGAACACCGCCGTAGAGATCGGGGGCTCCGGAGAGCACGATCTCGGAGAGGTCGAGTGCGGCGACGATCGGCGCGACGGCGATCGCCAGACGCGTTCCCGCGTCGCGCAGGACATTCTCGCGGCTCTCGTCGTCTTCGCAGGCGGCGAGGCGCTCTCGCAACCGGGTCTCCCCGAGCCACGCCTCCAGGCAGCCTTCCTTTCCGCAGACGCAGAGCGGGCCGCCGTCGGTGCCGACCACGACGTGGCCGATCTCACCCGCGGCAAAACGGCTGCCGACCATCGGCTGACTGCCGGAGATGAGTCCGGCACCGACACCGCGTGCGATCTTGATGAGCAGAAGATCGGACTTCGCCGCGCCGAACGTGTACTCCGCCAGCACCGCCGCATTCGCGTCGTTGCGCACGAGCACCGGAAGGTCGAGCTCAGCACCGAGCAGTCTCTGGAGCGGGAAGTCGCTCCACCCGAGGTTCGGGGAGCTGACGACCATGCCGTCAGGGCGCACGATACCCGGAGCGCCGACGCCGACGCCGAGAATCGGACGCTCAGCGGCCGCGACGAGCTGTGCGGCGAGCTCCCGGATCGCGTTGTAGACGGCGGTGCCGTCGACCGCGGCGGGGCGCGGAACGGTTCGTCGCTCCAGCACATCGCCATCGAGGCTCAACACGGCGCCCTCGAACGTCTGATGCCCAGACAGGTCGATCCCGAGGATCTGGTGGCCTTGACGATCGATGTCGATGAGGATCGGCGGCTTGCCGGGACCTGTGGTCTCGCGCACGCCCTTCTCGATGACGATGCCGTCGGCGATGAACTCGGCGATCAGATCGGAGATCGTCACGCGGGTGAGACCGGTCTCACGAGACAGGTCAGCGCGGCTCATCGCACCGGAGTGGTACAGCGTCTGCAGGACGAGCGCACGGTTGTGTCCGCGTGCGTGCTCGGGAAGAACCTTGCCGCGCGTGCGCAGGTGTCGCGCTGGTCCGAAGGCATGCCGATCACCGCCGGCATACTCGGCCGGCGCGGGGCGACGGTGCTCATCCGATACGGACATGTTTGTTAGTAGACCTTACGAACAAAATTTGCGCAAGCCTGAACGGCCCGTTGCCGACCAGGTTTATCAAAACGTTACTTGATTGCAACGCTCCTGGCGACTACCGCCGAATATTGGCGACCAGGCCCTCCACGATCGCTTCACGCTGCGCAACGGTCATGGGCTTTCCGGGGACTCCCGGACGACGCTGTTCGGGCAGCGGACCGTCCATACGACGATACGCCACCCCCGCCGCCGCAAGGCGACGCAGGTACACCGGAAGACGACGCTCGAAGTCGTCGATCGCACCCGGCACACCGCCGGCCCAGAGGCGTTCCGCCGTCGCCGCGAGGCGCGGGAAGATCGCGTAGTCGACACGGTCGCGCGTGGGCAGATGCTCGGTCCAGACATTCGCCTGACCGCCGTCGACCTCCGCCGGAAGCGTCAGGGTGTAGGCGTGCTCGATGGTCAGCGGCGGGCCCACCTGAGACGGCTCGTCCTCGATGTCCTCCTGGCGATAGTCGAAGTAGACCTCCAGGTCAGGGCAGGCGATGACCGGGATGCCTCGGGCGATGGCCTCGGCAAGTGCGACAGGTCCGCGCCAGGCCATGATCCGGGTCCCCTCGGGCACCTCGCCCTCCAGGACCTCGTCCCAGGCCAGAGGGATGCGTCCGCGAGAGCGCACGTGGGCAACGAAATGCCGCGTGAACCACGGTTGGATCTCGTGCACGTCCTGCATACCGAGCTCATCCATGCGTATGGCGGCCTGCGCGCTCTGCGCCCAGTCGTCTGTCGGCACCTCGTCGCCGCCGATCCCGATCCACGGCGAGTCGAAGGCTTCACAGAGCGCATCGATCGCCGCGTACCCGAAAGTGAGCGACTGCTCTGTGGGGGCGAGCGTGCGAATGTTGACGCCGAAGCGCTCCCAGGCCCCCGTCGGCGGCTCCTGCGCGTCCAGATTGCCGAGCTCCGGGTAGGCCGCGAGCGCGGCCTGCACGTGTCCGGGAAGCTCGACCTCGGGAACCAGGGTGATGTACCGGGCCGAAGCGTAGGCGACAAGTTCGCGCAGCTCGTCGGTCGTGTAGTACCCCTCGTGAAGGCCGTGCTCGACTGTCGAATGCACCCCGTGGCCGCGCTGGGTCGCCTCCCGTCGCGCGCCGATCTCGGTCAGGCGCGGGTAGCCGGGCACCTCGAAACGCCACCCCTGATCATCGCTCAGGTGCAAGTGCAGGACGGTGAGGTGATGATCAGCCAACAGGTCGATGAGCCGGCGCACGTCGGCTGCGGGACGGAAGTGCCGCGCCACGTCGAGCATCAGCCCACGCCAGGCGTACGCGGGCGCCCCACTCCATTCGCCCACCGGCAGAACGCCGCGCAGCCCCGTTTCGGGGGCGGCGAGCTGGCGCAGCACCGTGAACGCCCGGAACACGCCGATCGGAGCCGCGCCCTCGAGCACGATGCCATCCGGTGCGATCCGCACACGGAACGCTTCCTCCGCCACACGCCCGCCGTCGGCCGCATCGACTCCCAGTGCGGGATCGATCCTCAGGGTGATCGAGACGCCCTCTTCCTCGACGCCGTCAACGGCGGCGGCTTCGAGCGCCTCCGTGAGGAGTGCGCGGATTCCGGACAGCTCCTCGGACGCGTGGACGGTCGTGCCGATTCGTACGACGGCACCGTCGGCGTCCACGGAAGCCTGCATGAGCGGCAGTGTCGCGCGGTGCGCCGGCGGAGGCATCCGCAACGCGCGTCCCGGGAGCGCGCCTGTCGTCACCCCGTCTCGAACGACGACCTCGCCCGCGACGAGAACTTCGACGATGCCCTCGGGCGCGCTGCGGGGGGCATCGAATGTGGCTCCTGCAGCGATCGTCTCGGGATCGAAGAGGACGAGGTCCGCCGTGGCGCCCGCCCGGATCACACCGCGCGGAGCGTCTCCCCTGTGCAGCCCCAGCCGCTCGGCGGGCGTGCCGGAGAGGTGCCGGATCGCCTCCTCAAGGCTCAGCACGCCGAGGTCGCGCACATAGTGGCCGAGGTAGCGCGGGAAGGTGCCGAATCCGCGCGGGTGCGGCTTGGATCCGATCAGGATGCCGTCGCTGCCACCGCAGTGACGCGGATGCCGCATGATGGCGCGCACATTGTTCTCATCTCCGATGTGCATGAGGATCCCGGTGGCCCCGCCGTCCGCGAGGATCGTGTCGAGGACGACATCGATCGGCCGCGCGCCCCGACTCTCGGCGATCTCGGAGATCCGTCGTCCGACCAGCGGCTCCAGCTCTGACACCGAGACGCCGGAGATCTCGATCGTCGACCAGTCCGCGGGCTCGCCGTGGAAGCCATCGCAGCCGAGCTCGTCCACCTCGACGCGCACGCGTTCGCGCCCGTTGGCATCGAGTGCGGCGATCGCCTGCAGCAGGTCACCGCCCTCCGCGAGATGACTCGGCAGCAGAGCGGTCAGGGTCGTCGCACCGGGCAGGTAGGGGTAGGTGTCAAGCGTCACGTCGACACCGTCCGCGATCGCCGCATCCACCAGCGCGAGCAGCTCATCCGCCCGCCCGCGGTTGGGCAGGAAGTTCATGGTCGCGTGCGTCAGGTGGATCGGGCAGCCGGTGCGGCGACCGATCTCGATCGCCTCGGCGTACGCGTCGAGCGCCGCGCCGCCGTAGCTCCGGGTATGCGGCGCCCAGTAGCCCCCACGCTCCGCGACGATGCGGCACAGGTACTCGAGCTCGGCGGTCTCTGCGTACATGCCGGGCGTGTAGGTGAGCCCGCTTGACATGCCGAAGGCGCCCTCGTCCAGCGCCGCACCCAGCACCTCGCCCATGCGACGCAGCTCCTCGACGCTCGCCGGGCGGTTCTCATGGCCGACGACGCTCATGCGCAGGTTTCCCTGCGGTACGAGAGCCGCCACGTTGCCTGCCGTGCGCTCGTCGATCGCGTCGAGGAACTCCCCCATCGTGCGCCATGCGAACGGCGCCGCACGGCCGTTCCAGCCTGCGATCTGGCCGGCGATCTGCGCGGCCGTGACTTCATCGACCGGTGCGTAGCCGAGGCCGTCCTGACCGATGACCTCGGTCGTGACGCCCTGCAGCAGCTTCGCCGTATGCGCGGCGCCATCCATCACCGCGAGGTCGCTGTGCGCGTGCATGTCGATGAAGCCGGGCGCGAGCACGAGCCCGGTCGCGTCGATCTCGACGGCCCCCTCGGGCAGACTCTCCAGCAGCGGATGCAGCGGCGTGGCAGCATCCGTCTCGGCTTCCTCCTCGACACGGGCGACGAGCACCGGATGCACGAGCACGATGCGCGAGCCCTCCACGGCGACATCTGCGACCATGCGTTCCGCGCCTGTGCCGTCGACCACCGTCGCCCCGCGGTACACGCGCACGCGCCCCGCGGCAGCATGCATCGCGCTCAGTGCGAGTGTCACCGGCGGTTCACCGTTCGCCGCGCCGCTGTGATCAGTGATCGGGGTGGTTGCAGACATTGTGGTTCTCCTCGAACGCGACGACGCGCGGCGCAGCAGGGATGTTTCGGTGTTCAGAAGCAGGTCGCGACAGCGCCGATGACTCGCGGGTCCTCGGCATCCGGGTCGTCGATCACGGGAACGACGCGCCACTTGTCGAAGGCCGTGCACGGGTGCGAGAGGCCGAGGCGCACGACATCACCGACAGCGACGGGGCTGTCGTCTGGCAGGCGGAGGAACGCGTGCTGGTCGTTGAGGGCTGTGACCTCGCCCTCGACAGACTGCGGGATCGGCAGATCGATGTCGAACGGCACGTCGCGCCGCCCTGCGTCGAGAAGCGCAAGCCCGGGTTCGGGGTGCGACACCACCCGCGACCAGGCGTGCATCGCCGAACGCAGCGGCGCCGTGTCGACGTCGCGCCCGAAAGGACCCATGCGCGCGTAGAAGCCGTCATCGTGGACCTGGAAGGCTCCGGAGCGCAGCACGACGTCGGCGGAGTCGGTGCTCGGCGCCAGCACGGCCGCAGCGCGGTCGGGCCATGAGCTTCCGCCCGCGCTGAGCAGGGGACGCACGGTGTCGTCATAGAGCGGCAGAATGCGCGCGTGCAGGTCAACGAGTGTCTGCAGGTACGCGTCGACGGACGCCACGGAGGCATCCGAGCGATCAGGCCCGAACGGTCCTTCGTAGCCTGTGACTCCCGCGAGGCGCAGACCGGGAGCACGCGTGATCGCGGCGGCGATCTCCTCGCCTTCAGCGACGGTGCGTGCGCCGGTGCGGCCGTGCGCACCACCCAGTTCGACGAGCACACCGAGCGGACGCGCGGCACCGTCGAGCGCCGCCGCGAGGATGTCGACCGTCGCCACGGAATCAGCCCAGCAGAGCAGGGTGAGCTCGGGATTCGCGTCCAGGAGTGTGCCGAGGTCACGGGCCGCAGCAGCATCGGTGACCGCGTTCGCGATCATGACGCGCGGCACCCCTGCCTCGATCGCGATCGTCGCCTGCCACGGGGTCGCGACGGTGATGCCCCAGGCCCCGGCATCCAGCAGTCGCTGCCAGAGCGCGGGCGCCATCGTCGTCTTCCCGTGGGGAGCGAGCAGGATGCCCTGGGTCCGCGCCCAATCGAAGACGGTGTTCTCGTTGTGCGCGAGAGCAGCCTCGTGCACCGTGAGGATGGGGGTGCTGAACTCGGAGAGGCGCACGTCGGCAGCCGCGACGGCGGAGAGCGGAAGGCCGAAGAGGCGCGCGGGGAAGGATTTCGCCCAGGTTCCAAGCGTCGGGTCGGGAATCTGAAGGGTCACACCACCACGCTAGCCGAGCCCGGATGCCTGTTCGCGCAACCGCTGTTGCAATTGATGCATCACAGTTTCTCGGTCGGGAATCCTGAGTTCTAGGCTGAACGTCATGACCGCAAAGACTCGCGTTTCCACTGACGCCGCACCCGCACCCGCCCACACCTTCTCGCAGGGCGTCCGCAAGGGACCCTTCGTCCAGGTTTCCGGCCAGGGCCCCGTCGACCCCGTCACGAACGAGTACCTCTTCCCGGGCGACGTCGCCGCCCAGACCACTCGCACCCTCGAGAACGTGAAGGCCATCGTCGAAGCATCCGGCGCCAGCTTCGATGACGTCGTGATGCTGCGCGTGTACCTCACCAAGCGCGAGGACTTCCCCATCATGAACGATGCCTACGGTGCATTCGTCGAGGCGAACATCTCGGCCGGTGGAGTCCTGCCGTCCCGCACGACGGTCTTCACGGGCCTGCCCCGCGAGGAGATGCTCGTCGAGATCGATGGCATCGCCATCGTCGACCCTGCCTGATCGCGATCAAAGAGAGGGCGCGGCGTCGTGGCGCCGCGCCCTCTCTTTGCGGTTGTCCGCGTGGCGTCACCCTGTGGACATCCGATCAGGCCCGCCCAGAGTGCTGTGCTTTACTGGGCCGTCCTCCCTCCCCGATCCCGAGAAGGAATCGCCATGAACCGCCGCGTCGCCGCCATCGCCCTCGCCTCTGTGGCTCTGCTCGGACTCAGTGGATGCGCGGGCCTTGCCTCGGGCGCATCGGGTTCGAACGATGCGGGCGCGGCGAGCGGACCCGATACGCAGACCGTCGCCGAGGCCTGCGCGACCGTCGCCGACAAGGTGTCCGGTGTCGCGAACTCGTTCCAGAACTTCGACATCAGCACCGCGGCCGACGACCCGCAGGCGACCATCGCCGTCTTCACGGAGGCCGTTGACGCACTGAAGGCCGCGCAAGATGCCGTCGGCAACTCCGAGGTGCGGGAGGCGACGACGTCGATCCACAACAGCTTCCAGGCCACCGGAGACACGCTCAAGAAGCTGCTCGTCGACGGTGACGTGACCGCGGTGGCGAACATCGGCACCGTTAGCGGTGAGGTGCGTGCTGCGCTCGAGACCTTCGCAACGCTCTGCAACTCCTGAGCGCACTCCCTTTTCTCAGGGATCACCTGCATTTCCGTTGCCCTTCTGTTACCAGGGGTCACGTAGCATGGAATCCGACGTCATATTGGATCCATGGGGGGTGAATCGTGACGGAGAAGGCACCTGCGCCAGACGCACCATCCGGGTCTTCCGGAGCAGCCGCGTCGACGGCCGCCTCCCCCGCCGGGATTGCTCCCTCCGCGGATGAGCGACCGGTGCAGTGGGCCGAGCGCGAGCCCGTGACCAAGAAGCGTCACATCGGGCTGTGGATCGGACTCGGACTCGGCGCCGCCGCGCTGGCCGCCGGCGCCGCATCCCTTATCCTGATCGCTCCCGGGACGTCAATCGCCGGCGTTCCTGTGGGCGGGCTCACTCCCGGAGCTGCCGCTGACGCGCTCAGCAGCCGCGTCAGCACGGTCGAGGTGACCCTCAATGGCGCTCCGCAGAGCCCCGTCGTCACGGCCTCCGACCTCGGCGCGTCGATCGACGCCAAGGCCCTCGCTGACCAGGCCTTCGCCGAACGCCCTGCCTGGAACCTCGGCGCCTGGTTCGGTGCCCCCATCGAGGGAAAGGTCACGGTCGATCCCGCGAAAGCAGAGCCCCTGCTGCGCGATCTTGCGAGCGCGGCCTATGACGATCCGATCGATGCCGGCGTCGAGTACGACGCCACGACATCAACCTTCATCACGACACCGGCAGAATCCGGTACCGGCATCGACCTCGACGACCTCACCGCGAGCATCGCGAACGCCGTGGCAGGCGATTCCTCCGCGGTCTCCTTCGACGCGGTGGCATCCCGCGTCGACGCTCCGGTCAGCGATGACGACGCCGCCACGATGGCGAAGAGCATCAACGAGATGCTGGCCGGTCTCGGGTTCTATGTGGGCCTGGAGCGGACCGTGCCCGTCAACGCTGCGACTGCCGCGACCTGGATCACCGTGGTCGACAATGACGGACAGCTCGAGATCGAAGCGGATCGCAAGGCCATCAAGGCTGCCGTCGATGCTCTCCCCCCGGCTGTCAACCGCCCGCCCGTCAACGCACAGGTCGTGGTGAACAGTTCCGGCGAAGTGCTGCGCGACATATCCGCAGGAGTCGCGGGCCGCGCGCTCGGCGACGTCTCGACGCTCGCAGAGAAGGCTGCCGCTCAGTTGGAAAAGGGCAACGGCGTCATCGATCTTCCCGTGACAGAGACTCCCTTCGCCACGACCAACCTCGCCCGCGTCATCGACGTCAATCTGAGCGAACAGCTCGTCTCGGTCCTTGAGAACGGCACGGTCATCGACTCATGGTATGTGTCGTCAGGCCGTGACGAGTTCGCCACGCGAACCGGCAGCTTCGAGGTGGGCTGGAAGACGCCGAGCCAGAACATGGGCGACGAAGACCTCACACAGGCGCCCTTCTACTACCAGCCCGACGTGAAGTGGGTCATGTACTTCAACGGCGATGAGGCATTCCACGGCGTGTACTGGCACTCCAACTGGGGAACCCCGATGAGCCACGGCTGCGTCGGTATGCCCGAGTGGCGCGCCCAGTGGCTGTATGACTGGGCGCCTGAGGGCGTCGACGTCAACGTCCACTACTGAGCCCCCGAGGCGCCGCGCCGCTGAGCCCTCTCTCTGACGTGCGTGTGTCCGGGCCCTGCTCAGCGAGCGGTCCCAGAAACTCCGCTTGGGATGCCTCGGACGTCGGAGTTTTCGGGACCGCTCTGTGGGTGCGGGACCGCGCGGAGGGTGAAGGGCGAAGGGTAAGCACGGACAAAAGGAGAAGGGGCGGATGCCGCAGCATCCGCCCCCACTTTCTTGCAGCGATCAGATCGCGTCGATGACCGCGTTCAGCGTGGACGACGGACGCATCGCGGCTGCAACCAGTGCGGTGTCGGGGCGGTAGTACCCGCCGATCTCCACCGGCGAGCCCTGCACGGCGATGAGTTCGGCGACGATCTCCGACTCCTTGGCGGCGAGCGCCTCGGCGATCGGCGCGAACGCGGCAGCGAGCTCTGCGTCGGCCGTCTGCGCGGCCAGCTCCTTCGCCCAGTACAGGGCGAGGTAGAAGTGGCTGCCGCGATTGTCGATCGTTCCGAGCTTGCGGCCGGGCGAACGGTCTTCCTCCAGGAAGGTGCCGGTTGCGGCATCCAGCGTGTCTGCCAGCACCTTGGCCTTGGCGTTGCCGGTGCGGTCAGCGACGTGCTCGAACGAGGCTGCCAGTGCGAAGAACTCGCCGAGCGAATCCCAGCGCAGGTAGTTCTCTTCGACCAGCTGCTGCACGTGCTTCGGGGCCGAGCCTCCGGCACCGGTCTCGAACAGTCCACCGCCGGCGAGCAGCGGAACGATCGAGAGCATCTTCGCGGACGTTCCGACCTCGAGGATCGGGAACAGGTCGGTCAGGTAGTCGCGCAGCACGTTTCCGGTGACGGAGATCGTGTCGAGCCCCTGACGGATGCGCTCTAGCGAGTAGCGGGTTGCCTGCTCGGGCGCGAGGATCTCGGTTGTGAGGCCGTCGGTGTCGTGCTCGCCCAGGTACGTCTTAACCTTGCCGATGAGCGACGCGTCGTGCGCGCGGTTCTCGTCGAGCCAGAACACCGCGGGGGCACCCGTGGCTCGCGCTCGCGACACGGCGAGCTTCACCCAGTCACGCACGGCGATGTCCTTCGTCTGCGTGGCACGCCAGATGTCACCCGTGGCGACCTCGTGCTCGAGCACGACCTCGCCCGCGGCGGTGACGACCTGGATGCGGCCGGGAGCGGCGACCTCGAACGTCTTGTCGTGGCTGCCGTACTCCTCCGCTGCCTGCGCCATGAGGCCCACGTTCGGCACGGATCCGATCGTTGCGGGGTCGAGCGGGCCGTTCTCGATCGTGTCTTCGATCGTGGCCTGGTAGACGCTCGCGTACGAGGAGTCCGGAATGACGGCGAGCGTGTCGGCTTCGCCTCCGTCAGCACCCCACAGCTTGCCGCCGTTGCGGACGAGCGCGGGCATCGACGCATCGACGATCACGTCAGAGGGCACGTGCAGGTTCGTGATGCCCTTGTCGGAGTTGACGTACGACAGTCGGGGGCCGTTCTGCATGGCGCGGAAGAACGCCTCGGCGATCGTCTCGCCGCCCTCGACGTCGGCCAGGCCCGAGAGGATCGAGCCGAGGCCGTCATTGGCGGTGAGACCTGCCGCCGCGATTGCGGCACCGTGCTCGGCGAACACGTCGGCGAAGTAGGCCTTCACGACGTGGCCGAAGATGATCGGGTCGGAGACCTTCATCATCGTCGCCTTGAGGTGCACCGAGTAGAGCACGTCCTCCGCCTTGGCGACCGCGAGGGTCTCGGCGAGGAAGGCATCGAGCGCGGCAGCCGAGAGGAACGTCGCATCCACGATCTCGCCCGGAAGAACCTTGAGGTTCTCCTTCAGCACCGAGACGGTGCCATCGGTGGCGACGTGCTGGATCGTCAGGACGTTGTCGCCCTCGGAGATCCACGACTTCTCGTTGGACTTGAAGTCGTCGTGTCCCATGGTCGCGACGCGGGTCTTGGACCCTTCGGCGAAGGCCTTGTTGCGGTGCGGGTGCTTCTTGGCGTAGTTCTTCACCGCCAGGGGTGCGCGGCGGTCGCTGTTGCCCTCACGCAGAACCGGGTTCACGGCCGAGCCCTTGATGCGGTCGTAGCGGGCGCGGACGTCCTTCTCTTCGAGCGTGTTCGGCTCGTCCGGGAAGTCAGGGATGTCGTAGCCCTGGCTCTGCAGCTCGGCGATCGCGCCCTTCAGCTGCGGGATGGATGCCGAGATGTTCGGCAGCTTGATGATGTTGG
The DNA here is from genome assembly GCF_058797175.1 of Microbacterium sp. GW823-FHT02G05. NCBI lineage: Bacteria > Bacillati > Actinomycetota > Actinomycetes > Micrococcales > Microbacteriaceae > Microbacterium > Microbacterium sp. GW823-FHT02G05. The sequence goes on from NZ_JBXAJK010000002.1 coordinate 1,139,362, forward strand.
CCTCGGGCAGCGTGGCGAGGCCTCCGAGCTCGGCGAGTGCGTCGCCGACCTGCTGGTCTGCCGTGAGGCGCTGCGGGAAGGCGGCGAGGATGCGACCGGCCAGCGAGATGTCGCGGGTTTCGACCTCGATGCCGGCCTTGCCGGCATATGCCTGGATGATCGGCAGGAGCGAGGCGGTGGCGAGCGCCGGTGCCTCGTCGGTGTAGGTGTAGATGATGGCGTCGTCGGTCACCGGGAGGTACTCCGTTCACGGGGAAATTTGTCTCGATACCAAGATACCCGAGCCGGAGATTCCGCGCCTGTGCGGGTCAACGGCCGCGCTTTCCCGCCCGTTTCCGACGTCGGGATTTCCACACACATTCCGTAATGCTGGGTTCGGGTGCCCGGATGGGGTTAGCCTGGGGACATGACAGAACTGCGCCTCGTCGAACTGTCCGCGAAGACCATCGTTGCGGTCAACAACCTGTCCCTGAAGCCAGGGCAGGAGCAGTTCCTTGCGCCCGTGTCGTACGGCATCGCCGCGACTGTGGCCAATCCGCTCACCGTCTGGCAGCGCGTTGTGCTCGACGGCGATGAGGTCGTCGGCTTCGTGAGTGCCAACTTCGATCCGGATGCTCCGGAAGAGCACTTCCGCTCAATCCTGTGGCGGATCAATGTCGACGCCGATGACCAAGGACGCGGTGTCGGCCGCTTCGCCGTCGAAAGCCTCGTCGAAGAAGCCCGCGCACGCGGCTTTCACCATGTCAACGTCATGTACGAGGCCGGCGAGGACGGCCCCGAGATTTTCTTCCACCGGGTCGGCTTCACGCCGATCGGTGAGACGGCATACGCCGAGGTCATCGCTGAGATTCGCGTGACCGACTAAGGCCGGCGGCGGGGCTTCGGATCCCCCCTCCCCCACCGAAGCCTCGTCGCCTTCTCACCGCAGCGCCTCGCGCCGCGTGAGGGGGCACAACAACGGCACTTCCATCGGATGCAGACTCGCATCCCGCGGAAGTGCCGTTGTTCTTGTCGCGTCTCCGACTACGCGAGCGTCTCGCGCCAGGCGGCGTGCAGCTGGGCGAACTTGCCGGTGCCGTTGATCAACACATCAGGGGCGTCGTCTTCGATGACCCGACCGTGCTCCATCACGAGCACGCGGTCGGCGATGGCGACGGTCGACAGGCGGTGCGCGATGATGATCGCAGTCCTGTCGGCGAGCAGTGTCTGCAGCGCATCCTGGATCAGCCGCTCCGACGGGATGTCCAGTGATGCCGTGGCCTCGTCGAGGATCAGCACCGCCGGATCCGCGAGGAACGCGCGAGCAAACGAGACCAACTGACGCTGCCCCGCAGACACCCGACCACCGCGCTTGTTGACGTCGGTGTTGTATCCGTCGGGAAGCGCCTCGATGAACGCATCCGCGCCGACAGCCTTCGCTGCGGCTCGGATCTCCTCCAACGTCGCGTCAGGCTTGCCCAGTGCGATGTTGTCGGCGACCGTACCGCTGAACAGATAGGCCTCCTGCGTGACCATGACGATCGCGCGGCGCAGATCCTTCGGGTGCAGGTCCCGCAGGTCCACGCCATCAAGTGTGACCTTGCCCTTTGACGGGTCGTAGAAGCGCGAGATGAGCTTGGCGAGCGTCGACTTGCCCGCACCAGTCGTTCCGACGAGCGCGATGGTCTGCCCCGCGGGGATGTCGAGCGAGAAGCTCGGCAGGATCGTGCGCTCGTCCGAATACCCGAAGGTGACGTCGTCGAAGCGCACGTGCCCGCGCGACTCCCAGAGGTCGACCGGCTTCTCGGGATCAGGAACGGTCGGCACCTCTTCGAGCACCCCCGACACCTTCTCCAGAGCGGCCGTGGCCGACTGGTAGGAGTTCAGGAACATCGCGATCTCCTGCATGGGTCCGAAGAAGTTGCGGACGTACAGCACGGCTGCCAGCAGCACGCCGACGGTGAACACACCCTCCGTCATGCGAATGCCACCCCAGAGCACGACCGCACCGAGAGTTACGGCGGCTACGGCGATCAGTCCCGGTTCGAACGTGCCGAAGAGCATCATCGAGCGACGGTTGACGTCGCGGTACTCGCCGGCAACCTTCTGGAACGACTCGTCGTTACGAGGCTCCTTCCGGAACGCCTTCACCGCGCGGATACCCGTCATCGTCTCGACGAACTGCACGATCACCTTCGCGCTGATGACGCGCGATTCGCGATAGATCAGCTGGGATCGCAGGTAGAACCAGCGCATCAGGTAGCCCAGCGGCACGGTCGCGAGCAGCAGGATGAGTCCCGACTGCCAGTCGATGAGCATGAGCGCGATGATCGTGAAGATGCCGTACAGGATGCCCGAGACCAGTTCGTTGAGCCCGCCCTCGAGAAGCTCACGGATCGAATCGAGGTCGCTCGTCTGTCGCGAGATGATGCGGCCCGACGTGTAGCTTTCGTGGAACTCCAAGCTCAGGCGCTGAGTGTGTCGGAACATCCGCTTGCGCAGTTCCAGCAGCACGGCCTGTGTGATGCGTGCGGTCAGCACGGCGTACCATCCGATGAGGGCAGCGCCTAAGAAGGCCACGACGACATAGGTCGCACCCACCGCGAAGGCCGGCATCCAGTTCGCGCTCTCGGTGATCGCGGGCAGGGCGCTGTTCAACCCGAACGCGATGAGCGCGGGTCCTGCCACCTGGGCAGCCGTGGCGATGATGAGCACGAGCGCCGTCGCGACGATGCGCGCACGCAACGGTGTGATGAGCGAGCCCAGCAGACGCAGCGAGCGTCGTCGGATTACGCGGCTCTCTTCTTTCGTGTAGTCCGAGCGGTCTTCGCCCTGAGTGCCGGTCACGGTCGCGGTGGTCATGCCTGCACCTCCTCGTCAAGAGAGTCGACGCCAGCGATGCTGTCGGCGTCGCGAATGATGGGAATGCTGCCGGTGCGCGTGGCCTCTTCGATCTCGAGACTTGAGATCACGTGCCGGTAGTGCTCGCTCGTGCGCAGCAGTTCGGCGTGCGTGCCCACGGCAGTGATGCGTCCGCGCTCGAGGAGCGCGACCCGGTCGGCGAGCGCGACCGTCGAGGGGCGGTGCGCCACGATCAGCGCGGTGGTGTCTTCGAGGACGCGACGCAGCGCCTCCTCGACAAGGGCCTCGGTGTCGACATCCAGCGCGGAGAGCGGGTCGTCGAGCACGAGCACCTTGGGCCGGGCCGCTACCGCTCGCGCAAGCGCAAGCCGCTGCCGCTGTCCGCCCGAGAGGCTCAGACCTTCTTCTCCGATCATCGTCTCGGTACCTTCGGGAAGGTCGTCGACGAAGCTCGCCTGCGCGATGCCCAGCGCTTCGCGCAGCACCGCCTCCGCCTCGGGGCTGTGGATGTCGAGTTCTGCCCGCCCGAGCAGCACGTTCTCACGCACGGTCGCAGAGAAGAGCGTGGCGTCCTCGAACGCCATCGCGATGTGCTGCCGCAGCTCCGCCAGAGGAAGGTCGCGCACATCGACGCCGTCGAGAGTGACGCGACCACCCGTGACGTCGTACAGACGCGTCGGCAGGGTGGTGAGGGTCGTCTTGCCGGAGCCGGTGAGTCCGACGAGCGCCATCGTCTCTCCTGGGGTCAGCACGAGGTCGATGCCGTCGAGCAGATCGCGCTCCGATGCACCCGCATCCTGATAGCGGAAACGGGCGCCTTCGAAGGCCAGCGCTCCCCGTGGTTCGCTGATGTGCTGCGGTTCGGCGGGGTCGTCGATCGTGTTGACGGCGTCATAGATCTCGAAGACGCGATCGGTGGCCGTACGGGCATCGAGCATGAACGAGAACAGGAATCCGATCGACTCGATGGGCCAGCGCAGCACGGCCGCCATCGCGAAGAACGCGAACAGCTCCGGCCCCTCGATCGCACCTTGGACTGTCAGCCAGATGCCCGCGAGCAGGCTGAGCGCGAAGGCCAGGTCGGGCATGAAAACCAGCCAGAACCAGATCCAGCCGACCGACCGCGCCTTGCGCATCTCGGTCTGACGCAGTGTTTCGGCCTGGTTGGTGAACCGCACCAGCGCGTGCTTGCCCCGACCGAAGGCCTTGAGCACGCGGATGCCGTGGACGCTCTCCTCGACGCTCGTCGCCAGGTCGCCGGCCTGATCCTGGCTCTGGCGCGCGAGCACGCCGTACTTCTTCTCGAAGAGGTAGCCGGCGATCCACAGCGGAACTCCGGTGATCAGGAAGATCGTGCCGAGGAGCCAGTGCCAGCGGAACAGCAGCACCGCGCCGATCATGATCGTCAGGATGTTCACCACGAGCAGGACGAGACCGAAGGCGAGCCAGCGCCGGATGAGCCCGATGTCCTGCATCATGCGGCTCAAGAGCTGCCCCGACTGCCAGCGGTCGTGGAATGCCACGGGCAGGTTCTGCAGGCGCGAGTACAGGTGCGTGCGCATCGTGTACTCGACCTGCGTGGACGGGTTGAGCACGAACTGGCGGCGCAGCCACACCATGAAGGCCTCGCCGAGCCCCAGCAGGATGACAAGCGCGACGCCCCAGATGATCGCCGTCATCTCACCTGTGGCGATGGGACCTTTGAGGACGGATTCGAGCACGAGCGGGATGCACAGCGCGATGACAGCGGCGCCGAGCGCGCTGAGTGCACCGCCGACGAGCCTCCAGGCGACGGGTTTCACGAAGGGTGCCAGGCGGCTCAGGGCCGCGACAGTGGACAACGAGGGAGCAGAGTTCTGAGAAGGAGAATTCATGAGATTTCAGATGCGAAAGCGGTGCATGGAATCATGCGGAAGAGAGCGGCAGGGCAAAGATACACCTGCTCACGGCCACAGAGGCGGGCCGAGGCGTCGAGGTCAGAGCGACCTGTTGCTAGTGGCGCGGAAGCGCAGCAGCCGAGGCCGGGACAGCACGGGTGATCGACGCGATGGTGATCGTGGGCATGGTGTCCTCCTATGACTCGGCGAGATCGGCCAGATGGCGCGACAGCTCACCAGCATATTGCGGCTGCGACGATGGGCGCAAGCCCGACTTTCGAACGCTCGCCGCCCACCCCGGGGACAGATGGCGGGAGATCCGTCGGACGGCGGGCGGATTCGCCCGGGACGGCCGGAATCCGAAGCATCCGCCCGCCATTCGTCCCGGTACGAGGCGGACGCCACGGCTCCGTTTACCCACTCGGTCTCAGAGCGTGAGAAGGACTCCCGCGTCGACGGCCTCCCGATCAAGGAGTCGCTGCTTCACGTCCACGCCCCAGGCGAACCCGCCGAGCGTGCCGTCGGCGCGGAGCACGCGGTGGCACGGCACGAACAGGGCGGGCGCATTTCGCGCACAGATGGATGCGGCGGCGCGCACGGCGCTCGGGCTCCCGAGTTCGACGGCGAACTCCGAGTACGTCAGAGGACGACCTGGGGCGATGCGGCGCAGCGCGTCCCACCCTGCCTGCTGCAGCGCCGTGCCGAACTGGTGCACCTCGACGGAGTCGATCGCCGCGAGGTCACCGTCGTAGTACGCGGTGACCGCAGCGGCAGCATCTGCTTCTCCCCCGCGGACCTCGGCGGGACGATTCGCGGCGGACAGGCGTCCGATGATCGCTTCGTGGTCGGCGGTCCAGCCCGAGGCGAGCACTCGCTGGCGGTCGTCGACGAGCAGCGTGAATGGGCCGTCGGCGGTGCGGATGGTCTGGATGAGCGCGGTCATGACTGCTCCTTTGAGAGACGGGCGGATGCGGCGCGCGGCGCGCGAGGTGGCACGGAGTTCCAGAAGTGGGCGGTGAGATAGCTGCGCCATGGCGCGGCACGGGTGCTCCACTCCGCGAGTCCGCGGGGATCACCGGGCAGGCCGAGGGTGGCAGCGCCGGTGCGCACGGCGACGTCTCCGGGCAGAAAGACGTCGGGGTCGCCGATCACGCGCATGCGCACGTAGTCGGCGGTCCAGGGCCCGATGCCGGGCATCGCCAGAAGCGCTTCGCGCTGCTGCGCGCCGTCGTCGCCCGTGGTGAGGGACAGCGTGCCATCGGCGAGTGCAGCGGCGGCGCCCGTGATGGCGCGGATGCGGGCGGCGGGTCCGCGCAGCACCTCGTGGCCGCGTTCGGCGATCGCCGCCATCGTCGGGAACAGCATTCCGTGTTCGGTGCGCTCCCCCAGCACTTCTGCGAGGCGGGTGAGCGCGGTCCGCGCTGCGACCACGGTGATCTGCTGGCCGACCATCGCTCTGATCAGCATCTCGTGAGGGTCGGCGGAGCCGGGTACGCGGATGCCCGGAGTGCGCGCCACCGCGGGGACCAGTTCGGGGTGAACCGAGAGCGCCGCATCGATGGCGGTCGGATCGGCGTCGAGGTCGAACAGACGGCGCGCGCGGGCGACGACGCTCGCGAGATCGCCGAGGTCGGTGAGCGTGACGCGCAGACGCAGCTGCTGGGACGCGTCCTGAGTCACCTCGAACCAGGCGGGACCGCCGGCGAGACGAAGATGGCGGCTGAACGAGCTCGCGGTCGCCTCCTCGACACCGGGCAGCGCACGGGCCTGCATCCAGGCGAAGATGCCAGCAGCGTCAAGTGGCGGACGGTATGGCAGCAGCAGGTCGATGCCGCCCGGGGCCGCACCGGATGCTGCCATGCGCCTCTTCGCGCGCAGCGCCCCGGGGGTCAGGTCGAAGACCTCGCGGACCGTGTCGTTGAACTGACGCACGCTCGCGAATCCTGCGGAGAAGGCGACGTCTGCGATCGGAAGATCGGTGCCGACGAGCAGCATCCGTGCTGTGTGTGCCCGCTGTGCCCGTGACAGTGCGAGCGGGCCCGCTCCGAGCTCTGCCGTGAGCAGACGCGTGAGATGGCGGGGCGAGTACCCGAGCCGCGCGGCCAGAGCGGGAACGCCCTCGCGTTCGACCACGCCATCGGCGATGAGGCGCATCGCGCGACCTGCGACATCACCGCGCAGGTTCCAGTCCGGCGAGCCGGGAGCCGCCTCAGGCAGGCAGCGCTTGCAGGCACGATAGCCCGCCTCATGCGCCGCCGCACTCGTCGGGTAGAACGACACATTCGACGGCTTCGGCGTGCGGGCCGGGCAACTCGGACGACAGTAGATCCCGGTCGAGCTGACGGCCGTGACGAACTGCCCGTCGAAGCGGGTATCGCGCGCAGAGATCGCGCGGTACCGCTCATCGAAGGTCATCGCCAGAAGTGCCATGCGTCTAGCCTGACACGGGGCACCGACACTCGCTAGCGGAAAACGGACATCACTGTGGGCGGCCGAAGGGCCGGCCACGCATGAGCCGCATCAGACGCCGAAAGGCCGGACACGCTCGCGCATGCCCGGCCCCTCGTGATCCACGTCTCAGTGGAAGAAGTGGCGCTCTCCCGTGAAGAACATCGTGACGCCGGCCTTGCGGGCGGCCTCGATGACCTCGTCGTCGCGGACGGACCCGCCGGGCTGCACGATCGCCGAGACACCGGCGTCGAGCAGCACCTGGGGGCCGTCAGCGAAGGGGAAGAAAGCGTCGGATGCAGCGACCGAACCGGCTGCACGGGCGCCGGCGCGCTCGACGGCCAGCTTGCACGAGTCGACGCGGTTCACCTGACCCATGCCGACACCGACCGTGGCGTTGCCCTTGGCGAGCACGATCGCGTTCGACTTGACCGCGCGGCACGCCTTCCACGCGAAGATCAGGTTCTCCATCTCTTCGTCGTTCGGACGCTCGCCCGAGACGAGCTCCCAGTTCTTCGCGACCGAGACGATGTCATCGGGGAAGCGGTCGGCGTCCTGCAGCAGCAGACCACCGGAGACCAGGCGGATGTCCATGCGCTCCTGCTGCCAGTCCTTCGGCAGCTGCAGCAGACGCAGGTTCTTCTTGGCCTTGAAGACCTCGAGAGCGGCAGGCTCGAAGTCGGGCGCGACGATGACCTCGGTGAAGATGTCCTTCAGGTTCTCGGCCATCTTGAGCGTGACGGTGCCGTTCGCGGCGATAACTCCGCCGTACGCCGAGACCGGGTCGCACTCGTGTGCGCGCAGGTGCGCGCTCGCGATCGGGTCGAGCGCGTTGGGCGCGGTCGTCGCGATGCCGCACGGGTTCGCGTGCTTCACGATAGCGACGGCCGGTAGCACCATGTCGTAGGCGGCGCGCAGCGCAGCATCCGCATCGACGTAGTTGTTGTACGACATCTCCTTGCCCTGCAGCTGCGTCGCCTGGGCGATGCCGTGACCGCCGACGTGCGTGTAGATCGCCCCGCGCTGGTGCGAGTTCTCGCCGTAGCGCAGGGTCGCGAGGCGCTCGGCCTTGATCGTCAGGTGCTCGGGCAGGTCGCCGGTCTCGGCGAGGGTGCCCTCTGAGAACCAGGTCGCGACCGCCGTGTCGTACGCGGCCGTGTGCGCGAAGGCGCGAGCGGCGAGCTCGCGGCGCTGCACGAGGTTCGTGCCGCCCGCGGCGACCGCCTCGATGATCGACGAGTACGACTCAGGCGAGACGACGATCGCGACGTTCGCGTGGTTCTTCGCCGAGGCGCGCACCATCGCCGGACCGCCGATGTCGATCTGCTCGACGATGTCACCCGCCGCAGCACCGGATGCCACGGTCTCGACGAACGGGTAGAGGTTAACGACGACGAGCTCGAACGGCGCGATGCCGAGATCGGCGAGCTGCTGCTCGTGGCTCTCCAGACGGAGGTCAGCGAGAAGGCCCGCGTGCACCCCCGGGTGCAGCGTCTTGACGCGGCCGTCGAGCATCTCGGCGACACCGGTCACGGCGGCGACATCAGTGACCTCGTAGCCGGCGTCGCGCACGGTCTGCGCGGTCGAGCCGGTCGAGACGATCTCGACGCCGGCAGCAGAAAGCGCCGCGGCGAGCTCCAGCAGCCCGTTCTTGTCGCTCACGGAGATGAGCGCGCGACGGATCGGGACGACGTCCCGATCACGGTAGAGCGAGGGGTCGAGGCGAGGGCCAGCCATCATGGGCTCCTTTTCACGGGTGAGACAGAGGTCAAGCAGAGGGTTCAGAGGGGCGTGCGCCAGAGCCGAGCACGAGCTCGCCCGTGGCGATCGCACGGACGACGTCGATCAGCAGCCGACGCTCGACCGGCTTGATGCGCTCGTGCAGGGTGTGCTCGGTGTCATCCGCGAGAACGTCCACGCGCTCCTGCGCGAGGATCGGGCCGGTGTCGACCCCATCGTCGACCACGATGACGCTGGCGCCCGTCTGCGCAGCCCCCGCGGCCAGCGCGTCGCGCACGCCATGCGCACCGGGGAACTCGGGAAGATACGCCGGGTGAGTGTTGATGATGCGCGGTGCCCAGGCGGCCACGACCGCGGCCGGAAGCAGACGCATGAGTCCACTCAGCACAATGAGATCGGGCTGCCAGACACGCAGCTGCGCATCGAGTTCCGCGCCCCATGCCTCACGGCTCTCGTGAGCAGACCACGGGACGGTGAATGAGGGGATCCCGAAGTCCTCCGCGTGCGCGAGGCCTTCGGCTTCACGATCCGCTCCGACGACGACGACGCGAGCGGGGAACCCGGGGTCGCTGGCGGCCTCGAGCAGGGCACGAAGGTTCGAGCCAGTGCCCGAGATGAGAACGGCGACCGTGAGCACGGGATCAGTCTACCGGCGCGGCGTACCCACCCTGATCCGCATGACAGCACCCCTCGCGCGGCACGGACGTCAGAAGAAGCGTGGCTCGGATGCTCCGCTTCCGTCACCTCGCGAGTTGTCGGAGACGGTGTCGATTGGTCCTGTCTCGGCATCTTCCGGCACGTAGCGGTCGGCGTAGCTCTGCAGACGCAGGTCTTCGTCCTCTGCCCAGGTGCGGCGAGCTTCCGCGAGCTCGTCCCGGTGTCGCGGGGCGAGAAGGAGAATCGCCGAGCCGACGAACACCTCCGCCCCGAGGGCGAGCGCGAGTGCCCAAGGGTCAGGGCCCGTCTGCGCAAGTCGTCCGGGTCCGATCGACCCCGATGCGAGAGCCGCCATCAGCGCTGCCACCCCCGCGGTGACGATGGCCGTTCCCGCGGCGATCACGAAGCGCGGCGCAAGCGCGATGTCTCCCATGGACGAAACGAGTCGAGAGCGAACGATCCAGCCCGCGAATGCGCCTGCGGCCACGGGGATCAGCACCACGATCAGCATCCAGATGGATCCGCTCTCGGGCAGCAGCCCGAATGCGGGAAGTCCGGGGATCACACCGACGTTGGCCCCGACCGGCGACACCGTGGAGCCGACGCCCACGACGAAGCCTGGACCGGCCATCCAGGCGATCGCCCAGACGATCATCGTCGGCAGGAACGCGAAGTTCACAAGCGTCACCATGAGCGCGCCCAGCGGGTCGACCCGCAGCGACTCGTACAGGGCGACGACCTCTCCCCCACGCAGCAGCGTCGACAGCGCCAGGAGCAGTCCCCCGGCGCCGATGAGCGCGACGAAGACGATCGCGACGCCGCGCACGACGTACTCGATCACGAGCCCCCACGGCTCGGCCGCATCCCATCGGTCGTGCAGCCGGTCGATGAGACCGCCGTCGCCCTCATGCCAAGCGGAGGCGATCGCGGCGGCTCCTGCACCGACGAGGTACACGAGCGGAGGCGCGACGACAGCCGTCAGCATCGACGTGGATGCCGCGGGAATATGGCCGGATGCCGCGACGAGGGCGCTGACGGCTGCGAACGCGACTGTTCCGGCGACGACACCGGTCAGCCAGGATCCCGCCCGCGCGGCCCGCCTGCCCGAGCGCGCCGCCGAGACAAGCGTGATCACGAGAAGGCTGAGCGGTGCCAGCGAGACGACGAACTCCGCGCCATCCGGCGCGATGCCCGTCGCTCGCACCGTGTCGCTGTCGAGCGCGATGTTGACTGCCGCGCCGTGGCCTGCCTGCCACACCGTCGCCGTGGCGGGCCACAGCGCCCCCCAGTCGGCGCCGATGCCGAACGCGAGGGTCCACAGCAGCGTCAGCGGCGCAAGAACGGCGGCAAGACCGATCGCAGCGGTGACGGCGGCATCGAGGGCGGCGAGGAGCACGACGAGGAGGCGTTGCATATCTCATCGAGCCTACGTCGCCGCACCGACATCCGGCACTCGAACACACACGAAAAATCGGCCCCGCGGGCAACACACGATAACGTTTCCCTGGAGGTTTCCCGAATGCCAACTGCCCCTGCCCACACCCAGACATCTGCCGAACCGCAGAGCGCGCTCGACAAGTTCTTCGAGATCACCAAGCGCGGCTCCACGGTCGGCACCGAGATCCGCGGTGGTCTCGTGACGTTCGTCACGATGGCCTACATCGTCATCCTCAACCCGATCATCCTCACCGGGGCCGCTGACGTCGCCGGCACCACCCTGGACTTCGGCGCCGTCGGCGCCGCCACCGCCCTCACCGCCGGTGTCATGACGATTCTCTTCGGCCTCGTGACACGACTGCCCTTCGGCTTCGCCGCCGGGCTCGGCATCAACGCCTTCGTGGCGTTCTCGGTCGTCGGTCAGGTCACGTGGGCTGAAGCCATGGCCCTGGTGATGATCAACGGTGTCATCATCGTGCTGCTCGCCGCGACCGGCCTGCGCAAGGCGATCTTCGACGCGGTCCCCTTCGAGCTCAAGATCGCGATCACGGTCGGTATCGGTCTGTTCATCGCCTTCATCGGCTTCGTCAACTCCGGCTTCGTGACGGCGACGGGTGCGAACTCGCCGCCCGTCGGCCTCGGCGTCGGCGGCTCCGTCGCCACGATCCCGACACTGCTTTTCATCGTCACGCTGATCCTCACGGGTGTCCTGGTGGCACGCAAGGTCAAGGGCGGCCTGCTCATCGGCCTCGTCAGCGGCACCGTGCTCGCCGTGATCTTCGAGGCGATCCTCAAGCTCGGGCCGCAGTTCGGCGACGACGGCGCGTTCAACCCCGGTGGTTGGGGACTCACGGTTCCTGCTCTGACCGGTTCGCCGATCAGCGTTCCCGACCTCAGCCTCATCGGGCAGGTCGACTTCTCGTTCGACCTCAGCAAGGTCAGCCTCGTCGCGCTGGTGATGATCGTCTTCACGCTCGTGTTCTCGAACTTCTTCGACGCCATGGGCACGATGACCGGCCTCGCCAAGGAGGCGGGCCTCGCCGACGAGAAGGGTGACTTCCCGCGCATCAAGTCGGCGCTCGTCGTCGAGGGCATCGGCGCCATCGCCGGTGGTGGCACGTCGTCATCCTCAAGCACCGTGTTCATCGAGTCCGGGGCCGGTATCGGCGAGGGTGCCCGCACGGGCCTCGCCAACGTCGTCACGGGTCTCATGTTCCTGCTCGCGATGTTCCTGACCCCGCTCACCTCGATCGTCCCGACCGAGATCGCCGCAGCGGCGCTCGTGATCGTCGGTGCGATGATGATGGCTCAGATCAAGTACATCGATCTGACCGACTTCGCGGTCCTGGTTCCGGTGTTCCTGACCGTCACGGTCATGCCGCTGACCTACTCGATCGCCAACGGCATCGGCGCCGGTTTCGTCAGCTGGGTGCTCGTGCAGTCGCTGTCGGGCAAAGCCAAGAAGATCAGCCCTCTGCTGTGGGCCGTCGCCGTCGGCTTCGTGCTGTTCTTCGCACGCGGTCCAATCGAGGCGCTCTTCGGCGTCGCCTGATCAGACCAGATGCCACAGCGGGGCGCGGATGCTGCGGCATCCGCGCCCCGCTGTGTGTCCGGACGCTCATTCGGCATAGCCCTCCGCGAACTCCGGTGTCGGATCGATCTCCTCGATGACGTCGATCAAGACGCTACCCGGACCTTCGATGATGAAGTGCCGCTGCCCGAAGTCCTCGTCCCGCAGCGGCAGCCGCTCGGGGAGTCCGAGTTCGGTGACGAGGCGCGCATACTCGGCGGTCGCGTCGTCAACCTCCACGTTCAGCAGCAGGCCCTGGGCCGGCACCCGGAACCCTTCCGGGATCGTTGGGTGCGTGTGGTCGAGGATCGCGAGCTCTCCCCCGTCCGCGCGCAGGCTCACGTACCAGTCGGAGTCGAAGGTGAACTCGAACCCCAGCACCTCCCGGAAGAACGCGGAGGCCGCCGCGACGTCCTCGACCATCACGACCGGGTAGAACCCTGTCATCTTCATTGCATACTCCTTACATACAGTGCGTTTGTATCTTCGAAGCTAGAATACATACACAACGCACGTAAAGGAAGAGCATGCCCAGAGCCAGCGCCGCAGACGCCGCCGCCACCGCGCGTCGCATTCTCGACATCGCCACCGCTCACTTCGCCGAGCACGGCTTCGCCGCCGCATCCGTCGATGAGATCGCCACCGCCGCCGGCGTCACCCGCGGAGCCGTGTACCACCACTACGCATCGAAGCCAGGACTCTTCACCGCCGTCGCCCGCGCCCAGCAGCAGGCATTGGCCGAAGCGATCGAGACGGCCACCGACGATGTCGCCGACAATGCGGCACTGCGCATCGGCAGCCATGCCTACCTCGACGCGATCACCCAGGGGGCCGCCGCTCGGCTCCTCCTCATCGACGGGCCGGCGGTCCTGAGCTGGGAGGAGTGGCGCCGCCTCGACGCAGAAGGCCCCGTCGCACAGCTGCGGGATGGCCTCACGCTCGCCGGGCTCGCAGATGAGGCCATCGAGCCGATGGCGACGGCACTCTCCGGCGCCATGAACGAGCTCGCGCTATGGCTCGCCCAGAGTACGGGCGCCACGGCGAGCCGCCGTGCGCATGCGGCACTCGATCGACTGCTGGACGCGCTGTAGCGCAGCATCCTCACAGACGCGCTGCAGCGAAGCATCCGCGCAGACAAAAGCGAAGACCCCGGGGTGGAGCCCGGGGTCTTCGTGTTCAGCTTAGCTCAGGTCAGAGCGCCTCGACGATCGCGCGCATGAGAGCAGCGGTCTCGCTCGGGGTCTTGCCGACCTTGACACCGGCAGCCTCGAGGGCTTCCTTCTTGGCCTGTGCGGTACCCGCCGAGCCCGAGACGATGGCGCCGGCGTGGCCCATGGTCTTGCCCTCGGGAGCCGTGAATCCGGCCACATAGCCGACGACCGGCTTGGTGACGTGCGCCTTGATGTAGTCGGCCGCGCGCTCTTCCGCGTCGCCACCGATCTCACCGATCATGACGATGGCCTGGGTCTCGGGGTCAGCCTCGAAGGCCGCGAGGGCGTCGATGTGCGTCGTGCCGATGACCGGGTCGCCGCCGATGCCGATGGCGGTCGAGAAGCCCAGGTCGCGCAGTTCGAACATCATCTGGTAGGTCAGCGTGCCCGACTTCGAGACGAGACCGATCGGGCCCTTGCCCGTGATGTTCGCCGGCGTGATGCCCACGAGTGCCTCACCCGGCGTGATAATGCCGGGGCAGTTCGGGCCGATGATGCGGGTCTTGTTGCCCTTGCTCTTCGCGTACGCCCATGCCTCAGCGGAGTCGCCGACGGGAACGCCCTCGGTGATGACGACGAGGAGCGGGATCTCGGCGTCGATGGCCTCGATCATCGCGTCCTTCGTGAAGGCTCCCGGAACGAAGGCGATCGACACGTCAGCGCCGGTCTCCTTCATCGCCTCGGCGACCGAGCCGAAGACGGGGATCTCGATCTCGCCCTCGTGGGGCTTCTCGTGGGTGACGGTGGTGCCGGCCTTGCGGGCGTTGACGCCGCCGACGATGTTCGTGCCCGCCTTGAGCATGAGCGCGGTGTGCTTGGTGCCCTCGCCGCCGGTGATGCCCTGGACGATGACCTTGGAGTCCTTGTTGAGGTAAATCGACATTTCTCTGATTCCTTGTCTCAGTCGATCACGCGTTGGCGAGCTCGGCGGCCTTGTCGGCGCCCTCGTCCATCGTGGCGGCGAGGGTGACGAGCGGGTGGTTTGCCTCCGCGAGGATGGCACGCCCCTCCTCGACCTGGTTGCCGTCGAGGCGGACGACCAGCGGCTTGGTAGCCGCGTCGCCGAGGATCTCCAGCGCCTTCACGATGCCGTCGGCGACGGCGACACACGAGGTGATGCCACCGAACACGTTGACGAACACGCTCTTGACCTGCTCGTCGCCGAGGATGACGTCGAGACCAGCGGCCATGATCTGCGCGTTCGCGCCACCGCCGATGTCGAGGAAGTTCGCGGGCTTGACCCCACCGTGGTTCTCACCGGCGTAGGCGACGACGTCGAGCGTCGACATGACGAGGCCTGCGCCGTTGCCGATGATGCCGACCTGACCGTCGAGCTTGACGTAGTTCAGGCCGCTTGCCTTGGCCTTCGCCTCGAGCGGGTCGGCGGCGTCCTTGTCTTCCAGAGCCTCGTGCTCGGGGTGACGGATCTCGGAGGCGTTCTCGTCGAGTGTGACCTTGCCGTCGAGGGCGATGATCGAGCCGTCCTCGGTGCGGACGAGCGGGTTGACCTCGACGAGCGTCGCGTCCTCGCCCTTGTAGACCTCGTAGAGCTTCACGAAGACATCGGAGACCTTCTCGATGAGGTCCTCCGGGAACTTCGCCGCGCGAGCGATCTCGACGGCCTTCTCCTTGTCGATACCCGTCAGCGGGTCGACCTCGATGCGAGCCAGAGCTTCGGGCTTCTCGACAGCGAGCTGCTCGATCTCCATGCCGCCCTCGACAGAGCAGAGCGAGAGGTAGGAGCGGTTGGCGCGGTCGAGCAGCACCGAGAAGTAGAACTCCTCAGCGATCGCTGCGCCCTGTGCGACCATGACGCGCTTGACGATGTGGCCCTTGATGTCGAGTCCGAGGATCGCCTTCGCTGCCTCGTACGCCTCTTCAGGAGTCTTCGCGACCTTGACACCACCGGCCTTGCCGCGGCCTCCGGTCTTGACCTGGGCCTTCACGACCACCACACCGCCGATCTTCTCGGCGGCCGCCTTCACCTCCTCCGGAGTATCAGCGACGATGCCGGCAAGGACCGGCACTCCGTACGATTCGAAAAGGTCTCGTGCCTGGTACTCGTAGAGATCCACAGTGCAGTCCTTCGCTGGTTGCGGCGGGTGGGACGCGACAAAAAAATCTGTCGGTTGTCGATAAGATTCGACCCGATCCACCAGCTTACTACCGGAAACGCAGACCCCTTTCCGGAGCCGCCTTTCGCGCAGTGACCAATAGGTACACATCCCGCGGGGTCACACACGCCACGCCCGAGCGCCAGGGGGAATAGGCTCATCTCCCATGAGCGAGATGGCTGAAGCATCCGCCGCGCGCACCAAAGTCGTCGCCGCGGCACTCGACCTGTTTGCCGAGCGGGGGTTCGATGCGACATCCGTCGAGCAGATCGCCCAGGCGGCCGGCATCTCCCGCTCGACCTTCTTCCGGCAGTTCGGCGGCAAGGACGATGTCGTCTTCGCCGACCATGAGGTCATGCTCGCGTCGCTGCGCAAGTACCTCAACCGCACGCATGAGAACCCCTGGGCCGCAGTGTGCGAAGCATCCGTCCTCGTCTTCCGCCGCTTCGCCGCGGATCCCGAGCTCTCCCGACGCCGCTACCAGGTGGTGCGCGAGGTCCCCACGCTGCGCGACCGCGAGATCGTCACCGTGTTCCGCTATGAGCGCCTCTTCGACGAGTACCTGCGACGGTCGCTGCCGGGGCTCGATCCGCTGGATGCTGTGAGCTTCGCGGCCGTTGTGACCGCCGCCCACAACCACGTGCTACGCCGACTGCTGCGCGGCGCACGCACACCTTCGACGGTGCTACGTCGTGCGCTCGACGACGCGATGCGACGGTTCGGAGTGCATCCGGATGCGACGCCGGAGCCGCGTGCGGATGATGTCGTCGTCGCAGTCTTCCCGCGCTCGATGCCGCTCGCGGAAGTGACCCGCCGCGTGCAGACCCAGATCACCGACGGCATCTGACCGCACGCACGCGGATCAACGTCCTCTCAGCAGCCGCAGGTTCCTGAGGGAGTCTTCGTCATGAAGCAGACGTCGCAGACTCCGTAGTCACGCTCGATCGGCTTGGGTGTCGTAATGCGCTCGGTCGCCGCGGCGCGTGGCGTCGCCGCGGAGGTGCGGGATGCGGCGCTGCGCGGTGCGCGCTGCGGCACAACGGGCGCGAACGTGGTCGGGTGGTCGACGTAGAAGTACGGTGCGCGACCTTCGCTGGGTCGCATCGGCAGACGCGTGCCGCCGTAGACGATGACGTCGCTCTCGGCGAAGCCGTTCGTGTAGGTCTTGCCGATGTGCAGGGCTGCCCCCTCACCTCGTCGGATCGCCTCGATGTAGCGACCGCGGTCGATGTAGCTCGAAATGCCCACGGCGTCCGCGATCGCGGTGATGAAGTCGTAGTTGACGGGATCGATCCGGTGCGCGCGCAGCGCCTCCGGGAGGTTGCGATACGGACGGGACGTGCCGGCGGGGGTGGGGCCCTGTAGTTCATTCATCACCTACCAGGATCGCACGAGCGGAGCGGGTGCGGTCACCGCCCTGTGCCAGAATGTCGGCATGGTGCGCGCGACGATCATCGGCAGTGGACCGAATGGCCTCACCGCCGCCGTCTCCCTCGCCCGCGCCGGCTACGAGGTTCGTGTGCTCGAGGCCGCAGATACCGTCGGGGGCGGTGTCCGCACCGAGGAATCCACGCTTCCCGGATTCCGGCACGACGTCTGCTCTGCGGTGCATCCGGCGACCGTCGCCTCCCCGTTCTTCCGCGCCTTCGGCATCCAGGAGCGGGTCGACTGGATCACCCCCGAGGTCTCGTACGCACACCCCCTCGACGGTGGGCGCGCGGCGCTCGCCTGGCGCGACATCGAGCGCACGGCCGAGGGGCTCGGAGCGGATGCTCGCGCCTGGCGCGCACTCGCACGCCCGCTGAGTCGCCAGATCGACAACGTCGTGGAGTTCACCGGCGACGCGCTGCTGCGAGTCCCACGGCATCCGGTGACGACGGCGCGCTTCGGTTTGCGGATGCTGGAGCAGGGAACCGCTCTTGCCCGGCGCGGATGGCGCACGCCCGAGGCATCCGCTCTTCTCGCCGGCGTTCTCGCCCATGCCAACACACAGCTGCCCTCGCTCAGCGCGGCGGCTGCCGGGCTGCTGCTCGTCGCCCACGGGCACGCGGGCGGCTGGGCCTTTCCCCGTGGCGGGGCCCAGACCATCGCGACCGCGCTCGTGGACGACCTCACCGCGCACGGCGGTGTGGTCGAGACCGGCACACGTGTGGATGACCTCCGTCGGGTGGACTGGGGCGACCCCGCCCGCGGCGACCTGCTGCTCCTGAACTCCTCCCCCCGGCTCGCCCTGACGCATCCCGACATCCCGGCGCGCTATGCCCGGGCCCTCACCCGGTACCGCTACGGCCCCGCCGCAGCGAAGGTCGATTTCGCCCTCGACGGCCCCGTGCCGTGGACGAACCCCGACCTGGCCCTCGCGCCGACCGTGCACCTCGGGGGCACGCGAGAAGAGATCTGGGAGAGCGAGAACGCTGTCGCCGCGGGACGCGTGAGCGACAAACCGTACGTGCTGCTGATGCAGCCGTCCGTGCTGGACGATACCCGAGCGCCCGCTGGCAAGGCCGTGCTGTGGGCCTACATCCACGTGCCCGCGCGCTCCGACCTGGACGCCACGGAGCTCATCGCCCGCCAGGTCGAGCGTTTTGCGCCAGGCTTCCGCGACCGCATCCTCGCGACGCACTCGGTGCGCGCGAGCGAGCGAGAGACGATCAATGCCTCAGAGATCGGCGGCGACGTGCTGGGCGGAGCGTTCACGCTGCTGCAGGCGGTGCGTCGCCCCGTGATCTCTCCGACCCCCTGGCGCACGCCGATGCACGGCGTCTATCTCGCCTCGGCCGCGACCGCCCCCGGGCCCGCGGTGAACGGGATGCCCGGATGGCACGCCGCCCGCACGGCTCTCGCCGACGCTGGCCGGCCGACCGACCTCGCCGACCTGTTCGGCTGAGGCTTCGATTGCCTCTCGCCGTCGCGGACCGCGAGGGGCAGTATGGGCCTATGCGCTACGAGATCCCCGCGCCGATGCTCGCAAAGGCCGCCGCGACCGTGCCCACCGCCACCGCGAAAACCGGGCCGCTGCTGTACGAACCGAAATGGGACGGCTTCCGCGGGCTGATCGCCTGGGATGGCGAGACTCTCGAGATCGGTTCGCGCGGTGCGAAGCCGCTCACGCGCTACTTCCCCGAACTCGTCGACGCACTCTCGGCGACCCTCCCCGGCCCGTGTCTGCTCGATGGCGAGATCGTCGTCGCCACCGGGCCGAGCGGTGCGCAGCGCCTGGACTGGGAAGCGCTCAGTCAGCGCATCCACCCCGCGGCCTCCCGCGTCGCGAAGCTCTCCGTCGAGACGCCCGCGATGTTCATCGCCTTCGACCTGCTCGCTGCCGGTGACGAGGATCTGCAGCAGACGCCGTTCGCCGAGCGCAGGGCACGCCTCGAAGCGCTCCTGGCCGGCGCACAGCATCCGCTCCACCTCACCCGCACAACCGACGATCCTGATCTTGCCCGGCGCTGGCTCGACGAGTTCGAGGGCGCCGGCCTCGACGGTGTCATCGCGAAACCGCTCGACGATCCCTATGCCCCCGGCAAACGCACCCTCATCAAGATCAAGCACGCGCGCACGGCAGATGTGGTCGCACTCGGCTATCGCATCCACAAATCAGGCAGCGGAGTCGGCTCGCTCCTCGTAGGCCTCTACGACGACGGCGTGCTCCGTCAGGTCGGCGGCGTTGCCGCCTGGAGCGATGCGATGCGCCAGCAGCTCGTCGACGATCTCGCGCCGCTCGTCGAACGCGACGCCGACGGCGACATCGTCACCGGCGAGGGCGAACGCTCACGCTTCACCGGAAGCAAAGACGTCTCTTTCGTGCGCCTGCGCCCCGAGCGCGTGCTCGAAGTGCGCTATGACCAACTCGAAGGTTCGCGCTTCCGCCACACCGTGCAGTTCGCCCGCTGGCGCCCCGACCGTGACGCGAGCTCCTGCACCTACGACCAGCTCGACACCGTCGACGGATACGATCTCGCCCGCGTGCTGCACTAGTCGTCGATGCGGTTGCCCTCCGCGTCCCAGTTCGCAGCGACGCGTTTGCTCGGCTGCACGCGCGGCGGCTCGCCTGGCATCTTCGGAAACTCGGGCGGGAACGGCAGCTCCCCGAGACCGTCTGCCACGTCGCGCTCCCACCACTCCAGCAGAGTGTCGATGCGTCCCGGACGCTGCGCGAAGTCCGCCCAGGGATCGCCGACGTCTGCCAGCCTGTCTGGAATCGTCCGCACCGTGAAACGCTGTGGGTCGAGATCGTCGAGCTCGTCCCAGTGCACAGGCGTGGACACCGTGGCACTCGGCAGCGCACGCGGACTGTAGGCACCCGCCATCGTGCGGTCGCGGTTGGCCTGATTGAAGTCGACGAAGATCCGCTCGCCGCGCTCTTCCTTCCACCAGTTCGTCGTCACCTGCGTGGGCATCCGCCGCTCCAGCTCACGCCCGGCCGCGATCACCGCATGCCGCACGACGAGAAACTCCCACTCGGGCACGATCGGACAGAACACGTGCAGCCCCCGGTTGCCGCTCGTCTTGATGAAGGGATCGAGCCCCGCCTCGCGCAGGACCGCACGCAGCTCATGGGCGGCGACGATCACCTCGGGGATGCCCGTGCCGGGCTGCGGGTCGAGGTCGATGCGCAGCTCGACCGGGTTGTCTGTGGCGCCTGCAAGCGACGCCCACGGATGGAAGACGACCGTGTTCATCTGCACGGCCCACACGATCGCGGCGGGTTCGGTGAGCACGATCTGCGGATGCCTGCGACCGGAGTTGTATGTCACAGTCACGCTCTCGACGAAGTCGGGTGTGCCCTTGGGCGGGTTCTTCGAGAAGAAGCTCTCACCGCCGATCCCGTCGCGAAAGCGTTCGAGCGAGACCGGACGGTCGCCGTTCGCAGCGAGGAACGCCGTCGCCACGGTCTGCACGTACGCGGCCAGCTCGGCCTTCGTGATCGGCCCGCCCGCGGCATCCGGCCACACCGCCCGATTCGGACTCGACAGATCGACGCGACGGTCGCCGTCGGGCCCGGGGATGGTCAGCGTCGTGCGCTCAGATGCCATGCGCCCAAACTACGGCGTGCCATCGACATCCGCCAGGGGCGTCAGAACGGAGCCAGAATCCTCCGCGCCTCCTGGCGCACGGCTGCAGCGATCGCATCGAGCAGGGGCGAACGCAGGTTCCACTGCTGCCAGTACAGCGGAACACGCACACGCGGGCCGCCCAGCGATACCGCCTGCGCACCTGTCGTCTGCTGAATCGTCGGCAGCAGGCCCCATCCGAGCCCCATCCGAACCGCCAGCGCGAAATCATGCGACGCGGGGACGTAGTGCCGAGGCACCGCCCAGGGGTCGACCCCCCGCGCGCGCAGCCAGTCATGCTGCAGTTCGTCTCGACGATCGAAGTTCACGAAAGGCGCGTGCCGCAGCGCTTCCGGATGAACTCCGTCGGGAAACCAGCGCGCCACGAACTCCGGCGTCGCCGCGGCCTCGTACTCGAGCACGCCGAGCGGTGTCGCCGAGCATCCGCCGACCGGCTCAGCCTGCGACGTCACGGCGGCCATCACTGCCCCCGACGCGAGGAGTCCGGCTGTGAAGTTCTGATCGTCGCGGTGCAGGTCGACATCGATCCGATGCTCGGCAGCCAGTCGGGCGAGCGGCGCAAGGAACCAGGTCGCCATGGAATCCGCGTTCACCGCGAGCGGCACGCGGATGCGCCCCGCGGAGGCATCCGCATCGGGCTCCTCGGCGCTCGCATCCAGCCCGAACGCACTGATCGTGTCGTGCTCCAGCAGCGCCACCTGGCGGGCCAGCCGCACGACCGCCTCCCCCGCCTCGGTCGCTCGCGCGGGCTTCGAGCGCACGAGCAGCACCCGGCCGAGCTGCTGTTCGAGCGCCTTGACGCGCTGGCTGACCGCGGAGGGTGTGATCTGCAGGCGGCGCGCGGCGGCCTCGAGTGTGCCCTCATCGACGATCGCGGCGATGGTTCCGGCGAGCTCCGGATCGATCCTCATGCGGACATTTTCGCATAAGCACAGCTACATATCCCTAAGGAATCCTCGCTGGAGCTAAAGCCGGCGGATGCCTACGCTGAGGACATGCTCCCCCTGCTCTCCGGCCTCGGCCTCGGCCTCTCCCTCATCATCGCGATCGGCGCGCAGAACGTCTTCGTGCTCCGCCAGGGCCTGCGCCGCGAGCATGTGCTGCCCGTCGTGGTGATCTGCGCCGTCTCCGACGCGATCCTGATCGCCGCGGGCGTCGCCGGCCTCGGATACCTCGTCGAGAACGCCCCATGGCTCGTGCCGGTCGCGCGGCTGCTGGGCGGTGGCTTCCTCATCGTCTATGGGTTCCTCGCCGCGCGACGGGCGTGGAATCCCTCCGGCGGGTCGCTTCTCGTCGACGACAGCACGCCGATCGCGCGCGACACGGCGGATGCCGGATCCCCTGTGGACGGCGGGGAGACACCCGGCGCAACCCGCACGCGCGTGCGCTCCGGACGCACGGCGGTGCTGCTGACGGCCCTCGCACTCACCTGGCTCAACCCGAACGTCTATCTCGACACGGTCCTGCTGCTCGGCTCGATCGCCTCCACCCACGGCGATGCCCGTTGGATGTTCGCCGTCGGTGCGATGACCGCGAGCGTGCTGTGGTTCTTCGCACTCGGCTTCGGCGCCCACTACCTCGGGCGATGGCTGCGCACTCCCCGCGCGTGGCGGATGCTGGACGCCGGCATCGCCGCCCTGATGATCCTGCTCGGTGTGAACCTCATGCTGCCGGTGTTCTTCGGATAGACCGGGGTTCTTCGGAGAAACGACGAAGGCCCCCACCGCGAGGTGGGGGCCTTCGTGCATGTCACACTCAGATGGCGTTGACGTCCAGCGGGATGCCGGGGCCGAACGTGGTCGACACCGCACCCTTCTGGATGTAACGGCCCTTCGAGCTCGACGGCTTCAGACGAACGATCTCGTCGAGCGCTGCGGCGAGGTTCTCGTCGAGCTGCTCAGCGGTGAACGATGCCTTGCCGACGACGAAGTGCACGTTGGCGTGCTTGTCGACGCGGAACTCGATCTTTCCGCCCTTGATGTCCTCAACAGCCTTTGCGACGTTGGGGGTCACGGTGCCGGTCTTCGGGTTCGGCATGAGGCCACGCGGACCCAGCACCTTACCGAGACGACCGACCTGGCCCATGAGCTCAGGGGTCGAGACAGCGGAGTCGAATGCGGTCCAGCCGCCGGCGACCTTCTCGATGAGCTCGGCGCCGCCGACCTCGTCTGCACCAGCGGCGATCGCTGCCTCGGCCGCGGGGCCGGTGGCGAACACGATGACGCGGGCGGTCTTTCCGGTGCCGTGCGGCAGGATGACCGTGCCACGGACCATCTGGTCAGCCTTGCGGGGGTCGACCGAGAGCTTCAGCGCGACCTCAACGGTCGAGTTGAACTTCGACGAGCCGGTCTCCTTGGCGAGGGCGACTGCCTCGGTCGGAGTGTAGAAACGGTCTGCCTCGATCTTTGCGGCGGCAGCCTGGTATGCCTTGGACTTGGTAGCCATGATTCTCTTCCTTAGCCCTCGACCGTGATGCCCATGGAACGGGCGGTGCCGGCGATGATCTTCGACGCAGCGTCGATGTCGTTCGCGTTGAGGTCAGCCTGCTTCTGCTCGGCGATCTGGCGAACCTGCTCAGCCGTGATCTTGCCGACCTTGACCGTGTGCGGGGTAGCCGAAGCCTTCTGCACGCCAGCGGCCTTCTTGATGAGCTCTGCTGCCGGCGGGGTCTTCAGGATGAACGTGAAGCTGCGGTCCTCGTAGACGGTGATCTCGACGGGGATGACGTTGCCACGCTGCGACTCGGTTGCGGCGTTGTACGCCTTGCAGAACTCCATGATGTTGACGCCGTGCTGACCGAGCGCAGGGCCGATCGGGGGCGCCGGGTTGGCTGCACCGGCGTTGATCTGAAGCTTGATCAGGCCGGTCACCTTCTTCTTAGGTGCCATTTCCTCTTCCTTTCATCGAGCGGATGCTGCGCCGGGCGGCTCGCGCCAGACGCATCCGTTCTCCCGCAGATCCGGCATTTCCGGAGTGCGGTTGTCGTGCAGACACGCAGAACGTGCACACAAACCATAGAAGTCTACCTGATGCGACGTCGCCGCGCAGACCGTACCCGATTCCGCACCGGAACATGCCGGGAATGCGAAACGGCCGCCCCGGAGGGCGGCCGTTTCGTGAAACGTGTGTCAGATCATCTTCGTGACCTGGTCGAACGACAGTTCAACCGGGGTCTCACGCTCGAAGAGGGAGACGAGAACCGTGAGCTTGCCGCTCTCCGGCTTGATCTCGCTGATCGAACCGGGAAGGCCAGCGAACGAGCCTTCCTTGATCGTGATGGTCTCGCCGATCTCGAAGTCGACCTCGGCCGCGACAGGGCGAGCCACAGCCGTACCGCCCTTCGCCGCGACAGCCTTCGCGGTCGGGACGTCGCGCACCTCGACGAGCGACTTCAGCATGTTGAATGCCTCTTCGAAGCGCAGCGGCGTCGGGTTGTGGGCGTTGCCGACGAAGCCGGTCACACCCGGGGTGTGACGGACGACCGACCAGGTGTCTTCGGTCAGCTCCATGCGCACGAGCACGTAGCCCGGGATGCGCACGCGCGTGACCATCTTGCGCTGGCCGTTCTTGATCTCGACGACATCTTCCATCGGGACTTCGATCTGGTAGATGTCGTCCTCGACCTCGAGCGTCGACTTGCGCTGCTCGATGTTGGCCTTCACCTTGCGCTCGAACCCGGCGTAGGAGTGGATGACGTACCACTTGCCCGGGAGCATGCGCAGGTCGAGACGGAACGCCTCGTAGGGGTCTTCCTCAGCGTCGGCGTCGGTCTCGGCAGCGTCGTCACCGAGCTCGGGTCCGTCGTACGGAGCGACCTCGGCAGCCTCTGCCGCCTCGAGGTCGGCGACCTCTTCGGCCACGGAGTCGTTGAGAACCTCTGCGGCAGCCTCGGTCTCGGCTGCTTCGTCCAGGTTGAGGGCGTCGTTCACGATGGCGTCAGCCTCCGGGTCGTCGATGTCGATGTCTTCGTCTGCGCCATCGAAGTCGTCGTCACCTTCGATGTGCAGAGCGGCCTGCTCTGCGGGCTGCGATGCGAGAACCTCTTCAGAGAGGACGTTGCCCTCCTGAGCTTCGTCTTCTTCGCTCGACTGTTCTGCGGCAGTCGCCCAGTCGGCGTCGTCAGAAATTCGTTCAGACACTTGGTTATCTTTCCTTCAGGAGCGGCTTCGTGCCGCAAAACTCACGGGGTCGGACGCCCCGGAACCCCGAACACTTGCGATGTGAGCCACGAGAAGACGAGGTCGAGCCCGTACACGATGCCCATCATCAGCAGGACGAAAACCAGGACGACCGAGGTGAACTTGATCAGTTCCTTGCGCGTCGGTGCGACGACCTTGCGCAGTTCGGCGATCACCTGGCGGAAGAACAGCGCGATCCGGCCGAAGAAGCCCAGCTTCTTCTCGCGGCCTGCGCCGCCGTTCGCGGCAGGGACCACAGCGCCCGATGCGTCCTGAACCATCCTGAATGTACCTTTCGTGTGCCAGCTGTGCGCTGACGCGCAGGGCGGACAGGAATCGAACCTGCAACCTGCGGTTTTGGAGACCGCTGCTCTGCCAATTGAGCTACCGCCCTAGAGATCCGGGGATCTCGGTACCGCATCCTTCTGCTGTGCTTTCGGCCTGTGAGCCTCGGGCATAGCGGAAGTATGCAGTTTGGAACTGCTGTCCCAGCATACGGCATTTGCACCATCCAGCCGAACCGCTGTGGAATCTCACGCACGCCCGGGCGCGTCACATCCCTCTCAGCCGACCTCGGCGCATGCCAGAGGAGGGGCACCTCGGTGGCACCCCTCCCCTGCACGCTCAGGAGACCGGGATGAGTCCGTAGATCAGCCAGGTGAGCAGGAAGCCCGCCACGCCGAGAACGGTCGTCAGAGGCGTCCAGGTGCGCAGACCGTCCTTGACCGAGAGGCCGAGGTAGCGCGTCACGACCCAGAAGCCGGAGTCGTTGACATGGCTGAGTCCGAGACCGCCGTAGCCGATCGCGAGAGCGACGAGCGAGACGTGGATCGGGTCGAGACCGAGGACCGCGACGGCAGGCAGCATCAGGCCCGCGGTCGTGGTGATCGCGACCGTCGCCGATCCCTGCGCTGCGCGCATGATGAGCGAGATGAGGAACGCGGCCAGCATGAGCGGCATGCCGCTGCCCGCGAGCAGTTCGGCGACAGCGCCGCCGATGCCCGTCTCGGTCAGGATGCGACCGAAGGCACCACCGGCACCGGTCACGAGGATGATCACGGCTGCCGCAGGGAGAGCCGACTCCATGACCTCACCGAGCTTCGCTGCGGACCAGCCGCGACGGACGCCGAGGAAGAACATCGCTGCGGCGATCGCGACCATGAGCGCGAAGATCGGCTGGCCGACCATCGACAGGAAGCTGTTCCAGAAGGTGCCCTTCTCGAAGATCGGCGCCACCGCCGTGCCCATCATGATCAGGGCCAGCGGCAGAAGGATCAGGCCCAGCACGGTGAACGCGCTCGGAGCCTTCTCGCCGTCGCGAAGGCCCACGTTGGCCGAGGGCGTGTCGGTGCCGAAGCTGTCGAACATCTCCTTGGTCGCCTCGATCATCGCGTACTCCCGGCGGTTGAGCACCTTCGCGGCGAAGTAGGCCAGAGCGCCGAGGGGAATCGAGACGAGCAGCGAGAAGATCGTGACCCAGCCGATGTCGGCGCCGAGGATCGTCGATCCGCCGACGATACCCGGGTGCGGCGGGACGGCGACATGCACGGCGAGCATGATGCCCGCGACAGGGAGGCCGAACTTGATCGGGTTGAGGCCCGCGACCTTCGCGAAGGCGAAGATGATAGGCACGAGGATGATGAATCCGGCGTCGAAGAACACCGGGATCGCCAGGATGCCCGCGGCGATGACGAGTGCGATTCCTACCCGCTTCGGGCCCAGCCACGACGTGAAGCGACCGGCGAGAGACTCTGCGCCGCCGGAGAGCTCGATGATCTTGCCGAGCATCGAACCGAGCGCGACGAGGACGGCGACGGAACCGAGCGTTCCTCCGACTCCCGCGATGATCGCCTGGATGATTCCGAGTTGCTCGGGAGAGCTGTCGGTGGCGGGGATCGTCGTCATCGGCAGGCCGGCGGCGAGGCCGACCACGATCGAGACGAGGATGAGGGCGTAGAACGCCTGCATCTTGAAGCGGATGATCAGCAGGAGCAGCAGAGCCAGGCCTGCGACTCCGATTGCGATCAGCGCGGGAAGAGGAAGCATCAGTGGATCTCTTCTTTCAGGGGCTCGGGCACGAGTCTGACACGTGCCACGTGGATGTGGTGGGTGTTACGACAGACGCTCGGGAGCGATGACGCGGATGACGGCGGAGTCGTCGAGCCCGCCGAGGCCCTGCGCCTCCCCGAGGAGGAAGAGCTGCTCAGCGGCCGCGGCGACCGGCACCGAGAGGTGCGCGCGACGTGCGGCGTCGCCGACGATGCCGAGGTCCTTCACGAAGATGTCGAGGCGACTCAGCACCTCAGCGCCGTCTTCGTCGTAGGCCTGCAGCGTGCGCGGACCGCGGTTGCCGAGCATGAACGAGTTCGCAGCCCCGGCGGTGAGCGCCTCAAGGGTCTTCTCACGGTCGAGTCCGAGAGCGTCAGCGAGTGCGAGCGCCTCGGCGGCGGCGGCGATGTGCACACCGCACAGCAGCTGGTTGACGGTCTTCAGCGCCTGACCGTCACCGGGCTTGTCTCCGACGATCGAGAGGGTCGACGCGAGCTGATCGAGCACGGGCTGTGCGATCGTGAGCGCCGCGGGCGTGGCGCCCACGACGATGAGGAGGTCGCCCTCGCCCGCGCGCACCGGTCCCCCGGAGAGCGGAGCATCCACGAGCTCAGCGCCGTGCGCGGCGAGGCGTGCGGCGATGTCGGCGATGCCGTCGGTGCCGACCGTGCTGGTCAGGATGACGACCGCACCATCGGCGAGATGTTCGGCAAGACCGGTCGCACCGAAGAGCAGGTCGTCGAGCTGCGCGCCCGTGCGCACGGCGACGAGCACAGCATCCGCGTCCTGCACCGCGGCGGCGGCCGACTCGGCAGCCGCGACGCCCTGCTCCGCGGCGAGAGCCAGACGCTCTGGAGCGATGTCGAAGCCGCGCACGGTGAAGCGCTGGGCGAGTCGGGTCGCCATGGGAAGCCCCATGGCGCCAAGGCCGATGACGGCAACGGTGGTGGTCATGTCAGTCAGTTCCTTTCCAGTGCGGGACGAGCGCTGTCGCTCGCGTCGGCGAGGGTCGCGACGACCCGGGCGAGCGAGTCGGCGACGCCGACGTTCCCTGCGAAGACGATGTACGGGATGCCCACGGCGGGCCCGGTCTCGGGCTGCCACAGCGAGACGATGCCGGGCAGCATCGGGCCGAGTACGGTGGCACGGCGGATCTCCAGCGCCTCGCTGGCGACGTCGCTCGAGGTGATGCCACCCTTGGCGATGACGAAGCGCGGCGGGGCGATCGCCAGCACGCGGCGTACGAGCTCGACGACGCCGCTGGAGACCTTCCGGGCGATCTCGAGGCTCGCGTCGCCGTCGGCGCCGGTGATGAGCTCGCGCGTCGTGTGCACGATCACGGTTCCGGTGCGGAGAGCGGATGCCGCCGCCTGCGCCTGCGCGTCGAGGTGAGCCTCGCGGCGGCCATCGATCAGCTGCCGCACGTCGAGTTCGATCGTGAGCGTGTCCGGACGCGCGCGGTGCAGTTCTTCGAGCTGCATGGTCGTGAGGGGCACGTGACTGCCGACGACGACGAGCCCTCCCCCGCTGTGCGCGAAGGCGATGTCCTCTGCACGCACGGGCAGGGCGATCTCCTGTCCGATGTGGGCGCGCACGTAGGGCGGACCGACGCGCAGCAGCGCGGTGCGGTCCGGCATCCGGTGCAGCGCGAGGGCGACGACCCGCATGTCGGACTCTTCGACCACGTCGACCGCGATGACCGTGCCCGCGGGGAGCGCGCGCAGGAAGGCGGTGACGCTGTCTACGCCTGCACGGATGATGTCGATCGTGAGCGCAGCGACGTCCTCAGCAGGCACCTGGCCTGCGGTCTTCTCCGCCACCCATTCGCGGAGGTTCGAGGAGCGGAAACCGAAGGTCGCGTCCTGCGCGAAGGGTGTCTTACCCACCGGCGTCGCCTCGCCGTCGACCACCCAATAGTGCACCGAGTCGACCGTGACGCGACCGGCGTCAGGGAAGGCGGGGACGAGCAGCGTGAAGTCCGGCGCAGTGCCGCCGTGGGTGACGATCTCGGCGGCGAGCGTGTCGGTCTCCAGCGGGAAGTGTCCACGCAGCGTCGAATCTCCGCGCGAGACGAAGGTCACGTGGCGCCCCGCATCCGCGGCCGCGGCCAGTGCGACCGCGACGACCTCGCGGTTGCGTGCGATCGTCGTCTGCTCATCGAGCGAGCGCGTGTTGGTGAGCACGTACACCGCAGGAGCGCCGGTTGCGAAGGCACCATCGAGGTCGTCGCGCTCCCAGCGGGTGAGAACGGGAAGTCCCGCGACCGACTGCGTGCCCGTGGGGTCGTCATCGAGGACGACGAGGACGCCGCGCGGGTCGAGAGCGGACCGCACCTGCTCGGCGTCGATCGTGACGGGGGCCGGAAGTGGCGCGAGAAGCGCGTCGATCTGCACAGAAGCTCCTTTGATTCTCGGGTTATCCGATATCAGATAACGATGGTACGCCAGGAGTTCGAGTACGGCAAGCGACGGCGGAACACCCGCTCCCCGAGAACGGATGCGGCGCCCGCTGCGCGACGAATCGACGCGCGTCTGCACCCTCAGTCCAGGCCGGCCAGGAGCTCGCGCGCGCGGTCTCGCTCCGCGTCGACGAGGTCGTCGCCCACATCGATGCGCAATGCCTGCTCCAGCAGGGGGCGCGCCTCAGCGATGCGGTCACTCTCGATCAGAAGATCGCCGAGGATCACGAGCGCGCGCATGCGCGTCGGCGCATCCATCTCGGCGTCACCGTCGAGCAGCCCGCGCAGCACACTCTCGGCACGGTCGCCCATCCCACGGTCCAACAGCATCAGTGCCTTCGACATCTGCAGCTCGTGGGGGTTCACGCGTCCACCCTAGGGCCGCCAGCCCGTTCGCAGAAAGGATGCGCTCAGCCGCCCAGCACGAAGTGCAGCAGATCATCCCGCGTCTGACGCATGTGGCTCGCCATCGCCTCACGGGCGTCGTCCCCCGAGCCGGAGCGCATCGCCGCGAGCACCGCCTCATGCTCCGCCAACGCATGCTCGCGGATCTCGAGCACGGCACTCGTCTCGCTGCGGGTCTCCTGCAGCATCGTCGTGAGCGGACGCATCGAGGCGATGAGGATCCTGTTGTCAGCGGCAGCGATGATCACGTCGTGGAACTCCAGATCCGCGTCCACGAACCCCGGAACGTCCCCGGACTCGTGCGCGCGGCGCATCCGCTCCAGCGTGGCTTCGAGCGCCGCGAGATCGTCGGCATCGCACCGCGGTGCGGCCAGCTCGGCGGCACCCGTCTCGAACATGACGCGCATCTCCAGCAGCTCAAGAGACGAACGACGACGCGCTCCCCCGCTGCGCGCATAGCGCACGACTGCTTCCAGGCCCGTCCATTCGTCGACGGGTGCGATGCGATGCCGGCTGCCGGGGACGGGCGCGATCACGCCCTGTGCCTGCAGCAGTCGCACGGCTTCGCGCAGGGTCAGCCGAGAAACGCCGAACTCCCCCGCCAGATCACCTTCGGGCGGAAGCGGCTCGCCCGCCACCAGACGCCCCTCGATGATTGCGTCGAGGATCCCCTCGACCACAGCCTGCGTGCGGGTGACCCGTTCGGTCACCACCGGGCGTTGCGTCATGCCTCCACGGTAGCGCGCTCGCGTCAGTACTCTGCGACGCCTGTGCGCTCCGGCTCAGAGCCTCGGTGGAAGGCGCGTCCCGTGATCGTCGTCGGGGTGATCCGCACGAACACCCGCTTCAGCGTGGGAATCCACGGACGAAGGCCAGCGCGCTCGGCGCGATCCACTTCCGCGTCGGTCTCCAGCGCCTCGGCGTGGCCGCGCACGATGACGCTCCACGCATCGGCCTCCGTGTGGTCGTCGACTTGGAACAGCACGTCCGCGTTGACGGTGAGCTCGAACAGCTTGCTTCCCGGCGCCGTGCGAAACAGGATGCTGTCACCGTCGACGACGTAGTTGACGGGGAAGATGTCGATCGTCTCGCCGATATGCGTGACGATGCGGCCCAGCTCCTGTGCGCGCAACCGCGCCATGCTCTGCACCGAGTCAAGGACGATCACAGGGTCGATGTTCTCGTTCATGCCCCCATTCTGCGCTTTTCGCACGGTGGGCGACAGGGGCGGCAGCTCGGACGAAGAGACCCCTGCATCCCTCGGAGAGGGACGCAGGGGTCTTCAGGAGGAAGCTCAACCGACGCGGATGAGCTTCTTGTTGACGAACTCCTCAGCGGCGAGGTGGCCCAGCTCACGCGAGGTGCCGCTGCGCTTGATGCCACCGAAGGGCAGCTCGGGGCTGTCGGCGAGCACGAGGTTCACGTAGACCATGCCGGCCTCGATCTTGTCGGCCACGCGCTCCGCCTGGGCCGCATCTGTCGTGAAGACGTAGGAGCCGAGACCGAAGGTCGTGTCGTTCGCGAGTGCGACGGCGGCGTCTTCGTCGGCCACACGGTAGACGACCGCTGCGGGGCCGAAGAGCTCCTGGCCGTAGACGTCCATCTCCGGAGTCACGTCCGCGAGCACGGTCGCCTCGAAGAAGGCGCCGTCGTGGTCACCGCCGGTCAGAAGCGTCGCGCCCTGCGCGACCGCCGTGTCGATCTGCTTCTTGAGGTTCTCCGCCGCCGCGAGGGAGGAGACCGGGCCGAGCACGGTGTCCTCCTGCATCGGATCGGTCGGAGCCACCGCCGCCATCCCGGCGACGAACTTCTCGACGAATGCGTCGTAGAGACCGTCGACGATGATGAAGCGCTTCGCGCCGTTGCAGGCCTGACCGTTGTTGTCGAGGCGCGCATCGATGCCGGCCTGCACTGTGGCATCCAGATCATCCGTCGACAGCACGATGAAGGGATCCGAGCCACCGAGTTCCAGCGCCACCTTCTTCAGGTTGCGGCCCGCGACCTCGGCGACGGCTGCTCCGGCACGCTCCGAGCCGGTGAGCGAGACACCCTGCACGCGCGGGTCAGCGATCATCGCGGCGATCTGCTCATTCGTCGCGAGCACGTTCTGGTACGCGCCCTCCGGGAAGCCGGCGTCGCGGTAGATCGCCGCGATCGCCGACGACGACTCTGGGCACTGAGGTGCGGGCTTCAGCAGGATCGTGTTGCCCACGATGAGGTTCGGCGCCGCGAATCGGACGATCTGGTACGCCGGGAAGTTCCACGGCATGATGCCGATGAGCGGGCCGAGCGACGAGCGGCGGATGATCGCCGTGCCATCGCCGAGGATGTCGAGCGGCTGATCCTTCATGATCGCCTCGGCCTGGTCGGCGTAGTACTCCGCGATGTCCGCTGCGAAGTCGACCTCGCCGAGGGCCGCCTCACGCGGCTTGCCCATCTCGCGCACGAAGACATCCGCGAGCTCCTCACGGCGTTCGCGGTGCAGCTCGGCCATCCGCCGCACGAGCGCGGCGCGCTCCGCGACCGTGGAGGACCGCGACCATCCGCGGTGCGCAGCATCCGCCGCGGCCACCGCGGTCTCGATCTCGGCGTCGGTCGCTGTGGCGTAGGTGGCCTCGGTCTTGCCTGTGGCCGGATTGATGACGGCGTAGTCGCTCATGTCTGGTCCTCTCGTTTTCGATTGGTCTGTGCGGGGTGGGGATGCGGCATCCCCACCCCGAGCCGGCTGATGTCAGCTGGCGGGAATCAGCGTGTACTTGGTCGACAGGTACTCGTGGATGCCTTCGAAGCCGCCCTCGCGACCGACCCCCGACTGCTTGACACCGCCGAAGGGCGCGGCGGCGTTCGAGACGACGCCCACGTTCAGCCCCATCATGCCGGTCTCCAGCGCGTCGATCATGCGGTGACCACGGGCGAGGTCCTCGGTGAAGACGTAGGAGACGAGTCCGTACTCGGTGTCGTTGGCGAGACGGACGGCCTCGGCCTCGTCGGCGAAGGTGGCGATCGCCAGCACCGGGCCGAAGATCTCCTCGCGCAGAATCGCGCTGCCGGCGACGACGTCGGTCAGGACGGTGGGCTCGTAGAACGACCCCGCCCCGTCGAGAGCCTTGCCGCCCGCGAGCAGGCGTGCACCACGTCCGACGGCCTCCTCGACGAGCTCGCCCGCCTTGGCGACCGCGTCATCGTCGATGAGCGGGCCGATCGAGACGCCCTCCTCGGTGCCGCGACCGATCTTCATCGCCTGCACGCGCTCCGCGACGCGGCGCGCGAACTCCTCGGCGACGTCCTGGTGCACGATGAAGCGGTTCGCCGCCGTGCACGCCTGACCGATGTTGCGGAACTTGGCTGCGAGCGCGCCTTCGACCGCCTTGTCGAGGTCGGCGTCTTCGAAGACGACGAACGGTGCGTTGCCGCCGAGCTCCATCGACACACGCAGCACACCCTCAGCGGCCTGCGCGATGAGCTTGCGGCCCACCTCGGTCGAGCCCGTGAACGACAGCTTGCGCAGGCGCGGGTCGGCGATGATCGGCGCCGACAGCGCGGACGAGCGCGAGGTCTGCACGACGTTGACCACACCGGCGGGCAGGCCCGCCTTCTCAAGCAGCGACGCGAAGAACATCGTGGTCAGCGGCGTGAGTGCCGGGGGCTTGATCACGACGGTGCATCCGGCCGCAAGAGCCGGAGCGATCTTGCGGGTCGCCATCGCGAACGGGAAGTTCCACGGCGTCACGAAGAACGACGGTCCGACGGGACGCTGCGAGACGACCATGTGCCCCGTGCCCTCGGGGTTCAGGCCGTAACGCCCGGCGATGCGCACGGCCTCCTCGCTGAACCAGCGCAGGAACTCGCCGCCGTAGACGACCTCGCCACGCGCCTCGGCGATGGGCTTGCCCATCTCGAGAGTCATGAGCAGTGCGAGGTCCTCCTTGTGCTCCTGCACGAGGTCGAACGCGCGGCGCAGGATGTCGCTGCGCGTGCGCGGCGCCGTGGCCGCCCAGGCATCCTGAGCGGCGACCGCGGCGTCGAGCGCACGCATGCCGTCCGCCGGGGTGGCATCCGCGATCGAGGAGATCACATCACCCGTCGCCGGGTCGCGCACATCGAACGTGCGTCCTTCTTCCGCGGCGATCCACTCTCCGTTGATGAACAGACCCGTCGGGACTGCGTCGAGGAGTGCCTGCTCGTGTGCTGCGATCTGCGTGCTCATGGTGCTCTTTCTGTGGGGTGTTGCGAAGGGAGGAAACTTTCGGCTCAGGCTCCGCGTGCGGGGGCATCGGTTCCGAGGGTCTGGCCGCGGAAGAACGCGGGGCGACGGATCGCCTGCCAGATCATCACGATGATGCCGAGGACGATGATCACCATGCCGAGGATGAACACGATGCCCAGGCCCCCGATCTGCGCGCCGCTTCCGTAGGCCGGGTCCATCGAGTCGATCAGCGTCGTGACGAAGAGGATCGCCAGGATGATGCCGCCGACGAGCGGGAACAGGAACGTGAAGAAGACATTGCGGGCCGAGTCGAACCACTGCTTGCGGAAGTACCAGACGCAGGCGAACGCCGTGATGCCGTAGTAGAAGCAGATCATCATGCCGAGCGTGAGGATCGTGTCCCACAGCGTGTTCTCGCTGACCACGCGCATCACGGCGTAGAAGGCGGATGCCACGATGGCCGACACGATCGTCGCGTAGCCCGGCGTGAAGAAGCGCGGATTGACCTTGCCGTAGGCCGGCGGGAGTGCGCCATAGTGCCCCATCGCGAGGAGCGTGCGCGCCGGTCCCACGAACGTCGACTGCAGCGACGACGCCGAGCTCGTGAGCACTGCGAGCGACACGAGGAACGCGAGCGGGCCGAGGATCGGGCCGGAGAGGTGGAAGAACACGTTCTCCTGGATGTCCTCATTGCCGAGACCCAGCTCTCCGGTCCCCGTGCCTGCGAACATGATCATCGCGATCGCGAGCAGCAGGTACAGCGAGACGATCGTGAGCACCGTGACGGTCGCGGCGCGGCCGGGCGTGCGCTCGGGATCCTTCGTCTCCTCGTTCATCGTGAGGGTGACGTCCCACCCCCAGAAGATGAAGATCGACAGCGAGAGCCCTGCCGCAAAGGCGCTGAACGTCGGCACGGCGAAGGGGTTGAACCAGTTGAGGTCGAACGGCTGCGGATCGAAGCCACCACCCGAGACCGCCTGTGTGATCGCAGCGATCGAAAAGCCGATCAGCGCGAGCACCTGGAAGCCGACCAGCCAGTACTGCAGCTTCTGCGTCGTCTTCATATCGCGGTACGAGATCCACGTCGCTGCGAGCATGAACAGCAGACACACGACGATGTTGATGCCCGTGTTGGCCGCGAGGTCGGCGATCTCCGTGTTGCCGGTCACCTGCGAGATCAACAGGAACAGGAAGTCGACGGCGACGCCGGCAAGGTTGGACAGCACGAGGATCGTCGCGACGACGAGGCCCCATCCGGCCATCCAGCCGATCCAGGGGCCGAAGGCGCGGGTCGCCCAGGTGAAGGACGTGCCGGAGTCCGGCATCCGATTGTTGAGTTCGCGGTAGCCGAAGGCGACCAGCAGCATCGGCAGGAAGCCGACGAGGATGATCGCGGGGATCTGCGATCCGACGACGGATGCCACGGGGCCGACGGCCGCCGTGAACGTGTACGCCGGTGCGATGCAGGAGATGCCGATGACGACGGCTCCGAGGAGTCCGACGGTGCCGGCGCTCAGTCCCTTGCGCGAGATGCCGCCGGTGACGGGTGCGTCGGGTGTGTTCGCCCCGCCGGAGTCGGGCGCCGTTGCCCGAGGTGTGCTGCTCATGCCTGGTCTCCTCCAGTGGAGATGTCGGTGGCGCGGGTGCGCGGCACGACGATCATGGGAACGGGGAGCTCGTGCAGCATCTTCGCCGCGGTCGAGCCCAGGAACAGCCGACGTGGCTGTGCGAGACGGCTGGATCCGACGAGAACGATCTCGCCGTCCTGCCAGGGAAGGTGAGCGACGGCGTCCTCGACGCTGTCACCGGCGGCGCGTTCGACATCCGCCGAGACGCCCTCGGGAAGAGATGCCCTCGCCTGGGCCAGGACATCGTCGCCGTGCACATTGCGCACCAGCGTGATCGCGCCGGTGTCGAGTCCGGGTGGGACGTCGAATGGCACGAGCGAGATGAGTCGCAGTGAGCCTCCGCTTGCGCTGGCGAGGCTCACTGCTTCTTCCAGGAGCACGTCGGCACCGGGTCGGGTGCCGATGGCTGCTGTCACGCGCGTGATCGGGGTGTCGATTCGCGTGCGGGTTGCGGACCCGGCGGGCGCGAGCGCCACCGGGATGGTCGAGGAGTGCAGGAGCTCGGATGCCACGGAGCCGAGGCGGTGACGGCCGAAGGTCGAGCCGTTCGCGGCGCCGACGACGATGAGGCGTGCCCCGAACTCCTCGCCCGCGGCGATGAGGCCCGCGGCGAAGGACTCCTCGAAACGCACGTGCCCGCTGCGTGTGATGTCCTGCGGAACCTGCGCGAGCGCATCGCGTAGCCACTCCTGCGCCTGCGCGCGGATGTGGGCCTCGTAGGCGCGCTCCGGCGGCACTGCCGCACTGCGTGTGCCCTCGGAGGGCAGCACGATCACGAGGTGCAGACGCATCCCGAGCCCGCGGGCCAGTCGCGCGCCGAGCGCGAGAGCATCCGCTCCCGACTCCGTCGCCGTGTAGCCGACGACGATCGCGCCGCTCATGCCCGGCTCGCTTCGACGATCGAGGATGCGGCGAGGCGCCCCATCCGGATCGCACCGTCGACGTGCTGGTAGCCGGCGCCCGCCATGTCGCTGCAGGCGAAGTGGATCGGGCCGACGGCCTCACGAAGGTCCGGACCGTAGCGGTGGAGGCCGCCCATGTCGAAGCTCGCAGCATAGGCGCCGCGGGTCCACTCCTCGCTCCCCCAGTCGCTCTCGTAGTAGACGACCGGGCTCTTCGCCTCTTCGCCGTAGTAGTGCGAGAGGGACTCCAGGATGCGCTCCTTGCGCTCCTCTGCGCTGAGCTCGAAGACGCCGTCGGCGTTGGCGTCGGAGACGAAGCCGACCAGTGTGCCGCGCTCGTCGCCGTGGTTGCTGTTGTCGTACGCCTCGTGCGACAGCTCGTAGGGGCTGAAGGCAGTTCCCGACAGACCCTTGTCCCGCCAGAACGGGGTCTCGTAGACCGCGTGCACCTTGATGACGAACCCCATCGACAGGTGCTGGTGAAGCTGGTGCTGACGACGCGGCAGCGCGGGCACGAAGCTGATCCGGTTGTAGAGCACAGGAGCGTGCGCGAGGATCGCGAAGCGGGCGCGGACGGTCAGATCGTCGGTCGTCACCGTGACGCCCGCGTCGCCCCATTCGAGCGTTCGCACGGGCTGATTCAGGTGCACATCGTCGCCCAGGCGCTCGGCAAGCAGCAGCGGAACCTGCTGCAGACCGCCGACGACGCGCTTGTCGAGAATGAAGTCCGCATCGACGAGGTTCGAGTACGACCCGGCGGATGCGGCCATAAGGAGCGACTGCAGCAGAGAGAACGCGTGTGTGGGCTTCGTGAGCATGGCCGAGCCCGTCGCGAACGCCAGGTTGCGCACGGCCTCGTCATCGTCGGTCTGCTCCCGGAGCCAGGCATCCCAGGTGATGGCGTCCCACTCTGCGGCCTTCGGGTGCTCCCAGGGGCGGTCCGGATCGATCTCGGACACCATCTGATCGAGCAGCGACGTGACCTCGGCGATCACGCGCTCCGTTTCGGGTGCGACCGGGAACATCTCGCCGGTGAAGCGGTGCACCGCGCCATCGGGTCCGACGTACACGCTGTCGCCCTCGCGGTAGCGGCTGAAGGTCTCCAGACCCAGCTCGGCGACGGTCTCGATGAGCGCGTCCTGGTCGGGCGACACCCACTGGCCGCCGATCTCCAGCATCGCGCCGTCGATGACGTCGGTCCACAGGCGTCCGCCGACACGGTCGCGGGCTTCGAGCACCGCCACCGAGAGTCCGGCTTTTCGCAATTCGTTGGCGGCGGTGAGTCCGGCAGCTCCTGCGCCGACGATCACTACGTCGCGGGTGATCTCAACCATTCACACAACTCCTTTGTTCATGAACCATGAGGGGTGTTCGGTGAAGTACCGGTCGCGCCTCGACATCCCCCGACACGAGGCGCGACCGGACGTCTCAGGAGGCCGCCAGGGCTGCGGCGACGACGTCGAGGCCCTCGTTCAGCAACTCGTCGCCGATCGACAACGGCGGCAGGAACCGGATGACGTTGCCGTAGGTGCCGCAGGTGAGCACGATCACGCCCTCCGCGATGCACGCCTTCGCGACGGTCGCGGTGAGCGCCGCATCCGGAGCATTCGTCTCCGGGTCCACGAACTCAGCGGCGATCATCGCACCGTGGCCGCGGATGTCGCCGATGCGCGCGTCCGAGGCCTGGATCGCGGTGAGACGCGCCTTCAGGCTCTCGCCGATCTGCTGCGCGCGCTCGATCAGGCCCTCGTTCTCGAAGGCGTCGATCGCCGCGAGAGCCGCAGCGCAGGCGACGGGGTTGCCTCCATAGGTGCCGCCGAGACCGCCTGCGTGCGACGCGTCCATGATCTCAGCGCGGCCGGTGACGGCGGCGAGCGGAAGCCCTGCCGCGATGCCCTTGGCGGTCGTGATGAGGTCGGGTTCGATGCCGAAGATCTCACTCGCGAACATGGCTCCTGTGCGGGCGAAGCCGGTCTGCACCTCGTCGGCAATGAAGACGACGCCGTTCGCACGACACCAATCGACGATCGCGTTGAGGAAACCGTCCGCGGGGACGATGAATCCGCCCTCGCCCTGGATGGGCTCGATGATGATCGCCGCGAGGTTGTCGGCGCCGATCTGCTTCTCCAGCTGCAGGATGGCGCGGGCGGCGGCATCCGCGCCGCTCAGTCCGTCGCGGAAGGGGTACGACATCGGCGCACGGTAGACCTCGGGGGCGAAGGGCCCGAAGCCGCTCTTGTAGGGCATCGACTTCGCGGTGAGCGCCATCGTGAGGTTCGTGCGACCGTGGTATCCGTGGTCGAAGGCGACGACGGCCTGACGACCCGTGTGCTTGCGGGCGATCTTGATCGCGTTCTCGACGGCCTCGGCTCCCGAGTTGAACAGGGCGGTCTTCTTCGCGAAGGAACCGGGCGTGACGCGGTTGAGCGCCTCGGCGACCTCGATGTACGACTCGTAGGGCGAGATCATGAAACAGGTGTGCGTGAACTGCGCCGCCTGCGCGGCGACAGCCGCGACGACCTTCGGGTGCGCGTTGCCGACGCTCGTGACTGCAATGCCCGAGCCGAGGTCGATCAGGGAGTTGCCGTCGACATCGACGACGACGCCGCCGCCCGCGGCGACCGCGGCCACGGGAACCGTGTGCCCGACGCCCGCCGGAACCGCGTTGGCCTTGCGCGCGAGGATCTCGGCTGAGCGCGGCCCGGGAAGGGCGGTGACCAGTCGGCGCTCCTGCGGGAGCGAGGGTCCGCCGAGGGGGGCTGCGTCGGTTGCGGCGTCGAGGAGAGTCATGTTGGCGAGCGTACGAGGGCACGCGTACGGATGCACTCGCCGGAGCGTACAATTCCAGTGAGAATTTCGCCGGAATGTACAAAGGATGCTGCGCAATGACGGACGCTCCCACGCTACGCACGCTGCTGCGACGCTCGGATCTCGCACTTGAGCTCGTCTCGCCCGTCGACACCGCGCTTCTGGATCACCCCCTGCGGTGGGTGCACAGCTCCGACCTCGCCGACCCCACGCCGTTCCTCACCGAGGACCTGGTGCTGCTCACGACCGGCACCCAGTTCCGCGATGAGGACTCCGTCGCCGCGCACGCCTACGTCCGGCGGCTCATGGAACGTGGCGTCGCCGGACTCGGCTTCGGCACCGAGGTGCATCGCGCGGGCATCCCCGCCGAGCTCATCGCAGCGTGCGCAGAGGTGGGGATGCCGCTCTTCGAGGTTCCCTACCGCACACCGTTCATCGCCATCGCCCGCGCGCACGCCGAGGCGATCGCCGCACAGGCCTACGCACGACGCACCTGGGCGCTCGACACCCAGCGCGCACTCGCGATCGCCGCACTCCGACCGCGAGGCTTGGAGTCCACCCTCAGCGAACTCGCCCGCAGGCTCAACGTCTGGGTCGGGCTCTTCGACGCGACGGGGGCGCTCGCTCATCAGCATCCTTCCGCGGCGCTCGACACCGAGACCCGGCAGGATCTCGCCGCTCACGCCGGCGACCTCATCACCCGCGGCGCTCAGGCCACACAGTCCTTCACCGTGGGAGCGCAGCCGTTCCTGCTGTTCACGCTCGGCCGCGGCGGCAGCCTGCGGGGCGTCATCGCCCTCGCCACCGGCGCGCTCGACCCCGAGGCGCGCACCGTCGTGACCTCGGTCATCGCCATGGCCGGACTCGCCCGCGAGCAGAGCGAGCAGCTCGGCCGACGCACGGCACGCCTCAACCGCCAGGTGCTCGAGTCGCTCCTGCTCGACGATCCGACGCTCGCCCGTCGCGTGCTGGGTGCCGTGCCGCCGGCGCCGGTCGTGGTCGCCGTCGCGGAGGCGGATGCTCCCGCCGAGGCCATCATCGAATGGTGCGAGCGACGCCGCACGAATGACGCGATCCCGTTCTTCGCCGCCGAAGGCCGCGAAGGACTCACGCTGTGCGTCTCGGCGAGGCACGAGGACCTCATCACAGAGGCAGCGGAGCGGTTCACCGTGCGCTGGGGCGTGTCCGAGGCCGACAGCTACTCGACCTTCGCGCGACTGCACGAGCAGGCGCATCTCGCTCTCGCACGCGGAACAGGTCCCGTGTCGCGGTACAGCGATGCGGCGAGCGCGAGCATGATCGGCGCACTCGCTACCGACGAGGCGCGTATGGTCGCCGAGTCGCGCCTTGCTCCGGTGCGACGACACGACGAGGCGTCCGGAACCGACCTCGAGCGCACCCTGCGCGTGTGGTTGGAGCACGATGCGAAACTCGACGCGGCTGCCGCCGCTCTCGGGGTGCACCGTCACACCGTGCGTAGTCGCGTGGCGCAGGCGTCCGCCCTGCTCGACCTCGACCTTTCGACCTTCCCGGCGCGCGCCGAACTGTGGGTCGCGCTGTCGACGCTGAGCGACTGAGTCACGCCGCGTCCCGACACTTCCCTCGGCCGAGAGCACTCGGCCATGATGGGGCCATGACGACTTCACCCGTGCTGCCTGCCCTCCCCGACTCCGTCACGATCTCGGAGATCCCCGTCGCCGATGACGTCTCGCTGCGCGTGCTGCGCGCGGGATCGGGCACTCCCCTGGTGATGCTGCCCGGCTGGACGTGCTCCGCCGACTTCTTCGTGCACCAGCTCACCGGCCTCGCCGACCGGTTCGATGTGATCG
The DNA here is from genome assembly GCF_058797175.1 of Microbacterium sp. GW823-FHT02G05. Classification (NCBI taxonomy): domain Bacteria; kingdom Bacillati; phylum Actinomycetota; class Actinomycetes; order Micrococcales; family Microbacteriaceae; genus Microbacterium; species Microbacterium sp. GW823-FHT02G05. Next base: position 1,180,796 of record NZ_JBXAJK010000002.1, read on the forward strand.
CGATCGACCCGCGCGGACACGGCGGATCATCCAAGCCTCTGACGGGCAACACCTTCGCGCAGCGCGGGAACGACCTCGCCGCTCTCGTCGATGCGCTCGGGCTCGACCGGTTCGTGCTGCTCGGCTGGTCGTTCGGCGTTCTGGACGCGCTCAGCTACATCCGCTCCCATGGCACGGATCGCATCGAGAAGCTCGTCATCGTGGACGAGACCCCGAAGGTTCCGGCCGACCCGGCGGATGCGTCGGAGTGGGGCGAGGCGCCGCTCACGCACGACGGCATCGTCGGGCTGCAGCGCGCGGTCCTGGACGACCGCGTCGGATTCTGGACCGCCTACGCGAGCTACATGATCGGTTCGGAGAACGCCGACGACGTCGCTCGCATCGTCGAACTCGGCCTGCAGACCCCCGAGCACATCGCCGTCGCCTCCGTCATGGATGGCGCGACGAGCGACTACTCGGCGGAAGCCGCCTCCGCGAGCGCCGCCGTGCCGACGATGTTCCTCGCCCGCGAGGACTGGGCCGAAGACGCGCGCGCCTGGGTCGCAGCGCACATGCCGCAGGCCCAGTTCGACACGATCCCGCTGCACATGGGATTCGCAACGCACCCCGAGGACTTCAACGCGAAGGTGGGCGAGTTCGCGGCGACGAGCGCCTAACCGGCGCTCTCCCCGAGGTTGTCCGACACGACTTCAAGCGCGTGCGCCCGCGCTTCGCGGGCATCCGCGCCGCGCTCGGTCGCCACGGCGTCGGCGAAGACCTCGGCGAACACGAGGTAGGCGACGCGCGAGGTGTGCTCGAGCTCGTCGCGAAAGCTCACCCCGGTCGGCGCGATCACGAGCGACCTGCTCGCGAGCTCCGTCAGAGCGGATGACGCGAACGACGTCATCGCGATGAGCTCGGCGCCTCCTCGCACGGCCGCGGACGCGACGCGCAGGCTCGCCTCGTTCGCCCCCGATCCGCTCACGATGATGCAGGCGTCGTCCGCCGTGAGGTGACGCGCGGCGATCTGCTGCGCGATGGCGTCGGCGATGAACTCCGCGGGGCGCCCCGCGGCCGTGAGGCGCATGGCGAGATCGCTCGCGATCGGCGACGAGAGCCCGTTCGCCAGGATCAGGAGCCTCCGCGACTGCGCGGCGATCCGCACCGCATCCTCCACCGCATCGGCGTCGAGCACGCTCGCGAGCGCAGGAAGCGACGCGGCGAGACGATCGATCTCGCCGCGCATGCGTCCGAGCACACTCGGCCCGTGGTCGATGCGCGCCTCGCTCCCCCGCGCGAGCGCGGCGGCGAGCGCGACCCGCAGTTGGGGATAGCCGCGATAGCCGAAGCTCTGGCAGGCACGCACGACCGTGGCGCGGCCGACGCCCGCACGTTCGGCCACCTCCTGGGCCGTCCACTCGACGACGTCCGCCGGGTGCGCGGCGATCAGATCGGCGACGCGGCGCTCGGCGGGCTGGAGGGCGTTCCGCACAGTGGCGATGCGGGCGAGGGGCGGGGCGCTAACGGAGAACTCGGGCACGGGATCCCTCCATGATGCGTCGGCGAATGGCACCGGATGCCCCATCGATCAGCATCGTGACGATGACGACGACGATCAGCAGCACACCGACCGTCGACCACTCACGGTACTGCGTGTACGAGGTGAGCATGTCGCCGATTCCGCCCACTCCGATGAGCCCCAGCACCGCGGACGAGCGCACGTTGATCTCGAAGCGATACAGCCAGAACGACCAGAACGCGGGCTCGGCCTGCGGCCACACACCCCAGCGCAGCACCTGCGCCGTCGATCCCCCTGTGGCCCGTGCGGCTTCGATCGGGCCCGGCGGCACCGCCTCGACGGCCTCGTACCCCCATTTGCCGAGCGTGCCGATGCCGTTGATCGCGAGTGCGAGCGCACCCGTGAACGGGGTGAGGCCGGTGACCGAGAGGATGACGATCGCGATGATGATCTCGGGCACGGCGCGGATGAGCGAGAACAGTCCGCGCAGCAGCGCGCGCAGCCAGGCGGGACCGAAACCGCGCGCGGCGAGCAGGCTCAGCGGCGTCGCGAGCAGAATGCCGAGGATCGTCCCCACCCAGGCCATCTCGACACTGCGCCACGTCTGCCACAGCGCCTCGGGCAGCTTCTCCCAGTTGGGTGCAGCGAACATGAGACCGAAGTAGCGCACGATCTCGGCAGGCAGATCGGCCAGCCGCTCCCAGGCGATGTCGACCGACCAGAACACGAGCACGGCGGCCGCGGTGATGACGAGCCATCCGACGAGGGCCCATGGCCGCCGCGGTTTCTGCGGGAGTTGCAGTGCTGGCGCGGTCATACGAGCCGCCGCCGGATCGCGTCGCTGACAATGTCGATGACGATCACCACGATGAGAATCTCCAGGATGATGAGTGAGAGCTGGTCGTAGCGGTAGAAGGTGCGCACGGCGTCGATGAGGAGCCCCAGACCGCCAGCCCCGACAAGGCCGAGCACGGTCGAGGCCCGCACGTTGAGCTCGAAGGCGTAGAGCGCCTGGTTCGCGAACGCAGGCCACGCGTCGGGCAACGCGAGCGTGCGGTTGATCTGCGTCTGCGTCGCCCCCACGGCGCGCCCCGCTTCGAGCGGGCCGGTGTCATTCGTGTCGATGGCTTCCGAGACGAGCTTGACGACGATGCCGATGTTGAACAACAGCAGCGCCAGGATGCCGGGCAGCGCTCCGACGCCGACCATCGCCACCAGGATGGCCGCGTACAGCAGGTCGGGAACCGCACGGACCGCGTTCAGGACGCCGCGCACGACCATGCGCACCGCGGTGTTCGGGTTCGTGTTCCGCGCCGCCCAGAAGCTGACGGGCAGCGCGACGGCGGCGCCCAGCACGGAGGCGATGACGGCCATCTGCAGGGTCTCGATGAGCGGCGGAATCGTGCGCGGGAAGAAGCTCCAGTCGGGCACGAGCAGCTTCACGATCTTGTCGGCGCCGTTCTGCCAGTTGCGAGCGATCGCCCCCAGATCGACGCCGATCCCGATGCCCGGCAGGCACATCACAACCGTGATCGTCACGATCACGAGGACGATCACGGGGGCCTTCCATGCGCCCTTCGGGCGGGGCGGGAGCGCGAGCCGGTCCATTGTGCTCACGTGCGCAGCCGATCTTCCGGACTGATCGAGCGCCCGTAGATGCTCTCGAAGTCGGCGTCGCTCGCGCTCGCCGCGGGGCCGTCGTAGACGACCTCGCCCGCGCGCATGCCGATCATCCGCACGCCGTATTCGCGGGCGAGGTCGAGCAGGTGCAGGTTGACGAGGACAGTGATGCCGAGGTCTTCGTTGATCCGGCGCAGGTCGGCCATGACCCCGTGCGCGGTCGGTGGATCGAGGCTCGCGACGGGCTCGTCGGCGAGCACGATCGCCGGCTGCTGCGTGAGGGCGCGAGCGATCGCGACGCGCTGCTGCTGACCGCCGGAGAGCTCAGATGCCCGCGCGTAGAGCTTCGGCAGAATGCCCACGCTCTCGAGCGCCCGATACGCGAGCTGCCTATCGCTTTCGCTGTACGCGCCGAGCAGGGTGCGCCACAGCGATGTGTGGGCGAGACGCCCGACGAGCACGTTCTGCAGCACGCTGGCGCGGCCAGCGAGGTTGAACCCCTGGAACACCATGCCGACGTCACCGCGGAGACGCCGCAGTTGCCGGGTCGATGCCCCGCTCACACGGTGCTCACCCACGTCGAGCGTGCCGGAGGTCACAGGGACCAGGCCGTTGATCGTGCGGATCAGGGTGGATTTGCCCGAGCCCGAGAGCCCGACGACGGCGACCATCGACCCGGCCGGGATCTCGAGCGAGACGTTCTTGAGCCCCACGGTGCCGTTCGGATAGCGCACGGTCACGTCGTCGAGCGTGATCGACCACGGCGTGGGCGCCGCCGCCGAAGCGGAGGCGCCCACGGTGTCTGCTGCGTGTGGCACTACTGCAGCCCCAGAGCCTGTGCGGCGCGTGCGACGACGTCGAGCGAGTCGGGGTTCGCGGGGGCGAGCTTGGTGATCGAGTAGATGCTCTGCAGGATCTCCGAGCCCTCCTTCGTGTTCGAGAACTCCTCGAGCGCATCGGTGATGCGCTGCTGCAGCGCGGGCGAGAGGTCGGCCGACAGCGCGACGCCGTCGTTCGGGATCTCCTCGGTCATCGCGAACACGACGACCTTCTGCCCCACGTCGGGGGTGTCCTTCTTCACGATCGTGCGGGCGTCCCAGAAGCTGAAGCCCACCTCGGCGTCGCCGTTGTAGACGGCGAGCACCGAGGCGTCGTTCGCGGTCACCGGGATCTGCTGGATGTCGGTGTCGGTGTCGAGCCCGGCCTCCTGCAGGGCGAGGATCGGGTAGATGTAGCCCGCGGGCGATCCGGGGCCGAGCACCGCGGTCTTCGCACCCTTGACCTTCTCGATCGCGTCGAGTCCGGCCGGGCCCTTCATCGCGTCGGCACCGTTGCAGAACAGCATGCCGTCGCGCTCGACGGGCGTGTCTTCGCAGTACTTGTCAGGGTTGTTCGTCATGAACTGCGCGGGGTAGGTGATGTTGCCGTTGCGCTCGGTCTGCAGCACGGTCTTCGCACCGTACATGTCGTTCGCCTGCCAGAGCTGCAGCGAGGGCAGGAAGCCGATCTGCGCCTGGCCTGCGCCCATCGCCTCGACGGCGGCCTGGTAGTCCTTCGAGACGACACCAGTGACCTCGATGCCGAGTTCCTCGGTGAGGTAGTCGGTGAGAGGGGCAGCGGTCTCGACAAGGCCGTCCTGATCCTGTGAGGGCACCAGGGCGAGGACGAGCGATGTGGGGTCGGTCACGGGTGCGTCGGTGGCGGCAGATTCCTGTGCGGCGGGTGCGGCACAGCCGGCGAGGGTGACGGTGAGGAGCGTGCCGAGGGCGGCGAAGCCCATCGTCGAGCGGCGGGTGAGCTTAGGCATTCTGTTCCTTTGCGAGGAGTGTGTGGGAGGCGGGTGTTGCGGGAGAGAAAGCGTGGGGATCGCGCAGCCATGCGGACAGCTGCGGCAGCAGCGCGGTCAGGGTCTCGGCGCGGAAGAGCGGATGCGCGCCGTCGTCGACGAAACCGCCGACCAGCGCGGTCGCGTGACCCCGGCGCTGCGCCGGCTCCAGGTCGTTGCGCCAGATGTCGCCGATGCTCAGCACCGGAGCATCCGCGGGAAAGGAATCGAGCACCTCTTCAAGCCCCGCGGGCTTTCCGGCGTTCGAGATCACCCGGTCGAACAGATCGTGAAGGCCCAGCGAGACGAGGGCCTCCTCCAGGCGGATCGACGGGGCATTGGTGACGAGGATGCGCTCGGCATCGGCGTCCGCCAGAAAGTCGGCAAGCCCGTCGACCGCGTCGATCGCGGCGTGCGGCGTCGCCAGCTGACGGCGGCTGGTGAGGTACGCGGCGCTGAGCAGCGCAGCATCCGCCCCGGCGCCCTCCGCGGCGATACGCACGGCGTCGTAGCCGTCAAGCCCCTGGGTGCGGGCCGCGAGCGTCGCGAGCACGTCCGACAAAAAGCCCTCGGGCTCGCCGAGCGCGCGGGACACCTCTCGGGCATACGCGATGACCGGTCCATCGCCGAGGGCGACGGTGCCGTCGAAGTCGAACAGCAGAATGGGACGAGGGCGCACAGCGTACTTTCTGATCGAGCGAGCGGATGCTGCCGAGCGACACTTCGGCATCCGATGGACACGTGGTCCACTATCGCCAGCGTTCATGGACAGTTCGCCCACGCGGCGTGAACGCCCGATGAACTCTTGCGGGCACCCCGATCACAGCGGTGACGTAGGGTGAGGCCATGGCCGAACTGGACGACCTGATCGCCGTCGCGCACGAGGTCTCACAGACCGACGCTGACGCCGCGACGACCGCACTGCATGCACTGCCCTGGCTCACACAGAGCATCGAAGACGACCGCGCGTCCGGTCGTTTCGCGCACTGGGGTCGCTCGACCGTGATCGACGAGAACATCGGCGCGGCCGTGCTCGACAGAGCCGCCTTCGAGGCGCTGCACACCCTCGCTGGCCTTCCCTCCGCGTGGCCCATCGGCAACGCGGGGCTCCTTCATTGCTACGGGTATCTGCTATCGCTCACACCCACCCCCTACGGAATGAAACGGGATCGCTGGCTTGACGGGCAGTTCGCGCGCGCACTCACGCTTGCAGCCGATCACTTCATTCCCTGGGCCGGAGACGAGACGCTCCTCGCACGGGCGGACGCCGCGGCATCCGACATCCTGAGCACCGCCGAATGGGGATGGCTGTCGGCGATCGACGGTCGAATGACGCAGGTCGGACTCGGAGAAGAACGCGAGGGCGTGCGGCCGCTCGCCTATGCCGTCGCGCCACGGAGCGGCATGCAGCCGCTGCTCGTGACCCTGTTCCCGATCGCGGGAGACGACCACACCCGCCGCCTCATCGAGGGGCAGACCCGCCTGCGCTGGAACGCGGTGTAGATCACCGCGGCGCGTGCGCCTCCAGGAACTCGTAGACGTCGGTCGTGTCGACGCCGGGGAACGACCCGGTCGGCAGGGTCGCGAGCAGCGTGCGCGGGGTGCGCACGTTCGGCCAGGAGCTCTGTCGCCAGCGCTCCTCCAGCGCGGCGGGCGCCCGTCGGCAGCAGGCCTCGACGGAGTGCTTCGAGACGGAGCGCTCGGTCGTGTCGCGACCGATGAACCAGCGGGTGTCGTCGAAGCGCACACCCACGCTCACGGAGTGCAGGCCCTCGCTCGACGCTTCGACGCGGGCCGTGCACCAGTAGGTGCCATTGCCGGTGTCGGTGTATTGGTAGTACGGGTTGAAGCGGTCCTCGACGTCGAACACGACGCGGCTCGTCCAGCGCCGGCAGCACATCTGCCCCTCGATCGATCCGAGACGGTCGGTCGGGAAGTTCACGTCGTCGTTCTCGTAGGCCTTGGTGATGGTGCCGGATTCGTGCACCTTGAGGAAGTGCACGGGGATGCCCAGGTGCTGGGTCGCCAGGTTCGTGAAGCGGTGCGCGGCCGTCTCGTAGGAGACCGAGTACGCGTCGCGCAGGTCTTCGATCGAGATCGCCCGCCGCGCCTTCGCGTCCTGCAGGAACGGCACGACATGGCCTTCCGGCACAAGGAGTGCACCGGTGAGGTAGTTCGTCTCCACGCGCTGGCGCAGGAACTCGGCATAGCTGCGCGGTTCGGCATGCCCCAGGATGCGACTCGCGAGCGCCTGCAACACCGCGGTGCGCGCATCACCCTTCGCGGGCACGCTGGAGGAAAGGTACAGGCGTCCGTTCTCGAGGTCGGCGACACTGCGCGTGGTCTGCGGCAGATCGGAGGCATAGTGCAACGTGAAGCCGAGATGAGCGGCGATCTCTGAGGCGGATCTCTGGGTGAGCGGACCGCCGGGGTGCTGGATGGCTTCAAGGATCGCGGATGCCTCGCGTTCGAGGTCTGCGAAGTAGTTGTCCTGCCGGCGCATCAGGTCGCGCAGCTCCACGTTGGCGCGACGCGCCTCCTCCGGCGTTGCCGCACGCTCATCGCGCAGGCGCTCGATCTCGCCGTGCATCGCCAGCAGGGCGCGCAGCATCTCGGTCGGAACGGTCTTCGCGATCCGGAAGGGCTCGATCCCGAGCGCCTGGAACGTCTGCCCCTTCATCGCCCGTTCGAGGGAGATCTCTGCGGTGCTGCGCTCATCGAGAGGTTCGCCCTCCAGCAGCGCGTCGACCGTGACGCCCAGCGCGCGGGCGATGGCCTGCAGCAGGGTGAGCTTCGGCTCACGCTTGCCCGTCTCGATCATCGAGAGCTGACTGGGCGCGCGATCGACCGTCGAAGCGAGCTCTTCGAGCGTGATCGCGCGCGCGGTGCGCAGCTGCCGGATGCGCCGGCCGATCGTGAGGGCGTCCGCTTCTTCTGTCTCATCGATGAGCGTCATGGCCGCGATTCTGTCACAAAAGCAGAAGTTTCATCAAACTTCACCCCGAAATTGGCACAGTGCGGACGGAATCTTCACACACAGTGGATGCAAGCCACCGCGGTAACCCCGCACACAACTCCACCGGCATCGCATCACCGGCACCGCCGCCGACACACGAACAGCCCCTTCCGAGGAGAACACCATGAGCATCCAGCCCACCCCCACCGGCCTCCGCCACGGCGACCAGACGCAGACCGCCGCCGAACTGCAGGAGATCTGGGACACCGACCCGCGCTGGAGCGGGGTCGAGCGCACCTTCACCGCCGAAGACGTCATCCGGATCCGCGGATCGGTGCGCGAAGCATCCACCCTGGCCGCCCGCGGCGCAGAGAACCTCTGGAACCTCCTGCACACCGAGGACTACATCCGGGCGCTCGGCGCCTACACGGGCGGACAGGCCGTACAGCAGGTCCGCGCCGGACTCAAGGCGATCTACCTCTCCGGCTGGCAGGTCGCCGCCGACGGCAACCTCGCCGGTCAGACCTACCCCGACCAGTCGCTGTACCCGGCCAACTCTGTGCCCGCCGTCGTGCGTCGCATCAACAACGCACTCATCCGCCAGGACCAGCTCGAGCACGCCGAGGGCGAGGTCACGCAGGACTGGCTCGCACCGATCGTCGCCGATGCCGAGGCCGGTTTCGGCGGACCGCTCAACGCCTACGAGCTCGCGCAGTCGCTCATCCAGTCGGGTGCCGCAGGCATCCACTGGGAGGACCAGCTCGCGAGCGAGAAGAAGTGTGGCCACCTGGGCGGCAAGGTGCTCGTTCCGACGCAGCAGCACATCCGCACGCTGAATGCCGCGCGCCTCGCCGCCGACGTCGCTGGTGTGCCGACCGTCATCATCGCCCGCACGGATGCTCTCGCGGCCGATCTGCTCACGAGCGACGTCGACGAGCGCGACCAGGCCTTCACGACCGGCGAACGCACGAGCGAGGGGTTCTACCGCATCCGCCCGGGCCTTGACGCGGTCATCAGCCGCGGCCTCGCCTTCGCCCCCTACGCAGACCTGCTCTGGGTCGAGACGGGAGAGCCGGACATCGAGCTCGCCCGCGCGTTCGCCGCGGCTATCCACGCGCAGTACCCGGGCAAGCTGCTCGCCTACAACTGCTCGCCGAGCTTCAACTGGAAGCGCCACCTCTCGGATGCCGAGATCGCCACGTTCCAGCAGGAGCTGGCCGACCTGGGCTACAAGTTCCAGTTCATCACCCTCGCAGGCTTCCACGCCCTGAACTACTCGATGTTCGACCTCGCCCGCGGCTACGCCGAACGCGCCATGAGCGCGTACGTCGAGCTGCAGGAAGCAGAGTTCGCCGCCGAGGCATCCGGATACACCGCCACCAAGCACCAGCGCGAGGCGGGCACCGGCTACTTCGACGTCATCTCCACGGCGCTCAACCCTGAGAGTGCAACCCTCGCCCTGGCCGGCTCCACCGAAGCCGCGCAGTTCCACTAAGAAGACTTCTCCGCAAAGGACACCGATCATGACCACACCCACGGCACCGCCGACGACTCCGACCACCCTGACCCAGCAGGGTCCCGCGATCGAGATCACGGGCCCCCTGCGCGAGCGCTACGACGAGATCCTCACCGCCGAGGCCATCGCGTTCCTCACCGAGCTGCACCACCGCTTCGGGCACCGTAGGCACGACCGGCTCGCCGACCGCATGCGCCGCCGCTTCGAGATCGGCAACGGGCACGACCCGCAGTTCCGCGACGACACGGCCCACATTCGCGCGGATGAGAACTGGCGGGTCGCCGGAGCCGGGCCCGGGCTCGAAGACCGGCGCGTCGAGATCACCGGTCCGACCGACCCGAAGATGACGATCAACGCGCTCAACTCGGGCGCCCGCGTCTGGCTCGCCGACCAGGAGGACGCCACGAGCCCCACCTGGAAGAACGTCATCGAGGGTCAGCTGTCGCTGCGCGACGCGATCCGCGGCGAGCTCTCCTTCACCTCACCAGAGGGCAAGGAGTACCGGGTGACCGCCGAGCGCACACCGACGATCGTGATGCGCCCGCGCGGATGGCACCTGACCGAGAAGCACATCCGCTTCATCGACCGCACCGGACGACCCATGGCGGCATCCGGCTCTCTCGTCGATTTCGGCCTCTACTTCTTCCACAACGCGCAGGCACTCATCGATGCAGGCCGCGGACCCTACTTCTACATCGCGAAGCTGGAGTCTGCGGACGAGGCGAAGCTGTGGGATGACATCTTCACCTTCGCCGAGGAGTACGCGGGCATCCCGCATGGCACGATCCGCGCGACCGTGCTGATCGAGACGCTGCCCGCCGCGTTCGAGATGGAGGAGATTCTCTACGAGCTGCGCGATCACTGTGCGGGTCTGAACGCCGGACGCTGGGACTACATCTTCTCGATCATCAAGACCTACCGCGGTCGCGGCGCACGCTTCGTGCTCCCTGACCGCAGCGAGGTCACGATGACGGTGCCGTTCATGCGGGCCTATACCGAGCTGCTCGTGAAGACGTGCCACAAGCGCGGCGCCTTCGCGATCGGCGGCATGAGCGCCTTCATCCCGAACCGCCGGGACCCCGAAGTGACGCAGCGTGCGCTGGAGAAGGTCGCCGCCGACAAGAAGCGCGAGGCCGGAGACGGCTTCGACGGCACCTGGGTTGCGCACCCCGACCTGATTCCGGCTGCGCAGGCAGAGTTCGACGCCGTGCTCGGCGACCGGCCGAACCAGGTCGACCGCCAGCGCGACGACGTGCAGGTGCGAGCCGAGGATCTGCTGGATCTGCAGATCGGCCGCCCGATCACCGCACGCGGTGTGCGCGACAACGTCTCGGTGGCCATCCGCTACCTGGAGGCCTGGCTGCAGGGCCTGGGCGCCGTGGCGATCGACAACCTCATGGAGGATGCGGCGACCGCCGAGATCAGCCGCTCGCAGGTGTGGCAGTGGATCCACCAGGATCGCTCGACCGACGAGGGCGACCGCATCACCGTCGAGTACGTCGAAGGGCTGATCGCCGAGGTGCTCGCAGAGGCTCCGCGCCGGGAGGGTGACCGCTTCGACGACGCAGCGGCGATCTTCCGCGAGGTGGCTCTGCAGGATGAGTTCCCCGCGTTCCTGACGCTCGGCGCCTACAACCGCTACCTCGACGCCTGAGGTGCACATCGAGTGGTCAGTTTCGGACTGTCGAAGCTGACCACTCGAGTGCGTGCGGGGCTAGGGATCGACAGGCTCGGCGTCCAGGCGGGCGAGCACCTCCCCATCCAGCACGAGGTCTGCGGCGCCCAGCGCCTCATCCAGCTGCGCCACGCTCGACACCCCGACCACCGGAATCACGGGCACTTCCGCACCCAGCAGCCACGCGAGCGCGACCTGGTTCGGGGTCACGCCGAGATCGGATGCCACCTCGTGCAGCAGTGTCCGGCGCACCCGGCTCGTCGGATGGTCGACCCCGCCCCACAACGGCTTGTCGAGACGCGCGATCGCACCCTGATGCAGCGGTGAGTACACGGTCACCGCGAGCTGGGGGCGGTCGTCCGTGCCCGTGGATGCCGCATAGTCAAGCAGCCCCGGCGTAGCGAAGTTGTTGCGTCCGACCCTGGGCGCCGGGTGCAGGTAGCTGTACTGCTGCTGCACGACACCGTACGGAGCGACGCCCTGCCGACGCGCTTCCTCCCGCGCCTCGACCACACGCCACGTCGCCACGTTCGAGATGCCCGCGATGCCGATAAGCCCTTCGCGCTGCAGTTCGCCGAACGCCTCGACGGTCTCGGCGAGCGCGACGTCACGATCATCGACATGCCCGTAGAGCACGTCGATGTGGTCGATGCCGAGGTGGCGCGCGCTCTGCGACGCCTGCCGGCGGATGACCTCAGCGGAGAGTCCCTCGAAGTTCGTGGGCGGGGTGCTGGAGATGGGCTTCGTCGGGTCTTTCTGCGCGGCGCCCAGCTTGGTCGCGATGCGCAGCGAGTCCCGGATGCCACGGTCGGCCATCCACGCGCCGAGCAGATCCTCGCTGTCACGACCGGTTCCTCCGTTACCGAGGCTGTAGTTGTTGGCCGTGTCGATGAAGGTGCCACCCGCGTCGACGAAGCGGTCGAGGATGGCGCGGGCGACATCGGGCGCGGTCGTGGTGCCGAAGTTCATCGTCCCGAGACACAGGGTGGAGACGTCGAAAGCGGTCTGCCCGTTGGAGAGGGTGCGGTACTGCATCGGTGGTCCTTTCAGGATGTTCGCTCACACGCTAGAAGGATTTCGGTACGGGACTACACTCCAATCAGGATGCAGAAGACCAGACCAATTCTGGCGTGGGAGACGCTGCTCGACATCGCGCACACCGACGCTCCCGCGCCGCTCCGTGAACGCGTCGAGCACGCACTGCGCCGCGCCATCGCTGATGGCCGCGTGGCTCCCGGTTCCGCCCTTCCGCCGAGCCGTACCCTGGCCGAGAACCTCGGCGTCTCCCGGTGGGTCATCACCGAGACATACGGGCAGCTCGTCGCGGAGGGCGTGCTCGACGCCCGTGCTGGTTCCGTCACACGCGTCGCCGCGACAGCGCTTGCGGAGCGGATGCTGTCGCACTCTCCCCCCGTGGACCACCCGGCGCCGACGACAGCTCCCCCCGACGCGCGCTTCGACCTCCGCCCTGGACTCCCCGACCTGCGGGCGACTCCTCGTGCGCGCTGGGGTTCCGCGCTGAAGGCAGCGCTCACGACGATGCCCGACCGGGACCTCGCCGCCGCGCACCCCGGTGGCTACGCACCCACGCGTCGTGCCGTCAGCGACTATCTCGGGCGCTCTCGCCACGTCGCTACGCCCTCCGATCGTGTCGTGATCACGCACGGCGCGTCGGACGGCATGAGCATCCTGGTACGAGAGCTGCGACGCCGGGGGCATCGCGCGATCCTCGTCGAAGACCCGAGTTGGCCTCGCCTTCGCGACATCGCGCAGACCCACGGGTTGCGCACGATCCCGATCCCCGTGGACGACGACGGTATCGACGTCGATGCGCTCGCCGCCGCATCCGCCCGCACCGGCGCGCGGGTTGCACTGCTCACCCCGGCGCACCAGTTCCCCGTCGGTGCGGCGCTGTCTCCCGCGCGACGCGAGCAGGTCATCGCGTGGGCGCACGCGGTGGACGGACTGATCATCGAAGACGACTACGACGCGGAGTTCCGCTACGACCGGAGGCCCATCGCCGCACTGCAGCGTCTTGCGCCCGACCGTGTCGCGCTGATCGGCTCGCTGTCGAAGTCGGTCTCGCCGGCGCTGGGCCTGGGCTGGATGGTGCTCCCCCAGGGACTGGATCCCGCGCACTCCCCGGCGATGCCGTCGCTCATCGACCAGGCGGCGCTCGCGCACTTCCTCGTGCGGGGCGACCTCGAACGCCACCTGCGCGCCGCGCGGACCCGGTTCCGCCGGCGCCGCGCGGCGCTACTCGACGCGCTTCGAACCGAGCTTCCCGACGCGTCGCTCTCAGGGATCGCGGCAGGGATGCACCTCCTGCTGGAGCTGCCCGTGGGAGTCGATGCCTCAGAGCTCGCGCGGCGCGGTCGCGATCACGGTCTCGCGCTCACGCCGCTGCGACGGTACGAGGATGTCAGCCGCCGCCCCGAAGCGCTCGTGCTTGGATACGGCAACCTCGACGACACTCTTGTGCCCGCCGCGGCCGCAGCGCTCGCCGCGCTCCTCCGCGCCGGGGCGGAAACACCGGTCGCCTCGGTGAGGAGCGAGCGTACGCTGACGGGATGACCTCAGAAGCCTCTGCGCTCTACGACGACCTCGTGCGTGAGTTCGTGCACAACTACCCGCGCGGGGCGCGGCTGCTCGCGGTCGCGAGCATCGACGCGGATCGCTCCCGCGTCTTCGCTTCGCACCTCGCCGACGCCATGGAACGCCAGGGCATCGACACTCGTCAGATCACCGCGGATGGTCGCGACGAAGCGGAGCTTCGCGCCGAGGTCGTCGAACCGTTCCGCGCCGAGCGGCCCGACGCGACCACCCTCATCTCCGGCGACACCGCACTGCTGACGCCCGAGATCCGCGGCCTATGGCACCACACGCTGTGGCTGGTCGCAGGCGACGAGCGCCCGTACACCGCAGCATCCGCCATCGTTGACGTCACAGATCCGGCGCAGCCCACCCGGCGCTTCGCCGACTTCTGCGCCGTCCCACCGTCGGTGAAGCCCTAGGCGATCTCCCCCGCCGCAACCGTCTCGGCCAGCGCGTGCACCCGCGGCAAGTGGTGGGCGCCGTAGAAGTCCGCGGCGGTCAGGCGCGCTGCATCCGGTTCCGCGGACGCCAGCGTCGCGACGACCGCGAAGCCGTGCATCCAGCCGCCGGCGAGCGTGCCCAGCAGCATGAGGTACGGAACACTCACCGCGTAGACATCGCGGGGTGATCCGGCGAAGCCGATCAGGTCGGCGGTCGCGCGACGGGAAGCGGCCACCGCGCGCTCGAGTCGCTCGGCGGTACGCACAGCAACGGGCGCGTCGAGCCCGCGCAGCTGCGCGATCGTCTCGTCGATCTGCGCGAACAGGGCGTCGGCCGTTGCCCCCTGGTCGCGGATCACCTTGCGCCCGACGAGGTCGTTCGATTGGATCGCCGTGGTGCCCTCGTAGATCGGCATGATCCGCGCGTCGCGGTAGTGCTGCGCGACACCGGTCTCCTCGATGAAGCCCATCCCGCCGTGCACCTGGATCGCGTCCGAGGTGACGAGCAGCGCGTCCTCGGTCGCCCATCCCTTGAGGATCGGCACGAAGAACTCTGCCAGCGCGCCGGTGCCGTCGGTCGCGGCCCGGTCGAAGAGGTCGCCGGTGAAGACGCCGAGCGCGCGCATCGCGTAGATGCGGCTCGACATCGACAGCAGCATCCGCTGCACATCAGGATGCTGCGCGATCGGCGTGCCCGCAGGCCGCCCGATGACCGGTCCCTGCAGACGCGACTCCGCGTACGCGAGCGCCTGCTGGTAGGCACGGTCCGAGATGCCGGTCGCCTGGAATCCCATGCCTGCGCGCGCAGAGTTCATCATGACGAACATGCCGGCGAGCCCACCGTGCAGCTCACCTGCGAGGTACCCGGTGGCACCTTCGTAGGCGAGTACACAGGTGGGGCTCGCGTGGATGCCGAGCTTGTGTTCGAGTGCAACCGTCGTCACGCCGTTGCGTTCGCCCACCGTGCCGTCCTCGGCGACGTGGTTGCGCGGTACGACGAAGAGCGACAGCCCCTTCGCCCCGTCTGGCGCTCCCGGCGTGCGCGCGAGCACGAGGTGCAGGATGTTCTCGGCGACGTCGTGGTCGCCCCAGGTGATGAAGATCTTCTGACCGCTGATCGACCAGCTGCCGTCGTCGTTCGGCGTCGCGATCGTGCGGATCGCGCCGAGGTCGGTGCCGGCGTCCGGCTCGGTGAGGTTCATGGTGCCGGTCCACTCGCCACTCACGAGCTTCGTGAGGAACTTCTCACGCATCTCAGGCGATGCAACGGCATCGAGCGCGTGGATCTGCCCGGCCGTCAGCAGCCAGCAGAGTGCAAAGGCGGCGTTCGAGGCGTTCCAGATCTCGCCGAGTCCGGCGCGAACGGACTCGGGTAGACCGTCGCCGCCTGCGGAGGCCGGGGCCTCTGCCGTGATCCATCCGGATTCCACGAGCGCCTGGTAGGCCTCGGCAAAGCCCGCGGGCAGGCGCACCTCGCCGTCGATGAGCTGCGCGCCTTCGCGGTCACCGATCGTTTCGAGAGGAGCGAGGACGGACGCGGCGAACTCTCCGGCGCCGGCAACGATCTCGGCGGCATCCTGCGCGGTCAGCTCGCCGCCCGACGCGCGCGCCACCAGGTCGAGCCCGAATGCCTCGCCGTAGAGGAAGGCGTAGTCGGATACGGGCGGGGCATAGGGGGTGTCGGCGGCCATGGGAAGCTCCTCGCACATCATCGGATGAAACTGAGGATCAGCATACGCGACACTGAGTACCAACGTCTGAGAAATTGTGCGGATGCTTCGCCCTGAGCAATTCCGCACCCGGAGCGTTGCCACACAGGGTGCGCGTGCCCGAGGCATCCGAGTACGCTCAGAAGCGTGACCGAACGCGCTCCTCTCTCCCGCAAACTCTCCGCCATCGCCGAGTCGGCGACGCTCAAGGTTGACGCCAAGGCCAAGGCCTTGAAGGCCGAAGGCAAGGCGATCATCTCCTACGCCGCCGGCGAGCCCGACTTCTCGACGCCGCAGTTCATCGTGGACGCCGCAGCGGAGGCTCTCGCCGACCCGGCCAGCTACCGTTACACCCCTGCAGCCGGGCTTCCCGCGCTCCGCGAAGCCATCGCCGCAAAGACGCTGCGCGACTCCGGGCTTGAGGTCTCGCCGAACCAGGTCATCGTCACCAACGGCGGTAAGCAGGCCGTCTACCAGGCGTTCCAGGCTGTCGTGAACCCGGGCGACGAGGTCCTCCTTCCCGCCCCGTACTGGACCACCTACCCCGAGGCGATCCGCCTTGCTGACGGAATCCCGGTCGAGGTCTTCGCCGGCGCCGACCAGGAGTACAAGGTCACCGTCGCGCAGCTCGAGGCTGCACGCACCGCGCGCACGACGGTGCTCGTCTTCGTCTCGCCCTCCAACCCGACCGGATCCGTCTACACGGCGGAGGAGACCGCGGCGATCGGCCAGTGGGCTCTGGAGCACGGCATCTGGGTCATCTCGGACGAGATCTACCAGAACCTCACCTACGAGGGCGTCAAGGCCACGTCGATCGTCGAGGCCGTCCCTGCGCTCGCAGGGCAGACCCTTCTTGTCAACGGCGTCGCCAAGACCTACGCGATGACCGGATGGCGTGTGGGCTGGATGGTCGGGCCCGCCGATGCGATCAAGGTCGCCGGCAACCTGCAGTCGCACCTGTCCAGCAACGTCAACAACGTCGCCCAGAAGGCCGCGATCGCCGCGCTCAACGGCCCGCAGACCGAGGCCGAGCAGATGCGCGAGGCCTTCGACCGCCGACGCCGCCTCATCGTCTCGGAGCTGTCGAAGATCGACGGAATGGTCGTCCCGAATCCGCTCGGCGCCTTCTACGTCTACCCCGACGTGCAGGGCCTCCTGAACCGCACCTGGGGCGGCGTGACGCCGACGACGTCGCTCGAACTGGCAGACCTCATCCTGGAGCAGGCCGAGGTCGCCGTCGTTCCCGGCGAGGCCTTCGGCCCGTCCGGCTACATCCGCATGTCGTACGCGCTGGGTGACGACCAGCTGCTCGAGGGCGTGCAGCGCCTGCAGCGCCTCTTCTCCTGAGCGTGACGGCGAAGGCCCCGGCATCCTGGATGCCGGGGCCTTCGTCGTCGTTCAGCGTTCGTAGCCGATGAGCCAGCGCACGCCGTAGCGGTCGCGCACCTGTCCGTCGTGCGCACCCCAGGGGCGCTTCTGCAGCGGGTCCAGCACTGTGCCGTCTTCGGCGAGCTGGTCGAACCACTCCGTGAGGATCTGCGGCTCTGCGGTGCCGAGCAGCGCGAAGCTCATACCGAGCATGTGCACGGCGTCATCGTCCGGCCCGGCATCCGATCCGCACAGCCGCACCGGACCTGCAAGCTCGCCGTGCGCGATCATGTCGGGCGGGCCGTCCGTGCGCTGGAACTGCTCGTAGGTGAACAGCGACAGCTGCCCGCCGAAGACGTCCTGATAGAACTCGAGCGCTTCTCCCGCGTTACCGGGGAAGGACAGGTACGGCATGAGACCGGTCATCGCGTCATCGTATCCGGACGGCGATGGTGAAACTAGAGGGCGACGCCGACGAGCACCGGCTCCGGCTGCAAGACGAGTCCAAACTCCGCCTGGACACGCCCCTGCACGAAACGTGCGAGCTCAGCGACCTCTTCGGCGGTGGCGCCACCACGGTTCGTGAGTGCCAGCGCATGCTTGGTGGAGATGCTCGCACGCGAGCGCGGCAGACGGAACCCCTTGCGGATTCCCGCCTGCTCGATCAGCCATGCGGCACTGACCTTGACCTCTTTCTCCACCGGCACGGGCGCCGGGACATATCCGTCGAAGCGCTCCAGCGGAATCACGGTCACGGCATCGAGGTCGGGCGTGACCGGCCAGCGCGGGCACTCCGGCGGAAGCGTGCGAGCGAAGGCCTCCGAGACGATCGCGTTCTGGAAGAAGGACCCGGCACTGCGCGTATCCGCATCCGCCGGGTTCAGCAGCATCCCCTTGGCGGCGCGCGTCGCGAGGATCTGCTCGCGCACCCATGCCAGCGGAACGGGGTCGTCCCCCTCCAGCTGCAGCGCACGGCGCAGCTGCGCTCCCTGCACCTGGCGGCCTGCCTCACCGACCTCAGCGAGATCGAGCGTCACCGACAGGATCACCGCACGGCGCTGTGGCACGTCACCGTAGTGGTGCTTGAGCACGGAGGTGCGGAAACCGAGACCCAGTTCGGATGCCTCAGCAGTCGTGACGTCACCCGTGGCCTGGTCGATCCACTCGACCTCGACCAGCGTCTCCTGGATCTCCTGCCCATAGGCGCCCACGTTCTGCACCGGCGCAGCACCCACCGTGCCAGGGATGCCCGACATCGCCTCGACGCCCGCAAGCCCCTCCGCGACGGTAAAGGCGACGAAGTCATCCCAGTTGTGTCCGGCCTGCACACGCAGTCGCGTTCGGCCCTCGTGCGGAGACGGCAGCTTCTCGATGCCCGATGTCAGCACACGGATGACCGTGCCCTCGAACGGCTCATCTCCGATGAAGAGGTTGGACCCGCCCCCGAGCACAAACCACTCGTCGCCATCAGCCCACACCTCGCGGAGAGCATCGACAAGCTCGGCCATCGTGTGCGCCTCGATCATGCGGGTCGGCGCCGCGCCGGTCTGCAGCGTGGTCAGCGACGCGAGCGGAAGCGGCTCGATCTCAGGCATGGTGTCTCCGGCCCGCCGTCAGGCGAGCGAGTCGGCGGCGACGCGCAGCTGCGCTTTGACGAGCACGGTCGCCTCGGCGAACTTCACGGTCAGGTCGATGCGCACGGCCTCGTCATCTGCTGCGGCGACCTTGGCGCTGATCGTCACGTCGGCACCCGTCTCCGGGTCGACGACGACAGGACGCGTGAAGCGCACGCCGTAATCGAGAACACGTGCTGTGCCCGGCAGCGCGGACACGACGACCGAAGAGGCGATGCCCATCGTCAGCATCCCGTGCGCGAGCACGCCGGGGAGACCCACGGCGGCCGCGACATCGTCGCGGTAGTGGATGGGGTTGAAGTCTCCGGATGCTCCTGCATAGCGCACGAGCGATTCGCGGGTCAGGTGCACGGTGCGCTCGGCGATCACGTCGCCCACGACGAGGGTCATTCGGAGTCCTCCCCCACGAGCAGCACGGAGGTCGCTGTGACGACGTGTGCGCCCGCAGCATCCGTGATCTCGGCTTCGCTGGTGATCATGGCGTTGCCCGCCATCGTGCGGATGCCCGTGACCCGCAGCTGCGCGCTGAGTTCGTCGCCCGCGACGATCGGCCGCGTGTACGCGAACTTCTGCTCGGCGTGGATCGTGCGGGCGAGCACGATGCCGGAGTCCGCTTCGCCCAGAAGCTGCTGCAGCGTGAGGTCTTGGATGACCATCGCAAAAGTCGGCGGGGCGACGACATCGGCGTACCCGAGCGACTGCGCTGCGGCGACGTCGAAGTGCTGAGGGGCGTCGGCGAAGACGGCGCGCGCGAACTCGCGCACCTTCTCTCGTCCGACGAGGTAGGACGGGGTCGGCGGGAACGTCCGGCCGACGAGTTCGCTGTTCACAGGCACCCCTCGATCCTACCGAGGGGTGCCTGTGTCGCTCCTCCGCGCGCCGGGTTATTTCCCGTTGCGCGGATGGCTCACGCCGCGGGACGCGCGGACATCGCCGCTCCCAACAGGACGAGCCGCATGCTGCGCTCGGCCGCGTCGCGCAGCAGCTCCTCGCCCTGCTCGACCGCGTGTTCGAGACGCATGGGCACAGTGAGGATCGATGCGATCGCGGCGATTCCGATGTCGTGGACGGCAGGCGCGCCCTCCCCCAGGGATCCGGCGATACCCAGCACCGGGACGCCGGCGACGCGAGCGCGCAGAGCGACCTCCGCCGGCACCTTGCCCCGAGGCGTCTGGAAGTCGATCGCGCCCTCAGCGGTGATGACGAGATCCGCGGCCGCCATCAGCTCGTCGAGGGACGCGGGCAGCAGATCACCGTCGAGAAGGACCTCGAAGCGCGGTGCCAGTCGGGCACCCAGGACAGCGGCGAGTCCGGCGCCCAACCCACCGGATGCCCCGGTCCCCGCGCCGGTCCGCACGTCCATGAGCCCGCCGTGAGGCGTCTGCCGCTCGAGCAGATCCGCCCAGACGTCGAGCGCATCCGAGAGCTCTTCGACGTCGACCGGACTCGCTCCCTTCTGCGGCCCGAAGACGCGCGCGACGCCGCGCGGTCCGCACAGCACGTTGTGCACATTGCACGCGAGGACGATCTCCGCCTCGCCGATACGGGGGTGCAGCCCTGCGAGATCGAGGCGCGCGGCATCGCGCAGGTGGCGTCCGCCGTGCGGGATCTCCGCACCGTCGCGATCGAGGATCCGTGCGCCCAGCGCCTGGAGCGCTCCCGCGCCTCCGTCGCTGGTTCCCGAATCCCCGCATCCGACGATGATGCGCGTGGCGCCGTCGTCGAGCGCCGCGGCGATCAGCTGTCCGACGCCGTACGTCGTCGTGGCGCCGGGATCACGACGATCGCGGGGCACGAGGCGCAGCCCTCCTGCGGTGGCCATCTCCACGACAGCAGTTCCGACGGCGGTTCCGCCCAGGCGCGCCCAATGCGCCAGTACCTCCTCCCCGACGGGCCCCGTGACGCGGGCCGGAACGAGCGTGCCGCCCGTGGCCGTGGCGAGGGCCTCCGCGGTTCCCTCGCCGCCGTCTGGAACCGGAAACTCATCCACCTGCACACCGGGAATGACCCGGCGCACGCCAGCGGCGATCGCGCGGGCGACGCCGGCCGCGTCGAGGCTCTCCTTGAAGCCACTCGGGGCGACGACGATGCGCTGAGGGATCTGCATGGACATGGTTCCTCCTTTTGTGCCCGTCTGCGGGCACGACGAGTACCGGGCACGACCCGGATGGTGAAGTTGCGAAGGGGGGCGGATGCGGCGCGAGACGTCGCGCGTCAGCGCAACAGGGGCATCCCCATCGACGGCCAGATGAAGAAGGTGAACGTGCACACGAGCACGAACATCGTCGGAGCCAGCAGCGCCGAGAGGCGTCGCAGATCAGCCGCGCGGAATCCGCCGGGCGCGATCTGGGGATCAGCGAACATCGCCACCGGCTTCGCAGAGCTCGTCAGGGTGTGGCAGAAACCTGCCGCAGCCGTCGAGGCGAAGGCGGCGGCCATCGGGTCGACGCCGACACTTGGCGCGAGGGCGACGACAACAGGGATGAGAGCCGCAGAGCGCGCCGACCGCGAGGGGATCAGCAGGTGCGCGCCGAGCGAGACGGCGACGACGGCGAGCACGAACGCGATCGCTCCTGCCTCGCCGAGCCCGGTGAGGGGCGCGAGCGCTGCCCGCCCGATCCACGTCGCTGCCCCGGACGAGGTGAGCGCTGCGGCGAGCGCGAGCGTTGCCGCGAGGAACAGCAGGAGGTTCCAGGGCACCGTCTTCACGGCCGCTGCCATGGAGGTGCATCCGATTCCAGGTGTGACCGCCGCAACGGCACCGATCAGCGCGACGAGCGCGGGCGAGATCCCGTGCCACGGCTCGGTGCACCACAGGGCGATCGCGCCGACGAGCAGCAGGAGCGCGCGCCTCTCGATGGCGGTGAGCGGACCCTGCACAGGCGTGGGGACTGTGGCGGCGAGGTCGCCGAGCGAGATCGACAGTGCGGTGCGGCGCTCGGCGAGCGACGTGAACCGCATGAGTACGATCTCGCAGGCGATGTGCGACGAGAGGATCGCCAGCGGAAGACCGAACCACAGCCAGCTGAGGAAGGTGAACTCCTGTCCGGTGGCGGCCCCGACGATCTGTCCCGTGATGATGTGGGCACCGGCGCCGAGGAGCGAGCCGACGGCCGAGAGCAGGATCACGGTCGGGAACAGCAGGGCGAGCGCACGGATGAGGCCGGCGCGTCCGGCGATCGCCGCGGCGAGCGCCGCGTACACGGGAACCGCGAGGGCTGCGCGCCCCGAGGTGGCCGGGACGGCGAAGGTGGTGAGAGTGAGCGCGACGGTCGCGAGATGGAACAGCGCCCGCGGGGTGCGCGCATGGCGCACGAGCTGCGCGGCGCCGCGGAGCGCGAGGCCCGAGGCGTTGACCGCGGCGGCGATGATGAACGCGCCGATGAGCAACCAGATCGTCTCGTCTCCGAGTGCAGCGAAGAACGTCGTTGACGGCAGCGCGCCGACCGCGATGAGTGCAAGCGCAGCGAGAAGCGCAACAAGAGTGTCATCGAGCGGCGTGGCGATCCAGGCCCACACGGCGAGGAGGAAGACGCTGATCGTGAGGGCGCCGGTGGTCGACAGGGGCGCCCCGGTCATCGCGGAGGCGCTGCCCTGTGCCGCGAACAGCACGAGCACGGCCGCCGACGCGAGCACGAGGGCGAGCGAGACGATCCGCCCTGTGCTCGGGTGTCGGCGCGGGGCACGCGGGGCGGATGCTGCGAAACCCGGAGGTGTCGTCGCGTAGCGAGTGCGAGTGGCGGTGCTCATCGCAGTCTGTACCCTGCTCCGCGCACGGTCTCGATGCGCTCGGAGCCGATCTTCGCGCGCAGCGCCCGCACGTACACGTCGACGACGTTGGATGCCGGGTCGAAGTCCATCCCCCACACGTGCCCGATGAGCTGATCGCGCGACAGCACCTGCGTCGCGTTCTCGACGAAGACCTCCAGCAGCGCGAACTCACGGCTCGTGAGGTCGGCGGCGACTCCGCCGACGGTGACGCGGCGCGCGCGGATGTCGACCGTGAGGTCGCCGTGCGAGAGCACAGGTCCGGTGCTGCGCTGTTCGCCGTCGCCGATGCGCAGCCGCACGCGGGCCAGGAGTTCAGCGAACTGGAAGGGCTTGGTCACGTAGTCGTTCGCGCCGCTCTCGAGCCCGCGCACGGTGTCGATCACCGAGTCGCGAGCGGTGAGGATGATCACGGGCGTGCTGACGCCTTCGCCGCGCAGGTGAGAGAGCACGGAGAAGCCATCCATCCCCCGCAGCCCGATGTCGAGCAGGACGAGATCGAACATGCCGCTGCGTGCGAGCAGCAGCGCCGTCTCGCCGTCGGCGGCCTCCGAGGTCTCGTAGCCGGCGGCGTGCAGACCGCGGCGTACGAAGGAGGTGATGTGCGGGTCGTCTTCCGCGATGAGGATGTGTCGCATCTCAGAGCCCCTTCTCAGCCGTGGCTTCGGTTTCCGGAGCGGGCAGGTCGATGCCGAAGGTGGCGCCCTCACCGAGGACGCTGTCGACCCATGCGGCACCGCCGTGGCCATCCGTGATCGCGCGGACGATGGCGAGGCCCAGCCCGGATCCGGAGCGCGGCGCTGGACCGCTCGTGTCGGCACGTGCGCCGCCGCGCACGAAGCGCTCGAAGATGCGCTCCGCGTCGTCCGGGGCGACGCCGGGGCCGGTGTCCTGCACCCAGAGCTGCAGGCGACGACCCACACCAGCGCCCTCGAAGCGCGATCCGATGCGGATGCGGTCACCGTCGTTCGTGACCTGCACCGCGTTCGCCGCGAGTTGGAGAACAGCCTGGGTGACGCGCTGCGGGTCGAGGCGCACGGTTCCTTCCGCGACTTCCATGAGCTGCCAGCGACGATCGCCCAGGGCCTGTGCCTTCGCCTCGATGTCGAGCGTGAGCGTCGCGACATCGCACCCGGCGATGCGCACGAAGTCCGGCTGCTGTGCGCGTGCGAGCACCAGAAGATCGGTGACGATCCGACTCATCCTGCTCAGCTCGTCATTCACGAGGCGCAGCGTCTCGGCGCGCTCCTCCGGGTCATCGCTGAGCAGTTCGAGCTGTCCGCGCACCACGGTGATCGGTGTGCGCAGCTCGTGCCCGGCGTCGTCCACGAACTGTTGCTGCGTCGCGTGCAGGCGCTCCAGGCGATCCAGCATCTGGTTGAAGGTGGTCGCGACAGCGGCGATGTCGTCGGTGCCCTCGACGGGCACGCGGGTCGTCAAGTCGTGTTCGCTGATGCCCTGCGCCACCCTGTGCACGGCGCGCACCGGCGCGAGGATCTGCCCCGCCACGAGCCACGCGACACCCGAGCTCAGCAGAATGCCCGCGAAGGCGATGCCTGCGAACGCCGCGACCCCCTCCTCCACTGCGTTCCGGTCGTCTCCGGTCAGCTGCACGATCAGGAGTGCGCCGCTGCGCTCGCCCAGGGTGAAGTCCACGCGCCCCCAGCGGAGGGGGCCGGCCGGCGAGTTCTCCGATGCCCCGGCGCGCACGGCCGGTACCAGCATCTCGGCGGGGACCTTCCTGCCGGGCGTCATGTCCAGCGGATGCTTCTCCTCAGGCGCAACACCGTTCGCGACCGTGAGCACCTCACCGTCGACGACGCCGACGAGGATCTCGTTCTCGTGCACCGACTGGCGGCCCACGAAATCCTCGAGCAGCTTCTCGACCGAGGCGAACGGCTGATCGGTGCCCGCATCGATCCCGGTGTCGATGAAGCGCACGAACTCGGCGGCTTCCTGTTCGATCTCGGTGTTCGCGGCTGTCTCGACCCCCGAGAGAAGGAGGCTTCGACCGATCAGGCCGACGGCGAGCATCGTGAAGACCGTGCTCAGGATGATCCATGCCGTGATCCGCCAGCGGGCGGGCAGGGTGCGGGTGCGCAGGGTCCGCAGCCGCTCGGGCGCGGGTGCCGGCGCGAGCGGTGCGGTGACCGGGAGGGGCTCGGCCAGGGGCACGGTGGTCGCGTCAGTCGTCATCGCCTGCTCCGCTGTCGTCATCATCGTCATCGCCCGCCGGTGGGGCGGGGGCGGGGGCCGGGGCCGGCGGCGCGGGGGCCGGCACGACGGGCGCAGGAGCCACCGGAGCGGAGGGAGTGCGCGTGGGCGTCGGGCTCGGCGCCACGACCGGAACCTCGATCACGCGAGTCGGCAGATCCGGAGCAGCCGGGATCTGCGCCAGCGCGATCACAGCGGCAGCGCACACCACCGGAACGGCGATGAGTGCGCCGGGAAGAAGAAGACGTCGTGCGGAGGACATGTTCTTATCGTGCCTGGCGTTCGTGAGGCTCAGATGAGGAGGAGATGAAGATTCCTTCATCTCCGAATGCGATCAGGAGCGGCGGTCGCGGATCGCACGAAGCGCCAACTGCGTTCCGATGACGACCAGATATGCCGCGAACAGCATGTTCGCCACGGCCGGGTTGATGAGCGTGGCGATCCACGCGCCCAGCGCGGTCGTCGCACACGCGGAGAGACCGACCACGCCCGCGGCGACCAGGTCGATGTTGCGATGGCGCAGGTTGCCGATCGTCCCCGACACCGCGGCCGGGATCATCATGAGCAGCGAGGTGCCCTTGGCGACCAGATCGCTCGTTCCGAAGGCGAGCATGAGCACCGGCACCACCACGATGCCCCCGCCGACGCCGATCAGGCCCGACAGGATGCCGGTGAGGACACCGACGACGACCAGGGCGAAACCCGAGAGCCAGTCGAGGGTCAGAACCGCATCCCGCGAGGGAATCACGAGGAACAGGCTGACGATCACCAGCACCAGGAACCCGACGAAGATCCAGCGCAGCACGGTCTGCGACACCCGCGGCAGCAGCCGCGTGCCGATCTGCGCGCCCACCACGGCCCCGACCGCGAGCAGGAGCGCCGGAATCCAGGCGACCGAATCCGAGGCGGCGTACGACAGCACGCCGATGCTCGCGGTCGGGACGATGGCACCCAACGAGGTTCCGGCGGCGAGACGCTGGTTGAATCCCAGCATCAGCACGAGAA
Organism: Microbacterium sp. GW823-FHT02G05; assembly: GCF_058797175.1. Lineage (NCBI taxonomy): Bacteria > Bacillati > Actinomycetota > Actinomycetes > Micrococcales > Microbacteriaceae > Microbacterium > Microbacterium sp. GW823-FHT02G05. The sequence continues at coordinate 1,206,619 of NZ_JBXAJK010000002.1, forward strand.
GCGGCACGATCACGGTGCCGCCGCCGACGCCGAACAGTCCGGAGAGGAGCCCCGCCGTGAGGCCGATGCCGATCAGGACCGCGTAGCCGCGCACACCCCGAGGTTCCGTTGCTGCCTCGTCCAACTCGCGCTCCCTCATTCGGTGCCCTGCGCACCGCGGCAGAGTTCTCCCAGCCTATCCACTCCGCGAAACGGCGGTGCCGAGCCCACGCCTGAGCGCGGCCCGGCACCACCTCTCTGCTTACTCCTTGGCAGCGTCTGCGGGGACGCTCTCACGCGTCGCCCGCCCGCGCGCACGCACTACGACGCTGGCTCCCGCGCCGAACAGGCCCGCGCCGAGCAGCAAGGCAAGCCACGGGCTCGCTCCCGTCAGCGCGAGCACGCCGCTCTGGCCCGAGCCGCCTTCCCCCGGCGCGGTGCCCGAGGCCCCGGAGTCTGAGCCCGGCCCGCCCGTTCCCTCACCTGGCTTCTGCAGTGTCGGCACGGTCACCTCCGCCCAGCCAAGCAGCGCACCGTCGACGCCCTGCGCGGTGATGCGGTACTCGCCGGAGTCGAGTTCCTCGGGAAGCGCCAGTTTCGCGTCGCGCACCGTCGACAGAGTGATCCAGCCGAGCGGCAACCCCGCTCCTCCGTTGGTCGGCACCGCCCTCAACGCTGCGCCCGTTCCCGGGAGCTGCTCGGGAAGAGCAACGGCAAGCACACGCTCGGCATCGATCTCGGCTGTCATGCTGCCTCGCTGCGCATCGTCGAGTCCGCCCTCCGCAACAGCCTCGGGGAAGTCGCTCGGCGGCTGCACGACTATCCGTGCGAATGCGTCTGCCGAGCGGTTGTCGAATGTCGATCCGAAGCCCCACACCGACCCGAGCTTCAGGAACGTTCCGACCCCGTAGTTCTGAGTCGCATCGAGACTGTGCGCAGGAATCTCGATCACGCTGGTGAACGAGCCATCCGGCATCGACCCGTGATACAGCTCTGCCCACTGGTTCTCGGGCGCGGCGACGAGCGAATCATCATTGCCCGTCTGTCCCGGCTGCCATGCCGCATCCGCAAGGACGTGCACGTCAAGGGAGTACGCGCCCATACCTGTCGACGCGGGGAAGGAGTACCCCGCACCGGTCACTGTGATGGTGTTCGGTTGCGTCGGATCGAGCGGCCCCGACTGACCGACGACGACCTGCGGTTCCCCCGTTGCCGCGACGACTTCGAAAGGCACATCGTGCGTCATGGCAGTGCTGCCGATGCTGTTCTCCACTGTGACACGCAGCAACGTGCCGGATTCGTCCAGTGCAGCCGGAGCCAGAGTGAGCGTCGTGGTGTCCTGCCAGCGTTTGGCGACGACACCGTCCCGGTGCGCCCAGGTGGCACCGCCGTCACGGCTCTGCTCCACCACGAAGCTCGAGGGCGCCGGTGTCCCGGTCGCCGCAAGCCTCAGCTGCGGTCGCGAACCGTCGATCGCGATCGCGACATGCGGCTGCGTCGCGATCGTCACGTCGACCGGTGCGACCGTGGACATCGAGAAGGCGACAGACGCCGTCTCGCCCGCCGCGTTCTGCGCGACGAAACGCACGAACTTCCCGTTCCATCGCGCATCGATGTCGGCGATCGTCAACGTCGAGGAGTCAGCGCCGGTCACGCGCTGCCATGGACCCTGCGGGCTCGGCGCCTCCTGCCAGAAGACGGCATCCGCCCCTGCCGCATCCGCGACGATCTCGACCGTGCTGCCCTCGATGAAGGGCCGCGCGATCGCCGACTCTGGCTGCGCCATGATTGTCGGCGTTCCGACGATCTCGACATCCGTGTCGAAGCTCACGGTCACCGGCAGTGGCGCCTTCAGCGCGTCGGCGCTGCCTCCGCTCGTGTGCCAGTACGAGGCCAGGCCCGATTCGTAGTGGAAATCGACCAGGGAGGTCGGCCACGCTCCCCAGCCCGCATCGGCCTGCTTCACGCTGTCGTCGATCGCAGACGCCGAATCCCGGCCGCCTTCTGGCGCTCCGGCCGTCACGAGGGGGAAGTAGTCCACGCCGACGAAATCAGGCTCAAAAGTGATGCCCTCTTCATCGACCTTCACGTGCGAGAAGGTCGCGAGGGTCACAGAGCGCGGTGTCAGTTCGAACCCGTTGTCCGGGTCGCTCAAGGATGCGCCCCGGCCCCCGACCGTCGCGGTGAGCACGCCCGTCCCGTCCGAGCGCACCTCCAGTGCGGGATCCGCGATCCACCACGGCACCGCGCCTGCGTAGGCGTTGGCGGTGAAGGCGCCTTCCCAGTAGACCGTCGCCTCGCCCGTGGCCCGGTTGAGCATGCCTTCACCGCCCATGAAGAGTGCGCGCTGATTGTTCGAGTCGCCTTCGACGGGGGCGCAGATGCTGCCCTTCGACGCGGGAAGCGCTTCTCCGTCCGCGCCGCGTTTGAGGATCTGGACATCGCCGACGCGAGGCGAGAAATCGCCTAGCTTCCCCGCGGAGAAGTACGCGCAGGTCGCGCCGCGGTCGTCAGCGTCCTGATAGACGCCGCTGAGCCCCCATTCCAGGCCGGCGTTGTCCAGTTCCGCCCAGGCCGATTCGCTCGCCGTTGCGGTGGTGACACCGCCGAGCGACAGCGCCAGCACGGTGATCCCACCCAGGGCGGCTGCCACGGGTGAGGAGGTCTTTTTCAGCACGACTTCACTGCTCCATTCTTCACTTAGGCAACCCTTAGTTAGGTAACCCTAACTAGAGGCTAACTGTGAAGCAGGGCAAAGCCGAATCCCGTCACCCGGGCGTGTACACCGGGCAACGGGATTCAGCGAGGGCGCGGAGATCGCGCGTCTGTCTCAGATCTCCGAATCCGCCTTGATCGGCACAGCGATCGATTCCGTGAGCGCCTGTTCGTATCGACGCTGACGGCGCTTCAGCCACAGCCCGCCCGCGATGAGCAGGATCAGCACGCCGTAGGCGCTGGCGGCGAAGGGCTGGGTCACCAGCGTCGTCAGATCACCCTGGCTGATCTGAAGGGCACGGCGCAGCTGCGCTTCACCCATCGGACCGAGGATCATGCCGACCACGAGAGGCGCGATCGGGTACCCGTAGCGCCGCATGAAGTAGCCGAGGACACCGATGATCAGGAGGATCAGGATGTCGATCGTCGAGAAGTTCAGCGCGTAGGCACCGAACACGGCGAACACCAGGATTCCCGCATACAGGTACGGCCGCGGGATCTGCAGCAGCTTGACCCACATGCCGACGAGCGGCAGGTTCAGCACGAGCAGGATGACGTTGCCGATGTAGAGGCTTGCCACGAGTGCCCACACGAGGGCCGGCTGGTTGGTGAACAGCTGCGGACCGGGCTGGATGCCATACGACTGGAATGCCGTGATGATGATCGCGGCGGTCGCGGTCGTGGGAAGACCCAGCGTGAGCAGGGGCACGAGCACGCCCGCGGCCGCGGCGTTGTTCGCCGCTTCCGGACCGGCCACGCCTTCGATCGCGCCGCGGCCGAACTCGTCCTTCCGCTTGGAGAGCTTGCGCTCCGCGGCGTACGACAGGAACGTCGCAACGTCTGCACCACCGGCGGGGATCGTGCCGATCGGGAACCCGATCGCCGATCCGCGCAGCCACGGCTTCCAGGACCGCCTCCAGTCCTCACGGGTCATCCAGCTGCGCCAGCCCCGGGTCACCGGGATGAGCGCGATCGGGCCGCGTCTCAGTCGGGCCGCGATGTAGAGGCTCTCACCGACGGCGAACAGACCGACGGCGACCAGGACGACATCGATGCCGTCGGCGAGGGCAGGGACGCCGAGGGTGTAGCGCTGCTGGCCGGAGAGAATCTCGGTGCCCACGAGCCCGAGGAACAGACCGACGCCGAGCGACACCATGCCACGAGACACCGACGAGCCCAGCAGAGCGCCGACCGTGATGAAGGCGATGACGATCAGAGCGACGTAGTCCGCAGGACCCAGGTTCACCGCGAATCTCGCGAGCACGGGGGCAAGCAGCGTCAGGCCGATGGTCGCGATCGTGCCCGCGATGAACGAGCCGATCGCGGCGGTCGCGAGAGCCGCGGCACCGCGCCCGAGCTTGGCCATCTTGTTTCCCTCGATCGCTGTCACGATCGAGGCCGATTCGCCGGGGGTGTTGAGCAGGATCGACGTGGTCGATCCCCCGTACATGCCGCCGTAGTAGATGCCGGCGAACGTGATGAGCGCCGCCGCGGGCTCCAGCGTGTAGGTGAGCGGCAGCAGCAGCGCGACCGTCATCGCGGGTCCGATGCCGGGGAGCACACCCACGGCGGTGCCGAGAAGCACACCCAGGAACGCGAACACGAGGTACTGCGGTTGCAGCGCCGTCGCGAAGCCCTCGAGCAGAAGAGTCCAGCTATCCATCAGAACATCCCTCCCAGCCAGCCGAAGAGCGGACCCCACGGCAGCGACAGACCCAGCAGCCCGCCGAACACGATCTGCACGCTGAGCGCGACGAGGAGGCCAACGAGGAAGGCCATCCACCAGCGCTTGGCGCCGAGCGACCAGGCCACGCCTCCGAACAGGATCGCCGCAGAAGGCGCCCAGCCGATGGGTTCGAGCAGCAGCAGATGCGCGACGATCAGGGCAACGATCTTCGCGAGCGTGAGCCAGTCGGTGGACATCGACTCGTCGATGTCCTCACCCTCTTCTAGCTCCACACGCTGGCCGCGGAAGATTCCGACGATCACCGCCGCCGACGCGGCGAGGAGGAGAATCGAGACCACCAACGGGAACACGGTCGGCCCCACCTGCGCACCAACGGGCACGCGGATACCGAAGACTCCGACCAGAGCGAAGACCCCGAGTGCGAGCATGAGAACGGCGAACACCAGCTCGCCGATGGGGAGGGAAGCACGAGACCGTGCGGGCCGACTTTCATCGGCCCGCACGGTGTCAGGCCCCGTCCCCGGAGACCCAGCAGTCATTTCAACCAACCAGACCGATGTTCTTCAGGGTCGCCGAGACATCCGTGATGTTGGTCTTCAGGAACGCGTCGAACTCCGAGCCGATCAGGAACGCGTCGTTCCATCCGCGCGTCTCGAGTTCCGATGTCCATGCATCGGTCTCGTGCAGCTCCGTCACGACTCGCTCCAGCTCCGCACGCGTCGCGTCGTCGATGCCACCCGGTGCGATCACGCCGCGCCAGTTGGTGAGGACGACATCGATGCCCTCATCCGTGATCGTCGGGGTGTCGGGCAGCTGCTCGACCGGGTTCTCCGACGAGACGGCGAGCGCACGCATGTCGCCCGACTCGATGTGCTGGACGAACTCACCGACGCCGGAGATGCCCGCGGACACCTGGTTGCCGATGATGAGGGCGGTCGCCTCACCACCTCCCGAGTTCGGGATGTAGTTCAGCTTCGTCGGGATCTCCTCCGCCTTGAGACCGGATGCCTCGAGCACCAGACCCGCGAGGATGTGGTCGGCTCCACCCGCCGAGCCACCCGTGATCGACACGGCCTGTCCGTTGGCGACGATGTCGTCGACGAGGTCGTCGAGCGTCTTGTACGGCGATGCCGCGGGTACGACGATCACCAGCGGCTCGTCGGTCAGGCGTGCGATCGGGGTCGTGTCCTCGAGGCGTACCTTGGACGCGTTGGTCTCCACGGCGCCAACCATGACGAGGCCGGTCACCATGAGGGTGTTCTGCTTCTTCTCGTTCGCGAGCGACGCGAGGCCGACGGTTCCGCCGGCACCGCCGATGTTGGTGACGGGTGCGCTCGACACGATCTTGTCGCCGGTCAGCACCTGCGCGATCGCACGCCCGGTCTGGTCCCAGCCACCGCCCGGGTCGGCGGGGACGACGATGTTGACGTCTGTGATCGCTTCGGCGGCCGGGGCGTCGCCCTTCTCCGGTGCGGCGGGTTCCGCACCTCCGGCGCAGGCCGTCAATGCCAGCGCTCCGGCCGCGATGATGGCGGCCAGGCTGACCGTCCGCTTCGTTGCAGTTCTCATGCACTCCTCCTCGAGTGGCTCGTGATGCTGAGCTACAACGTAGAAGGAGAAATCCGGGCGTCTGGGTATCCGAAACTATTGCACGGCCTTTCGGAACTATTGATCGCAGAAGACCTTCCGGGCCGCTTGGGGCCCGCTCCCTGAGCGGTCAGAATAGAGCCGTGGCCTCAAAGATGACGCTACGAGCACAGTTTCTCGTACTTCAAGCACTGATCGTGTGTGTGGTGACCCTCGCCGCCGGAATCATCACCGGCGTCCTGCATGAGCAGGCGATCCGCGACGCGTACAAAGACCGGATGCAGGCGGTGGCGCAGTCCATCGCAGGCCTCCCCACGGTGATCAACGCCTTCGATGACGCGGACCCTTCGCGCGTGATCCAGCCGATCGCCGAGGTCATCCGCGAAGCATCCGATCTCGCGTACGTGGTGATCGCCAATGAAGAGGGCATCCGCTACTCGCACCCGAACCCCGACCGCATCGGCGAGCGCGTCTCCACCGACCCGTCCATTCCGCTGGCGGGTGAGATCTACGTCGGCACCCAGACCGGAACCCTCGGCACCACGTGGCGGGTGAAGGTACCGGTGTTCGACAGCGGCGAGGTGATCGGCACGGCCTCGGTGGGCATCCTCGAGAGCGAGTTGAACGAGGAGTTCGTCAGCAACCTCTTCTGGCTCACCGGCGCGATGGTGACGGCCGCGATCATCGGCGTGTTCGGCTCCACCTGGGTCACCTCGATCATCCGCCGTCGCATCTACCGTTTGGAGCCTCACGAGATCGCCGCCCTCGTGAAGAACCGGGAGACGACCATGCACCGGCTGAGCGAGGGTGTGATCGTCGTGGAGCACGACGGCATGATCAGCCTCGTCAACGACGCCGCCGCCGATCTGCTCGACTCCACCGCAGACCAGCTCACCGGGGCGCACGTCGACGATGCGCTGCCCCCCGAGCTCGTCCGGATCCTCAACGAGGGTGAATCCGCGGGAAGCCCTGTGATCATCGGCCCCCGTGTGATCGTCGCGCGCAGCACGGGCGCGCGCGTGGATGGCGAAGCATCCGAGGCGACGATCCTGCTGCGCGATCACACCGAGCTCCACGATGTCGTGCGCCGCGTCGATGCGGCCGACGCGATCATCGCGTTCCGTGAGCGCCAGGGACTGCCGAAGGGCCTCAGCGCAGAGACGCTGGACCGCGTTGCGGCCGCGCTCACCCAGCATCCAGATGCCTCGGCATCGGAGGTGGGCGACGCTCTCGGCATCTCGCGGGTGAGCGCACGCCGCTACCTGGAGCATCTCGCGAGCATCGGCCGCGCCACACGCGCCCTGGACTACGGCACGAAGGGACGACCCAGCACTCGCTATCGGATGCTGGATACGACCACGGGGCCCACGGTGCTTCCGCGGTAACACCTTCGCACTGTCGCTTCAACCCCCGTACCCACGCGACGGTGCGGGGTTAGTGTCAGATCCCCGTAGAGAGAAGGTGACGACATGAACACACGACCCGATTCGCCCGCCCCTCCGACCCCGAAGACTCCGCTGCGCCGACGACCGACGACGAGGCGCCCCTCGGAGGCAGCGAGGCGACCGAGGACGAGCTGGAAGCCGACATCGCCGTCGAGGAGGACACCCTCAAGACGCTCGAGGGTGAGGCGCCGACGGGCTGAGATCAGCCCGCGGTCTGCGGCAGGCCCACTTTCGCCTTCGCCCAGGATCGCCCACGGGTGTCTTTCAGGATGTCGTACTCGACGTCGACGTGCGGCTCGATCGCGCTGTACTTGTCATTCGGCGCGCCGATGATGAGCTGGAAGCCCAGTCCTCGCCAGGCACCGATCGCGCGCTTCGTGAAGTGCGCGTCGGCCTTGATGAGGGCCTCGTCCATAAACACCGGCGCGTAACGCGGGCGTTCAGCGCCGGCGTCGCCGAGCTGGTAGCGCAGTGCCGCTCCGACGATGAAGGCGACGAGTTCCTGCGATTCGCCTCCCGACTTCTCACCGATGTGGTCGTAGAGAGCGACATGCTGCTTCGTCTGGGCATCGATCCGCTCCGCACTCACGCGCACGTGGTTGCGCACGTCGATCAGCTCGGCGAAGTCGGGGGCGGTCCGGCGCATGCGCCCGATCAGTCGCGACATCCGTGCGTAGGCGTGTTCGCGCTCAGCATCCGTCGTCGCATCTTCAATCAGTGCGCGCACCTCGCGAAGATCGCGGCGGAAGCGCTTGCGGGGCTCAGAGGTGTTCTCCCGCGGCGAGATCTGCAGGCGATGCGCATCGTCGTAGAACGGCAGCGCCTCCATGATGCGGTTGATGGGGTCGATCCGCTCCTTGATCTCCCGCAGCGACCGGCTCAGCGTGGAGTCCAGGCTCGTCAGGTCATTGCCCGAGAGCTTGAGCAGGCTGTCGCGCCACTCGTTCTCCAGCTCATGTAGACCACTCGTCTTCAGCGTCTCGAGGATGCGCTCGAACTCCCCCACAGAGGCATCCGGGTCGGGCAGCAGTGCCAGGCTCGGCCAGCGTTCCAGGAAGCCGCGCATCAGGCGCTGCATGCTGTCGCGCTGCTCGGCGTGCGTATCCGCCGCGGTGCGCCGGTCATCGCTGAGGCGCTGCGCAGCAGAGCCGACGGCGAGGTCGAGGCGCGCGAGCCGCGCGGATGCGGTCTCCCGTCCGTCGTCCTCCGCCAACATGAATCGGTCGTCGAGGAAGCGCGACTGCACGACATCGAGAGCGATCCCCGCGGCCTCTGCCGCGTCGATCACGCTCTGGCACGCGTCCACGTCGTCGGTGACATCACCCCAGCGCTTCTCGACCTGGTCGCGCTCGACGCTCGTCGCGCCGATCTCGCCGTTGAGTCGCGCAGAGCGGGCCTTGAGCTCTTCGGTCTCGGCGCGCAGGCGTGCGATCTCAGGGTTGGCGTCGGTGACTTCCGTCTCCACAGCGATCCAGCGATCCCGTTCCGCTTCGACGGCGGCGACGTCCACCTGGTCCCAGGTGAGGTCCTTGATGCGCTGGAAGATCGCAGCACGGTGCTCGATCCCGTCGAGCGCCGCCTCGGCGTTGCGTACGGCGCCTGTGGCGGCGTCGACTTTGCCACGCAGGCGCTCGAGCTGCCCGTCGAGGTCGCGAAGGCGTCGCTCGTTCGAGAAGCCGAGGACGTTCTCCCGCCCGTGTCCTCCGTGCGCGCCCCGGCTCCCCTGCGACATCTGACCGGCGATCGTCAGAGCCATGCGGTGCTCGCCCAGCTGCGCGGACGAATCGACGCACACGAAGGCGAACCGCTCGTCGAGACGCTGCTGCAGCCAGCCCGTGAACGTGGAATCGCGATACTCCAGACGTCCGGGCATCGTGGTGACATCGCCGGATCTCGTCTGTGCGAGTCCGGACTGGATCCCCTCGTATCGCAGACGCACGGGCGTGCGCACGGTGTCGATCGCCGCACGGAACGCGGGCAGGTGGGCCTCGTCGATGAGCAGTGTCGTGGCGAAGCCGCCGAGAGCCAGGTTGAACGCTTCGCGCCACGGCTCGAACTCTGTGCGGACCTCGATCAGCTCGCCGACGAACGGCAGATCCGACGGATCCAGGCCTGCGGCGCGGGCGAGCAGTGCACGTGAGTCGTCGAGGGCGGAGGGGATGCTGCCGCGGACGCGGCTGCCCTTGTCCCGTTCGTCCTCGATCGCGGCGAGTTCTCGGGCCAGACGGGCACGGGTCGATTCCGCCTCGGCGAACTCCGCGCGAGCCGCCCGCCGACCGGATGCGTCGTTCGTGGCTTCCGCGGCACGTCCGAGCAGCGCATCGAACTGCTCGCGGCTTGTGATCTCCTCGTCCAGTTCGTTCAAGTCGGCGTCGAAGCGCTCCCGCTCTCGCCTGACCTCGCTGAGACGACGTTCGACCCCGCGCAGCTCGCGCTGCGCGGTCTCCAGGCGGTCACCACCGGACTGCCGAAGGACGTCCAGGCGTCCCTCCCGCTCAGCATCGGCCGCAGCGGCGAGCACGCGCTTCTCCCGCAGTTCCAGGTCGAGGGCCCGGGTGCGGTCGCGCAGCTCCGTCTCGACCTCGCGCAGCAGATCCAGTCGCCGCTGTGCGCGCCAGAGCGACGCGCGCGAATCGGGCTGCGAGAAGTCACCGACCTCATCGATCAGACGGACGCGCTCGGCGGCGGAAGCGATCCGCTCCTGGATGCCGCGGATCGGCTCCAGCGCGCTCACCTGCTGACGTGCCGTGAGCATGCTCGTGCGAGTGCTCTCCAGTTCGTCGAAGTGCGCGACGACCGCGTCGGCGGTGGCCATCGTCTCGGGTTCTTCGAGTACGAGCTTCTTATACAGGTCGTCGACGGTGGTGATCTGCTGACCGGCCTGGATGCGTGAGAGCAGGCTCACCGCCTTCGCGCCCGAGCCTGCGGCTCCGATGCCCAGCACTGCGTGCAGTCGCGCGGAGAACTCTCGGTCGGTGCCGAGCGTCTCCAGGCCCAGCGCGCGCAGAGCGGGTTCGGCGAGACGCTGTGCCGCCGCGCCGTCGAGCAGGGAGAGGTCGAACGCCGCGGCGGTCGTCGCACGCACACGCACGGTGTCTTCGAGCGTGCGCGCGCCGGCCGGGATGTACCAGGCGCGGAGCGCGGTGAAGCGTGCGTCGTCATGGTCGCGCCAGGTCATGGCGATGGCGGTCCAGGTGTCTTCGCCGTCGCCACGCAGCACGCGCAGCTTCGTGCCCTCGTCGGTGCGCGACTCGTCGAGCTTGCCGCGACCGTAGGAGAGGATGTTGCGCTGCTCCTCGCCGCGCGGGCGCCCGGTGACGCCGCCGTTGGAGGCACCGTTGAAGGGCGTCGTGTGCGGCATCATGAGCGCGATGTAGGCGTCCATGAGTGTGGACTTGCCGGAGCCGGAGCCGCCGCAGAGCAGTGTCGCGTTGGGCGAGAAGCGCACGAGGTGAGGTCCGCCGTCGTAGCCGCCCCAGTTCACGAGCTGCAGGTCTTCTGCGACCCACTGCTGTCCACGCGACTCGGCAGGAATCAGCCCGAAGAGGGTGTCGATCATCGTCACAGTGCGCCCGCTTCCACGAGGTCGTCGGCATCGTTCGATGCGGATTCTTCGGCCTCCGCAGGCGCAGCATCCGCGGTGTCCTTCTCCGCCTGCCGCGCGCGGAGCCAGTCACGGAGCTCGGCGAGCTTCTCCGCGCTCAGCACGACCTCGACGAGCGAGCTGATCCGGTAGCGCCCGGTCGTCTCCTCGTCGATGATGCCCTCACGGTCGAGGCGCTCCATGGCATTGCGGATGGCCTTCTGCTGGCGCGCCGTGCTGCCGTCGACCTCGGCGAAGTAGCTGAGCACCGTCTGCTCGACGTCTTCGATATCGATGCGTGGAGAGGATTCGCCCGCGGCGGATTCGCGCTGGTAGACGGTGCGCAGGTGCACGAGCACGAGCGTCTCGGCACGCGTGTAGGGCGCGTCTTTGAGCAGGATCGGCACATCGAGCTCGTCGGACCGCACCTGCTGCTTGTATGCGAGGCCGCGGCTGTGGTCGACGACGAGCCGCAGGAAGAGGTCGTTCAGCCGTGACTCGACGATCTGATGGTGGTCGCGCAGCAGAGCCCACTCCCGGCGATTGCGCTCAGCCGAGAGGAAGCGACGCTGCAGGATCAGCACGAGCACGCGACGCACCTCGGCGTCGAGGGTTCCGCGGTCCCCGGCGAAGAGGTCGTCAGGGTCGTCTTCCATCGCCACGGGGGCGATGAAGGCGTCGTCCGTCGAGGTTCCGGCTCCGGATGCCTCGCCCAGCCCAGGGTCGACCGTGACGGTCTCCTCGGGAAGCTGCTCCTCGGTTTCCGGCTCAGTCATGCTGTTCCTCCTTGTGCGTGCGGGCCGTGACGGCGCCGAACGCGAAACGTCGGGTGGTGCCGTCGGGGCGCAGCGCTTCCACGATCGAGATGCCCTCCCCCTCGGCCAGGCCGTTGCGGTGGGCGATCTCAAGCATTCCGAGAAGGTCCACGGGACGGCGGGTGTCGTCATCGACGCCGGCGAACGCATCTGCCAGGTCGAAGTCCTCTCCGAGACCGGCGAGGTACGCCTCGATCTCGGCGTAGCGGGGGCCGCCCCATGCGCGGGTGTCGGCGTCGACGAACTCGACGTCGTCGGCGTCGGTGAGCGGCGCTGGGGTGCCCGGCGGGCGGATGTCGCTGATGGACTGGCGGAGGTGCCCGAGGTCGAGACGCGGCAGGCTGCGCACGGGGTCGACGATGTGGCTGCCGGAGGTGTCGCGGGTCCAGGCGTGCAGGCCGGAGATGACGTCTCGCAGCAGATCATCGACCTGGCGATCGCGCAGCGGGTCGTGGGTCTTCACCTGCCCGGTGATGACGTGCGAGGCGCGCCGCTGCGCGGCCAGCACCTCTTCGACGCCGAGTTCGACACGACGTCCGATCGCGTCGAGCTCGGCACGCTGGGCGGCATCGAGTCGTTGCGAGAAGGGTTGACGCAGCAGCACATGCAGCTGGTCGGTGAGCGCGTCGATGCGGTCGGCGTCTCCGATGAGGCGGAGCGCACCGGAGAAGGCACGCCCCTCGGCAGTCGACTGCATGACGTCTTTGGCGCGCTGCAGGTATTCGCGCAGCACCTCGCCCGTGGGGCGCTCATCGCGGCGGAGGTGGGCGACGACATCACGTTGCATGGCTTTGAGTGACTCCGCGACGCGGGTGAAGTCAGCGGGCAGCTCACGCGCGAGGTGCAGGACGTTCTCGGCTTCTTCCAGCAGCTCTTCATCGTCGAGAGGCGCGAGGTCGCCGAGTTCTGCACGAGCGATCTCGGCGTCGATCGCATCGCGCTCTGCCGTGAGGCGCACGAGGCGACGGATGGGGTCGGCCTCGGCGTTGTCGGAGAGATTCTCGACCGCCTCGAGGAGCGTGCGGATGCGCGAGTTGGAGACGCGCGTGCGGCCGGCGCCGGTGCGTCCGGTGATCTCGAGCGCTTCGACGGCGTGCGCGGAGAGCCGGTAGACCTCGACGTCGTCGTCGATCTGCTGCACGAGCCAGCCGACCTTCGCCCAGGTGCGGCAGACTTCACGTCCGCTGCCGGACGGCAGCCGCCGCTCTTCATCGTCGTGACCGGCAGAGCGGAGTTCGTCGAGGATCTCGGCGACTTCGGCGTGCGCGTCGGCGATTGCGACAGAGGGCCGATCGGCGGTGAAGAGGATCGAGAGCGCGGCCACCACGAAGGGCGCGAACCGCCCGTGCAGGAGATCGAGGGTCGGGGTTCTAAACGCCGCGAGAGAGCGGGAGTATGCCGCCTCGGCACGCGTATCAGTCACCGGATCAATCTTATCGGGGAGCGGTCCAACGGTTGAATTGGGAGCGTCCGCAGGAGGACCCTCAAACGACAAAACCCCCGGGATTCCGGGGGTTGTAGTCTGTAGCAGGAGCGGGGCTTGAACCCGCGACCTCACGATTATGAGTCGTGCGCTCTAACCAGCTGAGCTACCCTGCCGCGAGGCATCCGTTCACAGAGGAGAAGAATGCTGCGAGCCCCGAGTCAGGATTGAACTGACGACCCCTTCCTTACCATGGAAGTGCTCTGCCACTGAGCTATCGGGGCGATGCCGTGTTTTTGGCAACCAGATGAGAATAGCACTCTCCGGCCTTCTCGCTAAATCGAGGCTACTTCCGCCCGGCGTTGGCCATCATCCACGGCAGAGGATCGATGGTGGAGCCATTCACGATGAGCTCAAAGTGCAGGTGCGCGCCGTAGGAACGACCGGTGTTGCCGGTCAATCCGACGATGTCACCGACCTTCACGACGTCGCCGGTCTGCAGGCGCTGCGAGCCGTACTGCATGTGCGCGTAGTGGCTCGTGATGAGCTGTCCGTCGATGACGTGATCGATGTAGGTTCCGACGCCGTAGCCACCGTCGGACTCTGTCGCGAGACGCACGACGCCGTCAGCGATCGCCTGAATCGGTGCGCCTTCACCGGGGACCAGGTCGATACCGGCGTGCAGCTGACCCCAGCGCGGACCGTACGGCGAACTCATCGCCACACCGACGACGAAGGGCCACTGGATCGACGCGTTCGGGTCGTTCGTGTACAGCGAATCGGAGTAGCGGATGCCCTGCTCGGCGGCGAGATCGGCCCTCGAAATGGTCGAGAAGCCGGCCGCGCCGGCGAGTGCCTCGTTCTGCACCGCGGTCGGTGCCACGAACGCCTGGATCTCACCCTGTTCTGCCTTGCTGGCGCCCGCCGACGGACCCTGCGCAACCAGCGAGGTCGTCGACCCCAGCGAAGCACCCTGCGCCGCAGCGACAGCCTCGGCCGGAAGTGTCATCGAGACGGCGAGAAGACCTGCGATACCCATGACGCCGGCGCTCGCACCGATGGTGACCATCTTGCGCAGCGCACCCACACGAGGGCGCTGCGGCACGACATGTGCCGACGCCGTTGCCTGGTCGGCCGATGCGGACCGGTGCCGCGGGAGGGCTGGGCCCGTGAGCTCCGGAGAGGCCGAAGCGAAAAGCTGGGAGGCTGCGGCGAAGACGTCGTACTCAGTCCGCGGCGCCGCCGCGGGCGCGTCTTCGACGACAGGAGTGGGAACGGTGGCCGGTTCGGAGACCGGCGCGGCGACAGGTGTCACGATGACAGTGGGTCGCGCTGATGCTCGTACCCGTGTTCGCGTCGTCGGCGCGTCGTCTGGTCGCACCGATGTCGCCGAGGGCGCTGCCTTCGGCTCGTCCGACGGCTCGGAGACGGCCTGCACTGCAGCGAGTGCGGATGCGGCGATCAGCGTCTGCGCGGCGGCGACCCCGTCGACCGCGTCGAGCTGCGGCGCCGAGGGGGATGCAGAAGTGGCGTCCTGACGTCGTGAGCGACGCGTGAGAGGTGCGGGCGTCTCGAGCTGCTGGTCCTGCGAAGTCTCCGGAGTCTCCGGCGCACCGGAGGTCGGGAGGCGACGAGAACGGCGCGTGGGCGCAGACTCCGTCGCGGGGGATTCGAAGGGCAAAACGTTTCTCTCGGGGTTGGGCCGTGTCGGGGCGGCTCAGTGGGTTGTACACCCCTCGTTATTCGGGTAACGAAGGTAACGATCGGATAAACACTACATGCATCGTCCTGGGAATGCCATGTGCACGTCGGCGTGCTGTGGATTGTTTCCGCGCACGTCGGTGCGGGGCGTCATGCGGACGCTCACCGTGCATCGAAGATTCGTCTGCGGAGTTCCGTGACCACACCCGCGGAGCCTGCGAGATTCATCCGCCGCGCCGCTGACTGGTCGGGCCGGTCGAACACTCCCCCAGCCTCCTGCACGATGAGCGACCCGGCGGCGAAGTCCCACGGCTGAAGGCCGCGTTCGAAGTATCCGTCGAGCCGCCCGGCGGCGACAAACGAGAGATCGAGCGCCGCGGATCCGCCGCGACGCAGATCGCGGGCCATCGGCATGACGCGCCCCACGGTGGCGAGATCTCCGGCGTGCGTCGCCGGGTCGTATCCGAAGCCGGTCGCGAGGAGAGCGCCGGCTGCCGAGGGTTCGGCAACGTGGATGCGTCGGCTGTTGAGCTGGGCTCCTCCGCCGTTCGCAGCGGAGAAGGTCTCGCCCAGCATCGGAGCATCAACCGCGCCCGCGAGCGGAACCCAGGAATCGGGGTCCGTGCTGCCTTGCACGACCGCGATGCTCACGGCATAGAGGGGAATGCCCGACGCGTAGTTGACCGTGCCGTCGATCGGATCAACGACCCAGGTGATGTCCGTCGCCCCCTCCGATGTGCCCGACTCCTCGCCGAGGAATCCCTCCCCGGGACGCTCGGCGCGCAAGCGATCGCGGATCAGCGCCTCCACTTCGCGGTCAGCGTCGGTGACGATATCCGCGAGCGAGGACTTCGTCTCAGCCAGCGCGACGCCCGAGGCACGGCGCTGGCGCGCGAGCTCCCCTGCCTCTTGAGCAATGTCGACGGCCAGCTCCCGGTAGGCCTCCGGGCTCATCACCGGGGCGGCTCGGGTGCGGTGTCGTCGGCAGCCGGGGCGGAAGGTGCCGGCGGGACCGGAGGCGCGGGCGACACAGGTGGGGACGGAGGCATGGGCGGTGCGGGAGGCGCCGGCGGGAACGCGGGCGTCGTCGGCTGCACCGGTGCATCCGCTCCGCTCCCCTCAGTCACGTGCACGGGAGGCACGGGCGGAGCCAGAGGAGCCTGCGGAGCACCGACGTGCGCCTGCGGGTCGTAGTTCCATTCGAGCTGCGGAGTGGGCACGCCGGTGTAGTAGGCATTCCAGTCGGGCGAGCCGTCGTGGAGCGCCGGCAGCGGCGTGACACCATCTGCGAACATCGGCCACGGCGCAAGCGGGGCTGCGGCGCTCACGGGCCGCGCCGGCTTCGGCTTCTTCGGAGCGAAGAGGGCGTTGAGCAGTGGAATCAGCGTGGTACCGACCGCCGTAAGAATCGCGAGCGCGACGACGATTCTCCAGTAGAGGTCGGCGTACTCGAACGAGCGCGGAAACGTGAGGAAGAAGACCAGCAGGCCGACGAGTCCCGCAAGGAACACCTGGGTCAGGATCGTGATCACTCGGGTGAACGTTGTCACATACCTCTGAGACGCCTTCGTGAACAGACGCACGTGAAGAAGCGCGAGTTGCAGCACGCCGATCGCGAGGATGAGGAACCAGAACCTTTCGGCGGGATCGAAGTAGCCGTAGCCGTACCGCTGATCTTCCGGGAGCCAGATCTTGACCGCGCCGACGAGCAGAGCGATGATCCATGACACCATGCTCAGCAGGGCCAGCCAGTCGGGTCGGTTCGGCGCGAGGCTCGCTTCGAGAATCGCGATGCCCGCAAACCCCGCAAGCAGCAGAATCGTGAGGAAGGCGCGGCCGATCAGGCCTTCTTGATCGCCGATCAGCACCCAGACCACGCACACGAGCGCCGCTGCGATCAGCGCGCCGATCGCGATCCACAGCGAGCCGCGAATCAGCAGGGACATGTCAGGCTTGGACTCTTGCTGCGATGGGGCAGTCATGACGCGATCTCTCCTCCGGTCACCTTCGTGGCCTCAATCTTCGCACGCGTTGCGAACGATGCTCGTGTGATGCCCGCCTCGGTGGAAAGTCCCTCAGATTCCCCCTCCTGTGGAGAGATCGAAGGTCGCCGATGACAGCGCTGAACGTCAGGAACGCCGCGCGGCCGAAGCAGCAGCGAACGCCGCCACCCGTGCCTGCGCTTCCTCACGGTCGAAGGATGTTCCGATCATCCGCGCCTCCTCGGAGAGCTGCTCCGCGAAAGAGCGGGCCGGCTGGGAGCGGATGAGACGCTTCGCCTCACCGTACGCACGGTAGGCGCCCTGCAGCCAGAATGCCGCGACAGCCTCCGCTCGTTCACGAACCGCTGTGGCGATCTCCGCAGCGTCTTCTCCGTCGACGGCTTCGGCGACAAGACCCCATTCCACGGCCTCCTCGGCGGAGAGCAGGCGATCCTGGAGCACGAGCTGCAGGGCACGACGCTCCCCCACTGCACGCGCCAGCTGCGCGGACACAGACAGATCCGGCGTGAGCCCGATGTTGGCATACAGGCTTCCGAGCTTGGAGTTGCTGCCGACAATCGCGTAGTCACTGCAGAGAAGGATTCCGAGCCCACCTCCCGCGGTGGTACCGTGCGCGGCAGCGACCACCGGGATGGGTGACTCGACGAGCGCACGGATGCCACTGTTGATGACGTCAGCCAGCGCCGTGATCTCGGCACCAGAGCCCATGCTCTGTGCCATGTCGAGCACGTCACCACCCGCACAGAATGACGGACCGGCGCCATCAAGAAGAACCACGCCGACGGATGAATCCGCGACGACGGCGGTCGTGGTCTCCGCCCAGGCATGCGCGAGCTCGCTGTTGAAGGCGTTGAGCCGCTGCGGCCTGTTCAGCGTGATCCGTGCAAGACCGTCGGTCACGGTGCAGAGAAGCGGAGCGGTCATGAAACCTCCATACGAGCGTGCGTGCGAAGCCTCGAGCACAGCACACGCGTCATGCCACGCTCATCGGGGCACATCCAGCATAAGCGGATGATGCACTGTGCGTGTTAACGCAAAAGAGCCACCCAGCAATGGGTGGCTC
>NZ_JBXAJK010000003.1:0-5747 GCF_058797175.1 Microbacterium sp. GW823-FHT02G05
TTTGGTTCTGGTGTGTTCTTCTCGTTTGGGGAGGGCCTGGAACTGTGGTTCTGGTGGTGGCCTGCTGGTCTGGATCGTCGATTTGACAGTCTGGGTCTGGCGGGTAAGCTAGAGAAGTTGCCTCGGAGCGTTCAGCTCTGGGTGGCGGATCTGGTTCTGAGCTTCACGGCGTGTCGATTTGACAGGCTGAGCGGCTCGGATAAGATAGAGAAGTTGCCCTGAAGGGAAGGCCGTGAGGCTGGACCGCAGGAGCATCCGATCCTTGAGAACTCAACAGCGTGCACTTGTCAAATGCCAATTTATTCCTCGTCCATTGACCTTCGGGTTGATGGTGAGAAATTCCTTTGGATCAAAGACCAACCCTTTGGGGTTGGCAACGGATAGTCAGCAATGATTTATCTCTTTGGTCAGTTTCAAACTCGCTGCATGGCCGTTTTCCCGGTTGTGTATGCATTTCTTTTTTACGGAGAGTTTGATCCTGGCTCAGGATGAACGCTGGCGGCGTGCTTAACACATGCAAGTCGAACGGTGAAGCAGGAGCTTGCTCTTGTGGATCAGTGGCGAACGGGTGAGTAACACGTGAGCAACCTGCCCCGGACTCTGGGATAAGCGCTGGAAACGGCGTCTAATACTGGATACGAGTAGCGACCGCATGGTCAGCTATTGGAAAGAATTTCGGTCTGGGATGGGCTCGCGGCCTATCAGCTTGTTGGTGAGGTAATGGCTCACCAAGGCGTCGACGGGTAGCCGGCCTGAGAGGGTGACCGGCCACACTGGGACTGAGACACGGCCCAGACTCCTACGGGAGGCAGCAGTGGGGAATATTGCACAATGGGCGAAAGCCTGATGCAGCAACGCCGCGTGAGGGATGACGGCCTTCGGGTTGTAAACCTCTTTTAGTAGGGAAGAAGCGAAAGTGACGGTACCTGCAGAAAAAGCGCCGGCTAACTACGTGCCAGCAGCCGCGGTAATACGTAGGGCGCAAGCGTTATCCGGAATTATTGGGCGTAAAGAGCTCGTAGGCGGTTTGTCGCGTCTGCTGTGAAATCTGGGGGCTCAACCCCCAGCCTGCAGTGGGTACGGGCAGACTAGAGTGCGGTAGGGGAGATTGGAATTCCTGGTGTAGCGGTGGAATGCGCAGATATCAGGAGGAACACCGATGGCGAAGGCAGATCTCTGGGCCGTAACTGACGCTGAGGAGCGAAAGGGTGGGGAGCAAACAGGCTTAGATACCCTGGTAGTCCACCCCGTAAACGTTGGGAACTAGTTGTGGGGTCCATTCCACGGATTCCGTGACGCAGCTAACGCATTAAGTTCCCCGCCTGGGGAGTACGGCCGCAAGGCTAAAACTCAAAGGAATTGACGGGGACCCGCACAAGCGGCGGAGCATGCGGATTAATTCGATGCAACGCGAAGAACCTTACCAAGGCTTGACATATACGAGAACGGGCCAGAAATGGTCAACTCTTTGGACACTCGTAAACAGGTGGTGCATGGTTGTCGTCAGCTCGTGTCGTGAGATGTTGGGTTAAGTCCCGCAACGAGCGCAACCCTCGTTCTATGTTGCCAGCACGTAATGGTGGGAACTCATGGGATACTGCCGGGGTCAACTCGGAGGAAGGTGGGGATGACGTCAAATCATCATGCCCCTTATGTCTTGGGCTTCACGCATGCTACAATGGCCGGTACAAAGGGCTGCAATACCGCGAGGTGGAGCGAATCCCAAAAAGCCGGTCCCAGTTCGGATTGAGGTCTGCAACTCGACCTCATGAAGTCGGAGTCGCTAGTAATCGCAGATCAGCAACGCTGCGGTGAATACGTTCCCGGGTCTTGTACACACCGCCCGTCAAGTCATGAAAGTCGGTAACACCTGAAGCCGGTGGCCTAACCCTTGTGGAGGGAGCCGTCGAAGGTGGGATCGGTAATTAGGACTAAGTCGTAACAAGGTAGCCGTACCGGAAGGTGCGGCTGGATCACCTCCTTTCTAAGGAGCATCTGACTCTTCGGAGTCCAGAACCCAGATCGAAGGCATACGTTCTTCGCTGGGAGCTCATGGGTGGAACATTTGACATGACATCAGCGCAGCTGGTTTCTGCTAGTACGTCAACTTCGGTTGGTTGGAATGTGGGGATTGGTGAGCGGGGTGTCTGCACGCTGTTGGGTCCTGAGGGACCGGGTGCAACCCTTCGGGGTTGCGGCTGAACCTCAGGACTCTTCTGGTTTCCGGCCTTTTTGGTTGGTTGTCGGTTGAGTACCGCCCGTACTTTGAGAACTACACAGTGGACGCGAGCATCTTCAACATGACCCTTTGGGGTTGTGTTGTGAAAGATGATCTTAAAGATCATTAGTCAATTTCTGATTCACACTTTCGGGTGTGGGTCGAGTTTTGATTCAACTCATGTGATTTCAAGTCTTTAAGAGCAAACGGTGGATGCCTTGGCATCTGGAGCCGAAGAAGGACGTAGCAATCTGCGATAAGCCTCGGGGAGTGGATAAGCACACTTTGATCCGAGGGTGTCCGAATGGGGAAACCCCGCTGGGCGGCGTGCCGACCTAGTGACTCCCGCCTGAATATATAGGGCGGGTAGAGGGAACGTGGGGAAGTGAAACATCTCAGTACCCACAGGAAGAGAAAGCAACCGCGATTCCGTTAGTAGTGGCGAGCGAAACCGGATCAGGCTAAACCGAGCATGTGTGATAGCCGGCAGGCGTTGCATGTTCGGGGTTGTGGGACTCACCTGGATCTTCTGCCGAAGGTCCGACGTTACAGAAGCGTATAGACGAACGGTCTTGAAAGGCCGGTCATAGAGGGTGCCAACCCCGTAGTCGAAATGCGTGTTCTGGCGTGGAGAGTATCCCAAGTAGCACGGGGCCCGAGAAATCCCGTGTGAATCTGTCAGGACCACCTGATAAGCCTAAATACTCCCAGATGACCGATAGCGGACAAGTACCGTGAGGGAAAGGTGAAAAGTACCCCGGGAGGGGAGTGAAATAGTACCTGAAACCGTTTGCTTACAAACCGTTGGAGCCTCCTTAGTAGGGGTGACAGCGTGCCTTTTGAAGAATGAGCCTGCGAGTTAGCGATATGTGGCGAGGTTAACCCGTGTGGGGTAGCCGTAGCGAAAGCGAGTCTGAATAGGGCGATTCAGTCGCATGTCCTAGACCCGAAGCGAAGTGATCTATCCATGGCCAGGTTGAAGCGCGTGTAAGAGCGCGTGGAGGACCGAACCCACTTAGGTTGAAAACTGAGGGGATGAGCTGTGGATAGGGGTGAAAGGCCAATCAAACTTCGTGATAGCTGGTTCTCTCCGAAATGCATTTAGGTGCAGCGTTGCGTGTTTCTTGCCGGAGGTAGAGCTACTGGATGGCCGATGGGCCCTACAAGGTTACTGACGTCAGCCAAACTCCGAATGCCGGTAAGTGAGAGCGCAGCAGTGAGACTGTGGGGGATAAGCTTCATAGTCGAGAGGGAAACAACCCAGACCACCAACTAAGGTCCCAAAGCGCGTGCTAAGTGGGAAAGGATGTGGAGTTGCTTAGACAACCAGGAGGTTGGCTTAGAAGCAGCCACCCTTGAAAGAGTGCGTAATAGCTCACTGGTCAAGTGATTCCGCGCCGACAATGTAACGGGGCTCAAGCACGCCACCGAAGTTGTGGCATTGACATTATTGGTAGGCCTTCGTGGTCCAGCCGTGTTGATGGGTAGGAGAGCGTCGTGTGGCCAGCGAAGCGGCGGTGTAAACCAGCCGTGGAGGCTACACGAGTGAGAATGCAGGCATGAGTAGCGAAAGACGTGTGAGAAACACGTCCTCCGAAAGACCAAGGGTTCCAGGGTCAAGCTAATCTTCCCTGGGTAAGTCGGGACCTAAGGCGAGGCCGACAGGCGTAGTCGATGGACAACGGGTTGATATTCCCGTACCGGCGAAGAACCGCCCAAGCTAATCCAGTGGTGCTAAGCGCCCAAAGCCAGACACCGTCACCTTCGGGTGGCATCGTTTGGTGGAGCGCGCGACCCCATGCTGGTGCGGTTAGCGTATTAACAGGTGTGACGCAGGAAGGTAGCCCAAGCCAGGCGATGGTTGTCCTGGTGCAAGTGCGTAGGCCGAACGGTAGGCAAATCCGCCGTTCACGTAGGCTGAGACACGATGCGGATAAAAAGTGGGTGATCCTATGCTGCCGAGAAAAGCATCGACGCGAGGTTCTAGCTGCCCGTACCCCAAACCGACTCAGGTGGTCAGGTAGAGAATACCAAGGAGATCGAGAGAATCGTGGTTAAGGAACTCGGCAAAATGCCCCCGTAACTTCGGGAGAAGGGGGGCCATCGACGTATTAGGACTTGCTCCGAAAGCGTTTGGTGGCCGCAGAGACTAGTGGGTAGCGACTGTTTACTAAAAACACAGGTCCGTGCCAAGTCGCAAGACGATGTATACGGACTGACGCCTGCCCGGTGCTGGAAGGTTAAGAGGACGGGTTAGCTTCGGCGAAGCTCAGAATTTAAGCCCCAGTAAACGGCGGTGGTAACTATAACCATCCTAAGGTAGCGAAATTCCTTGTCGGGTAAGTTCCGACCTGCACGAATGGCGTAACGACTTCCCAACTGTCTCAACCGCGAACTCGGCGAAATTGCACTACGAGTAAAGATGCTCGTTACGCGCAGCAGGACGGAAAGACCCCGTGACCTTTACTACAGCTTGGTATTGGTGTTCGGTGTGGCTTGTGTAGGATAGGTGGGAGACTTTGAAGCAGGGACGCCAGTTCTTGTGGAGTCATTGTTGAAATACCACTCTGGTCACTCTGGATATCTAAC
Organism: Microbacterium sp. GW823-FHT02G05; assembly: GCF_058797175.1. NCBI lineage: Bacteria > Bacillati > Actinomycetota > Actinomycetes > Micrococcales > Microbacteriaceae > Microbacterium > Microbacterium sp. GW823-FHT02G05. The sequence continues at coordinate 4,808 of NZ_JBXAJK010000003.1, forward strand.
TTCGAACCGTAATCCGGTTCAGGGACAGTGCCTGGTGGGTAGTTTAACTGGGGCGGTTGCCTCCCAAAAAGTAACGGAGGCGCCCAAAGGTTCCCTCAACCTGGTTGGTAATCAGGTGTCGAGTGTAAGTGCACAAGGGAGCTTGACTGTGAGACTGACAGGTCGAGCAGGGACGAAAGTCGGGACTAGTGATCCGGCAGTGGCTTGTGGAAGCGCTGTCGCTCAACGGATAAAAGGTACCTCGGGGATAACAGGCTGATCTTGCCCAAGAGTCCATATCGACGGCATGGTTTGGCACCTCGATGTCGGCTCGTCGCATCCTGGGGCTGGAGTAGGTCCCAAGGGTTGGGCTGTTCGCCCATTAAAGCGGTACGCGAGCTGGGTTTAGAACGTCGTGAGACAGTTCGGTCCCTATCCGCTGCGCGCGTAGGAAGTTTGAGAGGATTTGACCCTAGTACGAGAGGACCGGGTTGAACGAACCTCTGGTGTGTCAGTTGTTCCGCCAGGAGCACCGCTGATTAGCTACGTTCGGAATGGATAACCGCTGAAAGCATCTAAGCGGGAAGCCGGCCTCAAGATGAGACTTCCATGCCTTCGGGCGAGAGGCTCCCAGCCAGACTACTGGGTTGATAGGCCAGATGTGGAAGCGTGGTAACACGTGCAGCTGACTGGTACTAATAAGCCGATGACTTGATAACACACCGTTTTTGGTGCTTGCGTCCACTGAGTGGTTCTCGATGTACGGTCGAGAACCACCTTCAACACAACATGTTTGTGTTGCTAAGGTTTTGATTGAAACATCAATAGTGTTTCGGCGGCCATAGCGTGAGGGAAACGCCCGGTCACATTCCGAACCCGGAAGCTAAGCCTCACAGCGCCGATGGTACTGCAGGGGGGACCCTGTGGGAGAGTAGGACACCGCCGGACTTCTTTTGTAAAA